>CAVUBM010000001.1:0-178096 GCA_963739645.1 uncultured Actinomycetota bacterium
CGCCGGATTCGACGCTGGCCAGGCCTACCTGGTCAGCGAGTACGTCGCCGGGCCATCGCTGCGGGAAGCCGTGACCGACGAAGGAGCCTGGCACGACGGCGATCTGGAGGCGCTGGCCGTCGGGACCCGACCGGCCTGGCCGCCATTCACCAGGCCGGACTGGTGCATGGGGAGTTCGGTCCCGACTATGTAGTGCTCGGGCCGGATGGCCCGCGCGTGGTGGACTTCGGGATCACCCCGCCCTACGGGTCCGCCACCCCCGCCGCCGACATGCTGGCCTGGGCCCGCACCATGCTGTACGCGGCGGCGGGCGGCGCCGCGGGCCGTGGCGACCTGGATCTACTGCCCGAGCCACTGCGCGAGGTGGCCGCGAAGTGCTTCTCTCCCGGGCCCAGCGAACGGCCGACCGCACGGTCCGTGGTAACCGAGCTTCTCGGCGATGACACCCCGGACGCGGGGGTTCTCGGCGAGGGGATGCGGCGCGCGGCGCGCGCCGCGGTGCAGCCCGCCAGAGCCTGTGCCGGACGCCGACGACAGACGGACAACGCCGCGGCAGCGACGACCCGGGGGGTGACGCTCTGGTCGGCGATCGGGATCACGGTCTGTGTCCTGGGGATCGCGGTCGCCATCCAGTTCGCGCCGAGAATGAGAGCGCGCAGCCGCAGCGCCGCGGGCCAGCCGACCGCCACGGCCCGGCCGACGCACGCGGCGTCGAGCAGTCGGCCAGGTGCGTCCCCCACGCCCAGCGCGACGGTCCCGGCCACCCTGGCCGGGACCTGGGCGGGTCAAGTCACGCAGACCAACCCGCCGGATGCCTTCAACGTCCAGGTCACCCTGAACTCCGGCACCAGCGGGCGGCACCATTCGCTATAAAGGGGCCTCGTTCGCCTGCTCCGGCAACCTCAGCCTGGAGTCGGACATCTTCAGCACCCTGACCCTGGACCAGGCGATCGTGAAGGGACAGAAGATATGCGCCGACGGTGTGATCACGATCAGCCAGGGTCCGGCGGGCAATCTGCTGTTCAGCTTCAAGGGGAAGTCGGGTCCCGCCGCGAAAGGCACGCTGACGAAGTCGGCCTAGCCAGCCGGCAGCCCGGTCAGCCGTCCCGTTCCGGATTCAGCCCCACCAGCAGGTCATGCAGCTCACCGTGCAGCGGCGGCGGGGCCGCCAGCGTCATCGACGGGCCGGCCGGCCCTGGAGCCCGGTGACCTGGGCGCCGGCCTTGGCCGCTATCAGGCCCCCCGCCGCGATGTCCCACAGGTTGACGCCGCGCTCATAAAAGGCGTCCACGCTGCCGGAGGCCACCGAGCACAGATCCACGGCGCACCACCCGCCGCGCCGGATGTCCCGCACCCGCGGCAGCATCCGCGCAGCACCTCGGCCTGGATCAGGCGCTGCCCGGCCTCGTACCCAAAGCCCGTCGCCACGAGCGCCTGGTCGAGTGGCACGTCCCGGTTGCAGCTCAGCCGGACGGCGGGAACCGCGGTCCCGCCCTGGCCGATGCCCGATCTCAGCCACGAGCCCTGGCCGAGCGCCGCGCTGAAGAGCTCACCGCGCCGGGGCACGAACACCGCGCCCGCCACGACGGCGCCGTCCTCCTCCGCGGCGACGCTGACCGCCCAGTCGGGCAGCCCGTAAACGTAGTTGACCGTGCCGTCCAGCGGATCGACGATCCAGCGCACACGCCCTTTCCCGCCCTCGCCGTCGCCTTCCCAGCCATCGCCATCGCCGCCCGCTGCGCCGGGCCGCCCGGGGTTTCCCCGCCCTCCTCGCCGAGGATCCTGTCACCGGGCCGGGTGGCGGCGATCCGCTGCCTGATCAGTGCCTCCGCGGCCTGATCCGCCTCGGTCACCACGTCGGTCGGGCTGGACTTGGTGCCCACGACGGCCGCCCGGACATCGTGGCTGACCAGCAGCTGGCCGGCCGCCACCGCGACCGCGCAGGCCAGCTCGGTCAGGCCGCCCGCGGCTGGCTCGCTCACGCCGACGCCTGCACCGGCCGGGACCGGCGCCCCCCGCAGCAGCCAGGACCGCACATGTCGAGGGAAGGCCCGAGGTCGCCGAGGACGCGCGGGCGCTCCCGTCCAGCCGTTCGGTCACCAGCTCGGTGATCATCGCCACGAACCGGGGGTCGGTGCCCGGCGTCGCGGCCCTGGCCAGCGGCAGACCGAGCCCCTCGGCGGCTTCGGCCGCCTCCACGTCCAGGTCGAAGGCCACCTCCATGTGATCCGAGGTAAAGCCGACCGGGACCAGGACGACCGCCCGGGAGCCGCCACGGGCCAGCTCAGTGAGGCAGTCGACCACGTCAGGGCCGAGCCAGGGCACCGAAGGGGGCCCGCTGCGGCTCTGGTAGGCCAGCCGCCATGGCCTGCCGCCACCGACTCGCCCGGCGATCAGCCGCGAGGCCTCCGCGAGCTGCGTGGAATAGGCCCCGCCGTGCGGCCCGCTCGCGGCCGCCATGGTCTCCGGAATGCTGTGCGCGGTGAAAACCAGGTCAAATTCTTCCTGAACGGAATCGGGCAACGACTCGACCGCGCCGCGAACTGCGTCGGCGAATGGCTCAATGAAACCCGGGTGGTTGAAGTACTGCCACAGCTTATCCACGTGCGGTGCGCCCGGGCCCGTCCGCGCCCGGGCCTGCTCGATGTCCTCCAGGTACTGCCTGCAGCTGGAGTACGAGCTGTAGGCCGACGTGACAAAGGCGATCGCGTGCCGGACGCCATCGGCGGCCATGGCCGCCATCGTGTCGGTCAGCAATGGCTCCCAGTTGCGGTTGCCCCAGTAAATGGGCAGGCCAATGCCGCTGCCCGTAAAGTCCTTCTCGATCGCGGCCAGCAGGTCCCGGCACTGCTGGTTGATCGGGCTCACTCCGCCGAACCGGTCATAGTGCTCGGCCACCTGCTCCAGCCGGGCCCGCGGCACGCCCCGGCCGCGGTGACGTTCTCCAGGAACGGCATCACATCGTCCGGGCCCTCGGGGCCGCCGAAGGATACGAGCAGAAAAGCGTCGTAGCGCGGCATGCCACCATTCTCTGTTAGCCCGGGGGGACGACCCCCCGGAGCCCCCGGCGTGTGGTTGGCCCAGGAGCGCTGGTGATCCACTAACACCCATAGCGTGCCATCCGCTCGGGCGACCTCCGCCCGGCCGTCGCGGATGGCACCAGGCCGGCTGGCACTGCTAGGCGGGGTAGTTCCTGGCGTACTGCGCCGCGAGGCCTAGGACCTCTTTCACGTACCAGTCGGCGTGGTTGTAATCGAAGATCGCCCTGGGCAGGGCGCTGCCGCCCGCGGCGGCTCCATCGGCGCACAGCATCCTTGCGGCGGACGGCACCGCGTCATAGGGGTTCATGATGTCCGGCGGACCAGTCTGGCCGAACCCGTTGATGCCCCAGACAGCCCAGGTCGACGGCAGGAACTGCATCGGCCCCAGCGCGCCCGCGGTGGACGGGCCGACGTTAGCCCCGTCCCCACTTTCGATCTGGCCGATGGCGGCCAGGACGGTCCAGGACAGCCCGGGGCAGTACTTGGCGGCCGAATCCTGGAACAGCTGCAGGTACGTGGTGGGCAGCTGGCCCGCTCGCCGCCTTTCGACCGGAAGCTGCTGCTGGCGCAGGCTGACGATCTTGGCCGACGGCCCGAGCACCTTTCTGACCTTGGCCATGAGCGCCGGCAGGCTGGTCCCGGGCGCGCTGATCAGTGCCGCGACCCGCTGCACCAGGCCGAGCTCGCTGCGAGGTGCGGGTGTTCACCAGCAGGTCGACTCCGCCGATGCCGAGCGAGGCGGCCGCCCCGAACGTGACCGCTCTGCCTGGTGCCGCCGGTGAGCTGGTAGCCGGCCCGGGGCGCAGGCTCAGGCGGGTCCGCGCCGCCGGGGAGGCCACGAACTTCCCGTCCGCCAGGGCGGTCCAGAAGTCCTGATCCGAGGCGGTACGCAGCGGCACCCAGGAGCGGAACGTGGCCGGGTTCACGCCGATGACGCTGACCGGCCGGCTGCCCGGCCTGATCTCTGCGCCGTCAAAGGCGATCGTGTTCCTGACGCCGGTGATCTTGTTCAGCCGGGCTGAGGTTCTGGCCGGTGATACCCCTCGGCGCGACGACCAGCAGGTCGGGCAGGATGATCTGCCGGAACGATCCTGCGTCCCGCTTGGCTGCCGCCGCCGACAGGGCCGCGGCAGTTAACGATCCGCCGGCTGGCGGCTGGATCAAGCTTGCCGTCGCGCCGACGGCGAAGAAGACGAAGGCGCTGCAGCCCGCGACTCCGCGGAGCGCCGGCGTGAGCGAACTGATGACGGTGGCGCGTGGTCCTCTGCGCCGGATCAGGCGTCTCATCGCGGTAAAACCCTAACCCCGCCCGGTAGCGCGCTGTCTACCGCGGCGCTAACACTTTTCCAAATCACCCCAGCTCCTGATATACCGTCATGGCGGAGGTTAGCGGCTGGTGACGCAGGTCAGGGAGCGGGAACAGGGTCAGCGGCACGGCAATCCTTTCCTCGAGGTTCTCGCCCGACCGGGCGCGCTGAGATTCTCGGCCGCTGGGTTCGTCGGCCGGATGCCGATGTCCATGTTCGGTCTCGGCACGGTGCTGCTTATCGCGTCGGTCACCGGCCGGTACGGGCTGGCCGGAATCGTGGCCGCGGCAGGATCGGTCGGCTACGCGGTGTGTGCGCCCCAGGTCGGCCAGGCTGGCCGACCGGTTCGGGCAGGGCCGGGTGCTGCGGCCACTCGTGATCTTCTTCGCGGCCAGCACGGTGGCGCTCATCTGCTGCGCCGAGTTCCGTGCGCCGCTGTGGACGCTGCTGGTCACAGGCGCGGTCGCCGGGGCATCGATGCCCTCGCTCGGCTCGATGGTCCGGGCCCGCTGGAGCGCACTGCTCAGCGGCTCACCGTTGCTGCATACCGCGTTCTCGCTTGAGTCGGTTCTCGATGAGACGATTTTCGTCATCGGGCCCGCGCTGGTCACCGTGCTCGCTACCGAGGTCTATCCCGCCGCCGGGGTGGCCACGGCGATGGCGGCCTGCGTGGCCGGGACGCTGCTGCTGGCCGCGCAGCGCAGCACCGAGCCGCCGTCCGGGTCCGCGTCGCTCCGCGCGCGGCAGGTCAGCGCGCCGGGATTCCGCCGGTCCGCCGTCCCCGCGCCCGGGCTCTTCACGCTGGCGCCGGTCTATCTGTGCCTAGGCGCCATGTTCGCCACGATCGACCTGTCCACCGTGGATTTCGCGCAAGAGCACGGGCACAAGCCGCTGGCCGGGTTCATCCTCGGCGCCTACGCGCTGGGCAGCGCCGTCGGCGGGATCGGTTACGGGTCGCGAACCTGGCACTCTCCGGTGTACCGCAGGTTTGCGATCACGCTGTGCATCGTTGCCGCCGGCACGGCCACGTTCTGGGCGCTGCCCGGGCTCGGCGTGCTGACCGCTGTCATCTTCTGCTCCGGCCTGGCCATATCGCCCACGTTCATCGCGGGCTTCACCCTGATCGACCAGCAGGCCCCGGCCGGGCGACGGACCGAGGGCATGGCCTGGCTCACCTCGGCGATCTCGGTCGGCGTGGCGGTCGGATCGGCTGTCGCCGGGCAGGTCATCGACGCGGGCGGCGCCCGCTGGGGCTACCTGTTCGCGGCCGGCTGCGGCGCGGCGGCCGCCGCGGCCTGCCTGCTGGGCCTGCGCAACCTGCGCGTGCCCGGACCGGCAGAATGGGCCGATGCCTGACGATCGCCAACCGCCCCGGGTCTGGCGGAACTGGGCGGGCAACGAGTCGGCGCGGCCGCGCCGCGCCGCCACCCCGCGGTCCGCGGACGAGGTGGCCGACGAGATCCGCCGCGCGGCCGCGGACGGGCTGACCGTGCGGATGGCCGGCACCGGGCACTCGTTCACCCCGGCCGCGGCCACCACCGGGGTCATGCTGCGCCCGGGCGGGCTGACCGGCCTCAGGTCGGTCGATGCGGCGGCCGGGCTGGTCACGGTCGGCGCGGGCTGCCCGCTGCACGTGCTCAATGCGGAACTGCTCGCCCGCGGGCTGTCGCTGGCGAACATGGGCGACATCCAGGTTCAGACCGTGGCCGGCGCGATCCAGACCGGCACCCACGGCACCGGCCGTGACGTCGGCGGCATGGCCGCCCAGGTGGCCGGCCTGGAACTGGTCCTGGCTGACGGCACGGTCACGACCTGCTCCGCCGACGCCCCGGCCGGCGGCCTCTTCGACGCCGCGCGGGTCGGCCTCGGGGCGCTCGGGGTGCTGACCGCCGTGACCTTCCGGGTGGTTCCCGCGTTCCTGCTCGAGGCGCGTGAGGAGCCGATGCGGTGGTCCGAGGTGATCGCCAGGCTGGACGAGCTGACGTCGGAGAACGAGCACTTCGAGTTCTACTGGTTCCCGCATACCGAGGGCTGCCTGACCAAGCGCAACAACCGTTCGCCGGGCCCGGCGCGGCCGCTCGGCAGGCTGCGGTACCTGCTGGATGACGAGTTCCTGTCCAACACGGTATTCGGGGTCACCAGCAGGCTCGGGCACGCGGTCCCTGCCGTGATCAAGACGGTCAATGGTGTCGCGGGCAAGGCCCTCGGCTCCCGCAGCTATGTGGATGCCGCGTACAAGGTGTTCACCAGCCCGCGCCGGGTCCGGTTCAAGGAGCAGGAGTACGCGGTCCCGCGAGAGTCGCTGGCCGATGTGCTCGCCGAGATCAGGGCCCTGTTCGCGCGGCGGGACTGGCGGATCAGCTTCCCGATCGAGGTCAGGGTCGCCCCGGGCGATGATCCCTGGCTGTCCACCGCATACCGCAGGAACAGCGCATACATCGCGATTCACGTCTTTCACGCCTCGCCGCACCTGGAGTACTTCCGCGACGTCGAGAACGTGATGACCGCGGTCGGCGGCCGGCCGCATTGGGGCAAGATGCATACCAGGAGCGCGGAGCAACTGGGCACGGCGTACCCTAATTTCGGTGCCTTCGTCGCGCTGCGCGACGAGCTAGACCCGGAGCGCCGGTTCGGTAACGCCTACCTGGATCAGGTACTCGGCCCGTAACCGCCGCAGGAAGTCCGACATGGTCTAGGGTCAGGCCTGACTAGTCTCGCGATATGACTCAGGAGGCTTCCCGCGACTCGTCGCAGGGAAGACATGCGCTTGATGGGAACGCGCTTGCGGACAGCACGCTGGAGGGGAGTTCACAGGATGGCAGCCGGGGACGGGACGCGTTAGTGGACGGGAACACGGTTCCGGCCGTGGGCCACGCGGACAGCGCGCCACTCCCCCGGCGGCCGTCTCTCGGCGGGGGTACGCCGGCCCAGGAGCGTGAACTTGGCCGCCAGGGCCGGGAGACCGTGCGCAAGCTGCTTGAGGCCGCCCTGATCGAGTTCGACGAGCGGGGCTTCCAGGCGGTGCGGGTCGATGACGTCGTACGCCGGGCGAAGACCTCGCACGGGACCTTCTACCTGTATTTCGCCAATAAGGACGACCTGTTCAAGACGCTGCTGCGGGACGCGCTGCACGAGATGGAGATCATCACGGGTGACTTCCCCGTGGTGACCCGCAACGAGGCCGGCCGGGAGGCGCTGCGGGCCTGGATCCGGCGCTTCTGTGACACCTACACGGCGCACGCCACGGTGATCCGGATCCTTAGCCAGGCGGACATCGTCGGCGAGGAGGTCTGGGGCGACGGCCTCCAGCTGTTCTTCCGCCTGGCGGAGGCCATCACCCAGGGGATGACCGCGGTCAGGACGGCCGGACCGGAGAACGACGAGCAGGGCGGCATGCCCGAGCACGCGGAGCTGACCGCTGTGGCCTGCCTGATGATGCTGGAGCGGGTCAACTACCTGCTGAGCGTCGAGGTCAGGCTGCCGCGGGAGGAGATGGTGGACCGGCTCAGCGCCATCATCTACGCCGCGTTCAACTCGGCCTGACCACTCGGCCTTGACCACTCGGCCTTGACCACGGGCGGGCCGGTCAGCCGTCACGGACCCAGGCGACCGCGCCCAGCGCCCGGCGCGCCGCGGCCACGTTGTGAACCCGGAACACCCGGGCGCCCAGCCAGGCCGAGATGGCCAGGGCGGCGGCCGTGCCCTCCTGGCGCTGGTCGGTCGGCAGGCCCAGCGTCTCGCCGACGAAGTCCTTGTTGGAGACCGCGACCAGAACCGGCCAGCCGGCGCCAGTGAGCTCGTCGAGCCTGCGGGTCAGCTCGAGCGAATGCCAGGTGTTCTTGCCGAAGTCGTGCGCCGGGTCGACCAGGATCGCGTCCCGGCGCACGCCCGCCGCCACGGCCCGCTCGGCCGCCGCGGTGACCTGCCGGATCACGTCCTGCACCACGTCGGCGTACCTGGGCCGGTGCGGACCGGTGCGCGGCGTCAGCCCGCCCGTGTGGGCGCAGACCAGCCCGATGCCGTGCTCGGCCGCCACCCCGGCCAGGCCGGGGTCGACGCCGCCCCAGGCGTCATTGATGAGGTCCGCGCCGGCCCTGGCCACGGCCGCGGCCACCTCCGCGCGCCAGGTGTCGACGCTGATCGCCACCTCGGGATGGGTGTCCCTGATCGCCGCGACCAGCCCGGCGACCCGCCGGATCTCCTCGGCCGCGTTCACCTCGGGACCGGGCCCGGCCTTCACGCCGCCGATGTCGATGATGTCGGCCCCCGCCGCGATCGCCCGGCCGGCCGCCGCGAGCGCGGCGTCGAACTCATACGTCGCGCCGCGGTCGTAGAAGGAGTCTGGCGTCCGGTTGACCACCGCCATGATGGCGAATGAGCCGGGCGGCCACTCCCGCTGACCCAGCCGGAACGTCCCTGGCGTGCCCACCGGCAGCAGGATAGAGGGTGAGGCACTGGCCAGCTGCGGGCAGAATCGATGGAGTGCGATTCCTTACCGAGCAGATTCCGGCCTACGACCTGGCCTACAGCGACGTGTTCCTGGTGCCGAACCGGTCCGCCGTAGCGTCCAGGCTCGACGTGAACCTGGCCACGAACGACGGCAGCGGTACCACGATTCCGGTGGTGGTGGCCAATATGACCGCGGTCGCCGGACGCAGGATGGCCGAGACCGTGGCCCGCCGGGGCGGCCTCACCGTGCTCCCCCAGGACATACCCGTGGACGTGGTGGCCGAGGTGGTGTCCTGGGTGAAGAGCCGCGACCTGGTCCATGACACCCCGCTGACGCTCGGGCCCGAGGCCACCACGGGTCACGCGCTCAGCCTGCTGCCCAAGCGGGCCCACGGCGCCGTGGTCGTGGTCGAGGACGGCCGCCCGGCCGGGGTGGTCACCGAGGCCGACTGCCACGGCGTGGACCGGTTCACGCAGCTGCGTCAGGTCATGTCCACCGAGCTGCTCACGCTGCCCGCAGGCACCGACCCAGAGCGCGCGTTCGAGCTGCTGCACGGCGGGCGGCACCGGCTCGCCCCGGTGGTGGACGGCAGTGGCCGGTGCGTGGGCATCCTCACGCGCACCGGCGCGCTGCGCGCGACCCTCTACCAGCCCGCCACCGACGACGGCGGGCAGCTCCGGATCGCGGCCGCTCTCGGCATCAACGGCGACGTCGCGGGCAAGGCCAAGCTGCTGCTCGACGCGGGTGCGGACCTGCTGGTGGTGGACACCGCGCACGGCCACCAGGAGAAGATGCTCCACGCGCTGCGCGCGGTTCGGGAGACCTCGCCCTCGGTACCGGTGGTCGCGGGCAACGTGGTGACCATCAAGGGTGTGGCCGACCTCGTCGAAGCGGGCGCCGACATCATCAAGGTCGGCGTCGGCCCCGGCGCCATGTGCACCACCCGGATGATGACCGGGGTGGGCCGTCCGCAGTTCAGCGCGATCCTGGACTGCGCCGCGGAAGCGCGGCGGGTCGGCGCCCATGTATGGGCCGACGGCGGGGTGCGGCACCCCCGGGACGTCGCGCTCGCGCTCGCGGCCGGAGCGTCGAACGTCATGATCGGATCCTGGTTCGCCGGGACCTGCGAGTCGCCTGGTGATGCGTTCAGGGACGCCGACGGCCGGCTGTACAAGGAGAGCTTCGGCATGGCCTCGGCCCGGGCCGTCCGGCTGCGCACGGCCGCGGACTCGCCGTTCGACCGGGCGCGCAAGGAGCTGTTCGAGGAGGGCATCTCCAGCTCGCGGATGTACCTGGACCCGCAGCGCCCCGGCGTGGAGGACCTGATCGACTCGATAACCGCCGGGCTGCGCAGCGCCTGCACCTACGCGGGCGCCAGCGACCTGGAGGAGCTCCACCAGCATGCGGTCGTCGGCGTCCAGGGCGCGGCCGGCTACACCGAGGGAATGCCCCTGCCTGCCGGCTGGTGATCCAGCCGCGGCACCTGCGCCCAATCGTCGATGTACCAGAAGGGTCGCTGGAACGACCCTTCTGGTAGTCCCGCGGGCCGCGGGGGCGGCGGAGGGGCCGCGGGGCGGGCGAAGGAGCGATGGTGAGGGGAGTCACGGGTTGAGGAGGACGGTGCGGGATTCGGTGTAGAACTGGCGCGCGGCCAGGCCCTGCTCGCGCGGGCCGTAGCTGGACTCCTTGGCCCCGCCGAACGGCGCGTAGAAGTCCACGCCGGATGTGGGGGCGTTGACCCGGATCATCCCGGCGTCCAGCTCCTCGCTGAGCCGCAGCGCGCGGCTGAGGTCGGTGGTGAACACGGCCGCGACCAAACCGAACCGCACGTCGTTGGCGATCTCGACCGCCTGCTCCGCTGAGTCCGCCCTGATCACCGCGGCCACCGGTGCGAAGACCTCCTCGCTGGCCAGCGGGCCGGTCGGGCCGTCCAGCTCGACCAGGGTCGGCGCCAGGTAGTACCCGGGGGCGTCCAGCGCGTTCCCGCCGGTGATCACCCGGCCGCCGGAGCGCGCCTACCGCCGTCGAGAGCCGCCGCGCGCGCGCCCTCGTCGATCACCGGGCCGACCAGGGTGGCCTCGGCGGCGGGATCGAGCACCTGCAGCTGCGTAATGTCCTCGGACAGACGGTCGCGGAAGTCGGCGTAGACCGCGTCCTCGACGATCACCCGGCTGGTGGCCGTGCACTTCTGGCCCGCGTAGCCCATGGCCGCGTACGTGATGTTCGCGGCCGCCCGGTCCAGGTCGGCGTCGGCCAGCACGATCGACGGGTTCTGGCCGCCCATCTCGGCCTGGACCCGGCCGCCCCGGGCGGACGACCCGGCGGGCGATGTCCCGGCCGACGGGCACCGAGCCGGTGAACGAGACCGCGGCCACGGCCGGGGTCTCGATCAGCGGGCGGCGGTCTCGGCCCCGCCGAGCACCACCTGGAACACGTCCCGGGGCAGGATCGGCGAGATGATCTCGTGCAGCAGCAGCGCGGTGGCCGCCGCGGCGCTGGACGGCTTCAGGATCGTGGCGTTGCCGTAGGCCAGGCTCGGGGCGGCCTTCCACAGCGGGATCGCGACCGGGAAGTTCCACGGCGTGAGCAGCGCGACCACGCCGACCGGGCGGTAGCGCGCCATCAGCAGCGCGTCGTGGGTGGCGCCGGGCAGGGTCTCGCCGTCGGGCAGCAGCGCGAGCTGGGCGTAGTAGCGCAGGATCGACACGCCCCTGGCCACCTCGCCGCGGGCCTCGGTGACCGGCTTGCCCACCTCGCGGACGGTGAGCGCGATTACCTCGTCCGCGCGGCGTTCCAGCGCGGTGGCCGCGTCGCCGAGCGCCTGCGACCTGGCCGCGGCCGGGGTCCGGCGCCATTCCTGGGCGGCGCGGGCGGCACGCTCCACGACCGCGGCCACCTCGCGCTCGCCGGCCTGCTCCCACTTGCCGATCTCGTCGGACGGGTCGTGCGGGTTCACGCTGATGAACGTCATGTGTCCTTTGCCTTCGCTACGGGAGTGGGGCGGTGGTGTCTTCGCTTGGGGTGGAGGTGGCTTCCTGTCAATCTTCCTTGATCCGCAGCAGCACCTTGCCGCGGGGGCTGCCCGCGCCGCGCAGCGTGGCCAGCGCGGTCTCCCATTCCGCCAGGCCGAACCGGTGCGTGATCAGGAATCCGGGCCTGAGCTGGCCAGAGTTCAGCAGCGCGACGACATCACGCCAGGCGCGCGACGTGTAGCTGAAGCTGCCGAGCATGGTCAGGTCGTTGTTGACCAGGTCATCGACGGCGAGCGCGGCCGTGTCGCCGTGCGGCGGCAGCCCGATCAGCACGCACGGTGCCGCCGCGCCGTGACCGCGGCTCACGGCGGTCAGCACCGCGCTCGGCCGCGCCCGGCGCCTCCACGACCAGGTCGAAGCCCCGGTCCCGGCGGCGCCGGATCGGCTACGAACTGCGAGCGGCCCGGCCGAACGTGCGGCCAGCCTCGCCGCCAGCCGCCTGCGAGCCTGCGGCCGACCAGGACGATCTGCGCCGGGGACCACAGCCGCGAGCAGGTACACGGCGAGCAGCGCGATAGTGCCGTCGCCGATGACCAGCACCCGGCAGCCAGGCGCCACGCCGGCCCGGCGACAGCGCCCGGTACACCACGGCGGCTCGGCTCGGTCAGCACCGCGTCGATCGGCGCGACCGTAGGCGCGAGCGGGTGCACGAGCCGGGCCGGCACGCCGACCTGCCCGGCCGCGACGCCGTCCCTGGTGAAGCCGATCTCGTCGTAGGTCTCGCACAGGTTCATCTCGCCGGCCGCGCACCGGGTGCACTGGCCGCAGCGACGATGCCCTCGACGACGACCCGGCGGGCCGGCCAGCGGGTGATCACCGGCCACGATCCCGGTCCACTCGTGCCCGAGCACCAGCGGGTAGCTGATGTACGCGGGATCGATCGTGCCGTCGATGATCTCCAGGTCGGTGCCGCACAGGCCGACCAGCTCGGGCTCGACCAGCAGCTCGCCCGGGCCGGGCGCAGCGCGGCCGCGCGCTGCTCGCAGCCTGCACGTCCCCGGGCGCTGACGACGCGAGCGCCCGATGGCCGCCCGCCGGGTCGCTCACCCGATGGCTCCCGGCCGCAGCCGCGCCGAGTCGGCATACCTGCGCCCGCCGAGCTGCTCGGAGATCTCGGTCGGCGGCCCGGCGCACGGTCCGGCCGAGCTCGTTGACCTTCCAGGCGGGCAGGTCACTCTTGATGCCGGTGACGCTGACCGCGCCCGCGCAGGCCCCGTCGTGCTCGAAGAACGCCGCGCCCACGCAGAAGACCCATCGGCGTCCTCCTCGTCGTCGACCGCGAACCCGGCCGCGCGAACACTGGCCAGGCCTCGAGCAGCGAGTCGATGTCGGTGATCGTGTGCGCGGTCCGCGGCCGGCAGGCCGGTCTCCGCGCAGATGCGCCCGCACCTCTGCCTCGGTCCATGGTCGACAGGATCGCCTTGCCCGCCGCCGAGGCGTGCGGCACCTCGCGCTGGCCGAGCGGGGTGTAGAAACGGACGCTGCCCGGGCCGTCCACCCGCTCGATGAACACCGGGTAGCCCTCGTCGCAGATCGCGACCCGCGAGGTCATCTTGGTCAGGTCGGCCAGCTCGCTCGAGCAGCGGCCGGCAGAGGTCGCCGAGCGGCAGCTGCTTGCGGGCGATGTCGCCGAGCCGGATCAGCGCCGTGCCGAGCGTGTACCGGGGACCGGGCCGGGTGTCGCGCAGGAGCCCGGCCGCGACCAGCGTCCGGGCCAGCGCCAGCGTGGTGCTCTTGGACGCGCCCAGCTCCCTGGCCAGGTCGCTGAGCGACTGGCCCTCGGCCGGCCCGTTGGCCACGATGTCGACCAGCTGGAGCGCGCGGGCCACGCTGCGGACCGTGTACCGGCCCGCGAGACCGGGCGGCTCAGGCAGCTCGGGCTTCCCCCGGGCGTCCCCGGCCACATCCGCCGCCGCGACCGCCGCATCCGCCTGAACCCCTGTCGCGCCAGCGCGCACGGACACACCTCCTGGTCCCGCTCTTCGGCTGCTGTTCGGCTGTGCAGAACGCATTATTAAGAATCTATGACATCCTTGACTGTCCACCCAGATGGGTGTTTAGCTCCAAACGTGATTCTATATCACACAACAGTGTTCGGTTCTACCGAACACTCGCGGAGCACCGACCGGGCCGCCGCGGCGCGCGCCCGGATCTCGGCCTGGCTGGCGGAGCACGGCCGGCTCGCCGGGCTGGTGCTGACCACGCCGGGCGCGGTCGCGTGGGCGACCGGCGGCGTGGCGCCCCCCGTGGACCGCGCCGCAGGCACCGACCTGGTCTGGGCGGTGTTCACCCGCGCCAGCGCCGGCCTGATCACCACCGAGGTCGAGGCGGGCCGGGTCCGCGACGAGTACGGCCCGCAGGCCCACGGCTTCGCCGACCTGGCTGTGGTGCCCTGGTACGCGCCGGACGCGTTCGTCCAGTCCGCCCTGGAGCTCGCGGGGGCGGGCGCGGGCGACCTGGCCACCGACGGTCACCCGGCGTTCGGCACCGACGCGGCGGACGACCTGACCGCGCTGCGGCTCGCGCTCTCCGGGCCGGAACAGGCCGACCTGCGCGATCTCGGCGCCGACGCCGCGGCCGCGCTCGAGCAGGCGCTCACGGCCTGGACGCCGGGCGAGCGCGACCTCGACATCCAGGCCCGGTGCGCGGCCGCGATCGAGGCGGCGGGCGCCGACGCGCCGGTGCTGATCGTGGGCGGCGACGAGCGGGTCGAGCGGTACCGGCACCCGATGGCGGCGGGCGCGCCGGTGCGCAGGCTCGCGATGGCGGTCGTGGTCGCGCGGCGGGCCGGCCTGCACGCGGCCGCGACCCGGTTCGCGTCGGCCGGCCCGGTGCCGCCGGACTACGCCGCGCTCCGGGCCCGCGTGCTCGGGATCGAGCGCGAGGTGCTCGCGGCCAGCCTGCCTGGGCGCAGCTACGGCGACGCGCTCGCGGCCCTGGATCGCGGGTACGCCGCGGCCGGGGCGCCGGGCGGCTGGGCCGGGCACTACCAGGGCGGGCCGATCGGCTACGCGCAGCGCGAGTTCGAGATCGCCCCGGGCCAGCCGGGCTCCCGCTGGCTGACCCAGCCGGTCCGGTCCGGGCACGCGGTCGCATGGAACCCGAGCCTGCCCGGCGGGGCCAAGGCCGAGGACACGTACCTGATCACGGCGGCCGGCCTGGAGCGGGTGACCGACAGCGACCGCTCGGCCGGGCCGTCCTGGCCGGCCGAGCCGGACGACGGCCTGCCTGGCCGCCCGGCCGTGCTTGAGCTGGCCAGCTGACAGCCGAACAACAGAAAGGCGGTGGCGCATGACCGGAGCCGAGGTCCTCGCGCGACACGGACTCACGCTCGAGCCTGCGGCGGCGGCGAGTACCGCACGGTTCCCGGACGGGGCCCACTTCAGGATCGAGATCCCCAGCGTCGAGGGACCCGCGGTCATGCGGGCGGTCGTCGAGACCGCGGAGGCGGCCGGCATCACCGTCAACCGCGTGTCCCAGGGCAGCGGCGCGATGCTGCTGAGCGAGGCCGAGCTCGCGGAGCTGGCCCGGATCGGCGCGGACACCGGGATCGAGGTCTCGCTGTTCGTCGGCCCGCGTGAGGAATGGGACACCGGCCGCTCGGCCCACTCGGCCGACGGCCCCGGGTTCGCGGGCAGGCTGCGCGGCACGCGGCAGCTCCGGTACGCGATCGACGACGTGCAGCGCGCCGCCGACCAGGGCATCCGCGGGTTCCTGGTGGCCGACACCGGCCTGCTGGAGCTGCTGTCGGAGATGCAGTCCGCCGGGGACCTGCCGGAGTCCATCGTGTGGAAGGTGTCGGCGGTGATCGCGCCGTCCAACCCGCTGACCCTGCGCCAGCTGGAGCGGATGGGCGGGTCCACGGTCAACGTGCCGTCCGACATCACGCTCGGCCAGCTCGCCGAGATGCGGGCCGTGGCGTCGATTCCGATCGACCTGTACGTCGAGACCCCGGACGGGATGGGCGGCGTGGTCCGCGGCCAGGAGTCGGCCGACCTGATCGCGGTGGCCGCGCCCATGTACCTGAAGTTCGGGCTGCGCAACTCGCGGCCGCTCTACCCCAGCGGCGTGCACCTGGAGGGTGACGCGGTCGCGATCGCGCGCGAGAAGGTGCACCGGGCCCGCGTGGCGCTGGAGTGGATCGCCCGCAGCGGCCTTGACCTGGTCCAGTCCCGGCCGGGCGCCAAGGGCCTCGGGATCCCGGAGCCGTAACCCGATGACCGGTGATGGCACAGTGCTGAACGGAGCGGCCGGCGGAGCCGGGGCCGGCAGCGACGGCCGGCCGGAGGCCGTGAAGCGGGATGGGGAGGTGGGCGGGGGATGGCCCGCGGGGGGGTCTGGGGGGGTCGCCCCCCCGAGGCTACGCAGTGGGCGATGGCTGGACGGCGACGACGAGGTCGCGCTGGCCAACCGGGCGGCCCTGGCCCCGGCCGGCCTGACGCCGTCCCGGGCCGCCCGCGGGCCGGTGATCGGCATCGCCAACTCGGCCAGCGACCTGAACCCCTGCAACCTGCCGCTGCGCCAGCTGGCCAGCGCGGTCGCCCGCGGGGTGCGCGAGGCCGGCGGGATCGCGGCCGAGTTCCCCACGATCTCGCTCGGCGAGGACCTGATGAAGCCGAGCGCCATGCTGTACCGCAACCTGCTCGCGATCGAGATCGAGGAGATGATCCGGTCCCACCCGCTGGACGGGATCGTGCTGCTGGCCAACTGCGACAAGACCGTGCCCGGCGCGGTGATGGGCGCGGCCAGCGCGGACATCCCCACGGTCCTGGTCACCGGCGGCGCCCGCGCCCCGGCCACGTTCCGCGGCCGCCGGATCGGGACCGGCACCGACCTGTGGCGGCTCTGGGACGAGCGCCGCACCGGCGCGCTGGACGACGCCGGGTGGCGGGAGCTCGAGGGGTGCCTGGGCGCGGGCATCGGCGCCTGCAACACGATGGGCACGGCGTCGTCCATGGCCATCCTGTGCGAGGCGCTCGGGCTGATGGTGCCGGGGGCGAGCACGATCCCGGCCGGGGACCCGCGCGGGGCGGAGGCCGCCGCCGAGGCCGGGCGGCGCGCGGTGGCCGCGGTCCGCGACGGCGCCCGGCCGAGCCAGATCATGACGGCCGCCGCGTTCGGCAACGCGATCCGGGTGCTGTACGCGATCGGCGGATCAACCAACGCGGTGATCCACCTGGCGGCGATGGCAGGACGGGTCGGAGCAGCGTTCAGCCTTAAAGATCTTGAACGCTGCGGTTCCGGGGTTCCTGTCCTGGCCAACGTGGAGCCGTCCGGTGCCGGGCTGATCCAGGACTTCGACGCCGGGGGCGGGGTGCCTGCGCTGCTGCGCGAACTCGCCCCGCTGGTTGATCACACCGCGCGCACCGTGGCCGGGCCGACGATCGGGGAGGTCATCGCGGCGGCCCCCGGGGCGTCCGGGGTGATCAAGCCGCTGAACTCGGCCATCGAGGCCAGCGCCGGCGGGGCGTTCGCCGTGGTGCGCGGCTCGCTGGCCCCGGACGGGGCGGTGATCAAGACCTCGGCGGCCACGTCGGAGCTGCTGCGGCACCGGGGCCCGGCGGTGGTGTTCCGCGACTACGAGGACATGCGCCGCCGGGTGGAGGACCCGGCCCTGGCGGTCACGCCGGACAGCGTGCTGGTGCTCGGCGGCTGCGGCCCGGTCGGCGGCCCGGGCATGCCGGAGTGGGGGATGATCCCGATCCCGGCCAAGCTCGCCGCCGCCGGGGTGCGCGACATGGTCCGGGTGACCGACGCCCGGATGAGCGGCACCAGCTTCGGCACGGTGTTCTTGCACGTGGCACCCGAGGCGGCGGTCGGCGGGCCGCTGGCGCTGGTCCGCGACGGCGACATGATCAGCGTCGACGCCGCCGCGGGCGTCCTGGACCTGGACGTCGGGCCGGAGGAGCTGGCCCGGCGCCGGGCGGCCTGGTCGGCTCCGGTGTCCCCGCACCTGCGGGGCTGGCCGGCCCTGTACCGCGATCACGTAACGCAGGCACCCGACGGGTGCGATCTGGACTTTCTCACGGCACCGACGGCCGCTCACCGGCGGTTCGTCGAGCCTGTCGTCGGGCGGTCCTGACCATGACAGGCAGCAGCAGTTCATGAGGTTTTACCGAAGGGAGAGAGCCGTGAGGCGATGGAGACTGGCGGCGGCCGCGGTCCTGGTGGCCGGGCTGGCCGCCGCGTGCAGCAGCGGCGGCGGGAGCGGCGGCGGCTCGGCCTCGGGGCCGGTCACGCTGACGATCTGGCACAACTACGGCACCGAGCAGAACGCGACCGCACTGCAGAACCTGGCCAAGGCGTTCCACACGCTGCACCCGAACGTCACCGTGAACGTGGTGAGCCAGCCGGCCACCAACTACTTCGCGCAGCTGCAGGCGGCGGCGATCTCCAAGACCGGGCCGGACCTCGCGGTCATGTGGACCGGGCTGTTCACGCTGCAGTACAAGAGCTTCCTGGCCAACCTCGAGGGCAAGGTGCCCGCCGCGGACCTGGCCCGGATCGACCCGGACGCGCTGAAGTGGACCAGCGACGGCTTTGACGCGTCCAACGGGCCGTACGTGATCCCGCTGGAGAACCAGTTCTACATCGGGTTCTACAACAAGTCGGCGTTCCAGAAGGCGGGTGTGAGCGCGGTGCCGACCGACTGGAGCCAGCTGTTCGCCGCGTGCAAGAAGCTGCGGGCGGCCGGGTACACGCCGATGACCTACGGCAACGGCGGGCAGCCGCTCGGCGCGGAGTTCTACCCCTGGTACGACATGAGCTACATGATGATCGGCAGCTACTCGGTGGCCGAGTGGCAGAAGCTGTACAGCGGGCAGATCCCGTGGACCTCGGCCACGAACGCCGCCCAGCTGGCCCAGTGGTCGAAGCTGAAGAGTTCCGGCTGCACCAACTCGGACGTGCTGACCAACACCAACAACCTGGGGCAGTTCGAGACCGGCAAGGCCGCGATGATGATCGACGGCACCTGGGACACGCAGAAGTTCACCCAGGCGCTCGGGTCCAAGGTGGCCGCGTTCGTGCCGCCGTTCTCCGCCTCGCCGATCAAGGGCGTCGTCGACTTCGCCGGCGACGGGCTGTCCGAGATGACCTACGCCAAGCACCCGGCGCAGGCCACCCAGTTCCTCGAGTTCATGACCACCGACCAGGCCGCGAAGATCATCAACGCGGCGGGCCTGATCCCGGCGATCCAGGGCACGTCCACGAGCAACCCGGTCAACCAGGAGATGCTCAACTTCGTGAGCCAGGGCCACATGACCGCGTACCCGATGCTGGACAACGTGGTGCAGCCGAACGTGGTGAGCACGGGGAGCAAGTTCCTGCCCTCGGTGCTGAACGGCTCGATCTCGGCCAAGCAGGCCCTGCAGAACCTGCAGACGACGTTGACCCAGCTGCCGGCCGACAGCCGGGGATCGAGTTACCAGTAGGTGAGCCTGACCGAAGCCGAGCAGGCCGGGGCGGCGGTGTCGCCGCCCCGGCGCGGAGCCTCACGCCGCCGCGCGGCGGGCCGGAGCCGGCTGGCCGCGCGGCGGCGCCGCGCGGGCATCCTGCTGTCCCTGCCCGCGGTGATCATGGTCGTCGCCCTGCTCGGGCTGCCGATCGGGCAGGCCGTGTACTACTCGATGACCACCTGGGACGGGATCACGGCCACGTGGATCGGGCCGAGCACCTACACCTCGGCGCTGACCGACCCGATCTTCTGGCGGGTGCTGGAGAACAACGGCCTGCTGCTGCTCGCGATCCCGTTCGCGATCGGGATTCCGCTGGGGATCGCGGCGCTGCTCAACGAGCACGTCCGCGGCTGGCAGTTCTTCCGGTCGGTGTACTTCCTGCCCACCGCCGTGTCCTGGGTGGTGATCGGCATGGTGGCCGTGCAGTTCTTCGCGCTCAACGGCCTGCTGAACCGGATGCTGGCCGACATCGGGCTGACGTCGTTGCAGACCAACGCGCTGGCCGGGCAGCGCAGCGCGCTGGTGGCGCTGGCCATCACGTTCATCTGGTCCATGCTCGGGACCAACACGATCATCTTCCTGACCGGCATGGCCACGCTGGACCCGACGCTGCTGGAGGCGGCCAGGGTCGACGGGCTGAACCGGCGCCAGATCTTCTTCCGGGTCACGCTGCCGCTGCTGAAGCGGTTCGTCCAGTTCTCGTTCGTGATCACGGTGATCAGCGCGTTCTCGGCGCTGTTCAGCCTGATCTTCGTGATGACCAGCGGCGGGCCCGGATTCGGCACGACCACGCTGGAGTTCTTCGTATACCAGTCCGCGTTCTCGAACGGCGACTTCGGGACCGGGGCGCTGTACGGGATCATCCTGTTCGTGATCATGATCGTGGTGGGGCTGGTGCAGCTGCGGCTGATCAGGTCCGAGGACGGGGAGGGCTGGTAGCGATGACGGCTGCACCCGTGACACCAGAGCCGCCGGGCGCGCCCGCCGCGGCCGCGGGCCGGCGCGGGCCGGCCCCGCGGACCCGCAGGCGGGTCCTGAACGGCTGGGTGTTCCTCCTGATGGCCGTCGTGGCCGTCGTGATGCTCTACCCGTTCTACTACCTGCTGGACAACGCGTTCCGGACCCAGAAGCAGTTCGACCAGCAGAGCGGCCACTCGCTGAGCACCTGGTCCCAGCTGTTCCGTGAGCTGCCCGTCGGCCAGGAGACCGCCAACTCCCTGCTGATCTGCGTGGCCTCGATCGTGATCATCCTGATCGTGTCCACGACCTCCGGGTTCGCGTTCGCCAAGCTCCGCTTCCGCGGCAGCGGGATGGTCTTCCTGCTGGTGGTCGCGGCGCTGATGGTGCCGCTGCAGTCGATCATCATCCCCGAGTACGTGAACCTGTCCAAGGTCGGCCTGATCAACACCTACCTGGGCGCGATCCTGGTGTACGCGGCGCTGGGCACGCCGTTCGCCACGTTCCTGATGGCCACGTACTACCGGGGCATCTCCGACGACCTGATCGAGGCCGCGGTGATGGACGGCCTCGGCTACGAGCGCACGTTCCTGCGGATCGCGCTGCCGCTCTCGCTCCCGGCCGTCGCGACCGTGGCGGTGCTGCAGTTCATCCAGATCTGGGACGACTTGCTGGTCGCGCTGCTGTTCCTGCCTAACCCGGGCCAGCGGACGATCACGTTCGGCCTGGCCGCGCTGTCGGCCGGGCGGACCACCACGATCCCGGTGCTGATGGCGGGCTCGTTCATCAGCGCGGTGCCGGCGATCATCGTCTACCTCATCTTCCAGCGGTACCTGGTCCGCGGGCTCACGCTGGGCATGGGCAAGTGAGCGGGGGCCCAGGGTCGCGCAGGCCGCTGCGGCCCGCCGGCTTCGGCGCACGGAAAGGAGCGGGCCGTGTCGCGGATCGTGCTTGACGGCATCACGAAGCAGTACCCGGACGGCACCACGGCGGTTCGCTCGCTGCAGCTCGATGTCGGCGACGGTGAGCTGCTGGTCCTGGTCGGTCCCTCGGGCTGCGGCAAGACCACCGCGCTGCGGATGATCGCCGGGCTCGAGGAGGTGACCGACGGCACCATTTACATCGACGAGCGCCCGGTCAACGACGTCGAGCCCCGGCACAGGGACATCGCGATGGTGTTCCAGAGCTACGCCCTCTACCCGCACCTGTCCGTGTACGACAACATCGCGTTCAGCCTGAAGTACCGCAAGGTCGCGAAGCCCGAGATCCGGCGGCGGGTCGAGGAGGCGGCCCGGATCCTGGAGCTCGAGGAGCACCTGCAGCGCAAGCCCCGCCAGCTGTCCGGCGGCCAGCGCCAGCGGGTGGCCATGGGCCGGGCGATCGTGCGGCAGCCACGCGCGTTCCTCATGGACGAGCCGCTGTCCAACCTCGACGCCAAGCTCCGGGTGCAGATGCGCGCCGAAATCGCGCGGCTGCAGCGGGCCCTGGGGATCACCACGGTCTACGTCACCCACGACCAGACCGAGGCCATGACGCTCGGCAGCCGGGTCGCCGTGCTGAGCCGCGGCGTGCTGCAGCAGGTCGCGCCACCCCAGGAGCTGTACCGGCGGCCCGTGAACCTGTTCGTGGCCGGCTTCATCGGGTCGCCCGCGATGAACCTGCTCAAGGCCCGGCTGGAACGCGGTGATGAGCGGGGGGGTCTGGGGGGGCCGGCCGCCCGGGCCGGCACCAGCGGGCCTGACGCGGTGTTCGGTGGTCACCGGCTCCGGATCCCGCGCCACGCCCTCGCGGACCACCCGGCCCTCGAGCGCTACCTGGGCCGGAACCTGATTCTGGGCATCCGCCCTGAGCACCTCGAGGACGCGTCGCTGCTGCACGACCCGGACCCGGAGTCGGTCATCGAGCTGCCCGTCGAGCTCCGCGAGGAACTCGGCTCCGAGGTCCACGTCCACTGCGCCGTGGGCGAGCGGTCCGAGCCGGCCGACCCCGCCGAGGCCGCGCAGCCGGGCGGCGCTGTGGCCCCGGTCAGCACCGCCGGTTCCGGCCGCCCGGCCGGCGCCGCCGACCTGGCCGAGGTCCCGCACGCGGCCGAGGCGGCGGAGGCCCTGCGGAAGGTACTGCTGGTGGCCAAGATGGACCCGCGGACCACGGTCAAGGAGGGCGAGGCCGCCAAGATCGCGGTGAACCTCGGCGCCCTGCACTTCTTCGACCCGGACACCGGCGAGCGCCTCGGCGGCTAGCCGGGCGGGTTGACTGGTTCCCGGCCGCTTGACCGGTTCCGCCCGCAGCGGGCGGCCCGACGGGCTGGTCAGTCGGTGCCGGACTCGATCGCGGCGCGGTCGAGCAGCTCGTCGCGAGGGACCTTGCCCCGGGAGGCGATCGCCTCGGCCCCGCCCTCTGGCATCGCGCCGATCAGCCCGGTGGAGGCCGCCTGGGCGGCGCCGATCAGCGTCGCGTGCGGGCTGCCGACCATGCCGAGCCCGGCGTACTGCTCGAGCTTGGCCCGGGAGTCGGCGATGTCGAGGTTGCGCATGGTCAGCTGGCCGATCCGGTCGACCGGCCCGAAGGCGGAGTCCTCGGTCCGCTCCATGGAGAGCTTGTCCGGGTGATAGCTGAACGCCGGGCCTGAGGTGTCCAGGATGGAGTAGTCCTCGCCGCGCCGCAGCCGCAGGGTCACCTCGCCGGTGACCGCCGTCCCGACCCAGCGCTGCAGCGACTCGCGCAGCATCAGCGCCTGCGGGTCCAGCCAGCGGCCTTCGTACAGCAGCCGGCCCAGCCGGCGCCCCTCGTTGTGGTAACTGGCCAGCGTGTCCTCGTTGTGGATCGCGTTGACCAGCCGCTCGTATGACGCGTGCAGCAGCGCCATGCCCGGTGCCTCGTAGATGCCCCGGCTCTTGGCCTCGATGACCCGGTTCTCGATCTGGTCGGACATGCCCAGGCCGTGCCGGCCGCCGATGGCGTTGGCCTCCAGCACCAGGTCGATGGCGGAGGCGAACTCCTTGCCCCCGATCGTCACCGGCCGTCCCTGCTCGAAGCCGATCGTGACGTCCTCGGCGGCTATCTCGACGGACGGGTCCCAGAACCGCACGCCCATGATCGGTTCGACGATCTCGATGCCCGCGTCGAGGTGCTCGAGCGCCTTGGCCTCGTGAGTCGCGCCCCAGATGTTCGCGTCGGTGGAGTAGGCCTTCTCCGCGCTGTCCCGGTAGGGCAGGCCGTGGGCGACCAGCCACTCGGACATCTCCCGGCGGCCGCCGAGCTCGCTGACGAACTCGGCGTCCAGCCACGGCTTGTAGATCCGCAGGGAGGGGTTGGCCAGCAGGCCGTAGCGGTAGAACCGCTCGATGTCGTTGCCCTTGAAGGTCGAGCCGTCCCCCCAGATCTGCACGCCGTCCTCGAGCATGGCCCGCACCAGCAGGGTGCCGGTGACGGCCCGCCCGAGCGGGGTGGTGTTGAAGTAGCCGCGGCCGCCGGTCCTGATGTGGAACGCCCCGCAGGCCAGCGCGGCGAGCCCCTCCTCCACCAGGGCCGCCCGGCAGTCGACCACCCGGGCGACCGCAGCGCCGTAGGCCGTGGCGCGGCCGGGCACCGAGGCGACGTCAGGCTCGTCGTACTGCCCGATGTCGGCGGTGTAGGCGCACGGCACGGCGCCCTTCTCGCGCATCCACGCCACCGCTACCGAGGTATCGAGGCCGCCGGAGAACGCGATCCCGACACGCTCGCCGACGGGCAGGGAGGTGAGCACCTTGGACACGGATGAAAGTATATGCACATCAGTGCATGATCATGCGAGCCTCTCCGCTACCGCGAAGCCGGACCCTGCGCCACCTCGGGCGCGGCGACGGCGGGACCGGGCCGCGGCGGGGCTGGGTTCCTGGCCACGAAGTCCTGGCCGCGGATCAGGGCCGTGGCCGCGACGGCCGCGACCAGAGCCCCGGTGCCACTGACGATCAGGATCTCGTTCAGCCCGCTGGTGAACGCGGTATCGGCCACGCCAGCGGCGGTCTGCTGCGCGGCGCGGGGCAGGGCCGCGAACACCTGGTGGCTCTGGCCCTGGCTCACCGCGGTCGCGATCGCGTGCGCGTGGCCCGCGAGCGAGGTCCCGCGCAGGCCGCTGATGATGCCGTGGGTGAGCCTGGTGGCGAACAGGGTGCCGAAGACGGCGATCCCGGTGGCGATGCCGACCTGGCGGAAGGTGGTGTTGATGCCGGACGCCATGCCCGCGGAGCGGGGCGGGACCACGCCCACCGCGGTCGACGCGAGCGCCGGGTTGACCAGGCCCGAGCCCAGGCCGGCCAGGATCAGCCCGGGGATCAGGTGGGTCCAGCCCGAGCTGGGGTGCAGGCCGGACATGAGCAGCAAGCCGAGCCCGGCCAGGGCCAGGCCGGGGCCGACCAGCAGCCGGACCGGGACGTGGCTGGTCAGCCTGCCCGAGACGATCGCGGCCGGGAGGGTGACGGCCGACATGATCAGCAGCCGGAACCCGGTCTGCATGGCGCTGTAGCCGAGCAGGTCCTGCAGGTACAGCACGATGTACAGCAGCATCGCGTAGACACAGCCGTTGATCGCGAGCGCGGCCACGGACCCGCCGGCGAAGGTCGGGACGCGGAACAGCCTCAGGTCGAACATGGCGTTCCGGCTGAAGCGCTCCACGAGCAGGAACACCGCCAGCAGCACCGCGGCCGCCACCAGGCAGATCAGTACGCCGTCGTCGCCCCAGCCCTGCTCGCCGGCCCGGATCAGGCCGTAGACCAGCGCGATGAGCGCGGCGGTGAAGGACACGAACCCCGGCCAGTCAACGCCGCGCGGGTGCGGGTCGCGGGACTCGGTCACCCGCGCCAGGGTGACAGCCATGGCCACCACGCCGATGGGCAGGTTCACGTAGAAGATGCCCCGCCAGCTCCAGTCAGTGGTAATGATCCCGCCGAGTACCGGGCCGGCCGCCACGGCGACACCGGTCACCGCGCCCCAGATGGCCAGGGCGGTGCCGCGGTCGCGGCCCCGGAACGCGTCGGCGAGCAGCGCGAGCGAGGTCGCGAACATGATCGCGCCGCCAATGCCCTGCCCGGCCCGGGACAGGACCAGGAACAGGGGATCGGCCGCCAGCGCGCAGAGCAACGAGCCGACGGTGAACACCGCCAGGCCGCAGGCGAACAGCCGCCTGCGGCCGAAGAGATCAGCCAGCGAGCCCGAGGTGAGCAGCAGCGCCGCGAGCGACAGCGCGTACGCGTCGACCACCCACTGCAACTGGGAGAAGCTCGCATGCAGATCATCCTGGATGCTGGGGAGCGCGACATTCACGATCGTGACGTCCACGAGAAGCATGAACGTGCCCAGGCAGACCGCCACGAGGGTCCACCACTTTCTCTCCATCACGGTCTCACTTCCTGGAGGTTCCTTCGCCTCCACCCAGGGTGGGTCACGGCCCGTTCAGGCTCCAAGAAAAGCGCCGGTTGTGATGGATTCCTCCGAGATCTATGATTACAGTCGTGAAATCAGTCACGCTCGATCAGCTGGATCGGCAGATCGTCCATGCGTTGATCCTCGATGGGCGGGCGCCGTTCAGCCGGATCGCCGCGGCCGTGGGCGCGTCCGAGCAGACCGTGGCCCGGCGCTACCGGCGCATGCACGCCGCGGGGAACCTCCGGGTGGTCGGCCTGCCCAACTCGCAGCGGCTCGGGCAGTCCGACTGGGTGGTCCGGCTGCAGTGCGTCCCCGACGCCGCCGCGGCCGTCGCCGACGCCCTGGCCCGCCGGGCCGACACCTCCTGGGTGCAGCTCACCTCCGGCGGAACCGAGATCACCTGCGTGGTGAAGCCCGCCGAGGGCTCGGGGCGGCAGGACCTGCTGCTGCGCCAGCTTCCGTCCAGCCGCCGCATCGTGGCCATCAGCGCGCAGTCCCTGCTGCACATGTTCCGCGGCGGCTCCGAGCACTGGCCGGGCGCGACCGGGGCCCTGACCGACGGGCAGGCCGCGATGCTCTCCCCCGCGGTTACCGGTCACGCCTCCCCGCCGACGGCCCAGGACCTCGCTCCCGGCGACCGGGTCCTGCTCGCCGAGCTCGCCCGCGACGGGCGGGCCAGCTATGCCGAGCTGGCTCAGGCCACGCATTGGCACGAGTCGACGGTGCGGCGCCGGGTGGAGGAGCTTCGCGCCGCGGGCGTGCTCTACCTCGACGTAGACATCGATGAGGCCGCGTACGGCATCGGCACCCGGGCCCACCTGTGGATGTCGGTGGCTCCCGCGCGGCTGGCGGGCGTCGGCGAGGCCCTGGCGCAGCATCCCGAGCTCCCGTTCGTGGCCGCGATCACGGGGACGAGCAACCTGATCGCGAGCGTGCTGTTCCCCGATGACTACGCGCTCTACCGGTACCTGACCGAGCGCGTCGCCAGGCTGGACGGCGTGAACGCGGTGGAGGTGGCCCCGATCATCCGCACGGTCAAGCGGGCCGCCACCGTGCTGCCGCCGCCCGGCCCGCCGGGCCGCGCCGCCTGAGGCCTGACCGCCCGCCGGAACCGCGGCGGTCAGGCCGCGTTGGGGCTCGGCACCGCCACCGCCTCGCGGATCCAGCTGCCGATCCGCTCCAGCAGGACGGTGGTGGCGGCGGACTCGGCGTGGCCGAAGCCGTGCTCGATCCACAGCTCCTTGGGCTCGCGCGCGGCCGCGTACAGCTGCTCGGCGTGGTCGACGGGGAAGTAGCCGTCGAGATCCCCGTGCACGATCAGCAGCGGCGTCGGGGCGATCCGCGCCGCGGCCTCGTCGGGCGGCATCGGAACCGGGTCCCAGCGGCCTGAACTGATCTTGGTGTGCAGCAGCGTCCTGGCCACCAGGCGGCCGAGCCGGTGCTCGACCGCCCAGTGCACCTTGCGCATGGACCTGGTGCCCCGGTAGTACCACCGGCCTGGCCCGCTGACCGAGACCACCGCGTCGACCCCGCCGATCAGCGCGGCGTGCCGGAGCACGATCGACGCACCCATGGAGAACCCGACCGTGGCCACCCGCTGGTAGCCGAGCTCACGGGCGTAGCCGACCGCGACGTCCACGTCGTAGATCTCCCTGTCGCCCAGCGTGGACGCACCCCCGGAGCGGCCGTGACCGCGAAAGTCGAAGGTGATGACCCCGGCGGCCCGGTTCAGCGCGGTCGCGACCTTCCAGACCGACGGCCGCTGCCAGTGCAGGGTAAAGCCGTGCGCCAGCACGATCGCCAGGTCTTCGTCACCTGCCAGGTGGACAGCGTCGATCGCCACACCGTCGGTGGTCACCAGCGTCCGCGCCTTGGGGATAGGCCGTGTCATACCCCCATTCTGCGGGACGCCGGGGACAGCCGCGTTCGGCGGGCGGTGGCCGGCCCTGGTGTTCAATAGGCCAGTGCGGCAGGCTAGTCGGGTCCGCTGCTGATCATCCATCCCGGCCGGAGGAGCGCCTCATGCCCGTGCTCGATGACCTCATCTCTGCGATCCGGACCGCCACGATCGAGGTGATCGACCTCACCTCGCGGCTCGAGTCGTCGACCCGCCGTGATCAAGCTCCCCGAGCCGTTCGGCAACACCAAGTCGTTCTCGCTGCAGGAGATCAGCCGGTACGACGAGCGCGGGCCCGCGTGGTACTGGAACGACATCACGACCGGCGAGCACACCGGCACGCACTTCGACGCGCCGGTGCACTGGATCACCGGCCGGGACGGCGAGGACGTCGCGCAGGTGCCGGTGACCAAGCTGATCGCGCCCGCCGTGGTGCTTGACTTCAGCGCCGAGGCCGCCGCCGACCCGGACTTCCTGCTCGAGATCGAGCACGTCAGGAAGTGGGAGAGCGAGCACGGCCCGCTGCCCGGCGGGCGGCTGGCTGCTGTACCGGACCGGCTGGGACGTCAGGTCGCACAGCCAGCAGGAGTTCCTGAACGCGAACGAGACCGGGCCGCACACGCCGGGGATCTCGGTCGAGTGCGCCCAGTGGCTGGCGAACGAATCGCCGGTGCTCGGGCTCGGCGTGGAGACCGTCGGCACCGACGCCGGGGCCGCGCACTCCTTCGACCCGCCGTTCCCGTGCCACGCCTCGCTGCTCGGCGCGGGCAAGTACGGCCTCACCCAGCTGCAGAACCTGGCCCGGCTGCCGGTCACCGGCGCCGTGGTGATCGCCGGACCGCTGCCGATCGCCGGCGGGTCCGGCAGCCCGTGCCGGGCCATGGCCCTGGTCGAGCGGTCCTGATGCCAGACGGCCGGTCATGCCGGTCACCGACGCCGTGGCCGCGGCGCTGGCCGAGCTGGGCGCGAACACCGTGTTCGGGGTGGTGGGCAGCGGCAACTTCAAGGTGACCAACGCCCTGATCGGCCACGGGGTGCGGTATCTGGCCGCGCGGCACGAGGGCGGCGCGGCCGTAATGGCCGATGGCTGGGCGCGGATGAGCGACCGGCCGGGCATCCTGTCCGTGCACCAGGGCCCCGGGCTGACCAACGCGCATCACCGGGATCACCGAGGCGGCCAAGAGCCGCACCCCGATGGTGGTGCTCGCCGCCGACGTGGCCAGGCCGCCGTCCGGTCCAACTTCCGGATCGACGTCGCTGCCCTGGCCACGTCGGTCGGCGCGGCCGCGTTCCGGCTGCATTCCCCCGGCTTCGCGGTCGACGACACGGTCCGGGCCTACCGGACCGCGGCGCAAGAACGGCGCACCGTGGTGCTGGCGCTGCCGCTCGACGTGCAGGCCGGGGAGTGCGAGCTGCCCGCCATCGAGCCGCTCGGCCCGCCGCCACCCGTGGAGCCGTCGCCGGCGGCGGCCGCCTCGCTGGCCGAAGCGCTGCGCCGCGATCCCGGCCAGCGCCGGTGTTCATCGCCGGGCGGGGAGCGCGGATCGCCGGGGCGGGCCAGGACCTGGCGCGGCTGGCCGACCGCGTGCGGCGCCCTGCTCGCCACGTCGGCGGCGGGCAAGGGCCTGTTCCGCGGCAGCCCATGGGACCTGGACGTCAGCGGCGGCTTCGCGTCGCCGCTCGCCGCCGAGCTGATCTTCGACGCCGACCTGGTCGTCGGCTGGGGCTGCTCGCTGAACATGTGGACGCTGCGGCACGGCAAGCTGATCGGCCCGGACGCGGCCGTGGTCCAGGTGGACCACGAGCAGGACGCGATCGGCGCGCACCGTCCGGTGCAGCTCGGCGTGACGGGCGACGTCGGCGCGACCGCGCGCGCGGTGACCGGCCTGCTGGACGGCGAACCCGGGGACCGCGGCCCGGCCAGCGGACCCGGCGGCCGCGCCCGCGCCGGTGACCTGGGCAGCGACGCTGGCTACCGGTCGCAGGCGCTGCGGGACCGGATCGCCGCGCGAGGTGCACTGGCGGGACGTGCCCTACGACGATGAGAGCGACGGCCAGCGGATCGACCCGCGCACGCTGACGATCGCAGCTCGACGACCTGCTCCCGGCGGAGCGGATCGTGGCCGTGGACTCGGGCAACTTCATGGGCTACCCGAGCATGTACCTGTCCGTGCCGGACGCCGACGGGTTCTGCTTCACCCAGGCGTATCAGTCGATCGGCCTCGGCCTGGCCTCGGCCATCGGCTCCGCGATCGCCCGGCCGGACCGGCTGACGGTGGCGGCGCTGGGCGACGGCGGCGCGCTCATGGGCATCAGCGAGCTGGAGACCGTGGTCCGGCTCGGCCTGCCCATGGTGGTCGTGGTCTACGACGACGAGGCCTACGGCGCGGAGGTGCACCACTTCGGGCCGGACGGGGATCCGCTGGACACGGTCAGGTTCCCGCCGGCCGACATCGCCGAGATCGGGCGGGGGTTCGGCGGCGCGGGCGTCACCGTGCGCGGCACTAAGGACCTCGGCCCGGTGCGGGACTGGCTGGACGGCCCGCGCGACCGGCCGCTGGTGATCGACGCCAAGGTCACCTCGCAGCACGGCTCCTGGTGGCTGGAGGAAGCCTTCAGGGGCCACTGACCGCATGGTGACGGCCTGGCCGCCAGCCGGCGGGCTGACCTGTGCTCACGCGAGCCAGCCCGGGTTCCCGCGACGGCCCACCGCGGGTCCCCGGGCCGGGTCTCGGCCGAGCTCAGGTCACCGTCGCTCGTCCGTGGTCAGCACCTTCTGGTGGTGGTGCGGATCCGGGACCGGCTCGCCGGGAATCTCGCCGAACGCCGGCTCCGCGTCCGGCTCCTCCATCGGGTAGGCCACCTCGCCGTGCAGCTTGATGTCGCCGGCCAGCAGGACCTCGTCGGGCTCGCGGAGCTTCATGAACAGCCCGATGCCGCGCAGGATCAGGAACGTGATCACGCCGTCCCAGATGATCACCGTCAGGGCCGCGCCCGCCTGGATCAGCAGCTGCTTCGGGTGACCGTAGAACAGGCCGGCCGTCGTGACGTCCGCGTTCTTGCCGACGCCGAGGTAGACGATCATCTGCGGGTTGGCCAGCAGGCCGACCAGGAGCCCGCCGATCAGGCCGGCGAAGCCGTGCGTGTACACGACGCCCAGCGCGTCGTCGACCTTGTTGAACGGCCAGACCTTCCGCGGCAGGTAGCCGAAGAGCGCCCAGACGATCGACGAGGAGACCAGGCCGATGATGATCGCGCCGACACCGTTCACGTAGCCCGCGGCGGGCGTGATGGCCACCAGGCCGCAGATCATCCCGTTGACGCCGCCGAGGAAGGTCGGCTTGCGCTCCTTCCCGAACGCCATGTCCGCGATGATCCAGGTCATCATCGCCACGGCGGTGGCGAGGTTGGTGTTGACCAAGGCCGCGGTCGCGTCGGCCCCGGCGAAGTACGGGTCACCGCCGTTGAAGCCGTTCCAGCCCAGCCACAGGATCCCGGCACCGACGGCCACGAACAGCAGGTTGTTCGGGCCGCCTTCTCCCGGTCGCGCGCCAGCCGCGGGCCGACCACGGCGGCGGCGACGAAGCCGGACACCCCGGCCGCGAGGTGGATGACGTAGCCGCCGCTGAAGTCGAGCGCGCCCTTGCCGGCCCAGAAGCCGCCGCCCCAGAGCAGGAACGCGTTCACCGTGTAGGCGAACGTGATCCACAGCGGCACGAAGATCAGCCAGACCTTGAACTTGATCCGGCCGATCACGCTGCCGATGAACAGGATCGGCGTGATGGCCGCGAACACGAACTGGAAGTAGACCAGCGAGCCCTCGGGGAACCGCATCTTCGGCATCAGCCCGTCGAGCAGCGGGACGCTGCGCCTGGCCCTGTTCGCCCGCGGCCCCGACCACCGTGCCGGGCTTGCCGAGCAGGTGCAGGCTGCCGCCGAGCCAGGGCTCGCCGAAGCCCATCTTGAACGCCCACAGGACCCACACGATGAGGGTCAGGCAGAACGCGCTGAACACCATCATCATCGTGTTGATCGCGAATTTACGCTGGACGATCCCGCCGTAGAGAACGGCGAGCGCCGGGATGCTCATCAGGCCGACGAGCGTCGCCGCCGTCATCTGCCAGGCGTTATCACCAGCGCTGAGCCAGCTTGCGTAGGGATCCAATGTCGCCCTCCAGATCCTTGCGCGGTACGGCCGTCCAGGCAGGCCGCATCCGTCGTCAGGTGCCGATATCCATGTGTCCCACATCGTGGTTTCACCGGCGTTTCCCGTTTGTTACGCGGGCGCGTCGCGAGGGGCAGGAAAAGCGGCCTTGTGTTTCACCGATGTTTCGGTCACGGCGCGGCCGCCGGACCGTGACGGGCGGGCCCGCTGCTGACGTGGCGGTCCCGTCGCTCCGCCGCAGCCGCGGGCCGCCGCCGGGCCAGGCCGCTTCTGTTACGTTCCGGTAACGGAATCAGGCTGCACTCTTGAAGCCCGGCCCGCGCTGGACTTACGCTCCTGCCATCCCCTCCGGTAAGCGCTTACCGGACTCGCCGACGCAGTGCGGTAAGCGCTTACCGGCCCGCAGGTAACGGAAGGAGCGCGGTGGCCGACATCCGCGAGGTGAATCACACGCCACCGACGATCTACGACGTGGCGCGGGTGGCCGGCGTGTCGATCGCGTCGGTGTCGCGGGTGCTCAACGGCCGCGCCAACCCGCGCGAGGAGACGCGGGAGCGGGTGCTCCAGGCGGTCGCCGAGCTCGGCTTCGTGCCCGACGGGGCGGCCCGCGCGCTGAGCGGGCGGCTCAAGGAGGTCGTCGGGGTCGTCATCCGCCGGGTCCGCTGGGTCCCGACCAGCGAGGGCGGCTTCGCCGAGGAGGACGAGAGCCTCATCTTCACCGACGTGATCAACCGCGGCATCGAGCTCGCGGCGCAGCGGCGGGGCTTCAACCTCCTGCTCAGCTCCGTCGACGTTGATGATCACGACGTCAGCGCGCGGCTGCTCGCCGCTGGCCAGGAAGAGCGACGGGCTGATCCTGCACGACCGGGTGCTGGAGCCGGACGAGCTGGACCAGCTCTCCCGGCGGGTGCCGGTGGTCACCCTGGCCAACGTCGCGACCAGCACCACGACCAACGTGCACAGCGACAACGAGGCGGGCATGCGCAGCCTGGCCCGGCACCTGCTGGCCGACCACGGGTACCGGTCACTGGCCTACGTCGCCGGGCTCGCCGACAGCCCGGACAGCGTGGCCAGGGGCCAGACCATCGCGGCCGAGGCGGCCGCGGCCGGCGCCACGCTGCTGACCGGCCCGCAGTGGCAGGGCAACTACTACGCGTCCGGCGGCGCCCGGGTGATGGAGCAGCTGATCGCCGCCGGGACGGCGCTCCCGCGGGCGATCGCCTGCGCGAACGACCAGACCGCGCTCGGCGTCATGTACGCGCTGGCCCGCCGCGGCATCGACGTGCCGGGGGACGTCGCGGTGACCGGCTTCGACGACATCCCCATGGCCCGCCACCTGCGGCCGCAGCTCACCACGGTGCGCCAGCCGATCCAGGAGATCGGCGCCACCGCGTTCGACGTGCTGCACTCGATGATCAGCAGCGGGGTCCCGGCCGAGCGCGGACGTGCTGCTCCCCACCCGGCTGATCCTCCGCGAAAGCTGCGGGTGCCCCTCCCCCGCGCCGCCCACCTCGCCGGTGAGGCGGGGAGCATGAGAGCGCGGCGCCGGGTGCGCGTGGCGAGAGAAGGGAACGAGGCGGCGGTGCGCGTGACGGGGCGCCTGAGCGGGAGGCGACCGTGCGCGTGATCAGCCGCAGGATCGGCTTCTACCTCATCACCGCGATCGCGGCCGTCACCGTCGACTTCTTCATCCCCCGGGTCATGCCGGGCAACCCGGTTGCGGCCGTGCTGGCCAAGATGCAGGGCCAGGTGATCACGAAGGCGACGCTGCGCGCGCTGGAGCTGCAGTTCGGGTCGAACACCGGCGAGGGCCTGTGGGGCCAGTACCTGCACTACTGGAACAACCTGCTGCACGGCAACCTGGGCGTCTCCACGAGCAACGGCTTCGTCCCGGTGACCACCGTGATCCGCGGGGCGCTGCCGTGGACGATCGGCCTGGTCGGGACCGCGACCGTGATCAGCTTCGTGCTCGGCACGCTGCTCGGCGTGCTGGTGGCCTGGCGGCGCGGCGGCTGGCTGGACACCCTGCTGCCGGCCACCACGTTCTTCCAGGCGGCGCCGTACTTCTTCCTCGCGTTCCTGGCCATCGACCTGTTCGCGATCAGGCTGGGCTGGTTCCCGCCCGGCAGTGCCAGGAACAACCTCGACTTCCCGGCCTTCGAACTGGGCCTACATCAGTGACGTCCTCGACCACGCGGTGCTGCCCGCGCTGACCATCGTGGTCGCCTCGGCCGCGGGCTGGATCGTGGGCATGCGCAACGTCATGATCACCACGATGGACGAGGACTACGTCCTCATCGCGCAGGCCAAGGGGCTGCCGAAGCAGCGGGTGGTCTGGTACGCGGCCCGCAACGCGATCCTGCCGAGCATCTCCGGCTTCTCGCTGGCGATCGGGTTCGTGGTGTCGGGCGCGCTGCTGACCGAGATCGTGTTCAGCTACCCGGGGCTCGGGTTCATCATGCTCACCGCGGTACAGGACGCCGACTACGCGCTGCTGCAGGGCATCTTCCTGGTCATCACCATGGCCGTGCTGGTGGCCAACCTGGCCGCCGACTTCGTGTACGTGTTCCTCGACCCGCGGACCCGGCAGGAGGCCTGAGCCATGGCCATCGGCACGAGCACGGACCTGGGCAGCGGCCCCGCGGCCGGCCCCGGCCTGCTCCCGGCGCCCGACGCCAGGACCCGGCGGCCGCGGTTCCGGCTGCCCCGGTCACCCAAGGTGCTCATCGGCCTGGCCGGGCTGATCGGCTTCCTGGTCCTCGCCGTGATCGGGCCCTGGATCGCGCCCTACAACCCGGGCCGGAGCTTCTCCACCACGGCCAGCTTCCCGCAGCCCCCGTCCGCCGCGCACCTGCTCGGCACCACCCAGCAGCAGCAGGACGTGCTGTCCCAGCTGCTCGCGGGCGGGCGCAGCACGGTGCTCGTGGCGTTCGTGGCCGGGCTGGTCGCGACCGTGCTGTCGGTCGCTCATCGGGGTGACCGCGGGCTACATGGGCGGCCTGGCCGACGACCTGCTCTCGATGCTCGCCAACCTCTTCCTGGTCATGCCGGCCCTGCCGCTGCTCATCGTGATCTTCGGCTTCCTGCCCCCCTCCCAGGGCGGCGACGACGTGCTGATCGGGCTGATCATCGCGGTCACCGGGTGGGCGTTCGGGGCCCGGGTGCTCAGGGCCCAGACGCTGTCCCTGCGCAGCCGGGACTACGTGGAGTCCGCGCGGATCATGGGCGAGCGCGGCTGGCGCATCATCAGCCACGAGATCCTGCCCAACCTGATCCCGATCGTCGCCTCGTCGTTCCTGTTCACCGTGCTCTACGGCGTCGGCACGTACACCGCGCTGGCGTTCCTCGGCCTGGTCAACCCCAACCACTGGAGCTGGGGCGGGATGCTGTTCTACGCCCAGGTCGCCGGCGCCGAGCAGAGCAGCTACTGGTGGCTGTTCCTTCCGCCCGGCCTGGCCGTGGCGCTGCTCGGCACCGCGCTGGCGCTGCTCAACTTCGGGATCGACGAGTTCATCAACCCGCGGCTGCGGGCCGCCGGCCTGTCCCGGCGCCGCTCCCGCCAGGACGGGGCCACCCGGCCGCCCCGGCGCTTCGTGCTCGGCGTGACCCCGGTCGTGCGCCAGGGGAGGCCACGGTGAGCGCGCCGGCGGCCTGGCGGCCCCTGCTCGAGGTGCGCGGGCTGTGCGTGGACTACGGCGCAGGCCCGGACGCGGTGCACGCGGTGACCGGGGCCGACCTGACCATGCACGCCGGCGAGGTGCTCGGCCTGGCCGGGGAGAGCGGCAGCGGCAAGTCCACCCTGGCCTACGCGATCACCCGGCTGCTGCGGGCCCCCGGGATGATCACCGGCGGGAGCGTGGACTACTACCCCGAGCCCGGCCGCACCGTGGACCTGCTCGCCGCGGGCGAGAGCGGGCTGCGGGTGCTGCGCTGGTCGCAGATCTCGGTGGTCATGCAGAGTGCCATGAACGCGCTCAACCCGGTGCTGTCGATCGGATCCCAGCTCACCGACGTGCTGCGCGCGCACCGGCCCGACCTGGGCCAGGCCGGGGCCCGGGCCAGGGCCGCCGAGCTGCTGGCCATGGTCGGGATGACCGCCGACCGGCTCGGCAGCCATCCGCACCAGCTCTCCGGCGGCATGCGGCAGCGCGTGATGATCGCTATGGCCCTGGCCCTCGAGCCGCAGATCGTGATCATGGACGAGCCGACCACCGCGCTGGACGTGGTCACCCAGCGAGAGATCCTCGAAGAGCTGATGGAGCTGCGGGACCGGCTCGGGTTCGCGGTGCTGTTCATCACCCACGACCTGTCGCTGCTCATCGAGATCGCGGACTCGATCGCGGTGATGTACGCGGGGCGGCTGGTGGAGCGGGCCGAGGCCACCGCGCTGTTCCGCGCCCCCCGCCACCCCTACAGCCTCGGCCTGCTCCGCTCGTTCCCCGGCCTGCACGGGCCCCGGCAGCACCTGACCGGCATCCCCGGCTCACCGCCCGACCTGCGGCGGCTGCCCGCCGGATGCGTCTTCCACCCGCGCTGCTCCTACGCCATGGACCGGTGCCGCACCGACGCGCCCGCGCTGCTGCCGCCGGCCGGGGAGGACGGGCGGCTGGCCGCGTGCTGGCTGCAGCAGGGCGCGGCGCCCGCGCCCGCCGAGCTCGCGGTGCCGGCCCCCGGCGCGGACCTGGCCGCCGCACCGACAGTCAGGACCCAGCCATGACCCAACTGCGGCTAGCCGGCCAGCCGCCCGCCACGGGCACCCCGCTGCTGGAGGCGCGCCACCTCACCAAGCACTTCCCTGTCCACGGCGCAGCCGGCCGGAGGACAGGCCGCCGGGCGCTGCCCCAGCTGCGCCGGCCTGTTCCCGGCGCACGGGCTCCCGGCGCACGCGTGCGCCGACGCACGGGGCGCCGACCAGGCCGAGACCGGGCCCATCGTGGTGCACGCGGTCGAGAACGTCTCGATCGCGCTGGCCGAGGGCCAGGTCACGGCCGTGGTCGGCGAGAGCGGCTCGGGCAAGTCGACGCTGGCCCGGCTGCTCGCCCGGCTGATCAGGCCGACCTCAGGCGAGCTGCTCCTGGGCGGCAGCCCGGTCCCGCCCGGCGGTCACGACAGGCGGGGATACGCGCGGCAGGTGCAGATGGTCCTGCAGGACCCGTTCTCCTCCCTCAACCCCGTGCACGACGTGCGGTATCACCTGGCCCGGCCGCTGCGGGTGCACGGGCTGCCCATGCCGGGCCTGAGCCTGGACGAGACGATCAACAGCCTGCTCGAGCGGGTCTCGCTCACCCCGGCCGACCAGTTCATCGGGAAGTACCCGCACGAGCTGTCCGGGGGCCAGCGCCAGCGCGTCGCGATCGCCCGTGCGCTCGCGGTGCGACCGCGCGTGCTGCTGGCCGACGAGCCGGTCTCGATGCTGGACGTGTCGATCCGGCTCGGCGTCCTCAACCTGCTCGGCGACCTGCGCGACACCGAACGGCTCGCGATCCTCTACATCACCCACGACATCGCGTCGGCCCGGTACCTCGCCGACACGATCGCGGTGATGTACGCCGGCCAGGTCGTCGAGGCCGGGCCCGCGCAGGCGGTCACCGACGAGCCCGCGCACCCCTACACCCAGCTGCTGCTCAGCGCGGCCCCCGACCCCGACCGGGCCGGCCAGGCCCCCATCGGCCGGCGCGGCGCCCCGCCGAGCCTGCTGGCCCCGCCGCGTGGCTGCCGATTCCACCCGCGCTGCCCGCACGCGATGGCGATCTGCGCGAACACCGCCCCGCCGGACTTCGACGTGGCCGACGGTCACGTGAGCGCCTGCTGGCAGCACGCGCCGGACCTGGACGCCAGCCAGGCCAGACCCCTCACCCCGCACCATTCCGCACCCGATCCGGGAGGAGACGTGATGAACCGGGACACCCCGTAGCGGGCACCGGGCAAAGTCCGGAGCCCGGTGGTACAGGAACACAGTGGTACCGGAACCCCAGTGGTACCGGAACACAGCGTGAGACGCACACCGACAGCGCAGGGCGCGGGCAGGCACAGGGGCAGCACCCGGCCGGCCCGCCACCTGACTGGCAACAGACCCCGACAGGTCGTTCACAACAAGCCGGCTCCAAGCCGGCCGGGCACAACGGAGTTTAAGCAATGAAGCACACAGTTATGAAGAGCCTGGCCGCAGGCGCCATCCTGACCCTCGCGGTGGCAGCCTGCAGCAGTTCGGGCTCCAGCTCAAGCAGCGGCTCATCGTCATCGGCCACGGGCAAGCCCCTGGTCATCGACGACACGCCGCTATCGCCGATGACCGACACGTTCAGCCCCTACTCGGCGACGTCCACCGGCCACGTGGTGACCGCGGACGCGCTGTACAACGAGCCGCTGTTCATCTGGAACATCCTCAACCCCAGCCAGGCCCCGTTCGACGTGCTCGGCACCGGGTACCGCTGGTCGAACGGCGGTAAGACACTGACCCTGACGATCAGGTCCGGTGTGAAGTGGAACGACGGCAAGCCGTTCAGCGCCAGCGACGTCGCGTTCACCTTCAACATGATCAGGACGCATCCGGGCGTGGCCACGGACGGCACCCCGGTGCCGGTCAGCGCCACCGCGCCCAGCGCGACCACGGCGGTGCTCACGTTCAGCCAGCCGGAGTACGCGAACCTGTTCCTGATCGGCCAGACCTACATCGTGCCGCAGCACATCTGGTCCAGCGTGAACCCGGCCACGTTCGCCGACCCGAACCCGGTCGGCACCGGCCCATACATGCTCGACAAGTTCACGCCGCAGGGCTTCACCCTCAAGACGAACCCGAACTACTGGAACAAGAGCGCGGTGCGCGTGCCGGAGATCTCCTACCCGGCCTACAGCGCGAACTTCAACATCGTCAGCCCGCTGGCCAGCGGCCAGATCGACCTGGCCGGCAACGACATCGCCAACGTGCAGGGCGTGTACCTGTCCAAGAGCCCGGACAACCACACCTGGTTCCAGAAGGCCCCGTACCTGACCGCCAACAACCTGGTGTCGCTGATCATCAACGTCACCAAGGCGCCGCTTAACGACCCGGCGGTGCGGCAGGCGATCAGCTTCGGGATCAACCGGCAGCAGCTCTCCGCGCAGGGCGAGACCGGCTACGAGCTGCCGGAAAGCTCCACCAGCGGGCTGCTGCTCCCCTCGGCCAGCACCTACCTGATGCCGTCGCTGGCCAATAACCTCCCGGCCACGGGCGACTCGGGCAAGGTCAGCTCGATCCTGACCGCGGACGGCTGGACCAAGTCCGGCGGGAAGTGGACCAAGAACGGCAAGCACATCAGCTTCTCGATCTCGGACCCGATCCCGTACAGCGACTACTACCTCGACGCGCAGGACATCGCCAAGCAGCTCAACGGGCTCGGCTTCAACGTCACGGTGAACGGCATCGGCAACCCCGCGGTGTGGCAGTCCGACGTCACCAACGGCACGTTCGACACCGCGATCCACTGGAGCAACCAGGGACCGACGCCCTATCAGATCTACGACAGCCTGCTCGACTCGGCCCTCACCGCCCCGGTGGGCAAGCCGGCCGCGAACGACCTGGGCCGGTGGAACGACAAGGCCACGCAGGCCGCGCTGGCCCAGTTCGCCGGCAGCAGCAGCCCGTCGGAGCAGCAGGCCGCGATCACCAAGCTGGAGTCCATCATGACCAGCCAGGTCCCGGTGGTCCCGCTGCTGTACGGCGCGGCCTGGTGGGAGTTCTCCACCAGGAACTACAGCGGCTGGCCGTCCTCCGGCAACCCGTTCATGAACCCCACCACCAACTCGCCGTATCTCGAAGAGACGGTCCTCCACCTCAAGCCGGCCTCCTGACCAGGGCACCGGACCTCGAGACAGAGGAACGTCTGTGACCACCCGATACGACGGGCTGCGCCCGCCTGGCCGGACCCCCGGCCAGGCGGGCGCAGGGACTACCGCGAACCCCCGGGCGGACCGCGACGCGGCCGCGCTGGTCGCCGGGCTGCCGGTGCTGGACAAGGTGCTGCTGCTGACCGGCGCGGACAGCTGGTGCACCCAGGGCGCCGACGCGCTCGGGCTCCGCCCGATGATCACATCGGACGGCCCGGCCGGGGTCAGAGGCGTGGTGCTGGATGAGCGCCATCCCTCGTCCAGCCTGCCGTGCCCGTCCGCCCTCGGCGCCACCTGGGACCCCGGCCTGGTCGGCGAGCTCGCCGCCGCGCTGGGCGCCGAGGCCCGGGCCAAGGGCGTCGACGTGCTGCTGGCGCCGACCATCAACCTGATGCGCACGCCGCTCGGCGGCCGGGGCTTCGAGTGCTTCGCCGAGGACCCGGTGCTGATCGCCCGGCTCGGGGTGGCGTTCGTCCGCGGCGTGCAGAGCGCGGGCGTCGCCGGATGCGTCAAGCACTTCGTGGGCAACGACTCCGAGACGCAGCGCTGGACCTACGACGCCAGGATCGCCGAGCACGTGCTGCGCGAGCTGTACCTGGCGCCGTTCGAGGCCTGTGTCCGGGAGGCCGGCGCGGCCCTGGTCATGGCCGCCTACAACAAGGTCAACGGCGTCCCGATGACCGAGCACGCGCAGCTGCTGCGGGACGTGCTCAAGGACGAGTGGGGCTTCGACGGCGTGGTCACCTCGGACTGGCACGCCGCGCGGAGCACCGCGGCCACCGCTCTGGCCGCGCTGGACCTGGCCATGCCGGGCCCGGACGGTCCCTGGGGCGTGCCGCTGGCGCAGGCCGTGACCGACGGCGCGGTCGCGCCCGAGGTGCTGGACGACAAGGTGCTGCGGCTGCTCCGGCTGGCCGGCCGGGTCGGCGCGGTGTTGCCTTGGGGGACACTCTGCCCCCTGGGGACACCCCAGACCCCGATGGCCCCAGACCCCCCCGCGCGCCCCCGCCCACCTCCCCTTCCCCCTTCACGGCCGACCTCCGGCCGGCCGTCGCAGATGGCTCCGGCTCCGCCGCCTCACTTCCTCCCGTCTCGTCATTCGTTGACCCGGGGCTGCTGCGCCGGGCCGTGAGTGCGTCGCTGGTGCTGCTGCGCAACGAGCGCCAGGCGCTGCCCATCGACCCCGCCGCGGTCGGCCGGGTGGCCGTGATCGGCCCCAACGCCGTTCACCCGGCCATTCACGGCGGTGGCAGCGCGGTGGTGATCCCGGTGACCATGTCCACCCCGGCCGCCGCGCTCACCGAGGCGCTGGCCGGCGAGGCCGAGGTGACCGTGGCGCAGGGGTGCCAGACCTGGGTCCGGGTACCCGAGCCCGCCCCCGGCTCGCTGCGCGACCCCGGCACCGGCCAGCCGGGCCTGCGCCTGGAGCTCCGCGACGGCCAGGGTGAGCTGCTCGCCGCCGAGCACCGCACCTCGACGGCGCTGACCTGGTGGGATCAGGTTCCGCCTGGCATCGGCTGGGGCGAGCCAGGGACGATCACGCTCGACGCCCGGTACCGGCCGGACCACGGCGGGCCGCACGTCATCGGCGCCGCCGGGGTCGGGCGCCTCACGGTGACGGTGGACGGCGTCGTGGTCGCCGACGCGGCCACGGCCGTGCCCGACGACCCGGTGGAGGCCATGGCCCGGCCGGGCGAGATCCGGGCCACGGTCCTGCTCGAGGCGGGCCGCGACGCCCGGATCGGGCTGGTGTTCCGCCCCGCGGCCGACGGCGAAGGGCCGCTGACGGTCCAGCTCGGCCTCGTCGCCGCGGCCCACGAGGACGACCTGCTGGACGAGGCCGAGCAGGCGGCCCGCGAGGCGGACGCGGCCGTGGTGGTGGTCGGGTCGGCGCCGATGACCGAGAGCGAGGGGTTCGACCGGAGCACGCTCGCGCTGTCCGGGCGGCAGGACGAGCTGGTCCGGCGGGTGGCCGCGGTCAACCCGCGGACGGTGGTCGTGGTCAACGCGGGCATGCCCGTGCTCATGCCCTGGGCCGACCAGGTCGCGGCGGTGATCTACGCGTGGCTGCCGGGCCAGGCCATGGGCGAGGCCCTGGCCGACGTCCTGCTGGGCCGGGCCGAGCCGGGCGGGCGGCTGCCGGTCACGCTCCCGGCCCGCGAAGCGGACTGCCCGGTGCTGCACGCCGTGCCGCGCGACGGGCGCATCGACTACACCGAGGGCCTGCTCGTCGGCTACCGCGGGTATGACGCACGGCAGTCAGCCCCGCAGTTCGCGTTCGGCCATGGTCTTGGCTACACCACCTGGTCCTACGAGTCGCTGCGCGCGGGCGACGCGGATCCGGCGGCCGGCCAGGACCTGGAGCTGACCGTCACCGTGCGGAACACCGGCTCCCGGCCCGGGCGTGAGGTGGTCCAGGCCTACCTGGCCGCGCCGCCGGGTGACCCGGGCCGGCCGGTGCGGGAACTGGCTGCGTTCGGGACCGTGACCGCGGCGCCCGGTGAGCGGGCCGAGGTGGCACTTCAGGTGCCGGCCCAGGCGTTCGCCCGGTGGCGCGAGGGCCAGGGCTGGGTCTGGCCGCCGGGCTCGTTCACGGTCCAGGTCGGGAGGTCATCACGGGACCTGCGGCTCTCCGTGCCAGTCCGGTCCGGCGCTGGCTAGCCTGCTGGCATGGCGAAGCCGGGCCAGCCGCGACGGCCGGCCGGAGGTCGGCCCGAGCGGATGGCACGCGGGGGGGTCTGGGGGGTCGTCCCCCCGAGGCAACTCAGCTGCCGGGCGGCGCGACGAGCTCGGCCTCGAACCCGTCGGCGTTCTCCAGGTAGGCGGCGTAGTGGCTGTCGCCGCCCGCGTGCGGGTGACGGTCGGCGAACATCAGCCGCCAGCCGTTGCTCGGCGCGACCGCGACCAGCTTCTCGATCTGCCCCGGGTCGGCCACGTGGAAGGCGAGGTGGTTCAGGCCCGGGCGGCACCGGTCGTGGCGGCCTGCGGTCCGGTCCGGCGACTGCTCCAGCACGATGTAGGTGCTGCCCGCGCGCCAGCTGCAGCCGCCGGGCCAGACACCGAACGGCTGGTAACCGAGCTCGTCAAGCAGCCAGCCCCAGCTGGCGACCGCGCGGTCGAGATCGGGCACCCAGAGCTCGAGGTGATGGATGGTGCCGGTGGCCACGGCCTGGTCGGCTGGCTCCGGCGGCTGACCCTCGGCCCAGGAAGTATCTGGCCCCTGGTCGGGCTGTGCCACAACCGGTGCCTGCGGGAGCGCGCCCTCACGGCCGCTTTCCTGGTCCATCTGCCATCAGCTCGATGTTCCTTGCCGTCGAGCAGCATGGTAACGGTTACATTGGGCCAACTGGCGCTAACTATGTCACAAGGTGAGACATCCGTTGCTGCGGCTGGTCAGGCCGGGTCCTCGAGCCGCTGCTGCAGCTTGCTCATGCCGCGCAGCCAGCGGTCGGTCTCGGTCGCGCGGCCCGCGTACATGCCCGCCACCTCGGGGTGCGGCAGAATCAGGAACCGGCCGTCCGCGATGCCCTCGATCACCGCGTCCGCCACTGCCTCGGGCTGGATCGCGTCGTCCCCGAGCAGCTTCTCGGCCAGCCGGTCGCTGCCGTCGAGCATCGCGGTGCGCACCCCCAGCGGGCAGATCGCCTGCACGGTCAGGCCGCGGTGCGCGTAGGTGATCGCCAGCCACTCGGCGAACGCCAGCGCGGCGTGCTTGGTCACCGAGTACGGCGCGGTGCCCGGCATGGTCAGCAGCCCGGCCGCGGAGACCGTGCAGATCAGGTGACCGCTCCCCCGCTCCAGCCAGGGCCCGAGCAGCAGCCGCGCGGCCCGCACGTGGGCCATGACGTTGACCTGCCACGAGGCGTCCCAGTCCGCATCCGCGGTCTCGGGCCCGCCGCCGCGGACGATCCCAGCGTTGGCGCAGAACAGGTCGATCTCGCCGAGCTCGGCGCGGGCGGCGGCGATCAGCGCGGCCACGCCCTCCTCGCTGGCCGCGTCCCCCGGCACGGGCATGGCGCCGCACGAGTCGGCGACGGCCGCCGCGGCCCCGGCGCCGAGGTCGTTGACCACCACCCGGGCGCCCTCAGCCGCGAACCGCCGGGCCAGCGCCGCGCCGATGCCGCTGCCGCCGCCGGTGACCACGACCCCGGCGCCGGCCACCGACCTCATCGGGGTGCCCCGGCGGGCGGGTTGGGCAGGTTAACCAGCCCGGCCAGCGACGCCCGGTGATAGCCCGCGGTCCCGAACCCGATCAACGAGCTCGTGGCCCGCTTCAGGTACAGGTGCGCTGGATGCTCCCAGGTGAAACCGATGCCGCCGTGCAGCTGCACGCATTCCTGCGCGGCCTTGACCGCGATGTCCGAGCAGGCCGCCTTGGCCAGGGCCACGGCCACCGGCGTGTCCGCGTCCTCGCGCGCCAGGCAGGCGGCGGCGTACCTGGCCGCGGCGCGGGCCTGGGTCACGCCCACCCATAGGTCGGCGGCCCGGTGCTTGAGGGCCTGGAACGACCCGATCGGGCGGGCGAACTGGTGCCGCTCCTTCAGGTAGGCCACGGTGATCTCCAGGCACCGCTCGGCCAGGCCCAGCTGCTCGGACGGCGAGCACCGCGGCACCCGCGGTCAGCGCGGCGGCCACCGCCTGCTCGGCGGCCGCGCCCGTGGCGATGCGCCGCCCGGGCACGTCGTCCAGGGTCACGTCGGCGAGCTGCCGGGTCATGTCCAGCGACACCACCGGCGTGACCGATACCCCGGCGTCGGCGGCCCGCACGGCGTACAGCCCGTACGGCACGCCGTCGGCGGGCACCAGCAGCACGTCGGCGGGCAGCGCGTCCGCGATCCCGGTCACGGTCCCGCTGAGCAGGTAGCCGCCGTCCTCCGGGCCGGGCGCGGGCGGGCCCAGCCGGACCGTGGGCTCCGGCCTGGCCCCGGGCGCGGCCGCGAACGGCACGGCCAGCGCCGCGGTGGCGGTGCCGTCGGCCAGCGCGGCCAGCAGGTCATCGTCGCCCGCGGTGCTGCCCCCTGGGGTTACCCCAGACCCCGATGGCCCGGAGCCTCCCGCCGCCAGCAGCGCAGCGGTGGCCACGACCGCTGAGCCCAGGTAGGGCACCGGGGCCACGGCGCGCCCGGTTTCCTCGGCCACCACCGCGGCCTCCCGGTAGGACGCCCCGGCCCCGCCGCTGGCCTCGGGGATCAGCAGGCCGGCGCAGCCGAGGTCGGCCGCGAGCGTCCGCCACAGCCCGGTGTCGTAGGTCTCGGCGGTCTCGGTCCTGGCCAGAACCTCGCGCCAGCCGCCCCGGTCGTCGAGCAGTGAGCGGACGGCGGCCCGCAGCTCGGTCTCGGCGTCGCCGTAGAGCAGGTCGGGCAGGTCAGCGGCCGAGCTGCGCGCGGTCCCCCCGGTGGTCGCTGGCGCGGTCATCGCGGCAGGTCCTTCCATGGCACGTCCTTGTCCACCCGGATCTCCGGCGGCAGCCCGAGCACCCGCTCGGCGATGATGTTGCGCAGGATCTCCGAGGTCCCGCCCTCGATCGAGTTGCCCCGGGCCCGCAGGTACCGGTAGCCGGGGTCACGGCCGTAGAAGTTGGCTCCTTCCGGCCGCCGCATCGTCCAGTCGCCGTAACGCAGCCCGTCGGCGCCGGCCAGCTCCACCTCGAACTCGGAGATGTCCTGGTTCAGCCGGGCGAAGACCAGCTTGGCGCCTGACCCTTCCGGCCCGGGCTTGCCCGCGGCCAGCTGCTGCCGCAGCCGCACCCCGGCCAGCCGGGCCACCTCGGAATCGGCCCACAGCCGCAGCAGCCGGTCGTGCAGGCCGGGGGTGCGCTGCTCGGGGCACTGCCGCCAGGTCCGCGCGGCCGACCCGATCATCCCGCCTTCCCTGGGCACCGCGGCCCCGCCGATCGCCACCCGCTCGTTCATCAGCGTGGCGGTGGACACCTTCCAGCCCTCGCCGACCGCGCCGATCCGGTCGGCGTCCGGGATCGGCACGTCGGTCAGGAACACCTCGTTGAATTCGGCCTCGCCGGTGATCTGCCGCAGCGGCCTGACCTCGACGCCGGGCGCGGTCATGTCCACCGAGAAGTAGGTCAGGCCCTGGTGCTTGGGCACGTCCGGGTCGGTGCGGGTGACCAGCAGCGCCCGGCTGGCCAGGTGCGCCGAGGATGTCCAGACCTTCTGCCCGGTCACCCGCCAGCTCCCGCCCTCCCCTTCCCCCTGCGCTGGGTCGTGTACCGCCCGGGTGGCCAGGCCAGCCAGGTCAGAACCTGCGCCCGGCTCGCTGAACAGCTGGCACCAGATCTCCTCGCCGGTCCACAGCGGGCGCAGCCAGCGGTGCTGCTGCTCCTCGCTGCCGTAGGCGAGGATCGTCGGCGCGGCCATGCCCAGGCCGATCCCGTTCCGCTCCGGGCTGTTGGTCGGGGCCCCGGCCGCGGCGAACTCGGCGTCCACGACCGGCTGCAGGTCGCGGGACAGGCCCTGGCCGCCGAGGCCGGCCGGGTAGTGCACCCAGGCCAGCCCGGCGTCGAACCGCACCCGCAGGAACTCGAGCCGGTCCATCGACGCCGGGTCGTGGCCGGCCAGGAAGTCGCGGACCTGGCCGCGCAGGTCGTCAGGGGTCACCGCCGCGTCGCTCAACAGAGCGGCCCTCCGGCCACGTAGATCACCTGGCCAGAGACGAACCCCGCGCCGTCGCTGGCCAGGAACGACGCCACGTTCGCGACGTCGTCGGGCTGGCCGACCCTGCGCACAGGGATCCGGGCCGCGGCCGCGGTCTGGAACTCGCCGAAGTCCATGCCGACCCGGGCCGCGGTGGCCGCGGTCATATCCGTGACGATGAACCCGGGCGCGATCGCGTTCACGGTGATCCCGAACTGGCCGAGCTCGATCGCGAGCGTCTTGGTGAAGCCCTGCAGCCCCGCCTTGGCCGTGGAGTAGTTGGCCTGGCCCCGGTTGCCGAGTGCCGAGCTCGACGACAGGCTGATGATCCGGCCGAAGCCCTGCGCAACCATGTGCTTCTGGGCCGCGCGGCTCATCAGGAACGCGCCCCGCAGGTGCACGCCCATGACCGTGTCCCAGTCGTCCTCGCTCATCTTGAACAGCAGGTTGTCCCGGATCACGCCCGCGTTGTTGACCAGCACCGCGGGCGGGCCGAGCTCGGCCGCGACCCGGTCCACGCCCGCCGCGACCTGATCGGCCTGGCTGACGTCGGCGCCCACGGCGATCGCGTGCCCGCCCGCGGACGTGATCGCGTCCACGGTCCCGCTGCCGTCGGCCTCCTTCAGGTCGAGCACGCCGACCGCCATCCCGTCAGCGGCCAGGCGGCGGGCCACCGCGGCCCCGATCCCGCGCGCGGCGCCGGTCACGATCGCCACCCGCTGGCCCCTCTCGGCGCCCGGGCCCGTGGTTGCCGTCTCAGCCTCGTCTGCCATAACGCTCCTCCCGCCAGCTGCTCTGTTCTTGGCTCACATCTTCCTCGGCGGCTCTTGGCTCATGCCCTCCTGCGACGGCCCAATAGTGTGGAAGTGCCGTTACTGCTGCTGTTACCACAGTTAAGTGCCGTCCACCCTATTGGCCCAGGACCGGCGGCTGCGTGGCGGCGCTGGTCAGCGGCACCCGGGGGCGGCATCAGCGGTACTTCTTGAGCTCGCGGCGGGCCAGCGAGCGCTTGTGCACCTCGTCGGGCCCGTCGGCGAACCGGAGCGTCCGCGCGCTGGCCCACAGGTGCGCCAGCGGGAAGTCCTGGCTGATCCCGCCCGCGCCGTGCACCTGGATCGCCTTGTCGATCACCCACTCGGCCATGGCCGGAGTCTGGATCTTGATGGCCTGGATCTCGGTGTGCGCGCCCTTGTTGCCGACGGTGTCCATCAGCCAGGCGGTCTTGAGCACCAGCAGCCGCGCCGACTCGATCCGGACGCGGGACTCGGCGATCCAGTCCTGGATCACGCCCTGGTCGGCCAGGGGCCCGCCGAACGCGACCCGCTGCGTGGCCCGGCGGCACATCAGCTCCAGCGCCCGCTCGGCCGCGCCGATCTGCCGCATGCAGTGGTGGATGCGGCCCGGGCCGAGCCTGGCCTGCGCGATCGCGAACCCGTCGCCCTCCCCGCCGACCAGGTTCCCGGCCGGCACCCGGACGTCGCGGAACTCGATCTCCGCGTGCCCGCCGTGCGACCCGTCGGTGAACCCGAAGACCCGCATGCCGCGCTCGATCGTGACCCCCGGGGTGTCCCTGGGCACCAGGATCATCGACTGCTGCCGGTGCCGCTCCGCGTCCGGATCGGTCTTGCCCATCACGATCAGGATCTGGCACCGCGGGTCCATGGCCCCCGACGACCACCACTTGCGCCCGTTGATCACATATTCAGTGCCGTTACGCTCAATCCGCGTCGCCACGTTCGTCGCGTCGGATGAGGCCACGTCGGGCTCGGTCATGCAGAACGCCGACCTGATCTCGCCGTCCAGCAGCGGGCGGAGCCAGCGCTGCTGCTGCTCGTCGGAGCCGAAGTCGGCCAGCAGTTCCATGTTGCCGGTGTCGGGCGCCGCGCAGTTCAGGGCCTCGGGCGCGATCGACGGGCTGTGCCCGGTGATCTCGGCCAGCGGCGCGTACTGCAGGTTGGTCAGGCCCGCGCCCGCCGGGTGCCGGGGCAGGAACAGGTTCCACAGGCCGCGGCTGCGGGCCTCGGCCTTCAGCTCGTCGATGATGGGCGGCCGCTCCCACGGCCGGCCGGCCGCGGCCGCCTCGGCGACCTGCCCGGCGAAGACCTTCTCGGCCGGGTAGACGTGGGAGTCCATGAACGACAGCAGCTGCTCGCGGAACTCTTCGGTGCGCGCGTCGTAGGAGAAGTCCATCTGCCGCCTCCCGCGGGGGGTTCAGGGGGGTCGTCCCCCGGGCCAGCATGGCGTCCGGGCCAGGCTATCTACCCACCGGTACAACGTAACGCTACGGTCTGCCCGGTCCCAGGTCGAGACCGGTCTACGGCCCTCCTGAGGCCCCCCTACTTGAGCAGCAGGCGGCCGATGCGGCGGCCCGCGATAAGCAGGCCGGCCAGGCCCATCAGCGCCAGGTAGCCGACATGCCAGAGCAGGCCGGGCCCGACCACGCCCAGGGTCAGGCCGCGGAGCAGGGTCACGCCCTGGTACAGGGGCGTGCACTCGACCAGGATCTGGACCGGCCGCGGGTACACGCTCAGCGGGTAGAACGTGGTCGAGAGCAGGAACATGGGCAGGGTCGCGAGCATGATGAACTCGAAATCCTGCCAGCTGCGCATGTAGGTCGTGGCGGCCATCCCGGCCGCCGCGGACCCGAACCCGATGAGCAGCACCACCGGCAGGTCGGCCACGGCCCACCACGAGTGCACCAGGCCCAGCGAGAGCATGACCACCATGAACGCCAGGCCGTACAGCCCGCCGCGGATCAGGGCCCAGCCGATCTCGCCCAGCGCGAGGTCGCCCGGGCGCATCGGCGTGGCCAGCGCGGCGTCATAGAACTTCGCGTACTTCAGCCGGAAGAACACGTTGAAGGTGGAGTCGTAGACGGCGCCGTTCATCGCCGAGGTGGCCAGCAGGGCCGGGGCCACGAAGCTGGCGTACCCGACCTGCTGACCGCCGGGGCCGGTCACGGTGCCGACCAGGTGGCCGATGCCGACGCCTATGGACAGCAGGTAGAACAGCGGCTCGAAGATCCCGGAGACCAGGACCAGCCAGGTGTGCCGGTACACCCGGGCGTGCCGCTCGATCAGGTGCATGCTGCCGCGGCCGCCCAGGGCCGAGCGGCGGGCGCGCAGCAGCGGCAGCGGCAGCACGCGCAGCGGAAGCTCGCGCAGCGACGGCGCGGTCACCGGGCTCTCCGGGTTACACCCACAGGCGCCGCCGGTACGTCCGGTGCCCAACCGCGATGCTCACCACGGTCAGCGTGGCCAGGTACCCCACGTGCACCAGCGCGCTGCCCACGCTGGCCGTGCCCAGGCAGAGCGACCGGCACAGCACCACGCCATTCCACAGCGGCGTGACGTACGCCACCGGCCTGATCCAGACCGGCAGCTGGCTGACCGGGAAGAAGGTCCCGGAGAACAGGAACAGCGGGATCAGACCGAACCGGAAGATCAGCGCGAACGAGGTGTCCTTGACCACGGTGATCGCCCACGCCTCGATCGGCGCGGCAAAGGCCAGCCCGGTCAGCACGGCGACCGGCAGCGCCGCGAGCGCCCACGGCGAGGTGATCGCCCCGAACGCGGCCATCACCACCAGGAAGACGGTCGAGTTCATGACCAGCCGCATGGTCGTGAACAGCAGGTGGCCGTGGTAGATGTCGGGCGGGCGCAGCGGCGACGCGGTGGCCGCGTAGTAGGTTCTCCGCCACTTCACCGAGCCCAGCACCGGGTAGGTGGACTCCTCGACCGCGGCCTCCATGGCCGCGGCCGCCAGCAGCCCGGGCGCGAGGAAGACCAGGTAGCTGACGCCGCCCAGGCGCGCGGTGCCGTGGGCGTTGACCAGCGTGCCCAGGCCGAGGCCCATGGCACCCAGATAGAGCACCGGGCTGAGCACGCTGGTGTAGATCGTCCCGCGCCAGGTGCGACGGTAGTTGGTCAGCCAGTACCTGAGCTCACGCACAGCAAAGGACCAGGTCATTCGGTCCCCCGGTGCCGCGCCATTCAGTCCTCCAGCTGGCGCCCGGTGAGCCGGAGGAAGACGTCCTCCAGCGTGCTGCGGCGCACCAGGGAGGTCAGCGGCTCCAGCCCGAGGCCGCGGACGGCGGCCAGGGCGGTATCCCCGTTCTGGATGTACAGCAGGATCCGGTCGGCGAGCACCTCCATGCGCTCGGCCGGCGCGTCGGCGAGTTTCTCCGCCGCCTGCTGGTGCTCGGCCGGGTCGAACCTGATTTCGAGCACCTCGGGCGTGGAGTACTGCTCGATCAGCTCGCGCGGCGAGCCCTCGGCCGCGATCAGCCCGCGGTCCATCACCACCAGCCGGTCGCAGAGCTGCTCGGCCTCGTCCATGTAGTGCGTGGTCAGCACCAGCGTGGTGCCCTGCTGCTTGAGCCGGTACAGCCGGTCCCACACCGCGTGCCTGGCCTGCGGGTCCAGCCCGGTGGTGGGCTCGTCAAGCAGCAGGATCTCCGGATCGTTGATCAGTGAGCGGGCGATCGTGAGCCTGCGCTTCATCCCGCCCGACAACGGCTCGACCTGATCCTTCGCCCGGTCGGTGAGCTGCACGAACTCCAGCAGGCGCGCCGTGCGCTCGGCGATCACGCTGCGCGGCAGCCCGAAGTAGCGTCCGTAGATGAGCAGGTTCTCCTGGACGGTGAGCTCCACGTCCAGCGTGTCCTCCTGAGGCACCACGCCCAGCCGGGCCCGGATCGCGGGCCCGTCGGCCACCGGGTCCAGGCCGAGGATGGACAGCTCGCCGCCGCTCGGCGGCGAGACGCAGCCGATCATGCGCATCGTGGATGACTTGCCCGCGCCGTTCGGCCCGAGGAAACCGAACGCCTCGCCGCGGCGCAGATCGAAATCGATGCCGGCCACCGCCATGGCGCCGCCAAACCTCTTGGCCAGGCCGCGGGCGTGGATCAACACGTCGGGAGCAGGCACTCCCGTGACACTACCTGCCAGGTCCGTCAGTTCCGAACGGATATCATGCCCTGGCGTGCGGGTATCAGCCGTGACGCTGGGCAAAAGCAGGTATTGGTAGCGTCTGGATTTCCTCCGGTTTGGCTGTCACGAGCCAGGACCGGAGTAGCCTCGCATCATCACCTCGGCAGCGTCCTGAGGGGATAACGGGGAGAGAGGAAGCGGCCAGGTGACCCTTGTCGGCAGGTGGTACCGGCAGTTCCAGCATCTCATCCATGAGATGGCTAAGTTCGGCGTCGTCGGCGGCCTTGGGTTCATCGTCACCGAGATCGGCTTCAACGTCCTCCACTTCGACGTGGGGCTCGGCCTGTTCACGGCGAACGCGATAGCGACCGGCGTGGCCATGATCGTGACCTATGTCGGCAACCGGTGGTGGACGTTCCGGCACCGGGAGGGCCACGGCACGAGGCGCGAGACCGTCTCGTTCGTCGTGCTGAACCTGGCGGGGCTGCTGATTCAGTACGCCTGTGTGTGGATCGCCAAGAACGGGCTGGGCCTGACCGACAGGTTCTCGCTCAATGTCGCGTTCCTCATCGGGATCGCGCTCGGCACCCTGTTCCGGTTCTGGTCGTACCGCAAGTGGGTGTGGCTGGCGCGGCCCGCCGACCCGGCCGAGTCCTCCGGGGAGCCGTCAGTTCCTCTGCCTGTCTCGCCGCCGGGCGGGCTCGAGGATCGCGAGCCGGAGCTGGTGCCGCCGGGCGCCCCCGCACCCGGCCCCCGCCTACTCCGATCCGGATAGCGACGCGACCGGCCCGCAGCCGTTCCGTTTCGGGTAATTCTGGGGTTATCGAGCGCAGCCCTGCCCGGCCCGGGCGAGCAGCCGGGACAGTGGCACCGCGAGCGCCGCGTCGGCCTGGGCCTGAGACAGCTTCCCCGTCGCCACCAGCCTGCCGATCACGTGTTCCTCGCGGGCCCGGGCGTTGGCCGGATGGGTCAGCGGGTCGTCCAGGGACGGGCCCTGGACCATGCCGGCCAGCATCGCCGCCTGCGGCCAGGACAGCCGGGCGGGCCGGACCCCGAAGTAGCCGCAGCTCGGCGTTGACCAGGCCGTAGTCGTTGTTGCCGAAATAGGCGACATCGGCGTACATCCGGAGGATCTGCGGCCTGGAGTACGTCCAGTAGAGCTTGACGGCCAGGGCCACCTGCTCGGCCTCGATCTTCGCGCTGTCGGACCGCCCACCGGTGTAGAGCATCTTGGCCAGCTGCTGGTAGATCGTGGCGCCGCCCTGGATGCCGTTGCCCTTCAGGAAGGCGGCGCCGACCCGGGCCACCGCGTACAGGTCGATGCCTGGCTCGGAGTAGAAACGGTGATCCTCGGTCGCGACCAGCGACTCGGCAAAGCGCGCCGGGACCAGCGGGCCCGGGTAGGCCACGTGGTGCCCGATGTCCTGCGCCCGGGTGAGCGCGGGCGCGTTGCCCACCGACGGGGTAGCAAGCAGCAGGCCGCCGAACGCGAGGATCCCCAGCAGGACCAGGACCAGGATCGCGCCGATGAGCCGGCCCAGCAGCCGACGGCCGCGGCGCCGCGGTGGACCGTAAAGGGGCGGGCCGTAGGAGGGCGGGCTGTAACGCCGGCGCGGGGTGGCCGTGCCCGCGGCCGGTCCGGCGATGACGATCGGCAGCGGAATCGTGGGGTCGTTTCCGAGACCCCCGTCGCCCGCCGTTCCCCGTATCGTCATCGCGCCGCCCCGAGTCGTGCCCCGGTCAGGTCCAGCCAGGGACAGCTCAATTCTTCCCTCCGCATACTGCAACTCAAACGACCGGGTGCCCAGCAAGGTGCCCATGAATGTTCACTGAGCGAACGATTCAGGCGCCCTGTCCGGGTGACTCGCCGCCCGCCGTTCCCGGCTGTCCCCGGGCAGACCGCCGCTGACATCGGAAAACGCTAGCCGACAGTGGCCAACGCGACAATGTGACGCCTTATGACCTGATGCGCTGCTAATCTGTAATCGGGGCAGGAACCTCGTCTCCATTGAAGGGGACTGGCATGGGTCTCCGGGCGACGATGGCCGGAGGTCGGCGAAGAGCACGCTTCCAGGTAATGGTCGGCTGTGGGCCGTCCCTCCGGGAGGAAAATAGTGTCAGTCTGGCGTGGCCGCTCACGCCGTGGCCACCACGTCATGTCGGTGGCTCGGGTCAAGGCACCGTTGCGTGGCCGCATCATCTGGACCAGCGCTGTTCTGCTTCTGATCATCCTATTTATCCCGGCGACAACTACTGCGCGGGGTCAGGATATTGTCGCCGCTAGTCAGCATTTTCTTCTTAAATACGCTGGCGTACTCGCGCTTGTTGCGCTAACGGCGGCGGTCGGCGTCGGAGTTGTGGCAACCGATCGCATTGTCATGGTGCCGGGAACGCGAGTTGTTGCCCAAGCAGTACACCGGGCCGTTTCGCTTGGCGCGCTTCTCTTCCTGATCGTTCATATCGCGCTCGAGATCGCCGCGCAGAGGTCCCATCTCATTGATTCCGTCGTGCCTTTCCTGGCTCAGGGCCGCAGGTTTTACATCGGCCTCGGCACGATCGCGTCGGACCTGATCATTCTCCTCGTCGTGACCGGGATAGCCCGCGGCCGGTTCGCGGCGAGGTGGCCATGGGCGTGGCGCATGATTCACACCACCGCGTACCTGTGCTGGCCGCTGGCGATCATTCACGGGCTGCTCGGCGGCCGGCGGGCCAAGCCCTACGTTGACTGGAGCTACGGAGCGTGCGTGGCCCTGGTCGCGCTCGCGCTGGGGATCCGGTACGTGGCCACCATCCGGGCCAAGAACGACACCAACGCCCATCCCGTGCCCGACCGCGCATCCGCGGCCATGACCGGGGCGCTGCCCGCCCTGGCGGTGGAGTCGTCGTTCGCGAGCCAGCGGACCGCCATCGGGGGCCAGCGCACGGCGCTCCGGGGCCGCCGGGCCGCCATCGCCACCGAGCGGATCGGCGACGTGCACACCCCGCGGCCAGCTCGGGCGCTGCCTCAGGCACAGCGGGCCCTCCCGGCCGGGCCGTCGAGCCGGTCCGACGAGTCAGGGCGGTCTGAGGCGCCGGCCCGCACCATCGCGATGAGCCTGCACGACGAGCCGGACCATCCCGATGCGATGGACGGCTGGGAGGGTGCGGACCGGCCCACCGCTCCGAACCGCCGGCCAGCGCCGAACCGCGGCGGCGCGGAGAACCGGTCGCGGGCAGCGAACCGCGCCGCGGCTGCGGGCCCGCCCGCAGCGGCCTACCCCGACGGACCCCACACCGGCCCGATTACAGGACCGCTGTACGCCGGCGTACCGTATGCGGAGCAATCTCAGCTGGACATGTCCCACCCCAGCGGCCCATTTCAGATGCCGCCGCACACCACCGGCCCGCGTCAGATGCCGTCCCACACCACCGGCCCGCATCAGATGCCGTCCCGCACCACTGGCGCCCATCCGGTGCCGCCGCACACCACCGGCCCGCGTCAGATGCCGCCGCACACCACCGGCCCGCGTCAGATGCCGCCGGACACCAGCAGTCCGCGTCAGGTACCGTCCCGCACCAGCGGCTCCCATCCGGTGCCGCCGCACACCACCGGCCCGCGTCAGGTGCCGTCCCACGTCACTGGCTCGCATCCGGTGCCGCCGCCCTTTCTCGGCGGCCCGGCCGCCGGGTCCTACCAGGTTGGGCCTTATCCCGACCACGCCCGGGGTGCCGCGCCTCCCGCCGGAGCGTCCTACGCAGGCCCTCCCTATCCCGGCGCAGCCGTATCGGGGCGGGCCGAGTCAGGCGCAGCCCTACCAGGAACAGGCTGACCAGGGCCAGCAACACACCGGCCCGCAGTACCAGCAGCGGGCCAACCAGGGCCAGCCCAACACCGGCCCGATCTACCAGGACCAGCAGCACACCGGGCCGATCTACCAGGGCCAGCAGCACACCGGCCCGCAGTACCAGCAGCCGGCCAACCAGGGCCAGCCCAACACCGGGCCGATCTACCAGGGCCAGCAGCACACCGGCGCGCAGCACCAGCAGCCGGCCATCCAGGGCCAGCAGCACACCGGGCCGATCTACCGGGCTCAGCCGAACACCGGGCCGATCTACCAGGCTCAGCCGAACACCGGGCCGATCTACCCGAGCCAGGAGAACACCGGTCCGATCTACCAGGACCACGCGAACACCGGCCCCTTGTACCAGGGGCAGCCGTACCAGGATCCGGGCTATCAGGCCCAGCCGAATCGGCAGCCGCACTCAGGACAGGCGGATCAGGGCCAGACGTACGAGGGGAACTCTTACCAGGAGCAGCAGTTCCAGGGACAGCCCTATCAGGGTCTGCCTTATCCCGATGCCGCGTACCCGGGACCTGCTTATCCTGGGCCGGCCTATCCGGAGCAGGCCTATCCTGGGCAGGCCTATCCGGAGCCGCGTATCCCGAACCGGGATACCCGGAGGCGTCATATCCCGGGATGACTTATCCCGAGGCGTCATATCCCGGGATGACCTATCCCGACTTGACCTATACCGAGGATTCTTATCCCGAAGCGTCCTATACTGGCGCCGCAGCCTACCCTGACATCTCCTATCCGGAGGAGGAGTCCTACCCTGAGACGGCTCATCCCGAGACGTACTACCCTGGGCCTTCCTATCCGGCGGCACCTCCCCCGGCGGCACGTTATCCAGCCGGCCCCGCATTTTGACCGCGGTGCCTATCCGGCCATGACGCCCCGGCAGCATCATCTGCCTCTGCCAGCGCCCGACGGCGCCGTTGAGGCGTCGGCATTCCCGCCAAATGCTGGCGCGGAGAGGCAATGACTTCATCCCTGCCCGATGTGATGTGCATCGGCCAGGCTCGGCTGACCGCTGGCCTCGATCGGACCGACCGAATCGACCTGACCTCGCATTATGCGGTCTTCGGCACGCTTCCCCGGCTCACCGCCGATCAGCTGATCGGAATGGCCGAGGAGGTCGACCTGCGCGGGCGCGGCGGCGCGGCATTCCCGGTCGCCCGCAAGATGCGGGCGGTGCTCCAGTCTGTGCAGAAGCGCAAGCGCCGGGCCGTGGTCCTGGTCAACGCCACCGAGGGTGAGCCAGGCAGCGCCAAGGACCGGATGCTGATGCTGAGATCGCCCTTCCTGGTCCTGGGCGGCGCCCTGCTGGCGGCGCGGGCGCTGCACGCGATGGAGATCCTCATCGGCGTCACGCGGGAGGACGTCGCCCGCTCGGTGAGCGCCGCCGCGATGGAGGAACCGGATCTCAAGCGCCTGGTGCGCGTGGTCAGGGTGCCGGAGCGGTTCGTGTCCGGCGAGGGCGGCGCCCTGGTGAACGCCATGAACGGCAAGCCCGCCATCCCCCCCGGCCGCAAGGTCAGGGCCAGCGACACCGGAGTCGATGACCTCCCGACCTACCTGTCCAACGCCGAGACGTTCGCGCAGCTGGCCGTGCTCGCCATGCTCGGCCCGCGGGGCTACGCCTCGACCGGGACCAGCAAGGAGCCGGGCACATACCTACTCACGGTGGGCGGGGCGGCGGACCGTCCCGCGGTCCTGGAGGTTCCGGCGGGGCTGCCGCTCGGGGAAGCTCTCGACCTCTGCAACGCGGCCCCCGGCGACGGCGTGCTCGTGGGCGGATACCACGGCATGTGGCTGCCGACCGATGCCGCCTACGACGTGCCGGTCAGCCGCGCCGGGCTGACCGCGGCCGGCGGCTCGCTCGGGGCCGGCATCGTGCTGCCGCTCAGTGAGGACACCTGCCCCCTCGGCGAGGTTGCGCGGGTGGCCGGCTGGCTCGCTAACGAGTCGTCCGGCCAGTGCGGGCCGTGCAAGCTGGGCCTGCCCAGCATCGCGCGGTCGCTGACCGCGGTGGCCGACGGCTCCGGCGGGGTCGACGCGCTGGACACCGCGCGCCGGGCCGCCGCCGCGGTGCGGGGCCGCGGCGCGTGCTCGCACCCCGACGGTGTGTTCCGGTTCGTCCTGTCCGCCCTCGACGTGTTCACCGAGGACCTCACCGCGCACCTGTTCCGCGGCACCTGCGGGCGTTCCACGCAGGGCGTCCTGCCCATGCCCGGGGTAGAGAGCGAGAGCCGCCTGTCCGTGGACTGGACCCGGTGTCGCGGTCACGGCCTGTGCGCGTACCTGGTTCCGGAGATCGTGCAGCTCGACGGCCAGGGGTACCCGGTGTTCGTGGACATGGCCGTGCCGCCCTGGCTGGAGTCGGAGGCGCAGCAGGCGGTCCAGATGTGCCCGAACCTCGCGCTCAGGCTGTCCTCCGCGCCGCCCAAGGAAGCCCCCAAGCCCGCCGCGAGCAAGAAGGGCGGCGGCATCAAACTGATCGCCAGCAACCCGTCCGACCATGACTCGCACTCGGACTGGATCGCCGACATCTCCGACATGGGCCGTCAGACCCCCCGGGCCCTCAACTAGCCACTCACCCCGGCCGTCAGCCGCCCCCCCCGTCGCCGACGTGCTCGGCGGCCCAACTCACGCCGCAGGCGTCGCGCGGCCCATGAGAAACGCAGCGCTTCCCACTATGTACTCGGAGTAGTTGGTCAAGAGTATCCCGACCCGCCCAGCGATCACGCGGCTGGGGATGACGTACATGTTGAGGTTGCCGTCCAGGATGAAGAACAGGTCCACCAGATCGGGATCATAGGGGACTAACCGCCCTCTGTTGCCAGCCGAGTAAGGACGTCGTCCAACCTGCACTGCCCATCCGTCGCCGTAGTACGTCGTGGTTTTGACTTGGACTCGCTTGACTCCATCCGGCATGGAAACCAGCAGGTCGTAGATCGTCGGCTCCATCGGAATGGAGGCGTTGTATCCGCACATCAGGAACCACATTGCGGCAATGGCCGTTCCAGCCTCCCTGAGGTGCTTGATATCGGGCCTGAACTCGGGCCGTGTGGCCAGGTCGGCGGGGGGTGCACTGAGCCGACTCAGGTCAAGTCCGAGACGGATAGCGTGCGCTTTGATCCGGGTGCGGTCGGATGCGCTACCCTCAATCCCCAGCTCTGACAGGAGCTCAGACCAGCTATACACACTGGCGACCGCCCGCCTGAGTTGCGCGTCCGACCAGCGACGCTGGCCGGTGAAGTGAGAAGTGTCCAGACCAAGCCGAGTGACGTGGCGCTTAACCACGCGGATAGATCCGGCTGAAGTCACGCATAATCCGAGTTCGCGCATAACGCCGCGCCACGATCTTGATGTTGAGACTGCTGCGACTAACTGAGCATCGGACCAAGTGCGTTTATCGAGAGAAGTTCTTGCCATAAGTCAAAGGCTAGCGGCAGGGTCCGACAAAATACTTGCCGACAATCTTGCCAGGCTCCTCATGAGTCGGGACGAGCGGATTTGAACCGCTGTTCTCCTGACCCCCAGTCAGGCGCCTTAACCAAGCTGGGCCACGTCCCGGTGTCCTCTCGGACTCCCAGATCTTAGCGCATGTCCGGCACATACTGCACGTCATGCGGGACAGGCCCGGCCCAAGCCGCCGTCGCCGGGCCGGATCGAGAGCACGTTCGGGGCGGGGACCGGCCATAACAGCCATGGGGCAGCGCGGGGTGGCGCGGGTGATCGGCTTGGGCGGCGCGACAGACCGGAATGCGCGGCAGCCATATACCCCCGGTGGGTTTCGTGAATACCCGGCCCGGGTTTTCGTGAATACCCCCATGGGGTTTCGTGGTGTATTGAACCGCCCGGAAACTCGTGTCGCCTAAGAAGAAATGTGCTTGCACGTGAAGATGCGCGCAGATTAATCTCATGCTGTTTAGCAGAGGGGAACTAAACGATGAGCGACGGCATCGCGTCCGGACGCGATGCCGCGTGGCTCAGCGGACCCGGCACCGCTTGGCCCGGGCCCGGCGCCCGGTCAGCCGAGCCTGAAGCTGGAGCCGGCGCACCTAACGACGGCGCGTACCGGAGCCGGGCGGCCCTGGATCCGCGCCGTCGGCTGCAGCTTGTGCTCGGCGGCATCTGGCTGCTCGACGCGGTGCTCCAGTACCAGTCGTTCATGTTCACCAGGGCGTTCGCGCGGATGCTGGCCGAGTCGGCGCAGGGCAACCCGGCCTTCATCGCCGGACCGGTCACCTGGTCCGCGCGCCTCATCGACCACCACGTCGTGGTGATGAACGCCGTCTTCGCCACCGTCCAGCTGCTGCTGGGGCTCGGCATCGCGTGGCGGCCCACCGTAAAGGTCGCGCTCGGCGCGTCGGTCGTCTGGGCGCTGGCCGTCTGGTGGCTCGGCGAAGGCCTCGGCCTGGTGCTGACCGGGGACGCGAGCCCGGCCAACGGGGCACCCGGTGCAGTGATCATCTACGCGCTGCTGGCCGTCCTGCTGTGGCCGGCCCGGGCAGACCGGCCGTCGCCGTTCGTCGCGGGCCGGGCGGTGGGCGCCCGGGCGGCCCGGCTGCTGTGGCTGGTGCTCTGGGCCAGCCTGGCTTACCTGGCTGTGCAGCCCGCGGCACGCGCGCCGCAGGGGCTGAGCAGCACGATCTCCGGGATGGCGGCCGGTGAGCCGCGCTGGCTCGCGTCGATGGACAGTTACCTGGGCGGGCTGCTGAGCCACCGGGGCCTGGCCGCCTCGGTGGTCCTCGCGGCGGTCCTCGCCGTCATCGCCGTGGGCGTGTACCTGCCGCCGCCCGCCAGCCGGGCCGTGCTGGTCCTGGCCGTGGTCGTGGCCGCGGCGCTCTGGGTTGCCGAAGGGCTGGGCGAGGTGTTCACCGGAACCGGCACCGACCCGAACACCGGCCCGCTGCTCGCCCTGCTCGCGGTGGCGTACTGGCCCGCCGGGCTCACCGCCGCCCGGCACCGGCAGGGCACCCAGGACCGGGCCGGGGGGCGGTGACATGTCCGGACCGGCCTGGATCGCGGACGCGCTCGCGGTCGTCATGATCGTCACGGCGGTGTACTGCGTGAGCCGCATCGCTACCGCGCGGCGCTGAGCGCCGGCCGACCGAGTACGACGTTGACGGCGTGCATGTGGTCATGGGCGTGGCCATGGCCGGGATGCTGGTGCCACGGCTCAGCCTGGTCGGCGGCGGCGCATGGGCGGTGGTGTTCGGCGGCGCGGCCGCCTGGTTCGGCGCGCAGACGGTCCGCGGCTACCGCCGCGGCGGCGGGAACACCGGTCCGCTCATCACGTGCCGCACCTGCTCGCGAGCGGTGCGATGCTCTATATGGTGCTCGCGCTGCCCGCGGCCGGGGCCGCGGCGGCCGGGCACGCGTATCCATGGGCGCGGGTCCCGGTGCCGGGTTCCCGGCGCTGGCGTTGGTCCTGGCGCTGGCCCTCATCGGCTACGTCATCTGGACGACCGACCGGCTGACCTCGCTGGCGCCAGTGGCCGCCACGGGGACCCAGGTGCGGGCCGTGACCGCGCCGCCGATGTCGCTGCGGCTGGCCGCGTGCTGCGACATCGTGATGGGCCTCACCATGGGCTACATGCTGATCCTGATGCTGTGACCGGGCTGGGTTAGTCCTGCGCGGTGGCGCTGGCCGCGTCCCACTTCTGCTCGATCTTGCCGAAGCGCCAGACCGACAGGGCCACGGCCCAGGTCACGACGAAGACGCCGACGATGACGAACCCGGCAGTGTTGATGTTGAAGTTCCCCAGCCACGCCCAGCCCGACCCGGTGAGCTTGCCCTCCTGAGCCAGCAGGCCGAGCAGCTCGATCGCGCCGACGAAGACGGCCACGAACACCGAAAGGCCGGTGATCGTGAGGTTGTAGTAGACCTTGCGGATCGGGCGGGAGAACGCCCAGTCGTAGGCGAAGTTCATGAAGCAGCCGTCGGCGGTGTCGAACATGCTCATCCCCGCGGCGAACAGGATGGGCAGCGACAGAACGGCGTAGAACGGCAGGCCGCCGACTACCGCGGTGCCGGCCAGCACGAGCAGCGCGACCTCGGTGGCGGTGTCGAACCCCAGGCCGAACAGGAACCCGATCGGGTACATCTTCCACGGAGCGTCGATGTTGCGGCTGAACCGTCCGAGCAGCCGGTTCATCAGCCCGCGCTTGGCGAGCTGGGCCTCCAGCTCGTCGTCGTTATACCGGCCCGAGCGCATCTCCCTGAACACCTTGATGATGCTGGCCAGGATCACGATATTGAGCGCGGCGATCAGGAACAGGAAGGTCCCCGACACCACGGTGCCGATGATGTTGGTGGTGTTCTGCAGCTGCGAACTCGAGTTCTTGACCTGGTCATCGAGGCTGCGGATGCCGAAGTTCAGCAGCACCGCGAGCAGGAACACCACGCTGGAGTGGCCGAGCGAGAAGTAGAAACCGGTCGTCAGCGGCCGCTTGCCCTCGTTGACCAGCTTGCGGGTGGTGTTGTCGATCGCGGCGATGTGGTCGGCGTCGAAGGCGTGCCGCATGCCCAGGGTGTAGGCCAGGATCCCGGTCCCGGCGCCGAAGATCCCGGTCTTGCTGATGTGGTAGTGCCCGCCGACGGCGACGGCCAGCATCCCCCAGCCGAGTAGGTTGAGGCCGACGATCACGCCGGTCACCGTCCCGAGCCTGGCCCATTCGCGCCGGGTGAGCCCGGCACGGATCCTGGCCAGACGGGCGCGCGGGTCGGCCATCAGGCACCTTTCCTGCGACGGCTGAGTCGGGGTCAGTCTAGAGAAACTGCAAATCGGTTGCAATAACGTCTGACAGGTAACTGCATGCGCCTGGTTCGCCGCTCGCAGTCAGCCTCGGCGCAGCTAAGGCCACGGGGCGGCGCCTCTCGCCCAGACAACATCAGCGGGACACCGGTGCGATGCACTGGTGTCCCGCTGATCTGAGGTTGGCCACGTCCCGCTGCGCTGGCTGCGACCGCCGGGAAGGGTCGGCGTGCCGCCTGCGTACGGACTGTCCTGGATCAGGTTGCCCTGGTCAGGAGGCCAGGACTGCCTCGATCTCCAGGTTCAGCGTGATCTTGTCGGAGACCACCACGCCGCCGTTCTGCATGGGTGCGCTGAAGTTGACGTTGAAGTCCCGCCGGTTGATCTCGCCAGTGGCGGTGAACCCGGCCCGGGTGCCGCCGAACGGGTCCGGCCCGAAGCCGTTCAGCTCCAGGGTCAGCGGCACGCTCTTGGTCACGCCCTTGAGCGTGAGCTCGCCGTCCAGGATGTACCCGTCGCCCTCGGCACGGACGCCGGTCGAGCGGTAGGTCATCGTCGGGTAGGTCTCGACCTCGAAGAAGTCAGCCGACCGGATGTGCTGGTCACGCTGCTCGTTGCCGGTGATGATCGAGGCCAGGTCGATCTCGGCGGTCACCGAGGAGCTGAGCGGGTTGTCGCCGGTGACGATCTGCCCGGAGAACGTGTTGAACCTGCCTCGGACCTTGCTGACCATCATGTGCCGCGCCGAGAAGCCGATCTCGGAGTGCACCGGGTCGATGGTCCACGTCCCGGCCACATAGCCCGGGATGCTGGTCGCTGTGGTGCTAACGCTCATCATCCACTCCTGAAGTAGTTGTTGAATACTCAAGTAATATCACCCGCACGTGAGGTTGTCAAACTCTCAACTAACGGTCGGGTATGCTGTTAGGGTGACCGCGGACGAGACCCGGTGGCTGACCGAGGAAGAACAGCAGGCCTGGCGGGCCTTCCTGACCGCCTGCCAGACGCTGTTTGCGGTTACCGACGCGCAGCTGCTCCGGGATTCGGGGATCCCGCACGGCTACTACGAGATCCTGGTGCGCCTGTCCGAGACCCCGGGGCGGGCCCTGCGGATGACCCAGCTGGCCGAGGCGTCGACGTCGAGCAAGAGCCGGCTGTCGCACGCGGTGGCGCGGCTGGAGGAACGCGGCTGGGTCAGGCGGACCGACTGCCCCACCGACCGGCGCGGCCAGATCGCGCAGCTCACCGACGAGGGCTTCGCCGCGCTGGCCGCCGCCGCGCCCGGGCACGTCGAGCAGGTCCGCCGCTCCCTGATCGACCAGCTCACGCCCGAGCAGATCGAGCAGTTGCGCGAGATCAGCGAGAAGATCGTGGCCAGCGCCGAGCCGCTGCCCCGGTCGGCCGGGGGCTGCGCGCCCGAGTCGGGCTGCTAAGCGCCCCTCCGCTAAGGGCCCCGCTCCCCCGCGAGGCATGGACCGCGGCCGGGATTCCGGCCGGGCCCGATGATCCCTAAGGCGCTGGCTCCCCGGTGGCGCGGAGATTCGCCTCGATGTGATCGGCGATCCGGGCAGCTTCGGGATCGGCCTGGTCGCGCAGCCCCTTGACGACACCGGCCTGGTCCAGGGCGCTCCGGTTCTGGCTGAGCTTGTCCTTGGCCTCGACCGTGGTGATCGCCAGCTCGACCCCGACGATCCCTTTCAGCTGGCCGTCGACAAACTCCGGCGGGGCGTCGGTGACCGCCCACGGCTGGGCGCTGGGCTCCTCATGGCGCCGGGTCAGCCGGGTCACCAGCGTCCGCAGCCACTCCGGGTCGCGGTGCACGGTCAGGCGGCCGGTGAAATGGACGGTCTCGTAGTTCCAGGTGGGCACCACCCGGCCGTGCCTGGTCTTGCTCTCATACCAGGACGGCGAGATGTAGGCCTGCGGCCCGCGCACGATCGCCAGGGCCAGCGCGTCCGGCTGCGCCGTCTGCCACTGCGGATTGGCCAGCGCGAGATGGCCGACCAGCACGCCATGACCGGCATCCGGGTCGGGAAAACCCGGGGGCCGGTCCCAGAACACCGGCAGCAGCGTGGCCACGGGCTTGCTGCCGTCGAACGTCACCAGGTCGGCGGCGGCGGCGCTGTCGACGAATGCGGCGACCGCGTCCAGGTCGGTGACGGTGAAGTGGCGTGGCAGGTACACGCCTCCAGGCTAGCCGCCCCCGCCGCGAAGGCCGTGCGGCGGCTATCGTGGAGGTAACGCGCTGACGGAGACGAGTAGCACGGGGTCACGCGAGCCGAGAGAGCCGCCGGCAGCTGAGAAGGCGGCCTCGCGTCCCGGGCGAAGACCCTCCCGAGTGCGGGGAGGAACGGCGGCCGCACGCCGGCGGCGCGCCCGATGCCCCGCCGGCTGGCCCCCGTGACCGGGCCGGAACGAGGCCGCCCCGGCCAGCCCGGCGGCGGCGAAAGTGCGGTGGCACCGCGAGTTCCCTTCTCGCCCGCACTCCCAAGGGGTCGTCGAGCACATCCCTGGAGGAGTGCGATGATCTCCCGAGTTATGGCCGCCGACCTGCCGAGGCACGTCGGCGAGCAGGTCAGGATCGCTGGCTGGCTGCACCGCCGCCGCGAGCTGAAGTCCGTGACGTTCCTGATCGTCAGGGACCGGTCCGGCCTGGCCCAGGTCGTTCTGCCCGGGCCGAGGGACCCGGCGCCGGACGGGCCGCCCGCACCACCGGCCGGCCTGCCGGAAGAGTCCGTCATCGAGGTCACCGGCACGGTCGTGGCCAGCGCCGAGGCGCCGGCGGCACTGAGCTGCACGAGCCGGCGGTCACCGCGCTGTCCGACCCGGCCGCGCCGCCGCCGTTCGACCTGTACCGGCCGACGCTGACCGCGGGCCTGCCCACCATCCTGGACGGCGCACCCACCACGCTGCGGCATCCGCTGCTCCGGGCCGGCTTCGAGATCGCGGCGGCCAGCGTGGCCGGGTTCCGCGCGGCCATGGACGGCCTGGGCTTCACCGAGGTGCACACGCCGAAGATCGTCCAGGCGGCCACCGAGTCAGGCGCGAACGTGTTCGGCATCGACTACTTCGGGCATCCCGCCTACCTGGCCCAGTCCCCGCAGTTCTACAAGCAGGCGCTGGTCGGGGTGTTCGAGCGGGTCTTCGAGGTGGGGCCGGTGTTCCGGGCCGAGCCCCACGACACGGCCCGGCACCTGGCCCAGTTCACCAGCCTCGACGCCGAGCTCGGCTTCATCACCGAGTACCAGGACGTGATGGCGGTGCTGCGCGACGCGGTCGCCGGGATGGCGGCCCGAGCCGCGGAGCGGGCGCAGGCCGCGCAGGAGCTGCTAAGCGTAAAAGCCCCGGTCGTTCCCGAGGAAATCCCCTCGATCCACTTCGCGGACGCCCAGGAGCTGATCGCCCGGCACACGGACTGGGACCCGCGCGGCGAGCCTGACCTGTCTCCCGCCGACGAGCGGTGGCTGGGCGAGTGGGCGCTGCGCGAGCACGGGTCGCGAGTTCCTGTTCGTGACCGGCTACCCGATGGCGAAGCGGCCGTTCTACACCCACCCCGACCCGGCGCGGCCCGGTTACTCCAACAGCTTCGACCTGATCTTCCGGGGCCAGGAGCTGGTCACCGGCGGGCAGCGGCTGCACCGGTACTCGGACTACCTGGCGGCGCTGGCCGGGCGCGGCGAGGACCCGCGGTCGTACGCCGGCTACCTGCAGGTGTTCGAGCACGGGATGCCGCCGCACGGCGGCTTCGCGATCGGGCTGGAGCGCTGGACCGCACGGCTGACCGGCGCGTCCAACGTGCGGCAGGTCACGCTGTTCCCGCGCGACCTGCACCGTCTCAGCCCCTGACCGGCGGCGGGCGGCGGGGTTCAGCGGCGCCGGCGGGGTTCAGTAGGCGACCGTGATCCGGCGGCGGAACGCCTCGCCGTCCTCCAGCTCGTCGGCGACGGCGATCGCGAAGTCGGGGATGCTGATCCGGCTCGCGCCGGACTCGTCGGTCAGCAGCTGGTCCCCGCCGATCCGGAACTCGCCGGTGCGGTCCCCCGGGCCGGTGGTTCCGGCCGGGCTGACGTAGGTCCAGTCCAGGTCCTCGATGCCGCGGTATACCTCGTCGAGCGCCCGGGCGTGGGCCAGGGCCGTCGGCTTCCACGCCGGGGGGAAGCCCGGGGTGTCCATGAGGCGCCGGCCGGGGGTGACCTCGAGGCTGCCTGCACCGCCGACCACCACGAGGCGCGGCACGCCGGCCCGGCGCATCCCCTCGGCGAGCCCGCGGGCGGCGCGCCCCACGCTCTCCTCCGGGTCCTCGCTGCCGTCGCGGCGCGGCCCGGTCGCCGACGCGACCGCGTCCTGGCCCCTGGCCAGCCTGGCCACGGAGGCGGGGTCGGCGGCGTCTCCGGTGACGACCTGCACCACCAGGCCTTCGACGGGGGCTCCGCTCCTGGTGGCGGCCGTGACCGTGTGTCCCCGTTCGAGCAGTTCCGAGGTGATGGCCCGGCCAATGGCGCCAGAGGCGCCGAACACGAGAACCTTCATGTTTTCCACCTCATCCGCCGAGCACACCCCGTTCCCCGTACGCCCCCGGACGCGGTCGGCCCCGGCCCGCGCATCCGTCTCCTACGTGCTTCCCTGGGCCGACCCGGACAATCCCGGCTCACGCCACCCCCGGACCCGGGACCCAGAGATGGCTCAGCCGGGGATGACGAGGACCTTGCCGACGGCCCCGTCCTCGACCGCGTTCTGGGCTGCGACGATCTCGTCCAGCGGGAACCTCGTGACCGGCAGCTCGGTGAGCGCCCCGTCGCCGATCGCGCGGGTGATGTCCTGCGCCGCCTGGTCGATCACCTCCGGCGGCACCGAGTACAGCAGCACGAACCTGATGAGCACATTGGCGTTCATGCAGGCCCGGACCGGCAGCACCGGATCGCCGGGTTCCGCCGCGTAGATGACGATCCGGCCCTCAGGCTTCCGGATCACCGCCAGGTCCAGCTGCAGGTTCGCGCCGAGGGCGAGTTCGACCACGTGGTCGACGCCACCCGGGCCGGCGAACGCGCTGATCTGGTCGGCCGCATCCGGCTCCCGGTAGTTCACGACCAGGTCCGCGCCGGCCTTCGCGGCCAGCTCGGCCTTCTGCGGGCCACTCACGGTGGTGATCACGCGTGCCCCGGCGTGCTTGCCGAGCTCGATGGCGTAGTGGCCGACCGCGCCGGCACCGCCGGCGACCAGGACCGTCTTGCCCGCTACCGGCCCGTCGGCGAACAGGCACCGGTGCGCGGTCACGGCCGGGACGCCCAGGCTCGCGCCGAGCTCCATCGAGGCGTTGCCGGGCAGCGGGACGGCCTGCCGTTCCGGGACCACAGTCCACTCGGCCGCGGTCCCCCACCGGCGGCCGGCCGCGGCGAGGTAGAGCCATACGCGCTGGCCGGCGCGGCCCGGGTCCACGCCCTCGCCCACGGCGTCGATCACGCCGGCGCCGTCCTGGTGCGGGATCTGGAAGCCGTCGATCGGCCGCGGGGTCGCGCCGCTGCGGGACTTCCAGTCGGTGGGGTTGACACCCGAGGCCTCTATGTTGACCCGGACCTCGCCCGGCCCAGGTTCTGGCCGCTCGACATCGCCCACGCGCAGCACATCACTGGCCGCCCCGGTCCCTTCGTACAGCGCAGCTCTCACTGTCGGCGTTCCTTCACTCTCGTCCGGATTCCCGGGGCTTTCAGCCCTCTCCCCGGTATAGCAGGCATGACGCAGCGCGGCCCAGCCGACCGCCCGGCTGGCGAAGCCAGATCAATCCAAATCTTCGGATTCGAATTCGCCGTCGGGAAGCACGTACACCTTGCTCCATCCAGAACGCTTGGCCTGGCCCAGGGCGGAATCGGCCGCGCTGAGCAGCTCGGTCAGCGCACGCCGGGACTCATTCATGACGGCAACCCCGATGGATACGGTTAGCCGGAACACGAAGCCCTCCTGCGTACCGGCCTCGATCGCGATGGACTCGGCCGCAATATGATCACGCAGTCGTTCGCTGATCCGCTGCGCTTCATCGCGGTCGGTCTGCGGCAGCAGAATGGCGAACTCCTCGCCCCGAAAGCGGCCGATCAGGTCCTGGTCAGGCAGCTGATCCTTGAGCATGCCCGCTATGTCGCGAATCAGCTGGTCACGAACTATCTGACCAGCCATCACGTTGACGTCCTTGAAGTGGTCGATGTTGACCATCGCCAAGGCCAGCGGGGTGTTGCCCCGCATCGCCCGGAGCAGCTCAACCTCGGCCTCACGCTCCCAGGTGCCGGCGTTGAGCAAGCCCGTCTTCGCATCGATGCGAGCGTGCGCGACAAGCTGGGAGTTCATGAGATACCGCCGGTACAGCACGACCGACGGGAGAGCCAGGATCATCAGCAGCGAACTGATCGCGACGACAAGGGAAAGCGAGACGGCAAGGCTAAGCTCAATCAGGTCGGACGTTATTGCCTCTCGATTTCCAAACATGTCACGTATGCGTGCCTGCGGGTCAGAGATCATGATGGCGCCGAGGATAAGGCCATTATTGATGAACCAGGCAAGAACGCCGCAGGCAGCTACAGCACCGGTCCAGGTGAGCGCGTGAGAGGCTGTTCCCGGGCTTGGCCCAGCCACCGAGTCGGGAAGAGAATGGAAAATCACGGAGACGCTGCCGTAGGCCAGGCTAATGGTCGCATTGCTAAACACTCTGCGATATACAAAGGCACGGCGCACGCGCCAAAGGCGATACGCCGTGAGCGGCACTGGTGCGAGCAGTGCGTACGCCGGCGGGAGGGTGATCGCGATCGCGAGATACCAGACGGTCTGCAGGTCGCGGCCTACTGTGCCCTGAACTTCCCTGACCGATCTGGTCGACTCGATCGCGATGACGCCGCAGGCCAACAGGCCCACGAAGATTACCAGGCTAGAGAGTTGCCAGTGCGTGCGGGCCGCTGCCGCCGAGGCCACAATGAAGGCGAAGGTGGTGATACCTAGGACATATACACGCAGTGGTTCCGGAAGAGTCCATACCTGCCAGTGGCGCACACCACGTATGCCATGCCGTATGCCACCCGGCACGGCGCCGAGCATGCGGAGGCTGGCCATGAGCACTCCCCACTGTAACGGGGCAACTCTAATCCGTAGGTAACAGATGGTAAGTGATTAATGTCGCATTGTCACAGTACGTTAACTCCCCTGTCAAGGCCGGTTAGGGGCCCGCCGGAATCAGCCCCCAGAAGTTACCAGGCAAGAACAGGAGCGTCGCTGTGCCGAATGAATGGCATTAAATCACTATAAATAAGTATACCTGCCCCGCGCTCAGGGGCTGCCACAGGGCCCGACGCCGCCGCACCGAGAGGAGACCGCAATGCGCAACGAGTGGCACTGACCACCACCATCCCCACCTCCAACCCCAACGACCTCAGACAGGAGCGCCCCATGCGCAACGAGTGGCACTGACCCCACCAACCGGACCCGACCAACCACCCGACAGGAGGAACGCCATGCGCAACGAGTGGCACTGACCTCGACCATCCCCATCCCCAACGACCTCAGACAGGAGGCCCCATGCGCAACGAGTGGCACTGACCACCCCCGTCCGCCCGGCCAGACGCTCACCCCCAACAGGCGGGAGAGCCACCGCAGACAGGAGACCGCCGTGCGCAACGAGTGGCACTGAAGACAGATGCTCTTACCGTCAGGAAGATTCGTGATGCGCCGTCTGACGGCGCCAGCTAGTCGCCAGGGCGGCGGCCAGGATTGCTCCTAGGCCGCCGCTGACGGCGACGGCAGTGGCAGGCGTGACCGCCCCCGAAGCGGCGAGCGCGCCGGCGACGACGATCCATATGCCCTGTGTGACCTGCATGCCCCCGTTGGCCAGGCCGAAGGCCTGACCTCGGCGTTCGGGCGGCACTACGGCGACAAAGGCGGCGTTGGCCGCCAGCTGGTAGGCGGCGCATGCCCCGGACACAGCAATGATCAGCAGTGAGCCGGGCAGGTCCGGCTGTAGCCAGCAGAGCAGCAGGACGCCCGACGCCGCCACCGCCAGCGGGCCCATCCACCGCTGTCTCGAGGCCTGCGGGACCAGGCGGCCGAATATCGACCGCACCCAGCGCCGTGCCAAAGGGTCCTGCCGCGAACACCAGCCCGGTGCTGACCGGAATCGGCAGCCGGGTGTGCAAATCTGCCGCATACGGCGCCGCCAGGCCCATCGGCACCACATAGAACGCCACGAGCCAGCCGAGCAGCGTCAGCGTCCGGAGCCTGCGGTCCCCGAACACCAGACGCACGCCGGCAGCCATCTCCGCGAAGCTGGACGGGCTGGCGGCGCGATGCGCCGCGACGGGGCGCTGCCGAACCCAGAACTGCACCAGCAACGCCGAGGCGGCGAACGTGCGGCGTCTACCAGCAGCGCCGGCCGCACGCCCGTGGCCGCGACCACTATCCCGCCCAGAGCGAAGCCGGACACCATGCCGATCTGGAGGGTGGTCTGCGAAATCGCGATGCCCAGGACATACCGGTCACCCGACAGCACGTCCGGCAGCGTCGCGGACCGGGCCGACTTGAACGGCGAGTCCAGCAGCGTGACCAGGAACAGCAGCGCCACCATGATCCACAAAGCGGCAACGGGCGGTGCCTTCAGGCTCACCAGCGCCATCACGCAGACGAGCACGGCCCTGGCTACGTCGCAGGTCACCATGACCTGCCGCCGTGGGCAGCCGGTCGGCCAGGCCCGATAGCGCCAGACCGCCTATGACCCACGGCAGGAACGTGACGGCGTAGGTCAACGCCGTCCAGAACGCTGAATGCGTGCGGTCATACACCAGCACGGTTATGGCGAGCCGGGCTAGCTGATCGCCGGCCACCGACAGCAGCTGGGCCAGCCATAGGGCCCGGAACTCCGAATTCGCGAAGACCTCGCGGAAGGTGGTCTTGCTCGGATTGGCGGGCGTGCGGTGAACGGCAGTCCTGGCCGCACCATCCACCGGCGATCTCTCCTGATCGATCTATGAGAACTCAGGGCAATACGTTGCCACATGATTGCTCAACGTTACGCGCTTTGCAACAAACGGTGGCCGAAACCTCACGCGCCGCGAGCCGATAGGCGTGCGTGACTGATCACGCCGGGCTACTCTGATCCCGCTGCTGGGGACATGCGAGCAGGCAGGGGGCGGCTGCTTGTCTCGGGGGTCGCAGGCAGCCAGGATCACCGCGGCGACAGGCGGCGCGGGGCGTGGTCACGTCGGTATCGGCAATGTCTCAGCAACCTCCAAGCCAAGACCTCTGGCTCCCGGGTTTCCGGTCGGCACAATCGGCAAAAGAGATGGCAAAAGACGTGCCTCGCGCGCAACAGCGCGGGTGAAGGACCTGCGAGGGGGACTGGATGCGCCGAGGCGTGGGGCGTTCGCGGGCTGCGAGCGCTATCGCCGCGGTGGCCACGCGCCGGACGGTCTGGCTCGTGGGCATCATCGCGGCATCGCTCGGCGCCTACTCTGTGACGCCGGTGACCCAGGCCGCAGGCCGCGTGGCAGCCGTCAAGGTCGGCACACCGTTCGGCGGAACGTCCGCGGTCGGGGCGCTGTTTACCGCCTCCCACGGCCAGCTGGGTCCCATTTCTGCACCGCCAGCGTGGTCACAGCCCGGCGGAAGACCTGCTCATCACCGCCGCGCATTGCGTTCAGGGCAGGTCACTCAGGCCGCGGGGCGCATCGCCTTCGCGCCCGGCTACCACGACGGCAAGACCCCCCACGGCGTCTGGAAGGATCACGACCGACTACGTCAACAGGGCCTGGGCAGTTGCACAGGAACGTCGACAACGACGTCGCCTTCCTGATCGCCGGCGCCCGGGCACCCATATCGAGCGGCACACCGGCGCTGAGATTCTGGGCATCGACCGGCCCCCCCAGCTCGTCCGGGTGATCGGCTACCCGGACAGAACTAACCGGCCGGTCAGCTGCCTGGCCCCGGCCCGCAGCTTCCGCGGGGATTCTCACCAGATGGTGTTCGACTGTGACGACTTCACGACCGGCACCAGCGGAGGCCCGTTCCTGGCCCGCGTCAGCCCCAAGACCGGCGACGGCACGGTGATCGGCGTGATCGGCGGCTGGCAGGAAGGCGGCGACACCCCGGACGTGTCGTACTCGCCCCGCTTCTTCACCAACATCCGCGATCTGTACCGGACCGCGGTCGCCGGGACCCGGCCGCTGGCTCGGAGCCCGGGTGCGGGCCGGGCTGACGCGCCGGAGCGGGCCCCGCGGCCGACGGCAGCCTCAGGCTGACTCGGCGGGCGGGCACTATCAGGCCGATCTCAGCGAGGTCGTCGGCCGTCGGGATCCAGGACCCTGCCTCGGCGTTGGCCTTGACCTGCTCGGCGGAGGTGGCTCCGGCGATCACCGATGCGCAGCCGGGCAGCGCGGCCAGGCCGCCGACGGCCACCTCGAGCACGGTCAGCCCGTGCCCGGCCGCCCAGCCGCTGAGCGCCTCCACCGTGTCCAGTTTGGCATCGGTGATGTAGTCCGGCCGCCCGGCCAGCCTGCTGCCTTCGGGTGGCGGTGAGCCGCGCCGGACCTTGCCCGTAAGCAGGCCGTTCGCGAGCGGGAAGTAGGGCAGCACGCCGAGGCCGAAGTGCAGCGCGGCCGGCACGACCTCGGCCTCGATGCGGCACGCTCCAGCAGCGACCAGTGGTTCTGTGCGGAGATGAACGCCGGGCTGCCCAGTTCACGCGCCACGCCGGCGGCCTCGGCGATCTGCCAGCCCGGAGAAGTTGGAGTGCCCGATATAGCGCACCTTGCCCTCGGCGACCAGGTCGCCCAGTGCGGTGAGGGTCTCCTCAATCGGCGTGGCCGGGTCCGGGGTGTGGATCTGGTAGAGATCGATGTAGTCGGTCCGCAGCCGGCGCAGCGACTGCTCGACCGCACGCATGATGTAGCCCCGGCCGCCCTTGGCACCGGCGGCCTGCACCGTAGCCCATGTCAACGCCTGGCTAGCCGAACTTGGTAGCCAGCACCACCTGGTCGCGACGGCCGGTCAGCACCTCGCCGAGCATCTCCTCCGACCGCCCGCCGCCGTAGCTCTCGGCCGTGTCGAGCAGGGTGATCCCGGCGTCGATGGCCGCGTTCACCACGCCGCGGGTCGCGTCGAGATCAAGCCGGCGGCCGAAGTTGTTGCAGCCGAGGCCGACCACTGATACCACGAGTCCCGAGTTGCCCAGTCGACCTGTAGCGCATAACCGCCTCGCCTCCCGGCCGGGTTCCCGGCCCGGCCACGATCGTAGCGATAGGCCAGCGCGCCGACGAAACCCCGCGTAGAGTCACCCAGCAACGCCTGTCACTGTCGTCACTCGTGACCGGCTCTGCGGAGCGGCCTGGCCAAGACGCCGGCAGGCAGTTGGGTGAGATTGGCCAAGGCTCGCCTGTATGCCTGCTATTTGGGGTGGCATGAAATCGCAAATGCGATATCATGTGGTAAGCGCTGCAAACAGAACACATCCATGACGCAATTGTCCCGGAAATTACCTGCAGAGATGTAGCGGTCCTGGCCCACGACATGCCGACTGCGTCGTCAGCACGGCAGTGTGAGCGGGCCCGCGCCGGGAGCGTCCAGGGTGGACGCAACCAAATCGGAGGGAGCGCGACTCATGGTGGATGGGGCTGGCGGGCCCACGGTACTGCGAATCCTCCTCGGCACACAGCTGCGCCGTCTGCGCGAGGCACGTGGCATCACCGCGCAGGAGGCAGCCCGCGCTATCAGAGGATCCGAATCCAAGATCAGCCGCATTGAGCTGGGCAGGACCTCGGTCAGGGAACTGGACATCGTCGATCTGCTCAGCCTTTACGGGATCACCGACACCGCAGAACGGGAAGAGCTGCTGGCCTTGGCAGGTCAGGCGAATCAGCCTGGCTGGTGGCATCAGTACCAGGACGTCCTGCCGAACTGGTTCCAGGCGTACATCGGCCTGGAGGAGTCAGCGGAATCGATCCGCAGCTACGACGCCCTGTTCATTCCCGGCCTGCTGCAGACAGAGGAGTACGCGGCCGGAGTCATCGCACTCGGCGAGTTCTCCCTGGAGGAAGCCGAGCGACTGGTCTTCCTCCGCAAGGAGCGGCAGCGCAGGTTCGCTTCGGGCGGCCTCCGGCTGTGGGCGATCGTCGACGAGACGGCGTTGCGCCGCCCGGTCGGCAGCCCGCAGGTCATGCGCGACCAGCTCCAGCACCTATCCGATATCTGTGACCAGCCGGGCTTCGCGCTGCAAGTCGTCCCGGACTCCGCTGGCGGCTATCTGGCCCCGGGAAGCTTCAGCGTCTTGCGGTTCGCCCTCCCGGACCTGCCCGATGTCGTCTATGTGGAGCAGCTGACAAGCGCCATGTACCTGGACAAGAGCGTGGACGTCGATCGCTACACCAGGGTCATGGACAAGCTCAGCGCGACCAGCGCGCCGCCGGAAAGGTCCAAAGAGATCATCCGTACTCTGCTCGAGGATATGGAGAGATCCCCATGAGCAGCACCCGCAATGGGATGGACGCGAGCACGCTGGCGGGCGTGACCTGGATTAAGAGCCGCCACAGCGGCCCTACCGGGGGTAACTGTGTTGAGGTCGCCTTTCTCGCCGATGGCGAGGTTGCGATGCGCAACTCCAGGCACCCAGCCGGACCGGCCCTGATCTTCACGAAAGCCGAGTGGAACGCATTCCTGGGCGGCGCCAAGGACGGCGAGTTCGGCCGCCCCGAGTCGCTCTGAGCCGGAACCGTTCCCCAAAAATGGCACCCGCCGCCCCGCCATACGGCGGGGCGGCGGGAGTCTTCTGGGCGTTAGGGCTAGCCGACCGGCAGGTCGAACTCGCCATCCTTAACGCCTGCGATGAATGCCGACCACTCCTCGCGGTCGAACACATGCGGGGCCTTGCGCGCGTCCTTTGAGTCACGGAGCGCCACGCCGCCCTCGGCCAGGTGCGCCACTTCAACGCAGCCATCGGAGCTGCAGAAGTGACTCTTGAACCAGCGAGCCTCGTTAAGATCGTGTGTCATCCGGCTTCCTTTCATCGATCAGACAATTTCTCTCGCAAGCCTGCTGATCAGTTCCGTGGAGTCGGCCGGGGACAAGGCGGCCGCTCGCAACAGATCAAACGCCTCGGCACGAGCGCGCACATCTCTTTCCCGCTCGAGATATGCCTGTCCATGGACGCCCTCGGTGTAGACCACGTCAGGGTCGAAGCGCTCAGGAAACTCGATGATCGCAAACGGCCCATTCAGGCACGGGTGCGGTCCGCTGCAGAACGGCAGCACTTGCAGCGTAACATTCGGCCACAGGCTCGCGTCGGCAAGGTGATTAAGCTGCGCCCGCATTAGCTCAGGCGCGCCCATCGTCCTGCGGATCACGGCCTCGTCCAGAATGAGCCACAGCTCTATCGGGTCAGCGCGCAGGATGACCTCCTGCCGCTGCATGCGGAGCGCCACCTGGCGCTCGATCTGCTCCGGCGTCTGCCTCCTCCGGACCGTGGTCATCACCAGCCGGGCGTAGCCCTCGGTCTGCAGCAGCCCATGGACCACCAGCGACTCGAAGGCCCGGAGCGACGCCGCCTCTGCTTCCAGGCCGACGTAGACGTCAAACCCGGTCGGCAGCACGTCCTCCCAAGCCGCCCACCATCCCTTGCGGTGGCCCTCACGCGCCATGTCGATCAGGACCTGGCGCTGGCCAGGCTCGTCAACGCTGTACAGATCGAGCATGGCGGACAGGTAAGCGCTCCTGGTCGGCGCCTTGCCGGTCTCGATCCTGGACAGCGTAGAGGCAGCCAGCCCAAGCTGGTCAGCGACCTCTTCCAGCTTGATCGAATGTGCTTCGCGCAACCTTCTTAATTCAGTGCCGAGCCGACGTCGGCGCACCGTCGGGCCGATTGACGCGGTCATTCGGCCTCCCCTCCTAGAGGGCACGCTGGGCAGTTCCGGCTCCGGTCCGGAGCGCGGCCCATGCCGTGCGACTGCTGGGCTCAAGGATCACGATACCGGAAATCGGGCCCAGATGGGATCCCACTTGAGATTTCGTCTGCAAGATTTGTACCACGCACTTGCGTGGCATGCACTCCCATACCATTATGAGTCTAGCGTTCCGAGCCCGCGCGACGACGCAGCGTTACGGGCCGGGCCATTGTCCAGAGGACACTCCGCAGGAGCCGGCTCGCGCCGGGGAGGGAGCGGACCGAGATGGCACCATTGGCGACCCGCGCCAGCGAGGCCGCCCAGGACCTGGCCTCGATGGCGAGTGCGGCGGTCCTCGGCAACGTCACGATCCCAGGGCGCCCCGAGCACGTCAGTGCGGCGCGGTCGTTCGTCGCCAAGGCGCTGGGTGAGGCCAACCCGATCACCGACGTCGCGGTATTACTCGTCTCGGAGACGGTCACCAACTCGGTGCTGCACAGCAACTCGCGCCGCGCGGACGGGACGGTGACGGTCACGGTCATCGAGATCGACGGCGGCATGCGGATCGAGGTGACCGACGAGGGCTCCGAGCTGAACATCCCCGTGGTGAAGGGCCACAGCTGTGTCACGGGCGGGCACGGCCTGTTCCTGGTGCAGAGCCTGGCCGATCAGTGGGGCTACGTCCGCGATGAGCTGGGGACCACCGTCTGGTTCTGGCTCGGCCCCGCGTGTCAAAAGGACTGACCGGGCGCGGCATCCGCCCGGATGGCTTGCGTTCTGGCCTGGTGACCGGCTGCGGCTAGCGGCGGGAGCCCCGCGCCTGACGGCCGGGCGAGCCCGCGCGCTTGTCCCTGAGCCGCATCGAGAGACGCACGGGGCTGCCCAAGAAGCCAAACTCCTCCCGGAGCCGGCGCTCGAGGAACCTCCGGTATCCGGCCTGCAGGAAGCCGGTCGTGAACAGGATGAAGTGCGGCGGCCTGATCCCGGCCTGGGTCGCGAAGAGGATCTTTGGCTGCTTGCCGCCGCGCACCGGCGGCGGAGTCGCCGCGATCAGCGCGGTCAGCCAGCCGTTGAGCCGGCCGGTCGGCACCCGCGTGTCCCACCCCGCCAGGGCCTGCTCCAGCGCCGGCACCAGGCGGTCGACGTGCCAGCCGGTGGCAGCGGAGATGTTCACCCTGGGTGCCCACCGGGCGGTGTGCAGCTGCCGGTCGATTTCCCGCTCCAGGAAGTGCCTGCGGTCCTCGTCGACCAGATCCCACTTGTTGTACGCAATTACCAGCGCCCGGCCCGCGTCGATCACCATCGACACGATCCGCAGGTCTTGCTCGGCCAGGGGCTCGCTGCCGTCAACCAGCACCACGGCTACCTCGGCCCGCTCGAGGGCCCGCTCGGTCCGCACCGCGGCGAAGTAGTCCGGGCCCTGCGACTCGCGCACCCGCCGCCTGATCCCTGCGGTGTCGACGAACCTCCAGACGTTGCCGCCCAGCTCGATGAGTTCATCGACCGGGTCACGGGTGGTGCCTGCGGCGGCGTCGACCAGCACCCTCTCCTGCCCGGCTAGCTTGTTCAGCAGGCTCGACTTGCCGACGTTGGGACGCCCGAGCAGCGCCACCCGGCGCGGACCGCCCTCGTCCGAGAACCGTTCCTGCGGCGCCGCGGGCAGCGCGGCGAGGACCACGTCGAGCAGATCCCCGCTGCCTCGCCCGTGCAGGGCGCTCACCGGAACCGGCTCGCCGAGGCCCAGCGACCAGAGCGAGGCCGCAGCCGGCTCCCCGGGGGCGTCGTCGACCTTGTTGGCCGCCAGGACGACCGGCTTGCGCGAGCGGCGCAGCACGGCGGCGACGGCCGCGTCGGCATCGGTCACGCCCACCACGGCGTCGACCACGAACAGCACCGCGTCGGCCGCCTCCACCGCGACCCGGGCCTGAGCCGCCACCCGCGCGGCCAGCTCCTGGGATCGCTCGACCGAGGGCTCCCAGCCGCCCGTGTCTACCAGCGTGAACGCGCGGCCGCGCCAGGTGGCGTCGTAGGCGACCCGGTCCCTGGTCACGCCGGGGGTATCCGCCACGACCGCTTGCCTGCTGCCCAGGATCCGGTTCACCAGGGTCGATTTGCCGACGTTGGGCCTGCCGACCACGGCCACAACCGGCGCGGGTTCGCCGGCCGCGCCTATCCCAGCGACGGCCTCTGCTCCGTTGATGCCCTCGGCCGCGCCGGAGGGGCTCATCTGGTCCACGCGCCGGCTCTCCTGCTGTTCGCGAGCGTCACGATCTCGCCGATGACCTGGTCCAGGCTGAGGGCGGTCGTGTCGATCTCGACCGCGTCGGCCGCCCTGGCCATCTGCGGGGCGTCGGTGGAGTCCCGCCGCGCCTGCTCGGCCTGGGTCACCGCGACCGTGGCGCCCGGGTCGGCGGCGAGATCGGCGGTGCGCCTGCGGGCGCGGGCCGATTCGCTGGCCGTCAGGTACACCTTCACCGGCGCGTCGGGCGCGACCACGGTCCCGATGTCGCGGCCTTCGGCGACAATGCCCTCTCCGGCGGCCAGCGTGTCCGCGATGATCTGCTGCTGCATAGCGACCAGACGGTGGCGGACCTCAGGGACCGAGGCGACGGCGCTGACCGCGTTGGACACCTCACGGGTCCGGATCGGCCCGCCCGCGTCGGTGCCGTCCACGCGGATCGCCGGGGCTTCCGGATCGGTGCCCACCTCGATCACGGGCTCGGCGAGGTCCCCGGTCACCGCGTGCGCGTCGGAGATGTCCACGCCCCGGTTGAGCAGCCACCAGGTGAGCGCCCGGTAGGTGGAGCCGGTGTCCAGGTAGCGCAGCCCGAGGACGCGGGCGACGCCCCTGGCCGCGGTTGACTTGCCGGATCCAGCCGGGCCGTCGACGGCTATCACGAGACCCGAGTGGTCCGCGGCTGTGTGCTCCGCGTTTGAAGGCTCCGCGGCGGGGTGGTTGGTCACGAAGGCGATGCTACCGGCGGACCGACCATCCGCCTGCGGCCAGCACCTCGATCAGCCGCTCGGCGGCGTCGGGCCGGACCGCGAGCTCGGCCACACCGACCGGCACGCCAGGGGGGTGCTCAATGCCGACATCCTCGATGTTGACCCCCGCGTCACCCGCCGCCTGGAACAGCCTGGCCAGCTCGCCGGGCCGGTCGCTGATGACCACCTGGACACCGGTGTAGGCGGGCGCCGGGCCGCCCCGCTTGCCGGGGATCCTGGCCACCCCCACTCCCCCGCGCTCGAGCAGAGCGGCCAGGTGCTTGACCGCTTCCTCGTCACCCTCGGCGATCGCGGCCAGCGTGGTGGCCGCCGCGGCCAGATCGGCGGCCAGCGCGGCCAGCACCTCGCCGGCGTGCGCCGCGTTGGCCGCGAGGATCTGCTGCCACAGGCCGGTGTCGCTGGCCGCGATCCTGGTCACGTCCCGCAGCCCCTGGCCGGCCAGGGCCAGCGCGCCAGACGGCGCCTGCTCCAGCTGGGCGGCCATGGCCACGGCGACCGCGTGCGGGGCGTGTGAGACCAGCGCGACCCAGCGGTCGTGCTCGTCCGCGGGCAGGCGGACCGGCTGGGCGCCGCAGGCCAGGGCCAGGCCGGTGACGGCGGCTACGGTGCCGGGCGTGGTCTCCGGCAGCGGGCAGATGACCCAGGGGCGGCCGAGGAACAGGTCCGCTCTGGCGGCGGCGGGACCCGAGCGCTCGCGCCCGGACAGCGGATGCCCGCCGGCAAAGGAGGCCAGGTCGCAGCCGAGCTCGCGAGCGCGGGCCAGCGGCAGCTCCTTCACGCTGGCGACGTCGGTGTAGCAGCGGGCCAGGCCCCGGGCCTGAGCGGCGGCCAGCGTCGGCGCTATGGCCTCGGGCGGCATGGCGAGGACGGCCAGGTCAGCCGGCCCCCGGGCGGGCCGCTGTCCGGCAGCTCGGCGCCGGCCCCGAGGTCGGCGGCGAGCCTGGCCGCGGCGGGATCGGTGTCCGCCAGCCAGACCTCGGCGCCGCGTTCGGAGAGCGCGAGCGCCACCGACGTGCCGATCAGGCCGGTTCCGATCACCACCACCGTGCGGGGGCCGGGGGCGGCGGTCCCGGCGGCCGGCCCGGTCATTGCGCGATGTCCAGGCGCAGCGCGGCCGCGCCACGCAGGTACACGTGCTGCACCGCGGAGCGCGGCGAGGCCGTCTCCACGTGCATCATGAGCCGGACCACGCGCGGCATCGCGCCCGGCACGTCGATCTCGCTGCAGCACAGCAGCGGCACGTCCTGGAAACCCAGCTTGCGCGCGGCGAGCGCGGGAAACTCGGCGTTCAGGTCGGGCGTGGCGCTGAACACGACGCTGATCACGTCGTCGGGGGTCAGCTTGTTGCGCGTCATGACCTCGGTCACCAGCTCGGAGGTTCCGTCCAGGATCGCCGCGCTCTCGTTCGCGTCGACCTGGACCGCGCCCCGGATCGCCCTGACCGCCACCGTCCTGCCTTTCCTCGCCGTCCTGCCTGGTCCCGCCCGGCATGAGGCCACGCGGGCTGGGTTCCTAGGCTATAGACCTACGGCCGCGTAGAGATCTCCAATTTCCCTTGTCGTCAGCCGCCGGGTGGTGCCGGGGCGGAGCGATCCCAGGGCGACCGGCCCCACGTGGGTGCGTACCAGCCTGCTGACCGGGTGGCCGACCTCGGCCAGCATCCGCCGCACGATGTGCTTGCGCCCCTCGTGCAGCGTGATCTCCACCAGGGCGCGGTTCCCGGCCCGCTCCACGACCCGGAAGTTGTCCGCGCTCGCCACCCCATCCGACAGCTCGACCCCGGTGATCAGCTGGCGGCCGAGGTCCTTCGGCACCGGCCCGGCCACGTCGGCCAGGTAGGTCTTGAGCACGCCGTAACGAGGGTGCGTCAGGCGGTGGGCCAGCTCCCCGTCGTTCATCAGCAGCATCAGGCCCTCGGTGTCGTAGTCGAGCCTGCCCACGTGGAACAGCCGCTCAGGCCGGTCACCGAGGTAATCGGCGATGGTCCGGCGGCCGCGGGTGTCCGACATCGTGGTCAGCACCCCGGCGGGCTTGTTCAGCGCGAGATAGACGAGGTCCTCGCGGGACGGAATCCGCCGCCCGTCGACCCGGATGACCTGGTGCTGCGGGTCGACCCTGGCCCCGAACCGGCGGACGATCTCGCCGTCGACCTCGACCCGGCCGTCGGCGATCATCTCCTCGCAGTGCCTGCGGCTGCCCACGCCCGCGGCGGCGAGCACCTTCTGCAGCCGGACGCCGTCCGGAACGTCGACGAGCGAGTCGCGGACCTCGCCCGCACCGTCCCAGCCGTCGTCCGCGGGGCGGGAGCGCCCGGGCCGGTCACGGCCCCGCGGGTCACGACCCTGCTGGCTCATGACCCGCGTCAGCCTCGTCGTCCAGGTGGTCGGGCAGGAACGGGGCGAGCTCCGGCAGCGCGTCCAGGTCGGGCAGCCCGAGCCGCTCCAGGAAGTACGACGTGGTCGCGAACAGGATCGCGCCCGTTTCCTGGTCGGTGCCTGCCTCTTCCACCAGGCCGCGGAGCACCAGCGTGCGGATCACGCCGTCGCAGTTGACGCCGCGTACGGCGGAGATCCGGGCCCGGCTCACCGGCTGCCGGTAGGCGACCACGGCCAGGGTCTCCAGCGCCGCCTGGGTCAGCCGGACCTCCTGGCCGTCGCTCACGAAGCGCTCCACGACCGGAGCGCACTCCTCCCGCGTGTAGTAACGCCAGCCGCCTGCCACCTCCCGCAGGTCGAAGCCGCGCTGCTGAGCGGTGTACGACGCGGCGAGTTCCGTCAGGGCGGCCGTAACCTCCGCGCGCGGCCGCTCGAGCACCTGCGCGATGACGACATCGGAGACCGGTTCATCTGCCACCAGCATGATGGCTTCCAGGCTAGCCCGCAGCCCGGGGACACCGTCGTCCTCGTGTGCGGGCCCGGCCTCGCCAGTGGCGGGCGCGGTCACCGCATCGCCGTCGCCCGCCGCGCCGGTGGTATCGCCCGGCCCGGGGCCGGATCCGCTGTGCATCAGTTACTCATCGGCTTTCTGGTCATTCGCTGTGTCATCACGCTCATCGTCCTCGTCCCGCTGATCGCCCGCTATCCAGCTCACGTAGAGATCACCGAGCGGGGCGATCTGGTCGAACGAGACACGGCCGCGGCGGTAGAGCTCGAGCACCGCGAGGAAGCGCGCGACGACCTCGTAGGTCCCGTCGCAGTCCGAGGTCAGCTGCCGGAACGTGGCCCGGCGCAGCCGGGCCAGCCGCCCGGACAGGATCTCGGCCTGCTCGCGGATGCTGGTGCGGGGCACGTGCAGGTGCGCCACGGAGACCACCGGCGGCCTCCGGGGCGCCAGCGCGCGGGCCGCGATCGCCGCGAACTCGGCCGGGCCGAGGCCGAGCAGCACCTCGGGCAGCAGGTCGACGAAGCGGGGTTCCATCGGCACCCGCCGCGGGAACCTGCCGCCCGGCCGCGGCCATCCTGCTCGCCAGCACCGCCACGACCTCCTTGTACGCGCGGTACTGCAGCAGCCGGGCGAACAGCAGGTCCCTGGCCTCCAGCAGGGCGAGGTCCTCCTCGTCATCGACCTCCCCGGCCGGCAGCAGCCGGGCGGCCTTGAGGTCGAGCAGGGTCGCGGCGACCACGAGGAAATAGCTCGCCTGGTCCAGGTCCCACGCGTCCGCGCGGGCCCGGATGTAAGCGATGAACTCGTCGGTGACGCTGGACAGCGCGATCTCGGTTATGTCCAGCTTGTGCTTGGAGATCAGCGCCAGCAGCAGATCGAACGGGCCCTCGAACACGTCGAGGTGCACCTCGAACCCGCCACCGGACCGGATATCGCCCGGTTCATCCACCATGGTTGTCGTTGTCATTCAGAACTCGTAGCCCTCGTCATTCCGGCCTTCTGTCCCGGAGCCTGCGGGCCACCAGGCTCTTCTGGGGTGGTGCTCCCTGCCGCCAGCATGGCGCGGGGCTCAACCTCCCGCCCGCGCGGCGGGGCGAAGCAACTCGGCGACTCCGGGCAGGCTTACCCGCGAACGTCGCCCTGGCGCCACCGATCCAGTACCTCCTTCGCCAGCTCCCGGTAGGAGTTTGCCGCATTGGATGTCGGGTCGAAGCGGGTGATCGGCTCACCCGCCACGGTGGCGTCAGGGAACCGCACGGTCCGGCTGATCACCGTGTGGTAGACCTTGTCGCCGAAACCCTTCGACGACGCCGGCCAGGACCTCCCGGGTAGTGCAGCGTGCGCGAGTCGTACATCGTGGCCAGCAGGCCGTCGAGCACCAGCTTCGGGCTGAGCCTCGTGGACACCTTGTCGATGGTCTCCATCAGCAGGGCCACGCCGCGCAGCGCGAAGTACTCGCACTCCAGCGGCACGATCACGCCGTCGGCGCAGGCCAGCGCGTTGACCGTGAGCAGCCCGAGCGAGGGCTGGCAGTCGATCAGGATGATGTCGTATTCGGGGATGACCGGCTGCAGCGACGCGGCCGAGCACGAACTCGCGGCCGACCTCGTGGACCAGCTGGACCTCGGCCCCGGACAGGTCGATGTTGCTCGGCAGCAGGTCCATGCCGTCGACATTGGTCTTGAACAGGACGTCGTGCGCGCTGACGTCGCGCTCCATGAGCAGGTTGTAGATCGTCACGTCGAGCTCGTGGGGCTGGATGCCCAGGCCCACCGACAGCGCGCCCTGCGGATCGAAGTCGACGAGCAGCACGCGGCGGCCGTGCTCGGCCAGCGCCGCGCCCAGGTTGATGGTGGTGGTCGTCTTGCCGACGCCGCCCTTCTGGTTGCAGACCGCCGCGACCCGGGCCGGGCCGTGCGTCATCAGCGGCTCGGGGTCGGGGAAAACGGGAAGCGGCCGACCGGTAGGACCAAGCACTCCGGGCCTGACCTCCAAGGTTCGGGACGCTGCCACAGTTACTGCACCTCCCCGCGGGCGCCGTGAAGCGCCCGCTGAAATCCCGGACTCTAGGCGAGGCTAGGCGCTTGGGCATGGAGCGGCAAGCCGACTCACCGTTTGACGGAACATCGGTATCAACGCTTACCCCAGCGCACGGGGATGCGCGCCGGCGTAGACCTCGCGCAGCCGATCCACCGTGACCAGGGTGTAGACCTGGGTGGTGGTCACCGAGGCGTGGCCGAGCAGCTCCTGCACGACCCGCACGTCCGCGCCCCCGTCCAGGAGGTGGGTGGCGAACGAATGCCGCAGGGTGTGCGGCGACACCTCGGCGATCCCGGCCCTCCGGCCCGCGGCCCGCAGCACGGCCCACGCACCCTGCCTGGTCAGCCGCCCGCCGCGCGCGTTCAGGAACACGGCGGGGCTGGCGGAGACCCGGCGCGCCGCCACGGCGAGGGCCGGGCGCGCCCGGACCAGGTACGGCTCCAGCGCCGGCCGGGCGTAGCTGCCGACCGGGACGATCCGCTGCTTCTGCCCCTTGCCGGACAGCCGGACGCAGGCAGGCAGCGCTGTCTGAGTGGCCTTACGCCAGACGCCGCCGCCAGCTCCCCCGCGCCAGCAGGCCCGTCGGGTCGCGCCAGGTCGAGGTCGTCGACGTCCAGCGCGGTCGCCTCGGAGATCCGGGCCCCGGTCCCGTACAGCAGCTCCAGCAGGGCGCGGTCCCGCAGCGCCCGGGGCCGTCTCCGCCGCTCGCCGCCTCCAGCAGCCGCTCCACGTCGGGGACGGAGATCGCCCTGGGCAGCCGCCGCGGTGGCGCCGGCGGCCGGACCAGCCGGGCCGGGTCCGACGGGGCCAGCCCCTCGGCCAGGGCGAACGCGTGCAGGCCGCGCACGGCGACCACGGCGCGCCCGGCCGAGCTGGCCGCCAGCGGCGGGTGGTCCGCGTCCCCCTCGCGCAGCCCGGCCAGGTAGTCGGCCACGTCCTGGGTGGTCACCTCGCCGATACCCGTCGTGCCGGCCGCCGCCAGCGTGGCCGCGTAGCGCCGCAGGTCACGGCGGTAGGCCTCGAGCGTGTGGGCGGCCAGGCCGCGCTCGACCATCAGGTGGTCGAGGTAGCGCTTGATCGCGTCGTCGAGGCCGGTGGACGGGATGGTCTCAGCTGAGCACCTCACTCGCCGGGGTCCAGGGCAGGCCGAGCGCCTCGCCGACGCGTCGTAGGTGATCACGCCCTCGTAGGTGTTCAGCCCGAGCGCGAACGCCGGGTCCGCGCGCAGCGCGTCCCGCCAGCCCCGGTTCGCGATCTCCACCACGTACGGCAGGGTGACGTTGGTCAGCGCGTAGGTCGAGGTGTGCGGCACCGCGCCGGGCATGTTCGCGACGCAGTAGAACAGCGAGTCGTGCACCGCGTAGGTCGGGTCGTCGTGCGTGGTCGGATGGGAGTCCTCGAAGCAGCCGCCCTGGTCGATCGAGATGTCGACGAGCACCGAGCCCGGCTTCATCCGCGACACGAGCTCGTTGGAGATCAGCTTGGGTGCCTTGGCGCCCGGCACGAGCACGGCGCCGATGACCAGGTCGGCGTCGATCACCGCGCGCTCGATCTCGTAGGCGTTGGACGCGACGGTCTGGCAGTGACCCTGGTAGATGGCGTCCGCCTGGCGCAGCCTGGCGACGTTCTTGTCGACCAGCAGCACCTCGGCCTGCATGCCGAGCGCGATCGCCGCCGCGTTCATGCCGGACACGCCGGCGCCGAGGACCACGACCTTGGCCGCGTAGACGCCGGAGCACGCCGCCCATCAGCACGCCCCGGCCGCCGCCGTCGCGCTGCAGGTGGTGGGCGCCGACCTGGGGCGCCATCCGGCCGGCGACCTCGGACATCGGGGCGAGCAGCGGCAGCGAGCCGTCCGCCAGCTGCACGGTCTCGTAGGCGATCGCGGTGATGCCCGATGCGAGCAGCGCGTCGGTGCACTCCCGGGACGCGGCGAGGTGCAGGTAGGTGAACAGCACCTGGTCCTTGCGCATCCGGTGGTACTCCTCCGCGATCGGCTCCTTGACCTTGAGGATCAGGTCACCGGTCTGCCACACGTCGTCGGCGGTCGGCAGGATCGCCGCGCCAGCGGCGACGAAGTCCTCGTCGGGGATCGAGGAGCCGACGCCGGCGTCCTGCTCGACGAAGACCTCGTGACCGGCCCGGACCAGCTCGTGCACGCCGGACGGTGTGATCGCCACGCGGTACTCGTGGTTCTTGACCTCCTTGGGGATGCCGACCTTCATGGCACCCAGTCCTTCCTGGTCGCCGGGGCCTCCCCCGGCCCCGTTGCCGGGAAGGTCCACACCGGGCGCGTGCCGCACCCGCCGGTCAGCACTCGGGGGCCTCCGCGTCCCGCAGCGCGGTGAACCCACCCTGGCGGGCCGCATATGCGGACAAGATACCTAGTGCAGTGACACCGTTGTGCAGCTCACCCGCAAGAACCTTGGCCACCAGCTCGTCCAGGTCCACCCAGGCGACGAGCAGGTGGGCCTCCTCGTGGACCGGCACGAACGAGCGCTCGGAGTCCGGAACCTCGTTCAGGCCGCGGGCACAGAAGATCCTGAGCCGCTCGGTGCTGATGCCCGGCGAGGAAAAGAAGTCGACGAGCACGCGCCAGTCCGCCGCCCGGTACCCGGCCTCCTCAAGCAGCTCGCGCTGGGCGGTGACCAGGGTCGGCTCGCCCGCCACGTCCCGCAGGCCGGCCGGGATTTCCCACAGCTGCCTGCCGACCGGGTGCCGGTACTGGCGGATCAGCAGCACCCGCCCGGCCTCGTCGAGGGCCAGCACGGCGACCGCGCCGGGATGCTCGAGGATGTCCCTGGCCACCGCGTCGCCGTCGCCGGGCATCCGCACCAGGTCCCGGCGGAGGCGTACCAGGCTGCCGTCGCCCAGGACGGCGGACGAGGTCACCGGCCAGCGGTCGGTTATGTCGCGAATGTCCAGATCCTCCGCCGCTCCGCTCACGTCCGCAGCTCCTGCCTCACAGTTATCAGCGATACGGCTACCGGCCGCGCTGATCCATCCTCCCGCAGTGCCGGTCACGCCGTCGCAGCGGCCCTGGGCCGGCCGCGGCCACGGGATCGGCGGCGGGCATGGCTCGCGACCGCTCGAGCGCGGCGTCCACCAGCCCGCTGAACAGCGGATGCGGCCGGGTGGGCCGGGACAGGAACTCCGGGTGCGCCTGGGTGGCCACGAAGAACGGGTGCACGCTGCGCGGCAGCTCCACGAACTCCACCAGCAGCCCGTCGGGCGACAGGCCGGAGCAGATCAGGCCCGCGCGCTCCAGGATGTCCCGGTAGGCGTTGTTGACCTCGTACCGGTGCCGGTGCCGCTCCTCCACCACGTCGGTGCCGTACAGCTCGCGGACCAGGCTGCCCTCGGCCAGCACCGCGGGGTACAGGCCCAGCCGCATGGTGCCGCCCATGTCCCGCTCCCCGGCCACGACGTCCTCCTGGCCGGCCATGGTGGCGATCACCGGGTGCGGCGCCGTGGGGTCGAACTCCGCGCTGTTGGCCCCGTCCAGGCCGGCCAGGTCCCGCGCCACCTCGATGGCCATGCACTGCAGCCCGAGGCACAGCCCGAGCAGCGGAATGCCGTTCTCGCGAGCGTAGCGGACAGCCCCGATCTTGCCCTCGATGCCGCGGACGCCGAAACCGCCGGGCACGAGGATCCCGTCCACGCCGTCGAGCTGCCGCGCCGCGCCCTCGGGGGTCTCGCAGTCGTCGCTGGTCACCCACCGGATGTTGACCCTGGCGTCGTTGCCGAACCCGCCCGCCCGCAGCGCCTCGGCCGGCGACAGGTAGGCGTCGGGCAGGTCCACGTACTTGCCGACCAGCGCGATCGTGACGCTGCGGGCCGGCCGGTGCACCCGGCGCAGCAGCTCGTCCCAGTCGCTCCAGTCGACGTCGCGGAACGGCAGCCCGAGCCTGCGCACCACGTAGGCGTCCAGGCCCTCGGAGTGCAGCACCTTGGGGATGTCGTAGATCGACAGCGCGTCGGCGGCGGACACCACCGCCTCCTCGTCCACGTCGCACATGAGGCTGATCTTGCGCTTCAGCTCGCCGCTGATCGGCCGGTCCGAGCGGCACACGATCGCGTCGGGCTGGATGCCGATGCTGCGCAGCGCGGCCACCGAGTGCTGGGTGGGCTTGGTCTTCAGCTCCCCGGACGGCCCGATGTACGGCAGCAGCGAGACGTGCAGGAAGAAGCTGCGGTCCCGGCCGATCTCGTGCCGGATCTGCCGGATCGCCTCCAGGAACGGCTGGGACTCGATGTCGCCGACCGTGCCGCCGACCTCGGTGATGACGACGTCGACCTCGGGGCCGCCCATGGCCATGATGCGCGACTTGATCTCGTTGGTGATGTGCGGGATCACCTGGACGGTGTCGCCCAGGTAGTCGCCGCGCCGCTCCTTGGCGATCACGCTGGAGTAGATCTGCCCGGTGGTGACGTTCGCCGAGCCCTGCAGCCTGGTGTCGAGGAACCGCTCGTAGTGCCCCACGTCCAGGTCGGTTTCGGTGCCGTCGTCGGTGACGAACACCTCGCCGTGCTGGAAGGGGTTCATGGTCCCGGGGTCGACGTTGAGGTAGGGGTCGAGCTTCTGCATGTTGACCCGCAACCCGCGGAGCTTTAGCAGGCGGCCCAGGCTGGAGGCGGTGAGCCCCTTGCCGAGACTGGACGCCACGCCCCCGGTGACGAAGAGGTGTCTGGTAGAAACCGGCCGTGATGAATGCGGTGCCGTGGCCAAAGTAATGGCTCCCGTGGTCTTTGCCCTGCGGTAAATCCGCCGGTCCACGGGGTATCAGAATATCAGCCGGACGGCACCAGACTCAGCATCAACACCGAACGGTCTTCGCTTGCACCCCCTGTGACCTGGTACAAAGCCGTCATTACCGGTCACACAGAGGTGGTCGCCTGCGAGTGTCGCCGGGAGCGCGGGTCGGTGTCGTCGGACGATCCTGGTCCGTCCTGCTCGCTGGCCTCGCCGAAACGCGCCAGCGCCACGGCACAGACCACGGCGAGCACGAACCCGCTGCACGGCGAGCGCCGGTCAGGCCGCGCCGGGTGGTGTCGCCGAGGAACAGCACGCCCACGATGGCGGGCGGCACGGTCTCGGCCAGTACCACGGCGGCGGTGGCCACGGTCACGCTGCCGCCCTCCAGGGCCGACGCGTACAGCAGGAACGAGACGATGCCCGGCGGCCGCCAGCGTGTACGTGGCCGGGTTGCGCACCAGCTGCTGCGGCGAGAACCCGGGCAGGATCCGGGCCGCGACCGCCAGCACCGCGTACCCGAGCCCGGCGGTGGCCCCGAGGACGGGGGTGCGGTACGGGTTCGGCAGCCTGGCGGCGGCGATCCCGGCCACGGCTACCCCGGCCACCGTCACGATCAGGGCGATCTGGAAGGCCGGGCCGACGTTGGCGGCGCCCTCGCCGCCCGCCGAGGAGCCGAGCAGGCCCACCCCGACGACCACCCCGGCGACGGCCAGCCATTCCTTCAGGCCGAGGCGGATGTGCATCAGCCAGGCCGCGAACACCGCGGTGACAGCGAGATTGGATGCGATCACGGCCTGCACCGCGAACAGCGGCAGCTGCCGCAGGGCCACGAGCTGGGCCAGGAAGCCGACCAGGTCGATGCCGAGGCTGGCCAGGAAGCGCCACTGGCCCATCAGCCGGACGAGCAGGCGGGGGTCTACGCGGTCCGCGTTCTCGTCCCCGGCCTGGATCCGGGCCGACCGATGGCTCGCCGAACGGATCGCCATGGCCTGCATGACCGCGGCAACTCCGTAACAAAAGGCCGACACCAGCGCGGCGACCAGGCTCGCCAGCATAGGTCTGACCCTACGCTGCCCGCCGAGCGCTCGATCATCCAACACCTGCATGAACGCGCATTAGCCCTGCATCTGCCGCCATAACCGCACCCGAACGGCTCGGAAAGCCTATGTCCGGCGGGGTTCAGCCGCTGGCGGCCAGGCGCTCGGTCACCGCGGCCCGAGCCTCGGACGCGCTGGTGAAATGCACCGCCTGCAGACCCAGGGCCGCGGCCGCGGCCACGTTCTCGCCGCGGTCGTCGATGAAGATCACCTCGTCGGCCCTGGCCCCGAGCCTGGCCAGGGCGCGGGCGTAGCACTCCGGATCCGGCTTAGCGGACTTAAGCTGACAGCTGAATATGAGATGCCTGAAATGCGCGGCTAGCGGCAGCTCGGTGATCGCGTCGGCCAGCTCGTCTGGTGCGTTCGACAGCAGGGCCAGCGGCCGTCCCGCGGCGGCCAGCTGCTCGATCAGCGCCACGGTCCCGGCCTGCAGCCGCAGCCAGGCCGCCCGGTCGAGCCGGATGAGCTCCGCGATCTCCGCCTCGCCGTAACCGCGGCCCAGGGCGCGTCCCACCTGCCGCCAGTATCCGGGCGCGTCCAACTCGGCGAGGTCGTAGGCGCGCCGCCAGGCCCAGTACACCTGCATGAGCGCCGGAACGGGGGCATCGGCAGCCGCCGCGAGCAACGCCAGGTCCTCGTCCGCGGGCGGGTACGAGATCACGCCGCCGTAGTCGAACAGCACCCAGGTCACTGGCACCTCCGGGGGGTCGGCGCCCTCCCGGGGTCGGCGGACCCGCCCGGCGAGGCCATCCCGCCCGGCGGGCCATCCGCCGGGCCAGGCCACCCTACCGGGGCTAACCCCCACGAAGAGCCCAGGCCTTCGCGTCCAGGCCCAGGCACTCAAGCCAGGCCCGGCCGGGCTCCGGCCCGCCCTCCCTAAGCCCACCCGGCCCTAGGTCACGCCGCCGGGCTGGCTCACCCCGCCGGGCTGGGCCAGGCCGGGGCAGCCGTTGTGCTGGCTCAGCTGGGTGGACGGCGGCTGGCAGCTCGGCCCCCCGCTGAACACCGACGGCCCGCGTGCGGGCTTGCCCGCCGCCAGGTCCAGCACGCGCCAGAACCCGGGCGAGGTGGAGGCCCGGCGGACCGCGCCGATTCCGGTGACCGTCTGGCAGCCGGTGGCCTCGATGGTGACCGTCGGCAGCTGCCGGCTGTCGGCGGTGAAGATCAGATGGTAGGTGGTCCCGGCGAACAGGGCCGGGCAGTGCACCGGGCCCCTCGGCATCTTCGGCAGCGCGCACAGCGCCCGCGCGACCGCCTGGGCGCTGGCCGGCTTCGCGATCGTGACCTCATCCGGCATCGCGTTCTGCATTTCCTGTGGGATCCGGACGCCGTGGTTCCGCACGATCTCCATGCTCGTCACCTGCCCGGTGTCCCGGCACAGCGCGGCCTGCGCGGACGGGGTGCTGGCGCCAGGGGCCGGCGACGGGTTCGGGGACGCGCCGGACGCGCCGCCGGAGCCCGACGCCTGGATGCTCCCGCACGCCGCGAGCAGCAGCATCGGGCCGAGCACGAACGCGGCGCGCGGCCAGCGCCCGCCCGGTCCCGTGCCCGCGATTGCCGCGCCGCCAGAACGACCCATTCATGGCTGTCCCTCTCTCCACGTGCCCGCTGCCCAGCGGGCCGGGCACCACACCTTGGACGGCTCCGCCCGGCCGCCGGTTCCACCGGTAGGCACCGGCTTCTGCCCGGTCCGCACGCTGCGTCGAGCACCGACCGTACGCGCGGGCGTGGACGTGCATGGGTGGTTGGACGAAAAGGCATGGGTGGTTGGACGAAAAGGCACGTTCCGGCGGGCCAAACAGTCCAGCCACGCGGCTGGCGGCTATACGCCGGCGGCCTGCATGCCGCGCAGCTCGTGCTTGAGCTCCCTGATCTCGTCGCGGAGCCTCGCGGCGATCTCGAACTGCAGCTCGGCGGCGGCCGTGTGCATCTGCTCGGTGAGCTCGGTGATGAGGCCGACCAGGTCCTCGCGGGCCGGGCCGCCCTCGCCCGCGGGCTGCCCCTCCCCGCCGTCGCCCTGCCGGGCCGCGGCCACGGCCGCCCTGGCCCGGGAGGACAGCCCGGGGACGGGTGCCTTGCCCCGGCTCTGCTGCCGTCCCGACCCGCCGATGAGCTTCTCGGTGTCCGCGTCCTCGCGGACGAGCTGGTCCAGGATGTCGGCGATGCGCTTGCGCAGCGGCTGCGGGTCGAGACCGCGCTCGGTGTTGTAGGCGACCTGCTTGGCCCGCCGCCGGTTCGTCTCGTCGATCGCGCGCTGCATCGACGGCGTCACCTTGTCGGCGTACATGTGCACCTGACCGGACACATTCCTGGCCGCGCGGCCGATGGTCTGGATCAGCGACGTGCCGGACCGCAGGAAGCCTTCCTTGTCCGCGTCCAGGATCGAGACCAGCGACACCTCGGGCAGGTCCAGGCCCTCGCGGAGCAGGTTGATGCCGACCAGCACGTCGTACTCGCCGAGGCGGAGCTCGCGGAGCAGCTCCACCCGGCGCAGCGTGTCCACCTCGCTGTGCAGGTACCTGGCCCTGATGCCCATCTCGAGCAGGTAATCGGTCAGGTCCTCGGCCATCTTCTTGGTCAGCGTGGTGACCAGGACCCGCTCGAACTTCTCGGCCCGCTCCCTGATCTCGTGCACGAGATCATCGATCTGGCCCTTGGTCGGCTTGATGATCACCTCGGGGTCGATGAGCCCGGTCGGCCGGATGACCTGCTCGGTCACCTCGCCGCCCACCCGCTGCAGCTCGTACGGACCCGGCGTGGCCGACAGGTAGAGCGTCTGGCCGATCCGGTCGCCGAACTCCTCCCAGGTGAGCGGCCGGTTGTCGATCGCGCTCGGCAGCCGGAACCCATGGTCAACCAGGACCCGCTTCCGCGACACGTCCCCTTCGTACATGGCCCCGATCTGCGGGACGGTGTTGTGCGACTCGTCGATGACGAGCAGGAAGTCCTCGGGGAAGTAGTCCAGCAGCGTATTCGGCGGGCTGCCGACCTCACGCCCGTCGATGTGCCGCGAGTAGTTCTCGATCCCCGCGCAGCTGCCGACCTGGCGCAGCATCTCGATGTCATAGGTGGTCCGCATCCGCAGCCGCTGCGCCTCAAGCAGCTTGCCGGACCGCTCGAGCTCGGCCAGCCGCTCCGCGAGCTCCCTCTCGATCCCGGCGATGGCCCGCTCCATCCGCTCCGGGCCCGCCACGTAGTGCGTGGCCGGGAAGATGTACAGCTCGCTGTCCTCGCTGATCACCTCGCCGGTCAGCGGGTGCAGCGTCATCAGCCGCTCGATCTCGTCGCCGAACATCTCGATCCGGACGGCGAGCTCCTCGTAGACCGGGATCACCTCGATGGTGTCGCCGCGCACCCGGAACGTGCCGCGGGTGAACGACAGGTCGTTGCGGGTGTACTGCATACCAACGAGCTTGCGCAGCAGCGCGTCCCGGTCGATCGAGCCGCCCACCGCGAGCTTGACCATCCGGTCCACGTACTCCTGCGGCGTGCCCAGGCCGTAGATGCAGGACACCGACGCCACCACGATCGTGTCCCTGCGGGTCAGCAGGGAGTTCGTGGCCGAGTGCCGCAGCCGGTCCACCTCGTCGTTGATCGACGAGTCCTTCTCGATGTAGGTGTCGGTCTGCGGTACGTACGCTTCCGGCTGGTAGTAGTCGTAGTAGGAGACGAAGTACTCGACCGCGTTCTTGGGCAGCATCTCGCGCAGCTCATTGGCAAACTGCGCGGCGAGGGTCTTATTCGGCAGCATGACCAGGGTCGGGCGCTGCAGCCGCTCGGCCAGCCAGGCGACGGTCGCGGTCTTGCCGGTCCCGGTCGCGCCGAGCAGCACGGTGTCCTTCGTCCCGGACTGGATCCGCTTCTCCATCTGAGCTATCGCCTGCGGCTGGTCACCCGCGGGCACCATGTCGGTGACGACCTCAAAGGGAGCAACGCTTCGCTGCAGGTCGGTTACTGGACGCACGGCTCCCCCTTCTGGTTCGGCGGTGTCGGAGACGGCGCCGATGACGGTGCTGATACCGACAGGAACGGCCACTCCTCCACAGTGCAACTGTAGGCGGGCCGTCTGACATTCCTGACCGTCAGCGCGGGAGCAGCTCCTGGGCGCTGCTGATGCGGAACCCGAGCATGTCGAGCGCGACCCCGCCCGACCGGCTGGCCAGCGCGAGCGCCGCCTCACCGACCTTCAGCGAGAGCTCGCTCGCGGCCTTCGAGGCGCGGATGCCGGTGTTGATGTCCCAGTGATGCAACGGCTGTGGAGCGCATGGCGCCCACCGCGGGCGGCGCCTCCCGCTCCAGGTACAGCCGCGGGCCGAAGTAGCCCACGTAGAACGGCGCGTCCTGGCCGGTCATGCCGTAGGAGTCCGGCTTCTCGTCCTCGGCCCTGAGCTCGCCGCCGTACGGCTGCAGGGCCTCGATCACCTGTTCCACGGACAGGCCCTGCTCGCTGTACACCGACGCGAGCAGGGCCAGCTCCGGCTGCAGATGCGCGGGATAGGTGGTGCCGCCCAGGCGGTCCGCCAGGCCCCGCACCAGCCGGTCGCCGTCCTCCTGTTTCGCCATGTGGGTGCGCTCTTCGCTGTGCCGCTGGATGGCCGCGCCGGTGTACCAGGCCAGGGCGAAGCCGGCCGGGAGACCGGCCTGCTGCTCGATTTTGGGTGTCACCGTCACCGGCCCGAACAGCAGCACCCCGTTGCGGAACACGAGCCGCCCGTGCCAGTGCCGCACCTCGGCGTCGTACAGCCGCGCGGCGTCCAGGAGCGCGTTCCCTGGGTCGGCGGTCAGCAGCAACGTGGTCTTGCCCGACAGCTTGCTGGCCGACCGGTCGAACAGGCTCATCCGCGCCTCCGGGCTAGAACAAGGACGTGATGCCGTGCCACACGCCGCTGGCCGCGTGACCGACGTCCTCGCCGAGCTGCTTGGTGTCGTCCCAGGTGCTGACCCCGGCGGCGCCGAAGTCGGTGGCGATCCCCAGCACCCCGTGCTCGTGCCACTGCTGGCCGAAGTCCGCGATGTAGTTGTGAATGTAGTCGCCGACACCATAGGCGACCACGCCGCCGACCGCGACGCCCGCGGCCACGCCGAGCACCGGAGCGCCGGCGATCGACAGCCCGGCGACGGCGCCGCCGACCACGCCGGCCACCGCGGTTCCCGCGGCGATGCTGACGATCGAGTTACCGGTCTCGAGCGGGTAGGCCAGCCAGCCCGGTACCCCGTGCTGCTCGTCCTGCTGGGCGTTGACCACCGTGGTGACCCCGCCGGCCACGATGTCGATGACCGGGAGGTCGAGCGCCTTGCTGAGCAGGCCGGCGTCGGAGACGCCGTCGGCCAGTCGGCCCACGCCCGGCAGGTCGGATACCCGGGTGCCGAAGAACTTGGTGAACGCGTTCTCGTTAGCCTCCGCCTTGGTGAGATCGGATTCCGTGGAGGAGAGCTCGGTCTTGGCGTCACGCAGCGCCTGCTTGACGTCGTCGGGCATGGTGCCGAACCGGCCGTCCGCCTGCCGCGCGGCCGCCTGGGCGGTGAGCCAGGACTGCCTGGCCTTGGCGGCCTTCTCGGTCAGCTCGGCGACCTTGGCCGCCACCTGGTTCGAGTAGGCGGTGGGCGTGGCCAGCAGGTCGGCCAGGTAGTCGGTGAGCGTCGAGCCCTCGCCGACCTTCGGCCCGACGTCTGACCCGTCCGCCTTGGACGTGGCCGAGGTCACCACGCCGGATACCTGCTGCAGCGCGCCAGCGGCCTGGACCCTGGCGTCCTCGGCCGCGGCCCGGCACTGCTGGTAGAACGAGCTGTAGCCGACCCTCCAGTCCTCCTGGGTCGGGTTGGTGTAGCAGACCTGGGGCGGCTGCCCGCTGCCGCTGACCTGGACGCCGTGCGCCTCGGCCTGGCCGGCCGCGTTCTCCAGGGCGTTCTCGATCTTGGCCAGGTCCACGGCCAGCTGGTCGACGATGCTGCCGGTCTGGATGATCACCAGCCCGAGGGCGTTGGTCTCGCCCGAGACCTTCTCCCAGTTGCCGGTGAAGGCCGACGCGGCCGAGCCCTGCCAGCCCGCGTCGCTGACGATCTGGCCGACCTTCTTGTCCAGGACGTTGATCACGTCGGCGACCTTGGGGACGTAGCCGTAGAGCGTCCCCGCGAACGCGGACAGCCCGTGGATATCGCCACCCACCCATTCATGGGAGAACGGCATCAGAGGCGACGGGGACTTGGTCGGCAGCGTGCCGCTGGGTGCCACAGCGCCTCCTTCAGTTGATCTTGTCTGGGTCAGAGATCTGGCTGCACAGCTGGGTCAGGCTTTCCTCGGTGTTGGCGTACGTGTCGTGCGCCTTCTTCAGCTTGGTGGAGTCGTTTTCCATCACGCCCGCGGCCTGCAGGTGCAGGGTTCCGATCATCTCGACCACGACCTGGAGGTTCTGGTCGAACGCCCCGTCGCCGCCGTCGGGGCACGGCGGACCGTTGTCCGGCATGATCGCCTTGAACGTCTCGGCCTCGGTGCGGAACGTGCTCGACGCATCGAGCAAGTCGGACATCACTACCTGGAACCCGCCGCTCATCCTGGCCTCCGCTGCAGGGACTCGATGTCGCTGGCCTGCCACTGCCACGCACCCGGCTCGGCGGCCGGGTCGAGCACGATCGTGTGCACGCTGGACGCGCCCATGATCTGCTGAATGTTCCGCAGCGGCAGCGCCACCCAGGGCTGCTCATGGCCGAGCGCGGCGACGAGCCGGTCGACCGACGAGAACACCGGCAGCGCCCGTCTCCCGTCCGACACCTGGCGGACCTCGAAGATCACATCGGCCGTCATGACCAGCGCGGACGTCCGGCCGCGCGGGCGCGAACACGATCTCAGGAAGGCCACCGCCCGCCGCGGCGCCGTTTAGCGACTCCACCGCTCCACCGCCCCTGGTTTCCCGCGGGTGAGGGCAGGCCCCGGTTCCCGCGCCGCATACCGATACGGAACGGTATCAAGCCCCGCAGTTCGCGCGGGCCCCGCTGGATACATCAGAAACCCGGATTTCCCGCCTGCCACCGCAACCGAGCGTCCGCCGGGCACGCGGCGGCGGCACGCTCACCACCGGCCACCTAAGATCGCAGTGTGCTGCGGGTTGGGTTGACAGGCGGGATCGGCGCGGGGAAGAGCGAGGTCTCCCGGCGGCTGGCCGCGCAGGGTGCCGTGATCATCGACGCCGACGCGGCCGCCAGGGACGTGGTCGCGCCGGGGACCGAGGGCCTGGCCGAGGTGACCGAGGCGTTCGGCCGCGACCTACTGCTGCCCGACGGCGGCCTGGACCGGGCCCGCCTGGGCGACCTGGTGTTCGCCGACCCGGAGCAGCGCGCCAGGCTCAACGCGATCATCCACCCGAAGGTGGGCGAGCGCATGGCCGAACTGGAGCAGGCCGCGGGCCCGGGCGCGATCGTCGTCCACGACGTTCCGCTGATCACCGAGAACGGCCTCGCCAGCGCCTACGACGTCGTGGTCGTCGTCGACGTGCCACCGCGAACTCAGATCGACCGCCTGGTCAAGCTGCGCGGCATGACCCGTGAGCAGGCCAAGGCCAGAATCGCCGCCCAGGCCACCCGGGAGCAGCGCCTGACCATCGCCGACATGGTGGTCGACAACTCCAGCTCCCTCACCGAACTCGACCGCCAGGTCGGCGACCTCTGGGCCGAACTCCGCCGCCGCGCCACCCCCCGCCCCTAACGCCTGGCCAGACCGCCCAGCAACGGGGCCGAGTCGCCAGCGAGGGGGCAAGCCGCCTGACCATGGAGGCAGGCCGAGCTATTGGCGGTAGGTCGGCGAGGCCGCACCGAGGCCATGTGCCAAAGCGGAGCCAACGTATGTGCCGAAGCGGCCGGCGTATGTGCCAAAGCGGAGCCGCCGTATGTGCCGAAGCGGAGCCGGCGTGCCTATACCGGAGGCGTAAGCGTTGCCATCCCAGCCACTGACTAGCGCGTCTCGGGCCGACGGCGGGCAACTCGTGACACCGCCCGCCTAGCCGCAGGTATAGGCACGCCAGCCCGGCGGAGCGACCCTTAGTTCTGCCCGCCAGAAAGCTTGTCCCGCAGCGCCGCCAGCGCCTCGTCGGACGCCAGCGTGCCGGTGGCCTCGGCCTCCGGCTCGGCCTGCTGCCGAGCGCCGCCCGACTCACCGCCGCCGCCACCGTCCTGCGCCGCCTCGGCCGCGTCATTCCGCGCCGCGGCGACCTGCGCCTGGTGCGCCTCGTACCGGGACCTGGCCTCGGCGTACTGGCGCTCCCACTCCTCGCGCTGCTTGTCGTAGCCTTCCATCCACTCCTGGGTCTCAGAGTCGAAGCCCTCGGGGTAGACGTAGTTGCCCTGATCGTCGTAGGTGGCCGGCATGCCGTAGAGGGTCGGGTCGAAGTCCTCGCCGACCGCCTCGCCGATGGTGCCCTCGTTGGCCTGCTTCAGCGACAGGCTGATCCGGCGCCGGTCCAGGTCGATATCGATGATCTTGACGAAGATCTCGTCGCCGACCTGCACCACCTGCTCGGGGATCTCCACGTGCCGGTCCGCGAGCTCGGAGATGTGCACCAGGCCCTCGATGCCCTCCTCGACCCGGACGAAGGCGCCGAACGGGACCAGCTTGGTGACCCGGCCCGGCACGACCTGCCCGATCTGGTGGGTCCGGGCGAACTGCTGCCAGGGGTCCTCCTGGGTGGACTTCAGCGACAGCGAGACCCGCTCCCGGTCCATGTCCACATCGAGCACCTCGACCGTGACCTCCTGGCCGACCTCGACTACCTCACCCGGGTGGTCGATGTGCTTCCAGGAGAGCTCGGACACGTGCACGAGACCGTCCACGCCGCCGAGGTCGACGAACGCGCCGAAGTTCACGATCGAGGAGACCACGCCCTTGCGGATCTGGCCCTTCTGCAGCGTGTTCAGGAAGTTCTGGCGGACCTCGGACTGGGTCTGCTCCAGCCAGGCGCGGCGGGACAGAACCACGTTGTTGCGGTTCTTGTCCAGCTCGATGATCTTCGCCTCGATCTCCTTGCCCACGTACGGCTGCAGATCGCGGACCCGACGCATCTCCACCAGCGAGGCGGGCAGGAACCCGCGCAGGCCGATGTCCAGGATCAGGCCGCCCTTGACGACCTCGATGACGGTCCCGGTGACGACGCCGTCCTCTTCCTTGATCTTCTCGATCGTGCCCCAGGCGCGCTCGTACTGGGCGCGCTTCTTGGACAGGATCAGGCGGCCTTCCTTGTCCTCCTTCTGCAGGACCAGGGCCTCGATGTGCTCGCCGCTCTTGACCACATCGTGCGGGTCGACGTCGTGCTTGATCGAGAGCTCGCGGGACGGGATGACGCCTTCGGTCTTATAGCCGATGTCGAGCAGGACCTCGTCCCTATCGACCTTGACGACCGTCCCCTCAACGATGTCGCCGTCATTGAAGTACTTGATGGTCTCGTCGATCGCGGCGAGGAAGGCCTCCTCGGAACCGATGTCGTTGACCGCTACCTTGGGGGTCGAGGTGGCCTCGGTGCTGCTGGTCGTCATGTGTAGGTGGACTCCGGATACGGACAGGAAACGTGCGGACATGCGCCATGCACAGTTCAATCCGCCATGGGCGGCCAGGAGTGACTGGACTTGCCTGGCCAGCGAAAACCGGCCGCGACCTGCCTAACGACGGCCCGCGGGCTGCCTGACCATGGCGGACTGCAAGAAACACAGCGCAGCGATCAGGATATGAGAGCGCGGCCTACGGGTCAATCTGATGGGCCAAGGCAAATACTCAGCCGGGGATGTTACCGGCCGGAAGCTTGATCCCCGTCAGTGGGCGGCGTCGGCCCAGCTGCGCCCGGTGCCCATCGACACCTCAAGCGGCACCGTGAGGTCGAATGCCCCGCACATGGCGTCGTGGACCAGGTCCCTGAGCTGGTCAAGTTCGCCCGAGGCCACCTCGAACAGCAGTTCGTCGTGGACCTGGAGCAGCATCCGGGACCGCAGCCCGTCATCGTGGATCCGGCGCTGCACGGCCAGCATGGCCACCTTGATCACGTCGGCGGCCGAGCCCTGGATGGGCGCGTTGAGCGCCATCCGCTCGGCCATCTCGCGGCGCTGCCGGTTGTCGGACACCAGGTCCGGCAGGTAGCGGCGGCGGCCGAGGATGGTCTGGGTGTACCCGTCCTTGCGGGCCTGCGCGACGATCGCCTCCAGGTAGTCCCTGATCCCGCCGAACTGCTGGAAGTACTCGTCCATGAACGCGCTGGCCTCGTCCCGGCTGACCCGCAGCTGCTGGGAGAGCCCGTAGGAGGACAGGCCGTAGGCGAGCCCGTAGTTCATCGCCTTGATCTTGCTGCGCAGCTCGACCGTGACCTCTTCCGGGGGCACGCCGAACACCCGGGAGGCCGTCTCCGCGTGGAAATCATGCCCGGAGGTGAACGCGTCGGCCAGGGCCTGATCACCCGACAGATGCGCCATGATCCGCAGCTCGATCTGGCTGTAGTCGGCGGTGAGCAGGGTCTCGTAGCCGTCGCCGACGATGAAGGCCTGGCGGGTACGGCGCCCCTCCTCGGTCCGGATCGGGATGTTCTGCAGGTTCGGGTCGGTCGAGGAGAGCCGTCCGGTGGCGGCGATCGTCTGGTTGTAGGTGGTGTGGATGCGGCCGTCCACGCCCGCCATGGGGATCAGCGAGTCCACGATGCTCTTCAGCCGGGCCACGTCCCTGTGCCGGAGCAGGTGCGCCAGGATCGGGTGGCTGGTCTGCGCCAGCAGGCTGGTGAGCGCCTCGGAGTCGGTGGTGTACCCGGTCTTGATCCGCTTGGTCTTGGGCAGGCCGAGCTCGGTGAACAGCACCTCCTGCAGCTGCTTGGGCGAGCCCAGGTTGAACTCGTGCCCGGTCACCGCGTACGCGGCCTGCTCCGTGGCCTTGACCTCTCCGCCCAGGCTGGCCGACATGCCGGCCAGGTGGTCGACGTCGGCGGCGATCCCGGCCCGCTCCATGGCGGCGAGCACGCCGACCAGGGGCAGCTCCACGTCGTGGAGCAGCCGCGTCACGCCGCGCTCCTCCAGCACCGCGTCCAGCGCATCGGCCAGCTCGGTCGTGGCCCGGGCCCGCTGGGCCAGCGCGTTCGCCGCCTCAGCCTCGCCGTCGGTATCGGTGTCGAAGGCGAGCTGCCCGACCGCCGTCTCGTCGCCGCCGGTCAGCCTCCGGCCCGCGTACCGCTCCGCCAGGTCGGCCAGGTCGAACGACCGCTGGCCGGGCAGGGCCAGGTAGGCGGCGAGCGCGGTGTCGCTGGTCAGGCCGCTGAACTCCAGGCCGCGCGCGGCCAGGGCGTGCATCGGCCCCTTGGCGTCGTGCAGCGCCTTGGCCTGCTTCGGGTCAGCCAGCCAGGCGGCCAGCGCACGCTCGTCGTCCTCGGTCAGCGCGGTCGGGTCGAGGTAGGCGTTGGCGCCGTCGGGCGCGGCCAGCGCCAGTCCGTCGAGCACCCCGGTGCCGCGGCCCCAGGTCCCCGACGCCGCGAGGCCGGTGCGGCCGCCGTCGCTCACGTGCTCGGACAGCCACTCGGCGACATCCTCCGGGCCGAGCACATCGGTCTCGATGTCGAACCCCTCGGCCTCCGCGGCGCCATCCGCCGACCCGTCGGCAGCTGTGGCGGAAAATCCGTTCGGGAAAGTCTGCTGGAGCCGCTCCCGCAGGACACGGAACTGCAGCGTGTCGAAGAGCTGGTGCAGCTGCTCCCGGTCCCAGGGAGACGGGGTCAGCTGCTCGGGCGTCACGTCGAGGGGCACGTCCTTGGCCAGCTCGGTGAGCTGACGGTTGCGCAGCACATCGGCGAGGTGCTCACGCAGGTTGTCCCCGGCCCGGCCCTTGACCTCATCGACCCGGTCCACCAGCGCGGCCAGGGAGCCGAACTCCATCACCCACTTGGCCGCGGTCTTCTCGCCGACCCCCGGGATGCTGGGCAGGTTGTCGCTCGGGTCACCGCGCAGCGCGGCGAAGTCCGGGTACTGGGCCGGGGTCAGCCCGTACTTCTCGGTGACGGCCGCCGGCGTGAACCTGGTCATGTCGCTGATCCCGCGCCGGGTCATCAGCACCGTCACGTCGTCGCTGACCAGCTGCAGCACGTCCCGGTCGCCGGAGACGATCAGCACGCCCATGCCCTCGGCCGTCGCCTCGGTGGCGAGCGTGGCGATCAGGTCATCGGCTTCGTAGCCCGGCACCGACAGCCGCCGGATGCCCAGCGCGTCCAGCACCTCGAAGATCAGGCTGAGCTGGCTCCTGAAGTCGGCCGGGGTCTCCCGCCGGTTGGCCTTGTACTCGACGTACTGCTCGTGCCGGAAGGTCGGCTCGCCGCGGTCGAACGCCACCGCGATATGCGTGGGCTGCTCGTCGCGCAGCACGTTGATGAGCATCGCGGTGAAGCCGTAGACCGCGTTCGTGGGCTGCCCGGTGGTCGTGGAGAAGTTCTCGGCGGGCAGCGCGAAGAACGCGCGGTAGGCCAGGGAATGCCCGTCAAGGAGCAGCAGCCTTTCGCTGTGACCTGGCCCGGAACTGGTCCCCTGAGTCGGCTTCGTCGCCACGCAGGCAGTCTAGTGGCCGGGTCCGACACCGGCAGGCAACCCTGGCGTCCCGCATGCCGCGGCCGGGCGGTCCGCCGTTAGGGGGTCGGCGGTCCGCCCGGCCGTGACTGGCCTGGCCGCTACCGGAGCCGCCCGTGGTGGTTACGGGCGGCCTCCGGAGCGACCGGGCTGGTTATCAGGAGCTGAACGCGAAGACCGTGGTCGAGTTCAGCGTCTTCTGCGGGCCGAGCGTGGTGCTCGGGAACGCCGGCTGGTTGGGCGAGTCCGGGAAGTGCTGCGTCTCGAACGTGTAGCCCGCGCCCTGCCGGTAGGTGTGGCCGCTGATGCCCACCAGCGTGCCGTTGAGGAAGTTGCCGCTGTAGAACTGCACGCCCGGCTGGTCGGTCCAGACGGTCAGCGCACGGCCGTTGCTCGGGTCAGACGCCCGGGCGGCGAGGTTCAGCCCGAACGGCCCGGTGGTCTTGGCCGTCTGCGGGTTGAGGATCCAGTTGTGGTCATAGCCCTGGGCGATGAGCAGCTGGCTCTTGCCGCCGGTGGCCGACGCGAAGCTGGCCGGGACGTTGTCCGGCGCGCTCACGTCGCTGATCCGCGAGCCGATGGTGTGCGGCGCGCGGAAGTCGAACGGCGTGCCCTTGACCGGGACCCCGTGTGCGAGCGGCAGCGGGATCTGGGTGCTGTCGGTCGGCGAGTAGCTGTTCGCGTTGATCCGGACGAACTGCCGGTAGGCCGAGCCTGCGGCCGAGGCCTCGCCGGCCAGGTTGAAGTAGCTGTGGTTGGTCAGGTTGGTGACCGTGGACAGCGTCTTCGAGTCGTTGTGGACCCGGTAGTGGATGGCGAGGTCGCCGGCGTTGTTCAGCGCGTAGGTCACGAACACGGTGATCTTCGCCGGGTACCCGGTGCACCCGTTCACGCAGCCAGGAGACCCGACGGCCCCGCTGGCGTCACCGTTGGGGCTGACCAGCTTGAGTACCACGCCCGCGAACTGCTTGGTCCTGAACGCGTGCGACGCCCAGATGTGGTTGCCGAAGCCGACCAGCCCGCCGTGCAGGCTGTTGACGCCGTTGTTGATCGGCAGCGTGTAGGTCTGGCCGTTCAGCTGGAACGTGCCCTTGGCGATCCGGTTGCCGTACCGGCCGATGGTCTCGCCGAAGTACGGGCCGCCGTTCGCGGTCACCGGCGGGCTGTCGAAGTTGACGTAGTCCTGCAGCGTCTTGAAGCCCAGGACGACGTCGGCCTTGTGGCCGTGGCGGTCCGGCACCGTGATCGACTGCGTGATCCCGCCGAAGGTGAGGACCCTGACCTGCATGCCGTTGCAGTTGGTCAGCGTGTACCTGAACACCTGGGTGAGCTTGCCGGTGTACGGCTCAATGGTCTTGCCAAAAGGCTGGCGGGAAACCGTGGGGCTGCACGAGTGGCCCGACGATGACGCCGCGGCCCCGGTCATGGCGAGCCCGCCAACCAGGCCGACGCCAAGGACGGCGGCCGCGCTGATCCGGACAGCTGGCCTAGCGATCCTTGCCATTAACACGTTACGCATAGGTGCCTCCTGTGATGGGGGTCCCGCAGGGCGAGGACCGCTCCGTTAGGGAGGTTTTAGCGTGTTGTTAGCGCTAACACCAGCTAAGTCGCCTACTTGTTATGAGTTGTAACTAATTTTTCTCGAGTAACCTTTTGTGACTTAAGTTAAAGATGAGGCTGACGTGGTCGTCGCTGTCCACGGGGCAGCCGCGATCTCAGGTGGGCAGGGAGCCGGGCCCACTCAGGACCGTGATCCGCAAGATGCCCGCTGGCCTGGGCTCCTAGGCTTCCTCATGCAACGGGCCGAGCCCGGCACCGACCAGCGGAGGAACTGTGGGCGACGACATCGAGCAGCAGATCAAGGACGCCTTCGCCACGGCGAGCGCGGACTCGCTCCCCGGCCGCATGGGCATCAAGATCCTGGAAGCCTCGGCTCAGCGGGTCGTGGGCACCATGCCGGTCGCCGGCAACACGCAGCCCTACGGCCTGCTGCACGGCGGCGCTTCGTGTGTCCTCGCCGAGACGCTCGGCTCGCTCGGCTCGGCCCTGCACGCGGGCCTGGACCGCGTCACGGTCGGCATTGAGATCAACGCCACCCATCACCGGGGCGCGGCCCGGGGCGAGGTCACCGGCGTGGCCACGCTCCTGCACGGCGGCCGCACGCTGACCAGCTACGAGATCGTCATCACCGACGAGCAGGGCCGCCGCGTCTGCACGAGCCGGCTGACCTGCCTGCACCGTGACGCGCCGCCTGGCGACGCCAAGCCCCTGACTCGCTGACCTGCCATCCCGGCACGAGTCACATCCGTAACGCCCGTATCTGGGCTGATCTAGGTTACGGGACGTTTAACCCATACCGGCCGGCGAATGTCCATGCCTTTGCGCGACGAGGTTCGTCATCGCTACCGTGGTGGGCAGAGCCCGGTGAAAACCGAGTAGAGAACGTGCCGGCCCGGGGAAGGCTGACATGGCACCAAAGGTTCTCCCGGGCTCGCCTGCTGTTCGGCTCCGTCAGGGCCGGCAGCGCACAAGCGGGTGAGAGCCGGCCTGCAGACGGGGGTTGTGCAGCCGGCTCCGCCCGCTTGGTTATTTCCCTGGTTTGGCGCCGCCTGGCTTGGGCTCTTGGCCGGCGTCGCCGGGCTGGCCCGGCTGCTCGGCGCCGGCCTTCTGGACGCCCTGCAGCACTTCCTCCGCCACGGCGCGCATGGTCATCCGGCGGTCCATCGAGCTCTTCTGGATCCAGCGGAAGGCCTCGGCCTCGCTCATCCCCTGCTCGGCCTGCAGCAGGCCCTTGGCGCGATCCAGCAGCTTGCGCACCTCAAGTCGTTCCTTGAGGTTCGAGACCTCGGACTCGAGGGCCGACACCTCCTGGAACCGGCTCACCGCGATCTCCACCGCGGGAACGAGATCCGCCTTGGTGAACGGCTTGACCAGGAACGCCATCGCCCCGGCGTCCCTGGCCCGCGTCACGAGATCACGCTGGGAGAACGCGGTGAGGATGACGACCGGCGCGAGGTGGTCGGCCGTGATCCGCTCGGCGGCCGAGATCCCGTCCAGGCCGGGCATCTTGATGTCCATGATCACCAGATCCGGCCGCAGGCTCTCGGTCAGCTTGACCGCGGCCTCGCCGTCCGAGGCCTCGCCGGCGACGACGTAGCCGTCCTCTTCGAGCATCTCCTTGAGGTCAAGACGAATCAGCGCCTCATCTTCGGCGATCACGACACGAAACGGGGTCTCACTCACGCGCTGAGCGTACCCAACCCGGTACATTGGCATTCGGCCGCACCTGCCCCCGGTAGCTCGGCCGCGCCCCGGTAGCCCAATCCGGCAGCAGGCGATGGTCTCAAAAGCCATTCAGTGTGGGTTCGAATCCCACCCGGGGCACCACCGTGATTATCCGCGACGTCGTCGTGTGCCCTCGAACGTCACTTGTCAGCTGCATTGCGCCTGGCTTGACGCCGGTCGGCCGCAGAAATGTCAGACCAGGATGCCAGGATCATGGCATGCACGATCAGCCGACACGCTTACAGGCCATGTGTCTGATCGAGACCGGCATGAATCTCTGCGACGTAGGCCGCGCAACAGGGGTCGGACGATCTACGTTGCGTGACTGGCGGGATCACCCAGAAAAGTTAGCGCGGCTGAGCAGGAGCACTTGTCCTCGGTGCTCACCTGAGGCGGAGCTCGGGTCCCGGGACAGTTACGCATACTTGCTCGGCCTCTATCTCGGCGACGGCTGCATAAGCCGCCAGGGACCAGCGCCGAAGCGTGTCTGGAAACTCCGCATCATGTGCGCAGATGCCTGGCCAGGCCTGCTGGAGGAGTGCAAGCAGGCGGTGCGGAGTGTGCGCCCGGACAATTCAGTTTCCCAATACCAGAGAGAGGGATGCGTCGAAGTTCTCAGTTACTCGAAGCACTGGCCCTGCCTGTTTCCGCAACATGATCTCGGCAGGAAGCACGAGCGCAAGATCGAATTAGTGCGCTGGCAGCAGGAGATCGTCACCAGCTATCCCGGCGCCTTCGCCCGCGGCCTCTTCCATTCCGATGGCTGCCGCCTCATCAACCACATTCGCCGCCCGCTCAAGGACGGGGATCGCTGGTATGAGTATCCGCGGTATCTCTTTGTGAACAGGTCCGCTGACATTCACCGGTTGTGCGGTGAGGCGCTGGACCGGCTCGGCGTGGCCTGGCGATTCTCGAAGCCGACCACCATCTCCGTCGCCCGCCGTGAAGCCGTGGCCAGGCTGGACGAGTTCGTCGGCCCGAAATACTGAGGTGACTCAGCCGCCCGCGGATTCTGCGGTGGCACCGATGCCGAGCGCATCTCCGCGAACCTGGCCCGGATCATCGGAGCCGTCGGCAGGCCGATCCGGATCACCGGCAGCGGCGTCGTCAGCACCAGCTGTCTCGGCCACAGGACCAGGCCCGTCAGCGTGGCCGTGAGCCCGGGCACTGGCACCGACACGCGCGATCGGACCCGTGTCGTCGTCGGCCGGAGCGATGAAGTCGGGTCCGCGCCTGTGCCGGGTCAGGTACAGATAGGCAGCCGCGCCGATCAGGGCCAGAACCATCACCACCTGGTCGACCCGGAGCCCGAACTGATAGGGCGAGTAGCTGAGCTGCATCCCCTCGGTCCAGAACCTGCCGATCGCGTACAGCCCGGCGTACACCGCGAAGGTCCGGTCCCCCGTCAGCAGGAACCGGCGCGCGGCGTAGATCACCAGCACCCCGACCAGGGCATCCCAGACCGACTCATAGAGAAACACCGGCTGGAAGGTGGCGAAGTTCAGGTAGCCGGCCAGCCGGTGCTCGGGCGAGATCCCGACCGCCCAGGGCAGGGTGGTCGGATGGCCGTAACGCTGCTGGTTGAACCAGTTGCCCCAGCGGCCAATCGCCTGCGCGAACGCCAGCCCGGGCGCGACCGCGCCCGCGATGGGCGCGAGATAGACCCGCTCCCGGCGGCAGACGATCCACGCGCCGACAGCCCCGCCGACGATGCCGCCGGGCAGGCCCAGCCTGCCGTCCCAGATGTGCAGCGCATAGGTCCAGTCGTGGTTATGCCCGAAGTACAGCTCGTACTCGGTGAACACGCTGTACAGCCGGGCCCCGGCCAGGCCCGTCGGGACCGCCAGCGTGGCGACATCCAGGATCATGCCAGCCCGCCCGCCGATCCTGAGATAGCGCCGGTTGGCGACCCAGAGCCCGACCACGATGCCGAGTACGACGCAGATCGCATAGGCCCGGATCGGGACCGGCCCAAGATGCCACAGCCCGCGAGAGGGACTCGGGAGGAATGCTGCAGGCATGTTGTGTGACGTTACCCCCGTCGTGATCGTTATTCGCCTCAGTTTGACCCGTTGTCCGGGAACGCGGACCGCATAGCCAGCTCCCGCTCAGCGTCTCCGCCCTGGCGTAGCGCCCAGGTAACTCATTGTCCCGCGGCAGGCCCGCCCACCAGGCCCGAACGTCCATAAATGCCAGCCGCGCACCGGGCCGGCGCCGAGACGCGGCGAGGCTACATGAGGGGGCGGGCGGTGGGGCGGATCGCGGCGGGCAGGAGGGTGTCGCCGGCCAGGTAGCGGTCGACGGCAGCGGCCGCCGACCGGCCCTCGGCGATGGCCCAGACGATCAGCGACTGGCCGCGGCCCATGTCACCGGCGACGAACACGCCGGGAACGGAGGTCGCGTACGAGCCGTCCCTGGCCACGTTGCCCCGGGCGTCGACGTCTACGCCCAGGTCCTCCAGCAGGCCCTCGCGCTGCGCGCCGGTGAACCCCATGGCCAGCAGCACGAGATCGCAGCGCAGTTCGCGTTCGGTCCCGGGAACCGGGCTGAAGCCGGTCGCCGAGCGTTCCACCTCGACCAGCCGCAGCGCCCGGACCCGGCCCGTCTCGTCGGGCAGGAAATCCTGGGTGGACACCGCGTAGACGCGGTCCCCGCCCTCCTCGTGCGCGCTGGACACCCGGTAGGTCATCGGGTACGTCGGCCACGGCTGGCTGTCCGGCCGCTGCTCCGGCGGGCGGGGCATGATCTCCAGCTGGGTCACGGAGGCCGCGCCCTGCCGCTGCACGGTACCGAGGCAGTCGGCGCCGGTGTCGCCGCCGCCGATGATCACCACGTGCCGCCCGGCCGCCGAGATCGCCGGCCGACGGCGGCCCGGCGTCCCCTCGGCGACCGTGCGGTTGGACAGCGGCAGGTACTCCATGGCCTGGTGGACGCCGTCCAGATCGGCCCCGGGCACCGGCAGGCCGCGCGCCACGGTGGCGCCGCCGGCCAGCACGATCGCGTCGTAGTCGCCGCGCAGCTCGCCGGCGGTCACGTCCACGCCGGCGTTGACCCCGCAGCGGAAGGTCGTCCCCTCGGCCAGCATCTGCACCAGCCGCCGGTCCAGGTGCCGCTTCTCCAGCTTGAACTCCGGGAATTCCGTAACGGAGAAGCCCGCCGGGCCGGTCGGCCCGCTCGTACACGGTCACCGTGTGGCCGGCCCGGGTGAGCTGCTGCGCGGCGGCCAGCCCGGCCGGGCCGGAGCCGATCACCGCCACCCGGCGGCCCGCCGCGGACGCGGCGGCTGAGGGCCGCTGAGGCGGCACCCAGCCCTCGGCCCAGGCCCGGTCGATGATCTCCACCTCGACCTGCTTGATCGCCACCGGGTCGGCGTTGATGCCGAGCACGCAGGCGGACTCGCACGGCGCCGGGCACAGCCGGCCGGTGAACTCGGGGAAGTTGTTGGTCGCGTGCAGCCGCTCGGCCGCGGCTCGCCAGTCGCTGCGCCAGACCAGGTCGTTCCACTCCGGGATCAGGTTGCCCAGCGGGCAGCCGTGGTGGCAGAACGGGATGCCGCAGTCCATGCACCGCCCGGCCTGGCGCTCCAGATCGCCGTGGCTGAACTCGGTGTAGACCTCGCGCCAGTCGGTGAGCCTGATGTCGACCGGGCGCCGGGCCGCCGTCTGCCGCGGCGTGGTCAGGAACCCCTTGGGATCCGCCATGGTGAGCCTCCCCCTCAGCCGCGCGCCGCGGCCATCACGGCCTCGTTCACGTCGAGCCCGTCGCGCTCGGCGCGCTGCGCCGCGGCCAGGACCCGCTTGTAGTCCTTGGGCATGACCTCCCCGAACCGGCCGAGCGCCGCCTCCCAGTCGGCGAGCAGCCGGGACGCGACCGCGGAACCGGTCTCGGCCAGGTGCCGCTCGACCAGGTCCCGCAGGAACGCGGCGTCCTCGGCGTCGACCGGCTCGGCGTCGACCATCTCGGTGTTCAGCGTGCGCGGGTCGGGATCGAGCAGGTAGGCGATGCCGCCGGACATGCCCGCCGCGAAGTTCCTGCCGACCGGGCCGAGCACGGCCACCCGGCCGCCGGTCATGTACTCGCAGCCGTGGTCGCCGGTGCCCTCGACCACCGCGGTCGCGCCCGAGTTCCGCACGCAGAACCGCTCGCCGACCACGCCGCGCAGGAACATCTCGCCGCTGGTCGCGCCGTAGCCGATCACGTTGCCCGCGATCATCTGCTGCTCGGCGGCGAAGCTGGCGTCCGGGTCGGGCGCGGCGATGATCCGCCCGCCGGACAGGCCCTTGCCGAGGTAGTCGTTGGCGTCGCCGGCCAGCCGCAGGGTCACCCCGCGGGGCAGGAACGCGCCGAACGACTGGCCGGCCGACCCGCGGAGCGAGATGTCGATCGTGTTGTCGGGCAGCCCCTGGCCGCCCCATCGCCTCGTCACCTCGTAGCCGAGCATGGTCCCGACGGTCCGGTTGACGTTCCGGACCGGAAGCTCCAGCTTTACGGCCGTCCCGTCGGCCAGGGCTCCCTCGGCCAGCTGGATCAGGGTGTTGTCCAGCGCCCGGTCGAGGCCATGATCCTGGCCGGTGACCGCGTGCCGGGCGGCGCGGTGGCCGAGCTCGGGGACGTGCAGCACCGGGGCCAGGTCGAGCCCTGACGCCTTCCAGTGCTCCACCGCGGCCGCCGCGTCGAGCAGCTCGACCTGGCCGACGGCCTCGCCCAGCGTGCGGAACCCGAGCTGGGCCAGGTACTCCCTGACCTGCTGGGCCAGGAACTCGAAGAACGTCACCACGAACTCGGGCCTGCCGCTGAACCGCTTCCGCAGCTCGGGGTTCTGGGTGGCCACGCCGACCGGGCAGGTGTCCAGGTGGCAGACGCGCATCAGCACGCAGCCGGCCACCACCAGCGGCGCGGTGGCGAAGCCGAACTCCTCCGCGCCGAGCAGCGCCGCGATGATCACGTCGCGGCCGGTCTTGAGCTGGCCGTCCACCTGGACCACGATCCGGTCCCGCAGCCCGTTGCGGAGCAGCGTCTGCTGGGTCTCGGCGAGCCCGAGCTCCCAGGGTGCCCCGGCGTGCTTGATGCTGGTCAGCGGGGCCGCGCCGGTGCCGCCGTCGTGCCCGGAGATCAGCACCACGTCCGCGTGCGCCTTGGCCACACCCGCGGCCACGGTGCCGACCCCGACCTCGGCCACCAGCTTGACGTGGACCCGCGCCGCGGGGTTGGCGTTCTTCAGGTCGTGGATCAGCTGGGCCAGGTCCTCGATCGAGTAGATGTCGTGGTGCGGCGGCGGTGAGATCAGGCCGACGCCCGGGGTGGAGTACCTGGTCCTGGCGATCCACGGGTAGACCTTGTGGCCGGGCAGCTGGCCGCCCTCGCCCGGCTTGGCCCCCTGGGCCATCTTGATCTGCAGGTCGCTGGCGTTGACCAGGTACTCGCTGGTCACCCCGAACCGGCCGCTGGCCACCTGCTTGACCGCGGACCGGCGCAGGTCCCCGTTGGGGTCGGGGGTGTAGCGGTCCGGGTCCTCCCCGCCCTCGCCGGTGTTGGACCGGCCGCCGAGGCGGTTCATCGCGATGGCCAGGGTCTGGTGCGCCTCGGCCGAGATCGAGCCGTACGACATCGCGCCGGTGGAGAACCTGCGCACGATGCTGGAGACCGGCTCCACCTCGTCTATCGGAACCGGCTGACGAACAGTGTTGCCTCGGGGGGACGACCCCCCCAGACCCCCCCGCGTGCCCCCGCCCGCCTCCCCTTCCCCCTTCACGGCCGACCTCGCGGCCGGCCGTCGCGGCTGGCTCGTCGATGCCGCGGATGCGCAGCAGGCCGCGCAGGGTCATCAGCCGGGCCGACTGGTCGTCCACCAGCGTCGTGTACTCAGCGAAGATTTCCTGCCGCCAGGCTGCGCGTGGCGTGCTGCAGCTTGAAGACGGTCTCGGGGCTGAACAGGTGCGGCTCGCCTTCGCGCCGCCACTGGTACTCGCCGCCGACCTCGAGCCGCCGGTGCGCCGGCCTGGCGTCGCGCGGCGGGAACGCCCGGGTGTGCCGCGCGGCGGTCTCGGCGGCGATCTGGCCGAAGCCGACGCCGCCGAGGCGCGACGACGTCCCGGCGAAGCATTCCCCGATGACCTCGTCGCCGATCCCGATCGCCTCGAAGATCTGGGCGCCGGTGTAGGAGGCGACCGTGGACACGCCCATCTTGGACATGATCTTGAGCACGCCCTTGCCGAGCGCCTTGATCAGGTTGGCCACGGCCTTCCTGGTGGTGATCTGGGTGATCTCCCCGGTGCGGACCATGTCCTCGACCGACTCGATGGCCAGGTAGGGACAGACGGCCGCGGCCCCGTAGCCGATGAGCAGGGCGATGTGGTGGCATTCGCGGGCGTCTCCGGCCTCCACGATCAGGCCAGCCCTGGCCCGGGTCCGCTCCCGGATCAGGTGGTGGTGCACCGCGCCGGTGAGCAGGAGGGACGGGATCGGCGCGTGCCGGGCGTTGTCCCTGGGCGTGGCCGTCTCCCAGGGGTGCGCCGCGTGGTGGGAGCCGGCGGGCCGGCCCCCGGGGAACGCGCGGTCGGACAGCACGATGATCCGGGCCCCGCCGGTGATCGCGGCGGACACCTCGGCCCTGATCTCGTCGAGCCGCCGGCGCAGGCCGGCACCGCCCTCGGCGACCGGGTACCGGCCGTCCACCACGTAGGAGGCGAAGCCGGGCAGGTCGCCGTCGTCGTTGATGTGGATGATCTTGGCGAGGTCCCGGTCGCTGATCACCGGGTACGGCAGCACGACCTGGCGGCAGGAGGCCGGGCTGGGGTCGAAGACGTTGCTCTCCGGGCCGATGTTCGACCCCAGGGAGGTGACCAGCTCCTCCCGGATCGCGTCCAGCGGCGGGTTGGTGACCTGGGCGAACAGCTGGGTGAAGTAGTCGAAGATCAGGCGTGGCCGGTCGGAGAGGGCGGCCACGGGCGTGTCGTCGCCCATCGACCCCAGCGGCTCGCCGCCGGTGCGGGCCATGGGCGCCAGGATGACCCGGAGGTCTTCCTCCGTGTACCCGAACAGCTGCTGGCGCCGGGCCAGCCCCTGGCCGCGGTAGCGGACCGGGTCCCGGTCGCCGCTGCGGTCGGGCAGGTCGTCGAGGTGCATCAGCCCGGCGTCCAGCCAGTCCTGGTACGGGATGCTCGGCCGCGAGCCCGGACTTGACCTCCTCGTCCTCGATGATCCGGCCCGCCGCGGTGTCGGCCAGGAAGATCCGGCCCGGCTGCAGCCTGCCCTTGCGGATCACCGTGGCGGGGTCGATGTCGGCCGCGCCCACCTCGCTGGCCAGCACGACCAGGCCGTCCTCGGTCACCCAGTACCGGCCCGGCCGCAGCCCGTTCCGGTCCAGCACGGCGCCGATGACCGACCCGTCGGTGAACGCGATCAGGGCGGGGCCGTCCCAGGGCTCCATCAGCGTGGCGTGGAAGCGGTAGAAGGCCCGCAGCGCCGGGTCCATGTGCTCGTGGTTCTCCCACGGCTCCGGGATCATCATCAGCACCGCGTGCGGCAGCGAGCGGCCGCCCATGTGCAGCAGTTCCAGGCACGCGTCGAAGCTGGCCGAGTCGCTCACCGTCTCGTCCAGGATCGGCAGCAGCCGCTCGATCCCGCGCCCGCCGGAGTCCCGCGGGATCAGGTCGGTGGCCAGCAGCGCCTCGCGGGCCCGCATCCAGTTGCGGTTGCCCCGGACCGTGTTGATTTCCCCGTTATGCGCGATGAACCGGTACGGGTGGGCCAGCGGCCAGGACGGGAACGTGTTGGTGGAGAACCTGGAGTGCACCAGGGCCAGCGCCGAGGCGTAGCGGGGATCGGACAGATCCGGGTAGAACGGCTCGAGCTGGAGCGCGGTGAGCATCCCCTTGTAGACGATCGTCGCCGACGCCAGGCTGGCGAAGTACACGCCGGTCTCGTGCTCCACGCGCTTGCGCAGGCAGAACGCCCGCCGGTCGAGGTCCAGATCCCGGTCGCCGCCGGGCGAGGTGACGAACAGCTGGGCGAGGTGCGGCAGCACCGCCCGCGATCCCGAGCCGCAGTGCTCGGGGTCGTGCGGCACGTCCCGCCAGCCCAGGACGGCCAGGCCTTCCTGAGCGGCGATCCGCTGCACCGTGGCCATCGCCGCGGCGCGGTCGGCCGCCCCGGCGGGCAGGAACGCCATCCCGGCGGCGTAACAGCCGGGCTGGGGCAGGCTGAACCCGCAGACCGCGCGGAACATCTCGTCCGGGATCTGGGTCAGGATGCCGGCCCCATCGCCGGTATCCGGGTCGCTGCCCTTCGCTCCCCGGTGATCCAGGTTGCGCAGCACGGTGATCGCCTGGGCTACCACGTTACGGCCGTGGCGGCCCGACAGGTCGGCGACGAAGCCCACGCCACAGGCGTCGTGCTCGTAACGGCTGTCGTAGAGCCCCTGCGCGGCTCGGGAATTTACAGCAGGCACCATCAATACTCCCGTCGTCCGTTCCGCCTTCTCGTCGGCACATGCGGTCGGGACGACATTGGCCCTGCGGTGATACCGCGGTGATCCTGCGGCTAGTCAGAGCTAGCTGGTCACTGCTTGGTCTTCAGTGTAACGACTATGTGTCCTCGGGTGTGATCTCCCAGGTCACAGGTTGCTAGAGGTTGTGGCAGCCGCACGCACACCAGCCGCCAGATCCGCCGCCAGGTCCCGCACCGCTGCGACCCCAGCGCCGGGGTCGGGGGCGTCGAGGAGCCTGCGGACGAACGCGGACCCCACGATGACCCCGTCGGCGAAACCTGCCACCTCCGCGGCCTGGTACCGGTCGCGAACCCCGAGCCCGACCGCGACGGGCAGGCTGGTGCTCTCCCTGACCCGGCGGACCAGCCCGGCCGCCTGGCCGCCTACCGCGTCCCGGGTTCCGGTCGTACCCATCAGCGACGCCGCGTACACGAACCCGCCGCAGGCGGATGTGATCAGTTTGATGCGCTCAGGGGACGAGCTCGGGGCGACCAGGAAGACCGGGTCGAGGTCATGGGCGGCCGCCGCCTCCAGCCACGGCCCGGCCTCCTCCGGCGTCAGGTCCGGCGTGATCAGGCCGCTGCCCCCGGCCGCGGCCAGGTCCCGCGCGAACGCGGCCACGCCGTAGTGGTCCACCGGGTTCCAGTAGGTCATGACCAGGGTGGGCACCCCGGCGCCGGCCACGGCCTGGACGGTGTCCAGCACGTCGGCGACCCGGGTCCCGCCGGCCAAGGCCCGGGTGGTGGCCTCCTGGATGACCGGGCCGTCCATCAGCGGATCGGAGTACGGCAGGCCGATCTCCACGATGTCGGCCCCGGCCTCGGCCATCGCGGTCACCGCCGCGATCGCCCCTGGGACCGTGGGAAAGCCCGCGGGAAGGTACCCGACCAGCGCGGCCCGGTTCTCGGCGGCGGCCCGCTCGAAAGCAGCCGACACGGTGCTCATTGGCACGCCTCCGGCATGACACTCACGGCTGCTCCCCGGCCACGTGACCGAACCAGCGGGCGGCGATGTCAACGTCCTTGTCGCCGCGCCCGGACAGGTTCACCAGCAGCAGCCCGTCGGCGCCGAGCTCCGGCCCGACCTGCAGCGCCCCGGCCAGCGCGTGCGCGGACTCGATGGCCGGGATGATTCCCTCGGTCCGGCACAGCGTGGCGAACGCGTCCATCGCCTCGGTGTCGGTCACGGCCCGGTAGGCGGCCCGGCCGGTGTCGTGCAGCCAGGCGTGCTCGGGACCGACCCCGGGGTAGTCCAGGCCCGCGGATATCGAGTGGGTGGCCAGGGTCTGCCCGTCGGAGTCCTGCAGCAGGTAGGTCCGCATGCCATGGATCACGCCGGCGGACCCGCCGGCCACCGTCGCGGCGTGGCGGCCGCTGGCCAGCCCCTCACCGCCGGCTTCGCAGCCGATCAGGCGCACGCCGTCGTCCGGGATGAACGCGTGGAAGACCCCGATCGCGTTGGAGCCGCCGCCGACGCAGGCGATCACGGCATCGGGCAGCCGCCCGGCGGCGGCCAGCACCTGCTCGCGCGCCTCGACACCGATGATCCGCTGGAAGTCACGGACCATGACCGGGTACGGATGCGGGCCCATCACCGAGCCGATGCAGTAATGCGTGGTCTCGACCGTGGTCACCCAGTCCCTGAACGCCTCGTTGATGGCGTCCTTGAGCGTCTGGCTGCCGGTCGTCACCGGCACCACCTCGGCGCCCAGCATGCGCATCCGCGCCACGTTCAGGGCCTGCCGCCGGGTGTCCTCCTCGCCCATGTAGACCACACAGTCCAGGCCGAGCAGCGCACACGCGGTGGCCGTGGCCACGCCGTGCTGGCCGGCCCCGGTCTCGGCGATGACCCGGGTCTTGCCCATCCGCCGGGTCAGCAGGGCCTGGCCGATGACGTTGTTGATCTTGTGGGAGCCGGTGTGCGCCAGGTCCTCGCGCTTCAGGAACACCCGGCCGCCGCCCGCCGCCGCGGCGAACCGCGGCACCTCGGTCAGCAGGGTCGGGCGGCCCGCGTAATCCCGCAGCAGCGCGGCGAGGTCGGCCTGGAACGTGGCATCAGCCTTCGCGGACTGGTACGCGGTGGTCAGCTCCTCGAGCGCCGACATCAGGGCCTCCGGCGCGAGCCGTCCGCCGTACCGCCCGAAGTGCCCGCTGGCATCAGGGACGGTCGCCGGGCCGGCCCCGGAGCGTTGGCCACGTCGGCGCCGGGGGCGGTCATCCCCGGTCTCCGCGCAGCGCCGGGTGGGAGCCCGCGGTCACCAGGTCGGCCACGGCCGACCGTGGATCCCGGCCGGTCACCAGGCTCTCTCCGACGAGCACGGCGTTAGCGCCTGCGGCGGCGTAGGCCAGCAGGTCGTGCGGGCCACGGATTCCCGACTCGGCGATCTTGATCACGCGGTCGGGTATCCGCGGGGCGAGGCGCGCGAACACGCTGCGGTCGACCTCGAGGGTGGCCAGGTTCCGCGCGTTGACCCCGATGACCGTCGCCCCGGCCTCGAGCGCGCGGTCAAGCTCTTCATCGGTGTGCACCTCGACCAGCGGGACGAGCCCGATCGATACCGCCCGTTCCACCAGGGATACCAGCGCGTTCTGCTCCAGCGCCGCCACGATGAGCAGGGCCATGTCGGCCCCGTGCGCCCGCGCCTCCCACAGCTGGTACGAGCTGACCACGAAGTCCTTGCGCAGCACGGGCACGCGCACCGCTTCCCGGACGGCGACCAGGTCCTCGAGGCTGCCGCCGAACCGCCGCCCTTCGGTCAGGACGCTGATCACGCACGCGCCGCCCGCCTCGTAGTCCGCGGCCAGGGCCGCGGGATCGGCGATGGCGGCCAGCGCGCCCTTGGACGGGCTCGCCCGCTTGACTTCGGCGATGACGGACACGTCCTCGCCCTTGAGCACGGCGCAGGGGTTACGCGGCGCTGGCGCCCGGCCCGCTGCCTCCTTCAGGTGGTCAAGCGGGACACTCCGCTGCCGTGCCGCAAGGTCGGCACGCACTCCCTCGAGGATGTCGTCGAGCACGCTCACGCGGTTCTGCTGCCCCCCTCGGGGTGGGATGCCTTGCGCCCCCGATGGTAGCGAGAGCGTTACGGCTATCTGGCAGGGACCCTGCCTCCGGGTGCCGTCTCAGCCCGTGGCGCGGCCGCCGAAAGGCTCTCCGTTGGCGTCACGCAGGCCCGGATGGCCCTCGGCCGGTTGTGGCGCGCCGCTGAAGGCACGGGCCACCGCGGGATGCAGCAGCACTCCCAGTTCCACGATCGCGAACAGCGTGCCGCCGAGATAGCGGGACGTGAAGAACCGGAACAGCCCGAACATGAGGAACGCGCTCTCGAAGCCGATAGCGAACATCCAGGCCGTATGGGTGCCGGAGCGGGTCATGGCGGCGACGCCCAGCAGCGCGGCCACCAGCATCAGCGTGATGATGATCGAGGGCAGATGCCGGCGGCTGTAGGCCAGGCCGATCGCGGCGGCCAACCCGGCCTGGGCCACGATCAGCCGCGTGACGAGCTTCACCAGCGCGTTCGACCGATCTGGACGCAGCCCGCCCTTCATGGCCATGCTGCGGCGTCGGCTAGGGCGGATTCTGGAATCTGCAGCGCGCATCGCTCACCTCCATGACCTGCCTAGTCACGCAAAAGATCATTTATACCGAGCTTAACCTGCGCCTCCCGGGCGCTGGTTCAGAGGTCTGCCCGAGCGCACGGACCGCCGTGCCGCCCGGTGCAGCGATGGATCTTGCCCCGCTATTCCCCCTTCCCTTCCGGTCTCATTCCCCGCTCGTGGGGTCCTCACCCCGGCTCAGCGACTCCCAGATCGACGCGGAATCGCCCGCCGGGCGGCGGCGGGTTCCCGCCGGGACCGCGGGCCGCTGGCCAGCCGGCGGTGCCGGCGAGTCGAACCGGCTGGACATCACCGGCAGCCGGTTCGCGCGCCAGGCCACGAGCGCCCCGGCGGCGACGATCGCCAGCGCCCCGACGAGGACAACCCAGCGCCAGGGGAAGCTCACGAAGACCACGTGCCCCGGGAAACCAGACAGCGGCGTTCCCGCCGCGCCAGAGGTGCCCGCGGTCGTGCTGCCCGCGGCCGACCCGGGCGTGAGGCCGGCGCCCGGGCTGCCCGCCTGGCTGCCCGTCGACGCGGCCGCCACCACGTCGGCGGCCGAGATCCCGGCGCTGACCGCCACGGCGATGCCCACCCCGAGTCCGGCCAGCACGATCCCGGCGATGCGCCGCAGCAGCCTGCGGGTGGCCAGCACGGCCGCCAGGCAGGCCAGGGCGGCCACGGCCAGCGCCGCCGCGGCCGGCAGCAGCGCCTGGCCGGACACGGCGATGACGCTGGCGGGCAGCGGCTTGGGCGCCGCGGTCACGATGTGGGCCCAGGTCTGCCGCGCTGAGAGCACGACCAGGCCCGCCCCGGCCGCGCCGAGCAGCATGAGCATGGTGAGGTCGCGGCGAGGGCTGCCCGCGGTCATCTGCGGCCCCCTCCCGTGCTGCCTCGGCCAGGCACAATATGCCTCCTGCCGCTGCCAGCATAGGCTGAACGCCGCCACGGCCGGTGGCGCGCTCCGGCCATTCCCAGCCAATGACGGGTGGCCTACGATCTCATGATGAAGTATGCCCGGGATGAGCGTCTTGCCCTATGTGCCCTCCTCGACGAGACCGGTCCCGGCGCGCCGACCCTGTGCGACGGGTGGACCACCCGCGACCTGGCCGCGCATCTCGTGATGAGGGAGCACCGGCCCGTCGCCGGGGCTGGCCTGCTCGGCGGGCCGCTGGCCGCGCATACCCGCCGGGTGCAGCGCAAGATCGCGGAGCGGACGCGCTACCCGCGCCTGGTGGAGGAGATCAGGAACGGGCCGCCGAGGCTGTCCATGTTCGGCCTGCCCGGCGCGGATGAACGGGCCAACCTGGTCGAGTACTTCGTCCATCACGAGGACGTGCGCCGCGGGAGCCCGGGCTGGGAGCCCCGAGACATCGACCGGGGCCTGGCCGACGTGCTGTGGAAACGGCTCCGCATGGCCAAATTCGTCCTGCGGAAGGTGCCCGTCGGCGTCGAGCTCGCCCGGGACGACCAGCCGGAGCCCGAGCCAGGGAACAGCGCGGGGCCGCGGGTGCGGATCACCGCCAAGGCGCGCACCCCGGTGGTGACCGTGATCGGATCCCCGGCGGAACTGACCATCTGGACGTCGGGCCGGACGGGTGCGGCCCGGGTCAGGCTCGACGGCAGCGACGCGGCGGTCGGCGCGCTCGAGGCGTCCAGCTGGCACCTCTGACCCCGGCGTTCGGGCAACGGCGGCTCCGGGCGGCGGAGATTGGCCATCACGCCGGATCAGTAGCACGCTGTGCCCGTCGCCGTGCCCGGCGGGCGTATCGTCGCTGGTCACCTCCAGCATCGCCCAGTCGTAGTGACGGGTGCCCTTGGTCCCTGACCCGGATGCGGGGACTGGCGTCTGCCGACCCGGGCTGGTGGTGAGCACGACGGGCCTGGCCTGATGCCGTGAGCTGAGCTGGCGTTGCCGCTGTGGGTGGTCCTGGGCCAGGTGTCGGCGGCGGAGATAGTCATATGCCCGGCCGGTATCCTGCCAGGGTGAGCGACCACGGATTCTGGGCGGTGCAGAGCCCGGTCACAGAACCGGGGCTCGCTGCGGCCGCGATCGACCGGCTGCCGTCCGACCTCGGCGCGCTCCGCGCGGTGAGCCAGCAGCTGGTGTTCCACTTCTGGGCCGACGGCGATTGGGCGGAGAACGGCATCGGGCCGGAGCGGATCAGCGAGATCGACACCCGGTATGCGGCAGCGATGTTCGCCCGGCTTGGTGAACTCGCGGACCTGCCGCTGTCCGCTGCCCGCCAGCCCAGGCAGCGGCTGGTCGGCTGCTGCCGGGATTTCACCGTGCTGTTCGTCGCCATGGCGCGGCACAAGGGGATCCCGGCCCGGGCCCGGGTCGGCTTCGCCGGGTACCTCATTGACGGCAGGCTGATCGACCACGAGATCGCCGAGGTCTGGGACGGATCGGCTGAGCGCTGGCGGCTGGTCGAGCCAGAGATTGACGACGGCCATACCGACCCGGCCGACGGGACCAGCTTCGACGCTCTTGACGTGCCCCCCGACCGCTTCCTGACCGCCCCGCGAGCCTGGCAGGCAGCCCGCTCTGGCGCGATCGACCCGGAACGGTTCATTGACGGCCCTGGCCTGGGGATCTGGTCATGGCTCCGGCACATCCTGGTCCACGACCTCGCCGCCCTGAACAAGACCGAGATGCTGCTCTGGGAGGACTGGGGCGTGGACTTGCGCACGCCACCAGGGCCCGGCGAGCTGCCGGTCCTGGATGAGCTGGCCACCCTCACCGGGCGTCCGAGCCCGCCGCTGGCCGACCTCCGGTCGGCTTACCGTCGCCCGGAGTTCGCGGTACCAGACACCGTGACCAGCTACAGCCGCGCCCGGACCGATGTCCCGGCGGTCGTCGACGTCAGCGCGGTGGCCCGGGCAGCCAGCTGACCGACGCCCCGGGCAAGGCTGGCGGCAGCGCTGGCCATAGTTCAGATCGGTGGCAGCGGACACTGCACCAACAACTCCAGGGTCACGAACTACTGCTGCCGTAGCAGTATTACGCATTGCTATTCTGGCGATTAACGCACCCTGAACTGCAGGCAACCATAATTAGTACACAAATTTCCTTCTCTGGCCTGCTATCGTTCATGCCCTAGATGATTATTGTCTGATGAGAAGATACCTTTCCTTCACGTTCTCCCGCGACGATACTCGCGTCCTGGCCCGCGTGGCCATGCAGGTCGGAGGGGAATGTGCGAATGAAAAAGAGGACAGGCGCTGCCATTGCTGCAGTTCTCGGCAGCGTCGTGCTGGCCGCCGGATGCGGCAGCAGTAGCTCATCGAGCAGTAGCAGCGGCAGCAGCGTGGACGCTTCCACCGCCACCTCAGCCGCCGCGTTCGGCGGCATGAGCGGCCTGGTTAAGGCGGCCAAGGCCGAAGGCCACCTCAATGTCATCACGCTGCCGAGCAACTGGGCCAACTACGGCACCATCATGAAGGACTTCACGGCGAAGTACGGCATCAAGATCAACGATGCCAATCCCGAGGGCTCCAGCCAGGACGAGATCAACGCGATGCAGCCGCTGAAGGGCCAGAGCCGCGCGCCCGACGTCCTGGACATGGGCACGGCGTTCGCGATCAAGGCCGACCAGATGAGCGCCTGCTGGCGCCGTACAAGGTCGCGTACCTGCGCCAACATCCCGGCGAGCGCGAAGGCGCCAGACGCCACCTGGTACGGCGACTACGGCGGCTACGTCGCGATCGGCTACAACCCGGCGAAGGTGAAGGTCGCGCCGACGTCGTTCAAGGAGCCTGCTCAAGCCGATCTACAAGAACCAGATCGCGATCAACAACAACCCGACCGAGGCCAGCGCGGCGTTCGCGGCGGTGTGGGCAGCGGCGCTGGCCAACGGCGGCTCGTTCGACAACATCCAGCCGGGCATCAACTACTTCGCCAAGCTGCGCAAGGAAGGCAACTTCGAGCCGGTCGTCGGCGGGCCGACCACCGTCCAGAACGGCCAGACGCCGATCCTGATCTGGTGGGACTACCTGCTGGCCTCTGAGGTCAAGTCGGTCGATCCCCGGGTTCAAGATCGTGATCCCGACGGACGCGAACTTCGCCGCCTACTACGACCAGGCGATCAACAAGACCGCCCCAGACCCGGCCGCCGCGCGGCTGTGGGAGGAGTACCTGTACAGCACGACCGGCCAGAACCTGTGGCTCCAGGGCTCGGCCCGGCCGATCGAGCTCCCGACGCTGACGTCAGCGCGGGCACGGTGGACAAGACCGCGCTACGCCGCGCTGCCGCCGGCGCCGTCAGGCACGCTGACCTTCCCGACGCAACGCGCAGTACCACCAAGGCCGAGAACCTGGTGGCCAGGAATGGTCCAAGGAAGTACTCGGCTAGCCCATGGCCGGAACACCATCGCTGCGACCGCGGCCTCCAGGGATCCGCACGCGATCCCGGGCAGCGCCCGGCGGCCGGCGCGCGCTCCGCTCGCCCGCGCCGGCGCGCAGGCTCCTCGGCAGTCGTGCCGTTCTCCGTCTACGTGCTGCTCGGCCTGGCCCTGCCGACCGTGGCCATCGCCGTGGGCGCGTTCCAGGACTCGGTGACCGGGAAGTTCACGCTCAGCAACGTCGACGTGGCCACCCACGGCGTCTACCTCGACGGGCTTCAGACCGAGCCTCGAGCTGTTCGCTGCTCGCGGCGATCATCCCCGGCATCGTGGGCTTCTTCATCGCCTACGCCATTCACACGCGCAGGCGCGGCGCGGTGCTGCGCCGGGTGGCGATCACCGCGTCGGGCGTGTTCGCCAACTTCGGCGGCGTTCCGCTGGCGTTCCTCTTCATCGCCTCGCTCGGCACGACCGGCATCGTCACCGGCTGGCTGAAGGACCTCGGCGTCGACATCTACGCGGGCAAGTTCTCCTTGTTCACGCTCGACGGCGTGCTGCTCGCGTACATGTACTTCCAGATCCCGCTCATGGTGCTGGTGATCTTGCCCGCGCTGGAAGGCCTGCGGCCGGCCTGGCGCGAGGCCGCGAGCAATCTCGGCGCGAGCAGCTGGCAGTTCTGGCGGTACGTGGGCGGACCGGTGCTGGCGCCGGCGTTCCTCGGCTGCGTGCTGCTGCTGTTCGGCAGCTCGTTCTCGGCCTACGCGACGGCCGAGGCGATGACGGCAGGCGCGCTGCGCGCTCACGCGCGATCCAGATCGGCGCAGTTCCTGAACGGCAACGTCATCGCCGGCCAGCAGAACGTCGGCAAGGCGCTCGGCCTCGGCATGGTGCTGATCATCGCGGTCGTCATGATCGTCTACGTCGATGCTGCAGCGGAGGGCGGCCCGATGGCTGCAATAACGGGGACAGCCAGATGGTCACGGTAACGGAGCAGAACAGGCCGGCCGCTCGGCGGCCGCGCCCGGCGCCGGCCCGCGCGGCGGCGCAGGCTTCCCGGTCTGGCGCTGGGTCATCCTGATGATCGCCGGGCTGTATTTCTTCATTCCGCTGTACGCGGCGCTGAAGTTCGCCGGCTTCAAGGCGTTCACCGCAGGTGGCTGCAGCCAGAGCGGATTCACCGACGCGTTCATGCTGTCGGTGCGGCTCGCCGTGATCACGACCGTGCTCACGCTGGTGCTGATGGTGCCCACGACGGTGTACGTGCAGGGCCCTGGCCATCGAGCCACGGGTGCTGCTGCTCGACGAGCCGCTGTCCGCGCTGGACGCAAAGGTGCGCCTGCAGCTGCGGGATCAGATCCGGGTACTGCAGCAGCGGCTGGGCATCACGACGATCTTCGTCACCCACGACCAGGAGGAAGCTCTCTCCATGGCCGACCGGGTGGGCGTGATGAAGGACGGCCAGCTCGAGCAGGTCGCGGAGCCACACGAGCTGTACGCGCACCCGGCGACCGCTTTCGTCGCCGAGTTCGTGGGCACGATGAACCGGATCCCGGCCGGGCTGCTGCCCGTCAACCAGGTCCGCGCGGTCGGCGCGGGCCAGGGCCAGGACACAGCGGCCAGGCTCTCGGATGACGTCGACATCCTGGTCCGGCCGGAGGAGCTCAGGATCGCGGTCATGTCCGGCGGCAACGGGATCGTGATCGACCGGACGTTCCTCGGCTCGGTAACCAGGGTCAGCGCGCAGCTGTCCGGGGACGTGGCCGTCAAGGTAGACCTGCCGAGCACAGAGGCGGCCGGGATGGCGCCGGGCGCGTCGGTAGAGGTCAGCCTGGCCGGAACGCCGGTCCTCGTCGCCGAGCGCCGCTGACTACGGCGCTGCCGCCTGCCTCGCGGGCGGCAGCCGCTACGGGACGATGGCCGGGGTCAGCGGGAACGGCGACGGCATCCGGAGCTCGGTGTTGCGGTCGGTGGCCACGCCGGACCGCTCCGAGTCCGCGCCGATGACCGGCATGTTGGCCGCGAGCTCGCGGTGCAGCGCGGCGAGGTCATCCCCGGTCCACAGCGGCCGGGGCACGGCCGGGGTGTGGTGGTCGACCATGGTGCACACGATGGACAGGCCGTCGCCGGCGTCGAGAATCTCGACCAGCCGGACCTGGCACGGCCAGTCTGCGATGGAGCAGGTCGTGACCTCCCAGAACCCGCGCGCCGGGTCGGCCGGGTCACGGCGCGGCCGGATGGCGTTGGTGTGGGTGTGCCCGTTCAGCCACAGCACCACGTTGCGGAAGCGGTGCAGCAGGGCGGTGAACTCGGCCGCGCCGAGCAGCGGGTCGCCGCCAGGTCCCGTATGCGGGGTCCGGGTGTTGGTGAGCGTGTCGATCCCGTGGTGGGAGAACAGGACCACCAGCCGGTCGTCGTGACCGGTGCGGACCTCGCGCCCGTCCGGCCTGCGGTAGGCGGAGTGCACCTCGATGAGCCGGGCCTCGAGCCACCGCGCCTGGTCACGGTCGATGCACCCGTCGGCCCCGCCCGCGATGCAGCTGGTGTCCAGTGCGATGAGCCGGGCGGCCGGCGTGTCATGGACGTAGTACGCCGTGCCGTCCTGCCGGTTGCTGTCGCTGAAGCCGTGCCCGAACGGGCGTGACCCCGGCCGGAAGTGCGCTTCGACGAAGTCGCGCCTGGTGATGCCCCGCCGGTCAGGGTCGGCGGTGATCGCCACGGTCGGGCCGGCCAGGAACGCCTCGGGGTGCTCGGTGAACAGCTCGAGCGCGCGGTCGTGGTCGAAGCCCGCGGGCAGGCGCAGCGGCTTCCTGCCGCTCACCAGCGCCTCGGCCAGGGCCGGGGTAATCGTGCCGACGCCCTGGTTGAGCGCCTCGTGATTGCCGAAGCAGGACAGCCAAGGGACGCTGAGCCCGGTGGCGGTGAACTCCCCGAGGGCGCGCTCCAGCAGCCCCGGGTGATACGGGAAGCCGAACTCGCGCCGGAAGATGTCCTCGCCGTTCGCGCCGGACCCGTCCGGCTTCCAGAAGAAGTCGTCCGGCCAGTCCGGCAACTGAACGCCGACATAGCCAGGGCCGCCGGAGCCGGGCCGCACCAGGCCGCCGTCGAACAGGGCGAGGAAGGCCTGCATCTCGTTCCACTGCGCGTTGTCGATCGCGTCGCCCGTGGTCACCGCCAGCTGCGGCGCCATCCCGGTGACCGGACCGGTCACGGCGTTGAGCGTGCGCAGCGTGGCGTCGACCGCGTGCGGGGCGAGCGCTTCCTGGGGGCGCTGCACCGGCACGATCTCGGCGTACCTGGGATCGGCGAAGTAGCGGTTGAGGAACTCGAACCGGGTCGGCGACTGGATGTCGGCGAGCTGCAGGTCGGTCACGTGAGCCAGGCAGAGCAGCGGCCGCCCGGCCTCCGGGCGTGGCCCGGGGTCCGGCGCGCCGAAGTCCGTGCGCACCAGGTGCGGCTCGCCGTCGATGATCTCGATGGCCCGGTAGGGCGCGCTGGTCCCCCGGCGCTGCACCACGCCTGGACCCAGGCGGCGATCGGTGGTCAGCGGCGGGTGTCCGCCGCTCATGCCTCACCCTCGGCCCCGGCCGGTACGTCGGCGGCGGCCACCAGCACCGGGTCCGGGCGGATCACCAGCGAGACGCGGCTGCCCGCCGGAAGCTCCATGGCGTCCGCGGTGGTGAGCTGGGCCAGGATCGTAGTGTCGCCGAGGTCGACGGTGACACGGCTGGTCGCGCCCAGGAACGTCGAGGCGATCACGGTGCCGGTCATCGGCCCGGACTCGCCCGAGCTGTCCGAGGCCAGCGTGACCGCCTCGGGCCGCACCAGAGCGGTGGCCGGGCCGGGCGGGGTGGAGAGATCCACCAGCGGCAGGTCGTGTCCCCGCACCGTCACGGTCGACCCGCTGACCGTCCCGGCCAGCCGGTTGGTGAGCCCGACGAACTCCGCGACGAAGGCGGTGGCCGGGCGCGCGTAGACCTCGGTGGGCGGCGCGAGCTGCTCGAGGCGGCCGTTCTGCATCACCCCGACCCGGTCGGCGATCGCCAGCGCCTCCTCCTGGTCGTGGGTGACGAACAGCGTGGTGATGCCCACGTCCAGCTGGATCCGGCGGATCTGGTCCCGCAGCTGCGCCCGGACCTTGGCGTCGAGTGCCGAGAGCGGCTCGTCCAGCAGCAGGACCTGGGGCTCAATGGCCAGGGCGCGGGCCAGGGCGACCCGCTGCTGCTGGCCGCCGGAGATCTGGTGCGGGTACCGGTCCGCCTGCGTGGACAGGCCCACCAGGTCCAGCATCTCCATGGCCCGCCGGTCCCGCTCGTCCGCGGCCTTCCGCCGCAGCCGCAGGCCGAAGGCCACGTTCTGCCGGGCCGTCATATGCGGGAACAGGGAGTAGGCCTGGAACACCATGCCCATGTCCCGTTTGCTGGCGGGCAGCCGGGTGACGTCCGCTCCCCCGACGGTGATCTGCCCGGCGTCAGCGTCCTCCAGGCCGGCCAGCAGCCGCAGCGTGGTGGTCTTGCCGCAGCCCGAGGGGCCAAGCAGGGCGATCAGCTCGCCGGCCTGCACGGTCAGGTCCAGCCCGTCCAGCGCGACAACGGAGCCGTACTGGCGGCGCAGTCCCTCCATCTGCACTTCGACCGCGGTCCTGGCGGCGCCGTCCTTTGCGGTAGTCATTGATGACCTCACGGGTGCTTACCTCATCCCCGGCCGTGGCGGCGGCGACCGATGTAGGACACGATCAGAAGCAAGATAAAGGCAAACAGCAGCGAGGCAGCCGACGTGGAGAACAGCACCCCGGCATTCGGTGTGTTCCGGCTGATGGAATACAACGCCACCTGCAGGTTGGTGTACAGGAGCAGGTAGGCGATCGTGAACTCGCCCAGGACCAGGGCTGTGGTCAGCAGCAGAGCGTTCAGGATCGCCTGCCGCATGTTCGGCGCGATCACCCGGACCATCACCGTGAACCAGCTCGCCCCGAGACTGCGGGCCGCCTCGGACAGTGTCTTGACATCCATCGAGCCCAGGCCGGCGGAAAGCGCCCGGTAGGCGTACGGCAGGGCCAGGATCACGTAGGCAAAGAACAGCATGAGCGCGGACAGCTCATAATGCCGGATCCGGTTGAAGACCGGGGCGAGGCCGACCACCAGGGCGATCGCGGGAATGGTGAGCGGCAGCAAGCACAGGAACTCGACTGTCCTGCTGATCCATCGCACCCGCAGCTCGACCCAGACCATGGTCGGGACCAGCAGCACCAGCATGACCACGCAGGTGATGACGGCCAGCTCCAGGGTGATCTCGACCGCGCTCAGCAGGTCTGGGTAGGACACGATCTGCGTCCAAGCCGTCACCGACCAGGTGCCAAGCTTGCTCCCCTCCAGGGAGAACCGGACCATGGCCAGGAACGGCACCAGAAAGAATGCCCCGAACACCGTGAAGGCCACATAGCGGAACAGGTTCAGCCGCCTGCGCCGACGGGCCCGCAGGCCGCGCCTGCCCCTGGCCGGTGCGGCCAGCGGCGTCTCGCCGAGCGCGGTTACCGGAGCCATCGCGCCGCCCGCCGTTGCAGCAAGGCGTAACCCGTCATGACGATGGCCACCATGAGGATCATGCCCAGGGCGAGCGCGTCGGCCTCATTGATGTTGGCCAGCCCTACCTCGCTGTTGAGCACCGTGCTGATCTGCTGCGGCACGATGTAGGCAATCTGGTTCTCCCAGGCCTCGATGGTCGCAAAGGCCGACAGCGCGTTGGCGAACAGCAGCAGCGCCGCCCCGGTGAAGGCCGGTGCCAGCAGCGGCCCGCCGACATGCCGCCAGTACTGCCACGCCGATGCGCCGAGGTTCTCCGACGCCTCCCGCCACTGGATCTTCAGCCCGTCTATCGCGGGCATGAAGACCAGCACCATCAGCGGGATCTGGAAGTACGCGTAGATCAGCGCGATGCCCCAGGGGAAATCGAGGTACCAGCTGGCGTGCGTCAGCAGGCCGACAGGGCCGATGGTTACGAGGAACGCGAAGGCCAGGGTGACCCCGCCGAACTGAGCGAGAACGCCCGAGACCGCCAGGTAGAGCCGCCGTATCACGCCGTCCGGGTTCCCTGACGCCACGGCGTAGGCCAGGATCGCCCCGAATATGGCCCCGGCCAGCGACGAGACCAGGCACAGCTCGATCGAGCCCCAGAAGAAGCCGCGTATCACTGGGTTGCCCAGCGCCTTGAGGCCCGACAGCGAAAACCCGCCGTTAGGGTTCTTGAACGCGTTGTACAAGACGATCCCGGTCGGCAGCAGCAGGAAGACCGCCACGTAGGCGAAGAACGGCACGGTGCCGACCCAGGCAGGAGCCAAAAGCCGGCGCCCGGGCCTGCCGGGCCGGGCGCCGGCCTCTGTCGTCACAGCGACAGCCACATTCCCTCGCTAGCTGATGGCCTTCTGCCAGTTAGCCGACAGGTAAGTAGCGGCATCGGTCGCCTGCTTCTGGCTGAGGAATACTGGCGTTCCCGAGACCGGCGGCAGCTTCGCGGCCGCTGCGGAGTTGATCGTGCTGTTGGAGGTCATGGCCGGCTGCTCTACGGGCCGGGCGCCTCCTTGGAGCCACAGGTTCTGCCCGCCGCCGGCGGCCTGCGAGTACAGGAACTCCTCCCACAGCCGGGCCGCTGCCGGGTGGGGGGCGCTCTTGTTAATGGCCTGGGTGTAGTACCCGCCCAGCGGGACGCCCGCCGGCACGAACACCTTCCAGTTCGACACCCCGACGTAGCTGGGCAGGTTGAGGTAGTCCCAGTTGAACACGACCTCGGTCGTACCTGCCTTGATCGTGGCGCCGGTCGCCGACACGGGGTTGAAGTTGCCGGCCTGCTTGAGCTTGTGGAACCAGGACACGCCCTTGGAGATGTCGCTGGGCGTTCCGCCCGACAGCAGGTTGGCCAGCATGACGCCGTTCAGCCCGGCGTTGGCCGACGTCGGGTCGCCGTTCAGGGCGACCGCACCCTTGAACTTCGGGCTGAGCAGCTGGTTCAGCGAGGTGATCGTCCCGAACTTGCTCGAGTAGCCGATCGCCATGTAGCCGCCGTAGTCCTCGTACCACAAGCCGCCCGGATCCTTCTGGGCGGCAGGGATGCTGGACCAGGTGGCCACCTTGTACGGGGTGAACAGGCTGGTGTTGACCAGCGCAGTTGACTGCCCGACATCTACCACGTCGGGCGCGGCCGCGGTGCCGTTCTCCTGCTTGATCGCGTTGACTTCCTGCTGACTGGTGCCGTCCGGGTTGGCGGAGTTGATCTTGATTCCGTACTTCGCCGTGAAGTCCTTGAGGATCGTGCCGTAGTTGGCCCAGGTCGGGGGCAGCGCGATCACATTGAGCGTGCCTTCCTGCTTGGCCGCGGCAATGAGCTTGCTCATCCCGCCCCCGGCGGAGACCGAACTGACCGTGGACCAGTTGGTCCCGCCTGAGCTCGACGATGAACCTGACGAGCATCCGGCTGCCAGCGCGGCGAGCGCAGCAGCCAGCCCTATCACCGCAAATCGACGTGGCGATCTCACCCGAATGCCTCCTGTCGGCTTCCCCAACCCAGATTCACGGCCGTGCGAAAGGCCGCGGTGCACAAATAGTCAGAAGGTGAGGTGGACCCTCCCCAGCGACAGCATTCTGTCCAAATGCCTAAAACGTTTAGCATCGGTATGCTGACGCACCCGGCGCGCGGGTGTCAAGGAACGTTATCGAGTTGAAGCCGCAGGCCATCGCGGGCGCTTCGGGCCGCTCACCGGGACACTGATCCGAATGTTCACTGACAATTCAGCGCGGGGTCATCCAGGGCGCTCATCCGGGCGGCTGAAGGGAGGCACGCTCCACGAGTTCCACCTCGGCGACGTAGTCGTCGGGCGGGCCGAGCTCCAGCAGCCGCATCATTAGCGCCCGGCCCAGGGCCGCGTGGTCCATCCGGATCGTGGCCAGCGGTGGGTCGAGCAGCTCGGAGGTGGGCAGATCGTCGTGGCCGACGACCGAGATCCCCGGCCCGACCGGCAGGGCAAGCTCCCGGGCCGCCTTGTAGACGGCGTGCGCCGTGTAGTCGGAGTTGGTGATGATCGCGGTCGGGGCGTCGGGGTCGGCCAGCAGCTTCCCGGCCGCCTGCTGCACGTCGGCGATGGCCAGCGGCGAGTACACGACCCGCGGCTGCAGGCCGAGCTCGCGGGCCAGGCGGCGGAAATGGCGCAGCCGGTCCGGGTCGGCCATGAGGTGCTGCGGGGCGGACAGGAACGCGACCGAGGTATGGCCGAGCTCGGCCAGCTGGCGCATGGGCAGCTCGACCGCGGCCGCGTTGTCCGGGCCGACCCGGCACACGCCGGTGATGCCGTCGGCGGAACCGTTCAGCGCGACCACCGGCGCGCCGGGGCGCAGCTCCTGCCACAGCCGGATCGACTCGCCGGGGCCGACCGGGGCGATGGCCAGCCCAGCCACCCGCTGCACCGCCATCTCCTGAACATGCCGGCGCTCGCGCTCGGGCGAGTAGCGGGAGTCCAGCACGAGCAGCGTCGCACCGGAGTCGGCCGCGACCTGCCGGGTCCCGCTGAGCACCTCGAGGAAGAACGGGTTGGCGAAGTTGCGCACCACGAAGCCGTAGGTGGTGGTCCGTCCCCGCCGCAGGGCCTGCGCCTGCGGGTTGGCTCGGTAGCCGAGCTGCTCGGCCGCGGCCACGAGGCGCCGCCTCGTTTCCTCGGCCACGCCCGGCTGCCCGTTGAGGGCGAGGCTCGCGGTCGCGACTGAGACGCCGGCGGCCTTGGCCACATCGCGGATGCCAACCGGCCGCTGGGAGGCGTCCGTGCTCATCGGCTCGCCTCCGGAAAGACGCTCACTGGCTCGCCTGCGGCAAGACGCTCATTGGCTCGCCTCCGGCAAGACGCGTCGCAGTCATGGTCTCCCCTGCAGGCGAGGGTACGCCCCATCCCAGCGGGCCCGAGTACCACGGACCAGTGCGTTCAGGGTGATCAAAGAGATCAGGGTGAACGATGGGGTCCGATTTTCGTATTCAGAACCTGTATTATTATATGGTATTGCTGTACAGTCAGGGCCACGGCTTACGACGTATGGACGGTGGTGCCCCATGGATTCGGTGTCTGTCGAGCGGGATGCGGCGCAGGGCAAGGGCCTGCGCCCGGGAGCACTCGGGCTGCTCTCCAGCGTGGTGATCGCGGTCTCGTCCACGGCGCCCGCCTACAGCCTGGCCGCCACCCTCGGCCTGGTCGTGGCGATCGTGGGCGTGCACAGCCCGGGCACGATGATCGTCTCGTTCCTGCCCATGCTCTGCATCGCGTACGCGTTCCGCGAGCTGAACAAGGCCGACCCGGACTGCGGGACCACGTTCACGTGGACCACCCGCGCGTTCGGCCCCTGGGCCGGGTGGATGGGCGGCTGGGGCATCATCGCCGCGGACATCATCGTCATGGCGAGCCTCTCCCAGATCGCGGGCCATTACGCACTGCTGCTCGTCGGTGCCGGCGGCGCCGCCTCATCAACGCTGTGGGTGACCGTGGCCGGCGTGGTGTTCATCGGCGCGCTGACCTGGGTCTGCTACCGCGGGATCGAGGTCTCCGCCCGGCTGCAGCAGGGGCTGCTGGCCATCGAGCTGATCACGCTGGGCGTGTTCGCCGTGGTGGCGTTCGTCAAGGCGGGCACCGGGCACGCGCTGCCCGGGGCCGGGCACGTGTCGGCCGCGTGGCTGAGCCCGTGGACCGGGTCGTTCCGCAGCCTGTCGAACTCGTTCCTGCTGGCCGTGTTCGTGTACTGGGGCTGGGACTGCGCGGTGAGCGTCAACGAGGAGACCAAGGACCGGGCCAGGACGCCCGGGCGCGCCGCGGTCACCTCGACCGTGGTGCTGGTCGCGGTGTTCGCCGTGGTCGCGGTCGCGTGCCTGGTCTTCGCCGGGCCGGCGTTCCTGACCCAGCACAGCGACAACGTGCTCGGCGCCATGTCCGGCCTGGTGCTGGGCAGCACCGCGGGCAAGCTGCTGATCCTGTGCGTGCTGACCTCGGCGACCGCGTCAACCCAGACCACGATCATGCCGACGGCCCGCGCCGTGCTGGCCATGGCCGCGCACAAGGCGCTGCCCGCCCGCTTCGCCCGGATGCACCCGCGCTACCTGACACCCACGGTGGCCACGGTGGTCATGGGCGCGGTGTCCGCGGTGTTCTTCGTGGTGCTCACGCTGGTGTCGCGGAACGTTCTGGCCGACTCGGCCGCGTCGGTCGGGCTGCTGATCGCCTTCTACTACGGGCTGACCGGGTTCGCCTGCGTCTGGTTCTTCCGCCGTGATCTGCTAGGCAGCGTGCGAGCGCTGGTCCTGAAGGGAATCCTGCCCGGCCTCGGCGGGCTGGCCCTGCTCGCCGCGTTCATCGGCTCGATCGCGAGCTACTGGCCGGCCGCGAGCAGCTACTCGAGCTTCGACGGCATCGGCGGCATCTTCCTGATCGGCGCGGGCTCGCTGCTGGCCGGGGTGGTCCTGATGCTGGCCGCCCGGCGCTGGCTGCCCGCGTTCTTCACGACCGGGACGCTTCCCCCGCTGGGCGCGGCGGGCGGCGAGGTGCCCGCCGCCGCGGACTCCCCCGCCGCGGACTCCCCGCCGTGGACTCCCCCGCCCTGGTGCTGGACCCGGCGTGACCGCCGATCACGCTCCGGCCGCCGCCGGCCTGGCGGGCAGCGGTGCCCGCCAGGCCGGGCGCGGCCAGCGGCGGGCCGGGCGGCGCAAGGTGGCGGTGCTCGAGGCCGCGGGCCGCGTGATCGCCGAGCGGGGCGCGGACGCGACCCGGTTCGCCGACGTGGCCGCGGAGAGCGGCGTGCCGGTCAGCACGCTGCAGTATTACTTCGGCTCCCGCGAGGACCTGCTGGTCGCCGCGTTCCGGCACGCCTCAGGGACCGAGATCGCGGCGCTGGAAGCCGAGATCGCCGGCCTGGATGACCCGTGGCAGCAGCTCGGCCGCATCGTGGCCAGGGCGGTGGCCGGATATGCGGATCCCGCGGCCGGGTCCGGCCGGCTGTGGATCGAGTCCTGGCACTTCGGGATCAGGGACGCCGAGATGCGCGCGGACACGGTGCGCGACTACGGCGCCTGGCGCCGGCTGGTCGCCGACGTGGTCCGGCGGGGCAGCGAGGCCGGGCGGTTCGCGCCCAGCCTGGATCCCGAGCGCATCGCCGTGCTCACGATCGCGCTGGTCGACGGCGTGGGCATCCCGCTCGCGCTCGGCGACCCGGAGATCACCACCGACGGCGCCATCGACGAGGTGCTGTCCGCTCTCGACGCCCTGCTGCGCCCCACCCCGCCCGCGTAGTCCCCGCCGCACCAGCCAGCGTCCCGTGATCGTGGTTGGTTTTCGCTCTATAGCGCGGGTAATCCACCACGATCATGGAACGGCCCCGGATGAGGGCGCACGAGGTCAGGTGCCGAGGAGGGGGAGCAGGTCCGCGATCGTGTCCAGGATCACCGGCGCCTCGGCCTTCTCCAGCTCCTCCCGGCTGCCCGAGCCGGTCAGCACCCCGGCCACCAGCCCGGCCCCGGCGCGCAGGCCGGACTCCACGTCACTCGCGGTGTCCCCGGCCACGGCGAGCTCGCTCACCGCTCCCCCGCCGAGCCGCAGCAGCGCGGTGAGCGGCAGGTCGGGCCAGGGTCGCCCGCGGCCCGCGTCGGCGGGCGACAGCGCCAGGTCGATGAGCGGCCGCCAGCCCAGCGTGTCGAGCAGGGCGTCCCTGGTCGCGGGCGAGAACCCGGTGGCCAGGCAGACCTTGATCCCGGCCGCCCGCAGCGCCGCGAAAGTCTCTTCGGCGCCCGGGAGCGCGGCGACCGCGCCGCCCCGCACCGACGCCGCATAGTGCTCCTCGAACCGCCCGTTCGCCTGCCGCGCCGCCGCCTCGGTCCCGAGGATGTGCCGGAACACCTCGATCTTGGACTGGCCCATGGTCTGGTGCACGTACGCCAGCGCCTGGTCATAGCCGGGCGTGCCCTCGGGCAGCCCCAGCTGCTCGACCGCGGCGCAGAACGCGGCGATCACGCTGCCGTCATCGGCCACCGTGGTGCCCGCCATGTCCAGGCAGGCGACAGAGATCGACGCGGAACCCGATGCTCGTGTCGGTGTCAAGCGAACGTCTCCTCGGCGATAGCGGGCGAGCAGGTCATGCCCCGGCCGCCTGGGCCGGTGACCAGGACCACGCCCGGGGCGATCTGGGATCTGTGATAGAGCTCGGTGCCGGTGACCTGGCTGTATACGCCGGCCCAGCGCCGCTGGGTGCGCGGCAGCGCGGTGCCGAGCAGCTTCTCGGCCTTGCCCCGCAGGTGGTCGTACGCGTCCTCGTCCACATCGAAGGCGAACGGCTCGTCGTAGGAGTGGGTGTCGCCGATGGTGAGGCTGCCGTCCAGCCGCTGGACCAGCAGCAGCTGGGCCCGGACCGCGGCGGCGGCCGGCTCCTGCGGCGGCAGCCGGGCCGGCCCGGCAGGTCGAAGGCCGGGTAGTAGCGCAGCGAGTCGCCGTCGGCCACCGAGGTGGTGAGGCGGCCGCCGAACGGCAGTGTCTGCAGCATCTGCAGCCGGACCCGGCGGACCGGCGGCCGCTCGTAGCCCGCCAGGTGCGGGCCGGCGACGCCGGTATAGGCCGCCCCGGTGCAGACCACGACGAGATCGCCCCTGTGCCACTCGCCGGTGTGGTCGCGGACCGCGTGCGGCGCGATCTCGGTTGCCTCGCGACCGGGCCGCCAGCCGTACCCGGCGGGCCGGCCGCTGCTGTCCAGCAGGTGCTCCCGCAGGGCCCGCAGGGCCAGCCGCGGCTCGACGATCGCATCCCGGCTGCAGCGCAGCGCCCCGGCGAACTCGCCGCGCAGCGCCGGGTTGACCTCCCGGGCGGTGGCCGCGTCGATCAGCTCGTACCCGCGCACCGGGGCGTCAGGAAGCGCGGCGGCCTCCTTCAGCAGCTGGAGCTCGGCCTCGCTGGACGCCAGCGTCAGCGACCCGTGCGGCCGGAACCCGAGACCGGGCACGTCGGCGGCCAGTTCCTCCCAGCCCGCCCGGGCCCGCAGGGCCAGGCTCAGCTCGGGCCCTGCGGCCCGGCCGCTGACCCAGATCAGGCCGAAGTTGCGGACGCTGGCGCCGCGCGGCTCCGGCTCGCGCTCGATGTGCAGCACGTCAAGCCCGCGCCGCCGGGCCGCCACCGCGTGCATGGTGCCGAGCACCCCGCCGCCGACCACCACCACACGTTCCATGGCTCGGAACCCTCCCTGCCGCGACCCAGCCCCAGTCAATCGTGCCGTGGTGACGTGACGGTGAACACCCCGGCCCGGCCGTTCCGCTGCCACACGCCGCGGACAGCGGAGGCGAAGACACAGGTTGTTCGTCTGGCTGCCCTACTGTTATCCCGCAGCATTTTTGGATACCTGTGAAGTAGCGGAGTAACGGAGGTCCCATGGCTCATGTGCTTGGCATCGACATCGGCGGCACAGGGATCAAGGGCGCCCCGGTGGATGTCAATACCGGGAAGCTGCTCGCCGAGCGGATCAAGCTGGACACCCCCCGCCCCTCCGAGCCCCACGCGGTCGCTGCGGTCGTGGGCGAGCTGGTCAAGCGCTTTGACTGGACCGGCCCGGCGGGCATCACGTTTCCCGGCGTGGTGGCCGACGGCGTGGTGCGGACCGCGGCCAACGTGGACAAGGCCTGGATCGACACGGACGCTCGTGCCCTGCTCGGCAACGCGACCGGCCTGAAGGTCGCCGTCATCAACGACGCCGACGCGGCCGGGCTGGCCGAGATGAAGTTCGGCGCGGGGGTCGGCCAGCAGGGGACGGTGCTGATGCTGACGCTGGGCACGGGGATCGGCAGCGCGCTGTTCACCGACGGCATCCTGGTGCCGAACACCGAGTTCGGCCACATCGAGATCCGCGGCCGGGAGGCGGAGAAGCGCGCCTCTGAGCTCGTCCGGGAGGAACACGACCTGAGCTGGGGGAAGTGGGCCGGGCGGGTCGACGAGTACCTGGAGCATATGGAGCATCTGCTCTCCCCCAAACTGATCATCATCGGCGGCGGCGTCAGCAGAAAGTCGGAGAAGTTCCTGCCGTACCTGACCGGCCTGCGCGCCACGATCGTGCCCGCGACCTTGCACAATGACGCGGGGATCGTGGGCGCCGCCATGACCCCGGGCTGAGCGGACCTGGCCACCCGGGCGGTGGCCGGAACACGAAGCGCGGGACTTGAGTCAATACGCATTACGGACAGTTATTTCGCTGTTACTGTCAGCGAATGATCCCGACGAGAGCGCGGCACCCGGTGGCCGTTGCCCTGGTCACGGCCGGTGTCCTGGTGGTGTCCTGCCTGGCCGCCGCGCCCGGGGCGCTGGCCACCGCCACCGGTGCCGGAACCTCAGCCGTGGCGGGATCGGGTACGCCCAGGATCCGGATCCACAACACCAGGCCCGGCTGGGCCGTCGCGTCGCGCCGTATGGCTTCGGGGGCAGCGGTGACCGGCTCGGTCGGGGCCCGGGTGTACCTGGCGGGCCGCGATCCGGCCGGGCTCGGCGCCTACGCGGCCGCGGTGTCGGATCCAGCCAGCAGCGACTACGGCCACTACCTCACGGCGGCTCAGGTGCAGCGGCGCTTCGGGCCCACCGGCGCCGAGGTCTCCGCGGTCCGGCGCTGGCTGATCTCGGCAGGCGTGCGCATCACGGCGGTCACCTCGCAGTACGTCGCGGTCACCGGGGCGGCCTCCGACGTGCAGCGCGCCTTTGACGTGCGTTTCGCCACGTTCACCGGGCCGGACGGCCAGGCGGCCAGGGCACCGGAGCAGGCGGCCAGCGTGCCCGCCCTGGTCGGTAAGGCCGTGCTCACCGTCACCGGCCTCGACACCGCTTCCGCCACCATGGCCCCGGCCGGGCAGCCCGGCCCGCCGAAGGCCGTCTTCGCCGCCGGGCCGTGCTCGGGGTACTTCGGCCAGAAGGTCGCGCGGAACCTGCCCCAGGCCTACGGGCGGCAGGTGCCGTGGACGGTCTGCGGCTATACCCCGCAGCAGCTGCGCGGAGCCTACGGCGCGGCGAAGGCCGGGCTGACCGGCCGGGGGGTGACCGTGGCCATCGTCGACGCGTACGCCTCGCCGACCATGCCCGGCGACGCGAACCGGTACGCGAGGGCCGTCGGCGAGCAGCCGCTCCGGCCCGGGCAGTACCGCCAGATCCTGCCCGGCTCCTTCGACGACGCCGCCAACTGCGGCGCACCGACCTGGCTGCAGGAGGAGAGCCTCGACGTCGAGGCCGTGCACGCGATGGCCCCGGCCGCCGGCATCGTGTACGTGGCCGGCTCGGACTGCAGCGACACCTCCCTGCTCGACGCGCTGGCCACGGTCGTGAACGGTCACCTGGCGGACGTGGTCAGCGCGCCCTGGACCGAGGTCGAGAGCCAGATCACACCCGCCTCCATGGCCGCGTACGACCAGTTGTTCCAGGAGGGCGCCGCGGAAGGCATCGGCTTCAGCTTCGCCTCGGGCGACTGCGGCTACAACGACCCAGCCAGTGCCTGTGGCGCCGGGACCAGCTCCAGCCGGCCCGAGGTGGAGTTCCCGGCCTCATCGCCGTGGGTGACGGCGGTCGGCGGCACCAGCCTGGCCATCGGCCGCGCCGGCGCCTGTACGTGGGAGGCCGGCTGGGGTGACTACTCGGCCGCGCTGAACCGCAAGGGCACCGCGTGGGCGCCGTCCTCGCTGCGGACCCATCCGGGCAGCTTCCTGTACGGCGCGGGCGGCGGCACGTCCACCACGTTCGCCCAGCCCTCGTACCAGGCGGGCGTCGTTCCCCGGTCGCTGTCCACCCGGCTGCCCAACGGCAGAACCGCCGCGGCGCCGATGCGCGAGGTGCCTGACGTCGCGGCCGACGCCGACCCGCAGACCGGGTTCCGGTATGGCGAGACCGATGGGCTGCGCGGCGGGCATGCCCGGTTCGTGCTCAGCAGTGCGGGGGGCACCAGCCTGGCTGTGGAGCTGTTCGCCGGGCTGGAGGCCGACGCCGCGCAGTCCTCGGGACAGCACACGCTCGGCTTCGCCAACCCCCTGATCTACCGGCTGGCCGGCACCTCCGCGTTCCACGACGTCACCGGCCACACCAGGATCGCGGTCGCCGTCAACAACTACGTGAACCCGGTCACCGCGACCGGGCCGGTCTACACCACGCTCCGGACGTTCGGCCTCGACGGCGGCGGCGCGACGCTGCTGCGGCCAGCCGCCGGATATGACCCTGTTACCGGGGTTGGCTCACCGGGGCGGGCGTTCTTCTCCCGGATCTAGAGCCACCAATCAGCCTTCCCCGGGGCGCACGGTCACCTGGCCGCGGGATGTGGCCGGGTCACCCGCGGCCGGCTGGCTGGTCGCCGGGGCCGGTCTCCGGACCTGAGGCCGGGGAGCCAGGCGCGGACGGGACGGCCGGGCCGAACGGCGGCGGCGCGAGTGTCGTCGGCTGCTGCTCGGCCTCACGCCAGCGCTCCCTGAGCAGGATGACCGCCTCGATGCCGCCCGCGGTGAGGCCCGCCGCGAGCGGCCAGAACGCGAGCGCGCCGTGGCCGCCCAGGATCAGCGGGGCCCGCAGCTGGGCGCCGGGCTGGCTGACCGCGAGGTGGTGGCTGAAGGCCGCCCGGCCGGACTGCTGGCCGATCCACCTCGCGACCAGCGCCGCGGCCAGCCCGCCGACCAGGACCCCGGCCATCGCGGGCTCGCGGTACCTGCGCACGGCAAGGACGTAACCGAGCAGCCCGGAGACCACACCGCCCAGAACGGACAGCAGCGAGAACCAGCCTTCGGCCGCGATGAACGCGCTGGTCTCCGGGTTCACCAGGTCGACCGAGCCGTTGCCGACCGCGACCAGCAGCGCCCGCGGGGCCAGTGCTGCCCAGAGGTACCCGGCCCCCACGCCGAGCACGGCCGTGCCGACGATGGCCGCAGCGGCCGCGAGCAGGGCGGCGACGGGCACCCTGTGGCCCGCTCCAACCGGCAGGTCACCGGGCTGACGGCCGGAACTGGCGGGGAGAGGCAGGTGACTGGGTTCAGCCATTCTCCGCAGAAGGGTACGTGACCGCCGGCCTGCGAGGCCGTCAGTCCCGCCGATTGCGGGCCCACCCCGAGTCCGCGGCCATTTCCGGATCTGGGACAATAGCCACAACGAACGTGATCCGGGCATCGGCTGGCCACACGGGGGTAGCAGCCATTATCCTGATATCAGTTTTACGCCACCTGGACCGGGTTCCCGGGCATGCGGGGCCTGGATGGCTGGCCGCGCGGGCCGGGGTTCCTGGCCACGCGGGCTGGTTCCTGGCTATGCGGGCCGGAGTTCCCGGGCCGCGGGCTGGGCTCGCGGCACGCGGGCCGGGCTCGCGGCACGCGGGCCGGGTTCCCGGGAGGCGACGGGAAACGTTGCTAACTTAAGCGTGAGATTTGCAGCCGGCCCGGTAGCCGGGCTAACGACGAGGGAAGCAGCTGCATGATCGAGGTACGTGAGCTGACCAAGCGCTACGGCGACAAGCTGGCCGTAGATCATCTGAGTTTCACGGTCGAACCGGGACGGGTAACGGGGTTCCTCGGGCCGAACGGGGCGGGCAAGTCCACCACGATGCGGCTCGTGCTCGGCCTCGACCACCCGACCTCAGGCACCGCCACCATCAACGGCCAGCTTTACCGGGACCTGCCCCGGCCGCTGGGCACCGTCGGCGCGCTGCTCGAGGCCAAGTCCGTGCACCAGGGCCGGACGGCCCGCAACCACCTGCTGTTCCTGGCCCAGACGCAGCGGCTGCCGCGCAAGCGGGTCGATGAGATGCTGGACCTGGTCGGGCTGCACGACGTGGCGGACAAGCGGGCCGGGACCTTCTCGCTCGGCATGAGCCAGCGCCTCGGCATCGCGGCGGCCCTCCTCGGCGACCCGGAGTACCTGCTCCTGGACGAGCCGGTGAACGGGCTGGATCCCGAGGGCGTGCTGTGGATCAGGAACCTGATGAAGCAGCTCGCTTCCGAGGGCCGGACCATCCTGGTCTCCAGCCACCTGATGAACGAGATGGCCGTCACCGCCGACTTCCTGATCGTGATCGGCCGCGGGAAGCTGATCACCCAGTCGACCACCGACGAGGTCATCGCCCGCAGCACCGACAAGTCGGTCCGGGTGCGCACCCCGGACCCGGCCCGGCTGACCGAAATGATCACCGCGGCGGGCGGCACGGCCACGCCGGGCGGCCCGGCCCGGCCGGGCGATCCCCCGTCGGCCAACGGCGCCGAGCTGCTGACCGTCACCGGCCTGGACGCGGCCAGGGTCGGCGAGATCGCGGCCTCCGGGTCGGTCGTGCTGCACGAGCTGACCCCGATGGCCTCGCTGGAAGAGGCGTTCATGGAGCTGACGTCCGGCAGCGTGGAGTTCGGCCAGCACAGCCCGGATCCGGTGAACGCCGCCGAAGGGAGCGCCCGATGACGACCACATCGCCGGCCCGCGTCACGCCGGCTACTCCGGCCGGGCGCGGCCCCGGGTGGAGCGGCCTGCTCGCCGCCGAATGGACGAAGATCCGCTCGGTACGGTCCACGGCCTGGACGCTGGTCGTGTTCGTCGTGGTCACCCTCGGCTTCACCGCGCTGTTCACGTGGCTGACCGTAGCCAACTGGACCGGCCCGAATGCGGCCCAGCGGAACTCGAGGATCGTCGTCGATCCCGTCGGGTTCATCCTGGGCGCCGGACTCGGCCTGGGCCAGCTGACCCTGTGCGTGCTGGGCGTCCTGGTGATCACCACGGAGTACTCGACGGGGGTCATCCGCTCCTCGCTGCTCGCGGTGCCGAAGCGGCTGCGGATGCTGACCGCCAAGTGCCTGGTGTTCGCCGCGCTGCTGATCGTGCTCGGGGAGGTCGTGTCCTTCGGCTCGTTCTTCATCGGCTCGGCGATCCTGCACAGCCGGGTGCCCGTGTCGCTCAGCGACCACCTTGTCCTGCGCTCGGTCCTCGGCTCCGGGCTGTACCTCGCCGTGCTCGGCCTGTTCTCGCTGGGAATCGGCGGGGTGATCCGGCATACCGCAGGCGCGGTCACCACGGCCATCGGCGTGGTGTTCGTGCTGCCGATCCTGGCCGGCCTGCTGCCCGGCAGCTGGGGCGCGCACATCAACGGCTACCTGCCGGAACAGGCCGGTACGCTCATCGGCCAGGCCCATCCCGCGTCCGGTACGGTGCTGTCCGCCTGGGAAGGGTTCGGGGTGTTCTGCCTCTGGGCGGCGCTGCTGCTCGCGGCGGCCGCCATCCTGCTGCAGCGGCGCGACGCCTGAGCCCGCGGCGCGGGGCGGCGGCCGGCGCTAGGTCGCGGGGGCGGCCGGCGTGATGCCGAGGTCGGCGTGCACGTCGAGCACCCGCTGGTAGGCCCGGCGGATGTCGGCGCGGTCGGATTCCTCGCCGACGGACGTCATGCCCAGCCGCTCGATCATCGCGGCCTGGTCCAGCAGCACCCGGCAGTCCTCGGGCGCGGCCGCCCGCTCCATGATCTTGGCCAGCGCGTCCAGCTGCCTGATCAGCACCGCGGGCATGCCGTGCCCGGCCTGGCGGATCTTCTCGAAGGCGCGCTGGACCAGGCGTTCGTAGGTGGCCTGCGTCGTGATCAGGCGCACCGCACCGCGGGCGTCCCGGTAGATGTGGGTGGGCTGCCAGCGGCCTGTCACCTTGCACAGGCTGTCGCCGATCCAGTCGATGCAGGTCAGAGCCGTGAAGGTGTCGTTGACCGCGGTGGACAGCGCGCGGATCGCGATCTCGACCAGCTGGTCGATGCCGAACGAGACATCCTGGGCCAGGGTCCGGTACGGGCCGCTGACGTGCGCCCGGGCCAGCTCACGCGCCACCTGGTCCGCGGCGGTGGCGGGCCACACGGTCGCGTACGGGTGGCCCTGGACCAGGAAGTGGCCGGGCCGGTAGCGCACGTGGATCACGGCGTCGACCTCGGTGGCGATCCGCACCAGGGTCGGGTGCCGGATGTACTGCAGGTAGCCGCTGCGCGGCGCGGCCACGTCGCCGCCCGGCCCGTCCATGTCCGCGATCAGCCGCGCGGCGAGCTGCGCGCCCGCGCCGACCGCCGGGTCGCCGACCTGGAGCTCGATGGCCTGGGCCAGGTCACCGGCGATGCCCGCGATCACCTGCGGCAGCTGGATCTGGATGGCGATGTGGTGCAGGAAGTAGATGAGCACGGCCAGGTCGGCCACCATCAGCCCCAGCGTGACCGTGATGCTGATGTGCGGCACGAACTCGCCGTGGGCGCCCTGGCCGATCGACCCGAGGGTCAGCACCGCGTAGACGAACGTGGCCACGAACGTGCCGAGCGTGAGCTGCGTGCCGCGGTCGCGGATGAAGTTGCGCAGCATCCTGGGCCCGAACTGGGTGGACGTCAGCGTCAGCGCCACGATCACGATCGAGAACACCACGCCGACGACCGTGATGATCGCCGCGGCGATCGCGGTCAGGATCTGCCGCGCGGCATCAGCGGACCCGCTGATCGCCCACCCGGGGATCTGGAATGTCCCGTTATAGGCGGCCCGGTCCAGCGCGTACGTGCCGACGAAGAGCAGCGCGGCGATGACCACCTCGACCGCGGGGACCAGCCACAGGTTGGTGCGCAGCACATCGCTGCGCCACTCCGATCCGCGCAGCGCCACGACGCCCAGGTGCAGGCGGGTCATCGGGACGGTCCCGGCCGGGACCGGATGAGCTGCATGGCAGGCCTTTCGCTAACGGACCAACGCCGATTAGCTTTCCCGGCTCACCGGGGGCGGAATCAGCCCACGCAGGCCGGGCCGAGCAGCTGCTTCAGGTCGGCGACCAGCGACGGCGACGGCCTGACCCGCAGCTTGTCCTCGAGCTTAAACACCTTCGCCCGGGAGCCACTCAGCATCCGCAGGTGCACCTCGGTCGCCCCCGGGTGCGTCCTCAGCACCTCCCTGAGCCGCTCGACCACCGGCGGCACGCAGCGCGCTTCCATGATCGACACCACGAAAGGGCCCTGCTCGCCCGCGGTCAGCTCGGGGACGCTCACCTCCATGGCGACCAGCTTCGGCACCTCCTCGCGCCGGTCCAGGCGCCCCTTCACCAGCACGATCGCGTCGTCGATGATCTGCGTCATGCAGGCCTGGTAGGTGGCGGGGAAGAACAGCACCTCGATCGCGCCCTCGAGGTCCTCGAGCGTGGCCGCCGCCCAGGCCGCCCCCTGCTTGGTGACCTTGCGGGCCACGCCGGAGAGGATCCCCCCGACCGTGACGATCTGGGCGTCGCCCCGGTCGGATCGCTGGCTGCGGTCGGCCTCCTCCTCGGCCGAGCCGACAAGCTGCGCGATCGAGCAGTCGGTCGCCGCCGCCATCACGTGCTCGAGGCCGAGCAGCGGATGGTCGGACACGTACAGGCCAAGCATCTCGCGCTCGAACCCGAGCAGCGTGGCCTTCTCCCACTCGCCCTCCGGCACCGGCACGTCGAACGCGGCCGCGGCCTCGGTGTCCTCGCCGAACAGCGAGTCCTGGCCGATCGCCTCGTTGCGCTTGACGTCGATCACGGTGTCGATCGCCTGCTCGTGGATGAGCAGCAGGCCCTTGCGCGGGTGGTCGAAGGAGTCGAACGCGCCGGCCTTGATCAGGGACTCGATCACCCGCTTGTTGCACACGTTCACCGGCACCTTGCGCAGGAAGTCGGCGAAGCTCTCGAACGCGCCCTTGGACTTCCGCGTGGCCACGATCGACTCGACCACGGCGGTGCCGACGTTGCGGACCGCGGCCATGCCGAACCTGATGTCCTCGCCGACCGGCGTGAAGATGGCCGTGGACACGTTCACGTCCGGCGGCAGGACCTTGATGCCCATCCGGCGGCACTCGTTGAGGTACAGCGCTGACTTGTCCTTGTCGCCGGCCACCGAGGTCAGCAGCCCGGCCATGTACTCAGCCGGGTAGTTGGCCTTGAGGAAGGCCGTCCAGTAGGAGATCAGCCCGTAGCCGGCCGCGTGCGCCTTGTTGAAGGCGTAGCCGGAGAACGGGACCATCGTGTCCCAGATGGTCTTGATCGCGCCGTCGGAGTAGCCGTTGGCCTTCATGCCGGCCTCGAACGGCTCGTACTCCTTGTCCAGGATCTCCTTCTTCTTCTTGCCCATCGCGCGGCGCAGCAGGTCCGCGTTGCCGGGCGAGTAGCCGGCCAGCTTCTGCGCGGCGAACATCACCTCCTCCTGGTAGACCAGCAGGCCGTAGCTCTCACCCAGGATGTCTTCCAGCGGCTCGGCGAGTTCGGGGTGGATCGGCGTGACCGGCGCCCGGCCGGTCTTGCGGTCGGCGTAGACCGGGGCGCTGGCCATCGGGCCGGGCCGGTACAGCGCGATGACCGCGGCGATATCGCCGAACTTGTCGGCCCGCATGGCCCGCAGCAGGGCCCGCATCGGGCTGCCGTCCAGCTGGAACACGCCGAGCGTGTCGCCGCGGGCCAGCAGCTCGTAGGTGGGCTGGTCGTCCAGGCCGATCGTGTCCAGGTCGATCTCGATGCGGCGGTTCCCCGCGATGCCGCGGATGGCGTCGTCGATGACCGTGAGGTTGCGCAGGCCGAGGAAGTCCATCTTGAGCAGGCCGATGTCCTCGCACGCGGGGTAGTCGAACTGCGTGATGATGGCCCCGTCGGCCTCCCGCTTCCACACCGGGATGTGGTCGAGCAGCGGCTCGCTGCTCATGATCACCCCGGCGGCGTGCACACCGGCCTGGCGGATCAGGCCCTCCAGGCCCCTGGCCGCGTCGATGACCTGCTTGACCTCGGCCTCGGCCTCGTACAGGGCGCGGATCTCGCCCGCCTCGCCGTAGCGCGCGTGATCCGGGTCGAACACACCGGACAGCGGCATGTCCTTGCCCAGGATGGGCGGAGGGAAGGCCTTGGTGATCCGGTCGCCGAGCGCGTAGGGGAAACCGAGCACCCGGGAGGCGTCCTTGACCGCGGCCTTGGCCTTGATCGTGCCGTAGGTGATGATCTGGGCCACGCGGTCGTCGCCGTACTTCTCCGTGACGTACCGGATGACATCGCCGCGCCGGCGCTCGTCGAAGTCGATGTCGACGTCCGGCATGGAGACCCGCTCGGGGTTCAGGAACCGCTCGAAGACCAGCCGGTGCGCGATCGGGTCCAGGTCGGTGATGCCCATCGCGTAGGAGACGATCGACCCGGCCGCCGACCCGCGGCCCGGCCCGACCCGGATCCCGTTGTTCTTGGCCCACATGATGAAGTCGGCCACGACCAGGAAGTACGAGCAGAACCCCATGGTCTCGATGACGCCGATCTCGTACTCGGCCTGGGTGCGGCGGGGCTCGTCGTACCCGTCCGGGTAGCGGCGGTCCATCCCGCGCCAGACTTCCTTGCGGAACCAGCTCGACTCGGTCTCGCCGTCGGGCAGCGGGAACTTGGGCATCAGGTTCGACTTGGTGAATTCGACGTTCGCCCGCTCGGCGATGAGCAGGGTCGTGTCGCAGCCCGCCTGCCAGTCCTCGTCCGCGCTGATCGCGCGCATCTCCCCCGGCGTCTTTACGTAGTAGCCGGTGCCCTCGAACTTGAACCGGCCCGGGTCGGCCAGGTTCGTGGCGGTCTGCACGCAGAGCAGGGCCTCGTGGGCGGAGGCGTCGGCCTCGCGGGCGTAGTGCAGGTCGTTGGTGGCGACGAACGGCAGCGAGAGGTCGCGGGCGATGCGCCGCAGCTTGTCCCTGACCCGCAGCTCGACGTTGAGGCCGTGGTCCATGAGCTCGACGAAGAAGTTCTCCGGGCCGAAGATGTCGCGGTAGGCGGCGGCCGCCTCGAGCGCCTGGCGGTCCTGGCCGAGCCGGAGCCTGGTCTGCACCTCGCCGCCGGGGCAGCCGGTGGTGGCGATGATGCCCTTGGCGTACTGCGCCAGCAGCTCGCGGTCCATGCGCGGCTTGCGGAAGTAGCCCTCCAGCGAGGCCGTCGAGGCGAGCTTGAAGATGTTGTGCATGCCCTCGGTGGTCTCGGCCAGCAGCGTCATGTGGGTGTACGCGCCGGCGCCGGAGACGTCGTCGTCCTTCTGCGCCGGTACGCCCCACCGGACCGGCTGCTTGTGCCCGCGGTGCTCGGGTGCGACGTACGCCTCGATGCCGATGATCGGCTTGATGCCGGCCGCGCGGGCCTTGGCCCAGAAGTCGTAGGCGCCGTAGACGTTGCCGTGGTCGGTCATGGCGATCGCCGGCATGCCCGATTTCTCGCACTCGGCGAACAGGTCCTTCAGCCGCGCGGCCCCGTCCAGCATCGAGTACTCGGTGTGGACGTGCAGGTGCACAAACGACCTGTCGTTGCCCGCCGAGGCTGCCGCCATGAAAACACCGCCTCCTTCGGGCATGCGTCACGACGCCCGCTGACGGACGCGCTGTGATGGGCCGGGGGAAGTGACCGCCACGCACCGCCCCCGGCAACTGGCCGATGTGGCCGCCGCTGGCGCACGTTCCGGTCCGGCTCATCGAGCCTATCGGAACCTGCCCCGCCTGCCGCCTCGACACTCCGGATGCACCGAAGGCCCGGAATGTGTCAGCGCCGCTGCCGGCGCTGCATCGGCAGCAGCGCGCCGGATCGCCCTCGCCCGCTCCAGGCCGTGCCGGGTGGTATGAACATATCGCTGTAGCCATAAGCAGGCAGTGAGAGGTGGTCGGCAGCAATGACCGTGTCGCGGCTCCGCCATATCCCCGGCATCGGCGTGGATGTCATGGGGGACGCTGCGGACGCGGCCGGGGACCCGGACATCCTGCGCCTCGAGAACCTGGACACCGACCTGCGGCCGCCGCAGGTCGCCGTGGACACGACCCGGGTGGCCATCGACGACGACGCGGCCAACAGTTACCTGCCGTTCCAGGGGCATACGGCGCTGCGCGAGGCCGCCGCGGCCCACGTCGGCCGGCTCGCGGGCCGCTCGTATGACCCGGCCACCGGGTGCGTCGCCGTCGCGGGCGGCCTCAACGGCATACTCAACACGCTGCTGGCCACCGTCGAGCCGGGGCAGGAGGTCGTGCTCTGCGACCCGGTCTACGCCGGGCTGGTCAACCGGGTCCGGCTGGCGGGCGGCGTGCCCCGGTTCGTCCCGGCCGCGGCGACCGCCGGCGGCTGGGAGGTCGACCCGGGCGGGCTGGCCGCCGCGGTGGGCCCGCAGACCGCCGCGGTGCTGATGATGGGGCCGTCCATGCCCACCGGACTGGTCCTGGACGAGCGGCACTGGTCCGCGCTGGCCGGCGCGCTGGAACGCCATCCGGCCTGGCTCATCTACGACGCGGCGATGGAGCGCATCCGCTTCGACGGGCGCCCGCCGAGTCATCCGGCCGCGCACCCGGGCCTGGCCGACCGCACCATCACCGTCGGCTCAGCCTCCAAGGAGCTGCGGCTGATCGGCTGGCGGGTGGGCTGGGTGGTCGGGCCGCCCGGCATTGTCGCCGACATCAACCTGGTGGGCCTGACCAACGTGGTCTGCCAGGTCGGGATCGCGCAGGCCGCCGTGGCCGCCGCGCTGACCGCCCCCGACGCCGACGCCGACGTGGCCGCCGCGACCGCGGTCTGGCAGCAGCGCTGCGAGACCATCCTCGGCCAGCTGGCCGGCTACCCGGTGATCCGGCCGCACGGTGGCTGGTCGCTGCTGGTGGACGCCAGGCCGCTGGGGCTCAGCCCGGCCGCGCTGTCCCAGCGGCTCTTCGGGCTCGGCAAGGTGGCCGCGACTCCGATGGACGGATGGGGTCCGAGCGGCGATCACTACCTGCGGCTGGTGTTCGCCGACGAGCCGGCCGAGCGCCTGGCCGGTCTCGGCGACCGATTCCGGCGCGCGCTCGGGTAGACCGGACCGCGGGCCTGAGCCCTGTTCCGCGGGCCGGCGTGTATCGGGGGCGGCCCGGCCTGCTCTGTATCAGCGGGAGGATCTGCCTCCCCGTCGCTAGGTGGACGCACCGCTGGCTGGCCTCGGCCTAGCGGCCCTGTGGAGGTGGCCGATGAGCGCCATCCTTTACGGCAATCTCAGCATCGAGATCGCCGGTGACCGGGGTGCGCGGATTGAGCGCATCGCGCGCCGCCCGGCCGCTGCTCAGCTGCTCAGCCCGCGGCTCCCCGAGCCCCTGCCGAAGCCGCCGATCCTCGGCCGGGAGCAGGAGCTGGCCGACGCCCTCGCCGCCATCCGGGCGGGGCATGCCATCGGGTTCCACGCGACCTGCGGGTACGGCAAGACGATCCTGCTCCGGCACATCGCCGCGACCGCCTCCCGGCAGCACGGTGCGCCGCAGTGCGTCTACGTGCGGGCCGACCAGGACCGCTTCTGGGATCTGCTGCAGCAGGTCGTGACCACGCTGTTCCGCTCCGACCGGCCGGTCAAGCCGACCCCCGATGAGTGCGCCAGCCTGCTAGGCCAGGTGAGCGCCATCGTCGTCATCGACGATGTGACCGCCGGGCCCGACCAGGTCGGCCGGCTGCTGGAGATTCTGCGCGGCTGCAGCGTGGTGATCACATCCACCCGCCCGGTGCTCGGCCAGCTGGGCAGCTCGCAGGACCTGGCCGGGCTGCCCGCCGATACGGCGCTCGCCCTGCTCGCCGATCACCTGGGCCGTCCGCTGACCAGCCAGGAGGTCCCGGCCGCCCGGCGTCTCGCGGCCGCGGTCGGCGGCCAGCCACTGCACCTGATCCAGGCTGCGGCGCTGGTGCGGGAGGACGGGCATTCCATCGGCTCCCTGGCCCGCCAGGCCGAGCATGACCCCGACGTCCTGGACCGGCTCAGCATCAGCGCGCTCGCCGAGCATGAGCGGCGGGCGCTGGCGGCCCTGGCGCTGGCCGCGGGCGCGCTGCTCCCGGCCAGCGTGGTCGCCGTGCTCGGCCAGCTCTCCTACCTCGGCGAGGGCCTCGAGTCGCTGCACCGGCGAGGCCTGGCGCAGCAGCGCCACGACCGGTTCGGCCTGCCGGTCTGCAAGACCAGGAGCTACCGGCAGATGCTGCTGGCCGACATCCACCTGGCCGCCTCCGCCCGCGAGCTCACCAGCTGGCTGATGCTGGCCCACCCCAGCGCCGTGGAGTCTCAGGCGGCCGCGGAGGCGGCGCTGTCGCTGACCGAGTACGCCGCCGAGCGCGGTGAGTGGGCCAGCGTGGCTCAGCTGGCCCGCGCGGCCGAGGCGGTGCTGTTCACCGCCGGACGGTGGGAGGCCTGGCATCACGCCCTCAGCCACGGGCTGAACGCCGCCCGGGCCACCGGTGATCACGAGGCCGACGCTTACTTCTCGCATCAGCTGGGCAGCTTCGCGTTCGCCCAGGACCACCTGGACGACGCGGCCCGCCTGCTCCGGCACGCGCTGGCGCTTCGTGAGCAGATCGGTGACCGCGACGGCGCCGCCCTCAGCCGCCACAACCTGCGGCTGCTCGAGCCGCCGCCTGCGGCGACAGCTGCCCCGGCCCGGCAGGCGGGCCAGGGTCGCCCGCGCCCTGGCCGGCGGGTTCGGTGCCCTGGCCCTGGCCATCGCACGCGTTCGCGGTCGCGTCCGCGCTGCGGGGCGGACCTGGCCATCCGGTCACCAAGACCGGCTCGTCCGCATCAGCGGGCACGACCGCCAGCCCGACCCAGGGCCCGAGCTCCGGCGCGGGCCCAGGCCAGAGCACGACCGGCGATGCCGGAGCGAACTCAGGCTCGGGCCCGGCCCAGGGCACGAGCTCCAGCCCGAGCTCGGGTTCGGGCCCAGGATCGGGCACAGGAACGACCCCGGTCAGCCCGGTGACCGTGCCGGACGTGACCGGGCAGACCGAGAGCGCGGCCGAGGCCGCGCTGAAGAACGCCGGTCTGGGGGCGAGCTCCTCAGACACCACCACCTGCGGTTCGACGCCGGGCGGCGACGTGGTGCGCCAGAATCCCGGCGGCGGCACATCGGCCCAGCCCGGCTCCGTTGTCGCCATCGTGGTGTGCAGCGCGACCGCGACGCCCGTCACCGTGCCCAACGTGGTCGGGAGCACCCTGGCCGGCGCGGAGGCGGCCCTGAAAGGCGCCGGGCTGGCCGCGAGTCCTGACCCGACGACCTGCACGTCCACGGGTCCCCTCGACGTGGCGAGCCAGGACCCGGCCGGAGGCACGACCGCTCAGCCCGGCGCCACCGTCAGCCTGACCTGTGCGACGCCGGTGGCCTGACCCTGCGGCCCGGGTCACCGGCTCCGGGCGTGACCGGCGGGTCCGCGTCACTCCAGCGGACCGCCCGGACGGACGGCAGGCTCAGCACCACGAGGCTGCCGAACACGGCCCAGGCCGCGCCGACGCCCAGCACCCGTCCTGGCCCGGCCAGGGCGGCGACCGGCCCCGCGATGGCCAGCCCGAGCGTGCCCGGGCCGAACGCGCCGAAGGTGGAGAACGAGCTGGCCCGGGACAGCCGGTCCGCCGGCACCTGCTGCTGCAGGACCGTGGTGTCGAGGGCCATGGCCAGCGCGCCGCCGGCGCCGGCCGCGAACGCCCCGGCGGCCACCCCCGCCACCGGCGCGTGCAGGGCCAGCAGCAGGCAGGGCACCGGGTACCCGAACGTGGCCAGGGTGGCGGTCACGAGCGGGCGGCGCGGCCTGCGGCCCAGCGCGGCCAGGCCGCCCAGGACCGCCCCGGCGCCGTTCGCCGCCATGATCAGGCCCCAGGCCCCGGCGCCGCCCAGGTAGTCATGGGCCAGGACCGGGCCCAGCACCAGGTACGGCGCCCACGTGATGAGGTTGAACAGCGCGAACTGCACGGTGGTCGCCCACAGCCAGGCCCGGGTCCTGAACTCGGCCCAGCCCTCGGCCATCTCCCGCAGCAGCGACGTGCCGCGCAGGTGACCCGCCCGGGACAGCTGCAGCCCGCCGAGCGCGATCACGCTCACCCCGTAGCTGGCGGCGTCGATGGCGACCACCACGGCCGGCCCCGCGACCGCCACGAGCAGCCCGGCCAGGGCGGGGCCGGCGATCCCGGCCGCGGACTTGGCCAGGCCCAGGAGCGCGTTCGCGCTGCCCAGTTCCTCCCGCGGCGCGATCTCGACGGTGAGCCCGTCGAGCGCTGGCTCGAAGAACGCCTCCCCGATGCCGACCAGCGCGGCCAGGACCGCAATCAGCCAGACGGCGGCCGGCCCGCCAGCAGCGCGGCGGCCAGCACCGCCTGCGCGGCGCAGCGCAGCACGTCGGAGCCGAGCATGACCGGGCGGCGGCCCAGCCGGTCGGCCAGCACGCCGCCGCCCAGCACCAGGGCCACCTGGGGCAGGATCCGCGCCGCGATCACGTACCCGACGTCGGCCGCGGATCCCCCGTTGCCGAGCACGGCAAAGATCACCGCGATCGCGGACATCGACGTGCCGAGCAGCGAGGTCACCTGGCCGACAAAGAAGCGGCGGAAGTTGCGGCCGCGAAGCACGCTGGCCCGGTGCGCGATGGCCGCCACGCGATGGCCCTTGCCGCCCCCAGCCTGATTCGCTTCCCGTGGCTTTGATGGGCCCGGCGAATTAGCGTAACGAATGGCTTCGGCACGATCGTGAGCAGGAGATTTACTGCGGTAGCGACCTGGGGAATCGCCGCGAATTCGCATGGGATCACGATGCCATTGCCCTATCGGTAATGGCAAACTGAGAGCGTTGCTAATTCCATCTGGCTATCTGCTTGCCGCAGTAAATGCACCCGGCGGCTGCGTTATGATTTAGCCAGCGGGCAAACGCGCAGCGGTTTACTGCGCCAGGGCAGAACGGAGGTCACGGTGGCGGGTCAGCTGCGGGCCGCGGTCGTGCCGCGGGCGGCCGGGGCGCGGGCCACGGCGCCGGTGGAGTACGCGGTCGCGGTCGACCGGTACCTGGCCGGGGCGTCACTGGGCCCGGCCTCGCGCCGGGTCTACCGGATCTCCCTGACCAGCTGGGCGTGGGCGCTGGTCGGCCGGCCCGCGCCGCAGGGTGCGGCGCGGCGGGGCGCGGTGCCGCCGGTCGTGCCGCTGGCCCTGCTCGACGAGCCGGATGCCGGGGCCCGGCTCGCGGCCGCGCTCGCCGACCGCGGGCTCAGCACCGACGTGCGCACCGTGAACCGCGAGCTGTCGGCCTTGCGCAGCGCGGTGGGCTGGTGGCAGGACCACGGCTGGATCAGCCAGGATCCCACGGCCGGGCTGCGGCACCGGCCCGGCCTGGCCGCGCCGGTGGCCCCGCTCACCAGCGGGCAGGTGGCCGACCTGTTCCGGGTCACCGCGGCGCTGCGCGAGCACGCGTTCTGGCGGGTCATCTACGACTCGGCCGCGCCCACCGACGACATCCTGGCCCTGGACGCGGGCCGCGTTGACCTGCGCGGCGGGCGCGCCCCGCCGGTCCCGGCGGCTGGATCCGCTGGCGCGACAGCACCAGCCAGCTGCTCGGCTGGCTGCTCGCGGGCCGCACCTACGGCCCGGTGTTCCTCACCGACCGGCGGGCCCCGGCCCGCGCCGCCGCCGCGGACGTCTGCCCGGTCACCGGCCGGGCCCGGATGTCCTACCGCCGCGCCGCCGAGATCTTCACCGCGGTCACCCGCCCGCTCGACCCGGAGCGCAGGGGCTGGACGCTCAGCCAGCTGCGCCAGGCCGGGCTCGGCGCCCAGCCCCGCTGACCGGCAGGCGGCGGGTCACGCCTCGGCGCGGAGCACGTCCAGGGCGTGAGCGAGATCGTCCGGGTAGGCGCTGGTGAACTCGACCCGGCGGCCGTCCCCGGGATGGCTGAACCCGAGGCGCACCGCGTGCAGCCACTGCCGGGTCAGGCCGAGCCGGGCGGCCAGCACCGGGTCGGCCCCGTACAGCCGGTCACCCACGCACGGGTGCCTGATCGCGGCCATGTGCACCCGGATCTGGTGGGTGCGGCCGGTCTCCAGGAGCACCTCGGTCAGGCTCGCGGCGCGGAACGCCTCGAGCGTGTCGTAGTGCGTGACCGACGGGCGGCCGCCGGCCACGACCGCGAACCGGCCGTCGCCCGACGGGTGCCGGGCGATCGGCGCGTCCACCGTGCCGCGCAGCGGATCCGGGTGCCCCTGGACCAGGGCGTGGTAGACCTTGTCCACCTCACGGTCGCGGAACGCCTGCTTCAGCGCGCTGTACGCGCGCTCGCTCTTGGCCACGACCATGAGCCCGGAGGTGTTGGCGTCCAGCCGGTGCACGATGCCCTGCCGTTCCGCGGCCCCGCTGGTGGCGATCGAGTGGCCGGCGGCGGCCAGGCCCTGCAGCACGGTGGGGCCGGTCCAGCCCGGCGTGGGGTGCGCCGCCACGCCCCGCGGCTTGTCCACGACCATGATGTCGGCGTCCTCGTACACCACGGTGAGGCCGGGCACGGGCTCGGGCGGCGGGGGGGCGGTGGCCGGTTGGGGCAGGGTCACGTCCAGCCATTCCCCGGCCGGCACCCGGTCCGACTTGGCCGCCGGCCGGCCGCCGACGAGCACCGAGCCGTCGCCGATCAGCTCGGCCGCCCGGGCCCGGGACAGGCCGAACATCCGGGCGAGCGCGGCGTCCAGGCGCTCGCCGTCCAGGCCGTCAGGAACGGGAACCCGGCGCTGGCCCGGCGGGGTCATCCGCTGCCGCCGCCCGATGGCCGCTCCTGCCAGGGCTGCTCGGGCTGCGCGGGCGGGCTGGCGGGCTGAGCGGGACGGGCGTGGCCCTCGATGCCGTGGCCGCGCGCGGCGAGCAGGACCATGAGCGCGCCGCCGCAGCAGATCGCGGAGTCGGCCAGGTTGAACACCGGCCAGTGCGGCACCTGGATCCAGTCCACGACCCAGCCGCGGAACGGCGCGGGCGAGCGGAAGATCCGGTCGGTCAGGTTGCCCATGGCCCCGCCGAGCAGCAGGCCCAGCGCTATCGCCCAGGGCAGGCTGAAGATGCGGCGCGAGGTGCGGACGATGAAGATGACCACCCCGACGGCGATCGCGGTGAACAGGATGGTGGTGGATGTCCCGCCGATGCTGAACGCCGCGCCGGGGTTCCGCGCCTCGCGCAGGGTCAGCAGCCCGCCGAGGAGGCGGACCGGCGCGCGGTTGGACAGCGTGGCCACCACGATCGTCTTCGAGATGATGTCCAGGGCCAGGACCAGCAGCGCGACCCCGAGCAGTATGGCTATCCGCGGCGACGCCGACCGTGACGCGCCGGTCTCTTCTGGCCGGCCGGGGCCGCCGGCCGCCTGGCTGGTCAGCGGCGTTCCTCCCGCTGCTTGCACGACACGCACAGAACCGCGCGGGGAAACGCCTGCAGCCGCGCCTTGCCGATCGGCTCGCCGCACGATTCGCAGGTGCCGTACGTGCCCTCGTCTATCCGCTCCAGCGCCCGCTCGGTCTGGGACAGCAGCTCGCGGGCGTTGTGGGTCAGGGCGAGTTCGTGCTCGCGCTCGTAGGTCTTCGCGCCCACATCGGCCTGATCATCCCCGGCGTCACCCACCGCGTCACCGAGCCGGGACGCGATGTCCGATTCCGCGCGCTCGATGTCCGCGCGCAGCTCTTCGGCCTCTGCGGCCAGGTTGTCGCGCACCTTGGCCAGCTCGGTTTCGGTCCAGCGCCGCTCTCCCGGCCGTACCGGAAGCGCTGCTGCGCCTGAACGCGCCTCAGCAGTCATTTCCGGCCTCCCTCGGTGCAACTCGGTAATGATCTTCGTTGGGAGCAGTCACGAGAGGATAAGTGGTGATCGGGGGGTACTGCAAACACGCCCGCCGGAGGTCTGGCGGAAAGGCCGATCACACCAGGTGCGCCGGGTATCGGCTATCCTGACATCCTGCACGGCGCTGATGGGGACAGCTGCCGCTGCGGCGGCCAGGAGCGACCGGGGATAGTGCGAGCCCGGGGATGCGCGCAGCGGACCAGATCACCCCGGAGCCGCCGGAAGAACGGCACCCCGCTATGACCCGGAACCCGGGCTGGCGGGCGGGACTGGCCAGGGTGTCCGCCACCTGGCTGGGTCACGCCAAGTAGAACCGGCAGCAGAACAAACCGAGAGGGTCGCGTACCGGGCCGGCAGGCCCAGGATGCGGCCAAGGAGGGTGGTACCGCGGGGCCGCCGCCGGCGTTCCTCGTCCCTCCGGTGCAGCCGTGCTCGACGGGCCCGGGATCCGGAGCCTGACGGGCACGACAACCCGCGAGAGGCCGCCCACCATGCCGCGCCAAGCTGACCAGCCCGCCGCGAGGCTCCCGTTCCCCGAACTGCCCGCTGTCGTCGACCTGCCCACGATCGAGCGTGAGGTGCTGGACCGGTGGCGGGACGGCAAGGTCTTCGACCGCTCCCTGGATCAGACGTCATCCGGCCAGACCTGGACGTTCTACGAGGGACCGCCGACCGCGAACGGGATGCCGGGCACGCATCACATCGAGGCGCGGGTGTTCAAGGACCTCTTCCCCCGGTTCAAGACCATGCAGGGGTTCCGGGTGCCCCGCCAGGGCGGCTGGGACTGCCACGGGCTCCCGGTCGAGGTGGCCGTGGAGAAGGAACTCGGCCTGTCAGGGAAGAAGGAGATCGAGGCCTACGGCGTCGCGCAGTTCAACGCGCGGTGCCGCGAGTCGGTGCTGCGCCACGTGGACGCGTTCGAGGCGCTGACCGAGCGGATGGGGTACTGGGTCGACCTGTCCCACGCCTACCGGACCATGGACCCGGCCTACATCGAGTCCGTGTGGTGGTCGCTGAAGGTCATCTTCGAGCGGGGCCTGCTGATCCGGGACTTCCGGATCAGCCCGTACTGCCCGCGCTGCGAGACCTCGCTGTCCGACCACGAGATGGGCCAGCCCGACGTCTACCAGACCGTGTCCGACCCGTCGGTCACGGTGCGGTTCCCCCTGGTCACCTTGCCGGAGGGGGCGAACAAGCATCTCGAGGGCGCCGACCTGCTGGTCTGGACCACGACGCCGTGGACGCTGGTGTCGAACACCGCGGTGGCCGTGCACCCGGACGAGCTCTACGCGATCGCCCGCAAGGCGGGCCACGGCGACCGGGTGGTGGTCGCCGATGCGCTGTGGCCGCGGGTCCTCGGCGAGGGCTGGCACGTCGTCGACCGGGTCCGGGGCTCCGAGCTGGCCGGGGCGACCTACCGGCCGCCGTTCACCCTGGTGCCGGTGACCGGCGCGCACAAGGTGGTCACCGGCTCGTTTGTGACCACCGAAGACGGGACCGGCCTGGTGCACATCGCGCCGGCCTTTGGCGCGGACGACATGGAGACGGGCCGGGCCCATGGCCTGCCCGTGGTCAAGCCGGTGCGCGGGGACGGCCACTTCGAGGACAGCGTGCCGCTCATCGGCGGGATGTTCTTCAAGGAAGCGGACGCCGTGCTGATCAGGGATCTGGACGACCGCGGCGTGCTGTTCGCGTCCGACCGGCACGAGCACAGCTACCCGCACTGCTGGCGGTGCCACACGCCGCTGCTCTACTACGCGCTGCCGTCCTGGTACATCCGGACCACGGCGATCAAGGAGCAGCTGCTGGCCGAGAACGAGATGACCAGCTGGTACCCGCCGACCATCAAGGAGGGCCGGTACGGCGAGTGGCTGCGCAACAACGTGGACTGGGCGCTGTCGCGGACCAGGTACTGGGGCACGCCGCTGCCGGTCTGGATGTGCCAGGAGGAGCACGCGACCTGCGTCGGGTCGCTGGCCGAGCTGGCCGGGCTGGCCGGCCGCGACCTGTCCGGCCTGGACCCGCACCGGCCGTACGTGGACGAGGTCACGATCTCCTGCCCGGACTGCGGCGGGCAGGCGCGCCGGGTGCCTGAGGTGATCGACGTCTGGTACGACTCGGGCTCGATGCCGTTCGCCCGGCTGGGCGCCCCGCACCAGAATCAGGCGGAGTTCGAGCGCGCCTATCCGGCCCAGTTCATCTGCGAGGCGATCGACCAGACCCGCGGCTGGTTCTACTCGCTGATGGCGATCGGCACGCTCATCTTCGGCCGGTCCTCCTATGAGAACGTGCTCTGCCTGGGCCTCGTGGTCGACGAGCGCGGGCGGAAAATGAGCAAGCACCTGGGCAACGTGCTCGAGCCGATGCCGCTGATGGAGGCGCACGGCGCGGACGCCGTCCGCTGGTTCTTCGCCGCCGCCGGCTCGCCGTGGGCGACCAGGAAGATCGGGCACGGCACGCTCGAGGAGATCGTCCGCAAGATCCTGCTGACCTACTGGAACACCGTGTCGTTCCTGGTGCTCTACGCCAACGCGGCGGCGGCCCAGGGCGATGGCCGGGGCGCCGCGGCTGGCGGAGGCGCCGCCCGCCGCGGAGCGGCCGGTTCTCGACCGGTGGCTGCTCAGCGAGCTGCACGCGCTGGTCCGCGACGTCACGATCGCGCTGGACGCGTTCGACTCCGCCACGGCGGGGCGCAGGATCGCCACGTTCATCGACGACATGTCCAACTGGTACGTGCGCCGGTCCCGGCGCCGGTTCTGGGAGGGCCCGGGGACCCCGGACGGCGCGGCGGCGTTCGCCACGCTGCACGAGTGCCTGGAGACGCTGACCCGGCTGATGGCGCCGGTGACCCCGTTCCTCACCGACTACGTCTGGAACGTGCTCCGGGCCGGCGACGCTCCCGACTCGGTGCACCTGGCGTCCTGGCCGGCCGAGGACGCGGCGCTGATCGACGAGGGTCTCTCGGAGCAGATGGCGCTGGCCCGGCGGCTGGTCGAGCTCGGCCGGTCGGCGCGGGCCGCCGCGGTGGTGCGGGTCCGCCAGCCGCTCGCCCGCGCGCTCATCGGCGCGACCGGCTTCGCCGGCCTGCCCGCCGATATCCGGGCGCAGGTCGCCGACGAGCTCAACGTCCGTGAGCTGGACACACTCGCCTCGGTGGAGGAGGGCCTGGTCGACTACACGGTGAAGCCCAACTACCGGGCTCTCGGCGGGCGCTTCGGCAAGGGCACTCCCCCGGTGGCCAAGGCCATCGAGGCGGCCGACGCGGCCGCGCTGGCCGCGGACCTGCGGTCCGGCGGCAAGGCCTCGGTCATGGTCGACGGCGCCCCGGTCAGCCTCGGGCCTGAGGACGTCATCGTGACCCAGGTCCCGCGCTCGGGGTGGGCGGTGGCGTCCGGGGCCGGCGAGACGGTCGCGCTCGACATAGCCATCACGCCGGAACTGCGCCGGGAGGGCCTGGCCCGTGAGGTGATCCGGCTGGTGCAGGACGCGCGCAAGGGCGACGGCCTGGACGTGAGTGACCGGATCTCGCTGCGCTGGAGCACGGCGGATCCCGATCTCTCGGCCGCGCTGACCGAGCACGGGACGCTGATCAGCAGCGAGGTGCTGGCCGTCGACTACGGCCCGCGGCAGAGCGACGGCGCGGACCCGGACGCTCGCGAGCACGTCGAGTCCGATCTGGGCCTGGTGTTCTGGCTCCGCCGGGCACCGTCACCCAGCTAGGACCAGCCAGGCCAGGCTGGCTGCGCTAGCCCGCGCCCTCGGGCAGGTCCTGCTCGGGCCAGGCAGGCCTTGCAGGGCACGCAGCCGGCCTCCTCGGCGGCCTGCTTGGTCATGGTCTCCAGGTCCTCGGCACCGAGGAAACGGATCAGGATGCACCCGGCCCGGTGGTACCTGGTGATGCCGGGCACGACGGTGACCTCAGCGCTGTCGGGCCGCTGGGCTGGCTCGCCGCCCGCGGGAGCAGCCGGGGCGCCCGCCGCCGGGCCGTCCGCGCCGCTGTCGGCCGCCGCTGCCGCCGGAGGGAGCGGACGGGACGGGCGGAGCGGACGGCGGCGCAGCCTCCGTCGTGCCGTCAGGCTGCGACCTGGCCACAGGTTCGGGCCGGGCGGCAGGCTGGGGCGGCGGCGCAGGCTCGGCCCGGGAGGGGGACTCCGGCGGCGTGCCGGGCTCGGCCCGGGCCGCGGGTTCGGGCCGAGCCTGGGGCTCGGGTCGCGCGGTGGATTCTGTCCGGGCCGCGGGTCCGGGCCCGGCCTGAGGTTCTGGCCGGGCCGGCTGGGCGGGCGGCAGGCTCCGGCCGGGCGGCAGGCTCAGGCCGGGCGGGATGTTCTGACCGGGCCGCGGGCTCCGGCCAGCTGGCTGGCTCGGGCCAGGCCCTGGGTTCGGGCCAGGGTGTGGGCTCAGGCCAGACGTCGGGTTCAGCACGGGCGGCGGGTTCCGACCGGGCTGGTGGCTCTGACCTGGCCGCGGGTTCCGACCGGGCCGGTGGCTCTGCCCTGGCCGCGGGTTCCCGCCGGGCCGGGGGTTCTGGCGGGACCGGATGCTCTGGGTGCGTGGCCGGTTGCGGCCGGCCGGGGCGCTCCCCCTGAGCAGGCCCTGGCCAGTCCACCGGCTCCGACCAGCTGGACCCGGTCCGGGCCACGTAGGGGCGCGCGAGGGGCTCGGGGCGGCCCGCGGGCTCCGGCCGATCCGGAGGTTCGGGCCGGGCCGGCGGCTCTGGCCGGGCCGGGGGCTCGCGCCGGACCTCAGGCCCGCGCCGACCCGCAGGCTCCGACCTGGCCGGAGGCTCGGGCCTGCCCGGGGGCTCGAGCCGGGCCGCAGGCTCGGTCCGGGCCGGCTCCGGGCCGCCACCTGGTCCGGGCCGGGCACCCGACGGTGGTCTGCCGCGTTCCGGCGGAACCGGTGATGTCACCGTGGGCTCGCGGCGCCGCTGGCTCTCTGGCGGGGGCGGCGGTGCGGGCGGCGCCGGCGTGCGCTCCCGCGCGGCGGCCGTACCGGGCCGGGTCGCCCGGCGGGCGTCTTCTGGTGCCGGCGGTTCGTCCCGGCCTGCCGGGGCCGGGCTGGCCGCGGCCGCCGCGGCCGGCTGATCTGGCTGCGATCGCTCGGTGCCCCGCGACCGGTCGGAGCGCCGCAGCCGCAGCAATCCCCGCCCGCCAGACCGCTGGGGCTCCTCGGGAACCCGGGGCTCCTCGGGAACCTGGGGCTTCTCCGGAGCCTGCGGCGGCTCAGCGGCCCGGGTCGGCTCGGGAACGCGAGGCCGCTCAGGCGCCCGGGTCGGCTCGGCCGCCCGGGCCTCCTCGGGAACCTGCGGCTGCTCATGCCGCCCGGGTCTTGTCTGGTGCCCGCTGCGGGTCACGGCCGCGGGTCTTCTCAGGAACGCGCGGCCGCTCGGGAGCCCGCGGCGGCTCGGGAGCCTGTGCCTTCTCGGGCACGCGGGGCTGTTCCGGGACCTGGGGCGGCGGCTCGGATACCCGGGATCGTTCGGGAGCCGGGGGCTTGTCGGGAACCCGGGGTGGCTGCCCGGCACGCTGTGGCGCCTCGCGGCGCTGCGGTCGCTCGGGACGCTGCGGTGGCTCAGGCCGCCGCTGCCGCTGCGGTGGCGGTGGCTGGGGCGGACGCGCCTGAGCCGGCTGAGGATGTACCGGCGGAGGCTGTACTGGCGGAGGCAACGGCGGCTGGGCCTGGCGCAGCTGGGCCGGCTGTTGCGCTGGCCCGGGGTACGGCGGCTGCGGGCGCTGCGGCGGCGGCCGCTCCGCGACCCGGCCCTGGGCTGCCATCGCGCCGCTGGCCGCGCGCCCCGCGGCCGCACCGCCGGCCGCCGCGAGCACCGGGGACCGGCCGAGATCCGGTTCCCCGGCGCGGCCCTCCGCCGAAGGGCCGAAGATCTCCCCGCGCCAGATCACCACGCCCGCGATGAGCAGCACCATGGCCAGCGCGGCCACGGCTATGGCCAGATAGACCAGGAGCAGGCTGTTGCTGAGAACCCCTCCGGCGAGCAGCCCCATGGCCACAACCACAACCGTGAGGATGGCGCCGAACCGGATCACAAAGTGGCTCCACAAACAGGGCTAGGCGCACCGGGCCGACTCATGTCGGCCCGGTGCGCACGAACAGCGGTCTTGCCAGCGCCTAGCGGCGGTCGTGCTGCGCCGAGTCGGCCGGGTGGAACCCGCCGTGACTCACCGGCTCCGGCGCGCCCCCGTAGGAATCCGTCACGGCAGGCTGACCGCCGCCGTTGCGGACATCCATACGGCCTATCCCCGCGGGCACGGGCGACGACTGCGGCCCGGTGCCGCTTACGGCCGGGAACACGCCGCTGTCCGCGGCGCCCGCTTCAAGGTCACGCAGCTGGCCTTCCAGGTAGGCCTTCAGCCTGCTGCGGTACTCACGCTCGAAGGCACGCAGGTCATCCACCCGCCGCTCGAGCTCCTCACGCGACTGGACCAGCGAGCCCATCGCCTGGCGGTGCCGCTCCTGCGCGTCGCGCTCGAGGCTCTCGGCGCGGGCCCGGGCATCGCTGGTGATCTGCTCGGACTGGCGCCTGGCCTTGGTCAGGATGTCGTCGGCCTCGCGCCGGGCGCGGCCGAGCGTCTCGTCGGCCTCGCGGCGCGCGTCGGCGATCGCCTGGTCGGCGGTCTGCTGGGCGAGGGCCAGCACTCGCGCGGCCGTGTCCATGTTGTCCGCGGAAGGCCGCGTCGGCATGATCACCGGCTCGGGCGGCGGAGGCGCCATGCGCTCCGGCTCGTGGCGCGGCGGCTCCGCGTTCATGAGTTCTGCAGGGGCCTCGGCGTGCGGAGCATTGAGTGCGGGCACCTTACCCCCACGCAGTACCTCGGCCAGCTTGGCCCGGAGCTCTTCGTTCTCCTGGATCAGCCGGTCAAGTTCCGCTTCGACCTCGTCGAGGAAGGCATCGACTTCCTCTTCGTCGTAGCCGGGCCTGAGCCTGGTCGTGCTGAACTGCTTGTTCCGCACATCCGCGGGCGTCAGTGGCATGTCGTCTCCTTGGCGCGTCGAGCGTGGTCGAGCGTGGTCCAGTGGACGCTACCCGATCAGATCAGCTGCACGGCCTGCAACAGCACAAGTATCACCAAGAACAGCACCATGAAGCTGAGGTCCAAGGCCACATTACCGAGCCTGAGGTTCGGAATGTAGCGCCTTAGCAATCTCAGTGGTGGATCAGTTGCGGTGTATACGCCCTCGGCCACCACGAGCACGATCCCCGAAGGGCTCCAGTCTCGCGAGAACGCCTGGATCCAGCTGATGATCAGTCGCACGATGAGAATCAGCAGGTAGAGCCAGAGCACGTAAGTCAGCACAATCCTTACGATGTTCACATCCCTGCCCTGTCCTCACGCCGTCGCCGGGAGGACCCCATCACGGTTCGGTGCGCGTAGTTCGTTTAAGTTCGCCGGTTTTTGTCTAGCTTTGATTGAAAAAGCCTCTTTCCGCCATGCGAGCCTTGTCCTCGGCGGCTACCTCGACGTTCGCCGGAGACAGCAGGAACACCTTGTTGGTCACCCGGTCGATGCTCCCGCGCAACCCGAAGATCAGGCCTGCCGAGAAGTCCACCAGACGCCTGGCGTCGCTGTCGACCATCTCGGTCAGGTTGATGATCACCGGAGTGCCCTCGCGGAAGTGCTCCCCGATCGTACGAGCCTCATTGTACGTACGCGGGTGCAGTGTGGTGATACGCGCGAGATCCGTGGTCTGTACCTGCACGGGCGGCGCGGTGGGCGGCCGCGGTTCGGGCACGCGGCTGGTCGGCTCCAGAGCGGTCTCGGCATGCCCGTTCAGGTCACGGGGATCGCCGGCGTCAATGAACTCAGCGCCGTACTCTTCGTACTCCTCGGCAGCGTACTCGTCCTGGTACTGATCGTCGTAGCGGTGGTCACCCTCTACCAGGCCGAGATAGACCGCCATCTTGCGCATTGCGCTGGCCATCTGCTGTCCTCCGTCATGCATGCCTTTTTGCAGCACCGGGCACGCCGAGTGCCACGCGTCGGACATTACCTGACGATTGCGCGCCGGCCTCCGAGCAACGCCGTACCGACACGCACGTGTGTTGCGCCGGCCTCGATCGCCTGCTCCAGGTCATCGCTCATGCCCGCCGATATCATCACCGCACCGGGATGCGACCCGCGGACCTCGTCAGCCACTTCCTTCAATTTCCTGAACGCTGCGGCCGCCGGGACCTCCATCGGCGCCACGGCCATGACGCCGCCCAGGATCAGGGCGTCCTCGCTGGCGATCGCGTCGGCCACGGCCATCACCTCGGGGCCGAACGCGCCGCCCCGGGCCGGGTCCCCGTCCAGGCTGACCTGGACCAGGCAGGTCACGGAGCGGCCCGCGGCCCTGGCCCGCGTGCCCAGGGCGCGGACCAGCCGCAGCCGGTCCACCGAGTGGATGACCTCGGCGTAGGAGACCACGCTGGCGCTCTTGTTGGTCTGCAGCTGCCCGACGAAGTGCCAGGTCAGAGACAGGCCCAGGGCGGCGGCCTCGGCGGCCTTGGGCGCCGCTTCCTGGTCCTTGTTCTCCCCGATGTCACGCACCCCGAGCTCACTGAGCAGCTGGATGTCGGACACGGGATACGTCTTGGTCACCGCGATCAGCGTGACCTCGCCGGGGCTGCGGCCGGCCGCGCCGCAGGCCGCGGCGATCCGGTCCCGCACCGCGGCAAGCCGCGCCGCGATCTCGTCCTTGCGGTCAGCCGCGCTCGGGTCCGTGGTGGTCACTGGCACATCATGGCGCCCGCGTCAGGGCGCGAGCCAGACCAGGCCAGCGAACCGGCCGGTCCGGCCGTCACGGCGGTAGGAGTACAGCTCAGGTGTCTCGGCCGTGCAGCGCGGATCGCCCGTGACCTGCTGAACTCCCGTCCGGGCCAGCTGTGCCTTGATCCCGGCCCTGATGTCGACCCCGGGCGTGCCCTTCCGGGTGACGCAGGCCGCATCCGGCTCCTGTGCCGCCACCCGGGTCCGCATCTCCGCCGGCACCTCATAACATCCGCCGCAGATGTGCGGGCCGATCGCCGCGGTCATCCGGGCCGGGTCCGCCCCGGTGCCCGACATCGCGGCCACCAGCTCAGTGACCACCCCGGCGGCCATCCCCTCGCGGCCCGCGTGGGCGACGCCGACCACCCGGGCCTGCGGGTCCGCGAGCAGGACCGGGGCGCAGTCGGCGACCAGCACCACCATGGCCAGGCCCGGCACGTCGGTGAACTGCGCGTCCACCTGAGGCAGCGGCCCGGCCGGGCCGGCCGCGAGGCGGGCACGTAGACCACGGCCGGGCCGTGCACCTGGTGCATCCAGGTCAGCCGGTCCGGGCCGAGGCCGCACGCCTCAGCCACCAGGCGCCGGTTGGCCGTGATCGCGTCCGGGTCGTCGCCGACCGATGCGCCCATGTTCAGCGTGTCGAAGGGCGCCGCGCTGACGCCGCCTGCACGGCTGGTGAACAGCGCGAGCACGCCGGGGGCCAGCTCGGCGGGCTGTCCCACACCAGCGCTGGGCTGGCCATCAGGGCGCCGTTGACCATCGTGCGACGGCGGGGTGCTGCTCTGCTGAGGAAGTGGCTGTGCGGCGCTCACTTGAGAAAGTCTGGCACGTCGAGATCATCATCTTCCTCGAAGACCACCGACCGGCGCCGGGTGCTCGAGTTGTCCGGCAGCCAGGGTGCGCCCGTTCCGGACCCGGTGCGAGCCGCGGCCAGCGACTGGTCCGCCGGGTCCGTATCGGCGGCACGGGGCGCTGGCACGCCGTCGGCAGCCGGATTGCCCTGGTCAGCGGCGCCGGAAGGGCCATCGGCACCGCCTCCGGCGCCTGCTGGGTTTCCCGGGGCGGCCCCCGGGTTGTTTGCGGCGGCTGGCTCGGCGGCGGGGCTGTCCGCGCCTGCCTGGTCCGGGCCCTGATGCCCGGCCGCGGGAGACTCGGCAGCAGCGATCTTTGAGGTCGACGGCGGGACCAGGCTCTTCGCGGTGGAGCTGTCGCCGGCCGGGGGCGCCGCCTCGGACGGACGCGCCGCGCCGTTGCCCCCGGCCGGGGACGGGCGCCAGCCGGTGTCCTGGTAGCCGCCTGCGGCGCCGGAGGTCCCGCCGAGTCCGGCCGCAGGCCGGGGGGTCGACCTGACCCGGCCGAGCTCCGCCTCGTCGAATCCGGCGGCGATCACCGTGACCCGCACCTCGTCGCCGAGCGCGTCGTCGATGACCGCGCCGAAGATGATGTTGGCGTCGGGCGCTGCGGAGTTCGCCACCAGCTGCGCGGCCTCGTTGATCTCGAACAGGCCGAGGTCGGAGCCGCCCTGGATGGACAGCAGCACGCCGTGGGCCCCGTCGATGCTGGCCTCGAGCAGCGGGCTGGAGATCGCCATCTCGGCCGCGGCCACCGAGCGGTCGTCGCCGCGGGCCGAGCCGATGCCCATGAGCGCGGAGCCTGCACCCGACATGACCGACTTGACGTCGGCGAAGTCCAGGTTGATCAGGCCGGGGGTGGTGATCAGGTCGGTGATGCCCTGGACACCGGAGAGCAGCACCTGGTCCGCCGCCTTGAACGCGTCCAGCACGCTCACCTGCCGGTCGGAGATGGACAGCAGCCGGTCATTCGGGATCACGATGAGGGTGTCCACCTCATCGCGCAGCCTCTCGATGCCCGCATCCGCCTGCCCGGCCCGGCGCTTGCCCTCGAACCCGAACGGCCGGGTGACCACGCCGATGGTGAGCGCGCCCAGGGACCGGGCCACGTTGGCCACCACCGGCGCGCCTCCGGTGCCGGTGCCGCCGCCCTCGCCGGCGGTCACGAAGACCATGTCGGCGCCCTTGAGGACCTCTTCGATCTCCTCGCGGTGATCCTCGGCGGCCTTCGCGCCGATATCGGGGTTGGCCCCGGCGCCCAGGCCGCGGGTGAGTTCGCGGCCGACGTCGAGCTTGACGTCGGCGTCGCTCATGAGGAGGGCCTGAGCGTCCGTGTTGATCGCGATGAACTCGACGCCCTTGAGGCCTTCCTCGATCATCCGGTTGACGGCGTTGACACCGCCCCCACCGATACCGACGACCTTGATGACCGCCAAGTAGTTCTGCGGTGCTGCCACGAGGAGGAACCTTTCCGCTCGTTTGCTCTATCGCGTTTCGCTGGCCGCCCTGGCCGCCAGTTACCCCGTCTAGCTTGGAAAACTGCCTGCTGGCCGTCCCCCGGAATACGTCCTCATTACTATTCCGCCCCGCACGTTCTGCGGTTTCCAGCTCGTCAAACTCTCACCCTCAAGTTGAGATTTAGAGTTATGTCAAGCTGTCGATTAGTACGGACAGTAGGGTTGCCCGCCGCCCGCGGTCAACTAACCGCGCCGGAGCAAGGCCGGCGTGTTGCGCCAATCTCGCACGCAGCGCCCGCTATCCCCCGGTGACGGCGGTGGCCGGGTCGCTGACGTCGTAGGACCGTGCCTTCGTGCGCATCAGGATCTTCAGTTCGGCCGCCTTCTCCGACGGCCGGTCGATCCCGCCCCACAGCACCGTGACCCCGCCCCTGAGGTGCAGCGTCACCGCGTCCGCCGACGGCGCGGCCACCGACAGGACCAGGCGCCCGATCCGCGCGGGAGCCGCTGCAGCACGGTCGCGGCCGCGCGGACCGCCGGGCTGCCGCGCAGCGTCGCCGCGGGCGGTGCGGAGACCAGCCGCACCAGCCCGTGCGGCCGGCTGGCCACCTGGCCGAATGGTCACGCCGAACTTATCGACCAGCGCGAATCCGCCGCCGGAGGGCACGGCGAGCGCCGGCGTCCTGGCGGTGATCGTGATCACGAGCGTGTCCGGCCAGTCCCGGCTGACCTTCGCGGACAGAACCTGGGTGATGGCCTCGACCCGGCGCGCGACCGTGGCCGTGCTGACCCGGGCCAGCGGGGTGCCGGGCGCCACGCGCGCGGCCCTGAGCACCTCGGCCCTGGGCACCGCCTGTGAGCCCCGCACGGCCCCGGTGTTGACGACCACGGTCCGGACGACCAGCAGGCTCGAGCCGAGCACCCCCCAGACCGCGGCGGCGATGATAGCGATCGCCGCCAGCGCGAACAGGGCCGACTTCCACGGGCCGCGGTGCTGGTCGGCGGCGTCGCCCGCCGGGCTGCCGGAGTCCAGCAGCCCGGTCGCGGAGCGGTCCCGGACCATCGGGCGTCACCGGCGATCGCGCAGCGCAGCGACGATCATGGGTCCGAGCGTGGTGACATCGCCCGCGCCCATGGTCAGGACCAGGTCCCCCGGCTTGGCCAGGCCCGCGATGACATCCGGCACCGAGACGCCGTCGGGCACGAAGCGCCCGCGGCCGCCGGGCACCGCGTCGGCGACGATCTTCCCGGTGACGCCGGGCTCTGGGTCCTCGCGGGCCCCGTACACGTCGAGGACCAGCGCCTCGTCGGCCAGGCCGAGCGCGGCCCCGAACTCCGCGGCGAAGATCCGGGTCCGGCTGTACAGGTGCGGCTGGAACACGGCGATCACCCGGCCGAGCCCGGCCACGTCCCTGGCCGCGGTGAGGTCGGCCCTCAGCTCCGTGGGGTGGTGCGCGTAGGTGTCGAGCACCCGTACGCCGTCCACCTCGCCCTTGGGCTCCATGCGGCGGCCCGCGCCGCGGTAGGCGGCCAGCCCCCGGGCCACCGCCTCGGCCGGGAAACCGAGCTCCACGGCGGTCGCGAACGCCGCCGCCGCGTTCAGCGCGTTGTGCCGGCCGGGCACCGCGATCTCCAGCTGGACGCCCGGCGTCACCGTCAGCCGGGTGGCCATGCCCCGCGGCAGCACGTCGGTCACCCGGTAGTCGGCGGCGGCCGACTCGCCGTAGGTGCGCACCTGGATCGGGAGCGCAGCCGCGGCCCTGGCGAGCGCCGCCGCCCGGGGGTCATCGCAGCACGCGACGAGCAGCCCGCCGCCGGTGACCCGGGCCGCGAAGGCGGCGAAGGCCTTCTCGATCTCGTCCAGGCTCCCGTAGTTGTCCAGGTGATCGGCTTCGATGCAGGTGACAACCGCCGCCCGGGGCGACAGCACGACGAACGACCCGTCGCTCTCGTCCGCCTCGGCCACAAACCAGTCGCCCGCGCCGTCGTGGGCCCCGGTGCCGGTCTCGGCCAGAACCCCGCCGATGACGTACCCCGGGTCCGCACCGGCCTGGCGCAGCACCGTGGTCACCATCGAGGTCGTGGTGGTCTTGCCGTGCGTACCGGAGATCGCGATCCCCTGCTTGCCGAGCATGATCGAGGCCAGCACGGTCGCGCGGTGCACGATCCTGATCCCGCGCCGCCTGGCCTCGACGAGCTCGGGGTTGTCGTCCCGGATGGCCGAGGGCGTGGTGACCACGGTGTCCGCCTCGCCGACGTTGGCCGCGGCGTGGCCCACGTGGACCACAGCGCCGAGCGCGGCGAGCTCGTCGAGCTGCGCGGAGGTGGCCCGGTCGCTCCCGGACACGGGGACACCCCGGGCCAGCAGGATGCGGGCGATCCCGGACATCCCTGCCCCGCCGATGCCGACGAAATGCACCCGCCCCAGCTGGGCGACCGGCACCGGCGCTGCCGGCGTCACCAGGCCCATGTCAGTCTCCTCCCACCCCTTCGTCCCGCCCTGTCATCCGGCCCGTCGCTCACCGCCGGCGCCGCCCGCCATGACGCCCCCCGCCGTGGCGCCGCGCACCCCGCATGACGTCGATGACCTCGGCCGCAAGCTGGCGGTCGGCGTCCCGGCGGCCCGCCTTCGCCGCCGCCTGCGACATGGCGGCCACCAGCTCGGGATCGAGCAGCACAGGAAGCAGGGTGTCCGCTATCCACTCCGGGCTCAGCTGGGCGTCATCGATGATGATCCCGCCGCCGACCTCCTCGATCGGCGCGGCGTTCAGCCGCTGCTCCCCATTGCCGTGGGGCAGCGGGACATACGCGGCGGGCAGGCCCACCGCCGTAAGCTCGGCGCAGGTCATCGCGCCCGCCCGGCAGAGCGCGAAGTCAGCGGCGGCGTACGCGAGGTCCATCCGGTCCAGGTACGGCAGCGTCACGTACGGTGTCTCGCCGCCGGCCCGCGGGACGTCGGCGTCCGAGCGGGGGCCGATGATGTGCAGCACCTGGACGCCTGCGGACTGAATCCAGCCCGCCGCATCGATCACGGCCCGGTTCAGCGACCTGGCCCCCTGCGAACCGCCGGTGACCAGCAGCACCGGGAGGTCGGGCCGGAAGCCGAAGTGCGCGCGGGCCTTGTCCCCCAGCGCCAGCCGGTCCAGGCCGGCTATCTCACGCCGGATCGGGATGCCGATGAACCTGGCGTGCGGGAGCTTGGTGCGCGGCTGCCCGGTGAAGACATGCGTGGTCAGCCGCACCCCAATCCGGTTGGCCAGCCCCGGACGCACGTTGGCCTCGTGCACGACGATGGGGATGCTGCGGTACTTGGCGGCGAGATACGCGGGCGTGGCCACGTAGCCGCCGAACCCGACCACCACGTCCGCCTCGGCGCGGTCGAGCGCCGCGACCGTGCTGGTCATCGCGGAACCGAGCCGCCCCGGCACCGACAGCAGCTGCGGCGTCAGCGAGCGGGGCAGCGGGACCGCGGGGATGAGCTCAAGGTCATAGCCGCGCAGCGGTACCAGCCTGGTCTCCAGCCCGCGCTCGGTGCCCAGGCACGTGATCGGGATGCGCGGGTCAGCGCGCCTCAGGGCGTCGGCGAGGGCCAGAGCGGGCTCGATGTGGCCAGCCGATCCGCCACCCGCGAGGACCACGCTCATGGGCTCGCCTCCGGCAAGACGCTCATGTGCTCGCCTCCGGCAAGACGCTCATCGAACGGCCCGCCTCCCAACTATCGTTACCGGCCAGCTCCGGGGCTCAACCCCGCCGCCTGGCCAGGCCAAGCCAGCTTAGGACGCGCAGCGTCGGGCCGGGGCCAGCAGCCGCGAGTGCCTGGCTGGCACCGGGCTCGCGCTTCGCGAACGACATCAGCATGCCCAGCGCCGCCATGGTCACCAGCAGCGAGGACAGTCCCGCCGAGACGAGCGGCAGCGGTACGCCGGTGATCGGCAGCACCCCGATCACCGCGCCGATGTTCACCAGCGCCTGCACGACGATCCACGCGGTAGCGCCGGCCGCGGCCAGGCGCATGAACGTGTCAGGCACCCGCCGGGCGATCCGCAGCCCAGCATAGGCGAGCCCGCCGTACAGGAGGGTCACGCAGACGGTGCCGACCAGCCCGAGCTCCTCGCCGATGATGGCGAAGATGAAGTCGGTGGTGGTGTTCGGGACCCACCCCCACTTGGACCGGCCAGCCCCGAGGCCGACGCCGAACCAGCCGCCCGAGCCCACCGCGTACGTCCCCTGGACCGTCTGCCAGCCGGCTGTCGACGACTGGGCCTGCGCGTTGAAGAACCCGGTAATCCGTTCCAGCCGGTACGGAGCCACGATGATCAGGATGATCATCGCGAACCCCATCAGCGCGAGGATGCCGATGAACAGCCGGCCCGGCGTGCCGATCACCCAGAGCAGGGCCAGGAAGATCACGAGCAGGATGAAGGTGGTGCCGAGGTCGTCGCCGAGCATCACCAGCATGCTGAGGATGGCCGCCCCGGGCAGCAGCGGGATCAGCAGGTGCCGCCACTCGGTGAGCTGGCCGACCTTGTCCTTGCGGGCGAGCAGGTCCGCGCCCCACAGCAGGAAGGCCAGCTTGGCGAACTCCGACGGCTGGATCTGGAGGCCGCCGATCTGGACCCAGCGCTCGGCACCGCCCACGGTCTCCCCCACGCTGAGCACCAGGATCAGGCCGAGGATAGACACCGCCATCATCGGGTAGGCCAGGGCCCGGAAGACCATCGGGGAGGACCGCGCGGCGATCCACATCACGGGCAGCCCGATCGCGACGCCGAGCAGCTGCTTCTGCAGGCCCGCGTACGGCGATCCGCCCTGGGTCAGGGCCTGGGCTGAGGACGTGGACAACACCATGACCAGGCCCAGCGCCAGCAGCAGCAGGCTGAGGCCGAGGACCAGGTAGTAAGAGGTCAGCGGGCGGTCCAGCACCCGGAGCCCGGCCGCCACCCGGTTCCTGGCCCGGACCGGGTACGCGGGCGCGCTCACCGCGAGTCCGCCAGCCGCCCGACCGCCGCCGCGAACGCATCCCCCCGTGCCGGGTAGTCCCGGAACATGTCGAACGACTGCGCGGCCGGCGCCAGCAGCACGGTGTCCCCGGGCGCGGCCAGCTTCGCGGCCTCAGCCACAACGAGATCCATGGCACCAGTGTCGGTGCGGACGGCCTCGACGACTGGGACATCCGGCGCGTGTCGCGCCAATGACCTGCGGATCACGTCCCGGTCGGCGCCGAGCAGCACGACGCCGCGCAGCCGCGGGCCGACCGAGCCGACCAGCATGTCGATGTCCGCGTCAGCGCCGCGGAACAGCCCTCCGGCGATCCATACCACCGAGGGGTAGGCGGCGAGCGACGCCGCGGCCGCGTGCGGGTTGCTCGCCTTCGAGTCGTCGACGTAGTCCACCCCGCCGATCTGGGCGACCAGGCTCATTCGGTGCGGCGCGGGCCGGAAGAGGGTCAGCCCGGCCCTGACCGCCTCCGGCGGGACGCCGTACGCCCGGGCCAGCGCCGCCGCGGCGAGCGCGTCGGCCACGTTGTGCGGTGCCGGCGGCCGGACGTCGTCAACGCCGGCCAGGGCGACCCCGCCCGCGGCGGCCGTGCCGTCCGGGCCGCCGAAGGCCCGGTCCAGCAGGACGTCGCCGGCCACCCCGAGCTCACCGGGCCCGGGAGCGCCAAGCCGGAAGCCCACCACCCGCCGGGCATGCGGCACCGCGGCCGCGGCGAGCTCACGCGAACGCGCGTCATCGGCGTTGCAGACGGCCACCGTGCCCGGCGCGTATACGCGCCCCTTAGCCTGCGCGTAGGACTCGATATCGCCGTGCCAGTCGAGGTGGTGCGCGGCCACGTTCAGCACCACGGCCGCGACCGGCCGCACCGACTGGCTCCAGTACAGCTGGAAGCTGGACAGCTCGACCGCCAGCACCCGGTACGGCTCCGGCTCGCCGATCGCGTCGACCACGGAGCGGCCCACGTTGCCCGCCGCCACGCTGCGGTGCCCGGCCGCGCTAAGCATGGCCGCGAGCATCTGCACGGTCGTGGTCTTGCCGTTGGTGCCGGTCACCGCCAGCCAGTCCTGCCGCGACCCGCCGGCGAGCACCGGGCGCAGCCGCCAGGCCAGCTCGACGTCGCCGGTCACCGGGATCCCCGCGTCCGCGGCGGCGGCCAGCAGCGGGGTGCCCGGCCGCCAGCCCGGCGTGGTGACCACGAGCTCGGTCCCGTCCGGGAGCTGCGGCTCCGGGCTCAGCACCACCGTGACACCGAGCCGGCTGAGCTCTTCGGCGACCCGGCGGTTGCCATCGTCGTCGCGGCCGTCGACGGCGGTGACCCGCGCGCCGCGGTCCGCGAGCGCCCTGGCCACCGGCGGGCCGGAGATGCCGAGCCCGTTGACGCACACCATGCGCCCGGCCAGCCGGCCGAAGAGGACGTCCAGCCGCGCGTCCGCTCCCCCCGCAGCGTTCATGTGCGCCTCCGGCACGGTGTTCATATGCGCGCCTCCGGCACGGTGTTCATATGCGCGCCTCCGGCACGACTGTCACTACCCCGGGAGCCATTCCACGTAGAAGATGCCGAGGCCCAGCGCGATGAACAGGCCGGCGATCAGCCAGAACCTGATCACGATCGTGGTCTCGGCCCAGCCGAGCAGCTCGAAGTGATGTTGCAGCGGGGCCATCCGGAAGACCCGGCGGCCGGTCATCTTGAACGACCCCACCTGGATGATCACCGACATGATAATGATCACGAACAGGCCGCCGAGTATCACCAGCAGCAGCTGGGTCTTCGTGCACACGGCCAGGCCGGCGAGCACGCCGCCCAGCGCGAGTGAGCCGGTGTCGCCCATGAAGATCCTGGCCGGCGGCGCGTTCCACCACAGGAAGCCGAAACAGGCGCCGAGCACCGTCCCGGCCACCACCGCGAGATCCAGCGGGTCGCGCACCGGATAGCACTGCTGGGCCAGGAAGTTCGTGCAGTCGTTCTTCAGCTGCCAGATCCCGATCAGCACGTACGCGGCGAGCACCAGGATGGACCCGCCGGTGGCCAGCCCGTCCAGGCCGTCGGTCAGGTTCACCGCGTTCGACCACCCGGCGATCATCAGGACGATCCAGAGCACGAACGGCAGGACCCCGATCGACGGGCCGACGTCGCGCAGGAACGAGATGTGCGCGTCGGCCGGGGTCAGGTCGAACCCGTCCGGGTGATGGATCACCTCGACCGCGAATATCGCCCCGACCACGGCCTGGCCGCCCAGCTTGGCCCCGCTGCGCAGGCCGAGGCTCCGCTGCTTGTAGATCTTGATGAAGTCGTCGATGAAGCCGACGGCGCCCAGGCCGGTCATCAGGAACAGCACCAGCAGGCCCGACGTGGTCATCGGGTCGTTGGTCAGCTCGTGCCCGACCAGGTACCCGACCAGGGTCGCGATCACGATGACCGTCCCGCCCATGGTCGGGGTGCCGCGCTTGGTGAGGTGCTTGGCCGGGCCGTCCTCCCTGATCTCCTGGCCGTACCCGCGCCGGGTGAAGAACTTGATCGCGAGCGGTGTACCGAACAACGCCAGCACCAGCGCGACGCCTGCCGAGATGAGGATGGTCCTCACAGCGGCAGCTCCCCGGTCAGCGCCAGGGCCACACGCTGCAGATTCGCCGCGCGTGAGGCCTTAACCAGGACCACGTCGCCCGGCCTGACCCGTTCCTCGACCGCGGCCACCGCCGCCGGGGCGTCCGGCACCTGCAGCAGCTCGCCGTGCCAGGCCGGATCCGCCTTGGCGCCGGTCAGCATCGGCGCGGCCTCCTGACCGACCACGATCAGCCCGGCCAGGCCCGCGCCCGCGGCCGCCAGCCCCGCCTGCTCGTGCAGTTCGTCCGCCTGCTCGCCCAGCTCGCTCATCGGTCCGAGCACGGCGAACGCACGCCGCCCGCGCGCGATCGTGACCAGCGCCGACAGCGCAGCCCTGAGGGCCTCGGGATTAGCGTTGTAGGCGTCGTTGACGACTGTCACACCGTCATTGCGCTCTGTTACTTCCATCCGCCACCTGCTCCGGGCAACTGCCGCAGAAAGCCCGTCCGCGACCGCGGATGTCTCCATACCGAGCTGGCCCGCCAGCGCCGCAGCCGCCAGCGCGTTGGTCACATTGTGCCCGCCGTGCAGCTGCAGCCGGACCGGGGCCTGCCCCGCCCTGGTGACCAGGGTGAAGCGGGCCCGGCCGGCCTCGTCGAGCGTGATGCCGTCCGCGCGGACGTCCGCCCCGGGCGACTGCCCGAAGGTCACGACCCGGGCCCGGGTGCGCCCGGCCATGGCCAGGACCCGCGGGTCGTCCGCATTCAGCACGGCCACGCCGTCGGCGGGCAGTGCCTCGGGCAGCTCGGCCTTGGCCGCCGCCACGTCGTCGATGCTGCCGAACATCCCGGCGTGCGCGAGCCCGACACACAGCACCGCGCCCAGCTGGGGCGGCGAGATCTCGCACAGGGCGGCGATGTGCCCGGGGCCGCGCGCGGACATCTCCGCGACCAGGTACCTGGTCTGGCGGGTCACCCGCAGCACGGTGAGCGGGTGACCGATCTCGTTGTTGTAGGAGTTCCGGGGGGACACGGTCGGGCCCAGCCGCTCGATCAGCTGGGCCGCCAGGTCCTTGGTGGTGGTCTTCCCCGCGGATCCGGTGATCGCCGCGATGGTCAGGCCAGGCAGCCGGTCCACCACCGCCCGGGCCAGGGCGGCCAGCGCGGCGGGCACGTCGGGGACGATCAGCGCGGGCACGCCGGGCGGCCGGGACGCGAGCACCGCCGTGGCCCCGGCCGCCACGGCCTGCGGCGCGAAATCGTGCCCGTCGGCGCGCAGCCCGGGCAGCGCGGCGAACAGGCTGCCCGGCTCGGCCTGGCGGGAGTCGATGACCACCGGGCCGGTCACCATCGCGGCCGGGTCGGCCACAAGGTCGCGCACCGCGCCGGTGATCTCGGCGATCTGACCCACGGACAGTGGGATCACAGGTTCTCAGCCTCCGCGTGCCCAGCCGACTCGCCGAGACTGCGGGCGAGAGCCTCGGCTGCCACCTCGCGGTCGTCGAACGGGATAACCGCCGTGCCAGCGTACTGGCCGCGCTCGTGTCCCTTGCCCGCAATCAGCACCACGTCGCCCTTGCCCGCACGGCCGATGGCGAGGTCGATAGCGGCACCGCGGTCCGGCTCGATGATCACGTGGGCGCGGTCGCGGGCGGGAACGTCCAGTGCGCCGTTGAGCATCTCGGCCAGTATCCCGAGCGGATCCTCCGACCGCGGGTTATCACTGGTGAAAACCGCAACATCGGCGAGCCCGGCGGCGGCCGCCCCCATCATCGGGCGCTTGGCGCGATCCCGGTCTCCGCCGCAGCCCAGCACGATAGTGAGGTTGCCCTGGGTGACCGGGCGCAGCGCCTCCAGCACGGCCCGGACCGCCCCTGGCTTGTGCGAGTAGTCGACGAGCACGGTGAAGTCCTGGCCGGCCTCGACCCGTTCCAGGCGGCCGGGCACCCCCGGGCAGGCGGCGACTCCGGCCACCGCGGTCGCGATCCCGATGCCCGCCTCGACCAGCGCCACGATGGCGGCCAGCGCGTTGGCCACGTTGAACGGCCCGGGCAGCGCCACCGACGCGTCGGCTTCGACCCCGCCGGGCCCGATGACCCGGAACGTGCTCCCGTCGGCGCCGCCGCGTATGTCGGCCGCCCGCCAGTCCGCCTGAGTGTTCCCGTTCGCCGAGTACGTGGTCAGCGGGATCTGCGGGGCGGCGGCGAGCTGCCGGCCGTGCCCGTCGTCGATGTTCACCACCCCGGCCCGGGCGTAGCCCGGCGTGAACAAGGTCGCCTTGGCGGCGAAGTAGTCGTCGAGCGTCTCGTGGAAGTCCAGGTGGTCCTGGGACAGATTGGTGAACACGGCCACGTCGTAGGACGTGCCAGGCCACCCGGCCGAGGGCCAGCGCGTGGCTGGACACCTCCATGGCCGCCGCCGTCACCCCCTGCTCGGCCATGGCCGCGAACAGCGCCTGCAGGTCGGTGGCCTCCGGGGTGGTCAGCCAGCTGTCGGTGATGACGTCCCCGACCCGGGTCTGCACGCCGCCGACCAGGCCAGTCAGGTGACCCGCCGCCCGCAGCCCGGACTCCAGCAGGTAGGTCGTGGTGGTCTTGCCGCTGGTCCCGGTCACGCCGATCAGGGTCAGCTTCTGCGCCGGGTGGCCGTAGATCCAGGACGCGACCTCGCCGAGTCTCGACCGCGGATTGGCGACCACGAACACCGGCAGTCCGGAGCGGATCGCGAGCTCTTTGCCGGCCGGATCGGTGAGGATGGCGGCGGCCCCAGCCGAGGCCGCCTGCGCGCAGAACCGGCCGCCGTGGTGGTTGCTGCCGGGCAGCGCCGCATAGAGGTCACCGGGCTGGACCCGGCGGGAGTCATGCGTGATCCCGGAGACCCCGCGGGACGCTCTCGGCACGGAGAGCGGGCCGGGTGCGTCCCGGCCTGCGGTCCTTACCCCGAGCAGCACCGCGAGTCCCGCGAGCGGGCGCAAAGGGACGCGGCGTGGACGCAGATCCGCTGGCACGGGCCGAGATTACCCTCGTTCACGGTGCCATGAGCCGCACGTGCGGGCGGTGGCCGCCGTCGGGAGGAATTCGCAGCGTCTGCAGGGCGAACTTTGTCACGTGATAGAACACCGGCCCGGCCACGGCGGCGCCGAAGTAACTGCCCTTCTTCGGGTTCTGCACGTTGACCGCCACCACGAGCTGGGGGTCGCTGGCCGGGACCATGCCGATGTAGCTCGACCCGTATTCGCAGAGGCAGCCGCCGCGCTGCGGGTCGGGCACCTGGGCGGTGCCGGTCTTGGACGCGATCGAGTACCCGGGGATCACGCCCCACGGCTCGCCCCCGCTGGCGTTGACCTTGGGTACCTGCTGCAGCATCGCGATCAGTTCCTTCGCGGTCCGTGGCTGCAGCACCCGGGTGCGCCGCGGCGCGGGCGCGCGGGTGAACTTCCCTGCACCGTTCGTGGTACCGGCGACGATGCTGGGCTGGACCCGTACCCCGCCGTTGGCGATCGTCGCGTAGACGCTGGCCATCTGCACCGCGTTCGCGGCGACGCCCTGGCCGAAGGAGAGCGTGTACCGTTCGTTGCCCCACCACTTGGCCGGTGTCGGCAGGATTCCCGCGCTCTCGCCCGGCAGGTTGAGCCCGGTGGGCCCGCCGAGGCCGAAGGCCCGGAAGTACTGGTACTGGAGCTGCGGGCTGACGTGCTGGACCACCTGCACCATGCCGTCGTTGAACGAGTTGGCGAGAATGCCGGCGATCGTGTACCTGGCCGCGGCGTGCACTTCGCTGTCCCGGAAGGAATACCCGTCGACCACGATGTGGTCAGGGACGACATAGGTGCTCATCGGCGTCTGCCCGCCGTGCTCCAGCGCGGCGGCCACGGTGATGACCTTCGCCGTGCTGCCGGGCTGGAACACGTTCTGCACCGGGATGTCGGCGGTGGCGGCCACGCTGGCCGGGGCGGCCGGGTTGAACGTCGGGTACTGCGCGAGCGCCAGGATCCGCCCGGTCTGCGGCTGCATCACCACGACCGAGCAGTTCGTGGCGTGTGCGACCTTGACCTCGGCGGCACACTGCTGCTCGGCGTACCACTGGATGTCGGACTGGATGGTCAGCGTCAGGCTCCCGGCGGCCACCGGCGCCCGGACGATTTGCTGGGTCTGCGGGATGGGCTGCTGCGTCGGGCCCACCTCGACTGTTTCGCTGCCGTCCCGGCCGGCCAGCAGCGTGTTGTACTGCTCCTCCACACCTGCCTGGCCCCGCAGGTCGCCCGTGGTCTCGGTGTTGGTGAAGCCGACCAGGTTGGCGGCCAGGTCCCCGTTCGGGTAGGCGCGGGAGTAGCTCGGCGTCTCGGCGATGCCCGGCAGCTTGAGCCCCATGATCCGGGAGCCGACCGAGGCCGGCACGTTCTTCTTGAGCACGACGTACTGGGGTGATGACGGGTCGTTCAGCAGCGCCTCGATGCCCGGCTGCGTCATGCCGAGCGGCCCGGCCAGCGCGGCGGCCACCCGGCTGCGCTTGGCCTGCGGGATCTGCACCGGATCGGCGTAGACCAGGTCGGTCTGCACGGTCATCGCGAGGATCCGGCCGTCGCTGCTGGTGATGGAGCCGCGCACGACCGGGATCGCGATCGGCTTGGGCGGCAGCATCTGCTGCTGCGCCAGGGCCCGGTAGCGCGACCAGTGCAGGCCCTGCAGCTGCACCAGCCTGCCCACGAACAGGGTCATGACCAGCCCGATGCACAGCAGCGAGACGTAGAGCCTGCGGCCGTGGCCGGCCAGGCGCACCGCGGGTCGGGCGGGCCGCACGAGCCGGGCGCCGCGGGCGGGACTGAGCGGGCGGCCCGGTCTGGCGCCCCGCCCGGGGCCGAACAGGGCCCGGGCGCCGCGGTCAGGCTCTCGGGCCCCGCGTTCGCTGCGCTGATGGCCCTGGCGGCCGCCCCTGACGCCGACGCTGCCCGCTGGCCTGGGCGCGGCGGCCGGCTGCGCGCCAGCGTGCGGCCTCCGGCCGCCGCCGTACCTGCGGCTGTCGGGCCGCCTGCCGCCATCGCCGGGGCGCCGGTCGGAGCGTGATCCCTGCGGTCCCCGGGGGCCGCGTGGCCCGCCCGGCGGCGCCGGGCGGCGGGCCGACCGCCGCCCCGACCGTTCGTCGTGGCCTCCCGAGCCGTCGCCTGGTGTCACGGGGTGTATCCAGGTACGGCGTACACG
>CAVUBM010000002.1:0-12908 GCA_963739645.1 uncultured Actinomycetota bacterium
GAGCAACCGGCCATAACCAGCTCACCAAAGGAGCACCACCATGCCAGGCACACACCGGATCTTCGCCGGGGTCAGCGGGTCACCGGGCAGTGTGCACGCGCTGCGCCAGGCGGTCCAGCTCGCCTACCACCACGATGCCCTGCTAATCCCCGTGCTGGCCTGGCTGCCGCCCGACAGCCGCCGGCTCCCCTGGCCCGAGCTGCGCCAGATCTGGCACGACGACGCCTGGCAGCGCCTGTGGGACACCCTCGATGCCACCTTCGGCGGCCTGCCCGACGGTATCGCCACCGAGCCCGCCGTGCTGCGCGGCAACCCCCGGCAGGTGCTGACCGGTGTGGCCCGCCAGGACGGCGACGTGCTGGTCATCGGCGCCGGGCGGCGCGGCCGCCTGCGGCGGATGTGGGGCAGCCGGGCCAGCCGCTACTGCCCGGCCCACGCCCACTGCCCGGTGCTGGCCATCCCTCCCCCCTCCCTGGCCCAGCAGGCAGGCCACGGCCTGCGCGGCTGGGCGTTCCGGCACCGCTGGGCCCGGGCAGCAGCCCAGCCCGCCTAGAGAACCCGCCACCTTGCCCACCGGCCCAAGCCGCGCGGGTGAGCGCACGCACTGCCTAAGCCGCGCCCGGCGCGGCGACTGGCCAAGCCAACAAAGGGGGAAATGGTCATGAACAAGCACCGGGCCGCTGACACTGCCGCCCGCCGCGGGCGGTCCCCCGATAGCGGGCGCTGGGCGCCCTGGCGGCACGCCCGTCCACCTGCACCGTGTGCCACGCAGCGATCCCCCGGGAGGTTGGCGTAATGCTGACGACAGACCAGCGCGAGATGACCATTCCCGGCGGTGGCGTATACCGCGCGGACAGCGACTCCTGGTTCCGCCGCATCCTCGTGCCGGTGCGCGCGCCGGGCCAGGCATATCCGGCGATGGCGGTGGCGGCGCGGATCTGCCGCATAACCGGCGGCGTGCTGCGCCTGGTCCACGTGCGGACCTGCGACCCGCCGCTGCCCATAGTCGGCAGGTGCTACCTGGAGACGCCCGGCGAGGCCACGGCCGTGCTGGAGGAGGCCCTGCTGGCGGCCTGGGCATGCGGCGGCCCGCGGGCCACCACCGTCGTGGTGGATGCCCGGCGCGGCGATGTAGCCACCGCGATCGCGTGGCAGGCGGCCGCGTGGCCAGCGGACCTGATCGTGCTGACCCGCCGCCCCCGGCCGGCCCTCAGCCGCCTGGTCCGGGGCAGCGTACCCGACCAAGTCATGCGCAAAGCCAGCTGCCCGGTGCTCGCCATCCCCCCGGCCAAGATGACCGCGAGCACCGCCCCACCCGATCTACGGCACACCGAATCTGGACGAAGGCCGTCATGAACCTCACCCTCCTCCGCCAGATCCTGGCCCGTCGGCCCAGCCCACCAGGCGCAGGCCAGCCGCAGCCAGGCCAGCTCAACAGTCACCGGCCGCCCCCGGGCCGCCGGCCAGGCCGCGGCGGCTTTGCCGTACGGTTTATCCAGGACGTGGCGGTGGCTGCCACCGTGTCGGCCGGCAAGAACCAGTCCAGCACCGCCACCGCCAACCGTCGGCGGCGCACCATGACCGCGCCGTGCCGACTGCCGCACACCGTTCAGCTGTGCATCCACTGCCGACACAACCCGGCCGGGTTGTGGGTCAGCCGCAACAGCCAGACGGTGCGCCGCCCCTGGTGCCTGTCCTGCTGCCAGAACCTGGACCTGGGGCGCTACCACGTCCAACCCTTCGACAGCTAAACAAACCGACGGCAGGCACGCTGCCCTCTCCGGGCAGGCTCACCCGCTACCGTCTTCCCCGCCGACATCCGATGTCGGCCCGGCGGCCGAACCCTCCCAGATCAGGGTCATCTGCGCACGGCCGGCAACAACACCGGCCTAGCCGCTCACCGCGCCGAGTCGGCGTTCGGTGCTTCATAAACGCTGGCCACAGGACGCGCGCACATCGGCACGACCGAGCGGATCGCGGCAGAAGCGGGCGACCAGGCCCAGCGCTGGCGATGCATAAACATACGGCCCCGGCTGCCTGCCTGCTCGGCCGTGGTCGGGATTGCCGATGCTGCGGAAGCTCTTGATAACCGCGCGCCGAGCCGCCGTTCGGCGTGGCCATAAGGGTGTTCAGCCTCTATCAGCTGGGGCGCGCATATCGGTTGTTCCATACTTTAGGACAAGGCGGGGCAGGCGGAGGTTCGTCGGTCCATTCGGGGACCGGGTAGAGCTTGTGCTCAAGCCGGGCGCGCCCGACGCGGCGGATGAGTCTGCTTGTGCAGATGTCAGTCGTAATGCTTCATATGCGGCCACAACGTCTTCCATGACCCGGACGGGCCGGTGCAGACACCGATCGCCAGGTCGTTCCAGTCATTCCTCACCTCATCAGGAGGGTTATAGACGGTTAGCTGGCGGCAGCTCGTGAAGTACGGTCTCAGCTGCGCGGCCGCGTCGACGTACAGCACCGTCGTGTCGGATGCGTCCCCTGGTCCCCACCGCCAGAAGGTGTTGTGACCCGAGATCACCAGCGGCAGATGATACGGCCGGCCGTACACGTCCAGCGCGCCGGCCTCCGCGTAGGCACCCGTAAAGATGGACGTCGGCCGCTGGCCAGCCCGGGCGAGCACGGCGTCCTGCACGGCGACGTCGGCCGTCAGCTGCGGCCAGCCGATGCCGTCGGCGATGCTCGTTGCCCCACTCACCTTGTGCAGGCTCGCGATAGGCAGCAGGGGCAGCACGCTCGGCACGATGAGCACAGTGCCGACCAGCGCCACAACGCCGATAGCCGCACGCCGGGCGCGCGGCCGCCGCGCCCCGGCGATCCACCGCTCGGCCGATACACACCCGGCGGCCAGCACCGCGGGCAAGATCCCGTCGGCGTAGTACACCTTCCCCGGGATCCAGACCAGAACATAGATCAGGATGAGCGTGACGGCGACGCCGAGGAACCGTAGCCGCGCAGCGCGCCACAGGGTGATGAACCCCGCGATGACCAGCGGAATCCCGAGCAGCCCCGCATAGAGGAGCTGTCCGGGCAGCCCACCGACGTAGTCGCCCGTGGAGGTGTTCTGCTGGTGCAGCGCGGACGCCATCGTGAGCTGAGGCCACCCGTTCGCGAACTGCCAAACGATGTTCGGCAGCCACATCACGAGCGCGATGACGCCGCCCAGCCACGGCCACCACGTCTTCATGACGGCCCGGTGGGCCGGCGTGACGAGGATGCCGATAACCAGGGCGGCGAGCAGGGTCAGGATAAGGTACTCGTCCTCGATGCCGATCCCAGCCGCGACACCAGCGCCGAGCCACCACCGCGGCCGCCCCCGCAGCAGCGCGGTAGCCACGCAAACCGTAACGACCGTCCAGGCGAGCAAGTCATAGGGAGTGGTGTTCCCGACATGCATGGCGCCCAGGAACACCGGCGCGATGGCCACGGCGAGCGCCGCGATCACCCGCGCGGTGCGGCCTCCGCCGAAGAGCGCGGCGAGCCGCGCGGCCAGCACGACGATCGCGCCGCCGGCCAGCGCCGGCAGGACCCGGACAGCAGTGGGGTTCACACCAAACAGGTCAGTGGTGCGGGCCAGCAATACCGCGAGCGGCGGCTGGTCCACGTACCCGAACGCCAGGTGGTGACTGGCCACGAGAAAGTAAAGCTCGTCCTGCTGGAAGCCGTACCGGTCGCTGACCGCTAGCTCAACGACGATAAACGCGGCGGCGATCACCCACGCGGCCAGCGGCACACGGTCATCGTGAAAGATCGCCGGAACCGTCCCGGACTCATCCGCCGCCTCTCCCCCGATGACTGACATGACTCAATCAGTACCACGCGAAGCGGATGAGCCGGTATCAGCCAGAAGATGGAAGAGCTGCTATCCGCCAAAAGGTGGAATCAACCCCCGGGCCGCTCACGGCCCCAGCGCCAGGCCAGCCACAACAGCACCATCATGATCGGGAAAGCAGATCGTCATGCCAGCTCAACAAGAATGCGCGCGTGATGTTGCCGCAGCACATAACTCGAAGATATGGTGCGACGCCCCAAGCGTCTCAGCCAACCTCGATAACTGCAAATAATCGGCGATCTCGGTCGCCGGAGGGCTCAGGCCGATGGGCTCAGCGAAACCGCGGGCAGCCCTCAAGAGCCCGGGTGAACATGCGTTTCAGCGCATAAGCATGCGAACAGGCAACGCGCGCTATTCGGCATGAGCGGGCGACTTGATCATGCACGTCGGTGAGGATGGTTGCAGTGGTCGAGACGGTCCCGCGGACGGGTGCAGTCTCGCGCGTTGAGAGCACCTCGGCGGCGAGTGAAGCGACCTTTTGAGAGCTGTCGGTCGTGGGTTATGCGGTCTGCATGCTGGCTTGGACCAGGGCGCGATCTTGGCCTGCGCCAGCTGCTGGTGGATGGTCGGGTTCATTGCGGTCTCCTCGGTGACATGGCCGGGCTTTTTCCCGAGGATGCGGCTAAGGCAAGCTGGTGCGGATCGGGTGATCGCGCCGAATCAGGGGCTGGGGAGTCCTTAGATCCCTGGCTGGCTGTCCTTAGGGCCGGTGGTTTCCAGCAGGCCGGCCCGTTCGGCCAGGGCGGCGGCCTGGACCCGGCCGGAGACGCCGAGCTTGCGGAAGATGCTGGTCACATGAACGCTGGCGGTCTTCGGGCTCATGTACAGCTCAGTACCGATCTGCGCATTGGTCCGCCCGACGGCCAGCAGCCGCAGCACCGCCAGCTCCCGGCCAGTCAGCCCATATGGTGCGGGCTCGCCAGCCGGGCCCGGGCCGGGGGGCGGCTGGCCGTTCGTGCAGAGGGATCCGGGCCCGCTCTGAGAGCGCCTGGACTTGGGCCATCAGAGGCACGTGGCCCTCGGCGGCCGCGGCGGCGGCCCGCAGCATGGCGGCCGCCGCCGTGGCCGGCTGCCCGGCGTCCAGGCGCGCCTGCGCTTTGGCGCCACCAGGAATACCCCGCCCGGTGCGGGCACCCCAGGTCCTGCCAGGCCTTCGCCGCCCCACCCCACACCGCTGGGTCACTCGCGCCGGCCAGCCGGGCGCGCTCGGCCTCCCAGGTGGCCCGCCAGGCCGGGATGGTGGCTACGAACGGGTGGTCCGTGAACGGGGCCCCGCCCATCTGGCCCACCCACGAGACCAGGCCATCAGCAGCAGATACGGCGTCCTCGGCGGCGGGCTCGTCGCGGCGGGCCCTCGCCTGCTCAGCCAGATCGGCGCACGCCCACATCCCTGCTGCCAGCAGCCGCCCACACATGATGGCCGGGTCCGGGGCCTGGAACAGCGGCAGGACCTGCTGGACCTCGGCCAAGGCGTCGCCGGCGCGCGCTGCCCACAGGGCGAGCTCCGCGGCCCGCTGCGCGGTCTCCCAGGCGGTGTCCTCAAAGCCGCTATGGGCGGTGATGACGCTGAGTAGCTGCTGTCGCTGTCCCGCCGCTTCGGTGTCCCCGCGCAGCAGGTCGATCTCGGCGCGCATGTCGTGCAGCACCCAGTGGTCACGATCCGGCGGCCCAGGCGTCAGCGGATCGACGAGGGCCCCCGGCCTCGCCCGTGCGCCCCAGGGCTACCAGCGCCTCCGCAGCGTTAGCGGCCAAGATGCTCGCCCCCAGCGAGCCGGCCAGGCCCACCTGCCCGGCCACCTCCAGGCCGCGTACCCCCGCCTCGGCGGCTTTGTGGAACTTGGCCAGCTTAAGCTGCACGTCGCTGTCGACGACCGCCAGATATACCAGCGCCCGGCCGTGCCCGGCCGCCTGGGCGAGCGCCTGCCCCCGCTGCAGGAAAGCCAGCCCCTCCTCAACGCGCCCGTGTCGCAGCGCGTCGTCTGCCAGGCTGCCCAGCATGCGGGGGATCACCGTGGCGGCACCGGCTGCTTCGGTGATCTCCAGCGCCCGGTGCAGCGCGAGGCCTCGGTCTTCCGTCCGCCCCTGCGCCGACCGCAGGAACGCATCGGCGTATGCCAACCAGATCTTGGCGTGCTCGGCCGACGGCGGAGCCTGCGCGAGCAGCCCGAGCGCCTGTTTGATCAGCGGCAGCCCGGCAGCCGGCGAGTCGAGCGCCCGGAACTGCGCGGCACGCTGGCAGACGACTGCGGTGGTGGCAGGGTCGGGATCACTGCCGTACCGGCTGTAGGCCTCCTCAGCGACCCGCCCAGCGTGCACGCTCTCGCCGGAATTCTCCAGCGCGTCGATGGCCCGCACATACAGTTGCGGCACCCCGATCCCCGCCGTGTCAGCGGCATCAGGAACGGCCTGGCACAACTCGATCGCCCGCAGCCAGTGCCCGGCGGCGTCGGCGAAACCGAACACCCGCTCCGCAGCCGCGGCGGCTCTCACCCGCGCGGGAGATCCCCAGCGCCCGGCACGACACCGCGACCGGGATGCCATCCGCCCTCCGGGCGGCGATCAGCGCGGCCACGGCTACCGCCCCATCGCGTCCTTGACCCAGGCCGCCACGCTGCGTTTGAGCGTGCTCGGTGCTGCAGCACCGATCCGCGGCTCATTGCGGCTGTCAGCTGGTTTCCCCGGTGGGTCGCATCGGCCGGACGGTTCCGGTTCATGTCCGACCCCGTCCTCTGCCTGCGTGGTCTGGTGGAGCAACGGCAGGCGGGCGTTGCGTCCCGTGAGGGTACCGCCCGCGTTGCTGCCGCTGGAACTGGTCGGCTATCAGGGCGGTCAGCAGGGCGCAGGAGGTGCCGAGCAGGATCCCAGCTGCGGCGTCGGACAGCCAGTGGGCAGCGAGGTAGGCGCGGGAGAGCCCCATCAGTATGGAGAACGCCACTGCAGCCGCGCCCCACAGGGTGCGGCGCCGCCCCGCGGGAACCAGGGCGATGACCGCTGCGACGACGGTGACCGACGCGGCGATGGCGTGCCCCGACGGGAACGACGCGCCGCTGGTCGCGACCAGCGACCCGGGCGGCCTGGCCCGGTCGTAGATCCCTTTCAGGGATCCGATCAGCGCCTCCGACAGCACTATGGCTGCGGTGAAGGCGGCCAGGTGCCACCACCGGCGGCGCAGGGCCAGGTACCCGGCCAGGGCGATCCGCACCGGCAGCGTGACGTACACCAGCCCGAGAACGTTGAAAACCTTGGCGATGGCGGTTAGCGGGGGCGCCCGGCCGGAGACCATCAGCCGCAGCCACGCATCGTCTAGCCGCTGTATGGGGGCCATGGTGCCGTGGCCGGCGGCCAGGGCGAACAGGACGGCCGTGAGCGCCACCACCCCGGCGGTGAGGAAAGCGGCCCGCCGTGGGCGGCCAAGAAGCGCCTCCTCCTCCGGGCGCCCTGTGGCCGGCCGGGTTATCCCGGGCATGGCGCACCCCGCCCGCACAGGGCCAGGCCTTCGGTGCGCCGAACGTAGCTGACCAGCGCGGATCGGGGCATGAACGCCACAGCGCTGTCCACGGTGGTGGCCAGGGCGGGGGACACGCCGGGGGCGAAGACGAACTGGTAGGTCGCGCAGCCGCCGGGGAAGGTGTAGTAACGGACGTCGGAGTACTTCGGGACCAGGCTCAGCGGGCGCTCGAACCGGCGCATGCCGGGCTGGTCGGAAGGGATCTGCTGGGCGCCGGAAATGTCGCAGGTCGCGGTCAGGGTGATCGTAACCGTCTGCAGCCCGGCCTGGCCGGAGTCCAGCCCGAAGCTGGCCCGCCCGCTGGCGATCTCGGCGTCGGCCGTAGTCCAGCCAGACGGGAGCGCGGCAATGCAGGGGAGGAAGGCCGCCGAGGGAACCGCCTGGGCCGCCAGGATCATCGCGTGGCCCGGGCCGCAATCGGGCACGTGCGCACCTGGGGCGTTGGCCGGGAGCAGCAGGCCGATACCGAAAATGGTGGGCACGGCGAAGAGGGCGAGCATCGCCGCGGCCAGGCTGACCCGCCGGGCGCTCCAGCGCTGCAGCACGATCGGTCGCCGCTGCGGGGCGAGCTGGCGGAACTCAGCGAGCAGGTCGCGAGGGTCTCGCTTCATGAAGGCACGCAGTTGCGTTGGGCTGGCGACCCCACGGGTGGCGGCGAAGGCCTCGGCGAGCTCGGCCTCGGTGAAATAGCGCAGCGCCCGCCGGTACACGCGCGCCGGGTCGGTGCGGACCGCCAGGACCAGCATCATGTTGCCCAGGTCAACTGCCTGGCGCCACGGCGACGGGCGGACCTGGGCAAAGGCCACGTCGATCAGCAGTAGCTGCCCGGCGCGGACCATCAGGTTGCCTGGTTTGATGTCGCGGTGGGCGATCCCGGCGTCCCATAGCGTGCGGACCAGCTGTAGGCCCTGGTCGATCACGGCGTCGTCAATGTGGGCGTCGCCGATTTCCACGGCGCCGTCGAAGTACTCGGTGACCAGCAGGTACTCCCGCTCGGGGGTGATCTCCACGATGCCGTAGGGCCTGGCTACCGCGATCCCGACGTCCTGCAGCAGGCGCAGGACGTAGTCCTCATACTCGGCCAGGCGCCGGACGGTCTGGAAGGGGTGCTCGTCCTCCATAGAGCCGTAAAGGATGGCCCGCCACAGCTTGTACCAGCGGTCGGCGCGCACGTGGCCCTTGGTGTAGAGCTTGCCGAACAGGTACTCCTGCGGGCTGCCCTCGACCCGCAGCCGCAGCGGCGTGGACCCGGCCGATGACTCCAGCCCGACCGGCGCGATCTCGGTGACGGTGACACCGAGCTGGTCGCGCGTGCCCTGCCGGATCGCCTCGCCCCTGCGGCCGGTTACGTCCACATGCGCGGTGTTGCCGCGCCGGTAGGCGACCGGGAACAGGTCGTTGGGGGTGAAGAAGCGGAACGCGGTGACCGGGATCGCGACACCGAGCGCCACGCCCAGGAGCAGGTCATCTACGTGATCGACCGCCAGGTACAGGCAGGCCAGGCACAACACGGTCACGATAACCGCGATGACCGCCTTCGCATAAGAGCGCGGCCGTCCCGGCACGACCAGGCAGTAGGCGATGCCTATCAGGAAGAACGTGAGGATCGTCACCGAGATTGCCGGCGCGGCAAGCCGGCCCAGCCCGCGATGGCCGGCACGCCGTACGGGCGTGGCCGTGTCAGTCCGCTGGCGATCAGCTGGATGGCGAGCTCGAGGAGGAACAGGCTGCACAGGAACACCAGCAGATGCCGCCAGCGCCGGAACGCCATCGTCAGCACGACCACCGACAGCCCGACCACCGTGGCCCCCCAGCCCGAGCAGACCGCGGAGATCCCGTTGGCGACACCGGTCAGCCACGGCGTCCGGGCCCGCGCGAAAAGCCGGAGCACCGCCGCGTTGACCTGATTATCGAGCCGCAGCGACGGGGCCCGCACCGAGATCACGATCACGCCGGCCAGGACGACAACCGCGAGGGCCAGCCAGGCCCTGGTGGTCGCCGAGACCGGGTGCGGCAGCGGCGGGGGCGCACCGGTCGGGCGTCGGTGCCGCTTCGTCCGCCGCACGGCAGCACCCGGCGGAAGGTTCGCTGTGCCGGCCCGTGTGGTTACCGTCTCCGCCTTCTCGCTCAATGGAACGCACCTCCCAACGAGGCCAGTCCCTGCGTCCTCAGCCAGCTCTCGGCCACCAGGCGCGGATCCTCCCCGTGTAGCTGGACCCGGGCGTCCAGGGCGCGCAGCGAGCTGGTAGTCAGCCGCGCCGACACCGTGTTGAGCACCGCGAGCAGCCGCGGCCCGTAGCGGGCGACGACATTCCGGCGCACCAGCGGGATGACACTCTCGGCTGGCTGCAGACCGCGGTCGTCGGCCAGCACCACCAGATGGTCCGCCGTGATGGCCGGATCGGTGCCGAACAGCAGTGCGACGCCAATGTCCCCTGCCTCCAGAGCCTGCAGTGTCACCGGGCCGCCGGCATGAGCGGGACGAACGTCCGGAAGCGGAGCCCGTATACCCGCCTTAGCCCCCGCAGGCAGTAGGCACGCTCCGGGCATTCGGGCGGGCCGCCGAACGCCAGCCGGGGTGCCACCCGGGCCAGGTCGGCGATCGATCGCAGGCCATAGCGGGCCGCGGTCGCGGCGGTGACCACGATGACGTTGCCGTCCTGGGCGGCAGACGGGCGGCCGCCACCGCCCCCGGCCAGCCGCCTGCCCGGCCAGGGCCCTGCTGGCCGCCGCGGCATCGGACGTCGCGGACAGCCGTCCCACGCTGATGAACTCGAGCGCTGATCCGGAGTACTCCGGCACGATCTGGACAAGACCGCTCATCAGCGCCGGGTCCACCAGCTCGCGAGAGCCCAGATCAGGCAGGACACGGGCGGGGAGACGTTGCGCCGCGAGCGCGCCTGCATAAATGTCAGCGAGCAGCACGCTCTCCGGGAAATCGAATGACCCGACCATGATCATGGCGCCGTGCTGGCCGGCCTCACCGGCCCGGCCAGCCGGTCCGCTGCCGCTGGCGGAAGTGCAGGCGCAGCAGGCGGCGGCCAGCGCCAGACAGGCTGCGCGCAACATGTTCCGCCGTTGCAGCACTGCTCTCATCACGTTCCGTACGGGTCGAGAAGAAAGGTTGCCCCGCATGTGCCCGGAGCCTGGGACCCCGTTCCTCCGGGCGGGGCCCCGCCTCCGAGGCGCGGGCGGGCAGGCCGGAAAGGCCGGCGCCCGCGCGGGTGCGCCCTGGGCCGCCCGGGCCGGGCTGGCGCTCACACATATCCCCGGTGCTGCAGGGACCGCCAGGACAGCCAGCCCGGCAGCACCGGCAGCCAGTAGGTCGCCAGCCGGTACAGCAGCACGGCTGAGACCGCAGGTCCGGGGTGCATGCCGACGCCGGTCAGCCCGGCGACTAGCGCTGCCTCGATCGCGCCGAGGCCGCCTGGTGTGGGGGCGGCCGCCGCCAGCGCTGCGGCACCCAGGTACACCGCACCGATCACGACCAGGCCAGGACCCGCGCCGAACGCCTGGACCGAGGCGGCCAGCCCGGCTATGTAGGCGAGGGTGATCAGGGCTGAGCCGCCGAACAGCAGGCCCAGCTTGACCGGGCTGGCTGCGGCCTGGCGCAGGCTACCGGCTGCGGACCGGGCTCCGGGGATCAGCTTCTTGCGTGTCCAGCGGCGGCCGGGTCGTGTCGCCAGGAGCGCGCCGATGACCGCAAGGATCACCGCCAGGATGAGCAGGATCTTGCTGGCCGGCGGGGCAGCGCGAACGCTTTGCGTGAGGCCCTCGCCGGCCAGTGCGAAGAACACCACGATCATCACGACGTGCGTGACGGCGCCGGCGAGGCTATTCACCCCGACCGCAGCCACGCTGGCCGGGCCCTTGGTGCCGGTCTTCTGCAGGAACCGGGCGTTCAGCGCCATTCCGCCGACGTTGGCTGGCGACACCCGGTTGATGAACGACGACGCGCCCTGCGCAGCACGGCCGGCCGACGGGACATGGCCAGGCACAGAGCCGATGAGCGCTATCGCGCTGGCCACGTAGGTCAGCGCGGACAAGCCGATGATCACGGGCAGCCAGGCCCAGTTAGCGCTTTGCAGTGCGTGCCAGCTGCTGCTCACCTGCGCGATCTGCGGAAGCAGGAAGTAAAAGGCCCCGGCCAGCGCGGCAATCACCAGCAGGGTGCGCGGCCGCACCCGCTGCAGCCGGGCAAGATCCTGGTCTCCCTCGTCGCCAGAGACTGCGATCGCGGCTGCGCGTGTCTTCTTCAGCAGCCCGTCCTGGCCCTTGATCTCGCGCCGGGTGCGGGCCGACAAAGCGAGCGGCTGCAGCAGCGGCACGGCGCTACCCACACCGTCGGCGCCGATCGCGGCCGCCGCGGTGGCGGCGGCACGGTCCGGGCGGATCCGGCTGGCCGGCCCGAGGCGAGCAGTTCGGCCACGTCGATCGCCCGCTGTCGGCTGCTCGCAGCGAGCTCGGCGAAGCTGAAGTCGGCCAGCACGGGACAGCCGTTATGGCTGATCATGATGTTGCCGCCGTGCAGCGACCGGTGCGCGATCCTGGCCTGGTGCAGCCGGTCCACTTCGCGCCACAAGCTACGGGCGGAGCTGGTCGGTGATGTGATCGGCCGGGGTGTCGTCCAGGGACTGGCCCGGCTACCAGTTCCATGGTCAGCAGTACTGACCCGTCGCCGGCCTTGACGACCTGGCCGACGTGCGGCACCGTTACGCCGGCCCGCTCAGACATCACGGCCAGCAGCGCCTCATGCTCGACGGCCTTGAACAGCGAGGCCGCGGGCCTGGTGTCGCCGACGCCGCGCAGCCGGATGCCACGCCAGGCCCGGTACAGCAGGTCGGCATCCCGCTGGTCCGAGCCGAAAACCTTGACGAACAGGGCCCGGCCGTCGCCGGTCACGGCCTGGAACGGCCGCGAGCCCTTCGCATCGCGTACCGGTCCGGTCACCTGGCTGACAGGCACGCCACCTGCGCGGAGCGCCGCTGCCACTCCGGCCGGCCCCATCCGCCGGTCCGGCACCCCGAACACCACCAGCAGGCCCGCCCGGTGACCCCGGCGGCCAGCGCCAGCACCACCTGCATCGGCAGCAGCCCGCCGGTAATCAGCCGGGCCACGCCGATCAGCAGCAGTGCCGCCCAGGCCACCCGGCGCCAAGGCTCAGCCACGGCGCCGCGGCCACCGCGACAGCCGCCAGTCCCGCCAGAACGGCCGGATCGGGGAACCCTGCGCCGGTCAGCCACAAACCCGTTCGCAGCCCCGCGGGCAGCGCGGCAGAGCCGCCCCGGCCCGGCCAGATAAGAGATTGCCGTCATCAGCGCAGCCGCCGCCAGGAACCCGCCCGCCACGGTGGCCAGCACCCGGGACCCGGCGGTACCGCAGCGCGGTCACCGGGCGGGCGCCAAGGCCGGTGCCGCCTCGATGGTCGCCTGCACCAGGCCAGTCAGCACCCGCCCGGCCGCGGTCGCCGGCCCGACCCCGGTGATCGCGGCTGCAGCCGGCCGCAGCAGGGCAGGCAGCAACGCAGCGATCACGGCCGCCACGACCAGCACCCAGGCCGCGGCG
>CAVUBM010000003.1:0-10539 GCA_963739645.1 uncultured Actinomycetota bacterium
GCAGCAACGCGGGGTTGCCGTTCCGCCACAGCATCGCGAAGGCGTCCTCGTTGCCGTCCTGCGCGGCGCCCAGCACGGCCGGGAACTCATCGCCGATCACGGGACCCGAGTATCGACACCAACCCGGTGCATCCGCAGTGATTCCGGGAGATGTCCGCCCGCCCGTCCGGGTCTGGGGGGTCGCGCCCGAGAGCAGCACGGTGTAACACCACGACCGCGCCCGGCGTTTGTCTCTATGAGATGCCGAAGTTCCCACTCCTCAGCCAACCCAGGTCGCGGGCTGCACCAGTCGCTACTGGCCCGGTGAGCGGGCAGCCGTTCCCACAAATGCCCGGAACGCTGCGGGCCGTGGCGAGGCTCGTCGGCCTGGCGGCTGGCTACGGGGAACTGGCCGGGATGCGGATGGGTGGAGGTCACCTGCCCAGTGCACGTCAGCGCCGTTCCCCGGCCGGCATCTGCTCCTGCATGCTGACCAGATGCGTGGTCAGCGCCCACGCCGGCCTCAGGCCGCGAAGTCGATCCGCATCACCACGCGCCGCGGGCTGGGGTGGCTCACCTCGGTGAACCCGGCGTCGGCGAAGACCTGGCGGCTTCCGACGTGCAACTCGCCCCAGGTGATCTCCTTGCCCGGTTCGGTGATCATCGGGTACGCCTCCAGCGCCCGGGCACCCTGCTCGCGGGCGTAGCCGACCGTGGCGGCGGCCAGCGCGTAGGTGATCCCGCGCTTGCGATATCCCTTACGCGTCACGAAGCAGGTGACGGCCCAGACGTTGTCGTCCGCCTTGTCCTCCTGGCGGCCGCTCCATACGGTCCGGACCTTCGGCAGGCGCGGATAGGCCGTGCGCGGCTCGACCGCCACCCAGCCGACCTGCTCCCGGTCCAGGTAGGCCACGAGACCGGTGGTGGTGCGGGCCCGCGGCTCGTCGCAGTGAGTCTGCGCCCGCAGGCGGCTGCGCCGTTCCTGATGGCTCAGCGAACTCCAGTGGCAGTCCCGGGTCTTGAAGTGCTGGCAGTAGCACATGCCCGGGTAGTCGGCGGTGCCGAAGATCGCCTCGAGGTCGGTCCAGGAGGCCTGGTTCGCGGGCACGATCTTCAGCCGCGCGGCCAGGACCGGACCTCGCCTGATGCTGGGTGCCGTCACTGGGGATCGGGCATCGGTCGTGGCCTACGTTCCAGGGCACCCACGAGCGTGTCGAGCTCATTGCCAGCCACTGGCGGTTCACGCAGAATCGTCTCGCTGTCTGTGTCCATACCAGGCACGATAGCGTCAGTTCCGGACGATCTAGTTCCGGGATGGAAGCGTATGGCACAGGACGTGAGCCCGGCCGCGAGGGTGCTGCTGGCCCTGGAGGTCATCCAGAACAGCCCCGGTATCAGCGCGCACCGGCTGGGCGAAAGGCTCGGGGTCACCGAGCGGGCAGCCCGCCGCTACGTGGCGATCCTGCGCGAGGCGGACCTGCCGATCGAGTCGGTCAGCGGTCCTTATGGGGGCTACCGGGTGGGGCGCGGCCTGCGGCTCGCGCCGCTGATGTTCACGGCCGCCGAGGCCATGGGCCTGGCCATGGCCGTGCTGGAGGGCCACAGGAACGCAGCCGACCCGGCGGACCTGGTGGGCGGCGCGCTGGCCAAGATCCTCAGGGTGCTGCCGGAAGAGGTAGCGGGCCCGGTCCGGGGCGTCCGTGAGGTCACCAACCCTCCGCCCGCCCAGCCCTGGGTCAGCCCCGAGCTGACGGCTCAGCTGATTGAGGCCTGCACCGAGGCGCGGCGGCTGCGCCTGGAGTACCGGATGGGCCGGGTCACGGACCGGGTGATGGAGGTCGATCCGTGGGCTGTGGTGCTGCGGCACAGCCGGTGGTACCTGCTGGGCTGGTCCCGTACCGCGGCGGCCCAGCGCGTGCTGCGGGTGGACCGGATCGTCACGGTCGAGGCGCTGCCGGACACGTTCACGCCGCCGGCGGATCTTGACGCCCTGCGCACCCTGGAGGAGCACCTGTCCCAGGGCTGGACCCACCCCGTCGATGTGCTGGTCGACGCCACTGTCGAGGAGACGTCGCGGTGGGTGCCGAGAAGCCTGGCCCGCCTGGAACCTGACGACGAGGGCCGGACCCGCCTGCGGGCCACGACCGACGAGCTGGACTGGTACGCCCGGCAGCTCGCCGCCATCCCGGCGCCCTTCCGGGTCCTCGGGTCAGCCGGGCTCCAGCACGCCGTCGCGGCCCTGAGCCAGCGGCTGGCGCTGGCCAGCGGAACCGCTTCGTGACCCCGGACCTGCTTTCCGCAGGTTATTGCTGGTGGGGGTCGATTGGCTGAGACAGTTTGCGCGAGATCGCGCAAACGTGGCATCGGAGAGACTCATGGGCGGGACGACGCAAGGTCCGCTGGTTGCGCTTATGGACGGGGCCGTCAGGGGCACAACGGAAGGCGGCGTTTCGGCCTTCCTCGGTATCCCCTACGCCGCGCCTCCGTTTGGCGCGAACCGCATGCTGCCGCCCCGGCCCGTGCCGCCCTGGGACGGCGAGCGCGACGCGACCGCGTTCGGGCCGACGGTGCCCAAGGGCGACTACCCGCCGCAGTACGCCGCGCTGTTCCCTGAGGAGACGATCCCGGGTGAGGACTGCCTGAACCTCAACGTGTGGACGCCCGACCCCGGCGCCGCCGGGCTGCCGGTGCTGGTCTGGATCCACGGCGGCTCGTTCATGAACGGGTCCGGGTCGGTCGGCGCGTACGACGGCGCGGCGTTCGCCCGCGACGGTGTCGTGTGCGTGACCATCAACTACCGGCTGGCCGCCGAGGGATTCCTGTTCTTCGACGACGGCATCGCCAACCTGGGCCTGCTCGACCAGCTGGCCGCCCTGCGGTGGGTGCAGGGCAACATCGCGGCGTTCGGCGGCGACCCGGCCCTCGTCACCGTCGCGGGCGAGTCGGCCGGGGCCATGAGCATCACCACGCTGCTATCGATGCCGACTGTCCGAGGGCCTGTTCAGCCAGGCCATCGCGCAGAGTGGCGCCGGGGCCCACACGCTGACCCGGGACGAGGGCCTCATGGTCAGCGGCTACCTCGCCGACGCGCTTGGCGCGCCAGCCGACCGGGACTCGATCAAGGCAGTGCCGCTGGAGAAGCTGGTTCAGGCTGCGTCGGATCTGGTCGTGGAGGTGCAGACCGCCCCCGACCCGGCCAAGTGGGGTCAGCTCGCGCTGAGCCTGCTGCCGTTCGCGCCGACCGTCGACGGTACGGTCCTGCCCGAGGCCCCGCTGCCCGCGATCGCCGCTGGGCAGGGCGGTGACGTGCGCCTGCTGATCGGCTCGAACCGCGACGAGGCGCGGCTGTTCTTTGTCGCGGCCAGCACCATGGACCTGATCGACGACGCGATGCTGGAGGCCACCGCGGGCGCGTACGGGCTGTCCGCAGACTCTCTCGCCCGCTACCGGGCGAACCGGCCGGGGGCCAGCGCGGGCGACATCCTCGCCGCCGTGATCACCGACTGGTTCTTCGCTATCCCGCCCACCCGGGTCGCCGAAGCGCGCGCCGGACGCGGAACCGCCAACACCTGGACCTACCGGTTCGACCATCCCGAACCCGGGGACAACCACGGGCTCGGCGCTTGCCACGCGGTGGAGGTCCCGTTCGTGTTCGACACCATCGCCCGCGATGACGTCCGGCCTCTGATTGGCGACACGCCGTCGCAGACGGTCGCGGATCAGGTGCACAAGGTGTGGGTGGACTTCATCACCCGCGGAGACCCGGGCTGGGCTCCCTACGACACCGACCGCCGCACCACCGGCCTGCTGTCTGATCGAGTCAATGCCGTGGACGACCCGGCCGGCGACGAGCGCGCCTGCTGGGACGGAATCCGTTAAGTGTTGCGATCTCAGTGTGGCCCACGCGGCAACCCCACCATCCGCGTTGGGCGCTAGGCCCCTACCTGGAAGTCAGGGCCACGTGGCTCTACGATGGTCGGGGCCAGCTATGCACAGCAATCAGGCGGTTTCCGTAGCGCGACGGGGACGACCAGTGCGAGGGCGGCTGCTGAGCGTGACGGCCGTTGTCATCGCTGTGGCGGCGACGGCCGCACCAGCGGCAGTCGGCCCCTCCACCAGCCATACGCCGGGCCTCGGGGTTCGAGTGGTTGGCACCATTGCGGTCGACTCGTCACACGCCGGTGTGATCGTCGCGGTTCCCGGCTCGGACACGCCGCTGAAGGCGCAAGCCTTTCGGCTATGGGAGAACGGGCGGCCGAAGGCGGTTCGCGTGGAATCGCTTCCGGGGTCGGCGCTGCGCATCGGCGTGGTCGTCGACGCTCGTCCCGGCGATCAGCTTCAGGGTGCGCAGAACGCCGTAGCCGACCTGATGATCGGCCTGCCGAGCGGCGCCGAGGCGGTGGTGGTGGGCACTAGGCCTGCCCGCATCGTCCAGCCCCTGACCGGCGACGCCGGTTCGGTAGTGCGGGCGCTCGCGGGTGCGACGTTCTCGGGCCCGCGCGATGATGCGTCGGCGCTGACGCTCGCCGTCCGAGAGGTCGCCAAGGGGCCTCCGGGGCGGCGCGCCGTAGTTCTTATCACGACCGACCCGGTCCCCGCGGCGCTGGCGGGCGCGGTGTCCGGGCAGCTTCGTGCCGCAGATGCCAGCCTGTACGTCGCGGCCGTGCCGGAACTCGCGCCGTCGTTCGCCCGGCTCGCCAGCGCCAGCGGGGGCTGGGCGGTCACCGCAGCATCCTCCCGCTCGCTCCTGCCAGCCGTCGACGCGATCGGCGCCGATCTTGTTCACCAGTACCAGCTCGCGTACGCCACGTCCTATCCGGCCCTGACCACGACTCGTCTCCAGGTGGCCGTGGCCGAAGCGGGGACGACGGCGACCGCCGAAGCGACCGTGCGAGTGCCGACCGCAGGCGCGGGCGGCAGCGGTCATGGTGGCGTGTCGGTGGCCTGGCTGATCGCTGCGGTATTGCTGCTTGGCCTGATCGGCGTGGCCGTCTTCGATATGCGGCGGGTACGGCGCGAGCCAGACCGCTCATCAGGAACCTGAGATCTCAAGCGAATTGCCTAGCTCTCAGGCGACCAGCGTCGCGAAGACCACGATGTTGTCGCGATAGTGCCCGCTGGCATAGTCGAACTCACCCCCGCACGTGATAAGCCGCAGCTCACGGCTGAGCGTGGGGAGGTAGACCGCCTCGGTCGGAAACTCATCCTTTGGGTACCGTCTGACTCGCTGCACGCGGAAGACAAGTATCCGGCCGTCCGCCAGGCCCACCCGCACGATGTCTCCCGGCCGCAGCGCACGCAGCTGGTAGAAGACCGCCGGACCGATCTTCGAGTCCACGTGTCCGAGGATGACCGCGGGGCCGGGCTGCCCAGGCCGGGGCCCCTGGTCGTACCAGCCGGCCTTGTCCCAATCGCGCGGGACCTGCAGGCTTCCGTCGGGAAGCCGGCCGAGCCGCACCAAAGGCGTGGACACGGCGATCGCAGGTATCCACAATCGCACGGGGAGGGCCGGCTGATCGTACGTGCGAACGGAGCGGAACCCCGCCACGCCGGGCGGCTGGCGCGGCTTCGCCGCCGCCGCGGGCCCGCCACGAGGAGATGATGCTGCCGCTGGGCTGCGCCCCGGCCCGCTAGACCCCGACACCAGCAGCCCTATCAACGCCACGGCGGCGAGCGCCAGAGCCGGCCAACGCTTCACCGTGTGCGCGCCATCCCCCCACCGCCAGTCTGTGAGCCTCCCTTAGGCAGCCGGGCCGCGATCGTCGGGCCGATCGCGGCGGACAGCACCTGGGCGACCATGAACATGTGCTGGTAGCCGTCGTATATCACGCGGTGTTCGGTCGTGTAGTCACCGCGGGCGTACGCGTCGAGCTGCTGGACGAGCTCACTGTCGTGCATGCGGAGCACCATCGCGAGCGCGGGTGCCTTGAGCCGACCATCGGTCGATGTGCTCAGGAAGGTGCTCAGATGCCGTTCGAACGCATGGTATTTGGCAATGGCCTTGGCCTTGCCTCGCTGATCCTTGGCCGCGACCGCCGCGGAATAGCTGATCAATGCCTCGATGTGATCGCTCCACACGCTCTCGAACCGGGCCCCGCTCTGCGGCCCGAACAGAACGCCGAACGCGCTCGCCAGCTGCGCGGTGTCGGCGTTCACCTGCGCGGCGTCGGCCTTGAACTCTGGACCGCCTCGAAGGGCGGCTCCCATCGCGTCCACGACAAGCTGCATGTGTTCTCCGAGCAGCTCGCCCAGCGCCGACCGCAGCTGCGTGAGTGGGCTATCGAAGCTGGCCGGAAGGTCTTTGGCCCGACCGCCCACGATCCCCGCGGCGATGACCGTGCCGAGCTGGAACTGGCGTTCGTAGTCCGTACGCTCGATCCGGTACGCCGTCGCGTAGTCGCCGGTGCTGTAGGCATCGGTGAACTGCATGAGGTCGTCGAGGTGCGTCCGGAGGCGGGAGCTGATGTCAGCCGTGGCGGTCCCGCCTGAGGTGAGGTCGTGCAGAAACTGCGCTATCCGCCCGGGAGACGCGTCGAGCTGGCTCCGGGCGGCGGTCTTCGCGGCCTGGTCGTGCTGGCTATCCGCCCGGGCGTACGCGACCAGCCCGTCCTGCTGCGACTCCCAGAGCCGCCGGAATTCCCCTGCCCGCGCACTGCCGTAGACCCGGCCGATGAGCGTGGTCAGGTCATTGGAGTTGCGGAAAAAGGCGTTGACCGCCGCTTGCGTGAAGTCAGGGTCACCGCGCAGCCGGCTGCGGATTACGCGTACGCTCACGAACACGTCCTGACCGAATAGCTCCTCCAGTTCCGTGCGCAGCTCGACCGCCTGCTGCTTTGGCTCAAGCCGGGACATCTGCATACCGGGCGCCATGGGGCCCTGGGCAGGAGGCTGAGAGGCCGGTCGCGTCGGGTTGCTCGCCGCGCAGCCGCAGGTGCCGAGCACGAGCGCGCTGATGAAGGCCAACGCCGCGACGGGCACTCGCCCGCTCATCGGAGCGTCCGCGCGCTCGGCCCGAACGGGCACCGCGGTGCCCCTGATGGAAGTCGCTCGTGTCCTCATCAATGTCATCCTCCCCGGGCAATGGGTGAAGGGCCGCGGCCTGAACTCTCACCTGTCGCCGTCTGCGGGCGTCGATGTCGCATCGACTGCGTTGCTGAAGTGCATGACCGGCGGCTGCTCCAGCGGAGGTAGCAGCTGCGAGCCATGGGAAGTACCGCCGACCTGCGTCGCGCCGGAGCTGGTGTTGGCACCGACTCTGGGCAGCACACCCCAGTGACCGGCCAGTGCGGCCGCGACGACGATGCTGACGGCGGCGAGCGCGTAAAGCAGGAGTCTGCGGCGCCTGATAGGCGTCGGCGCCCGGCCTGGTTCGGGTTCGCGGGCGGGTGGTAAGGCTTCGCTGGCCGGTTCGGGTGCCGAGGCCAGTTCCGCGGCCTGCACCGGTTCCTGGGCCTGGGCCGGTTCAGGTGCGGGGGCTGGTTCGGGTGCCGAGGCCGGCTCCGCGGCCTGCACCGGTTCCAGGGCCTGTGCCGGTTCGGGTGCAGGGGCCGGCCCGGGCTCGCTGATCGGTTTGGGGCCTGGGCGGGCGGGCTTTTCCACGCCGCGCGGCTGCGCCTCTGCGTCGTCCATGCGCCGGACGGTCACGTGGCGGCCCTGCTGGCGTTCGGCCTCGGCCAGGATATGAGCGATCTGCTCGGTGGCGGTGGTCAGCGACATGCCGTCGTCGTACAGCACCGCCCACATCTGGCCCTCGCCTCCCCCTCGCTGTGCACACTGCAGCCTCGGCGCTCGCCAAGGGCATCACCGCGAAGCCACCGACTTGGCTGGGCACGGTTCTGGCTCGACCGGCCGGTGAGTCTCGGATCGGCATTATTGCGTTGAACATGGACGATAGGGGACACCGCATGAGTGCGGCAACCAAGGCCGCGACTGGGGTACTGGCAAGAAACATGTCACCGAGCCGCAACCAAGCGCGAGCTGACGCCTGGGTGTTGACAGTGCGCAACATTCGACCGACGATCCTAGTGATTCGCGTAGCTGCATCCTCTTGTACTACGCAAACAGCGAGGCTTGGAGTTGTGCGATGCTGACGCTGGACGAGGTGCGGGCCCGGTACGGGCTGCCGGGCGATGCGGAGGTCACGGAGGCGCTCGACCAGGGCGAGACGCTGCCGGCCCTGCTCTACGTCGCCCCCGAGGTCTACCAGCTGGAGCAGCAGAAGATCTTCTCGAGGTCGTGGCAGTACGCCTGCCACGAGTCCCGCGTGAGCGAGCCGGGCGACTACGCGGTGACCCGGGCGGGTGACACCCCGATGATCGTGACTTGCGGCGACGGTGGGGAGCTGCGCGGGTTCGTCAACGTGTGCCGGCACCGGCTGCATTCGGTGGCGACCGAGAACGGCCGGGGGGAGGTAATGCAGTGCCCCTATCACGGGTGGACGTACGGGATGGACGGCCGCCTGGTGTCGGCGCCGCGTTCCCGGCGCGAGCCCGGCTTCGACTGTTCCGCGATCTCGCTGGAACCGGTGTCCGTGGCCCGGTGGGACCAGTGGGTGTTCGTGAACCCGGATCCCGGGGCGCCGAGCCTGGGCAGCGTCATCCAGGACATCCGGCCGTTCACCGACGAGCTCAACGCCGACCTGCGCGGCTACGAGTTCCAGGTGCGCTACGAGTACACGATGGAGTGCAACTGGAAGATCTGGGCGGAGAACGCGGTGGAGTGCTACCACTGCCCGACGCTGCACAGGTCGAGCTTCGGCCGGACGTACGACACCCGGCCGGACCACTATCTCCTGGGCTCGTGGGAGGACACGATCACCAATGAGGGGCCGATCAAGTGGCTGCCCGAGGGCGTGGACCCGGCGAGCCTCAAGGGCTTCCGCTTCGCCTACCTGTGGCCCACGTCGTTCTTCGCGCTCGACGACTACGTCGGGTTCGTCGGCGCGATCATGCCGCTCGCGCCGGAACGCTGCCTGGCGTTCGTGGACATGTACAGCAAGCCGGGAGCCGACCCGTCGATCGTGGCCGACTGGCTGACGATGTGGGACCAGACGCTGATCGAGGACCAGGCCGCGACCGACAACCAGCAGGCCGGCTACAGATCCGGCCGTGTGCCGCACGGCCGGCTGATGCTGGACAGCGAGCACCCGCTGCAGGCCTTCATGCGCCGCACCTGGAAGGCGCTGACGTCATGACCGGCTCCCCGTTCCCGTGGATGTACCGGAAGGGTCGTTGTAGCGGCCCTTCCGGTACATCCACGGCGTGGCCTGGCAGGACGGTGCGGGATGGCGCTTGACGGAAGGGTGGCAGTGGTCACCGGCGGGAGCCGGGGGATCGGCCAGGGCATCGCGCTGCGGCTCGGCCGGGCGGGCGCACGGGTGGCCATCGTGGACCGTGATCCGGCCGACGAGACGCTGCGCCTGCTCCGGGCGGATGGCTCCGAGCCGTGGTCCACGCAGGCCGACGTCAGCGACCCGGCCAGTGTCGCGGCCGCGTTCGGGCGGCTGGAGCAGGAGGTCGGCCGTCCGTACGCGCTGGTCAACGCGGCAGGTGTGTTCGCCGACGAGCCGTTCCTGGCCACCTCGGCGCAGACCTGGGACCGCGTCATGGGGGTCAACGCCAAGGGGGTCTTCCTCTGCGGCCAGCAGGCGGCGCACCTGATGCGCGACCAGGCGGGCGGCCGCATCGTGAACATCCTGTCCACGGCCTCGGTCCAGGGCTTCGCCCTGGAAAGCGCGTACTGCGCCTCGAAGGGCGCCGTGCTGCTGCTCACGAAGGTCATGGCCATCGAGCTGGCCCCGTACGGGATCACCGTCAACGGCGTCGGGCCCGGCACCGTGCCGACGGCCATGGGCGACGCCTACCTGGCCCACGGCCCGATCGCCGATCACGAGCTCTCCCGGACCCCGCTGGGCCGCTTCGGCACGCCCGCGGATATCGCCGAGGCCGTGCTGTTCCTGGTGGACCGGGCGTCCTGGCTGACCGGGCAGGCGATCTACGTCGACGGCGGGTTCCTGGCCGCAGGGCTGCCCCTGCTCACCGGCCTCGGGGCTGACGGCGAGGCGGCGTCATGACGGCGCAGCTGGACAGCCTCGATTCGAAGATCATCAAGCTGCTGCAGCAGGACGGGCGGATGCCGTACCGGGAGATCGCGCGCCAGCTGGAGGTCTCCGAGGGGACGATCCGGTTCCGGGCCAGCCGGCTGTTCCAGTCCGGGGCGCTGACCGTCATCGCGATCCCTGACCCGTTCCGCCTGGGCTACCGCATCCTCGCGTTCACGCTCCTCAAGGTCGATCCGGACCGGCAGGAGCACGTGATCAAGACACTCACGGCGTGGGACGAGGTCACGTACGTCTCCTCCTGCACCGGCCGCGCCGACATTTACATGCAGATCGTGTGCCGCGACCACGACCATCTGTGGGAGCTGCTGTACCAGCGCGTTCCCGCGATCGGCGGTGTGAAGGAAACCGAGACGTTCATGGAACTGAAGATGCACAAGGTGTCCTACGGCTACCCCGTGCCGTAGCTCCGCCGGAGGTGGGGCCAGCGCACCTAGGCATAG
>CAVUBM010000004.1:0-9411 GCA_963739645.1 uncultured Actinomycetota bacterium
CTGCGGATCCGGAGCGGGTGACCGTCTTCGGGTAGATCGTGACGGCCGGCATGGACAGATTCCGATGACTACGGCGTGGGGGACGGCGCTCGCTCGCGGTGCTGCGGTGACCAGCCTTGCCCGGGGAGAAGGAACCAGGTGCCATGATTCCCCAATGGACAAACTGACCAGCGCCCTGCTGTCATCGCTGAACGACCAGCGCAATCATGTGCTCGGATCCTCGGCCTCCCGGATCTGGACGGAGACCGGCACATGGAGGGTCTTCCCGACGACGCGCTGCGACGACCGGTGCTGCCCTCGGGCTGGAGCTGCTGGGCATGGTGAAGCATCTGACCGTGAGTGACGAGCGGTTCTGGTTCCGCGGGTCGTCGCCGGGGATCGCGCCGTGTCCTCACATCTGACGAGGCCGCCGCGCAGGCCTGGCAGGTCGCTGCAGATGTTCCGGCCGGTGCCGTGTTCGATGCCTACCGGCAGGAGATCGAACTCGCCAGCGCCGTCATCGCCGCCACATCGCTGGAGGCACCACCGGCCATCTGGCCCGTCGAGATCTGGCCCAGCTGGAGGCTCCCGGACTTCCGGGCGGTCGTGCTGCACGTGATCACCGAGACGGCCTGTCATGCCGGCCACCTCGATGCGGTGTGTGAACTCATCGACGGCCGCCAATGGCTCGGGTAAGTGCGAGTACGCGGACGGTGGCTGGTCCACCTCTGCCGCGCTCATCGTTTCGCCGCCGGCAGCCTCGGTCACCTGCCCCGGCTCCCGCGGCCGTTGCCCGCGCCGTATGCCAGGCGACGTGGTCGCTGGCCAGCCCCTGCGCCCCGGTCGTCCTCCGCCAGGGCGGCCAGCAGCGCCGCGGCGGACGCCTTCGCGCGGCCTTCGTCCGCCGATCCCGGGCGCGGTCGGCTGGCCCGCCGGCCCTAGGCCATCGGGTCGCCCAGACCCGGCAGCTGTGCATGGCCGCCGCCAGCACCGCCAGTAGCAACTTCACCCTGTGCCGGGCGCAGATCGCCCCGTTCGGGCGCGCCGCACGGGCGTTGCGTCGGCGATCAGCTCGCAGCGCATATCGGCGGGAGTGCGCCCGCTTACGAAGTCCTGGGCCGATCACACTCCGTGAGGCGGGCCCGGTTCGTCGACCTGCAGATTCCGATCGACTATCTGCCCACAGCTGGCGTCGGGCTGAGCCGATGCATCTGCGCCCAGATTGTTCGGTTCTGGCGGCCCCAGCTGGGTTCCGATCGGCCTGGCTGGACGATTCGCTGCCCTGGCGCCCGACCCAGGTGATCTGAGGTGCCCGGCCTGTCTTCGCGGCTGGCGGGGGATTCCAGCGTGCTTCAGTAGCCGACGAGACGATGCAGCCGCAGGAAGGATTCCGCGAAGCCGAGCCGGGGCCAGGTGCGCGAGGAGAGCAGGTTGGTGACCCGCCAGTCGGTCGCCACGCAGCCGTAGCCGACCTGCGCGGCCCACGCGATGACGGCTTCGCCGAGCGCTCGGCCAGCGCCCAGGCCCCGCGCATGCGGGAAGACAGCGGCAAAGGCGAGGAAGCCTGCGTGGTCGGGCCGGGTGAGAGGTGGGTGGCTGCCCGACAACTCCAGCGAACAGCCGATGCTCGAGCCGATGACGACGCCGTCGAACTCGGCCACGAAGGTGGTATAGGCCCGGTCGTCGAAGTCCTCCTCCCATCCGGCCAGGCACTCCTCATAGCTCGGCACCGGGGCGGCCGAGAAGGTAGGGGCAAGGCTGTGCTGTCGCGGCAACTCGACCTCGAGCCTGGCGAGCGCGGGCAGGTCGCTGCGCCGTGCCCGGCGCACCACAGCCCTGGGCGGCGCGACCGGCGTCTCGTCCGGCAGCGCGCGTACGGCGTGTACCTGTTGCTGGCCAAACCCCAGCCGGTACCACGCGCGCACCAGGTCCTCGTCGCTCGCTGGCACTAGCACGTACTGGGCGCTGCGTGATTCCTGAACCCACCGGGCAGCGGCCAGCCCGTACAGATCGCGCACCCACTCCGGCTCGGCGACCGCCTGTCCGGCCGCATCGACCCAGACATTCGAACCCCACACCGGGCTGGCTTTGGGAGCGCCCAGCAGAAAGCCGACGATGTTCTCGCCCTGCATGGCCACCGCTCCGGACGCGCCCGGCAGCGCGAACGCCGCCGCGACCTCCGCGGTAGCCGCCGACTCGTGCTCGTAACGCGGCGACAACAGCCGGCAGCTGAGGCGATGGATCCGATGCCGTGCCGCCAGAAGCGACCCGGCGGCGGGGATATCGCCGACGCGGAACGGGCGCACGTACGCACCTGACATGGCGAGAACGTACGCCATCCGGCCGGGCCGGGTCATCCCGATTATCTGCCGGCAGGACGCGGCAGACCGGCCGCAACCCGAAACCGGGACTTTCGCTCGCTGGAGAACCTCACGAGGGCCGCTGCAGGCGGCCTGGCTCCTGGCAGTGACGCAACCAAAGCCGACGCCGCCTTGAGGACGCCGGCGCGCCGCAGCCGCCGCACTTCCAGCCACGGCTTGCGCTCGGCGGACTCATCACCGGTCACGCCGGGCAGGGTCCCGGCACCAGCCTCAGCCCGGCGATACCACTTGCGCAACGTCTCTGCTGATCCGTCCCCTGCCCCGGTTCACCGTTCTTCCGAACATCGGCAACTTGAGCGGGCGTTGGCCAGCATGCTCAGGCGCGCAGAAAGCCCAGATCTGTATGGCACGCGGAATCGCCGCCTCGAGGTAGTCACGCGTGCAGAACGGCGGATAGTTCGTCGCGCCTTCTTGATCGGGTAGTCACATGGAGTGGCTTCTGGCCGTCTGCGGGCACAGATAGCCGTTGTCCCGGGCGGCAGTAGGATCATTCCCCGCCCGCGCGCGCTGTCCGCGGTACCGGATACTGGACTGGGGAGGTCGCCATGCCGGAGGCGTTCGCGGATCTGTCCACTCCGCTGGTGGCTGATGCGTGCGTGCGCTGTGGTGTTCCGCTGCGGGCCGCCCATTCGGGAATCCGGGCGGTCGTGGCCGGCCAGCGGATCGCTGGGCGGGTGCTGCCAGTGCGGCACTACGGCAGCGTGGACGTGTTCCTGGAGGCATTCGGCCGGGCCGAAGCCGGCGACGTGCTGGTCATCGACAACGGCGGCCGCCTGGACGAGGCCTGCGTCGGCGACCTGGCGGTACTGGAGGCCCGGGTCGCCGGGGTGGCGGGCCTGGTGGTGTGGGGCCTGCACCGCGACACGCCGGAACTCGCCGCGATCGGCCTTCCGGTCTTCAGCTACGGCAGCTACCCGGCCGGGCCGGTGCGGCTGGACGAGCGGGAGCCCGAGGCGCTGGTCACCGCGCGGTTCGGGCCGCACCTGGTCAGCGCCGGGGACACCGTCTTCGCCGATGACGACGGCGCGCTGTTCGTCGCGGCAGAGCACGCCGAGCAGGTGCTGGTCACCGCGCACCAGATCTGGCAGACCGAGCGGGACCAGGCCCGCTGGATCCGGGAAGGGCAGACACTGCGCCAGCAGACCGCTTTCGATGACTACCTGGCCCGGCGCGCTACTGACCCGTCATACACCTTCCGGCAGCATCTGCGCCGCATCGGCGGGGCCATCGAAGAATAGGATCATCTCCTTGGCGCCGGGCCTCGTCCCGCTCCGGGCTGTCACCGCCAACCGACCAGCCGGATAACAGGAGGCCGGATCCACCGACGGCCATCTTCCGGTAGCCGCGAAGTGCGGCCACACGGTGCGGGGCAGATGCCAGCCCGGACGTTCAGGTACCGTGATCCCACACGGGGTGGGCGGCAAAGATCACGGGGTGGCGATCGTCTTGACCGCTGCCCTCGCACGGCCGCAACTCTGCGGCAACCCCCGCTCCCGCTGACAGCCGCCCGGGAAACCAGCCCGCCAGCGCACGCAGAATGACCACTTCGGAATCGCGTTGCCCGACATTCCGACCGGCCCGACCCAGCCAGAACGGCGGTTCTCGCGATCGAGACCCGCCGCCCGGGCTGGCTACGCCGAGGGAGTCTGATTGCTGATTCGTGACCGGGCCCGGTAGTTCAGCACGGCGTCCGGACACGGGTATGGCGCAGGCCCGCGGCTGGTGTGGTCGTGCTCTTGCCTGGGGGCGTCAGTGTGATCTCGTACTCGACGGTGCCGGGACTGCGGCCGACCAGGCTGGCGCTCATGTTCCGCAGCAGCCCGGCCATCGCCCTGTTGTCAGCGGCGACCAGCGCGGTGAAGCGGTGGATGCCTTCGCAACGGGCACGGCCGGACAGCCGGGTCAGCAGCTCGGCGCCCAGTCCGCGGCCTTGCCAGTCGTCGACGATGGTGACGGCGATTTCGGCAGTTTGCGGGTCGTCGGCGTGCCGGATGTAGCGGGCGATGCCCACGCCGCGCCCGTCGGCATGGTTCAGCGCGCCGAGCGCCTCATGGTCGTGGTGGTCGACGTCGGTGAAGTAGCGCAACTCGGCACCGGACAGCTCCTTCTTACCCGTCAGGAAGCGCATCCGGCGGGATTGGGGACTCAGCCGGGCGAAGCCGTCGGCCAAAAGCGGCGCGTCGGTGCTGTGGACCTGCCTTATCACCACCTTCGATCCGTCGCGCAGCGCTACGGGCCTGCCAGTCACCGCGGGCCGCGGCCGGTGACCGAGCAGGCGGCTCCAGCCGGGCCGCAGCCAGCTGGGGATCCAGCGGAGCGGCGATCTGGGGGCAACGGGTGTGCCGGCCGCCACACAGTGGGCCGGCTTGGTGGCGTGTGACATGCCTTGACATTAAAATCGGCCAGCGCCGGGCGGCTATCGGGTGAACTACGGCAAATCCGCCACTTGCCCCGGCCGCGGCGCTCGTCCCCGGCGGGTACGTCGGGCGAACTACCGAGCCGCCCCACGGCCGAGCCGGTGCTCGGTCACCAGGCACGCCACCAAGACCTCAGCCGGAGCGGTGAGCAGGATGATCAGATCGAAGCGCGGATGGAATCTGATTGGGTTCTCCTCACACCCAGCGACGAACAGCAGACCGGCGTCTTCGGTAGCCAAGAGCTGGCCGATGGCGTCCTCGCGCCACTGCTGGCGCCCATCCGGCAGCAGCTCGCACCACCCGCCGCCGGCGTCGATGGCCTTATGCCCGCGAGCAGCCAGCGCTGGGCAACGCTGGACTCCCAGTCCTCGATATCCCGGTCAGCAACACGCGCTTCACAGCCGCGAGCCTACGAACCCCCGACGGTGACCACCCAGCCAGAACGCCCGGCTCGGCGCGTTCAGCATCGCCATCGACATGGAGCCGATCCCCGCGCCGAACGGCAGTTCGCGCGTGGCAGGTATGCCGTCACCCAGGCGGTGATCCGCCTGGCCGGTGCACCGGCCAGGCGGAAGGTCGCCAGGTGACCCTCGGGGCCGACCGGGCGGCGCCAGCGACGTAGGCGGCGACAATGTAGGTCGCATGCCGGTCGAGCGAGGTCCGGGCCCGGTCGTAACGAATCGTGGTGCGCGGGTCGGCGTGCGAGGCGGCTTCCTGGACGTCGCGGAGCGGGACTCCGGCGTCCACTGCGGCGGTGATGAACGCCTGCCGCAGCGTGTGCGGCCTCACGTTCTTGGCGGATCCGCAGCAGCGAGGATCAGGCGCGTGCTCGGTGGGCAGGCCCAGGCCGGCCGTGACCAGCAGCGCGCCGAACTCGTTGCGATCCAGGCCGGTCGCGGTGCCGACTCGTAGTCCAGTCGCGGGCGGCGCACGTCGCGCGGCCGGGAGTAGTCGAGCAGGTCTTCTTCGACCGCGTACCGATCAGAACCCGGCGACCGTGCAGAGGCGCGGGTGATGGTGGCCCGGGCCCGGCCGCGGGCTTCCAGATCGCGGGCGAAGCGCTCGATGTCGGCCCGCCTGGCGGCGAACAGGCGCAGCTGGTGCCGCCGGCAGCCAGGCGGCGTACTGGCGCAGGTCCAGTTCGTCGGCCTGGCGGGTCAGCCCGCTGTAGGCGGCCAGGAATCCGGCTAAGGCCAGCCGCTCGGTGTCGCTGAACACCGGCGTCACCGGGACGAGGGCAGCGGATGTGGTCGTGGTGGCCATCAGGCACCTCCGGGGACTCAGTGCTGAGACCCCGCAGGCTGGGCCAGCCGAGGCCCAGCAAGACGATGAGGCCCTCACCGTAAACCGGCCCCCGAATTGAAACCAGGTCAGCGACCACGCCGAGCGACCGCGCGAAGGACAGCGCCCGACCGCCGATTCGGGCGCAGATGTGATCTTGCCGAGCTCGCATAATGCAAGTGCGCAGAATTCCCGGATCTGGCGCGTCGGCGCACAGTCGAACGGCTGAGCAAGGCGAGGCGGAGTACTCGGTGCATGGGTGACCTTCGCGCAGACGGCGACCGCCCGGTCAGGCTCATGCCTGCTTGCGCGGAGCAGACGTCGGGAGAGAATGTCACGCATCGCCGCGATATGGCCAGCGCCTAAGGAATGCCCTCCGCGACGAGAGCCTTCAGGCCCGCCGGAGTCCGATGAGCCGCTACGGCGGAGAGTCGTTCGTTCTGCTGAGCTCCCAGCCGCGAGCCGATGAGCATCTGCTGGAAAGTGCCGTTATCGGCGGGGGTTTACCTTCGGGTTCCCGCCCTGGGGCCAGCGCCTCCCGACTGGGTACAGGCCTTGGTCCTGGGGCCGGTCAGGCCATGAATGGCATGAGTTCGGCGGGCATGGTGACGAAGGGGCGCATCATGTCGCGGTCTTCGTGTTCGAGGATGTGGCAGTGGTACATGTAGCGGCCGCTGTAGGTGGTGAAGCGGACGGCGATTTCGGCGATCTCGTGTGGGTTGACGCGGACGGTGTCCTTGAGGCCGCGTTCATTGTCGTCAATGGCGTGGTCGAGCTCGTCGTCAGGGTCGCGTTCGACCGTGACGGCGGCGGTGATGGCGAGGTCTTCGATGCCGTGGTCGGGGATCTGGTAGCAGATGGGGCGCCGGGAGAGGATCTGGAACGGGTCGAGGTGGACGTGAATCGGATGCGTGTCGTTGGTGAGATTGATCAGCTGCCAGACCTCATACCGGCCGAGTACCGGGAAGAATGTCGTGGCGTCCTCGAAGTGGGCGGCGGCGGTACGGTAGCGGGTCGTCTGCCCATCGTCGGTGACGGTGACGACAGGCCCGGTGTGGTCGTCGTCGGCGATCACGAGCTCGCGCATGGTGAGCATGTTGGGTTCGCCTTCGAGCTCGCGCTCGACGAGCGCGATCGTGCGGCGTGGCGCGCAGGCCAGCGCGTCTGGTGCCGGTGGGCGGTAGTCGGTGGCGAGCTCGCCGGAGATCGTCCCGCGGGTCACGGGGCCCGGGACGACGCGAAAGCTCATGACTTGGGGATACGGCAGCATCCGGCCGGGATCTGCGGCGTTGTTGGCGTTGGCAGCGGGGAAGGGGGCGCCGTCGAAGGGGGCGGCGGCGGTGTTGAGCAGCGTGAGCTCACTGCCGGGCTCCAGGCCGGAGAAGTCCACGAGCAGGTCGGCGCGCTCGGCCGACGCGAGCACGAGCCCGTCCGGCGGTACGCGGGCAAGTGTGCGGAGCAGCCCGTGGTCGGTGCCGATCTGGGTGATCCGGTGGAGTTCGGGTTCACCGTTGTGGAGCAGCACCAGCCGGTAGGTGCGGGCGTTGGAGCCGTTGAGGACGCGGAAGCGGTAGGTGGCCGGCTGTACATCCAGCCGCGGCCAGATCTTGCCGTTGACGACCGTGAAAGGCGGAAAGGCCTCCATCACCTCGGGGTCGGTCTTATGGACCAGCTGGCCGGTCAGCCGCCCGGAGTCGTCGAGGTCGAAGTTGCGGTCCTGGATGAGCAGCGGCACCTCGAACGGCGGCCCCTCGGGCAGGCCGAGTTCGCGCTCGCGCTGGTCGCGGACAATCCAGAGCCCGGCCAGCCCGGCGTAGACGCCGAACTTGGTGACGCCCATCACGTGGTCGTGGTACCACAGCAGCGCCGCCCGCTGGTTCATCGGGTAGTGGAAGACAGCGTCTTGGCCGGGCGCGAAGAGGTTTTCGGCCCAGCCGTCGTATGAGGCGGGGGTGAGCGCGCCGTGCAGGTGCACGACGGTGTGACCGGCCAGTGCGGCCGCGTTCTGGTCGGGCGTGCCGCCGCTCAGGCCCGGGACACATTGCACCGGCACGCCGCTGGTATCGGCTGCCGTGGGAGCGGTCGTCACGACGACCGGGAGCGCGCCGTCAAGCTCGTTGCGCCACTGCACCGTGACCGGCTGGCCGCGCTCGGCCTCGATCGTCGGGCCCGGGGCCGTCCCGTCGTAGCCCCAGATCGCCGACTCGGGCAGGTCGCGGTGGAAGCGGTGCGCTCCGGCGCGAATGGGCACGCTCAGCCGGCCGTTCTGCCGGGCCGCGACCAGCCGCTGTGGCACCGGGAGGACGTCGGCGAACGGAGCCAGCGGTGCGGCCAGCGTTGGGATCATGCCCTGGCCCTACCCACTTTTGGCCGCGCTCTCTGGCCGCGAGGGCAACAAGGCGGTGGTGGCGTCGCAAGCGCGACGATCGCGGCGACCAGGAAAGCGGTTCGGCAGGCGCCAATCGGCTCTATGCGCCGCGCAGGCCAGCGATAAGGACGGGCCGCTGCCGCCGCGCTTAGACTCATGCCGGCGGCTAGTGCGCGTCCTCCTGGGCGGGAATGTGGCGCTGGTCGGGGAGAATGTGATCTCGGTGGTGCAGGGCCAGGCCGCGAGCATAGCGGCGGGCAATGTCGGGCATCAGCGAGCTGGCGCCTACCCCGAAGACTGTGCCCGGATAGTCCAGCGGTCCCATGATGGCGCGGATGCGGTCCCAGTCTCCCGGTGCCACCAGTTCGGCGGGCTGTCCGCCGGCGAACCAGCCCATCGGCACCGCCGTACCGGCCGCGACGACGGTATTGACGTAGACCACCGCATTGAACTCGACCTCCGCGCCGGTTTCAATGCGGGCACCGTTAAACACCGTGGCGCCGGTCGCGATCCGGGAGCCGCCCTCGATCACGCAGCCAGTGAGGTGAGCGTGCGGGCCAACGAGTACGTCGTCACCGACGCGGGTTTCCTGGCCTGGCACGCCCCGGATGACCGTGTTCTCCATGACCACACAGTTCCGCCCGATCTCCACCGGACCACCCTCGGCAGTGATCACAGCGCCGAACAGCACCCGGCTGTGCGGGCCGACAGTGACATCGCCGGCCAGCACTGCCGTCGGCGCGATGTAAGCCGACTCCGCTACCTGCGGGGTGTTCAGCCGGTGCTCCACGAACACTGCACCACGCCCTACCACTGGCGGGGGGACCGGATATTCGTCCGCACTCACATTCATCACCCCATGCATCTTTCGGCGCAATATGTCGGGCCATGGGGCACCCTTCTGTCCGTCGGCCCCTGGCTCCAACGCCGTCTCTTAGCGTAAGCGAGAGAGACGGCGAGCGCCCCGGCGCTTCTAACCAAGTGG
>CAVUBM010000005.1:0-27832 GCA_963739645.1 uncultured Actinomycetota bacterium
AGCACCGCTGCTGGCCGCCCGCTAGCACGGTGCCGTGGCACGTCGCCGCCCTATTGCAGACGCCTATCGTCGGTAATAGCATCGGGAATGCGATCGAAGGTGCGCATCCCGTGCCCCAAGGCCCACGGCCCGGCGTGGCGGTGAACCGCAGCGGAGGAGTTGCCATGGATCTTGCCCAGGACGTGCCGGCCGAGATGTACCGCCGGATGTACCGGAGCCGGTCCTTCGAGATGGCCGCGATCGAGAAGATGAAATCCGGCGAGATCCCCGGCGCACTGCACACCTCGATCGGCCAGGAGGCGTCGATCGTCGGCTCGTGCATGGCCCTGCGCGACGACGACTACATGGTCGGCACCCACCGCTCGCACGGGCACCCGATCGGCAAGGGCGCCCGCTCGGACCGCCTGTTGGCCGAGCTCATGGGCAAGGACACCGGCGTCAACGCCGGGCAAGGGCGGCTCGATGCACCTGTCCGACTTCAGCGTCGGCAGCCTCGGCGAGACCAGCATCGTCGGCTCGGGCCTGCCGGTCGCGGCCGGCGCCGCACTCGGCTCGAAGTTGCAGGGCAACGACCGGGTGACGCTGTGCTTCTTCGGCGACGGTGCGTCCAACGAGGGCACGTTCCACGAGAGCCTCAACCTGGCCGCGATCTGGGACCTGCCGGTCGTGTTCGTGTGCGAGAACAACGGCTACGGCGAGCTGACGCGCGGCCAGCGTCATGGTGTCCGTGCCCGATGTGTCGATGCGCGCCGCGGGCTACGGCATCCCCGGCGTGACCGTCGACGGGCAGGATGTGGTCGCGGTCTACGAGGCGGTCACCGGGGCCGTTACGCGGGCCCGCCGGGGCGACGGCCCCTCGCTGGTCGAGACGAAGACGTACCGCTTCCACAACCACGCCTTCGGGCTGCCGGTCGAGAACTACCGCGATCAGGCCGAGATCGACGAGTGGCGCAAGCGCGACCCGGTCGAGCTGTTCCGGGCCCGGCTGCTCGCCGAGCGTGTCCTGGACGACAGCGGGATCTCCGGCATCGACGACGAGGTCGCCGCGGAGATCGAGGCCGCCGTGGCCTTCGCCGAGTCCAGCCCCTACCCCAGCCTGGACGCCGCGTTCGAGCACGTGTACACGAACCCGATCCCGATCCGCCGCTAGACGAGGGCAGGCCCCATGCCAGCAATCAGTTACCTGCAGGCGGTCCACGACGCGCTGCACGAGGAGATGCACCGCGACGAGCGCGTGTTCATCATGGGCGAGGATGTCGGCTGGAACATGCTGGGCGCGACCGGCGGGTTCCTGGACGAGTTCGGCCCCGAGCGAGTGCGTAACACCCCGATCTCCGAGGCCGGCTTCACCGGGGCCGCCGCGGGTGCGGCGATGGTCGGGATGCGACCGGTCGTCGACCTGATGCTGAGCTCGTTCATGTACTGCGCGATGGACCAGATCGTCAGCATCATCTCCAAGTCCACCTACCTCTACGGCGGCCAGGCCAGCCTGCCGCTGATGATCCGCGCGTCGATGTTCTACGGCGGGTCCAACGCCGCCCAGCACACCGACCGGCCGCTGGCGCTGTTCATGGCCTGCCCCGGCCTGAAGGTCATCGCGCCGGCCAGCCCGCACGACGCCAAGGGCCTGCTCAAGGCGGCCATCCGCGACGACGACCCGGTGATCTCCTTCGAGGACGGCACGCTGTGGACCACGACCGGCGAGGTCCCGGACGGCGACTATGTGATCCCGCTCGGCCAGGCCGACGTAAAGCGCGAGGGCTCACAGGTCACGGTGGTGGCGATCTCCGGAACCGTGCAGGCCGCGCTGGCCGCCGCAGACCGGCTGGCTGACGAGGGTGTGTCGGTCGAGGTGGTCGACCCGCGCTCGCTGGTGCCGATGGACTTCGCCACGATCCTGGCCTCGGTCGAGAAGACCGGTCACCTGGTGGTGGCCGACCCGTCACACCGGACCTGCAGCCCGGCGGCGGAGATCGCGGCGACCGTGGCCGAGGACGGGTTCTGGTCGCTGCAGGCGCCCATCGTCCGGGTCACCGTGCCCGACACGCACATCCCGTTCAGCCCGCCGCTCGAGCGGCAGCTCTACCCGACCGCCGACCGGATTGTCGAGGCGGTCCGGCAGACGCTGAAGTAGGAGCGGCATGGCTACCGAGGTCCGCCTGCCGCAGGCCGGCATGGGGATGACCGACGGCACGGTGCTGGACTGGCTGAAGGACGTCGGTGACGAGGTGCGCCAGGGTGAGTGCATCGCCGAGGTTGAGGCGGCCAAGACGACCGTGGAGATCGAGGCGCCCTGCGACGGGATCCTGGCCCGGATCGTCACCCCGGTCGGTGCGCTGGTCCCGGTGCGGGAGGTCATGGCGGTGATCGCGGCCCCGGGCGAGGCGGACCGCGCGGAGACCGGGCACGCCGAGACAGGCCCCCGCCGGCGTCGTCGCCCGCTCCCCCGCCGCCCGCCGTTCAGGTCGTGCCCGCGGCCCGGCGCCTGGCCCGGGAGCGCGGCATCGACCTGGCCGGGGTGACAGGCTCGGGCCCGGGCGGCCGGATCACCGAGGCCGACGTCCTCGCCCACGCCGACCCGCCGGACCCCGGCGAGGCGATACCGCTGACCGGCACCCGGGGGGTGATCGCCCGCCGCATGGTGGCCAGCCTGCGGGACTCCGCGCAGTTCACGCTCACTCGCCGCGCCGACGTGACCGACCTGGTTCGCCGCCACGACCGCGGAGAGCTGCCCGCCGGCGTGACCTACACCGACGTGCTGGCCTACGCCGCGGTCCGGAGCCTGGCCGACCACCCCGCGCTCAACGCGCACCTCGTCGGCGACCAGATCCGGCTGGCCCGCGACGTGCACCTCGGGATCGGCATCGACACCGGCGAAGCGCTGGTCGTCGGCGTGCTGCATGACGCCGGCCGGACCGGCCTGGCCGAGCTGTCGGGCCGGCGGCGGGCCCTGGCCGAGCAGGTGCGGGGCGGGCGGGCCGGCGTGGCCGAGCTCCAGGGCAGCACGTTCACGATCACCAACCTGGGCAGCGCCGGCATCGACGCGTTCACGCCGATCATCAACCCGCCCGAGGTCGCGATCCTCGGCACCGGGCGGATCGTGGACCAGCCGGTGCCCGATGGCACCGGCCTCGCGTGGCATAGGTCCCTTACGCTCAGCCTCACCGCTGATCACCGCGCCATCGATGGGGCCCCGGCGGCGCGGTTCCTGGCCACGGTGGCCGGTTACCTCAGCGACCCGGCGTCTCTGCTGCCGTAACCACTCGGCGGTCCATGGGGCTGGCCGAGCCGCATGAGCTGGCCGTAGCGTGGGGGGCGTGAGCCGGGTACACGATATGGGCGGGCAGACCGGGTTCGGGCCGGTGTCCGCCGAAGACGATGACGGGCAGTTCTTCCACGCCGACTGGGAGGCCCGGGTGTACGCCCTTATCCGGGTGCTGCAGCGGCACCGGGTGATCAACCCGCAGTTCGACGAGCTCCGCGACGCCATCGAGCGCATCCCGCCCGCCGAGTACCTGGCCATGTCGTACTACGAGCGCTGGCTGCGGGCCGCCGAGATGCTGCTCGCGGAGAAGGGCCTGCTGCCCGATGCCTAGGTTCGCGCCAGGTGACCGGGTGCGGGCCCGTGCGATCGACCCCGACGGTCACACCCGGCTGCCGCGCTACGCCCGGGGCCACGTCGGCGAGGTGCTGGAGGTCCTCGCGACCTGGTCACTGCCGGACACGATGGTGCGCGGGATCATCCGCGCCGAGCCGGTATACACCGTTCGCTTCAGGGCAGCCGAGCTCTGGGGCTCGGGTTCGCACACGGTACTCCTGGACATGTGGGAGTCCTACCTGGAGGAGGTCACATGAGCGGCGGGCACGCCGAGCTTCCGGTGGCGGCGCAGGTGCGCGAGCTCGAAGAGCGGCTGATCAGCGCCGGACTGATCACCGACGCCGAGCTCGATGAGGTCCTGACCCAGGTGTTCGACTCCGCCTCGCCGGTCAACGGGGCGCGGATGGTGGCCCGGGCCTGGACCGACCCGGCTTACCATGACCGCCTGCTGGCCGACGGGAACGCCGCGGCCGCCGAACTCGGCTTCGGCCCGGGCAGCCGGGGCTATCTGCTCAAGGTGGTCGAGAACACGCCGGGCGTGCACAACGTCATCGTCTGCACGCTGTGCTCGTGCTACCCGACGTCGCTGCTGGGCCCGTCGCCGAGCTGGTACAAGAGCTTCGCCTACCGGTCCCAGGTGGTCAGGGAGCCGCGGGCGGTGCTGGCGGAGTTCGGGCTTGAGCTGCCGGAGGATACCGAGATCCGGGTGTGGGACGCAAACTCCGAGACCAGGTACCTGGTGCTGCCGCTGCGCCCCGACGGCGCGGACGACAAGGACGAGGAGGCGCTGGTGACGCTCGTCTCCAGGAACGGCCTCATCGGCACCGCCGTCCGCTAAGGCCCCTGGGCCGGGCCGTGGCTTTCCGCCGGTGAGGAGCCGTCATGCCGCACATCGCCCTGAACTCCGCCGAGCCGGGAATCCGCGGCTTGCTCCGGTTCCGCCCAGAGACCGCCCACCCGCTGTCCGAGCTGGCGGAGGTGCTGCTGCGCGGGCCGAGCACCCTGACCCGGGGGGAGCGCGAACTGATTGCGGCTTACGTATCGTCGCTCAACCACTGCCGGTACTGCTCGTCGTCGCACTCGGCCTCCGCCGCAGCCCAGCTCCCGGGGGGCATGGCGCTGGTGGAGCAGGTCTGCCTCGACCCTGACAGCGCGCTGGTGACAGTCAAGCTGAGAGCCTTGCTTGAGATCGCCTCCGCGGTGCGGCACAGCGGGCGCGCGGTCTCTGTGGAACACATTGCCCTCGCCCGCGCTGCAGGCGCGACGGATGTGGAGATTCACGACACGGTCCTGATCGCGGCCGCGTTCTGCATGTTCAACCGGTACGTCGACGGGCTGGGCGCGATAGTTCCTGACGATCCCGCCGTGTACGCCGCCGGGGCGCAGCGCGTGGTAGCGCACGGCTACCTGCCGCCGTCGGCAGATCCCGGCCGTCAGGGCTGAGTACAGCGCCGAACTGTCCGTCAGCTGATCAGATGGTTCCGCTGAGCCTTGGTGAGACCTGCCAGCACCAGGTCGTAGGAATGGTCGATCAATTCCAGCACGTCCTCGTCCGGCACCGAACCGTCGAGCGTGATGGTGTTCCAGTGTCGCTTGTTGAGGTGGTAGCCGGGAGTGATAGTCGCATAGCGACCCCGCAAGTCCGCCGCGAGGCCGGGATCGCACTTGAGGCTGACGCTGCCGGGCGCGGGGCCAAGCGACACTAGCGCGAACATCCTGCCGGCAATCTTGAAGACGGCGACCTCATCACCGAACGGATAGCCTTCGGCCGATCCTGGCTTGGTGGCGCATGCCGCCAGCATCTGGTCGCGCCGTGAACCAGCCGTCATCACCCGACCCCTTGCCCGGCCTCCGGTTTGATGACCAGTATCCCGGCAGCGTCTGACAGTGCAGCCGCGATGGGCTAGCCGAAGTCTCCCCCGCCACCAAAGTCACCGCCACCGAAGTCTCCCCCGCCGAAATCGCCGCCGCCGAAGTCACCGCCACCAAAGTCTCCCCCGCCGAAGTCACCGCCGCCGAAGTCACCGCCGTCCCCACCGCCGTAGTCCCCGCCGCCGTAGTAGGGCTGCCCCCAGCCGCCGAAGCCGCCGAAGCCGCCGAGTGCCTCGCCCAGCAGGAATCCGGTGAACAGGCCGGGGCCAAGGCCGAACCCGCCCCAGTACGACGGGGCGAAGCCCGCGTTGACGTAGTTGACCGGTGCGCCGTTGACCTCGACCTGGCGCATCTCGGGCTCGATACCCTGCTCGACCTTGTGCGCGCAGGAGGGGCAGGCCGGGACGAAGCGGCCGGACCCGCCGTGCGGCGGGGGTCCAGAACACATCGCTCACCGACAGCCCGTGCCGCGGGTCGAAGAAGCACAGCGGGCGCGGGTCAGGCCTGGGCTCGCCGGCGGCGAGAGCATCGGCGCACGCCAGGTGATACTGGCCCTCGGCGATGGCCCGGCTGACCGCGCCCATCTCCTTGACCCGCCTGGCGCTGTCGAGGGCGGCGGTGCCCCGCTCGTAGGCGCTCCAGGGCCGCCGCCTGTTCCGCCGCCGCCTCCGGGTTGCTCTGGATCGAGACGTCGGCCTGGTGGTCGGTCAGCCCGTTGCTGAGCGCGATCAGGTCGTCCTGGGCCGCCGACTTGGCCTCCTTGAGCTCCTTGAGCTCCCGCTGGCGGCGCTTCCTGATGGGGCGCACGATGAGGAGAAGCCCCAGGCCGGCCAGCACGACGATGACCGCCAGGGTGATCAGGACGTTGCGCAGCACGTGCGACGGCGCGCTCGCAGCGGCGCCGCTTGCTGTGCGAGCCGGCCTCGTGCTGAACATCGTTCACGAATTCCGTCAGCGCCGGGAAGACGTTCTGGTCCCCCTGATGCTGCTGCACGACCCTGGTGGCGATATCGGCGGCGCCCTGGGCCGGGAGCATGCCCTTGTTGTACGCACCGAAGTGCTTCTGCCTGGTGTCCAGGAAGCCGACCGTGAACTGTGAGTGCCCGTTCAGGTCGCTGATGAGCTGGTCCATCGAGGCGTTGTAGCCAGACGAGCCCGACGCCGCGACCACCAGGTAGATGTCGTCACCGCCGATCTGCTTCTCCAGCTGAGCCTCCTGGCCCGTGGAGACCAGGCTGCGGCCGTCGCTGGCCACGCACACGTGCTGCTGGGCCAGGCAGTCCTTGAGCGTGCTGGCGCTGGCCGGGGCGGCGGACAGGCACAGCGCGGCCAGCGCGGCCAGCCCGAACGCCAGCAGCCACCCGCCGGTCAGGCGGCGCTTGACGTGGTGATCCACCTCGGTATCTCCTTTGCGTCCATCTGTCTTCCGTTGCCTCACGGCCCACCCGGTCCCTGCGAGGGCACTAGTTGCCCCCGGCCAGGGAAGCCGACGGCGGTGCAGGCGCCGTGCCGGCGCCGTGGCGGCCGTGTGGAGGACTCAGCCGCACCGTCCATGCCGCGCTGGGCAGCGCCGCCAAGTGAATTCCCCGCCACGGACTCCGCAGCTTAGGCCAGCCGGGCCGCTCGCTACTATTCGCGTGAACGGCTAGCTGCTCGAAAGGCGCACCGATGTCTGGGGACCAAGAACCGGAGGGCCCGCAAAAGGCTGGCGAAACCCCAGGGGACCGGCAGGCCTTTGACACCAGCGTGGCCCATAGCGCCCGGGTGCATGACTACTGGCTGGGCGGCAAGGACAATTACGTCGCCGACCGCGCGGCCGGCGACGCGGTGATTGCCGCGTACCCGGGCATCGTGAAGTCGGTGCGCGCCAACCGGGCGTTCCTCGCCCGCGTGGTGCGGTTCCTGGCCGGCGAGGCCGGGATCCGGCAGTTCCTCGACATCGGTACCGGCATCCCGGCGGCGAACAACACCCATGAGGTGGCGCAGTCGGTGGCGCCGAATTGCCGCGTGGTCTATGTGGACTACGACCCCGTGGTGCTCGCGCACGCCCGGGCGCTGCTCACCAGCACGGCCCAGGGCACCACCGACTACATCGACGCGGACCTGCGCGACCCGGAGAAGTTCCTGCAGCGCGCGGCTCAGACCCTGGACTTCTCCCGCCCGGTGGCCATCATGCTGATCGCGATCATGCACCTGATCGTTGACCAGGACGACCCGTACGGGACTGTCGCCCGGCTGCTGGCGGCGGTGCCCCCCGGGAGCTACCTGGCGCTGTCGCAGGTCGCATCGGACATCGAGGCGGAGCAGATGGCCGAGGCGGCCAAACGGTACAACCGTCTCGCGCGCGAGACGCAGCGGCACCGCACGCACGCCGAGGTCGCGCGTTTCTTCGACGGCCTGGAACTGCTCGAGCCGGGCCTGGTGCCAGTCCAGATGTGGCGGCCCGATTCCGAGATCGAGGCCAAGACCAAGTCAGCCATGTGGGGTGGCGTCGGCTACAAGCGATAGGCAGGGTCGACGCGGTGCATTCCTGACCTGCGTACCCATCCTCTCGGAGCTGTCCCTCCTCGGGGCGGACGCCACCGTGGTCTCGGACACCGAGCCGCCTGGCCCGGCCACGCACCTGCGTCTGCCCGAGGGCGTCCCCGAGGAGCTCAGCCCGGTGCTCGCGGCTCTGCCCCTGGCGCAGCTCGGGTTTCACCTGGCCCGGCGGTCCGGAAAGCGAGCTACAACTTCCCCAGCGAGCAGGCGAAGATTGAGCATTACGCCACGATTCACCGTGCGACGACGGGAGAGCCCGCGTGACGACCACGACACCGGCAGCAGACATCGTCACCGAAGCCGGCAACGTCCTGCGCGAGTGCGACGCCCGGCAGGTCAGCGGCCGGCTACTCGGCGGCCTGGCCGTGGCCAGGCACCGCCACCGCCCGACCCCGCCGCCGCTGGAGCGCAGCTACGCCGACATCGACATCGTTATCGGCCGGAAGAACGGCAAGCAGGCCAAGGCGGCCCTGCTCGCGCTGGGCTACGTGCCGAACGAGCGCTTCAACGGCCTGCACGGCGACCGGCGGCTGCTGTTCTACGACGAGGCCAACGGCCGTCAGCTCGACGTCTTCGTCGGCTCGTTCTCCATGTGCCACAGCCTGGACCTGTCCGGGCGGCTCACGCTGCTGCCGGACACCCTGTGCGTCGCCGACCTGCTGCTCACCAAGCTGCAGATCGTCCAGATCAACGCCAAGGACCTGATCGACGCGGCGCAACTGCTGCGCAACCACGAGGTCGGCCGCGCCGATGAGCCTGGCGCCGACCACCTGTCCCTGGACCGGGTGTGCGCGATCACCAGCGCCGACTGGGGCTGGTACACGACGCTGAGCGACAACCTCGCCAAGCTGGTGACGTTCGCCGGGGAAACGCTGGCCGAGCCGGACCGGGGCCTGGTCACAGACGCGGCACAGTCCATCCAGACCGCCATCGACGAGGCGGCCAAGTCGCTGCGCTGGAAGGCACGCGCCCGGCTCGGGCGCCGCGCCGCCTGGTACCAGCTGCCGGAGGAGGTGGCAGGCAACCGTAGCTGACCACAAGATCAACTTCGCCACCGACATCCACGGCTCCGAGATCTGCATGCGCAAGTTCCTGAACGCCGGGAAGCTCTACCGCTGTGACACCCTCATCATGGGCGGCGACATCACCGGCAAGATGATCGTGCCCATCGTCGACCGCGGGCAGGGAGTGCACACCGCGACGCTCTACGGCCGGTCGCTCGAGGTGACCGGCGACGACCCGATCTTCGTCGACGACATCCTGCGCTCATCGGCCACCGTGATCAACCCGGAGGAGGGCCAGGTCGACCTCGGCGACGGGTAACACGATGGTCAGCGTCGGCTACTCCAACAAGACACCGTGGGACTCGCCGCGTGAACTGCCCGAGGACGAGCCGCAGCTGTTTCACGGGATGCTCGCACGGAACCTGGTGCACTTCGGCGGCGGTGTCCCGGTGCTGATATCCGGGGCGCCTGGCCGGTGCGATGGCGGTGTCCGGGGCGACCAGTCTCCAGGATCACGAGATCGCCGGGCGGGCCGCCGCGGCGGCGAGCAGCTGATCTGTCCCTGCGGCCGGCATTTACCCCGCGGGGAAGCCTTCCAGGAAGGCAGCCAGCACGCGCAGGTGACCTTCAGCCTGGCCGGCGCCCGCCAGTGGACGCTGCCCGGCGATCGCGGCCGCGGCCTCCGCGGGCACGCCCGCGTTCTCCAGCGCCTGCGCGGCCTGGGCGGCGGGCAGCGAGTTGAACCACCGGTACCCGGCCTCGGCCCGGGCGGCGGGCGCGATGGTGCCGATCACCCGGACCCGGGACAGGCCGCCGTCGGGAAAGGCGTCCAGCCGGACGCAGCTCACCACCGCGGGTGACGCCACCGGGAGCACGTGACGGGTGTCGGGCTGCAGCCGGGTGCGCGCGAGCAGCGGCTGCCAGGCGGCGGAGTCGGCGGCCAGCGCCGGCTCGTCTGCGCAGGCCCACGCCTCGACCGCGGCCGAGCTGTTGTACTTGAAGTGCGCGGTGTCCACGATCAGCTGCCGCACCCGCCCGGCCAGGGCCAGCCGGAACACGGCGTGGTCGTGCCCGCGGTCCCGCCGCCGCCGCGTCTCCCAGCCCTCGCCCATGGACCTGGCCTGGTCGGGCCGGTTCAGCAGGCCCGCCGAGGTGTAGAAGTCGTCGCTGCTGGCCACGACCGCCCCGCCGTACCGCTGGCTGGCCAGGTCGATGGTGAGCCCGTCGAGCTCACGCGGGTCGGGCACGGCGTGACCGCGGATCCGGAGCCTGGCCACGCCCCCGTCGGGGAAGACCGACAACCGGACGTGGGTGAAGCGCTGCGGGTCCGTCACGCCGAACGTGTTGTGCGCGTCGCCCTCCAGCGGGCTGCGCGGCACGATCTCGGTCCACGTCGCGGCGGGGCCGGCGAGTTCGGCCGGGCTGGGATAGCCCTCCGCGCCGCACCCCTCGATCAGGCAGGACTCCGGGTGGTTGCCGGTGAAGAAGCTCGTGTCGACGTCCACCTCGGTGATGACGCCCGGCGCGCCCAGGCGGATCAGCGCCCAGTCGTGGCCGGGCTCGCGGCGGCGCCTGGTCTCCCAGCCGTCGACCACCTCACCCCGCGGGCCGAAGTGCCCGGGCTCGAACGCGGCCGGGCCGGGTGCCAGCAGGTGCTCCTTCTCGCCGAACGACTCGTCGCTGGCCGCCAGCACGCTGCTGCCGAGCCAGCGTGACGCCAGGTCGATGACGCCGGTCACCGGCTCTCCCCGGGCCGGCGCCGGGACCGGGGACGAGCCCGAGCGCGGCGGACAGCGGCCAGGCGATGATCTCCTTGGGCTCGGGCTGGGCGTAGGTCGAGACCTTGCTGGTTTTCAGGCCCAGCCCGGCGACCGCCTCGGCGAGCCGCACGGCGGCCGCCACGCCGTCGATCACCGGCACGTGCAGCTCGGTGGTAATGGCCTCCTCCAGGCCGGCCATGCCCGCGCAGCCCAGGCAGATCACCTCGGCGTGGTCGTCGTGCACGGCCACGCGGGCCTCGGCCACGACCGCCCGGACCGCGCCAGCCGGGTCGCTGTCCACCTCCAGCGTGCTCATCCCGCTGGCCCGCACCGACGCACACCGGTCGGCCAGGCCGGCCAGCCGCAGCCGGTCCTCGATGGCCGGAACCGACCGCTGCAGCGTGGTCACGACCGAGTAGGCCCGGCCGATCATCATGGCCACGTGCGCGGACGCCTCACAGATCTCGATCACCGGCTGCTCGATGAGCTCCTGCAGGCCGTCGCGGCCGTGCTCGCCAAAGCCCGCCAGCACGACAGCGTCGTAGCCCTCCGGGTAGGCGAGCACGCGGTCCATCACGGCGACGGCCGACAGGTAGCTCTCGAAGATGCAGTCGACCGCCGCCGCGCCGAAGTAGGGCTGCAGGCCGACGATCTCGGTGCCGGGTGAGGCGTAGCGGCGCGCGGCCGCGGTGATGACCTCGGTCATGGACTCGCTGGTGTTGACGTTGACCGTGAGGATCCTCATCAGCCATCCTTCCTGGGCGTTGTCTGACCGTTCCGGCGTTCAGCGGGGCTGGCGCGATGCTCAGGACTCACCCCGGGCCAGGAACTGCCCGCGGGGCCGGGCCGGGTCGACGGGCTCGCCGCGCAGCAGCGTGCTGCGGACCTCGCCCCGCAGCGGCCAGCCCGCGTAGGGGGTCACCGGGTTCCGGTGGTGCAGGCGGGCCGGGTCCACGGTGAAGGCGGCGTCCGGGGCGAACACGCAGAAGTCCGCGTCAAAGCCGGCCTTGATCTGGCCCTTGCGGTGCAGGCCGGCCAGCTCGGCCGGCCGGGCCGCCATCCAGGTGGCCACCTGAGCCAGCGAGAACCCCCGCTGCCTGGCTGCGGTCCACACTAGCGGCAGGCCGAGCTGCAGCGAGGAGATCCCGCCCCAGGCCCGGCCGAAGTCGCCGCTGGCCAGCTCCTTCATGTCGGCCGTGCACGGGGAGTGGTCGGAGACGACGAGATCCACGATGTTGTCCTGCAGCCCGGACCAGAGCAGCTCGCGGTTGGCCGCCTCGCGCACCGGCGGTGAGCACTTGGCCGGCGTCGCCCCGTCCGCGATCTCCTCGGCCGCCAGCGTCAGGTAGTGCGGGCAGGTCTCGGCGCTCACCCGGACGCCCTCGTTCTGCGCCGACGCGATCATCGGCAGCGCGTCGGAGCTGGACAGGTGCACCACGTGCGCGTGGCCGCCGGTCACCCGCGCGGCCTCGATGACCTCAGCGACCGCGAGGTTCTCCAGCCCCCGCGGCCGCGACGCCAGGTAGTCGGCGTACTTCCGGCCGGTGGCCTGGGGGATGGCCGCCGCGGCCTGCGCGCTTTCCGCGTGCACCAGCAGCGGCACGCCCAGGTCGCGCACCACCCGGAGCGCCGCGGTCATCCCGCCGGTGTCCAGCGGCGGGAAGTCCGGTGAGCCCGAGTCCGCGAGGAAGCACTTGAAGCCGAGCACCCCGGCCCGGTGCAGGGCCGGGAGCGCGTCCAGGTTGCCGGGCACCACGCCGCCCCAGAAGCCGACGTCCACCAGGCACTGCCCGTCCGCCGCCCGCCGTTTGATCTCGACGGCCGCCGGGTCGACGGTGACCGGGACGCTGTCCAGCGGCATGTCGACCAGGGTGGTGATCCCGCCGGCCGCGGCCGCCCGCGTGGCGGCCGCGAAGCCCTCCCAGTCGGTGTGACCCGGTTCGCAGATGTGCACGTGCGAGTCGACCAGCCCGGCCAGCAGCACCACATCGTCGTCCAGGTCGAGGGCTGACGCAGCCGCGGCGGGGGCACCGTCAGGCTCCGACCTCGGCTATGCGACCGGCCGTTACGCCAATGCTGCACGCGGTCTCTTCCCCGCCGACGATGGCGCGAGCGGCGCGGATGACCAGGTCGTATCCTTCGGCCACTCAGCCGCCACCGGTCGCGGCGCCGTCCGGGGCGTCGTCGAGGCGCGAGTAGCCCAGCAGCGCCTTGGCCTTGCTGCTTCTCGCCACGAGAGCCACGCCGATCAGGTAGACCACGGCCCCGGTGACCCAGGCCTGCAGGGCCGGGAAGCCGATGTACGTCGTGCCGAATCCGGGCGTGCCCGGGACCAGGCCGCCGGTGAACGCGCCGACCGCGGTCCCCGCGACCAGTGCGATGATCGCCGGCCAGTTCGCCGCGGCCAGCTCGGCCCAGGTGGCGACCCGGTACAGCGGCCTGCGCAGCCCGAACAGCCGCGGCACCACGAACACATCCATCGCCATGATCGTGCTGGCCACCGGCACGGTCACCGCGCCGATGCCGGTCACGTACGTGAACGTCTGGGTCAGGCTGGGCAGGATGTACGTCAGCAGCGCGGCCGCCAGCCCGAGTCCCACCACGGTGTACTGGCGGCGCCAGCGCGGAATCCGGGACAGCAGGTTCTGCGCGCCGTTGATCGCGATGTAGAGGTTCCCGTCCTGGACGGCCCACTGGTTGACCAGGAGCACCACCATCATCAGCCCGGCCAGGCCGAACAGGGTGAAGTTGGCGAAGTACTTGATGCTCGCCGCGAAGTCGGACTGGTCCGACAGAGTCGCGATCATGTAGCCCATGATCGGGAAGATGAACGCGCCGAGGAAGTACGAGATCGCGAGGGTTGGGATATTCCACCACGATTTTCGCCCGGATTTCGCGTACCGGAAGATATCCGGCTCATTGCCCCATGTGGACAGCCCGACCATCGCGCCGGTGACGACCAGAAGTGAAACGGGTGATGACGTGTGCGGTACGTGCGAGAGGCTGGCTCCCGACACCGTGGTAAAGGCCTTGATAGTGGCGTAGATGCCCCAGAGGAGTACTACGGGTACCGCTACGAATTGGGCAAAACGCTGCAGGCCGGTAAAGCCGAAATAGTTGTTGATGATCATGACGAACGCCAGTAGCGCGGTGACGAGCGCCACCGCCGGGATGGTGCCGATCAGCGCCTGGCCCAGCGTGACGATGAACAGCACGGTGAACAGGTAGAAGCCCATGCCGTCCACCACGAGAAGCAGCGAGACGACCGCGCTGCCGATGGTCCCGAAGATGCCTCGGGTGGTGACCGCGTGCGTCTGGCCCACGACCGCACCCACGTTGGCCGAGCCGATGCAGTAAGCGGTCATGGTCACCGCCGCGATCGCCATCGCGAGGATCAGGCTGCCCAGGGAGAGGCCCTGGAACCGCGCGTCGTAGCCGACCAGGACCGCGCCGAACACCAGCTGCATCGAGGCGAAGGTCAGCAGCATGCGCACGTTGGAGCGCCGCGCGGACTGCGGCACCACGGCTTCTGTGTAGTCAGCGGCGAGCGATGACTCGTCGATGCCGGAGGTGGCCGGCCGCCGCACGGGGGTGGTCATTCCGCCGGTCCGATCAACGTCGCCTCCAGCTCAGCGAGACGCCAACGGCACGTCATAAATGCCTGAGATGACTAGAGGTCCGGCGTCTCGGACGACCCGGCAGCAGACCTGGCGAAACGGTAACCGCACCGCCCCGGCTGGTCAAGGCTCCAGTGACGCTGCACCCCACGCGCGCATACGCCACCGCCGTCGCCCGGGCCCTAGACGGGCGGCGCGCGGACCCCGGGTCAGCGGCACGCGGACCCCGGGTCAGCGGCGCGCGGACCCCTATCGGAATTTGATGGCGGAAAATGTCATATCAGGGTGGCTTATTGAGCCAGGAATGAGTTCGGTCGGTTTGCCAGACCAATCACCGCATAAGGGGCCGGGATTAGCCGTCCGTCAGACACGCCGAATGAACTCTCTTTAAGTTCCAGATAGATGCTCTTTGCCAACTGTAGACTCGACCGTCATGTCCCTGAGACGCATACCCAAGGCGGCCCTTCGGCATACAGCGGGAGGCCTTAACTCGGCCCTTCGGCATACCGTCGGGCTTGAGGTCAACCGCGCCCGCGGTCACCGGTCGTGGCGGATTCCACCGCCGCGCCAAGGCCGGCTGCTGGTCGAGCCGATCTTCATCCTGTCGGCGGCCAGGTCGGGGTCGACGCTGCTCCGGGCCATCCTGGACAGCCATTCCGAACTCTACGGCCCGCCCGAGCTGCCGCTCAAGCACCTCGCGGTCCGGGCGGAGTCGAAATGGATACAGACCTCCATGGAAGCACTCCGGCTGACCCAGGACGACCTGGACAAGATGCTGTGGGACCACGTGCTCGCCGACGTGCTCGCCCGCAGCGGCAAGCCCACGATCGTGGTCAAGACGCCAGCCAACGTGCTGGCCTGGAAGGAGATCGCCAACTGCTGGCCGGATGCGCGCTACATCTTCCTGCTCCGCCATCCCGGCGCGGCCGTCGCGTCGCTGAACAAGGGGTGGAATCCGGAATGGCACCAGCAGCGCGGGTTCGGAACCCTGGACGAGGCGGTCCGCAAGGCCCTGCGGTACATGAACAAGGTCGAGGAGGCCCGGCGGGCCCTGACCGGGCTCACCGTCCGCTACGAGGAACTGACCGCCAGCCCCGAGGTTGAGGTTCCGCGCATCTGCGAGTTCCTCGGCGTGCCGTTCGAGGCCACCATGCTCGACTACGGCAGGTTCCCGCACGGCAGCTTCGCGGCCGGCCTCGGCGACGCGTCGGTCAAGATCCGCTCTGGCCGCATCCAGCCGGGCACGCCGCCACCCAGCCCGGCGGAAACACCAGCGGCCTTCAAGGACCTCTGCGCAGCCTGGGGGTACCCGGGGCCGGTGTCAGCACAACCGCAGAGCCATGGGCCGGTGCCAGCGCAAGCCCAGAACCCCGGACCGGTGCCAGCGCAAGCCCAGAGCGCCGACGTGGGCCAGAGCGTGGTCAAGCCCCGGCCCGCCGCCGATGAGGCCATGCCGCTGGCCGATGAAACCGCCGATGAGGCGGCTCGCTAGCGGCGCCGACGACCGGCTGGCTCGCTGGCGGGGAGGGCAGCGAGCGGCTGCCGGCCGCAGGCGCCGGCCTCACCCGCTTCCATGATCCGGTGCCGAAACCCCCCACCCACCTCCCCGTCCCCCTCCAGTGCGGGTTTCGGCACTGGATCATGGAATTGCGCATGCACCGCGTTTCCCGGTTCGCGCCGGGGCACTCGCGTGCCGCTTGTGAGACGATGCCGGACATCTGACCCTAAACGCGGCCTGAGCGCGAAGGATCGACGTGTGGCATCTGGTTGAACGGTATGAGGTGCGGCGCCTCACGCGCCGCAGCCCGGCGGAGCAGGCGGAGGAAAAGGCGGGCCAGCTTCCCCAGGCCTTCCCTGCCCCCCGGCACCGACCTCCTGCCGCAGATCAAGCACATCGTGGTGCTGATGATGGAGAACCACTCCTACGACAACTACCTCGGCATGATGCAGGGCCGGGGTGACGGCTTCCCGCTGGGGCCCGACGGCGAACCCGACGTCTCAAACCCCGGGGCCGACGGCGAGGTCGTCCGCGCGTTCCATCTGTCCTCCCCGGTCCAGCATCAGGGGGTGCCGAAGCAAAGCTGGCATGCCACCCACGTCCAGTGGGGCGAGGGTAAGTGCGACGGGTTCGTGACCAGCGCGCAGCAGGTGCAGGCGGAGGCCCGCGACGGCTCCGGCGAGGAGGCCGACACCGCGCCGGAGGCGGCCACGGCGGGCATGGGGTACTGGACCGAACAGGATCTGCCGTTCTACTACGGGCTGGCCCGCACCTTCCCGGTGGCCGATCGCTGGTTCTGCTCGTGCCTGGGCCCCACGTTCCCCAACCGGCGCTTCCTGATCGCGGGGACAGCGAACGGCCTGATCGACGACTCGCCGTACAACCTGCTCGACTATCCCCCGGCCGGCACCATCTTCGACATGCTGACCAGGCACGGGATCTCCTGGGCCAACTACCACCCGGTCGGCGACGACAAGCCCAGGTCGCGGTGGCGGCACTACTCTCGGCACCGGCGCAAGACGGTCCGGCGCCGCATGCACTCCCTGTGCCGGGCCCTGCCCGGCGTAGCCGGGAACGTGGCCAAGGACATCAAGTTCACCGCCGATGTGTTCCCGCTCGGGATCGGGCGGTGCATGCAGCGGATCCGCAGCACCGACCGGTTCTTTGAGGACGCCGCTAACGGCACGCTGCCGGCCTTCAGCCTCGTGGACCCGGACTTCGGCAGCTACTCGGAGGAGAACCCGCAGGACATCCAGAAGGGCGAAAGCTTCGCGGCCGAGGTGATCAACGCGGTACTGCGCGGCAAGGGGTGGCCGGACACGGTGCTGATCTGGCTGTACGACGAGCACGGCGGGTACTACGACCACGTCCCGCCGCCGGCCGCGGTGCCGCCCGACGACGTCGAGGGACGCAGCATGATCGGGACCTCGGCCGGTTTGGAGAAGGTCCTCAGGCCGGTGCTGCCCGGCCTGGTCAAGACCAAGAAGAACCTGGATTCCGGGCAGCGCCGGTACGACAGGTACGGGTTCAGGGTCCCGGCGGTGATCGTGTCCCCGTACGCGCGGCCCGGCTACGTCTGCTCCGAGGTTTTCGACCACACCTCCGTACTCAAGCTCGTTGAGGAGAAGTGGAACCTGCCCCCGCTGACCGCGCGGGACGCCGCGGCCAAGGCCCCGCTGGACGCGCTGGACCTCGCCGCTCCCCCGGCCTTCCTGGAGCCGCCGTCCCTGCCCAAGCCCAGCCTCGAATGGGGCACCTGGTAAAGGCAAGGCGGGGCACCGGGAACGGATAAAGGGACACCGCGTAAAAGGGACGCTGGCAAGCCCACAGCGTGGCCCAGGTTTCCATCCGCCGCAGCGCGGTAGAGAGCACGGGCATGCGATCGGTATCTGATGGCGCACGCGAAGGGCCAGGCCCGGCGGGCGTCGGACAGCCGGCCAGCGCGGCTGCTGGCCCGGGCCGGGCTCACGGCACGGGGTGTCATTTACATACTGATTGGCTGGGTCGCGATCCTGGTCGCGCTCGGCAACAGTTCCCGGGAAGCCGATCAGGCAGGCGCCCTGCAGCTGCTCGCGGGCAAGCCCTACGGCACGGTCTCGCTCTGGCTGCTCGGCATCGGCTTTATCGGCTACGCGCTGTGGCGGCTGAGCGAAGCCGCGTTCGGCGTCACTGGCGAGGGGAACGGCGCCGGCCCCCGGCTGAAGTCGCTGGCCCGCGCCGTGGTCTACGCCGGGTTCGCGTACCTGACGTTCAAGGTGATCGCCGGAGCGCAGGCCAGCCAGTCCCAGCAGCAGCAGGACACGACGGCCAAGGTCATGCAGCACCCCGGCGGCCAGTGGCTGGTCGGCATCGCCGGACTGATCATCGTCATCGTCGGCGCGGCCCTGGCCCTAGAGGGCGTGCGCCGCAAGTTCATGAAGCACCTGCGGACGGCGCAGATGAGCCCCCGGACGCGGGGCGTCGTGGAGCTGCTCGGCGTGGTCGGGACCACCGCCCGCGGCGTGATCTTCACGCTGGTCGGCATCCTCGTCATCGACGCCGCGGTCACGTTCGATCCCTCGAAGGCGGGTGGCATCGACAAGGCGCTGCTCACCCTGCGCAATCAGCCGTTCGGCGAGGTCCTGCTGGTGCTGGCCGCGCTCGGCCTGGCCATCTTCGGCGTCTACGGGCTGTGCGAAGCCCGGTGGCGGAGGGTTTGAGATCCGGCCCCACAGCGGCATACCAGGGGGATTGACCTAGGACGGGCACTGAAATGGAGGGGCCTACATGTCCAACGTCGCCGTGGTGGCGCATGCGCCGCAAGAGCTTCGGCGGCGGCCTGCCCGAACTCCGGAAGGTGCTCGCCCACGAGGGCGTGACCGATCCGCTCTGGTACGAGGTGAAAAAGAGCCGCAAAGCTCCTAAGTGCGCACAAAAGGCCATGGCGGAAGGCGCCGATGTGCTGTTCGTGTGGGGCGGTGACGGCACGGTTCAGCGCTGCATCGACGCCGTGGCCGGGACCGGCGCCGTGGTCGCGATCCTGCCCGCGGGCACGGCCAACCTCCTCGCGTCGAACCTGCGCATTCCCGCCGACCTGGCCGAGGCGGTGCGGGTCGGGCTGCACGGGGACCGCCGGCCGCTGGACACCGGGTCGGTGAACGGCGAGCACTTCGCGGTGATGGCGGGCGCCGGATTCGACGCCCGCATGATCGCTGACGCCGACCGGGGCATGAAGGACCGCCTAGGCCGGGCGGCCTACCTTTACACCGGGGCCAGGAACCTCGGCGCGCGCCGAGTGGAGACCACGGTCGAGGTGGACGGCGAGCCGTTCTTCGAAGGCCGGGTCTCCTGCGTGCTGGCGGGCAACGTCGGCACGGATCCTGGGCGGGATCGAGGCGTTCGCCGGGGCGAAGCCGGACGACGGGTACCTGGAACTCGGCGTGGTCACCGCCCAGAACGCGTTCGAGTGGCTCCGCACGTTCGGCCGGGTCGCGCTCGGCCGCGCCGAGCATTCCCCGTTCGTCGAGGTCACGCGCGGAGAGGAGTTCCTGGTCCGGTTCGACAGGAAGATCCCGTACCAGCTCGACGGCGGCGCGCGCCCGCCGGTCAAGAAACTGCGGATCAAGGTCCATCCGGGCTCGGTCACGATCTGCGTCCCGCCGCCGACGGCGGCCGGCTGACCAGGAAAGTGTGAACGGCGGCGCGGCGGGCAGTGTTCGTCCATGCCGACCGACAGCATCGACCGCCAGCGCCGCAGCCTTGCCCCGCTGATCGCGGTCACCGGCACGGCGATGGTCTTCACGGTCCTGCTGATCCTGGTGCGGTTGCAGTTCCTCCCGTTAGAGTCCGTCGACCACGGCGCCGCGGCGGATCTCAACCGCGTGACCGCCAGCCACGGAGGTTCGTGACGGCCGTCAAGGCAGTTACCTTGCTGGGCAGCGGCGGTGTCCTGTGGACGGTCATCGGGGCCGCCGCGGTTGTCCTCGCGCTGCGCAAGCGCTGGCGGCTGGCCATCTACCTGCTCGTCACCGGCGCGGGCGCGCTGGTCCTGGACCCGGTCCTGAAGTCGCTGGTCGGCCGGGCGCGCCCGGTGGTGGCGCACCCGATCGCCCACGGCAACGGGGCCAGCTTCCCCAGCGGGCACTCGCTGGGCTCGATCGTCTGCTACGGGGCGGTGCTGCTGGTCTTCCTGCCCGCCGCCCGCGGCCGGTGGCGCCCCGTGTTCATCACCGCCATCGTCGCGCTGGTCGCCCTGATCGGGATCAGCCGGGTGCTGCTGGGCGTGCACTACCTGTCCGACGTGCTGGGCGCGTGGGCGCTCGGGATCGCCTGGCTCGGGGTCACGGCGTTCGCCTTCGAGCTGACCCGGCAGGCCGCTGGCCAGCCGGTGACCGATCCGGTGACCGAGGGCCTGGAACCCGAGGCCCGCGCCGACCTCAGGCCGGCCGAGCCGGAGCCCGCGGCGGGTAACCCGGACCGGCCAGCGCGGCCGCATCGCCGCCGGGGTCCTGGTGGCCTGGGTGCTGATTTTCGGCGTCGTCGTGGGCCTGGGCGAACTGGTCACCAAGGCCGGGAACGGCAACGTGCTCGGGGACCGGACGATCCCGCACTGGCTCGCCGCCCACCGCACGCCCGGCCTGACCCGCTGGAGCCTGGTCTTCACCACGCTCGGGCGCGACCGAGGCGATCCTCATCGTGGCCCTCGCCACCTGCGTGGTGTTCCTGGCCGTCACCCGGCACTGGCGGCCGGTCGTCTTCATCGGTGTCGTGATGTTCGGGGAGCTCGCCGCGTTCCTCGACGGCCGCGGCCGTGGTCAAGCGGCCCCGGCCGGACGTCACGCACCTCGACCAGCACCTGCCCACCTCGGCGTACCCGTCCGGGCACGAGGCCGCCACCTGGTGCCTCTACATCGCGATCGCGATCCTGGTCATCGGTCACGCCCGCGGCTGGTGGCGCTGGCTGTTCCTCGTGCCCCGCGATCGCCATGCCGGTCCTGGTCGCGCTGTCTCGCATGTACCGGGGCGAGCATCACCCGACCGACATCCTGGGCAGCCTCGTGTTCGCCGCGCTGTGGCTGACCGCGACGTCCGTGCTGATCAAGCCGAACGCGAACCCCCGGGCGCTGGCCGGCGCGGCCCAGGACGCGCCGCGGCCGTCCTGGGCCCGGGCCGCGCTGGCTCACGCAGGCCGGTCGCCCCGCCATTTCCACCGGCCGTAGGAGGCGTTCTCCACGCGGCCTGCGGCGGCCTCCTCGGCGAGCCAGCGGTGGATGGTCTGGTGGGCGACCTCCTGGCCGTCGGCGGCGAGCTGCTCGGCGATGCCGCGGACGGTCATGCCCTTGACCCCGGCCGACCTGAGCATGGCGACGGTCCGCCGGCGGGCGGGATGCCCGTCGTCTCGCCGGGCACGCGCGCGGCGGGGAGTCCGCCGGGACGCCCGAGCGGGGACGCACGCGGGCGGCTGCTGACGCCGGGGACTCCTGGCGGCGCGGTACCGAGACCAGCGGGTGCGGTAGTCGTCGCCGAGCGCGTCGGCGACGAGCGTGTCGGGTTCTGGGCGGAGCCAGCCGAACCGCTCGGCGATCTGGCCGATCTCTTCGTGCTCGATCCGGTAGAACTTGACCGGCAGCACCCGGCCGTTCCGGCCCTGCTGGACGATTCCGCTGCCGGGGTGGCGCAGCCGGGCGAGGTCGGCCGCGATCCGCACGTTGTCGGGGATGATCAGCCGGGCGTCGGCCTCGGAGCCACGCCAAGGCCGATCCGCAGCGCGCACTGCGACTTCAGGTCGGCCGAGCCGGTCATCGTGACCGTGCCGCGCTGGGTGGCCATGATCAGGTCGATGGCCTCTGAGCGGCCGGTCATCACCAGCCGGGTGGCCAGGCCGGCCAGGGTGGCGTTGGTGACGCCGCCTTCGGTGAGCCCGGGCCCGCCGGTGCCGATGCCGAGGATGACCGCCACCTCGTCGCAGATGAGCAGGATCGCTGGCTCGCGGGGCGACGGCGTGATCTTCTCGCCGCCGCTGCACGACCGGGCCGCGCATGTCCACGGCCCGCAGCAGCGCGCGCAGCATCTTCTCGGCTTCCTCGCGGTCGGTGGCCAGCCAGTCGATGACCGGCCACCGGGCGCGGCTGGCCAGCCACGGCTGGATCCACGGCACGGCCATCCGGCCGCCCTTGAGGTCGATCGCGAAGATCAGCACGTCGGGACAGCGGGCCAGCTGGGCGAGCAGCACGTTCAGCAGGTTCGACTTGCCCGAGCCGCGCAGGCCCACGATCAGCGTCGCGACCTCGCGCAGGGTGACGCTGCAGACCCGGCCGTCCTGGTAGAGCGCCGATCGGGATCGGGCGGGTGATGCTCAGCGGCTCGGGCTCGTCCGGCAGCGAGACGGTCTTGGCGAGCACGTCGCGCTCGGTGACGTGCAGGATCACCTCGTGCGCCTGCTGCCGCGCTCGAATCTGAGCGAGCCGTGCCGCAGCCGGGCCGCGATCTCGAGCCGCTCGGTCGCCGCGGGCCAGCGACTGAGTAGGTGACCCGGCCGGATCCGGGCAGGCGCAGGTGCACCAGGTAGCCGGCCAGGGTGTCTTCCTGGCCCGCGAACACCGACGCCCTGGTAGCCGATCCGCGCGAGCAGGTCTGGCCACTTGCGCTGCGGCGTTGGCGGCGCGGCGCCTCGGCGGCCAGCCTGGCCTGCTCGGCCGCGCGGTCCTGGCGCTCGGCTGACGGCCGGGATACCACGAGATCAGCGCGACGGCCGGCACCACCAGCGCGACGACCGGGAGCACCGACCAGCGCGGCGGTCATCGCGGCGTAGGCCAGCCAGCCGCCGCGACCGCGACCGCACGCGCAGCTGTACAGGGCGAGCGGCCCGGTCCCTGGCCGTCAGCATCGCGGCCAGGACCACCGGCAGGATGCACAGCACGATGCCCGGCCGCGATCAGGGTCAGCACCGGCCGGCCGGCCACGATCGGCCAGCGCCGCAGTGCACCGAAGACCGCCGCCGAATCGCAGCGCCTGCCGCCAGCGCCGCGGGCGCACGGGCTGGCCGCTGGGAGCTGGCTGGCCGGTCCGGGACGTCGGGCGGTCACCGATTCTCGGCCACATCCCAGAGTTCCTCGTTCGGACGCGGGTTCTCGATCCGCTCCATCTCCGCCGCGTGCGCCACCCGGTGGATGGCATGCGCCTCCGCGGCGAATTCGCTCATCCCCGCGACCGTGGCGGCGATCTCCTCCAGGTGCTCGGGGACCGAGGGGTGGACGGGGAACTCCGCGGCCAGCCGCTCGGCGACCCCGGAGACCGCCGCCGCCAGCGTCTCGAACAAGCCGGGGAGGCCGGCCAGGAACGAGTCCAGGTCAAGCGCGCTCTCCGGCGCCCAGGCGCCGATGTACTCGCTGACCGCTTCGGTTGCCGCGTCGATATGACTACTCACGGCGTGATGCCTCTTTCTCGGGGTGAGGCCCTTCAGGTGGCAAGCTCGGGGACTGGTGGGTGGACAACGACGGGTGCCGTCAGGTCAGGCCGCGGCGCGGTCTGGCCCGTTTACCCCTCATTTCTATAGCCCTATTACCAGTGCTTTACGTCAAGCTCTAATCCCCAAGATCTTCTGTTCGTGCTGTTGGGGAGATCGGTCACGATAGCGCAGCGACCGTCGCGATCGTCGGCCGGGATCTGATGTGCGGGGCTCGGGTGTGACCTGGCACGTTGTGGTGCGATTGGCGCTCGCGAGAATGGCGCGCGCCGTGGGCATCGGCGAGGTGCGTTACAAGCCCGCGCTGCTGGGCAGGGATCGCTCATGCCATTGCTGAGAGCTGTCGCCCGCCCGCTGCTGGCGTCAATCTTCGTTGTTCAGGGCTTCGAGACCTTCCGCCGGCCGGAGCGGGCGTCTGCGCGCGCCGAGCCGGTGGTGCGGCCGCTCGCCGAGCGCCTGCCGTTCGTGCCGGACGAGACCGAGCAGGCCGTGCGCATCAGCGGTGCCGTTCAGGTCGTCGCCGGCTCGCTACTGGCGCTGGGCCGCTGGCCGCGGCTTTCCGCACTGGCCCTGGCCGTGACCCTGGTGCCGACCACCCTGGCCGGGCACCGGTTCTGGGAAGCCGAGAGAGGCCAGGAGCGCCTGCAGCAGCGGATCCACTTCCTCAAGAACGCCTCCATGCTCGGCGGTCTCCTGATCGCCACCGCGGACACCGCCGGGAACCCGTCCCTGGCCTGGCGCGGCCGTCACGCCGCCCATACCGCGCGCCGCGAGGTGAAGCTGGCGGCGCGCACCGCGAAGGTGTCAGGGAAGGCCGGGGCCAGGGTGGGCCGGGTCAGCAGCCACCTTCCCGCCGGGTAAGCCAGGGACGCCGGTCCCGGGCCGCGCCGTTTGGCGTCGGTTCCGAGAGCGAATCAGGCCATCTGGCGCTACGCTCAGTCCGGTCAGTTGAACATCGACCGGTGCCGGCGGACGGACTGGAGCAGGCCGACGGCGATCATGTCGGCGAACATGGCGGACCCGCCGTAGGACACGAACGGCAGCGGCAGGCCGGTCACCGGCATGATGCCGATCGTCATGCCGATGTTCACGAACGCCTGCACCGCGAACCAGATCGCGATGCCGGCCGCGACCAGCATGCCGAACTGGTCCTCGGCCTTGGCCGCGATCCGCAGCGCGCAGACAGCAGCAGGCCGAGCAGGCCGATGATCGACGGCAGGCGCCGACGAAGCCGAGCTCGTTGCCGATCACGGCGAAGATGAAGTCGGTGTGCTGCTCGGGCACGAAGTTGCCGGCGATCAGCTGGCTGTGGAACAGGCCCGGGCCGTGCAGGCCGCCCGAGCCGATCGCGATCTTGGCCTGGGCCGCGCTGTAGCCGGTGCCGCGCGGGTCGGCCGACGGGTTGAGGAACGACGGTCAGCCGGCTGACCTGGTAGGCCTTGAGCAGGTGCAGCTTCAGCACCGCGATGACCGCCGAGCGTCGCCGGCAGCGACCATGCCCGCCAGCCAGCGCAGCCGGACGCCGGACAGCGCGATCAGGCCGACCAGGACGAGCAGCAAGCACGATCATCACGCCCGAGGTCAGGCTCGGCGACGACGAGCAGGATCGGGAACGCCGCGATCGCCGAGCGCCAGCGCCGACCGCCCGGATCCGCGGCCGGGTCTCGGCCTGGCGCAGCTCGGACAGCAGCATCGCGGTGATCACGATCACCGACGAGCTTGGCGAACTCCGACGGCTCGATCTGGAAGCCGCCGGCGCAGCGAGATCCAGGACTTGGCGCCGTTCACGATGCTGCCGAGCGGGGTCAGCACGGCGAGCAGCCCGAGGCAGGACACGCCGTAGAGGATCGGCGCGTACAGCCTGAGCTGGCGGGAGTCGAGCGAGCTCACGATCAGCATGAAGATCGAGCCCGAGCGCGATGTTCAGCAGCTGCTTGAGCAGGAACGTGTGCGGGTTCGCGCCCTGCGCGAGCAGATCGGCTGGGTCGCCGACCAGATCACCACGGTGCCGAGCAGGCTGAGCGCGAGCACGGTGCCGAGCAGCAGCCAGTCGGCCTGGCGCAGCGCCGAGTCCGGCCCGCCGGCGCGTCCGCGACCCGCCGCAGCCGCCGCTCCCGGCCGGCGCCGGCCGCGCCGCGCGGCTGACCGCTGACCCAGCTCAGCCGCGACCGCGCCTCCAGCTTCCCCGGCGCCCGCCTGCCCGCGCCGACACTGCTCCCTTGCCGGCCGCTTCGGCCCAGCCTGCGGCCCGAACCCGGCCGGCGGCACCATCTGGCCGGCCTCGTTGAGGTGCGGCAGCGCCGGGCAGACGCCGCCGGGCAGCGCCGCCTTGTGCCCTTCCAGGCCGAAGATGCCCGTCCCAGATCTGCCGGACCGCGGGCCCGGAGACCTGCGCGCCGAACCCGGAGTTCGGGATCATCACGACGACCACGTACTTGGGGTGGTCGCACGGCGCGAACGAGGCGAACACCGACGTCGACTGGTTGCCGCTGACCTGGGCGGTACCGGTCTTGCCCGCGACGCAGACCTGCCGAGCGGGAACCCGCCGAACGTGCCGGCCGCGGTACCGCTGGTCACCACCCCGGCCAGCGCGTGCCTGATGTAGGCCAGCGTCGACTTGGCGACCGGCAGGTGACCGACCACCGGCGGGGTGATCTTCCGCACCATCTTGCCGTCCGGGCTGATCAGCGCCTCGCCGACGCGCGGGCTGTACAGGGTGCCGCCGTTGGCGAGCGCCGCGTACGCGCGCGCAAGCTGCAGCGGCGTGACCGACACGTAGCCCTGGCCGATCGCCGCGATCACCGACTGGCCCGCCGTCCAGATGTTGCCTGACCGGCAGTCATCCCACTCGATCTGCTGGACGTAGGTGCCGTTCTGCTTGCCGTACTTGCACCAGTTCTGCCCGCGGTGCGCGTTGTCCTTCCACAGGTAGTACAGCCACTCCCGGGTCGGCACGCTGCCGGGGTTCTCCTCCGGCAGGTCGATTCCGGTGTCCCGGCCGAAACCCCAGGCCAGCTCCATCTTCTGCATCTCCTGCACCGGCGCGTGCGGCGAGGTGACGTCGTTGGCCGCGGGTGGTCCTTCAGGTAGATGTCGTAGGCGAGGTTGTAGAAGACCGTGTCGCAGGAGACGACGAGCGCTGGTGTAAGCTCATCGGGCCGAGCGACGGGCTGCCGTCGTTCTGGTAGGTGTGGCCGCCGATGGTGACCGCGGCCGGGCACTGTAGGTGCCGTTCAGCGAGTAGCCGGCCGCGACCGCGGCCGCCACCGACGTCACCTTCCAGGTCGATCCTGGCGCGTACTGGCCCTGGGTGGCCCGGTTCAGGACCGGCTCGCCGTCGCCTGGTGCGAACAGCCGCCTGAACTCGCGCTTGGTGATGCCGCCGGTCCAGATGCTCGGGTTGTAGGTCGGGTAGCTGGCCATCGCGAGCACCCGGCCGGTCGTCGTCATGACGACGGCCGCGCCGCCGTTGCTGCTCGGGCTGCCGGCGAACTGGCTCGCGGACCGCCGTCGGTCAGCGCGCGCTCCGTGTCCTGCTGGAGCCTGGAGTTGATGCTGGTGACCAGGTAGTCGCCGGGCTTCGGCTGGACCGCGCTGACCGTGCCGGTCACCTGGCCCGGCGCGTTCACCGCGAGCCGCTTGTTGCCCGGCACGCCGCGCAGCTGCCTGGTCGTACTGCAGCTCAAGCCCGGCCTGGCCGACCAGGTCGACGCCGGAGAACCCGGTGACCGGCAGGCCCTCCTTCTTCAGCTCGCTGGCGGTGATCGGCTGCAGGTAGCCGAGGATCTGCGCCAGGCTCGTCGAGATCGGCTGGTGGTAGTGCGTCACCGGCTGGACGGCGGCGGTCACGCCGGGAAGAGCCGCTGGTTCTCGAGCACCTGGAGCGCCGATCTTGGCCGGGACGTTCTCGGCGACCGGAATCGGCTGATAGGGCGACCCCGGCCAGCACGGCTGGCTGGACGCCCGACCGTGCAGAGCCGACCTCGCGCAGCATGGTGCCGCTTGAGGTGCAGCAGGGTGGCCAGCCGGCGCAGCACCGGCTGTGCCGCCGTCGTGCAGCTTCCACAGCGTCGGCATGCTGACGGAGACGACCAGCGCGGAGTGGCTGTCCACGATCGGCGCCCCGATGTCGTCGAGGATCGGCGCCGCGCACCGACGGCTCGACGACCTCCCTGAGCCGTTCCGAGCTGGCCTGCGCGACGTAGCGGGTGCGCGTCTTGACCTGCAGGTACCAGACCCTCGCGGCAGCCCGAGCAGCAGCGCGGCCACCACCAGGTACAGCACGAAGCAGCCGTGGCCGCGACGCCGGGATCATCGCAAACCTCCCATTCGCCTGCTCCCTATCCGCCAGACCGCGGACCGGTCCCCCGATCGGCCGCGGGTCAGGCCGGCCAGGAACGATCTCCGGCCCGCTCCCAACCTGGCCCGCTTCCCTCCGAGGCCGGCGCGCCTGCCGAGCACCGAGCGCCCGCTGCCCAGAGGGCCGGAACGGAACCGC
>CAVUBM010000006.1:0-9029 GCA_963739645.1 uncultured Actinomycetota bacterium
TGGCAGCATTCCGGCGTCGTGCTCGCCGCGGGCTAGCGATCCGGCCGCGATCACCCGGGCCGGGCCCGGCGGGGATTCCTGGCCAGCCGCGGACCCGAGCGCTGGCTATCGTGAGGGCGTGGAAACGACAACCGTCTCCGCATTAGTAACGCGCGGTCTCGAAGATATCGCCGCGGCCGAGATTGGCGAGACGCCGGCCGTCACGGGCGGTATCGAGACCAGAGCCAAGCTTGTGCTCTTCCGGACTTCCGACGTCCGCCGCCTCCGGCGACTTCGAACGGTGGACGACGTTGCGGTGGTAGGTGCGTCTTCGCCGTCCGCGGACGACCTGCAGGCTCTGCTCTCGCTCGTCACCGAGCAGGCAAACCTCGAAGAGACCATCAAGCAGGCGCGGCGTACTCACCGGCTGGACGGCATGTTTTCCATCACGGTCTCGGCCGCGCATGTGCCGTACGGAACCTCTAGCGATATCGAAGAGGCGGTCGCGAGCGCCATTTCCACCCGCTATGGATGGTGCTATACGGAATTGCAGCGGGCACCCATCGACATTCGGGTGTTCATCGATGGCACGTGGGCGCTGATCGGCGTGCGGCTCTTCGACGAGCCGTTGTCGCGACGAGCGCACCGCGTCGTCAACCTGCGCGGCGCGCTCCGTCCCACGGTCGCGGCGGCGCTCGTGCGGATCGCGAGCCAGGGCGGGGGCCGGCCGACGCATCCGGGATCCGTTCTGCGGCTCGGCCACGATTCTCTGTGAGGCCGCCGAGCAAGGCTACGAGGTATGGGGAACCGACATCGATCCCGAGGCGGTCGAAGCGTCCCGCGAAAATCTCGCGGCCGTCAAGCGCGGGTACTGGAACCGCAGTCGAGCGCGCTGACTCCACCTCGCCCAGGACATGGAAGAAAAATCAGTCGGCGACCGCCTGTCGAGCTGCCCTGGGGCAGGCAGATCGGTGCACCGCAAGAGCAACAGGCCCTGGTACGACAGCGTCAGCGCAGGCGCCGGCGGATCTCGCTCGCCGAAAGCGGCACCTCGGTCCTACTCACCACCGAGCCGAAGCTCATCCAGCAGCGCCTGGAAGGGACAGCCTGCTCCGGGATCGCCGAGGAAGAATCGGCTTGCTCGGGGTAGATCTCCACGATCCTGACCATCGGCCTGCCGAGCAACTGATCGGTGAAGAGCTCGTCGACAGATCGATGAGCAAGGCCTGGTGCGGCTGCAACCAGGACAGCGCCGGATGCCAAGAAGAATGAGAACCCAGCGCTGGCAGCACTCCGGCGTCTGGCTCGCCCCGGGCTACAGGCCCGGCCGCGGTTACTCGGAGCCCAGGGCGCCGCGGGAGTTCCGGCCGCCGTGCCGGGACCCGAGCGCTGCCGGGACAGCTCCTCGGGCAGCTGCAGCAGCGGGTTCGTGGCGCTGGCCACCACGTCGGCGGCGATGTCGATCACCCGCCGGCCGCGGTTCCGTGCCGCGGACCTGAGCTGCTCGAACGCCTGGCGGGGCCGGATGCGGTGGCGTTCGGCCAGCACGCCGATCGCCTGCTCGACGCGGATCCGGGCGGTCAGCGCGTGCTCAAGCTGGCCGACCGTGGTCCGGAGCCGGTGCGCCTCCTCCTCCATCGTGGGCGGCGCCCGCGGGGCCGGCGCTGTGCTTCCCGCCGCGCTTCCTGGCCGGCCTGCTGTCCGCAGGCGCGTCAGGCCTGCGCGGCCGGACAGCGGCTGGATGTCGGTGGGCAGCTCGGCGGCGAGCAGGTCGGCCAGCACCATGGCGCAGGTCAGGTCGGGCAGCTCGTCGTCCCCGACCCGCCACCCGTCCGCGGTGCGGCGGACCACAGCGTCGTCGGCCACCACGGGCAGGGGGCCCGTGATCGTGTCCGCGACCTGATCGGTGTCCCGGGCGGCCGAGGCGGCAGCGCCCGGGACGTCTGAAGCGGCATCGCCGGGACGCCGGCCCGGGTCCAGCCGGCGCCGGGTTCAGGCCCGCGGGGCACCTCGGCACGTCGTTTCTTGGGCATCAGAGAGCAGCCAATTCCTGGAGCCGTTCCTTAACCACCGCCGCAGATGGGTTCGTGAGCGCGCTGCCGTCGGGGAACACAACGGTCGGCACCGTCTGGTAGCCGCCGTTCACGGACATAACGAACTCCGCCGCAGCGGGGTCCTGCTCGATGTCGACCTCCATCATCTCGATGCCGTCCGCCGCCAGCTGCCGCTTGAGCCGCCTGCAGTAGCCGCACCACGTCGTGGTGTACATGGTCAGCGGCTGTGTCATTAGCCGTCCTCCACTTCCCTGCCATCAGTTCCGAAGACTACTAACACGCTGGCCCTTCGTGGGCTTCCCGCACACAGTGGTGCCGTGCGTCGGTGGCATGCGCAAGGATGGCGGGGCGAGTAGGTAGCGAGGCGTCGGGGAGGTGCGCATGGACGCCGCGGATGCCGTGCTGTCCGCGCTCGACCCCGAGCAGCGCGAGGTCGCGCTGGCCGCCAGGGGCCCGGTCTGCGTGCTGGCCGGGGCCGGGACCGGCAAGACCCGCGCGGTGGCGCACCGGATCGCCTACGCGGTGGCGACCGGCGTGGTGAACCCGGATCGCGTCCTCGCCGTGGCGTTCACCACCCGCGCGGCCGGCGAGCTGCGCGGTCGGCTGCGCCTGCTCGGCAGCCAGGCGCTGCGGGGCGGCGGGCTGGACCGGGTGCAGGCCAGGACCTTCCACGCGGCCGCGCTGCGCCAGCTCACGCACTTCTGGCCGCTGATCGTGGGCGGCGTCCCGCCGCAGGTGCTCGGCTCCAAGGTCAGCCTGCTGGCCGAGGCCGCCCGCCGGCTGCGCCTGCGGCCCAGCCTGACCGACCTGCGCGACGCGGCCAGCGAGATCGAGTGGGCCAAGGTCACCGGGGTCCGGCCGGAGGTCTACCCAGAAGAAAGTGCCAAAGCGGCCCGTACGCTACTGCTCGGCGCTGATGTGCTCGCCAGCCTTTACGCCGTTTACGAGGAGCTGTGCCGGGAGCGCCACGTGGTGGACTTCGAGTCCGTGCTCGAGCTCACCGCGGCGATCCTGGCCGAGCACCCGGAGGCGGCCGCGGCGGTTCGCGGCCGGTACTCGTACTTCGTCGTGGACGAGTACCAGGACGTCAACCCGCTGCAGAAGCTGCTGCTTGACACCTGGACCGGGGACCGGGATGACGTGTGCGTGGTCGGGGACCCGCGGCAGACCATCTACTCCTTCGCCGGCGCCACCCCGTCGTACCTGACCGGCTTCGCGGCCGAGTTCCCTGACGCCACCGTGATCAGGCTGATGCGCAACTACCGGTCCACGCCCCAGGTGATCGCGCTGGCGAACCGGCTCGGCGCACCGGGGAGCGTCCCGGCTGCGGCGATCCGGCCGCGCGTCCCGGCGGCGCCGCGCTCACAGCCCAGCGCCAGGCCGGGCCGGAACCCGAGTTCACGGAGTACGGCGATGAGCAGGAGGAGGCCGCGGCGGTGGCCCAGCGGGCCGCGAAGCTGATCCGGTCCGGGACCGCGCCGCGGGACATCGCGGTGCTGGTGCGGACCAACGCGCAGACACCCCTGTTCGAGCAGGCGCTCAGCGACGCCGGCGTGCCGTTCGCGGTCAAGGGGGCCGAGCTCTTCTTCGACCGGGCCGAGGTGCGCCAGGCGGTCGGCCTGCTGCGGGCGGCGGCGCGGTCCACGGCACCCGACGAGGCGCCCGCCGACGCGGTCAGGGCCGTGCTGTCCGGGCTGGGGCTGACCGCCCAGCCGCCGTCGGGCCGGGGCCAGGCCCGGGAGCGGTGGGAGTCGCTGCAGGCCCTGGCCCAGATGGCCGGCGACTTCTTCGCCGGGTCGCCCGGGGCGTCGCTCGCCGACCTGGCGGCCGAACTCGCCGAGCGCATGGCCGTCGGCCAGGCGCCGGCCATGGACGGGGTCACGCTGGCCTCGCTGCACGCGGCCAAGGGGATGGAGTGGGACGCGGTGTTCCTGGCCGGTCTCACCGACGGGATGCTGCCGATCGTGTACGCGCAGACCGACGAGGCCATCGAGGAGGAGCGGCGGCTGCTCTACGTCGGGGTGACCAGGGCCAGGGACCTGATCTGCCTGTCCTGGGCGCTGGCCAGGTCGGCCGACGCGCGCCGGACCCGCAAGCCGTCCCGGTTCGTCGAGGAGATCAGGCCCCGCGGCCGCGCGGGCCAGTCGCGGGCCAGGAAGGCGCGGGGGTAGCGGACGCGGCCTGACAGGGCGAGGAAGACGCCGAAAACGGGGGGCGATGAAGCAAGGCTGGTGACGCGAGACCATGAGCAAGGCCCTGGACGTCGTGGTTGACCTGCTGAACCTGGAGCAGATCGAGGTCGACATCTTCCGCGGGCGCAGCCCGGAGGGGGAGCGGCGGCAGCGCGTGTTCGGCGGCCAGGTCGCGGGCCAGGCGCTGGTCGCGGCGGGCCGGACCGTGCCGGAGGACCGGCCCGTGCACTCGCTGCACGCCTACTTCATCCGGCCGGGCGACCCGACGGTCCCGCTGGTCTACCTGGTGGAGCGGGTCCGCGACGGCCGCTCGTTCACCACCCGCCGGGTGTCGGCGGTCCAGCACGGCAAGACGATCTTCGCGCTGTCCGCGTCGTTCCACCACGACGAGCCCGGCGTCGAGCACGCCGACCCGATGCCCGATGTGCCGCCGCCGGAGGAGATCACCCCGACCGCCGAGCGGATGGAGAAGCTGTTCGGCCCGTCCGTGCACGGCTACTTCGGCGGCAACCCCATCGACATCCGGCACGTCGGGCCGCTGACCTTCGAGGCGGAGCGCGATCCCGCGCTGCGGAGCAACGCGCAACCTGGTGTGGCTGCGCGCGGACGGCGACCTGCCCGACGACCCGCTGCTGCACGTGTGCCTGATGACCTACGCGTCCGACATGACGCTGCTCGACTCGGTGCTGCTCGCGCACGGCCTGTCCTGGGCCGACGGCCACACCAGCGGCGCGAGCCTGGACCACGCGATGTGGTTCCACGGCCGGTTCCGGGCCGACCGCTGGCTGCTGTACGCGCAGGATTCCCCGGTCGCCCGGGGGGCCAGGGGGCTGGCCCGCGGCGAGGTGTACACGCGGGAGGGCGAGCTGGTGGTTTCGGTGGTGCAGGAAGGCCTGATCCGGACGTCCGCACCACCGGAGTGAGCGGGGCGGCTCGGCACCGGAAAAAAGAGTTGCCCCGCCGGCGAAGCTACTTAGGCTTTCCCTGTCCGTGGGCCAGCCGACGCTCAGTGGAAGGAGGTGCCCACGTGTCGAACATGATCTCTGGCCTGGAGCCAGGCGCTAACGCGCGCACTCGTTCGGTCCGGGGGCCTGCCTGCTCTGCGCGCCGTCGTGATCGCCCAGCCGCGCACGCGCGCCGACATGGTCGGGTGCCCGCGCGCCTCCTGGGCCTCCGACGCGTTTGGGTACCGCCTCCCGGCGGCCACCCTGAACGTCGCGCTCGGACAGCGCAAGCCCGACCCAGCCAAGCAGTACCCCACACGACCCGTATCGCCGCGGCTAGCGGTGGTGTAAGGGTCCGCATCCGGCGAGGGAACCGGCCTAGAAAAGGCCGGCCGAGAACCCCTCAAGGCCGCGGACCCGAACATCGGGTCCGCGGCCTTCGTCATGCGAGGCCACCGTTTTGTCAGACGAGTGAGAGACCTTAGACGAGAAGACGAGAGGGGATGGCACCGATGCATCGGCCCGGCACCACCGCCATGAGGGACAGACGGGGTTCGAGGCAGAATCCGAGCACGTCGCGGCGATCGCCACCCGTCCCAGCGGCTCCCGGTCAGGGCGATCCCGGTCACGCCGACCGGGGTGCCCAGCAGCCGCACGCTGCCGTGCACCGACGACCCAGACCTGTTCTTCGCCGAGTCTCCCGTGGACGTGGAGCTCGCCAAGGACATGTGCCGCGGCTGCCCGGCGCGGATGGCGTGCCTCGCCGGGGCGCTCGAGCGCCGCGAGCCATGGGGCGTCTGGGGCGGCGAGCTGTTCCTGCGCGGCGAGATCGTGCCCCGCAAGCGGCCCCGCGGACGGCCACGGAAGGACGAGGTAGCGGCCTGACCGGCCGCCCCGACGGCATCGAGAAAGAGTGAGGGAAATGCACAGATTCAGGAGAATTGGTCAGAGACCGACAACGAGATGCTGGCGAGGCCGCGGCGAAGCGGCAGGCGCTGCGGGTGCAGGCCCTCAGCCGGGCTAACCGCCGGGCCGAGCGGGCGCAGCGGCAGCTGACCCGCTCCTATCGAGGCGCTGCGGCTCAGGCGAGCTGGCCCCTGGACCCGGCGACTTCCCGCCGATCGACGGCGCCGCCGAGCAGGCGCAAGCCGCCGACAAGGCCCCGGGAGCTAGCCTCCCGGGCCGCTTGCGTTGTCTGAGCCGGCGTGGGTCAGCCGTCGGGCTGGCCGCGCCGGCCTGGCGTCGTCGGGGCTGTCCCGGCCGGGGCCGGCCACGATGTCCAGTCCCGCGGCCGCGCGGTCGGTTCCCCCGACGCCGCTGAGGCCGTCGGCCGCGTGTCCAGTTCTGCGCCCGCGCGGTCTGGCGCCCCCGCGGCACCGTCCAGGCTCTCGGCCACAATGTCCAGGTCTCGGCCGCGACGTCGAGCGCTCCGGGCGCGCCGTCAGGCCGTTCTGACCAGGGCGGGCTGCATCTCGTCGAGGTAGCCGGGAATCCACCGCAGCACCTCGGCGCGGAACTCGCCCTCGCACTCGAGCTGGCAGAGCACCCCGATCCCGGCCGTGGACACGCGGTGGATCAGCACGTAGGAAGGCGGCAGGTTGAGACGGCGGCCCACGGCGGCCGACCGCATTTCGGTGACCCGGGACGCCTCGGCCCGCAGCCACTCCCGGTTGAACTTGAACGACTCCACCCGGGACGGTTCCGCCAGCGGAGCCAGGTAGGCCTGCAGGGCGTCGAGATCCACGGTGACGTCCTCCTTGAGGAAGCCGTTCATCCGCAGCTCGCGCTCCACGGTCTCGATGTCGCGGTCCTCGTGCATGAGGCGCAGCAGCTTGCCGAAGAACGGCGGGAAGCCGTCCGGGAGCCGGTCCACGGCGCCGAAGTCGAGAACCCCGAGCCGACCGTCGTCCAGCAGCCGGAAGTTCCCCGGGTGCGGGTCCGCGTGCAGCAGGCCCGCCCGGCGGGCCCGGAGAACAGAAACCTGACCAGCAGGACGCCCGCCCGGTTCCGGTCCTCGCTGCTTCCCTCGGCGATGATCTTCGCGAGCGGCCTGCCGTTCATCCAGTCGCTGACCAGGACGTGCTCGGTGGCCGCGACCACGTGCGGGATGCAGAAGTCGGGATCGTCGGCGTAGGCGTTCGCGAACACCTCCTGGGACGCCGCCTCGAGCGTGTAGTCGAGTTCCTCCGCCACCCGCTTGCGCAGCTCGTCGAGCAGCGGCTTGACCTCGAGCCCGGGCATCAGCACACCGAACAGCCGCCCAGCCGGCTGAGCTGCGTGAAGTCGCTGATCAGCGCGTTCCCCGCCCCTGGGTACTGGATCTTCACCGCGACCTGGCGGCCGTCGCGCCAGACGGCGCGGTGCACCTGGCCGATGGAGGCGGCCGCGACCGGGATGTCGCTGAACTCCGCGAAGTTGTCACGCCAGTCGGCGCCGAGGTCGGACACGAGCACCTTATGGACGGTGCTCGGCCGGCAGCGGCGGGGCCGACTCCTGAAGCTTGGTCAGCGTGGCCCGGTACGGTCTGGCGATCTCCGGCGGCAGCGCCGCCTCGAAGATCGACAGGGCCTGGCCCAGCTTGAGCGCGCCGCCCTTGAGCTCGCCGAGGACCTTGAAGATCTGCTCTGCGGTGCGCTGCTGGATCTCCTGGGCGACCAGTTCGGCCGGGCGCCCGCCCAGGCGCTTCCCGAGCCCCCAGGCGGTCCGGCCGGCCAGGCCGACCGGCAGGGTAGCGAGTTTCGCCGTTCGCGTCATGGCACGGCGTGGCAGGTCGCTCACTGAGCTTCCCCGTGAACCGCGAGCCTCAACTCGTGCTCCCTTCTGCCTGCGCGGGCGGGATCCCGGTCCCTCCGGACCGGAAGGATGCCAAGATCCTATTCTCCGCGACGGAAGGTAGTGCTACCGCACGAGCAGTCTTGATGAGACGTCCAGGTTCTCCGGCGCCACTGCCATCCGGGCAGGACAAGTTCCAGAGTGCCCTTGGTCACCGCGCCGGCGGCGGCCGCCCTGTCGATAAGGCTAGCCCCTGCGCGGCCGCCTGCGCGGCCACGGCCGCGGCGAGCGGTGCATCGCACGCGAGAGGATCAGGCGCCTGGCGGGCCAGCTAGGCGAGGATCAGCGGCCAGGCTGGCCCGGGCGGCCGGGTCTTGCGGTGCGTGGACCGCATCGCCCGGCGGCACCGGACGATATCGCGGTGCCAGCGCACGATCGTGTCGGGGGTGACCAGGAGCCGCAGTCCGGGGTGGCGCGCCTTCGGAATCATGCCGAGCAGTGCCGCGATCATGGCAGCGCGGGCCTGGCCGGGACCACGCATCGGCACAATTTTGGACCCGGTTTGCAGAAGATTCCCAAAAGACGTGCAGGAAGCTGATAGGAACAAAGGTGGCCGGGTTCAAGCTGACAGGACCGGGCACCGGCGTTTCCCCGTCTCAGCTCACCGCGGGGAGATGAAGGGCGCTGTGGGGCGCAGGCAGGTGGATGATCAGCGTGCAGCGCACTCGGTGGCGTGCGCTGCCCGTCTGGGCGACCCGTCCCCGGCAGCCTCCCTGGACGTTTGGGCGCTGGGCCGCCCGTTCCTCTGAATCGTCCGCCCGAGTGCCGCCAGGAGGTGCCATGGCCGCCGACCCGCCATCGCCCCGCACCAGGTCCGCGCGGCTGACGCTGGTCAGCCTGCTGCTGATCCCCCTGCTGTCCCTGGCGGCGCTGTGGGTTTTCACCGCCAGCGTCGCTCTCGGCAACGTGATCCGGTACCAGCATTACAACACGGTCGAGACCACGATTTTTCCCAGTGTCACCTCGCTGGAGAAGGCGCTCCCGGTCGAGCGCGCGATCACCCTCATCTGGCTGGGAGGTGACCGCCG
>CAVUBM010000007.1:0-35610 GCA_963739645.1 uncultured Actinomycetota bacterium
GTAAACTCGTTCTTAGAGTGCCTTGATCGTCACCCAGGCTGCGACTTTCTCGTGGCCTTTATTCCCATCTCGTCAATAGCGGTCCTACGCAGCACCGAGCGGGGCATCCTGTCGAAGAGCGCTTCCCGAGGCCTTGGTCACCTCGGTTTGGGTAGCGGTGGCTGGGAGGTTCTCCATGTGCCAATACATGTCCATTCCTATGTACTTGACGGCAGCAGCGCCGAACTGCCTGGCCGAGGCGTCTCGCCTGGGTCAGCTCCGAATATTTTCCGTCCCACGCAGCATAGGAAACCAGGCCGGATAGACGTGCGCAATCGGGCGAAGAGTGACGGCCAGAGCGTGCTGTTGTTAAGTCCGCCATCTCGGTCGCCGTCACGAATTCTGTCATGGTATTTCCGCGCCACCTTCAGGTACGGCAGTCTCGCACGGGAGCAGCCGTTGAACCAATTGGCCACAGGGTACGGAGGAGATTGCCCTCCCATGGATTCGATGCGCTGGGCACCAAAATCAGCGGCCGATATTCCACCTGAAGCAGGTGATCTTTCTGGGCAATCCTGGTCAGGATCGCCACGTTGCTGGCTGACAGGGTGGTCTTGGTCGCCGTGGACGCTGTTTGTAGAAACTAGGGCGTGAAGTTCAGTTCGATCTCGAACAGCATCAGCTTTCAGTACGTTCTTATATACGCGAGCGTTCTCTCTCCGTACATCCTCACCTGAGCCGGGAATAGTTGTCGAGCGCGTATAGGTCCACCCCCAGTAACCGGCCGGCGCACACCCAGGACCGGCCAGTCGCTCTTGCCGAGGTAAGCCGGGGTGTTTGCGATCGGCGGGTCGCATTCGAAGTCGCAGGCCGCCGCACCCGGCGACCGCCAATGCCACAGCCAGCGCACTGCCAGTCGCCTCACGAGGTCTCCTTGTTTCCAGACGGGGGCGTCCCGCACCGCGCCGCTGAATGACTTGATAGGAACTGCGCCCTGCATGAGCACGTGGAACGCTGGGTCTCCTTGGTCGAAACTCGACTGCAGGTAGGTGCGCCAGGTGATCGCGAAATTGGAGCGCCCAGCTTGCAGCGCCCGAAGCATGGTGTCGCGATTTCGACGGTGCACCACTGTCTGGTTGATCAGGTCACCGACGCTCTCTCCGCGACCACGATGCCGCTCCGTGGGATCCGCGTGGACGCGTACTGCTGAACCTGAGCCGAGCGTGTTGACGCTGAAAGCAGGAACCGTCAGCAGGAACGAGCCGAGCCCGGCCACGACAGCTGTGCCCATCACCATGCGTTTCCAGGCTGAGCGCCGAGTTCCAGCGAATAACCTCGGTCCAGTAGAAGCAGTACGCCGGGATGAGGATATCAGCGCAAAATATTGAGGAAACTTCAGGGAGCTGAGCCCGAAAACCACGATCCCGGTCACTAGCCAGCTGAACAGGAGGGCATTGCCCTGGGCCGGCTCTCCAGTTGCGTACCCGGTAGCACTGCAGAACGCGCCGGGCGACGGTGATAGAACCTGCGAGGGCGATCAGCACGCTGGGGACGAAGAACCGGTACTGCGCCGCCAGGAGGTGCAGCACACTGCCCGGCGACGTAAGGGTGCCCCCGCTGTGCTGCAACGCGAGTACCCGCCGCACCTGGGTGGTCGACTGACCCATAAACCAGTCGTGGTGGGGCACGTCGAAGAGCCGGACCATGACTGTGAGGTAGGCGGTGATGACCGCCACAGCGACGCCGGCCAAGACGATATGTCCTTTATGTGCGCGACGTCCCACGAGCCAGCAGAGCAGGACAGCCAGGAGCACGTAAACACCGGTCTGTTTGAAGCTTCCCGGCAAACCCGATTGCCGCACCAGCGATCGCGAACCGCAGCCACGATGACGGCTGCTCCAACGCGCGCTGGTACAGAAGGAGACCCCCTGCGATCAGGACCATCAGCGCGTTCTCTATGTAGGAAACCCGCTCGATGTACATAAGCCAACCGTCGAAGATCACGGGGATGATGGCGAACAGGGCCACGCCAGGCCATGGATCTTCCAGAGCAGGCGGAACAGCAGCACCTGCATCGCTGCGGTCATGATCACGCCCAACAGCCGCGCATGGTAGATGCTGGCCCCGAGGATGTCGAACCACCGGGAAAGCAGCAGGAAGTAGAACGGCGGCTGATAGAGGAACGGCTCATACTCCACGTCAAAATGCGTGTGCTCACTCAGCACGCCCTGCTGGACGTTCATCGACACCCGGTAGTAGACCGCCTCGTCCCACTGCCACGCAGGTGAGACGCCCAGATGCCAAAGGCGGAGACCCACCCCTATGGCCAGACAACAACGAAAGCCAGCACCAGAAGATAAGTAGGCCGATTCCTGCCCACTGCATGTCGGCCAACCGCCGTCGGCTGAATCACAGCGGTCACGTCTGAGCCTTCCGAGCCCATATCGCGTAGACGCCGTGTTCATGGGCGCTGTCGTATGGCCCCTCTGCTACGAGACCGATACTGCCGGTCATTCTCGAGGGCCCGCGTCAGCGCCGGAAGGCCTGGTTCACCCGAACCCTCTCCGACGAGGTCCAGCAACTCCTGCGCCGCGCCGGTGCGGCCCGGCGCCTGTAGTAGCTGAGTTCCGGTCAAGCCAGGGGCGGATGAGAACGTTGTAGCGTAAAAGAGTGCTATCACACCATAATTCCTGCTGTGCAGGCGTGTGGCGTAGTACCCGTTCAGGGCCTTTGGTGGCAGCCCGGGATTCAGCGACAAGGCCGCGCTCCACCTCTTCCAGTCTCGCCCCTGTGGTGTGTAATATTCGGCGATACGGTCCTGCCCCGAAGCGTAGATAGGTCCGCGACTGCTCGACCGACGGGCCTGAGCGCGCGGATGAACGATCTAGCATTTGGCCACGCATGGTAAACGTTCCACGCCGATTCCCCGAGCTCTTCGCCGCTGGATAGGCCAGTGCTATGCACAGCGACCGACCGACCTGCTTGCCGACCCCGGGAAGCCACCGAACCAGTGAAATGCACGCATAGCCCGCTGCCATGGCAGCAAACCAGATTCCATAGCCAAGATGCTCGTCAAGCGACCAGCTTGTTTGACGATCGTGGAGTTGCGCCGCAGGCACGACCAGTAGCTGAACAACCCAGCAATACCAGCAAAAGCTGCGCCGTCGTCCCTCGGTACCGATCGCGACGATCATGCCAACCAGTGCAATGCTGATAATTAGCCCCGAGTATGCCCAGATATTGCTGAAGACGATCAGAATGCTCTGGCGATCAGACCCGCTGTGGTCGATGACAGTGAACCTCAACCCCGTCCATGATCTCGAAGCCGCCACCATCACGCCGAAGAAGACTGTCAAGCCTGCCATGAAGCACACCGTGCGCAGCACTGCCTGCTGCAGCCCCATGCAGGATAGCCAGACCAGGAATGCAAACGCGATAACAATGGGGTCGATGACGAGGGAGGAGTAGGCCGTCACGTTCGCCAGTGCTAGGGCGGCGACTGATGTAGTCATGAGCGCGGCCCGACCACGACGGTAGCCGACTTGCACCGCGAGCCAGGCCGAGAGCGCCATCAGCATCGTGGCCAGCGGATCGAACGTGGCAAAGGCCTGGAGTATGGCGGGCTCGCTGAACGCCCAGAGTGCAGCCGCGACGACAGCCGCGCCGCGACCGAGCAGCCGAGATACTGTCAGGTATAGCAGTACTGTGGCGCCGAGCATGAAGCCCAAGGACAGACATCTCGCCCCGGCCAGGCCGCCAATGCTGTCGGCCAGGGCGCCGAGCGGCGGATAGGCAAAGGGTGATCCAGAGAGAAACCGCTCCGCGTATGCCGACGGCCACGAAGCCCCATACCGCCAGTGCGCCCACTCCAGGTGACCGATCCGCAGATAGTCTGCCTCGTTCGAAAATGCTGTGTTGCTCCAGACCAGTGTGAGCGACAAAGCGGCCTCTACAGCGCAGATCGCAGTCAGCGGGTGCAGAAGGAACCGCCATCGACGCCGCCGGCTCTGCGGCAGTGCAGAGACGAGCAACGTGTCAGCTTTCGGATCTGACTGCCGGGCTATGGACGGCAGAAAGGCGTTCACGTCTGCCCCTTCTGCCAGATCGCGTAGACACCGTAGCCGTGGGTACCCGAGATATTCCTGGTGTTGTAGCGCCCTATGGCAGCAAGGTGATAATGCCGGTCCGTTTCAAGCGCAAGCGTTAGCGCAGAAAGGCCAGGTTCCCCCGAATTATTCCCGACCAGGCTCAGCAGCGTCTGGTACCTTCGGCTGCCGTGCAGCAGCAGCAGCGTGTTCGCTTTCAGCTTTACAGAGGAGAGGGTAGTCGAGTAAAAGAGTGCTATCACTCCATAGTCTCGACTGCGCAGCTGCCTAGTGTAAAACCGGGACCACGAGCCATGCGGTACGGCTACAGGGTCAAGTGACAGCTTTCCGTTCCACCGTGTCCAGTCAGTTACTTGCGGAATATAGTATTCAGCGATGTTAGCTTGCATGCGCCGGCATGTAAAGATACCCTCTGCTGTGCGACACGATAGGCTTAAAGGAGCTAATGAATGCGCTCGCATCTGGCCATGCGTGGTAACGTTGCCAAGCCGATTGCCAGCCGACTACAGCCGGATATGCAAAGGCTGCCACGCAGCAGAGAAAAGCGAGCGACCTTCTGGCATTAGGCAGCCACTGAATCAATTTGCTGCATGCATAGCCTGCAGAGATGGTGGCGAACCAGATGCCGTAGGCGAGATGACCGTCGAGCGACCAGACGGTCTGGTGGTTAAACTGCGCCAGCAGAAATACAGCGAAGGATAGACCACCCACCAAGACAACGTAACTCTTATTATCAGAACGGAGTCTTATCACTCCACCTATAAGAGCGAGGCCGATGATTAGCCCTGCGTATGCCCAGATCTGACCTAGCGTCGGCGAGAGTCCTTGAGGGCTAGTGACATCCGACCCGATCACAGTGGAGACGAACCCGAGCCAGGAGTGCGAAGCGGTCATCAGCATACCGAAAAACAGCAGCCACGCGGCGGTCAGCCATGCGGCGCACGACAACGCCTGCTGCGGCCGCATACATTTCAGCCATGCCAGGAAACCAAACGCGATCACAACTGGATCGATGAGTATCCCCGAATACGCCACCGCGTTGGCTAGGGCAAGGGCAACAGCAGCCGCAGCGATGAACTCACCACGGTGACGACGATATCCAGCTTGGACGATAAGCCAGGCGGAGAGCGCGGTCAGAAAGACTGACAATGGGTCAGGGGTGGCGAAAGCCAGCCGCATGGCTGGCTCGCTGAGTGCCCACAAGGCCGCGGCGAAGATGGCTCCCGCGCGGCCGATCAATCTGGACGCCGTCAGATAGAGCAGGAATGTGGCCGCAAGCATAAGAGCCAGGGAGAGGATTCGTGCCCCAGCGATGCCTCCCGCACTCGCAGCAAGAGCGCCGAGCGGCGGATAGCCGATGGGCGTCCCGTGACAGGTGCTCGTGAGCATAAACGAACGGCCACGAAGTGCCCTCGAACCAGTGCGAGATCTCGAGGCGCCCCACCCACAGGTAGTCAGCCTCATCTATGTAGGCCGTGTTGCTCCAGACGAGGGTGAGCGAGAAGCAGCCTGCACCGCACAGATCGCCACTACCGGATAAGGCAAGCGCCGCCGCGGGTGGCTCGGCGGTTTCTCCACCGTCCTATCCGATGCAGTGGCCAGGCAGACGTACCTGGACCAGCTGCTGGAGTGGGACCTGACCGGATCAGATTCATCGCCAGTCCGGCAGTGAAGATAACTCCTAGCAGGAGTCCGACGGCCGGGTAGGCCAGGCTCTCCAGACTGCGCGAGCGGGCAACCTGGTGTACGGCTAGCACAGCAGCGCAGCCGAGCGCGAGCGCCGCAATAGCCGGGCCATGACCGGCGGCGAAGAGTATGGCGTACGCGGAGGATCCCGGCCATCGCCGCCAGCGGCAGGGTGATCACCTGACGAAGCCGCCGCTTCGCGAACGGGGAATCTCGATGCGCCCGGATAAGTAGGCGCAGCCCCTGGAGGATCGCTTGTACTCCTTGGCCAGCGCTCGCCAGCCACGACGGTGATCGACGCCAGCGAAGAGATCCTGGCAGACGAGAGCGCTGAACCCGCCTTTGTGACGCCAGGACCACCGTAATCCTCGTAACTTCCGTAGGACCACGACGGGTCGATCGGACAGTAGTCATACAACTCGCGGGTGAAGAGGGTGTTAGCCGTTATCGGCGGCTTATGCCCGCGTACGCCGAAAACTCACGCTGGTAACGGTGTACGATGGACGCTGCACCGCGTTTGACTCCGATGAACGTGCTGTCCGTGTAAGGGCCCCAGAAGCTGTCATGGACTGACTTCATGCCTCCCGTGACGCACAGAGTGCCGCTGTCCTCCAGCGCGGTAACGCCCGGGCCGATCAGTCGGGCGGGAGCACGATGTCGCTGCGTGACCAGCGCGATGAGATCACCGGAGGTCCGCCTGATGGCCGCATCACGCTTGAAGTTGGCGTCACGCATTCCAGGTGGCGTTCCAGTTCCCAGATCGTCAGCCTCTGGTCATAGAGACCGGCCAGGCCTTCCCAGGTGCGGTCTCCTGGTGAGCCGATCAGAATGATCTCGCTGAGACCGGGATAATCCTGGTCGAGCAGCGACTGAACGGCAGCCCTGATGGTGCGCTCGTTGTTGCGGCATGGGATGACGACGCTGACTGGTGACGGGGGCCGATACTGCGCCAGGTCGGGCACTGTGGGGGTAGCGGGCTCGACGGCCCGGGCCCGGTCGGGGATGAACACGAGACGATCGCCAGCCACGTAGTTGACCACAGTGACGCAACGGTCAGTACCACGTTGGCCACGAGAGAATTCATCCCCGAAACGGAGCAGCCCTGCATAAAGGGCTAGGTTTAGGGCGATAGTGACTGTCTTCTGGGCATTGAAGCGCGCGGATGCCGACCAGAAGGGCGTGCTGCGGTCACGCCATGTAAGCCAGCGGTTCAGCAGGAAGCCCTGCTTCGACCGAAACGACGGCCTGGATCAAGTATGACGCTATGGGCAGCACGTGCAAGGTGCCGGTCAGCACGGCCTGAAGGCCGAACCCCATCAGGAAGACAGTGCCCCCGATGCCGCTGAAGACCAGGTCCTCGAGCCCCGTCGACGAAAGCCCCTGGGCGCTCCCGCCGCCCGCGCCGCCCGCGGTTCGCGCGCTCTTCGCGGCTGGCCTGCCGGCGCTTCATTAACAGGAAATGGCGTGGATGAGACCGCGTCCGGCTCGATCTAGGTCCAGCGGTCGGTGAGGTCCTGCCGATCACCTCGGCAATTGTTCAGGAGGTCTCGCGCGGTCGACGGCGATTGACAGCAGCCGCCCGCAGACCCTCGGCCTGTGACGTAGCTTGACTGGCAGCAGAGACGTGCTGTGCTGCTGCGCGCTCCTTCTCGGGCCTGAATGGGACGGTCTTTCTGCGCGACGTCGCTGAAGCCCATGGCCTACCACCGTCAGAGCCCACCATAGGTCGCTAGCCGATTGCAGATGGCTAGCGATGGCCATATCGGCCCTGTCCGCGGCGCGAAAGCCGACCCAGCTGGTACTGCGCGGCTGATAATCGCACCAATCTGCCCTGAGCGCCGTCCTGGAGGTGGTGAGGAACTCCGCCGCTGCGACGGACGCGCCAACGGCTCCTGGATTCCGTGATCTGTCGTACCAAGCGGAAGCCTTCACAGGTTGGAAGGACCCCCCCCCCAACGAGTCGCTTCTACGTGATTCACTGGTCGCACCCGCCTGCGATCGCGCACGTAACAGGAGTGCCTCAGCCACCGCACCCGACTGCACCGAATGTGCATGCGGGTGACATGCCGTGGCAATACCCCCCCGGGACAGGAATACCGCCATACGAAAAGGTACAGGCCTGGCCACTCCGGCGTGGGCGGATGGCTAAAATTCGTATACACCATGACTTCGTTGCTTGATGTAGCTAGTCCGTCACAACCGGTCAATCCAACGCAACCGCGCCGCGGGACAGCAGGTCTGTATCTGGAATTTCCGCGACCCAGGCGCAGCCATCCTTCACGAAGCGGGCTTGTAGTACGTTGCAGCGCCTCGGCGAAACGCGGCGATAGCCGCGGGACTGCTAAGCCGCCAGTCCTTGACGTGGACGGAGTTAAACCACACGAAACCAAGCAGGCCATAGAGATGAATGCCGGCGAACAGGTCGGCGATCTTCGCCGGCTGGTCGGTAGCTGGAGCCGCGCCCGTCTCGGCGATGAGTATCGGATCATCGGTGAGCTTCCGCACAGCAAAAATAGTCGGCCCGAACAACGAGGCGAATTTCCAGCTTGGACTGTAGTAGTAACCGTCGATCCCCACCCAGGTCACGTACGACTTGCCAGGCCACCATGGGACGGGGCTGGGAATGTTGCGACTCCTGTGGATGACGTTAACTGTCCACAGCCAGGTTACGTTACGCGCTTGTGCTATCCGGAACACAGTGACGATGTGCCGCCAGGCCGCTACGAACGCCCTCGGGGACGAATGAGTGTAACCCCAGGAGTACCAGGAACCGTTCATCTCGTGGCCAAAGCTCAGGATGACTGGGTGACGGTAGGCGCGAACGGCCAACGCGAAGGCGTTCAGATAGCTGTCGTACTTCCCCGATGCGATCGCGGTGAGACTTACGTCTTTCGGGTCTATCTGCACGAGCGGAACGGCGCCTTCTTTGGCCGCTGTTAGGGCGAACCGAGTCTGGAACCGTTCCAGCCAACCGCTGTAGTAGACGACCACCCGCGGCTTGACTCCGGTCGCTGTCGTGAACGATGTCACTCCGGCAAACGAATTAGGGACCCCTCGGGATACAGCCCGATATAGGAACCGGGTGTTGTCGGGAGAACGTTAGATCACGTCGGGGATGCGGCTGCCCATGACCCGGGTGCCAGACGACATGCAGCACGAAGATAAGGACGAGGGCCGCAACCACCGCCATGACTCGCCTTACCCAGCGGACTAGTATGCGAGGTCCACGGGGCGGCTCCTGCCGGTGCCGTCCCGCGCCCCGAGAGACGGCGAGAACCGTAACGCTCCCCTCCCGTCGCGCTTGTCGGCTCGCGGGACGTTCATGAACCAGGCCTCTTGTAGGCGCTGGCGCCACGGCCGAACGCGGTGGTCGCCGCGCTGCTGTTAATGCCGAAGTGCTGGCCGATGCTGTTCGTGGTGTTGAACCAGACGAAGCCGAGCAGGCCGTAGATGCGTACGCCATTGAATAGGTTGGCTATCTTCGCCGACTGGCCTGACGTAGGCACTGCACCCGTCTCGGCGATGAGTATCGGGGCCGTGGTCACTGCCCGCACGGCGGTGATGGTGGGACCGAACAAGGGAGCGAACTGCCAGGTCGGCTTGAGGTAGTAGCCATCGATGCCCACCCAGTCGACATAGTTCTTGCCAGGCCACCACGGGGCCGGTGAGGGAATCTTCTTGCCGATCCGGTTGTCGTTAATGATGTTGACCGTCCACAACCAGGTCACGTTCTTGGCCCCCAGCGTGCGGAAGAGGGTCACGACGTGCCGCCAGGCGGCCACGAATGCCTTCGGGCGTGTCTTGGTGTAGCCCCAGGAGTACCAGGATCCGTTCATCTCGTGACCGAAGCTGATGATGACGGGGTGGCGGTAGGCGCGGACGGCCTCCGCGTAGGCTGACTCAGATAGCCGTCGTAGCGTCCAGCGGCGATATCTGCCACGCTGATTTTCTCCGGGTCCATCTGCACCAGAGGTGCAGCACCGTCGTTGGCTGCCTTAGTGGCGAAGCCAGTCTGGAACGGCTCATACCATCCGCTGTAATACATGACCACGTCTGGCTTGGCCCCAGTGCTGCTTCTGAACGCTGTCACCCCCGAGTACGATTTCGGGGTTCCAGGTGCATAGACTCCCAGATAGGAACCGGGCGTGATAGGCAACTGGACCGGCAGTGGCCCAGCAGAATCTGACCGCTTGCTGATGGTGATAGCGGCCCCGGCCGCGACGGCAGCGATGATTACTGCACAGGTTATTACGACTCCCCGTAGCCTCCTTTGGCTTTTCTTGCCATGTTGCGTCATCGGGTCGCTCCTTTGTATGATCCGGCGTAATTATGGCGCGAGGCGAGCGCCATTCCGGTTATGAGCCCAACGAGTAGGTCTATCAAGGTCAGGAGGTGTGTCTTATGTTGTTACCTCCGCCAGTTCTGCCTGGGCATGCTTCCAAACGCCCTTGCTGCGGGTGAGCAAAGGTGCCAGCATGTAGAGCTGTATGGCGCCCAGGAGACCCGTTAGCCAGTACGGGCTCCAGCCGAACTCGCTCACGCGCAGAGCTAGACCAGACCAGAGAAGCACCTGCACAAGCACAATCCAGGTGCAGAGAATCCGGTTCACCATCATTGGGACCTGCCCGGAACTGAGAGATGCCCCCGTCGGAACCCATTCGGCGACGCGGCCGCGGATCGCATACCATATCGAGTACATATGGCAGCATGAGTTAATCATGCAAACCCGGAAGATCGTTGGTCGCCAGCCGCGGCTCATTAGCGGGAACACAAAGAGCGTCGCGACGAAAGCCGGGAGCAGCGGCAAGTAGTTATGCGGGTAAACGCGCTGCGGGAAGAACCAGATCATCGTCAGAGTCGGAAATGGCCCAGTGAGCAGCAAAGCCGCAGACGACATATAGTAGAGGAATGCCGCCCAGAATGCGGCTCGCTGCTTCCAGTTGAACGGTGCTTCCTGGAAATGCTTCTCGATCATCAGCATCATTGAGGAACGACACCATCGGGCCTGCTGGTTAGCCAGGGAGGCGAAGTCGGTGGGCCCCACGCCCGTGGCCAGGCAGAGGGGCAGGTAGCGGGTCTCGTAGCCGGCCCACCATAGTTTCACACCTGAGTGAACATCTTCACCGATCGGCACTTGCGCGAAGCCCCCCGCTGCCACGACGGCCGCGCGGCGGTAGACCAGATTCGTTCCCGCACAGATCGCCGCCTTATAGCGGTCCCGGGCTGGCTGGATGAATCGGAAGAAGATTTCCTGAAGGGTTCCTGCGTAGCGTTGGATATAGGAGAACGACCTGTTGGTCACATCGAAGTACTGCGCGGTCTGGACAATGCCGACCTTGGGTTCGGAGAAGTAGGGCATGGTTTCATACAGAAACTCTTGACGCACGGCAAAGTCAGCATCGATGACGGCAATGAAGTCCCCAGCGCTTACGCCGAGCGCGTGGGTGAGGTTCCCGGCCTTCTTCATCTCACCCGGGTTCGGACGGACGATGTACCGGAAACCGTACTGATCCGCCAGGTCATGCACGTTATCTCGGGCGGAATCATCAAGCACATAGACGGTTTTGGGCCCACTCCAGCTCATTTTGCTTGCGTACTGGAAGGTGTTGTTAAGTACTGTCAGGGGCTCGCCGCGCTGGGCAGGAATACGTCTACGCCTCGCCGCTGCTCCCGATAGCTGGCCACGACGGCCTGGTGCTCAGTCAAGGTCAGCCTCGGATGCCCGATTCGCAGCCAGAAGTTGACCACGACCGGTGGCACGATGACCATCAGCAGCAGCCACATGAGCGGGGACACCGCCCAGGCGCGCTCCGCCACATGGATGTACCCATACAGGACCCCGGCGGATGCAATGAGCAGATACGCGAACACCCAGCGGCGCTGCTTGCCGAAGTACGCGTACTTCTCCTGGAGGTCAGGGCGGCCGTGGGCAAGTACAGCCGCCCTGCACCTGCTCCGCGGCGGAAGGCTCAGTGATGGCCACGGTGCCTCCCAGGTGGACTGAGCCGGTGTCAGGCCGCCGAGATGCCCAGATCGTGAACTGGCCTGCGCGGGCCACGACGTGATAGCCGCCTGCGTGGCGCATGTCCGCGGTGATCTGCGTATCGGTGGCTGCAGTGTCCCCGAAGTCAAGGATCACGAGGGAGAAGATAATGGTGCTTGATCGCAGCCGCGTAGGACGAGTGCTCCGGCACGTGTACCCGGATAGCTGAAGCTGTAGGTGCTTGACCACCGTTGCCAGGGAACCTCGGCGCGCAGGTAGTACGCCTCGACATCGTAGTCCTCCGCCAGGTAGCGGCCCGGATGCGCACGGATCGCCGAGCGGAGGACATGGACCACACTTGCGCGGAGTTCGGCCAGACCTTATACATGGCGGCCGCCTGCCCCATCGAGCCGAACAGCGTCGATGCGGCGATCGGCAGGGCCATGACCGCCGCCCACCCGCGGCCAGGGTCGACTCGGCTCATGCGCGCCATTGCGTAACCAGCAGCAATCGCCGCGAACCAGGCGCCGAATACCACGTGCTTCTGCAGGCTGACGGTGGTATGGAGCCAGGCTTGCACGGCCGGGGCGATCAGTGCGGCGGCAGCCAGCGCCGGCGGGCAGGAGCTTCCCGCGCTCCGCGCTGCGGCTGGCCAGCACCGCGCCAAGTACGGCCAGGAGCAGAATCAGGCCCGTCCATACATACGCGCGCTGCAGCACGGTAGCCACGGGAACGCTGGACTGCGGTCGGGCCAGGGTGCTGGTGGTGATGCCTCTCCAGTAGTCACGGCCACCGATGATGACCACCGCCACGACCACCGGGATGCCCCACGAACTAGAGCGTCGCCAGGGCAGCAGCCAGGCTCGCGCACACCCCCGTGCTGCCGCCAGACGGCCAGGGCCACGACCACCAGCACGACCGGCGTAAACAGGACGGTTGCGTACTTCACAGCGTCTGCCGCAGCCAGGGTAACACCAGCCGTGACGGCAAGAGCTATCCGAGGCCAGATCTGATAGTCAGCCGACCGGACGCCTAGCCATGTCGCGAGCGCGAGCAGGAGCAACGCCAGCGCGTCATAGGTCGCCAGTGCGCCCATGAACTGGGTGCCGGCCAGGGTAGCGAAGAGTGCTGCCGCCAGGACGGCGGCCCGCTGCCCGTACAGCCGGACGGCCGTGGCCCACAGCAGGCTCGTGACCGCCAAGCATGAAGCACAACGACAGAATGCGGGCCGCGGTCAGGCCGCCGATGCTGTCCGCAAGAGCACCGATGGGCGGATAGATGACGGGTGCCCCGGAGAAGTACGACGGGAAGTTGGGAATCTGCGCTCCGTGCAGCCACCGGGCCCATTCCAGATGCCCGGCCCGCAGATACAGGGCCTCATCCTGAAATGCCGTGTTGGACCACACGAGCCGCAGGGACAGGCCCACCTGGACGACCAGGACGATCAGCAGCGGCCAGCACCGCAGGTTAACGAGCCTGCGCTTGACGGGCGGGTCTCCGGCAGCCTTGGAAGCGGTACCTGACCCCGGATGCCGGTCAGCGCGGCCAGCGCCACCGGATCAAGTGTGCGCTCTGCCTGCCCTTCGCCGCCGCCTGCGGCACGCACCTCAGGCAGGGGAAGCACTGGCTCGTGGGTAGCGCTCACAGGGGCGGCTCACAACCCATGGCCACCTGCCACGGATGGCATCCGGCAGTGCCTGCGGCCGCCGCGTAGGGCACCGGGGCCGACGTGAACGGCTCTCGCCGATTGCGAAGTCACTGCCACGTGGTCCATCGGTTGCACCTGCCCCTGGGATCTGGCACGTGCCAAGGGTGCCTCGAGCGCCCCACGCAGCCCACATGATGTATTGGCAGCGTCACGTGCCGTCGCGATACCCCCCCGGATAGGAATATCGCATACGAAAAGTTACCGTCCGCTCGCTCTACAGGATGACCGATTTCCAAACTTTCTCGATCTATAGCGAATACTTGTCCACAATTACGTAATCACTCGATCACAATAAGTTATTCCTCACGTGAGAGACGAGCTCGGGGCTAGCGAGCGCCGGCTGGCACAAGCGTCAGAGTGGACACACCCAGCCGGAATTGCGCCTCGGCTGCTTGGCTGCTGTTCTCGAGGCGCCAGTCCTGATGGTCAGGGGCTGCCACGCTGAGCGATGTCGAACCACACCAGCCCGAGCACCTGTACTGGCGGATCCCGGCAAACAGGTCGGGGATCTTGGTGAACTGACCGGCGGCGGGACCCACGGCTGTCTCGGACAGCAGCACCGGCTTGCTGGTCAGGCTCCGCACCTGATCGATGGTCCGGCCGAAGACACTGGCGAAGGTGTCGGATGGACGCACGTAGTAGCCGTCGATGCCCACCCAGGTGACGTACTGAGCCGCCGGGCCACCAGTCCTGCGATGGGCCCGGTCTGAGGACCGTCCGCCTGGAGTGTCCACAGCCAGGTGACATTCTCAGCACCCTGGGCCCGGAACAAGGTAACTATGTGCCGCCACGCGGCCACGAACGTCTGCGCAGGCACGTGCCCGTATCCCCACAGGTACCTCTTGTCGTTCATCTCGTGCCCGAAGCCGATGACCACCGAGTGGCCGAAGTCTCGGACGCTGTCGGCGTACAGGCGTCAGGTAGTCGTCGTAGACACCGTAGCGATCCCAGAGACAGAGGCGAGAGGTGGGGTCGATCTGCACGTACGGGGTCTCACCACGACGGTGAAGACTCGCTCCGCGAACGACGAGCTGGAAAGGCTCTGCCCAGCCGCTGTAGTACCCGACGAGGTTCGGCTGCTTTCCCGCTGACCTTCCCGAATTCCGCGACCTGCTGGTAGCCAGGCGTCGATCCTTTCTCGAAGACGCCCAAGGTAGGACGTCAGCATGAGGCGGGAGCGACGAGTGTGCAGGCGAAGGAGGCGAAGGCAATAATCGTGAACCGCGCTCCGGTAAAGGCGATCGCGACAGCGGCAACCGCGAAGGACAAGAGCATCACGAGACGCGGTCTCATGGTGCCCTGAGTCCAGGAAGGTGGTCTCATGCTGTCTTTACTCCAGGAAATATGACGCGGCTCACCACGGCGAGGTTGACCAAGCCAAAGAACAGCAGGACTGCGAACTGCAGATAGCCTAGGGTCACCGTTCGCCAGATCGCCAGCGCCAGCCATATAACGGCCATGCCGCCGCTCCACCAGGTGACGCCGATTCGGAACCGACGCAGCGAACTGCCCGGCGTCCGGGAGGGATGCCAGCTCATCGATCTTGCCCAGCGCGCTGTCGTAGATGGCGAAGACATGCGCCCAGCCACGGGCGATCCCCAGCGGCCAAACCGATGGCCCGTAGTAGGAGCGATGCCACAGCGGGTAAAGGACGAATCCGGTGAGCATCGCGGGCAGCAGGATGATGAAGTTTCGCAGCCGGATCTGGTCAGCGAGAAACGCGAGCATGATGATGGGGATGATGGGCCCGAAAAAGACTCAGCAGGGCGGTGTAGACGTAGTAGAAGAAGCCGGAGATGTAGGTGAGGCGAGCGGGAATTGACATCCGTATCGCCCACAGCCGCTCGGAGAGAACGATCCCGGCGTTGCCGGTGCACCAGCGGTACTGCTGGCGCACGAACGAGTCAAAGTTGTCGGGGCAGATCCCGGTCGAGAGCAGAATCGGCAGGTAGACCATGGACCAGCCGGCCTTGCGCACGTCGAGCCCGGTGTGCACATCCTCCGCGTACGGGATGAGGGTGACGCCGCCCTGCGGCTCCAAGGCGGTCCGCCGGTAGACCGCTGATGTTCCGACGCAGATTGCCGCGCCCAGTCTGTCCCTGGCCACCTGGATCGTGCGGTAGAAGACCTCCTGGATCGCGCCTGCTGAGTTCTCGATCCAGGTCTGCGCGGGGCTGCCCCGGAAGTACTGCGGTGTCTGCACGATCGCGATCGCCGGGTCTTGCATGTAGGGCAGCGTTTCGGCCAGGAAGTCGCTGCGCGGGGCGAAGTCGGCATCGAGGATCATGATGAACTCGCCGCTGGTGTGAGCAAAGGCGTGCCGCAGGTTGCCGCTCTTCTTGTGCATCTGCTGGTCGGGTCGGCGAATGTAGTTGAGGCCAAAGGATTCGGATAGCTCGCGGGCCTCGTCTGACGCTCCGTCGTCCAGCACGTAGGCCTGGGCCTGTCCCGGGTAGGCCGCAATGAGCTCGGAGACCGCGGCCCAGGTATTGCGGAGCAGTTCGATCGGCTCACCGCAGATGGGCATGTGGATATCCACGGTGGGGTACGCCGATGGCCGCCACGCGCGAATATAGGCCTGGTGTGCGGCCAGGTCGAACCCGCGCCCGGTGAAGTTCACCGGGAGGCTGATCACCTGGTAGATGATGTAGGTCAGGGTGAAAGCCATGAACGGCCAGGTGACCAGCGGATCGCTGGCCTCGAACCTGACCTGGCTGATGATGAGGCAGCCCGAACCGATCGCCAGAACAGTCGTCAGGTACGGCAGGTTCCGCTGAATGTAGGCGTATTTCTCGTCGTCATCCGGGGGCAGCGGCGGCACCAGGCCAACCTGGCGGCGCCGTCGGTATGGCCGCGACCGGCCTTGCGGCGATTCCGGCAACGCTGGATCGCTGGCCGATCACGACTTCGGCTTCGGTTTCGGCACCAGCGTGCGCTCCCATCGCCAGATCACGTACGTGCCCTGCCCGATGGGTGGGATCTCGACGCCGTACGGCACGACGTGCGACTAGTGGTAGTGACGGTTGCGCTTGAGGTCAGGCGGTGATGCTGTGGTCAAGAGGTGTCGTGTCCTGGTAGTTCAGCGCGACAATGGAGAAGTATCCCTCTTCGATGTACGCGGCGAAGGTCCCCGCGTTGCCCGATCCGACCACGCCCGCGGTCTTGCTGGGACCACCTGTGCTTCCTCCCGACGGGAGAACGATGTTCCGCGTACTTGACCAACGCTGCCAATGAGTGCCGGCGGGCAGGTAGTACTCAGCTATGGAGGGGTCTTCGACCAGCATGTGTCCGCTGCTGTTGTCGGCCAGCGGTCGGAATATGGCGACAAAGCTGGTCGCGTTCGGCCAGTCGGTCGAGAAGGACCATGACTGGCTGGCTCCGAGTGCTAGCGGGAAGGCCAGCGCGAGCACGCAGGCTCCGATCGTGAAGTTCCGCGTCTTCCTCGCGCCATGCGCGGCCGCGATAAATCTGTCTACCGCGTAGCCAGCGGCGATGGCAGCGAACCAGGCACCAAGTCCCACGTGCTTGTCTAGCGAGGTTGCGGTGCGCAGACGCGCTTGCTCCAGCGGGCCCAAGATCGCGGCGATGGTCACCACCACGAGGAGCCAGGTCTGTGCGCGTTCCTGCCGACCGACCCAGCTGGCGATGACGCCGCCCACGGCCAGGATTGTGATGAGCCCAGCCCAGGACCAGAAGTCGGTGAACACGGCCCCAGGAGAGGCTGCGCCGACAGCCCGCCTCAACGTGGTCTGCTCGATCCCGTGGAGGTAGGAACTCCCCCCAATCAGCAATCCGGCCAACAGCAACGTGATCAGCACGATCAGAAGGATGGCAATCCGCCGCCATGCGATCTTGCCGCCGGGCTTGGGGAACGCTGTGAACAGCGCGATCAGGACCACGACGGGGTCAAACAAGGCCGACGCATACGCCGTGGCATTGGCCAGCGCCAGCACGAGTCCGGCCACGACCATCCGGCCGGTCGCTTCTCCCTGGTCGTCGGCGCCGGTTACTAGCCAGACGGCGAGCGCGATAAGAAAGACCGCCATAGCGTCGTAGGTCGCGAACGCACCTAGATGCAGGGTCGTGCCAAGGATCGCGAACAGGGCACAGCTAAAGAAGGCAGCCCGCTGCCCGTAGAGCCGGCTGACAGTGCCCCACAGCAACGTAGTGGCACCGAGCATGAAGACCAAGGACAAGATCCGCGCCGCGGCCAGGCCGCCGATGCTGTCCGCCAAGGCGCCAATGGGCGGGTAGATGACCGGCGCACCGGAAAAGTAGGCCGAGAACGGCGGGACCGAAGCGCCATGCAGCCAGTGGGCCCACTGAAGGTGCCCGGCCCATAGATACGCAGCCTCGTCCATGAACGCCGTGTTGGCCCGGACCAGCCGGACCGAAAGGATGGCCTGAACGACAAGTACGGCGGCCAGCGGCCACCATCGCGGCGCATGCCGTCCGAGCACCCGCTTGCGCGGATCGGAACCCGTCATGGGAGCTGCAGGGGCGACATCCAGCCGGTCACCGTCCAGCGCGGATGTCTCCGTCGCGTGCGAGGTGGCTGTGCCCTGCTCCATACGCTGCACCTGCCTGAGATCAGGGGCGCACCAGGGGTGGCCTCGGCTTCCCCCCACGTGGCCCACGTAATGTACTGGCGGCGTCACGTGCCGTGGCGATACCCCCCCGGACAGGAATACCGCTTACGAAAAGGTACTGTTCGGCCCGGGCGGAGGAGGGGCATTTGCTGAATCTTCCGTCTCAAAACCACCACTCTGGGATCATGGGCCACAGGACGGGTGGCCCAGGGGTCGAGGGTCAGGGCTCAGTCTCAACTGACCGAAGTTGCCCGTGCGGCCGCATCGTGTCCTACCGCAATTAGAACTGGGTTCTGGAGAGCCTAACGTAACTATTTCGTGACAACAGGTCATTTCACTTGAATGGTGGGTCATCCAGTGCTGTGCTGTCCTTCTGGGTTCCGCGCATCACGTGCGTGGCCTTGGGGGGTCTGGCTGCATGGGAGATGAAAGCCGTACTCCGCCCCTGGAGCGTCGAGTGCCAGGAGCGGCTCGCGGCGGTCCGGGTCCGGCTGCCCGGGCTGGCCGCCCTGAGTTGCCTGAGGCCTTGCTGCAGCGCATGCAGGCCGTGGTCAATGCCTCACGCGCGCAAGCCGCAGCAGAGCAGGAGCACGGGCAAGCAGCAACACAGCAGCGGCAGCCTGTACAGCCGACCGACGAAGCCGACTCGGCCTCTGAGCCCTGGTCCGACGCGGATGCGGATTTCGACACATCGCCATTGCCGCGCCTGACGGCTTCAGGGGCTGTAGCCAAGGACATGGCAAGCCCAGCCGTGAATCCGGGGGCCAATAAGGTCAGCGTGCCGCCCGGTACCCCAGCGAAACCGGGTTTGGCCGTGAAACCGGATATCGCTGTGAAGCCAGATCGCGCCGCTAGGCCGCGCCGTACCCTAAAGCCGCGCCGCGGCGCGAAGGCTGACCGCATAGTCAAGCCCGACCGCACCCTTCAGCCCGATCGCGCTGCCGAGGCCGGACGGCAGCGGGCCAGCCAGGCTCAGCGTGGGGAGAGCACCCAGGTCCAGCGGGAGCGAGCCGCCCAGGCCGAACGCGAAAGAGCCGCCCGAGTCCAGCGGGAGCGCGCTGCGCAGGCTGAGCGCGAACGTGCAGAAGCCGAACGGCAACGCGCGGCCCAAGCCGAGGCTGAACGCGAACGGGCCGCTGAGGCCGAACGCGAGCGTGCGGCCAAAGCCGAGGCCGAGCACGCGGCCGAAGCAGAAGCTGAACGCGCTGCCCGGGCTGAACGCGAACGTGCTGAAGCCGAATCAAATGCGGCTAGTCCCGTCAACGCCGACAGCACTCCGGCAGCCGATCCTGGCGCAGCGGAACTAGACGATGCCGCCCAGCCCGGCCAGGGCCAGTGGCTGCCAGAGGACTATTTCCGGCCGCTGTCCGCCCCGCGGAGCCCGGCGGACCGGAAGGCTGAGCTGGGCTAAGAAGGCGCAGGAGGAGAAGGAAGCCCAGTGGGATGAGCGGATCCCCTGGGACGAGCAGGCCCCGTGGCACGAGCAGGCACAACCGGAAGAGGACGCCCAGCCGGATGTCCTGAATGCGTCACGCGGCCACAATCGCCGCACCTCCACCCTCGCCGCCGTGGTGGTCGCCGTGGTGATCGCCGGATCGGTAGGGCTCGCGCTAGCCCTGCGTTCCTCGCCGACGAACACGCACGGCAGCCGACCGGCCAGCGTGGCAGAGATTCGCAGCCAGGCCGCTACCTGGGTCGCTCAGCAGGTCAGCCGCAGCGCCGTCGTGTCATGTGATCACACAATGTGCACCGCGTTCGCCAAACATGGGTTTCCCTCGGGCAACCTGCATGTGCTCGAGTCGACGTCAGCCAATCCCGCGGGCTCAACTGTGATCATCGCAACGCCGACTCTCCGAGCTGACTTCGGCAGCAGCCTCGATTCTGCGCTGGCGCCGCTAATCGTAGCGAAGTTCGGTTCAGGAAAGGAGCAGATCGACGTCCGGGTAATCGCACCACACGGGAGCCGCCGCACTACCGGCACAACTCGTGCGGACATTAAAGCGAGGAAGGAGGCGGCGAGCCCGATGCTGGCAGCCCGCTGCTCGACAGTCTCCAGCCACTGCCCGTAGGCAGCTCGCTGCCGGCGAGGTGGACGCTCGACTTCTGGTCGTGATCGTATTATGGCCTCGCAGCACCCCCTCGAGATTCTGGCTTTCACCGATTCTGGTCCCCACGCCAGCCCAGGCGTTCCGTTCCGAATGGCCGAGCTGACAGAAACCAACGGCGTGGCCCAGCCCTCCTGGACGCTGGTCGATGCTGGCCGTACTTCAGGCGCAGCAGAACCCCTACCTTCCGGCGCATAACGGGACAACCTCGTTCGGCGGGCACACCGTCATGTTCGTCCAATTCGCCGCGCCGAGCCAGCTCGGCATGCTTGGTCCGTTGCGCGTGATCGCGGGCTGACGATCCGCTGGCGGGGGGACTGACTGATGAGGCGACGGCGCGATCGCTCGACTTGCCTACGATTTCTCGCTGTCCAGCGCCGCCATCTGAGCTGGCTCGTAGCGTTCGCCTGCCACCTGGTCCGCGGGCACGGCCGCCTCGATGGCGGCCAGCTCGTCGGGGGTTAGCTCCAGATCGAGTGCACCGAGCGCCTCGGCCAGCCGGTCCCGCCGCTTCGTGCCGATCAGCGGGACGATGTCGGGGCCGCGAGAGGCCACCCAGGCGATGGCCAGCTGCGCCGTGGTGGCGCCGTGGTCGCGCGCTATCTTCTCCAGCGCGGCCAGCAGGTCCAGGTTGCGCTGCAGGTTCTCGGCCCGGAACCGGGGGAACCTGGTCCTTGGATCGTTCGTGCCGATCTCGCGGGCGCTCGCGGTGGAGAGCAGCCCACGGGACAGGACCCCGTACGCGGTCACGCCGATGCCGAGCTCGCGGACCGTCGGCAGGATCTCCGCCTCGATCCCCCGGCTCATCAGCGAGTACTCGATCTGCAGCGCGGTGACCCGGTGCACCGCGTGCGCGCGGCGGATGGTCGCGGCGCCCATCTCGGACAGGCCCAGGTACCTGACGAAGCCCGCGTCGATCATCTCCGCGATCGCGCCCACCGTGTCCTCGATCGGAACGCGCGGGTCGAGCCGGGCCGGCTGGTACAGGTCGACGTGGTCGGTGCCCAGCCGCTGCAGCGTGTAGGCCAGCGAGTTCTTCACCGCGACGGGGCTAGTGTCGTGCCCGATGAACGCGCCCCGGGGGTCGCGCTGTCCGCCGAACTTGACCTGGATGAACACGCTGTCACGGTCGACTCCGCGCAGGGCGTCACGCAGCAGCATTTCGTTATGGCCCATGCCGTAGAAATCGCCGGTGTCGAGCAGCGTGATGCCGGCGTCCAGGGCCGCGCGAATGGTGGCGATGCTCTCCGCCTCATCGGCCTGCCCGTAGATGCCGGACATGCCCATCAGGCCGAGGCCGAATCTCGAGACCAGCGGCCCGCCCCTGCCCAGCGGGATCGAGTCCATGCGCTCCTCCATCGTGGACGGCCGTTGCTTACCTGCTTACAACCCTACGGCCGCGCGGCGTAGACCCGGGCTCCCCCCACGTACGTGAGCTCGACCGCGGTGCTGGCGATCTCGCCCGGCGGGCCGTCGAACGGGTCGCGGTCGAGCACGATCAGGTCGGCGAGCTTGCCAGCCTCGATCGCGCCGGTCTCGTCGTCGAGGTGATTCACGTAGGCCGATCCGATCGTGTACGCGCCCAGCGCCTCCGCCAGGCCAAGCCGCTGGCCGGGCAGCAGCTGCTCAGCCTCGGCGCCGGTAGCGCCAGGCAGCGTCCTGTTCACCGCCACGTGGATCGCGCGCAACGGATTCGCGCTGCTCACCGCCCAGTCGCTGCCCGCGGCCAGCCGGGCCCCCGAGCGGTACAGGTCGCCGAACAGGTACTGCCGCTCAGCCCGCTCCGGGCCGATGAACGGGATCGTCAGCTCGTCCATCTGCGGCTCGTGCGCGGCCCACAGCGCCTGCATGTTGGCGGTTACGCCGAGCGCGGCGAACCTCGGGACGTCGTCCGGGTGCATCACCTGGAGATGCGCGATGTGGTGCCGGTGGTCGTTGGCGCCGTTCACGGCGCGGGCGGCCTCGATCGCGTCGAGCGTCTCCCGGACGGCCCGGTCGCCGATGGCGTGGAAGTGCACCTGGAACCCGGCCGCGTCGAGGAGGGTCGCGTATTCGCGCAGCTCCTCCGGGTCGACGTGGGACAGGCCCCGGTTGCCGGTCTGGCAGCCGCAGGAATCCAGGTACGGCTCGATCATCCCGGCGGTGAAGCTCTCCGCGACGCCGTCCTGCATGATCTTGACTGTGTTGGCGCGGAACCGGCCGGCCTGACCCTGCTCGCGCCGGGCCAGGATGTCGGGCAGCTGCTCGCTTCCCCGGCCGCGGTCCCACCACAGGGCCCCCTGCACCCGCGCGGTCAGCGATCCTGCACGGGCCGCGGCCAGGTATACGGGCAGGGGGTCACCGGAGCCGAGGTACTCGCCGATGATCGCGTCCTGCCAGGCGGTGATGCCCCGGGCGTGCAGGTGCTCCTGGGCGAGCAGCAGCCCGCGGACCCGGTCGTCAAAGGTGGGCGCCGGTACATGGCGTCCCACCAGGTCGGCAGCCCCCTCGTGCAGCGTGCCCTGGGCCGTGCCGTCGGCGGCGCGCTCGATCCGGCCGTCCGGCGGGTCGGGCGTCTGAGCGTCAATGCCCGCCAGCTCGAGGGCGCGGGAGCTGGCCCAGGCTCCGTGTCCGTCACGGTTGGTGAGATAGGCGGCCCGGCCGCCGGTGACCTGGTCGAGGAGCTGACGGTCCGGCGTACCGTGCTCGAACCACTCCATGCGCCAGCCGCTGCCCGCGATCCATTCCAGGTCTTGATGCTGGGCCACATAGGAGGCGATTCTGGCCAGGCCGTCATCCAGCGTGGCCGCCCCGATGAGGTTGCATCCGATCATCGTGACGCCCGCGAACGCGGGATGGACGTGCGCGTCCTGGAACCCGGGCAGCAGCGCCCGCCCGCGCAGGTCCACCATCTCGGTTCCCGGGCCGATCAGGTCGGCGATGCCATCGTCGGCGGCGTCACCCACCGCCACGATCCGGTCGCCGCGCACGGCGACCGCGGTGGCCCGGGGCCCGGTATCCGGCTGTGACCCCGTCCCGGCCGGGACCATGCGGCGGCCCGCCGCGTCTGCCGTGTACACCGCTCCGCCGGTGAACACCACGTCGGCCTGGGTTCCCATGCGCCCTCCTCCGGAGGCCGCGTCCCCGGACGGCCGCGATTTCGACGGGCCGCGGCGCGGCTCAGCCGACCTAGCCTAGGTGATCAACCACCGGGGCGGACAGGCCGCCGTCAGCGCTTGAGGCCGATTCCGCCCCACATGGCGGCGGGCCTCTTGGCGTCGAGCTCGGCCGCGGGGCGCCACTCCTGGATCCGCGTCACCCCCGGCGGGATCAGCTCCAGGCCGCCAAAGAAGCGCGCGACCTCAGCGTGGGTCCGGTAGGTCCCCTTCTGAGACACCATCCGGTTGAGGCGCTCTCTCATTTCCGCCATCTTCTCCGGCTCGATGTCCGAGGCCACGTGCGAGATGGCCAGGTAGCTCCCGGGCGGGACCGCGTCCAGCACCCTGGCCACGATCGCGGCCGGGTCATCCTCGTCCCCGATCAGGTGCAGGATCGCTATAAGCATGACCGCCACCGGGCGGCTGAAGTCCAGGGTCCGCGCGGCCTCGGCCAGGATCCGGTCCGTGTCCCGCAGGTCAGCGTCGATGTAGTCGGTCGATCCCACCGGGTTGCTGGTCAGCAGGGCGCGGGCGTGGGAAAGAACGATCGGGTCGTTGTCCACGTAGACCACCCGGCTCTCCGGAGCCACTGACTGAGCCACCTCGTGGGTGTTGTTCGCGGTCGGGATCCCGGTGCCGATGTCGAGGAACTGCCTGATCCCGGCCTCGGCGGCCAGGTAGCGCACGACCCGGGCCAGAAAGGCCCGGTTGGCCCGTACCGAGGAGACAAGATCCGGGTACGCCTGCAGCGCCGCTTCCCCAGCCGCCCGGTCCGCCGCGTAGTTGTCCTTGCCGCCCAGCCAGTAGTCATACACCCGGGCGATATGCGCCACGCTGGTGTCGAAGGTCGGCGACTCGTGTTCGGCAGAGCCCGTGTCATCTAGCCAGTCGCGGGCCTGCGATGAGCTTTCGCTGGTCACTACTGCGCCTTTCTGGAACGGTGCGGCAGGGATTGAATTGAGCGGGCTGAATCGGACGGCTAAATCGACTGGATGATCTCGCTGAGGAAGCTGGCCGTGTCAGACGGGGTCCTGGCCTCTGCGTTGAGGCGGTTCATGACTTCCATGTAGTGGTCGACGTCCTCGCGTCTTTCCAGGTAGAGCGCGCTGGTGAGCTGCTCGATATACACGACATCCGGCAGGTCAGGCTCGCCGAAGCGCAGGATGGTGAACGAGCCGCCCGCCGCCGCGTGGCCGCCGTAGCGGAACGGCACAACCTGAAGCGTGACGTGGGGCAGCTCCGCGACCTCGATGAGGCGGCGGAGCTGGCTCCGCATCACATCGCGGCCGCCCACCGGCCGGCGCAGCACCGCCTCGTCCATGACCGACCACACCCGGGGCGGCTTGGGCTTCGTCAGCAGGTCCTGGCGCTTGATGCGCAGGCTCACCCGGCGATCGATCTCCTGGGCGGGCGCGGCCCGATGGCCCAGCGCCATGACCGCGCGCGCGTAGTCTTCGGTCTGGAACAGGCCATGCACGAACTGCAGCTCGAAGGTCCTGATCAGTGACGCGGCCTGTTCGAGCCCCAGGTACGTCTCGAACCAGTCGGGGAGCAGGTCGCTGTACTGAGCCCACCAGCCCGGGGTGCCAGCCTGCCTGGTGAGCGACAGCATCCGCTCACGCACCTGCTCGTCGGTAATGCCGTACAGGGTGAGCAGGTCGGCCACGTCCCGCTCCTTGAAGCCCACCCGACCGTGCTCCAGGCGGCTTATCTTGAAGCGGGTGGCCCGGATCTCATAGCCCGCCTCGTCCGGCGTTATGCCGCTGGCCTCACGGAACCGGCGTAGCTGCGTTCCCAGCAGCATGCGAACCACGGTGGGCCCACCCAGTTGCTCGTCTGAGTCGGAGCCCTCAGGTGGGTTGCTGCCGGGCTGAACCATGCCCATACCGACTCCCGGACCGACGGTCAACGCTGAGTGACGGAGTGCAGACAGCACGATATCACCCGTCTGGCGGTTGACGGGGAGCCGTTTCCGGTGAATCTAGATGTCACCTGATGACGCCGGTTTCGCGTGATTCCGGTGCCGTTCCCGCTGTCACAGCGGGCCCTTACAACGGGGTAGCCAAGTTGTCGAACTCGCCGTTCTTCACTCCCTGCAGGAACGCGGCGATCTCGGCCCGGGTATAGACAAGGGCCGGGCCGATCGGGTCCCGGGAGTTGCGGACAGCGATTGCGTCGCCCGGCAGTTCGGCTACCTCGACGCAGCTTCCGCTCGGGTTGCTGACGCGGCTCTTGCGCCAGCGTGCTCCTCCGAGTTGGCCGGCGGGCATGCCGTTCCTGACCTGCATCTTTGCCCCCTCAGAGCAGAAAACGATGTGCATCGTCGGTGCAACCGACGTTTGCAAGTGCCAGGCTAACAGAGCAGATGCATATGCAGAAGCTAAATGGCGGACACCGCTTGCAGCCGTGGCGTGCATACGCGAGGATCGAGCTGTACGCGGCCGTTTCCTGCAGCGACCGATTGTGGCAAGTGATGACAGCACATACGGCAAGCCTGGCACCCCGCCCGCCCGGCCCTACGGGCTGCGCGTGGCTGGCTCCGGCCATGGAGATGGCCGCCGCTGCGGGCGGTAACTGGCCGCCGGTGTACGCAGCGCCTGTAGCCCTGACCGCCAGCGCGCTTCCCGAGGGTGGCCACGCGGACGCCGGGTCTCCACGCCGGATCGGTTCGCGCGGCCCGGGACTTCACGCAGGCGACGCTGCAGCGCTGGGGGGTCACGACCTGCCGCGACGATGTCGCCGTGGTCATGTCCGAACTGCTGACCAACGCACTGCATCACGCGCTGCTGCCCGGTGCGGCCCAGCCTCGCTGGCCGATCCGGCTCGGCTTACTGCAGCCGGGACCGTGCGTGCTCTGCGCCGTGGCCGACCCGAGCGATCGGGTGCCAGTGCTCAAGGACCCTGATTACCTCGCCGAGAGCGGCCGGGGCCTGCACGTCGTCGCCTCGCTCAGCAGCGGTTGGGGCTGGACCGCCCCCGGCCGGGCGGGCAAGATCGTGTGGGCGATGTTCTCGACCGATGCCCCTGAGGCTCAGTTATCGCTTTGGCTCGTTCTGGCCGCTGGTGACCCAAAACCGTCCGATGTGGCAGAGTGCGCCCATGGAACCCACTGTGACCACCCGCTACGGCAGCGTTCGCGGCCGCTGGCGTGAGGGCGTAGCCACGTTCCTCGGGATCCCGTACGCCGCCAGTCCGACCGGCCCGCTGCGGTTCCGGGCTCCGGCGCCCCCCGTGGCCTGGGACGGCATCCGTGAGGCCGAGCGGTTCGGCGCGACCCCGCCGAAACCCAGGTATGCCCCGCCGTTCGACGTGCTGCTGCCCGAACCCGATATCCCGGGTGACGACTGGCTGACCGTGAACGTGTGGACACCCGACCCGGGCGGGGCGGGCCTGCCGGTCATGATCTGGATTCACGGTGGCGCGTACAGCAACGGCAACTCCGCGATCCCGGTGTATAACGGGCACGCGTTCGCGCGCGGCGGCGTCGTGATGGTCAGCCTCAACTACCGGCTGGGCGTGGACGGGTTCGCCCTGCTGCCCGATGCCCCGGCCAACCGCGGCCTGCTCGACCAGATCGCCGCGCTGGAATGGGTCCGCGACAATATCGCGGCCTTCGGCGGCGACCCGGGCAACGTGACCGTCTTCGGGGAGTCCGCGGGCGCAATGAGCGTGACCACGCTGCTGTCCCTGCCCCGGGCGCAGGGCCTGTTCGCCAAGGCCATCACGCAGAGCGGGGCCGGCCAGGCGGCGGCCGATCCGGCGGACGCGGCACTGGTGTCCAAGGAGCTCGGCCTGGCGCTCGGCCGGGAGGCCACGGCCGCGAGTCTCGCCGAGGTAGCCCTGCCCGACCTCATCCAGGGCCAGGTGCTGGTGCGCGATGCGCTGTTCAGCCAGCCTGACCCGGCACGCTTCGGCGCCAGCGTCGTGGCCAGCACGATGGCGTTCATCCCCGTCATCGACGGCGACCTGATCCCGGTCCACCCGCTGACGGCGATCACGGCGGGCGCCGGATCGCCGGTGCCACTGCTGACGGGCACGACCACCGATGAGTACCGGCTGTTCCTGGTCCCGACCGGCCTGGCCGATTACGTCACGGCCGAGGGACTGGCCGGGGTGCTCGCCCTGCTGGGCATCGGCCCGGCGGTGGGCGATCTGTACCGGGCCAACCGGCCGCTTGCCTCCCCCGGCGACGTGCTGGCCGCCGTGCTCACCGACCGCTACTTCCGGCTGCCGGCGCTGGCCGTGGCCGGGGCCCGGACCGCGAGGCCCGCCGCCACCACCGCGGGGCCCGCCGCCACCTTTGTGTATGAATTCGCCTGGCCGAGCCCGGTGCACGGCCTGGGAGCGTGTCACTCGCTGGAGATCCCGTTCGTTTTCGACAACCTAGTCGCGGAAGGCGCCGAGCAGGCACTCGGGCCCAACCCGCCAGCCGCGCTGGCCAACCGCATGCACGCGGCCTGGCTGGCTTTTGCCCGCGGCGGTGACCCCGGATGGCCCGCATTTGATGCGTCCTGTCCGGTTATGGTGTTCGAGGCTCACGGTGGAGGGGTGCAAGCCGACCCGCGCGGCGACGAACGCCAGATCTGGGCACTCGGCTAGGGCAAGCCCAGCACGGGGCCAGGCGCAGGTTGCTGCGCGCTACGTCGCAAGGGGCCGGGTCGGCCGGGTTGCCGAGAGCGGGCACGCCAGGTTACGCGCACGACGCTGCGTGCGCGTTACTCGGCCTGCCGGCCCTGGCATCGCCCGCGCTGGAGCTGCCTAGGCCGCACACTCCCGGCAGACAAGCTGGCCGCCGCGGGTCTCCGCGAGCTGGCTCCTGTGGTGCACGAGGAAGCAGCTTGAGCAGGTGAACTCGTCAGCCTGGCGCGGAATCACGCGGAACGAGAGCTCCTCGTTGGACAGGTCCGCCCCGGGCAGCTCCAGCGACTCGGACGCGTCGTCCGGGTCGATGTCGATCGCTGTCGATGACTTGTCCATCCGACGCGCCTGCAGCTCCTGCAGGCTGTCCTCGGTCAGCTCGTCGTCGGTCTTCCTCGGGCTGTCGTAGTCGGTAGCCATGTGGCTCTTACCCCTCCATCTTCTTCACCTATCGCGCGGATGTAACGCTCGGGGAGCCTCGGTTGTGCCCGAATCCGGCGGAGAATTCTGTCACGTCCCGGCGCCTGGTACACGTACACGGCGCCAGGCGCGGTTCGTGTCGCCTCCAGGCGACCTACACGTGCCCTCACCACCTAGCCTTCCCGTGCCACCCGGCTCCGGTAAGTTGCCCGATCTCGCTCACTAGCTGTCACAAAGTGCGTATGGTACGAACCGCACTTCATGTCGCCTGCATGGTCTTGCGGAGACGAGTTATGCCCCACGTCAGGCCGCTGCATGCCGAGGATCCGAGGCGTATCGGCCAGTACCGGCTTGCCGGGCGGATCGTGGGCATGCCCGCCACGGGCCCGGTCTACCTCGCCAGGTCGGTGGACGGCACCGAGGTGACCGTCACGCTGCTCGACGGGGACTGGACCGCGGACAGCGCCGCCAGGGACCGGTTTACGGCCGAGGCGAGCGCGGCGCGCCGCGTCGCGCCGTTCTGCGCGGCGAGGCTCCTCGGCGCCGGATTCGACGCTGGCCAGGCCTACCTGGTCAGCGAGTACGTCGCCGGGCCATCGCTGCGGGAAGTCCGTGACCGACGAAGGGCCTGGCACGACGGCGACCTGGAGGCGCTGGCCGTCGGGACCGCGACCGGCCTGGCCGCCATTCACCAGGCCGGACTGGTGCATGGGGAGTTCGGTCCCGACTACGTCGTGCTCGGGCCGGATGGCCCGCGCGTGGTCGGACTTCGGGATCACCCCGCCCTACGGGTCCGCCACCCCCGCCGCCGACATGCTGGCCTGGGCCCGCACCATGCTGTACGCGGCGGCGGGCGGCGCCGCGGGCCGTGGCGACCTGGATCTGCTGCCCGAGCCACTGCGCGAGGTGGCCGCGAAGTGCTTCTCTCCCGGGCCCAGCGAACGGCCGACCGCACGGTCCGTGGTAACCGAGCTTCTCGGCGATGACACCCCGGACGCGGGGGTTCTCGGCGAGGGGATGCGGCGCGCGGCGCGCGCCGCGGTGCAGCCAGAGCCTGTGCCGGACGCCGACACAGACGGACAACCCCGCGGCAGGACGACCCGGGGGGTGACGGTCTGGTGGGCGATCGGGATCACGGTCTGTGTCCTGGCGATCGCGGTCGCCATCCATTTCGCGCAGAATGAGAGCGCGCAGCCGAGCGCCGCGGGCCAGCCGACCGCCACGGCCCGGCCGACGCACGCGGCGTCGAGCAGTCGGCCAGGTGCGTCCCCCACGCCCAGCGCGACGGTCCCGGCCACCCTGGCCGGGACCTGGGCAGGTCAAGTCACGCAGACCAACCCGCCGGATGCCTTCAACGTCCAGGTCACCCTGAACTCCGGCACCAGCGGCGGCACCATTCGCTATAAAGGGGCCTCGTTCGCCTGCTCCGGCAACCTCAGCCTGGAGTCGGACATCTTCAGCACCCTGACCCTGGACCAGGCGATCGTGAAGGGACAGAAGATATGCGCCGACGGTGTGATCACGATCAGCCAGGGTCCGGCGGGCAATCTGCTGTTCAGCTTCAAGGGGAAGTCGGGTCCCGCCGCGAAAGGCACGCTGACGAAGTCGGCCTAGCCAGCCGGCAGCCCGGTCAGCCGTCCCGTTCCGGATTCAGCCCCACCAGCAGGTCATGCAGCTCACCGTGCAGCGGCGGCGGGGCCGCCAGCGTCATCGACGGGCCGGCCGGCCGGCCCTGGAGCCCGGTGACCTGGGCGCCGGCCTCGGCCGCTATCAGGCCCCCCGCCGCGATGTCCCACAGGTTGACGCCGCGCTCATAAAAGGCGTCCACGCTGCCGGAGGCCACCGAGCACAGATCCACGGCGCACGACCCGCCGCGCCGGATGTCCCGCACCCGCGGCAGCACTCCGTGCAGCACCTCGGCCTGGATCAGGCGCTGCCCGGCCTCGTACCCAAAGCCCGTCGCCACGAGCGCCTGGTCGAGTGGCACGTCCCGGTTGCAGCTCAGCCGGACGGCGGGAACCGCGGTCCCGCCCTGGCCGATGCCCGATCTCAGCCACGAGCCCTGGCCGAGCGCCGCGCTGAAGAGCTCACCGCGCCGGGGCACGAACACCGCGCCCGCCACCACGGCGCCGTCCTCCTCCGCGGCGACGCTGACCGCCCAGTCGGGCAGCCCGTAAACGTAGTTGACCGTGCCGTCCAGCGGATCCACGATCCAGCGCACACGCCCTTTCCCGCCCTCGCCCTCGCCTTCCCAGCCATCGCCATCGCCGCCCGCTGCGCCGGGCCTGCCCGGGGTTTCCCCGCCCTCCTCGCCGAGGATCCTGTCACCGGGCCGGGTGGCGGCGATCCGCTCCCTGATCAGTGCCTCCGCGGCCTGATCCGCCTCGGTCACCACGTCGGTCGGGCTGGACTTGGTGCCCACGACGGCCGCCCGGACATCGTGGCTGACCAGCAGCTGGCCGGCCGCCACCGCGACCGCGCAGGCCAGCTCGAGCAGGCCGCCCGCGGCTGGCTCGCTCACGCCGACGCCTGCACCGGCCGGGACCGGCGCCCCCCGCAGCAGCCAGGACCGCACATGTCGAGGGAAGGCCCGAGGTCGCCGAGGGCGCGCGGGGCGCTCCCGTCCAGCCGTTCGGTCACCAGCTCGGTGATCATCGCCACGAACCGGGGGTCGGTGCCCGGCGTCGCGGCCCTGGCCAGCGGCAGACCGAGCCCCTCGGCGGCTTCGGCCGCCTCCACGTCCAGGTCGAAGGCCACCTCCATGTGATCCGAGGTAAAGCCCACCGGGACCAGGACGGCCGCCCGGGAGCCGCCACGGGCCAGCTCAGTGAGGCAGTCGACCACGTCAGGGCCGAGCCAGGGCACCGAAGGGGGCCCGCTGCGGCTCTGGTAGGCCAGCCGCCATGGCCTGCCGCCACCGACTCGCCCGGCGATCAGCCGCGAGGCCTCCGCGAGCTGCGTGGAATAGGCCCCGCCGTGCGGCCCGCTCGCGGCCGCCATGGTCTCCGGAATGCTGTGCGCGGTGAAAACCAGGTCAAATTCTTCCTGAACGGAATCGGGCAACGACTCGACCGCGCCGCGAACTGCGTCGGCGAATGGCTCAATGAAACCCGGGTGGTTGAAGTACTGCCGCAGCTTATCCACGTGCGGTGCGCCCGGGCCCGTCCGCGCCCGGGCCTGCTCGATGTCCTCCAGGTACTGCCTGCAGCTGGAGTACGAGCTGTAGGCCGACGTGACAAAGGCGATCGCGTGCCGGACGCCATCGGCGGCCATGGCCGCCATCGTGTCGGTCAGCAATGGCTCCCAGTTGCGGTTGCCCCAGTAAATGGGCAGGCCAATGCCGCTGCCCGTAAAGTCCTTCTCGATCGCGGCCAGCAGGTCCCGGCACTGCTGGTTGATCGGGCTCACTCCGCCGAACCGGTCATAGTGCTCGGCCACCTGCTCCAGCCGGGCCCGCGGCACGCCCCGGCCGCGGGTGACGTTCTCCAGGAACGGCATCACATCGTCCGGGCCCTCGGGGCCGCCGAAGGATACGAGCAGAAAAGCGTCGTAGCGCGGCATGCCACCATTCTCTGTTAGCCCGGGGGGACGACCCCCCGGAGCCCCCCGGCGTGTGGTTGGCCCAGGAGCGCTGGTGATCCACTAACACCCATAGCGTGCCATCCGCTCGGGCCGACCTCCGGCCGGCCGTCGCGGATGGCACCAGGCCGGCTGGCACTGCTAGGCGGGGTAGTTCCTGGCGTACTGCGCCGCGAGGCCTAGGACCTCTTTCACGTACCAGTCGGCGTGGTTGTAATCGAAGATCGCCCTGGGCAGGGCGCTGCCGCCCGCGGCGGCTCCATCGGCGCACAGCATCCTTGCGGCGGACGGCACCGCGTCATAGGGGTTCATGATGTCCGGCGGACCAGTCTGGCCGAACCCGTTGATGCCCCAGACAGCCCAGGTCGACGGCAGGAACTGCATCGGCCCCAGCGCGCCCGCGGTGGACGGGCCGACATTAGCCCCGTCCCCACTTTCGATCTGGCCGATGGCGGCCAGGACGGTCCAGGACAGCCCGGGGCAGTACTTGGCGGCCGAAGCCTGGAACAGCTGCAGGTACGTGGTGGGCAGCTGGCCCCTCGCCACCTTTACGACCGGGAGCTGCTGCTGGCGCAGGCTGACGATCTTGGCCGACGGTCCGAGCACCTTTCTGACCTTGGCCATGAGCGCCTGGCAGGCTGGTCCCGGGCGCGCTGATCAGTGCCGCGACCCGCTGCACCAGGCCCAGCTCCTGCGAGGTGCGGGTGTTCACCAGCAGGTCGACTCCGCCGATGCCAAGCGAGGCGGCCGCCCCGAACGTGACCCTCTGCCTGGTGCTGCCGGTGAGCTGGTAGCCGGCTCCGGGGCGCAGGCTCAGGCGGGTCCGCGCCGCCGGGGAGGCCACGAACTTCCCGTCCGCCAGGGCGGTCCAGAAGTCCTGATCCGAGGCGGTACGCAACGGCACCCAGGAGCGGAACGTGGCCGGGTTCACGCCGATGACGCTGACCGGCCGGTTGCCGGCCTTGATCTCTGCGCCGTCAAAGGCGATCGTGTTCCTGACGCCGGTGATCTTGTTCAGCCGGCTGAGGTTCTGGCCGGTGATACCCCTCGGCGCGACGACCAGCAGGTCGGGCAAGATGATCTGCCGGAACGATCCTGCGTCCCGCTTGGCTGCCGCCGCCGACAGGGCCGCGGCAGTTAACGATCCGCCGGCTGGCGGCTGGATCAAGCTTGCCGTCGCGCCGACGGCGAAGAAGACGAAGGCGCTGCAGCCCGCGACTCCGCGGAGCGCCGGCGTGAGCGAACTGATGACGGTGGCGCGTGGTCCTCTGCGCCGGATCAGGCGTCTCATCGCGGTAAAACCCTAACCCCGCCCGGTAGCGCGCTGTCTACCGCGGCGCTAACACTTTTCCAAATCACCCCAGCTCCTGATATACCGTCATGGCGGAGGTTAGCGGCTGGTGACGCAGGTCAGGGAGCGGGAACAGGGTCAGCGGCACGGCAATCCTTTCCTCGAGGTTCTCGCCCGACCGGGCGCGCTGAGATTCTCGGCCGCTGGGTTCGTCGGCCGGATGCCGATGTCCATGTTCGGTCTCGGCACGGTGCTGCTTATCGCGTCGGTCACCGGCCGGTACGGGCTGGCCGGAATCGTGGCCGCGGCAGGATCGGTCGGCTACGCGGTGTGTGCGCCCCAGGTGGCCAGGCTGGCCGACCGGTTCGGGCAGGGCCGGGTGCTGCGGCCACTCGTGATCTTCTTCGCGGCCAGCACGGTGGCGCTCATCTGCTGCGCCGAGTTCCGTGCGCCGCTGTGGACGCTGCTGGTCACAGGCGCGGTCGCCGGGGCATCGATGCCCTCGCTCGGCTCGATGGTCCGGGCCCGCTGGAGCGCACTGCTCAGCGGCTCACCGTTGCTGCATACCGCGTTCTCGCTTGAGTCGGTTCTTGATGAAACGATTTTCGTCATCGGGCCCGCGCTGGTCACCGTGCTCGCTACCGAGGTCTATCCCGCCGCCGGGGTGGCCACGGCGATGGCGGCCTGCGTGGCCGGGACGCTGCTGCTGGCCGCGCAGCGCAGCACCGAGCCGCCGTCCGGGTCCGCGTCGCTCCGCGCGCGGCAGGTCAGCGCGCCGGGATTCCGCCGGTCCGCCGTCCCCGCGCCCGGGCTCTTCACGCTGGCGCCGGTCTATCTGTGCCTAGGCGCCATGTTCGCCACGATCGACCTGTCCACTGTGGATTTCGCGCAAGAGCACGGGCACAAGCCGCTGGCCGGGTTCATCCTCGGCGCCTACGCGCTGGGCAGCGCCGTCGGCGGGATCAGTTACGGGTCGCGAACCTGGCACTCTCCGGTGTACCGCAGGTTTGCGACCACGCTGTGCATCGTTGCCGCCGGCACGGCCACGTTCTGGGCGCTGCCCGGGCTCGGCGTGCTGACCGCTGTCATCTTCTGCTCCGGCCTGGCCATATCGCCCACATTCATCGCGGGCTTCACCCTGATCGACCAGCAGGCCCCGGCCGGGCGACGGACCGAGGGCATGGCCTGGCTCACCTCGGCGATCTCGGTCGGCGTGGCGGTCGGATCGGCTGTCGCCGGGCAGGTCATCGACGCGGGCGGCGCCCGCTGGGGCTACCTGTTCGCGGCCGGCTGCGGCGCGGCGGCCGCCGCGGCCTGCCTGCTGCGCCTGCGCAACCTGCGCGTGCCCGGACCGGCAGAATGGGCCGATGCCTGACGATCGCCAACCGCCCCGGGTCTGGCGGAACTGGGCGGGCAACGAGTCGGCGCGGCCGCGCCGCGCCGCCACCCCGCGGTCCGCGGACGAGGTGGCCGACGAGATCCGCCGCGCGGCCGCGGACGGGCTGACCGTGCGGATGGCCGGCACCGGGCACTCGTTCACCCCGGCCGCGGCCACCACCGGGGTCATGCTGCGCCCGGGCGGGCTGACCGGCCTCAGGTCGGTCGATGCGGCGGCCGGGCTGGTCACGGTCGGCGCGGGCTGCCCGCTGCACGTGCTCAATGCGGAACTGCTCGCCCGCGGGCTGTCGCTGGCGAACATGGGCGACATCCAGGTTCAGACCGTGGCCGGCGCGATCCAGACCGGCACCCACGGCACCGGCCGTGACGTCGGCGGCATGGCCGCCCAGGTCGGCCGGCCTGGAACTGGTCCTGGCTGACGGCACGGTCACGACCTGCTCCGCCGACGCCCCGGCCGGCGGCCTCTTCGACGCCGCGCGGGTCGGCCTCGGGGCGCTCGGGGTGCTGACCGCCGTGACCTTCCGGGTGGTTCCCGCGTTCCTGCTCGAGGCGCGTGAGGAGCCGATGCGGTGGTCCGAGGTGATCGCCAGGCTGGACGAGCTGACGTCGGAGAACGAGCACTTCGAGTTCTACTGGTTCCCGCATACCGAGGGCTGCCTGACCAAGCGCAACAACCGTTCGCCGGGCCCGGCGCGGCCGCTCGGCAGGCTGCGGTACCTGCTGGATGACGAGTTCCTGTCCAACACGGTATTCGGGGTCACCAGCAGGCTCGGGCACGCGGTCCCTGCCGTGATCAAGACGGTCAATGGTGTCGCGGGCAAGGCCCTCGGCTCCCGCAGCTATGTGGATGCCGCGTACAAGGTGTTCACCAGCCCGCGCCGGGTCCGGTTCAAGGAGCAGGAGTACGCGGTCCCGCGAGAGTCGCTGGCCGATGTGCTCGCCGAGATCAGGGCCCTGTTCGCGCGGCGGGACTGGCGGATCAGCTTCCCGA
>CAVUBM010000008.1:0-39550 GCA_963739645.1 uncultured Actinomycetota bacterium
GTGGACAACCTCCCAGTAGCGTTCGGCGATGCGCTCCGGGTCAAAGGACGTACCCGCAACTATCGTCCCTGCGATCGTCAGTGTGGCCACCCGGATGCCGTCTGGTTCCAGGTCAGCGCCGAGCATTGTCGCGGCCGACCGGAGAGCCGCCTTGCCGAGGGAGACGGTCGCAAGGGCCGGGATCGGGTGGTCGGCGAACCCGCCCCCGGTGACGATGATGGTCCCGAAGCCGGCGGCCCGCATGGCCGGGGCGGCCACCTGCGCGACGACGATGGCGCTGATGACATCTACTGAATACGCCGCCTGGAGGTGGGCGACACTTGAGCTCAGCAGCTTGTCTGGAGCTCCTATGACGGCGTTATAGACGATGACGCCCGGTGCGCCATTTCCGAGATAGAGCTCTCTCATCCGGGCGCCCAGGCCATCGGGATCGCTCGCATCGGCCGCGATGGTGTTGATCTTGGCACCGGTATCGGCCAAGGTGCCCGCGAGGTCGCTGAGGCGGTCCGTGTTACGCGCCACCAGGGTTACCCGGTAGCCGCCCACGGCGAAACGTCGTGCCACGGCCATTCCAAGACCAGGCCCCGCGCCAACCAGTAGCAGGTGGCGGCCATCCACTGAGCCGGGACCTGCGGCCTCGGCGAGGTCAGCGGTCGTGTTTCCTCGGTTGCCAGCGTCGCCTGCTCGCTCGTTAGGCATGGGTGCCGTTCCTTTCGCGTCGGCCGACTCGGAGAGCGGGTCGGGCTGGCGGCTCTGTCGAGGCCCTGGTTCGCATAGCCATCGAGCCTACTGTTGGGCGTGATCGATACGGCCGCCCAGAATCTGCTGCGCGTGCTGCACAGTTGCGGCGATCCGGTGGAATGGAACCCTTCCCCGCCGAAGTCGATCAACGGCACCCAGCACCTGCGGCGCAGGCCCCGGAGGGCTCGCCCATCAAACGTGCAGTCGCCCCGGACCGTCGCGCTGCCGGATCGCTTACCACCGGCGTACCAGAAAGTCCTCGAAAGAAATCCGGGAGGCGGTGTCGGATCGCGGCAGAGGTGTTCGTAGCAGGGGTGAGAGGCCGCCGCGAAGGACGCCTCCAAGGAGAAGGGGACCGCGATCATGAAACTGACGACCATCACGCAGGTCTCCGTCAACGGTGTGATGCAGGCAAACGGCCCGTCGGAGGAGGAACGCATGGCCGGATTCGAGCGTGACGGATGGGCCATGGGGCACTTCGACGACGAGGCCATGACGTTCGTCAACCAGGTCTACCAGCGCGCCGACGCGTTCCTGTTTGGCCGGTGGACCTACGACGCCTTCGCGGGTTACTGGGGGGTGATGGATCCGGGCAGCGGCCCCATCGCGGATGCCTTGAACACGCGGCCCAAGTACGTGGCATCGACCACGCTCAGCGAACCGCGCTGGGCGGACACGACCGTCTTGTCCGGTGACGTCGCGGCGGCTGTCGGCGAACTGAAGGCCAAGCCGGGAGGGGAGCTGCAGGTGCACGGCAGCGGCAGACTGGTCCGGTGGCTGCTCGAGAACGACCTCGTCAACGAGATGAATCTGCTCATCGTCCCGGTAGTCGTCGGCCAGGGCACGCGGCTGTTCCCCGCCACCGGCCCGGACATAGCGCTTGACCTGGTCGAATCGCGAGCCTTCCCGAAGGGCATAACGCTTCAAGTCTACCGGCCAGCCGGGCGCCCGCAGTATGCAACCGGCTGAAGCACGTGACGCAGGTGACGCACCGGGAGACCGAGGGGCGGCGCAACGCTGCGAAAGCCGGCGGCCGCGCCTACGGCCGGCGCAGGGGGCCCGCAAAGGACAAAACCCAGCGGAAAGGAACGACGATCATGAAACTGACGATCACCACGAACGTCTCTGTCAACGGAGTGATGCAGGGACTCGGCGGGTCGGACGAGGACCGCAGGGGCGGATTCGAGCGCGGCGGATGGGCCATTCCGCTTCTCGATACCGAAGCCGGGGACCATATCAATGAGGTCTACGGCGGCGCGGACGCGTTTCTGTTCGGCCGGCGGACGTACGAGATCTTCGCCGGCTCCTGGGGAGCAATCGAAGAGATGCGCGCCCAGCCGATCGGCGTGGCGTTGAATAAGACGCCCAAGTACGTGGTGTCAACCAGCCTCACCGACCGGCAGTGGGCGGGCACGACCGTCCTGACCGGCGACATCGCCGCCGCCGTCCGCGATCTGAAGGCGCAGCAAGACGGCGAACTGCTGGTGCCCGGCAGCGGTGCCCTCGTCCGATGGCTGCTCGCCAACGACCTGGTCGACCAGCTCGACCTGCTCATCTATCCCGTCGTCGTCGGCCAGGGCACACGGCTGTTCCCCGATGCCGGTCCGGACACCGCGCTCGACCTGGTCAGCTCGCGGACCACTTCCCGGGGCATAACCATCCAGACCTACCGGCCTGCTGGCCGCCCGCAGTACGCAACCGCCACCGCCGATTGAAGTACGTGATGTAGGTGCCACAGTCAGCCGCGGCATGACCGTCTCCCGACCGCCGTCCCTGATCCGTTACTCGAGATCAGGGGCGGCGTTCTCACGTCCCGGGAGACCCGGACTGCGGGTCACGGGACGAGATACCGTCGCTGTCGGATCGTTCCCAACCGGCGTAGCAGAAAGTCCTGAAAGACATCCGGGAGGCGGTGTCGGATCGGGGCAGAGGTGTTCGTAGCAGGGGTGAGAGGCCGCCCACGAGGGGCGCCCCGGACCACAGGAGATGATCCGAGATGCAGTACCTGGTTTCCGTGATCAACGACACGGCCGGCCTCGCCACCCCGGACGAGGACGCGGCCATAGACGCGTTCAACGACCGGCTCCAGGCGGAGGGTCACTGGGTCTTCGCCGGCGGCCTCGGGTCGCCCAACTCGGCCACCGTCATCGACAACCGGGGCGAGGAGGCGATGATCACTGACGGGCCCTTCCTGGAGTCGAAGGAGTATATCGTCGGCTTCTGGATCATCGAGGCCCCCGATCTCGACGCCGCGCTCAAGCTCGCCGCCGGGGGGTCGAAGGCCTGCAACCGGAAGGTCGAGGTGCGGCCGTTCCTCTGAACAGGGTCAACGTGCGGGAGGCGATCACCGAGGCCCACCACGAGGAGTGGGCCCGGGTGGTCGCCTCCCTGACCAGGCGTTTCGGTGACCTCGACATCGCCGAAGAGGCGGCGGCCGAGGCGTTCGCGACCGCCGTCGAGCGGTGGCCGGCCGGCGGCGTACCCCCGAACCCCGGCGCCTGGCTGACCACCACCGCCAGCCGCAAGGCCATCGACCGGATCCGGCGCGAGAACAAGCGCGGCGACAAGCAGAAGGAGGCTCAGCTGGTGTACGACGACGACCCGCCCGAGCCTGTCGGCGCCATCGACGACGAGCGGCTCCGGCTGATCTTCACCTGCTGTCACCCGGCGCTCGCGATGGAGACCCGCGTGGCGCTGACGCTGCGCATGGTCGCCGGTCTGACCGTGCCCGAGATCGCCCGTGCATTCCTGGTGCAGGAGAGCGCCATGGGGCAGCGGATCACCCGCGCGAAGGCCAAGATCAAGGCGGCTCGCATCCCTTACCGGGTGCCGTCCGCGGAGGATCTCCCGGCACGCGTCTCCGGCGTACTCGCCGTCCTCTTCCTCGTGTTCAACGAGGGCTACCTGGCGACCGGCCCCGGCGCCGATCCCGTACGTCACGACCTGACCGCCGAGGCGATCCGGCTCACTCGCCTGATCCGTGCCCTCATGCCGGAGGACGGTGAGGTAGCCGGGTTGCTGGCGCTGATGCTCCTCACCGAAGCCCGCCGCACCGCCCGGGTCTCGGCGAGCGGCGAGCTGGTCGCCCTCGACGAGCAGGACCGTGGGGCCTGGGATGCGGTGCTGGTCGCCGAGGGTCACCGGATGGTGCGTGAGCGCCTGGCCGCCGGGGTGGCTCCGGGTCGATACCAGATCCTCGCCGCGATCAGCGCCGTGCACACCTCCGCCCGCGACGCACGTGACACCGACTGGTCGCAGGTCGCCGCCCTCTACGACCAGCTCGTCCGCATCGACCCCTCGCCGATCATCGCCCTAAACCGGGCCATCGCGGTGGCCGAGCTTGACGGACCGGAGGTGGCACTGGCGGCCGTCAACCGTCTTCAGGACAAGCTGGCCGGCTATCACCTCTACCACGCCACCCGCGCCGACCTGCTGCGCCGGCTGGGCCGCAGTCAGAATGTCGCGCGCGGCGTACGACAAGGCCATCGAGCTGGCGGGAAACACCGCTGAGACCGCCTACCTGACACGCCGCCGCGATCAGCTGGCGTAGCGCCCCCGAATCCCGGTAGAAATCCCGTGCAAAGCGGCGGATCCGTCCGGTGGCAACTGCTGGGAGAGGTCTCTGGCCTGTCCAAGCTTGGGTGGGTCCGCTCGTTGGAAGCGGTATACCGTGAGGGCGCCATGATGCTGGGTTGAGCTGGGAGGCCAGCGGTGCCGCCAGTGCGTGCGCCCGTCCCCGGTCGTGGCCAGGGAGGTGGCGCGTGACGGGCCAACGGCACCGGGTGGTGGTTGTCGGTGGGGGTTTCGGCGGCATCAATGTGACGCACGCCCTGGCCCGCGCCGACGTCGAGGTGACGCTTGTGGACCGGACCAACCATCACCTGTTCCAGCCGTTGCTGTATCAGGTGGCTGCCGGCATCCTGCCTGAGGGGCTGATCGCGCCGGCCCTGCGTAGTGTGATCAGGAAGCAGGCGAACGCACGGACGTTGCTGGCTGACGTGACGGACCTGGATGTGAACGGCCGGGTGGTGTGTGCGCTGGCCCCGGACGGCGCGGAGCTGACCCTGCGCTACGACACGCTGGTTGTCGCCAGCGGGGCCACAGACGCCTACTTCGGGCATGACGAGTGGGCTGAGTTCGCGCCGGGGATGAAAACCCTGGAGGACGCTCGCCATCTGCGCAGCCACATTCTCAGCGCCTTTGAGATGGCCGAGCTGGCCACCGACCCTTCCGAGCAGGCCGCGTACCTGACGTTTGCGGTCGTGGGAGCGGGGCCGACCGGGGTTGAGCTGGTCGGCCAGCTGGCTGAGCTAGCGCACCAGGTGCTGCCGAGGGACTACCGCTCAGTGGTCACGACGGAAGCGAGAATTCTGCTGGTCGAGGCAGGCCCCGCGGTGCTGGGTGCGTTCCACCCGAAGCTGCAGCGCTACACCCAGCGGCGGCTGGAGAAGATGGGCGTCGAGGTGCGGCTGAACACCGCAGCGGTCGGGATGAGCCACGACAGCATCACCGTGCGGGATCCCAGGGGTGAGGAGCAGATTCCCGCCCAGACGAAGATCTGGGCGGCGGGGGTTCGGGCGTCGCCGCTGGCCAAGGTGCTCGCCGAGGCTACCGGCGCCGAGACCGACCGCGCGGGCCGGGTTGTGGTGCTGGGGGACTGCAGCCTGCCTGGCTATCCGGAGATCTTCGCCGTCGGGGACATGATCTCGCTGAACCAGTTGCCCGGGGTCGCCCAGCCGGCGATCCAGCAGGGAAAGTATGTCGGCAAGCTGATCCGGACGCGGCTGGATGGCGGTACTCCCGTGGGGCCCTTCAGGTACCTCGACAAGGGCAGCATGGCCACGATCGGCCACCTGTCCGCGGTCACGCAGTCCTTCGGTATGAAGTTCACTGGCGTGATTGGCTACACGATGTGGGGATTGGTGCACGTGCTCTACCTGATCGGGTGGGGGAACCGGCTGGCTGCCATATTCTCCTGGGGCCGTGCGCTGACCTTCACCAAGAACCGGGCCCATCGGCTCATCACTTTCGAGCAGGCGCGAGACGAGCTCACGTAACACCTCGCCCCTGGCGAGGAACCGGAGGAGCCCCGTCTGACCGGCCAGAACTGCGGTCATGGAGTCCGTGCTGGTTGGCTGGTCCGGCGTGAGATCAGCAGCCGGGTAACTGTAGCTGGCCAGGATTTGTGAGCTTCGCGTGGAACCGGGACAGCCGGGATGGCGTCGAAGGGCTGTCGCCTGAACGGCACCGAAGGCAGCCGCACGGTGCGGGAAACCCGGCGGCCGCCGGGTCTGTGGGTCTTCGGTGATCCACTCGCCGCGCGGCCCGGCGGTGCCTGCGGGCAGTCCCGCCGGGGGTGGGTATCGCAGTGCGGGCAGCGAATAGGGGGCCATCATGGCCAGGCACGTGAACCAGGTGGCTGGCGTGGTGGTGTCCGCGGCAGCGCTCGCCGCCGTGGGTGTGGCCGGCGCGAGTGCCGCCCCGCCCACCCGGCCAGCGTCATCTGGCGGGACGGTCACCGGCAGGCTGCTGGTCGAAGGCGGCCCGGTCAACCCGTGGACCGGGCAGCAGCCAGGCAAGCGCCCGATACCGGGGACGATCCGGTTCATCAGCACCGGCCGCGGGACACTCACCACCCGGGCCGGCAACTCCGGGACCTTTACCGCCCGGCTGCCCGCCGGGACCTACCGCGTTTCCTTCCGGACACCGCGGATCCTGGAAGTAAGCAGCAACGGCACCGGCCACCAGACCTGGAGCAGCCCACGCACCGTGACTATCACCCCCCGGCACACCACCCGGATCATCGTTACCAGCATCGTCCCCTGACGGCGTTTGGCCGAGTCACGGCCGCGTGGTTGCGTTCAGGCTGCCGGGTGGTGGCGTCGTCCAGCTGGCGGGTTTCGCGCGGCAAAGCGCCCCGCCACCGTGTTGTGGGGGCGGGGCGCCTTACGCGGCGGGTGTCCGCAGCGGGCTGGTCCTATCCGGCCGCGCACGTCGTGCGTGCGTGACCAGTGCGGTGCTAGCGCCGTCATTGCTCCAGTCCCGCGCGCAGCCGCAGGGCCTTGCGGACGGCCCGGCGCATCCGCCGTTCGGCCCGCTCGGCGCGCCGCGATGCCCTGGCCAGCGCAGCGACCTTCCGTGCTTGGTGCTGCCGCTCGGCCTGGGCCAGCATCTCGCGGCGTCGTTCACTAGCCAGCTGGCTACTCATATGTGGGGGCATATACACGTGACTCACCTCCTTTCTGCGCGGTTGATCGATGGGCGGGCCAGCGCGATCGGCGGCACGCCGGTGGAATGTGGCCGCGCCTGGGCCCAGGCCGGCCGGTGCTGACGAGCACGGCCAGGTACAGGTCGCCGTGCAGAGCACAGCGACGGCGCGGGCTCGCCAGCATGCGTGCTTGGGTGCGGTCGGCTACCGGTGGCCGACCTCGCCCTGACCCACCCGATACCTGGGCGCCGGGTACATTACGCCCGGTTCGGTGGGCTGACCGGTGTCCCTAGGCCGTCCGGGCTGCGCCGGCGGCCGCTCGGACATCCAGCCGCCGGGGCTTGGATACCGCCCCCAGCACCGGGCCGCTGCGCCCCCTGGGCTGCCGTGAGCCGAAAGCCCTCAATCCCGGCACTGGCCACCCTGATGCCGGCCAGCGGCACCGGCCGCCATTGCGGACCGGGCAAAACATCAGGCTGATACCGGCCCTGCGTGAACGCCATGACGACACCTCCCCGCTGACAGATATGGGCTTCTGCACCTGACAGAGTCCAACCGGGCCGACCTGATACAGAATTTCTCCAAGGCCCTCCGGCTACCTGACGGCAGTACCGGCGGCGGTCGCGGCGCGAGCGCCTGCGGCCTGGGCTACAGGCGGGACGTCAGCTCGGGTCACGATTTCCGCCGCTGACTGTGGCTGTCTCGCAAGTGCCACGCTCTGTCCGGCCCACATCGAGAGCGCTTCAATCTCACCAGTCGTCCCGGCCATCGGCGGCGCTGGCTCGTAACGGACGATTGCTTCGCCGGAAGCGAAGTGCGCGATCACGTCGCCCTCTCCTGGCCGCTGTGCGAGTGGGGGGGGGCGGCCCTCGTCGGCCATCAGGAACCGCGTGCCCAGCCACGCGGCCTGGGCGCCCAGGGCGAGCACCGCGGCGACTCCGCGGGCGTCACCGATCCCGCCAGCCGCAATCACCGGCACCGGTGCCGCCGCATCGACCACGGCGGGCACCAATCCCAGTGTCGCGACGGTACCCCACACGTGCCCGCAAGCCGGCCTCGAGGGCCTGGTCAAGGCGACGCCGTCAACTCAGGCGATCGCCGGTCCCAGCCGTGAAACTGCGAGTAGTCGCCTGCGTCCCAGGCTTCGCGGAGCCCCGGGGTGCTCAGATCCCAGTCCGGGCGGATCTCGCTAGTGGCAGCACGCAGGTCATGCCACAGGTCGTAGAACGACGGACGGCCCCAGAACCAGTAGCCGTTATAGACACTGTGAATGACCAGCCCCGGCTTGAGCACCAAGGTATGGGGGATCATGGGATTGTGCTCGGGGTCGGTGTACTCCTGGATGTCGAGGTCCTGCTGGACGGTCCGGCCGGGATCGGACAGGAAGGTCCACTGGGCGCCCACAGACGCACGGAATTCCTGCAGGGTGTGATGGTCGTCAGTCGCGATGGTGGCGATCTGGGTGTAGGCCACCGCGATCTTCGGGTAGTTGGCCGCCAGCTCGAGGTGCTGCTGGTGCTCTTTGGGGCAGTAGTTGCCGCGCGCCAGGGTGAGGATCAGCGGATCGCGGCCCTGAAGGTCGCTGAGCGTACGCACCGTGCCGGTGTGGTCCGGGAGAGCATAGTCAGGGAAGATGCCGCCAGGTCTGATGTCAGCACGCATCGGATGACTGCCTCTCATAGCCTTGAATGCCCAACCCGCATGGTGCCACTGTCAACTGCGTCACAACATCCCCATTGTGGCCAGAAGTACCAGGCCGGTACCCGGAGTAACGGAACTGCCCCAGGTACGACTTGGCAGGCGAGCGGCGAGCCGTCCAGCCCAGCAGGCAGGGCCAGCCAGCGCGCAAAGAGCCGCATATGTGCCCGGTATTGCCTACCTCATCGCGGCTATGACCGGCATGGTCTGGGAAAGCTCAGAGGATGAACGGGACCAGCATTTTGGTGGACCGCTTGTACTGCGGATACGAGCTGGGAAAGAGCTGGGACATGTTGCGCTCCTCCACAATGGCGCTGTAGAGGAAGTAAGCACCAAGCAATATAACCGCTGCCAGCCAATACAAGCTGACAGCGATCGTCGTGCCGATCATTGCCAGGATGATGCCAGAGTAGATGGGATGACGAATGCTGTGGTATGGCCCGGTAGTGACGAGTTCCGGATCCACCTTCTGGGACATCGGCATTCCCCAGTTCCGGCCGAGGTATACCCTGGCCCAGATAGCCAACGCCAACCCCAGGATGAAAATAGCCAGGCCAATGCCCTGCAGCCACGGGTCGTTTGCGGTCGTCACATGACCTTTGAGAGCCCTCACCCGCACCAGGAGAAGAATGACCAGGATGATAACGACCCGGACGCCTGCGAACCTGGCCCATCTTGTCTGGCCAGCCTTGACACCAACGGACGCCGCGAGCCAAAAGATCCAGAAGGCTACCAAGCCGACCAGGATGATGACGTCAACGACATGCATTAGGGAACTCCTTACCGCCCCGTCCAGCCCGCCGCTTGACTAGCCTACGTCCGCCGTGGCTGGCGTCACCACTCCGGAAGTAGTGGCCAGGCCCCCGTAAGGTACAGAAATGGTAAAAACGGTGGTGGCATGCAAGAGGTCAGGAGTTCCGAATCTCCAGCGTCCGGTTACGGATCTCCTTGTGCCTGGCTGATACTCGATACTCGGTACTCGGCGCGCCCCGCCCCCAGTTGGATGGCTTAGGGGTTAGTCGGGTATCTGGTGGCCGATGGCGAGTCCGGTGTGCGTGTCCCAGCCTGCACCGATGGCCGTTGGCGTGAACCCGGCGGGCAGGTGCACCCGCACTGGAGTCGCGCTATTGGTGTTCGAGCCATTGCCGAGCTGGCCAAGGTCATTCAGACCCCAGGTCAGGATGCGGTGGCCGGTGGTCAGGGCCATGCTGAAATACCGGCCGGCTATCAGCGCCCGGACCCTGGTCGCCGCGGGGAACTTGACCCATACCGGCCGGTGGCGGTCGGTGGTCGCCCCGTTCCCGAGCTGCCCGAAAGCGTTGTACCCCCAGGCCAGCACTCGTCCGCCCGCAGTCAGCGCGAGCGCATGCATGAAACCCGCGGCCGCGGCGGCCACCTTGACGCCTTTGGGCAGCTTGACCTGGACCGGGATCTTCCGGATCTTTGTCGTGCCGTCGCCAATTTCACCTGCTGCGTTGAGTCCCCAGGCCAGCAGCCGCCCGGCCGATGTGACGGCGTAACCGGTCTCCTGGCCGGCCGCGATGGAGGTGATCTTCGTGTGCACAGGCAGCTTGACGTAGCCTGGGACGTGCCGCGCGCTGCCGGTGCCGTTGCCGAGCTGCCCGGCGCCGTTGCCGCCCCACGACAGCACCCGGCCAGTGCTGGTCAGCGCCAGTGCGCTGTCGTCGCCGGCGCTGATGGCGGTGATCGTGACGCCCGTGGGCAGCTTGACGCTCACCGGCAGGTGCCGGCTCTTGACCGAGCCGTTGCCCAGCTGGCCCGACGAGTTGTATCCCCAGGCCAGCAGCTTGCCCGCTGTGGTCAGGGCCAGGGTGAACAGGGCGCCCTCCCGTGCCGTCTTCACCTTCACGCCAGCGGACAGCCTGACCCGTACCGGCTTCAATCTGCCGGTGGTGGTGCCGTCGCCCAGCTGGCCCTCGGCATTGTTGCCCCAGGCGAAGACCTTGCCGGACGTCAACACGGCCAGGCTGAACAGCTCGGACCTGACCGTGGTGTACCGCAAGCTCGCGGGCAGCTTCACGGCGACCGGCTTGTTGCTGTCAGCGGTCGTGCCATTGCCCAGCTCGCCGTAGAAGTTGCTGCCCCAGGCCAGGACGGTCTTGCCCGGAGTGGCGGCGGCCGGTGCGGACGCTGCTGCCGGGGTCGCTGCCCCGGTGATCATCAGGCCCGCCAGGCCGGCGGCCAGCACCGCAGGTACCCCGTGGCGCGCCCTGCCCAGCACAGCCTGCATGATCGCCCGCTTCCCGCCAGCCGATGGCGACGTAGCCCCGGGGCCTGCGCCGCAGGCCCAGGGGCAGTGTGCCAGCAAGCGCTGAAACGGCACTGAAACCGCGCTGATGTGTGCCGGGTCCGCGCGTGGCCGGGTGATGGCACGTGTCCGGTTGTGCGGTCGCGGGCCCCGGTTGTTGACTGATCACATGACTGAGCTCCCCGTGGTGCGGGCTCCGCGGATCCCGGTGACAGACACCTTTCACGGAGCCGAGGTGACTGAGGACTACCGATGGCTGGAGGACGCCTCGTCGGCGGAGACCATCGCCTGGACGAAGGCCCAGCGGCACCGCAGCGGTACCTACTTCGGCGGGATTTCCTGGCGGGACGGGCTGCGGGCCCGCGTCGAGCAGCTGCTGAGGTCGGAGAGGACGGCGTACAAGCGGCTCCTGTCCGGTGGATCCACGTTCTTCGCGCTGAAGGAGCAGACGCCTCGGCAGCAGCCGTTCCTGGTGGCGCTGACCGACCTCCAGGACCCTGCGACCGAGCGTGTCGTCGTGGATCCGGATGTCATCGACCCGTCGGGCGAGACCACCATCGACTTCGTCGTTCCGTCCCCGGACGGCAAGCACGTCGCGGTCTCGCTGTCGGAGCATGGTACCGAGGACGGGTCGCTGCACGTCTACGACGTCGACAGCGGGGAGGTTATCGATGAGCCGATTCCGCATGTGAATTTGATGGGCGGATCGGTGGCCTGGCGTCACGACGGCTCAGGGTTCTGGTACACCCGCTGTGCTGACCCCGCAGGCTTTCGGCAGCAGGTGTGGTTCCGCGAGCTCGGTGACACACCTGACCGCGTTGACCTCGCTGGCCCGTTCGCCGACGAGCGCATCGCGGAGAACTACCTGTCCACTTCTCCCGACGGTCGTTGGGTGATGGACAGGGTGCAGAAGGGGGATGGAGGCGAGTGGCAGGTCTTCCTCCGTGGCCAAGGCGCCGTCGGCGCGTGGTGGCAGGTCGCAGACATCCCCGACAAGTGTGTGCGTGCCGTGCTCGGCACGGACGCCCTGTACCTGCTTTCCTTCCGGGACGCCCCGCTGGGCAAGGTGCTCCGCCTACCGCTGACCAGTGGCACCACCGCCGGTGACGCCGGCGAGATCGTGCCGGCCGGGGACGCGGTCATCGAGGACCTCGCGGTGACTCGCGACACCGTCTGGGTGGTGGACATGGACGGCGGGCCGCAGCAGGTGCGCGCCTTCGACGGCAGGGGCAGGCCGCTTCCCCGGGTGGAGATCCCGCCGATGAGCTCGGTGTCGTCGTATTCCGCTCGCCTCTCGACGCTGGGACAGGACCGGATCGCCTGGTCGTGCGAGTCCTTCACCGAGCCGGCGACCTGGTGGGTAGCGGCCCACGGCGACGCACCCCGGTCAACCGCACTGCGGACGACCACCCCCGTCGACCTGTCCGGGTACGAGGTGACCCGCGAGTTCGCGACGTCGAAGGACGGTACCCGTGTTCCCCTCAACGTGATCGCCGCACCCGGGACGCCACGCGATGGGACCGCGCCGGCGCTGCTGACCGCGTACGGCGGGTACAGCATCTCGCTGGTGCCGCGATTCGATCCCGAGCTGCTGCTATGGCTGGAGCAGGGTGGGGTCTACGTGGTGGCCAACATCCGCGGCGGCGGCGAGTTCGGCGAGGAGTGGCATCACGCCGGCCTCGCCACCAAGCAGAACTGCTTCGACGATTTCATCGCCTGCGCCGACCATCTGCACAGCAGCGGGATCACCAATCGCGAGCGGCTGGCGATCATGGGCGGTTCCAACGGCGGATTGCTGATGGGTGCCGTGCTCACCCAGCGGCCGGACATCGCCCGCGCGGTGGTGGCAGCGGTGCCGGTGATGGACTCGCTGCGGGCCGAGACCACCACCAACGGGAGGTTCAACACGCCCGAGTACGGCAGCGTGGAAAATCCGGAGATGTTCACAGCGCTGCTCGCCTACTCGCCTTACCACAACGTCGTGGACGGGACGGCCTACCCGGCCGTGCTGCTGACCGCCGGGCAGAACGACGTCCGGGTCGATGCCTGGCATGCCAAGAAGATGACGGCCCGGCTCCAGGAGGCAACGTCCTCGGACCGGCCGGTGCTGCTGAGGCTCGAGTCCACCGGCCACCTGGCTGGATCCCTCGACCAGGTCATCGACGAGACAACAGACTGGTACGCATTCCTCTTCGACCAGCTGGGTCTCGGCTACCGCCCCGGATGACCGTTATGCAGTCCTACGTTGAGCGTCCGCCGTTGCCGGGATTGGCGTCGCGTGGCGTGCCGACAACCCCCGCTGGAGGGAGCACGCACATGCCCGCCCCTGACGTGCGCCGTTCACCTGCTGTCTTGATACACCGGCTGAGTGAGGCGGGCCGAAAGGTCCCATAGCCGGCGTGCGAGCTCGGCGTCCCTCGCCCTTTTCGACGGTGTCTCCAGCTCGGGATAACCGCGGAGGTGGCCGGGGCCGTCCGGCCCGACGTAGCAGGCCCCGGGCACGTCCTGGGTGGCTGCGTACAGCGTCGGCAGGGCTCCGCGCTCAGCGTCGTTGAACAGGTGCTTGAAGGCCCGTCCCAGCGTGCCCCGGATGCCGCGGATGTGGCTGGTCAGGTTGGTGGTGGCGATGCCGGGGTGGGCGGCCACGGCCTGGACACCGCGGCCGGCCTCGGTGAGCCGATGTTGCAGGTCGAGGGTGAACAGGAGGTTGGCGGGGGGCGCGCGACCGGAAGGCGGCGCTGCCAGTGAGGTCCGTCCAGCGCCGCGCGGGCAGCGGGAGGAGACGGTGACGACGCGGCTGGTGATGTGCGGCGCGCGGGGCAGCGCGAACGGGCCGAGGTGGTTGGTGCCAATCTGCAGTTTGAAGCCGTCGCGGGTGCGGCCCTGCGGGACCCGCATGATCCCGGCATTGTTGATCAGGTAATCCAGCGGTTCGGTCCACCCAGCGGCGAAGGCGCGCACGGATGCCAGATCGGCCAGGTCGAGCCGGCGTACCTCAGTGTGCCCGGCCATGGTGGCAGCGGCCCTGTCGCCTTTGGCGGGATCACGGACGGCGAGCACGACCCGGGCGCCGACGCGGGCCAGTTCGCGGGCGGTGACCAGGCCGAGCCCGCTGGTGGCACCGGTGACGATGACGGTCCGCCCGGACTGATCGGGAAGCTGGGCAGCGGTCCACCTCGTGCTCATCGCTTAGACCTGACAGCAGTCATTGCCGTCCCTCTCCCATAGGTGGGTGTCTTTCGCCTGCACGTTATGAGCGGCCCCCTGGCTGGGCCGTCACCCGAAAGTGCATATGGGTGGAATGTTCCCTGAGCCAGACCAGCGTTCCCCCTGGCTGCCGGTCGTGGCATGGCCCGGGTACCGGCCAGGGTCTTCCCGGGTTCGATCTCCGCCGCGGAATGCAATCGTGCTGCTATGGAATATCTCGTCACCATGACCACCCATGTCCCGCAGGGAACGCTGGAGCAGGCCGTCAACGACGTCCGCGCCCGCGAGGCCGCTCGGTCGCGCGAGCTCGCGTCGCAGGGCCACCTGCTGCGGCTGTGGCGCCCCCCGCTTGAGCCAGGTGAATGGCGGAGCCTCGGGCTGTTCGCGGACGATGACGCCGGCCAGCTGGAGAACGTCCTCGCCTCGATGCCGCTGCGGGTGTGGCGTACCGACGTGGTCACGCCGCTCTCAGCGCACCCGAACGACCCAGGCCTGGCAGCCAGGGCGGGCGGCAACGAGTTCCTGACCACGTTCACGATCAGCATCCCGGACAGCACACCGAGCCAGGCCATCGGCGACGCCGAGGCACGCGAAGCCCAGCGCACGAAGGAACTGGCCGGGCAGGGGCACTTGCTGCGGCTGTGGCGGCTGCCCGGCGAGTCGCGCGCACTGGGCCTCTGGAATGCCCGGGATGCCGCCGAGATGCAGTCGATCGTGCAGTCGCTGCCGCTGGACCCCTGGATGACCACCGAGACCACGCCGCTCACCCGGCACCCGAGCGACCCGGCGGTCAGCACGTCATGAGCAGCCCAACACCATGGGCCGGGCCTGTACGGCCGGCGCTTTCCAGGGGCCCGGTGTTACCGTCCGGGCAGCAGCACGCTCAGGCAGGTGACGCAGCCCTCGAGTTTCTCGAACTCGCTAATGTCTGCCACGACCGGGGTGAAGCCCAGGTCGTCCAGGAGCTGTGCGGTGCGGGGGGCAGACGCGGCGATCATCACCCGGTCGGCGCCCAGCGGCACGACGTGGCAGCCGGCTTCTTCGTCCACCGGGCGGACCGCTGGGAACAGCGCGGCTGGCACCAGCTGCGGGGCCAGCAGGAATGTGCCGTCGGGCAGCGCCGTCACCGCGGACTTCAGATGCAGCACGTTCCGCAGCGGGACCGCGATCACGGTACGGCCCAGCGGAGCCAGCAGCGCGCGCAGCTGGCGGATGCCCGCGGCGTTGGTCCGCCCGCCCCGTCCCACGTACACGGTGTGCCCGGCCTGCAGCACGTCGCCGCCGTCCAGAGTCCCTGGCGCTGCGATCGCGGCGGTGCGCAGGCCCAGCGGCCCGGCCATCGCGGCGACGCCGGCCACCTCGGCCCGGCGGGCGGGCGCACCCGGGCGGGCCAGCACCGCCAGGTCCTCGCAGACCACCACCGCATCTTCGACAAACACCGAGTCCGGGCAGTCCTCAACGGCCGGCACCGGCGCGATCCTCCAGCCACAAGCCGCCAGCGCATCGGTGTACGCCGCGTGCTGGGCCCGGGCCAGGTCCACATCCACCGGGACCCGTCTCTGGTGGGTGACGATGCCCTCGGCCAGCCTGCTGCCCGGCGCGCGGACCAGTGCCGTGCCGTTCACCGATCACTCCCTCACCTGACCAGGCGTGCACACGCAGACCAGCCGCCCGGGTCTCATCCTGTCATCCCGCACCACTGGCCGCTCCCGCCAGGACGGTCCCACTGCGCGGCGACGACAAGCACGAGGTCAGGGAACAGCTGGGCCACGCAGTGGGCAGCTTCGTGCTGGTGGCTGCCGCTGGGATAACTTCAAGGGCGGCGAAATCAGTGACGGTCCCAGGTCGGATAGTGCAGCCCGCCCGCCGGGCTGGAGGAGCGCGACAATGGACAGTGACACCCAGGCCAGGATCATGGAGCACTGGCGGGCCTCCGAGCAAGGGGACAGCGTGGCCGAGCACGCCATTTACGCGGCGGACGCCACCCTGGACTACCCGCAATCGGGGGAACGGTTCCGCGGCCGCACGACCATCGCGGCGCAGCGCGGTGGCCACCCCGCGGAGCGGCACTTCACAGTGCGCCGGATCACCGGCAGCAGGGACATATGGGTGAGCGAATGCGTGATCACCTACGACGGCGTGCCCTCGGACTCGGTGAGCATCATGGAGTTCTCCGGCGGCCTGGTCGCCCACGAGACCCAGTACTTTGCCGACCCCTTTGACCCGCCCGCCTCGCGCGCGGCGCTGGCCGAGCCGATGCCGCGCGGTGCCTCATGACGGCGCGACCTGGAGAGCTGGTCACCTGAGCAGGTCGGCGACGGTGGCGATGCCAGGCTCGATGGCGCGCTCGCCGACCTGGCCGAAGCCCATGACGAGCTGGGGCGGTGCCGCCGTACCGGTTACCCGGTAGCTGCCCATCGGGTACAGACCGACCTGCCGCTCGCGGGCTGCGGCGGCGACAGCCTCCTCGTCCGCCGAAGCCGGAAGGTGGGCAACGGCATGGAACCCCGCGGCCAGACCGGTCAGCCGGATGCCGGGCGCATGCTGGGCGAGCGCGGCGATGAGCCTGGCGCGGCGGCTGGCGTAGATCGCCCGCATCCGGCGGAGATGACGGTCGTACCGCCCTGACTCGAGCAACGCTGCCAGCACAAGCTGGTCCAGGGTAGAGGTCCCACGATCGCTCATCTCCTTCTCCGCCGCGACAGCATCGGCCATCGATACGGGGGCGAGCACCCAGCCCAGCCGCACCGCCGGTGCCAGCGCCTTACTGGCCGTGCCGATCGTGAACACGCGGTCCGGGGCGAGCCCCTGCAGCACGCCGATGGGCTCGTTGCCGTAGCGGAACTCCGAGTCGTAGTCGTCCTCGACGATGAATGCGCCGTGACGGCGCGCCCAGTCCACCAGGGCGTGGCGCCGCCGGGCCGCGAGCACGACCCCGGTCGGTGACTGGTGTGCCGGAGTGACGACAACGGCCTGGGCGCCGGTCGCGCCGAGCGCGGTGACGTCTATCCCAAGATCGTCAACGGGTACGTAGACCACGCGCAAGCCGATCGCTGCGACGGCCCGGATGGTCTCGTCGGCCGCCGCGCTCCCGTAGCCAGGATCCTCGAAGGCAGCGCAGCGCACCCCAGCCTGGGCTAGTGCCCGCAGCACCAGGTTGAGTCCCTGCGCGAATCCGGTGCTCATGATTATCTGCCCGGGATCGGCGGCGGCCGCGCGTACCCGCCGCAGATACCCGGCGAGCACGTGGCGCAGGACCTCACTGCCGTGTGGATCGCCGTAGTCGAGATCCGGGGCGGCCACGCTGCTGACTGCCTCCCGGGTTGCCCAAACCCAGTCGCCGCGCGGGAAACTAGCCAGGTCGGGGACGCCCGCGCGGAAGTCAGCGATCAGCCGCGGCGCGGCACCGGCCGCGCCGCCTGCGCTGAGGGTGCCGGGTGTGCGCCGGCCGCGACGCGGGTGGCCGAGCCGGTCTGGCTGGTCAGGTAGCCCTCGGAAAGCAGCTGGCTGTAGCACTCTTGCACCAGGCCACGGGACACTCCCAGCTCACGGGCCAGTCCCCGCGAGGACGGCAGCCGCTCGTCACCTTTCAGCCGGCCACTCCGGATTGCCTCGCGCAGGCCCGCCTCCAGCTGGGAGCGCAGTGGCCGCCGGCCGCCGCGGTCGAGCCGCAGCAACAACTCCGGGCTCAAACCGGACCACTGAATCGCCACGACATTGGAACTTATCAGCGCCCAGCCTGGATCTTACGGTCTCAAGCATGACCACGTTGGCCCGCACAGCGCCCAGCCGCGAGACCGGCGGCGGCACGACCAGTGGACGGATCATCAGCCGTCCGCTGCTCGTGGTGTTCGTGTTCGAGTTCTGCTCGCTCGCCAGCTTCGACCTGCTGCTTTCGGTGACGCCGATGTATGCTGCCGCTGGCGCCGGAAGCGCGGGGGCGGGCCTCGTGACCGGAATGCTGTTGCTCGGCACCGTGGCTGCGGAACTCGGCGCGCCGCTGCTGATGCGGCGGTGCGGGTACCGGCCGGTGCTCGCCACCGGAGCGGTGCTACTGGGCATACCAGCCCTGGCGCTGCTGTCTGGAGGCCCGCTGGTCATCACGGTGACGGTCAGCGTCGTTCGCGGCCTCGGCTTCGGCCTCACCGGTGTCGCGACCGGCGCCCTCACGGCCGCGCTGCTGCCGCCTGAACGGCGAGGCGAAGGACTGGGCCTGTTCGGGGTCGTGGCCGGCGTGCCGGAAGTCATAGCCTTGCCAGTCGGCGTCTGGCTCGCTGGCCGCTACGGCTACGCGGTCGTTGTCGGCATGACCGCCGTGTGCGCGCTCGTTCCGCTGGCCGTGCTCCCGTGGCTGACCGGCGTGGCAGGCCGCGGCAAGACAGGAGCATCCGCCGACACCAGGCTTTCGGCCGGAGTCCTGTCCGCCCTGCGGCAAGGCCGGCAGCTGCGGCCATCCCTTATCTTCGCGGCCAGTGCGGTCAGCCGGCGGCGTGGTCGTCTCCTTCCTCCCGCTCGCCGCCGGGGTATCCGCCAGCATTGCCGTTGCCGGTCTGCTCGCTCAGGGCCTGACCGCCACGATCAGCCGCTGGTGGGCAGGGTGGTACGGCGACCGGCACGGTCACCCGCGCCTGCTGGTGCCAGGGCTGGCCATCGCGGCCGTCGGCATGGGCGTCCTGATCTGGGTGGCCGCTCCGGCCGCCGTGATCGCCGCCATGTGCCTGTTCGGCACCGGATTCGGGATCACCCAGAACGCCACCCTCGCGCTGATGATCGACCGCATGCCCGCGTCCGGGATCGGCACGGCCAGCGCCCTCTGGAACCTGGCCTACGATGCCGGATATGGGGCAGGCCCTGTCGCCTTCGGCCTGCTCGTCAGCCACATCGGATACCCCGCGGGCTTCGCCCTGACCGCCGTGCTGATGCTCACCGCCCTGCCAGCCGCCCGGCAGGAGCACCGGTGGGCGCGGTGAACGGCAGGGCGGCAGTGTCGCGAGGCAGCCAGCCCGTCCCGGTCGCCGCGGAGCGGCACGCCCTGCGCACGATGATCATCGACATGGTGGCGCCGGTCGCGGTCTACTACATCCTCCGCACTGGTGCTGCGGCGCCTGGGTCACGCTGACCGCGTTCCTATGATCGCTGAATGAGGGACAGGGCAGGCGGTCATGTGGCGGTCACCCGGCAGCTGTGGGATGAGCACCTGTCGGACTGGTTCGAGCGGTACGCGCGCTCCCGGTGGGCGGCCGCTGAGCCGTACTGGGGGATGTGGTCTATCCCTCAATCGCGGTTGCCGGTCCTGCCGCCCGGCCTGGCTGACGTGGCCGCGGTAGAACTCGGCTGCGGCAGCGGGTACGTCTCAGCGTGGCTGGCCTGCCGCGGCGCCCGCCCGGTGGGGGTGGACGTCTCGGCCCGGCAGCTGGCCATCGCCCGCCGCCTGCAGGGCGAGTTCGGCCTGCGCTTCCCGCTGATTCAGGCAGACGCCGAGCGGGTCCCGCTCGATGCCGGGTGTGCCGGTCTGGTGATCAGCGAGTACGGCGCGTCGGTCTGGTGCGACCCGTACCGGTGGGTCCCGGAAGCGGCCCGGCTGCTGTGGCCTGGTGGCCGGCTGGTGTTCATGGCTCAGTCCCCGCTGGCACGCATGTGCGCCCCGGAGCAGGGTCCGGCCAGCGACCGGCTGGTGCGTGACCTGTTCGGGCTGCACCGCGTGGTGCGGCGTGGTACCTCCGGCCGCGAGTACCAGCTGTTCACGCTGCCACACGGGGAATGGATCCGGCTCATGGGCCGGTGCGGGCTGGCTGTCGAGGACCTGATCGAGGTTCAGGTGCCACCGGGCGCCACCAATAACGACTTCCCCGAGCTTCCCGACGAGTGGGCCCGCCGCTGGCCGGCCGAGGAGGTCTGGTTCGCCCGCCGCTCATCCGCCACATAGGGCAAGAGGGCCAGGGGCAGATCGCCCGGTCCCTGGCCCGCACTGGAGCGACGACTGGGTGCGCCGTAGTGTGGCGTCATGTGCCAGAGCCCCGATCAGGAATCTGGGCCGCATCCAGGCCCGGCGGCCTTCTTTTCCAACTGGGCCACCTGTGACGCCTCGTTCGCCGCGAAGGTGCGGATGGCTGCCTCCAATACCCTGATCAAGCTGCGCCGGCATCAGGGCTGCTGTGGCAACCACGGCCAGCCTGGCTGTTGAATGCCCGCCGATCCGCCCCGTGCGGGCGGAGCCGCCACACATGACCATCCTCACCGCCCTGACGGGCACGACCACGATCAAACCGGTGAGGCGTAGCCGCCCGGGCCGCCGAGGGTCCGGTTCGGGCTGTCCGCCGATCGCCAAGAGCGGCGGTGCGGTCGGGTCTGCGTGGCGGGGCGGTACAGGAATTCCTGGTGCGCTGGTTGAGCGGGTTTCTATCCGCCCCGGAGCGGGCAGGCGCGGTACATGAGCCAGGCGGCCGGCGGGACCGGAATCGTGATCGTAGGCGGCGCCATGACCGGGGGCAACGCGGCCGTAACCCTGCGGGAGGAAGGTTACCGGGACCGGGTCACCCTGATCGGCCGGGAAATGGGCATTCCCTTTGGCCGGCCTCCGCTGTCCAAGACGTACCTGCGGTCGGAGGAAGACCTCACGGACTGGTACGTCAGGCCCGCCAGCTGGTATGCGGAGCACGACGTGGACCGGCTGGCTGGGTCCACGGTTGCGGTCATCGATACCGCCGCGCATACCGTACGTCTCAGCTCGGGCCAGGAGCTGCCGTACCAGAAGGTCTTGATCGCCACGGGCGGGCAGAACCGCAGGCTCGGGCTTCCCGGGGCTGGCCTGCCTGGCCTCCACTATTTGCGGACCGTCGCGGAATGCGAGGCGATCAAGGCCGAAGCCGTGGCCGGCCGGCGCGCAGTAGTGGTGGGCATGAGCTTCATCGGTTCCGAGGTGGCCGCCTCGCTCACGCAGCTCGGGGTGCACGTGACCACCATCTTCCCCGGGAGATTCCCCCTTGAGCGGGTCCTCGGCGAGGACCTCGGCGCGATATTCGCTGCCATCCACCGCGGGAACGGCGTCGAGTTGCTCGCCGGAGAGCAGGTGGCCGCGTTCGAGGGGACGGAGCGGCTGGAGGCGGTCACGACCGCCAGCGGGATTCGCATCCCGTGCGACTTCGCGGTGGCTGGTGTCGGGATCGAGCCGGTGATCCCGGCCGTCGCCGGGCAGCCGGTCGCGCAGGATAACGGTGTCCTGGTCGACGAATTGTGCCGGGCCAGCGCCGCCGACGTCTACGCGGCCGGCGATGTCGCCAACCATCTGCACCCGCTCTTCGGCCGGGCCCGTGTCGAGCACTACAACAACGCTGAGAAACAGGGTGCCGCCGCGGCGAGATCGATGCTGGGCTCGGCTGCTCCTTATGATTACATCTATAGCTTCTGGTCAGATCAGTACGACCACAAGCTCGAGTATGTCGGCCATGTCACGAAGTGGGATGAGTTCGTGGTCCGGGGGAGTCTGCAGGAAGGCAGGCTGGTCGGGTTCTACCTCGTCAACGGGGTGGTGCGGGCCGCGGCCGGGCTCGACCGCGGCGGTGACCCGGAGTTGGACCGCGGGTCGGAGATGGCCGCAGCCGCGCGCCTGGTGGCCGACCAGGCCCAGCCTTCTCCTGGCCAGCTTGCTGACGAGCAGGTGGACCTGTGGTCGCTGGGAAAAGAGGCATAAGCGCCGCCCGGGCTGCCCGGCAAGCCAGCTAGGCATTCGAGAAGAGGGGGATGTTGGCGCCACTGGCCGGAGCCAGCGGGCTATCGAGCAGCGCGAGGATCAGTTCGGCGACATCACCGGGGGTCAGGCCGGGGCGAAGTTCGGGATTGGCCCGGCGCAGCATCTGCGTATCGACCGCTCCCGGGCTCACGCAGATGGCGCTGATGCCATGCGGCCTGCCTTCTACGGCGATCGCCTCGGTCAGGCCGATGACCCCGTACTTGGAGACGTTGTAGGCCGCCAGCCCGGGGAACTTCTCGGTGGCGTAGACGCCCGACAGCGAGGCGATAGTGACGATCCGTCCTTCGCCCGCCACGCTCATGGGCGCGAATGCCGCGCGGCAGCACAGGAACGAGCCGGTCAGGTTGACCGCCAGCGTCTCTTCCCAGATGTCCAACGTGGTCTCGCCGAACGGCGCGGACGTCAGCACCCCGGCCGCGCAGACCAGGGCGGTGGGCCGCTGGCCTGCGCGGCGGTGGCAAACAGCCGCTCGACCTCTTCGATCTTGCTGACATCGGTGGGTACGGGCGTGGCTGCGCCGCCGGCCGCCTGGATGCCGCGGGCGACGCTGGCGAGAGCATCGCGGTCACGGGCCGCGAGAACGACGTGCGCTCCGGCGTCGGCCAGGGCCGCGGCGGTGGCTGCCCCGATGCCCCGGCTGGCCCCCGTGACCACGGCGACCCGTCCCGCCAGCCAGTGCCCAGGATCAGTCATCTGGCAGTCGCTCCGCTCGCCGGGCGGATGACCCGCCGGTAGAACTGCTCGTGAGCATCCAGACTCCGTTCCAGGTCAAGATGCCTCTCGGCATGATCTCGGCAGGCTGCGCGGGAGATCTGGACCGCCTTCCGTACGCAGTCTGCGGCCGTCTGGATGTCACCGGGCGCGACCAGGAAGCCGGTCACGCCATCCACGACTATCTCGGCGAGCCCACCGCGCTTGAACGCGACGACCGGAGTCCCGCACGCCTGAGCATCGGCGGCAGCCATGCCAAAGGGCTCGTCCCACCGGGCCGGGCAGACCACGACCGCGGCGCGGGCCATGGCCGCCCACATTGATGTGCGGGGCACTCCCGGATGTACCGTCACGCCGTGCTTGTCTCGCCGGGGGGCGATCTGGTCTCGTGCGTACTCGGCGTCGTATACGTCGCCGTACACGTCGATCCGCGCTCCGGCCGCCTCGGCGATGTCGATCGCTTCGGCGGCTCCCTTCTCAGGACTCAGCCGGCCAGCGAAAACAGCGCCGTCCCCGGCCGTGTCCGACCAGGGGACCGAACGCGTCGGCACATATGGCGGGAGGGTCGCGTCGACCCGGGTGACCGCGCGCCAGCTGCCCGCCTGGAACGCGGACACGCAGGCCACGGCCGGAGGCTGGCCGCCATGTGCGGCCTGGCGAAGCGCGGCCACGATCGCCGCGTCTGGTGGCAGGTGGAGCGTGTGCACGACTGGCGTATCCAGTCCTGCGGCGAGGGTGATCGCGGGCGCGTCGAAGGCGTGATTGTGGATCAGGTCATAACGGTTCTCCCGGACCGCGGAGTAGGCGTTTGCAAAGGCCCGCTCAGCCAGGTCCGGATCGGTGCTCGCTGGGCCGGAGGCCCGGTACAGGGTGGCTACCAGGGACCCCGGATCAACCCCGGTATCAATGACCGTGACCCCCGGTATCTGCGATCCGGTGGCCGCGTACACGTGGACCTCGTGGCCCCGGCTGGCCAGGCCGCGGGCAAGATCGGACACGAACGCCTGCGAGCCTCCCCCCTGGGGCTCGCGGATGGCTGACACCAGCGGCGCCATGATCGCGACCTTCATCCAGCGAGCACCTTGAAGGCGAGATCACGCGGCGGATTGATGCCCAGCACCTCATAGGGGACCCGCCGGCTGCCAAGCCGGCGCACCTGCGAGACCGCATGAGGATAGAAGACCTCGGCCAGCTCCACCGCCTCGCGGTGGCTCGCGAACTCCACAGCCATCGGTCCAGCGAAGCTTTCGTACTGATAATCATGGGCAGCGAGCCAGCTGATGTTGTTCGGCCAGATGATGGCGACACAGCCACCGGGCCGGGCAAACCCGCTCCATCTCGGCCAGGCCCACATCGCCCCCATGGCCGGGCGCGGGGGTGAGGACAGAGCACGCGACGACCAGATCGGCGAAGCCGCTCGGGACGGGCAGGTCGTCGAAAAACCCGCACCTCACCCTGGCCCGATCCCCATGGCTGGCCCTGGCCAGCTTCCGCTCAAGTATCTGGCGCAGACCGGCCGCGGGCTCGATAGCCACCACCTGCCGGCCCCGGTTGATGAGTTCCAGCGTCAGCCGCCCTGAACCGGCGCCGACCTCGACAATCCGGTCCGCGGAACGCGGCAGCCAGTCGAGTACCCCCGGATGGAGCCGCTCCGCGCTGGCCATCCGCTCGTAAAGCTCCGGCTCGAGCCGGTACAGCAGCTCCCAGGCCAAGGTTGGGTCGGCCCGCGGATCGCAGCTCCCGTCAGGAGCAAAGCGACGCGCCTCGTCGCGGGTGAGTACCCTGAGGTCCGCAGTCGTGTAGCGGGTGCTCAGCTCCCGGCCCAGGCGGGCCGGGTCCTCAGAGGTGATCACCCGACCTCGGCCCAGTTCTTGTCGGTCTCCGAGACGCGGACCGACCGCAGCAAACCCTCAGGAAGCTCGCGCTGGAGCCTTTCCCAGAAGGCCACCGCGAGATTTTCCGCCGTCGGGATGAGTCCTTCCAGCCACGGAACGTCGGTATTCAGGTTTCGGTGGTCAACATCCTGGATGATCTGCTGGTCTATAACTTCCGAGAGCCGCTTCAGGTCCATGACATAGCCGCTGGCGTCGTCGATCTTTCCGGCCACCACAACGTCCAGTGTGTAATTGTGGCCATGCAGATTGACACATTTCCCGAACATGCGCCGGTTCTCGTCATCGGATAGACGCGGATTACGGAGCTGGTGCGCGGCGTTGAACGTCTCACGGCGGCTTACCAGCGCAGTCGCCGGACTGATCATGGCTCTGGGTGGCAGGGCGCGCAGCCACGTCCGTTACGGCCGTGATCGGCCATTTCGTGTCCTCCAGGCTCTCTGCTGCTGCTGCTGCTGGTCGGAAGCCCGGCATGTCACCCTGGTCGATGCTGTCGCCGGATCAACAGCCCATCGATTCCGTGGACCCCCCAAAAGCGGCCATCACCAGGACGGCCCGAGCTGCGGTCTCAAAGTTTACAACGCAGCCTCAACCCTGCCCGGGGGCGCGGGCTGCGAGGCACAGAAGCAAGAAACACGTTTCCGGAAACAAGCTGTGCTATGTTACGGGTGTGGCAGAGTGGAGCTTCCTGACTAATCACGCCCGGGTCCTGCTGTGTGTGGCCCACGACCCGGGCGCCAGACTGCGTGACATCGCGGCCAGCCTGGGCATCACCGAGCGCAGCGCCCACGGCATCCTCACCGACCTCTCCAAGGCCGGCTACGTGCTGAAGCAGCGGGACGGCCGCCGCAATCGCTACCAGATCCAGGCGCACCTGCCGCTGCGGGAGCCCGCCAGCCGGGAGGTCGCCATCGGCGAGGTCCTCGCCCTGCTGCTCGAGGCACAGACGACCCCGCCAGGTTTGCGGGCCTAGAAATCACGGCCTGGGCGGACGGTGGCTCTCCCCGCTTAGCGGGATTAGCGTTTCCTGAAAAAAATTGCTAGTTCCAAATTACCGGTCTAGGCTGGCGGCAGGCGGCCCGGACGTCAGCGGTGCCCGGGGGAATCGGCCGCACCGACCGACCTTCCGGAAGAGGCAGTCATGAAGGCGATCGTCCAAGACACCTACGGCTCGACGGATGTGCTCGAGCTCCGGGACATCAGCCAGCCCGGGATAGCCGATGACGAGGTGCTGATACGCGTACAGGCGGCGGGCGTGGACCGGGGCGTCTGGCACCTCATGACGGGCCTGGCGTACCCGATACGCCTGGCCGGTTATGGGTTGCGGGCACCCAAGACCCCCGTGCCGGGCATGGACCTGGCCGGGGTTGTGACGGCGGTCGGCAGTAGCGTGACCAGGTTCCGGCCCGGCGATGAGGTGTTCGGCATCGGTAAGGGCACCTACGCGGAATACGCCCGAGCCCCCGAAGACAAGCTGGCACCCAAGCCGGCCAACCTGACTTTCGAGCAGGCCGCGGCGGTCGCCATCTCTGGCCTGCCCGCCCTGCAAGGCCTGCGCGACCACGGGCGCATCCAGCCGGGCCAGAAGGTGCTGATCATCGGCGCCTCAGGCGGCGTGGGAACCTTCGCGGTGCAGCTGGCCAAGGCGTTCGGCGCCGAGGTCACCGCCGTGTGCAGCACCACAAAGGCGGACATGGTCGCATCCATCGGCGCCGACCACGTCATCGACTACACCCGGGCGGACTTCGCGGACGGGCAGCGGCGCTACGACCTGATCCTCGACATCGGCGGGAACTCGCCCCTGGCCCGCCTGCGGCGCGCGCTCACCCCGGCCGGCACGCTCGTCATCGCCGGAGGGGAGACAAGCGGCAAGTGGCTCGGCGGCACCGATCGCCAGCTCCGTGCGCTGGTGCTGTCCCGGTTCACCAGCCAGAAGCTGACGACGTTCATCTCCCGGGAGAACCACAAGGACATGCTGTTCCTCGCCGAGCTCATCGAGGCCGGGAAGATCACACCAGTCATCGACCGGACCTACCCGCTGGCCCAGGCCCCACAGGCCATCGACTACCTGACCCAAGGGCGCGCCCGCGGAAAGGTCGTCATTACCATCTGACACGCTGCGTCCGGTCCGGCGGTGGACCGGGGTAGGCAGCGCGCTTAACCTGCTCTCGTGACTGGCTCGATCTCCAACCAAGCCGCGGTGATCGGCCGCGATCCGGAGATCGCGGTGGTTTCGGCCTTTCTTGATCCCGTGCCGGACGGCCCACGGGCGCTGCTGGTTGACGGCGAGGCTGGGATCGGGAAGTCGACGGTCTGGTTCGAGTCCGTCCGTCTCGCGGAGGCTCGTGGGTATCGCGTCCTGCGGGGCCGGCCGGCCGAGAGCGAGGCGAAGCTCTCCTATGCGGCGCTGGCTGACGTCGTCGGTCCAGCGTTCGACGAGACGCGTGCGCTGCTCCCGCGGCCACAGGAGCTTGCGCTCGCCGCCACGCTGCTGCGTGTCACCAGCAACGAGCGGGCCGATCCGAGGACTGTGGCCACTGCCGTCATCGGGGTGCTCACCGAACTCATCCGCCAGCAGCCGGTGCTGGTGGCGATCGACGACGTGCACTGGGTCGATCTGGCGTCCCGGAGGGCGCTGGAGTTCGTGGTGCGCCGATTGCCGGCGCAGCTGCGGCTGCTTGTCACCAGGCGTACCGAGGGTCCGGCGGAAGTGCCGCTCGAGCTCGACCGCGCGCTGCCTCCGGACGCGTTTCAGCGCGCCGTCCTGGGGTCGCTTTCGCTCGCGTCATTGCATCACATCGTGCGCGAACGCCTCGGCACTTCGCCGGCCCGCCCCATGATCGCGCGGATCGCGGAGGCCTCGGGTGGCAAGCCGTTCTTCGCGATCGAGATCGCCCGGGCCGCGGGAAGCCGGGCGACTGGTCTGAGTGAACATGCTCCGCTTCCGGTACCGCAGAGCGTGCAGAAGCTGGCGGCCGGACGCGTCAAGGCGCTTTCCGGCGCGGCGCGGGAAGCGGTCCGGGTGGTGGCCTCGCTGTCCCGGCCGACGGCCGATGCGGTCATGACCGCGCTGCCAGATGACTTTGCTGGAGCGGCGGCGATAGCCGAGGCTGAGGAAGCGGGTGTGCTCGTGACCGAGCACGGGCGTGTTCGTTTCACCCATCCGCTTCTCGCGTCCGCTGTTTATGCGTCAGTGTCAGAGGCACGCCGGACGGTCGCTGGCCGCGCACGATCTTCAAGCGATCTCCACAGCGGATGCGCTCGCCGTCCATGTGCCGGTTCTCAGATATACGCGGGGGGTTGGGACTTCCGGCCCGGGTGATCCGCCCCGCGCATCGCGTGCCCTGTCATGGATGTGGCGTCCGCGGGCACCGAGGAGGAGGAAACCATGGACCAGAACTATCCCGTGCAGGTGCGCGCTCGCCTGGATGAGCCGCTGAGCCGCTGGCTGTGGCTGGTCAAGTGGCTGCTGGCGATCCCGCACTACATCGTGCTGTTCTTCTTGTGGATCGCGTTCGCCGTTGTCACTGTCATCGCGTTCTTCGCGATCTTGTTCACCGGCCGCTACCCCCGCGCGCTGTTCGGCTTCAATCTCGGGGTGTTGCGCTGGTCGTGGCGCGTCGGCTACTACACCTACAGCGCCCTGGGCACCGACCGCTACCCGCCGTTCAGCCTGGACGCCGAGCCGGACTACCCGGCCACGCTGGACATCGCCTACCCCGAACGGCTCTCCCGCGGCCTGGTCCTGGTCAAATGGTGGCTGCTGGCCATCCCGCAGTACGCCATCGTCTCGGTGTTCGCCGGCGGCGCTGCCTACACCGCCACCGGCACCTCGGGGAACATGTGGGCCGATGCCTTCTATGGCGGCCTGATCGGGCTGCTGGTGCTGTTCGCCGCGATCGCGCTGCTGTTCGCGGGCCGTTACCCGCGAGGGCTGTATGACTTCGTCATGGGCATGAACCGCTGGGTGCTGCGGGTCGTCGCCTACGCCGCCTTGATGACCGACGCCTACCCGCCGTTCCGCCTGGACCAGGGCGGGGCCAGCGTGCCCGCCGCCCCCGCACCCGATGACCTCACACCAGCCGCGGCCGCTTCTGCTCCGGCTCCGCCCGTACCGGTCAGCTGAACGGGCCCACCCGCAGCCAGCCAGGCACGTGTGGCGCCGCTCAGGCCCGGGCTGCCCACCAGGCCGGGCACCGGCCAGGATCTCGCCGGCTTCTTCAGCGTCGGTGCCGGTGCCTATGGTTGCGGTATGGATACCCGTGCGGCCGCGCAGCGGTGGGCAGATGTGTGGGAGCGTGGATGGCGCGAGCATGACGCGGCCGCCATTACGGCTCTCTATGCCGAGGGTGCGTTCTGGCAGCAGCACCCGTTCCACGACCCGGAGCCCGGATACCTGGCCCGCGTGTTCGCTGCGGAGGAGTCAGCCCAGTGCCAGTTCGGCCCGCCGGTCGTCAACGGCGATCAGGCCGCTGTGCCCTGGAGCGCGCAGACCAGGCTGACCGATGGCGGCACCGAGAATCTGGCCGGGGTGTCGTTGCTGCGCTTCCGCGAGGACGGCCTAGTGCTGGAAGAGCGGGACTTCTGGAACCAGGGCTGACCCTCAGCGCCAGGCGGCCTCCCGGCCATGGCGGTTCGCTCATCTTGCCGCTATGAGAGCTGCCCGCCCCCGGCGGTAGCCTCTGGGTATCCGTGCCGGTAGCAGCGCAGACGTCGAACCGGAGGGCCGCTTGGCGGCGGCGATCGGCGCGCGCTCTGCCCACCATCGACGAGGAGCTGGCCAGCATGTCTCTTTTCCAGCGGGCCCACGACATAGTCCAGGCGAAGGCCAATAAGGCGCTCGACGCCGCCGAGAAACCCGACGAGATGCTGGATCTGTCGTACGAGCAGATGCTCGATCAGATCACCCAGGTCCGCCGGGGGCTGGTAGCCATCGCCGCGTCACGCAAGCAGATGGAGCTGCAGGAGCAGCAGTTCCAGCACTCGGTGGACCATCTCCAGGAGCAGGCTAAGGCGGCGCTGGCCCAGGGCCGGGAGGATCTGGCCAGGGAGGCGCTGTCCCGCAAGGCCGCCGCTCAAGCCCAGATCGACGACATGGCGCCCCAGCGCCAGCAGCTCGCCGGGGAGGAGGAGAAGCTCAAGCAGACCCTCGACGCGCTGCAGAAGAGAGTGAACAACTTCCGGACCCAGAAGGAAGTGCTGAAGGCCCAGTACACGGCGGCGAAGGCGGAGAGTTCCATCGGCGAGAGCGCCGCGGGGATCTCCCAGAGTGCCGGTGACCCAGGAGCAGAACTCCAGCGGACCCAGGACAAGATCGCCACGATGCAGGCCCGCGCCGGCGCGGTGGACGAGCTTCTCGCGTCCGGGGTGCTGGAAGACGTCGGCGGTGACACTGACGACATCCAGCAGGAACTCGACGAGGCCGGGACCGCTGCCCAGGTAGACCGGGAACTCGCCGCGCTCAAGGCCGAGATCGGCCCCGGCTCACCAAAGCCGCCGGAGATAACCTCCAGCTGAAGTGTCCCCGACGCGGCGTTGCGGCCCAGGGCGTGTCCCGTAGGACGGCGTGCGCGTCAGCGCTGAGCGAGGAGGATGGTCAGCGGCCCCGGCCCAGGTGCTCGCCCAGCCATGGCCCGGTCACGCTGTCCGGAGCACGCGCGACGTCCTCCGGTGTCCCCGCCGCGACGATGTGCCCGCCTTCTGGCCCGCCGCCCGGCCCCAGGTCGATGAGGTGGTCGGCGGCAGCCAGCAGGTCCAGGTCGTGGTCGATGACGATGATCGTGGCCCCGGCGGCCAGCAGCCGGTCGAACACGCCGACCAGGGTGGCCACGTCGAGCGGGTGCAGGCCGGTGGACGGCTCGTCGAATACGTACAGCGCACCGCGCTGGCTGCTGCGCAGCCGGGAGGCGATCCGCAGCCGCTGCGACTCGCCGCCGGACAGGGACGGCGTGGGCTCACCGAGCCGCAGGTAACCCAGGCCAACCTCGCTGACCGGCCGCAGCGCCGCGGCGACCGGAGCCCGGTCCGCGAACCGGTCCAGCGCGTCGGCCACGCTCAGCCCGAGCACGTCGGCCACGGTCAGGCCGTCGACCACCGCGGCCAGGGTGGCGTCGTTGAAGCGGGCGCCGTGGCAGGTCGGGCATTCGACGGCAATGTCGGGCAGGTACTGCACATCCAGGTCGATGTGACCGAGGCCGCGGCAGGTCGGGCACTGGCCCTCGCGGGTATTGAACGAGAAGTGCCCGGGCTTCCAGCGCCGCCGCCGGGCGTATGTGGACTCGGCGAACAGGCGGCGGATCTGGTCGAACGCCCCTGAGTAGGTCGCGGGGGTCAACCGGGCGTTCTGGCCGATCGGCGAGGCGTCAACCTGGACGACCTGCCGGATGTCGCCAAGGTCCAGGTGGCGGACGTGGCCGGGCAGCGGCGACCCGCTCAGCGCCGCCCGGGCGGCCGGGATGAGGCTGTCCAGGACGAGGGCGGTCTTCCCCGCCCCGGACGGCCCGGTCAGCCCGGTCAGCCGGTGGACCGGGAAGGCGGCGGTGATGTCGTGCAGGTTGTACAGATCGCTGATCCCGATGGTGATCTGCCCGCCGGGACCAGCCCGCTCCGGACGGTCCCGCGACACGGCCGTGGCCCCGGCCAGGAACGGTCCCATGATCGACTGCGGGTCGGTTTCCAGCTGGCCCGGGGTGCCCTGGGCAATCACCGTGCCGCCCTTGGCGCCGGCCGCCGGGCCGAGCTCGATGACCCAGTCGGCCGAACGGATGAGCTCCCGCTCGTGCTCCACCATGACCACGGAATTACCGTTCCCGGCCAGCGCGGTGACGGTCTTGCGCAGCCCGGCGACGTTGCTTGGGTGCAGCCCGACCGACGGCTCGTCCAGCACGTACAGCATGCCCGTGGTGCTGGCCCGCACCGTAGAGGTGAGCTCGATCCGCTGCCGCTCCCCGGTGGACAGCGAGGCGCCGGCCCGGTCGAGGGTCAGGTAGCTGAGCCCGACGTCGAGCAGCGGGGTGAGCCTGCCGTTCAGCTCGGCCAGCAACCCGTTGGTCACCCGGCTCAGCTCGGCGGGCAGCCCGGCAGGCAGGCCGGCGGTGAACCCGCGCAGCCCGTCCAGGCTGAGCGCGCTGATCTCGGCGAGGTTGCGGCCGCCCAGCTGCGACGTCAGCGCCTCGGGCCGCAGCCGGGTGCCGTGGCACACCGAGCAGACGCGGGTGACAAGGAACCGCTGCACCAGCCGGCGGGTGCGCTCGTTGTCGCTGCGCAGCGAGCGCTCCACCGCGGCGACAGCGTTGTCGTAATTGACCGACAGCTGCACTGTCCGCCCGTTCCGGCCCGAGAGCGTCACCTGCCGCTGGACCGGCGCACCGTGCAGCACAATGTCGCGCTCATTGCCGGTAAGTTCCCGGTAGGGCACGTCGAGCCGGACCCCGAGCTCGCCCGCGGCATACATTGACAGCCGGCGCCCGCCGGAATTCCACGGCAGCACCGCGCCCTGCTCGATCGTCTTGTCCGGATCGGGAACCAGCGTGCTGGTATCGACCTCCGACCGCACGCCCAGGCCGTGGCAGGCCGGGCACGCGCCGTAGGAGTTGAACGAGAACGATTCCGCGCTCGGGTGCTCGAACCGCGCGCCGCACACCGGGCAGACGATCTCCTCCTCGAACGCGGCGATGGACGGCCCGACCCGGTGGCCGTTCGGGCACAGGTGCGAGCCCAGCCGCGACATCATCAGGCGCAGCACGTTGAGCACTTCCGACATGGTGCCGACCGTGCTGCGCGGCCCCGGTACCGGGGGGCGCTGCCGCAGCGCGAGCGCGGCCGGCAGGTGGTCGATCCGGTCCACGTCCGGCCGCTGGGCCTGGGTCAGCCGGCGGCGGCTGTAGGTGCTCAGGCCCTCCAGGAACCGCTGCATGCCCTCGGCGTACAGCGTGCCCATGGCCAGTGACGTCTTGCCCGACCCGGACACGCCGACCACCGCGACCGTCCGCCACAGCGGCACGTCAACGTCGATATCCCGCAGGTTGTTGTGCCGGGCCCCGCGCACGCCGATGACCGTGGGCAGGGTTCCCGGCACCTGAACATCACCAGCTTCCATACCAGGAAACCTAAGGCCGGCCTGTCGTCCAGCGAGCGCCGGCGCCGGTTCCGCTACTCCCTGGCGCTTCTTAACGAACGGTGCCGGGCACTGACCTTCCTCCGCACGCCGCCGCGCTGGGCACATGACCCAGGCCACCCAGGGCGGCGGCGTGGTGGTCAGGGCTGGACCGGAATGCTGACGGTGACCCCGCGGTCGAGGCGCAGCGACTGCATGATCTGGAACGTGGTGGTCCTGGTGAAGACCTCAATGTCGGCGGCGGCCAGCACGCCGGTGTACTTGGCGATGACGGGTGCGGCCGCGCGCTCAGTGACCGCGTCCAGATGGGCCTTCACCCCGGCCCAGAAGTTCTCGCCGGCCGCCACGTAGAACGGCACTGGGTCGATCGAGGTCAGCGCTTCCCGCGAGCTGGCTTCGATGTCGGCGATGTACTGCTGGTGCACGGCGACGTCGTCGCGGGTGGCCAGCAGGCCGAGGTGCCCGCAGATGAAGTGGGTCCACGGGTAGTCCAGCGCGATGGCCGGGGCGCCCATGTACCCGATGACGTCCTCGGACAGGTTGAGATTGTAGATAAGCACCCAGCCGGCGTTGACGACGTCGATGAACATCAGGGTGTCGTGGCCGGGGAAGTGGATATAGATGTTGTCCGGCGTGTGGTTGGGGCCGCGCCAGGCCAGCTCGACCCGCTCACCGCCGACCTCGAGGGTGTAATTGTCGGCGAAGGTCACCTCCGGTATCGGGCGGGCCGGGTCGTCATCGCGCAGCAGCAGCCGCCGGGTCTCCTCGTGCCCGATGCGGACCACGTCCCCGCCGAACAGCGAGGCCGCGCCGCCGTGGTCGGCGTGGTGGTGGGAGTAGACGAAGTGCGTCACCCGGTTGGTCACGCCGTTGGCGGCGGCGATCTCATCCACCGCCCGCCGCAGGTTGGGGCCGATGCTCGGCGGCGCGTCGAACACCACGACGCCGTCCCGCGTGGTCAGGAACGCCGACTGGTAGACCCCGTCGGTGACGTAGTACAGGTTCCGCTCGACCCGCCCGACGTAATACCTCTGCTCGTTGAGGGCCGGGCCGAGTGCTGACCGGGGGATCGGGGCGTAGTCCGCGGCGCTGCTCGCGCCGGAGGCTGGTGTTGTCACGGTGTCTCCCTGGACTCTCGGGGCACGTGCCCTGGCGGCCGCGCCTTCGCGACAGACCCAGGCTGGCCGCCAGGCAGGTGAAAAATCGTCACCGGAACCTGGTGATTTGCTCCATCAGGGCGCCGGCCAGCCTCGTTAACCGCCGTACGCGGGCAGGACTGCCCCGCTCACCACCGCCGCCCGGTCGCTGACCAGGAACGCGATCACGTCGGCGATCGCCTCCGGGGCGACTGCGTTCGCCATCACCTCAGCCGGGAGGCTGGCCCGGTTGGCCGGGGTGTCGATCAGTTGCGGCGCGACCGCGTTCACCCGGATCCCCTGCGGGCGGAGCTCGATATCGAGGGTGCGGGTCAGGTGGACCAGGGCGGCCTTGCTCACGCTGTAGACGGCCATGCCGCCAGTTGGCTCAATTCCCTGGCGGGCGGTCAGGTGCACGATGGCACCCGAACCCCGCTGCCGCATGTGCGGCGCTACCGCCTGGCTCAGCCACAGCGCGGTTCCCAGGTTGACGTCGATCATGAGCCGCAGCGCCTCGGGAGTCGCGGAGAGCGCGTCTCCTGGCCGGAACGTACCGATCGTGTTCACCAGCACGCCAGGGGACCCCACTTCGGCGGCGATCCGGTCGATGAGCGGCCGCACCACTTCGGGGTCGGTCGTGTCGGCCACCTCGCGGCGGACACCGTCGGGCAGTTCGCCCAGCCCGCGCTCGTTCCGGTCGACCGCCACCACCGTCATGCCGCTGGCGGCAAGGGTGCTCGTGATCGCCCGACCAAGTCCCCCGCCCGCCCCGGCCACGATCGCTACCTGACTGCTCACTGGTGCACCATCCTTGTATCGGTGATCTTGGATGGATCGCTGATGCACCCGCGGTGCCGCCAGGTCATCGCCCTGCTCGCTTGACGTTGCTGACGTCCACCATGAGTTCTGCGGGGTCTGGCGGTTACCCGGGACGTGCCGACCGTCGACAGGGCTGAGCGCCACCGAGCGCCGATCAGTGAGCGAACCGGCAGCCGCGTCCCGGCACCGCATGAGGGTGCCTCCCCACTGGGTCTAGCAGCGAGGAGGCAGGCTTGCAGTCTGCCAGAGATACCCTTCCCGAGGAACCGGCCGGCGGCGTGACCGCCGGCATCGACTGGGCTCGTGATGATCACGCGGTATCGGTCGTCGGCGCGAGGGGCCGGGAGATCAGCCGGCGCACCGTTGAGCACAGCGCGGCTGGCTTGCGCGAGCTGGTGGCTGTGCTGGCCCGCGCTGGCGCCGGGGAGGCCGCGATCGAGCGCCCCGATGGGCCGGTCATCGATGCCCTGCTCAGTGCCGGGGTCACGGTGGTGGTGATCAGCCCGAACCAGGTCAAGAACCTGCGCGGCCGCTACGGCTCGGCGGGGAACAAGGACGACCGGTTCGACGCGTTCGTGCTCGCTGACACGCTGCGCACTGACCGTGCCCGGCTGCGGCCGCTCATACCAGACAGCCCGGCGACCGTCGCGCTGCGCCGTGCCTGCCGGGCCCGCAAGGAGCTCGTCAGCCACCGCGTCGCGGTCGCTAATCAGCTCCGCGCGCACCTGCGCAACGTCTTCCCGGGCGCAGCCGGCCTGTTCGCCGAGCTTGACTCGCCGGTCAGTCTGGCGTTCCTGGCCCGCTTCGATACCCAGGACCGCGCTGACTGGCTCACCCCGGCCCGGCTGGGCAAATGGCTGGCCAGCATCGGCTATAGCGGCCACACCGACCCGGCCGTACTGCACGCCCGCCTGACCGCCGCACCCCGGGGCCTCACCGGCCCCGGCGCGGACGCCCAGGCCCCCATCACCCACGCGCTGCACGCCGTCCTGGTCACCCTCACCGAACAGATCAGCGTCCTGGCCGCGCAGATCGGCGCGCAGCTGGCCGCGCACGCCGATAGCCACGTCTTCACCTCGCTGCCCCGCTCCGGCACCGTCCGCGCCGCACGGCTCCTCGCTGAAATCGGCGACTGCCGTGCCCGCTTCCCCACCCCGGAGTCGCTGGCCTGCCTCGCCGGCGCTGCGCCCTCCACCCGCCAGTCCGGCAAAATCCGCGCCGTCAGCTTCCGGTGGTCCTGCGACAAGCAACTCCGCGACGCCGTCACCGACTTCGCCGGCGATTCCCGCCGCGCCAGCCCCTGGGCCGCCGACCTCTACAACCGCGCCCGCGGCCGCGGCCACGACCACCCACACGCGGTCCGCATCCTCGCCCGCGCCTGGTTGTTCGTGATCTGGCACTGCTGGCAAGACCACGCCGCCTACGACCCCGCCAAGCACCGCGCCCTCCAGACCCTGCTCAACCAAGATCAACAGGAGACGGCTTGACACAGGGCTACTCATGGCATCTCCCTCGAATCCCTGGGCACGTCCCTAGCCGGCCGGCCATGCGGGGCGGCCGCGACGAGCCCCGGGCTGGCCACCGCCCGGCTGGCCACCTCCCTACGCTGGCCGCCCGGCAGGTGAAAGGGCGTCACCGGATCCTGGTGATTGCCGTTGACGCTAGCCTGACCGGCAGACGCGCCTGACCAGGTCCGCCCAGCCGTGGCCGAGGCGTTCGGAGACTTGCGCGGCCTCGGCCAGGGTGGCGGACGACAGGTAGAGCAGCAGCGGGCCGTCCAGGGCCGCGGTGAGCTGGGTGGCCAGGACGTCGAGGTCAGCAGTGCCGAGGCGCAGCTGCCCAAGCAGAAACCTGATGTGTGCCCGTGACATGGGCGTCTGCGATCCGGCTGGCACCGGCTGCCTGCCGTCCAGCGTGGCCCGCGCGATCTCGCGGTGCCCGATGAGGAATTCGATCCGGGCCCGGCCGTAGGCGGTCAGCCGGTCCAGCGGCGAGGCGCCAGGCCCCAGCGGCGGGGGGCCGGAGAGTACCTGCCCCTGGAAGTTACGCTCGTCGTCGTCCAGTAGCGCCTGGAAGATCCCCGCCCGGGTGCCGAACCGGCGGAACACCGTTCCCTTGCCCAGCCCCGCGCGTTCGGCCAGCCTGTCCATGGTCAGCTTGTCCGCGCCCTGCTCGGCGATCATCTCGCGCGCCGTGACCAGCAGGAGCCGCCGGTTGTGTGCGGCGTCGGCGCGCTCGGCGTGCTCCGGTCCCCAGATCACGGGCTGGCTCATGGGGAACACTCTAGGTGGGAAATATAACCGGGGTAAAGTCCGTTTATGCCCCCAGCGTTGCCCCACCGCCGCGGGAAGGACCAGCTCAATGACCATGACCGGCGCAGCGGAACCAAGCAGGCTCGCGGTACTTGGCGCGGGCCATGTCGGGCCGGTCATCGCACGGCTGGCCATCAGGGCCGGGTACCCAGTGGCCATCGCCACGTCCGGCGACCCGGAAGCCATCGGGCTGATCACCGAGCTTCTCATTCCTGGCGCACAGCCGCGGTGGGCCAGCGACGCGGTGGCGGACGCGGACGTGGTGGTCCTCGCGATACCTCTGCACCGCTTCCCTGACATTGATCCTGGGCTGCTGGGCGGCAAGCTCGTGGTCGACGCGATGAACTACTGGCCGGCCACCGAGGGCGTACTGAAGACCTTCGAGGACGCCGGAAGCAGCGAGATCGTGGCCCGGCGGCTGGCCGGCGTCGACCGTGGTGAAGGCGCTCAATCACATCGGCTACCACGAACTCGAGGACCGGGCACGGCCGGCGGGCGCCCCGGACCGGCGGGCCTCCGGCGTCGCGGGCGACGACCCGGCGGCGGTCGGCACGATCTCGGGCCTGGTTGACCGGATCGGCTACGACCCGGTCCGCCTGGAAAGCCTGCGAGCGGGCCGCGCGCTGCAACCCGGCGGGCCGGTGTTCGGGGCCGTGCTGACGGTACCTGAGTTCGAGCAGGCCATGCCTGCGGACGCGAGGAGCCTGGCATGACGTACACCTTCGGGCTCGACACCTTCGGCGACCGGAACAGCGACGCCGACGGTAAGCCGCTCTCGCACGCCCAGACGATCCGTAACGTGGTCGAACAGGGGGTCTTCGCCGAACAAGCCGGCGTGGACTTCTTCGGGATCGGCGAGCATCACACGGAGCACTTCCCGATGCCGGCCGGGGACGTGGTGCTCGCCGCGATCGCGGCCCGTACCGAGACGATTCACCTCGGCTCCGCCGTCACCGTGCTGAGCTCCGATGATCCAGTCCGGGTGTTCCAGCGGTACTCCACGCTGAACGCCATCTCCAGCGGCCGCGCCGAAGTCATCCTCGGCCGCGGGTCGAGCATCGAGTCGTTCCCCTTGTTCGGTTACGACCTGGCCGACTACGAGGAGCTCTTCGAGGAGAAGGCCACGCTGTTCGCGGAGCTGCTCAAGGGCGGGCCAGTCAGCTGGCAGGGCAAGACCCGCGCGCCCCTGCTGAACCAGGATGTGGTGCCACACACCGAGTCCGGGCCGTTCCCGGCGTGGATCGGTGTCGGCGGCAACCCGCAGTCGGTGGTCCGCGCCGCCCGCCTCGGGTTCTCACTGGCGCTCGCCATCATCGGTGGTCCCCCCGCCCGCTTCGCCGCGTATTCCGAGCTGTTCCAGCGAGCCCTGGAAAAGTTCGGCCGCCCGCCGCTCCCGGTGCTCGTGCACTCGCCAGGCCACGTCGCAGCCACCGACGCGCAGGCGAAAGCGGAGTTCTGGCCGCGCTGGCAGGACATCATCGCCGTGATGGCCCCGGAGCGTGGCTTCGCGGTCCCCACCGAGGACTCCTTCGACCGGGAAACCGGGCCACACGGAGCACTGTATGTCGGCTCACCCGAAACCGTCGCGCAGAAGATCGCCACGAACCTCCGCGCCCTGAGGGCCACCCGGTTCGACCTCAAGTACGGCATGCCGGGGCTGACGCACGACCAGCTCATGACCAACATCGAGCTGTACGGCCACCAGGTCATCCCGCGCGTCCGCGAGCTGCTCAGCTAGCTACCGGACCGGGCTGGCCGGTACGTCCGGCTGGAAGGCTCGCTCGCCACGCTGCGCCAGCCCGGACCTGACCCGGTCAGTGACCGCGCCGGGAGCGGCAGCTGGCCGCGGCACCCGCTGCTCGCCGCTGGATGCCGCCCAGCGCCATGTTCACAACATCCCGCACGAACCGGTCGTTCAACGGCGCATGGCCGTTCAGCAGCCGGTGGTAGAGCGGTCCGTAAAGCAGGGTCAAGCGCCACCTCGACGTTGGTGTCGGCGGGAATATCGCCGCGCTCGATGGCGCGGCGGAAGATCGCGCGGGCCTGATCCCGGCGGGGCTCGAGCACGCGCTGCCGGTACTCGGCGGCAAATGCCGGGTCGGTCAGCGCCTCGGTGAGCAGCGCGGCGAGCACCCGGCCGTAGGGGCGGCTGCTGGCCAGCCGGGCCCAGGGCCGCATCAGCGCGAGCAGGTCACCGCGCAGGGAGCCGGTGTCCCGCGGGGCGCGGGCTGGCGGCGGCCCACTCGGTGTACAGCGCGTCCAGAGCCAGCGATTCCTTGGTCGGCCACCAGCGGTAGATGGTGGCCTTGCTGACCCCGGCCCGCTCGGCGACCGTGTCCATGCTGACCGCTGGCAGGCCACGGTCCAGCAGCAGCTCGGCGGCCGCCGCCAGGATCGCCTTATGCGCTTTCTTGTCTGCGCGGCCGGCCACGTAGCGGGGCGCCCGGGTTCCCCGCGCCAGCCGGAGACCGTCCGGCTGGCGTGGCCGGCCGGGTCACATCCCGCCGGCTCACGCGGCCCTCACGCTGCCCTCGGCTGGCTGTCCGCCGCGTCGGCGCCCGCCGGGCGGCCGGGTGGGCGGTCATCGCTGATCCCCAGCCCCCGGATCCAGCTGTGGTCATCGCCCGTACCTTCTGTTCGTGGTTTCGGTCAGGTCCCGGCCGGTGACTTCTGATAACCGAAACTATACCA
>CAVUBM010000009.1:0-31876 GCA_963739645.1 uncultured Actinomycetota bacterium
AGAAACACTCACACTTTCGCAAGGCCGCGGGAGACCTCATAGACCGTTGCTGTATTCCGAGTTTTGGAATATAGCAGGCCGGGCAGGACGAGCTCTCAAGGATCGTATAGGAACTGTCATCTGGCCAGCTGACGGGCCTGCTTCTGCCCAGCAATTTGTTGATTATCTTGAAGGTGAGGCTACTGCTGTTGTATCTGCTCTCGCTGGCGTGTTGGCCTCGGTAGATGATGTTGCTTCCGCCTATAACCTCAGATCTCGTTCGAAGAGAGCCATCACTTAGCCATTTCCTCCAGTATCTGGCACATGCGTTGCGGGTAGGCGGCTTCTCACAAGCGTCAGCAGAGATCGAGGATATTCTCAGGTCATCACTAGTTTTCTACCGCCTCCGGTTGGATGATCGAGAGTCCGCCGAACGCCTGATTCGCTGGTCGAGAAGATTTCTTGAAGCTAATCGTTCTAGGGAACTCTTGGACGTGGCTGACGCCACTGGCCTGTCTTTGCCAAGCGTCAGGATTTATAGCTGGTCAAGCCTCTTCAGACATGCGAAGTGCAGACTTCTGGCTTCCAGACAATCTGTTTGGGGAGAATCTCGACTCTTTGACGTCGGCCGTGGAACTGCTGTCTGAGGTTCCCGAGTTCTCTCTTGGTCTGACTGACGAGCCGGGGGGCTTGAACGCGAGGCAGGTCGCGGGAATTCTACGTGACTGGGTTACTGGAGCCGCTCTCCCGGACCTTGTGCGTGATTGGAGTCCATATGACGATTTTGAGACTGGCCTGAGGAACATTGGGAGATATCTGTTTAGAGAGCTTACCGGACAATTGCCATGGGGATTGGGTGCTCTACAGCTGCTGACCATGTCAGCCTCGGATAGGTCTACCGGTGCATCTGATACTAACCGTATACCTGCAATGGCGTACTACGGTGTTCAATCCCGGGGCGCAGTTTCTTTGAGGATGATCGGAGTGCCGCGAGCTGCAGCGGAGATGCTGGGCCAAGGTGCCCCAGAGTTCGATTTCTATCGTGCCGCAAGGTCATGGGCAAATGAGTTGCCGGATGCTAGGTGGGATGCTGCGGCCGAGCAGCGAGCTTCGACCGGGCGATTGCTGAAGAGGATATGGAAGCTAACAGAGAATTGACGCGCTTATCTAAGAACGGCTCAATTCCGCAGTCCTGACCAAGATGTTGCGCGCGGTGCCGTGCTGACCTCGCTGAGCAGACAGTCAAAAGCAACCAGGGGCCACCTCTGCCGAAGGTCGGCCCTGCCGGGCGTGTTGGCGAAGCCAGTCGCGCGAAAACAGGTACGAAATAATCTGTCGGCCTGCTGGTAAGGCTAGGCATACCAGCGGCATCCTGGTTACGTGGCTGTTTCTGATCACCCTCGTGAGCCTGCGCTGCAGCGAGCCATGCCTATCGACGTCGGGTCCAGCCCGACCTTCTTCGAGGACACCGACGCCGAGGTCATGCTTCGCGATGGCTCCTGGGTCTGGTGTCGAGTCATCGGCCAGCGCAAGGACCGACACGGCCGGTGGTGCGTCGGGATCTGCTACTACCCAAGCTCAACCATCGGCGAATCAGGCGGCTGGTATCTCTATGATCCCCAGCTGATCCGACGAGGTCAGGATTTAGCAATACCTCAACCAGTTGTGTGCAAGCACAGCTGTCCGGACGTCCGAGGCGGAGCGGGACCCTAGACCCGCTTTGCTACCTTTGCCACCTTTGCCTGTCCTCACTTGAGGCGCGACGGGCCAGCGTCACTTGACGTGCGACATGGATCTGCGGTGTGCAGCTCGTACGACTGCTGGCCGTGACTGCGCTTGCCCGTCATCAGCCTGCGCCGACACCGGCCCGACGGTATGTGAGAACGACGCCAGTGCGTCGGACCAGTACGATGAGCAAACACCGCGCAAGGCGGTCGCGACTGCGGCAGGGTGGTCGCAGTGCCGCCGGGGGGAACGCTCATGGCCGACGGCAGTGCAGGCCCGGGGGTTGTCCGTAGCTTGGTTGACGCAGTGTGGTCAGCCGATGCAGAGCCAGCAGACCCAGACGATCCCGTAGTGAAGGGGTTCGCAGAGTTCGGCCTGCCTCCAACTTCACCACTCACGACAGATGATCAACTTCGCGCGCTACAAACATGGCGAGACGAGCTGAAGATCCCCCCGAACAGCGCCTTCTTGGACGGGACGCTACTCCATACGGTGTTGGCCCTGCTTGGGTGGGACAATCCGGCTGTGCTCACGCCCATAACCTTGTGGGAGCTGGCTGCCTTCATCGACGCCTTGGTGTGCTTTGACCGGCTGTATTGCATAGCGAACCCGGCTATCGACGTGTCCTATTTCAACCAGAAACTGGGGGCGCCGGTGCTGACGGCCATCCCTGACCCCGACGGTGGGATGCTCCGTCAAGTTGCAGCGCATGCTGCCGTCGACGGAGTGTCAAATATGGAGCTCTTGCGCATGTCAGCTGGAGACGATGATGCCTGGGGCCAGGAAGTACAGGCGGTGGTGGACGGATGGCGCGCAGTACTCGGCCCGGATTTGCCTGACAGTGGGCCGTTCGATCTCAGTAGTACTGATATCAGGCTCGCTGAGATGGCCGATTTCTTTCAACTACGAAGGGACCTGCCGCCGGTACGGAGTGACCTGACGCCGGTTCACAACACCATGGAATTTGTCTCTCCTGACCATTCGGCGGTACTCGTCGATGGGGACCTCCGCGGCTCAGGCACATATGGCCTTAGCAGGGCCTTAATGATACTCATTCAGGCGACAGAGGTGTCGCGAACTCCAGCGCCGAGGCGCCGCCCAGAACTGCATTTTCGTCAGCAGTTCGCCGCAACGACGACATACAGAATTTACGTGAATCAGGGCATTGCCAATGCGCTTGCCATGCCATATATCCCCGGTACGCTTCGAATGCCGTTTCGTCGGCTATTTGTCAGGCGTTCTAGTGAGGTTCAAGATGAGCTAGTAAGCATTGCCCTTGCCGATCGAATTTTCGCTCAGCAACAGCCTTCATCGCCCCTAACTCTGCCGTTCTTCACTACGGCGGTACTGCAGCAGGCAACCACCCGAGAGGACATCTGGGCGCAGATGGCGAAGGTGCGCGATCAGTCGGCCGCCTTCCGACGAGTCCGTGCGGACCTGGACCGACTGCTCGAACGTTCCCAGGTTTCTGCTGAGGCCCTGCAGTTCCAGAATGCCATCCGTGACGAGGCGCTGAAGCTTGTCAACTTGGCTGGTGTCGCCCAGCAATCGGCCAGCCTGGCCCTCGGGGTTGTTGCGCAAACCGGTATCGTCCCATTGTCTGGGGCTCTTAAGGTCGGAGTAGATGCCGCCCGAGGTGTTGGCCGCAGCGGCAGCTGGACCCGGATCTGGCGTCGGCTCTTTCACCACCACGAATACTTTCTGGCGCAGACGAACACCCAGGCGATGGCACTAACTAACGCTCTCCCGCAGTTGGAGCGACTCTGGGGGATCCCAAAGATTGGCGGCTACTTGAAGCAATTCGCCGATGCTACACAACAGATGGGCCGCGTGTTGCGCGGCTGACGATGTTGCGTTGTCCGTCCGCCATGAGGCCGCGTCTGACACGCTATATTCGGCCACCAGCCCGCACCCAGCTAATTAGCGCCCGCGACATAAACCTCGCATGCTTCGATCACGGAGCGTAGACCTGCCGCATCGGACGCTGTCGCGTATCAAGTGGAGCCACCGTGTCGCACCTCAAGCGGAGCCGGGCACTACCTTTGCCACCTTGTGATCCGACCCCTTGCTGGTGAGAACTTTCTCTACGGTTTCAAGGGCACGCCCTCCAGGCGCGCCAGGCCGTCCGGCCCTGGCCGGGTTCGGACCCGGAAACGCGAGGCCACCGAGACTATAGTGCGAGCTGGCGCGGGAACCATGCCAACGCCGAGCGGGTCGGCGGGCACCGCGCCGACTCCGGGCGGGCGGCACGCCGCGCCCTTACGGACGGGAGTCCTCCGGGCGCGGCGCCGCCACCAGGTCAGCAGGCCCGCACCCGCAGGCAGGTACTTCCCGCCGCAACTAACCCCACGGTGACCGCGACCGCGAGAACTTACCGGGCCGTCCTCCTCGCGCCGGGCATCCTCTCGCCGAGCGAAGATCACCGTCAAGGGCGCTCGCTGCGCTCGCGTCTTCGATGGCGCTTGGCGCCACCCTTGACTATGATCTTCCTCGGCAAGGTCCGGCACCTATCAGGAGGACGGGAGCAGAGCGAGGCCAGGCGGATGGCTTTGCATGCGTCATGCGATGGTCCACGGTTCACCTAGGATCGATGGAATAATGTCCACATGAACACCACGCTAACTGTAATAACAGGTATTTTAGTCGGTTCCGCAAGCGGAATCGGTGGCACGATAATCGGCTCATGGATGACCGGAAAGTCGCAACTGGCCACACTGAAAGCCCAAATCAGCGCAGAAGATGCCCGTGCAAGAATTAGTGAAAAGCGGGAGCTATACATCTCCTTCCTGACGCAAGTAAATGAGGTGATCGGTATAATCGTTTCCTATCCAGAACCTGAGGAAGCTGAACAAAGAAAACTTGCCAATAGAGAATTGTTACGGGTCGAAAAGGGGCTAATCAACGCTCTTAACACAATCATATTGCTTGCTCCAGCGAAAGTAAGCAAACAAGCAGACGCCCTTGCCCAGTACTTGGTGGACTGCACAAGTGATATGAGGGTGGGCAAGAATTCAGTAGAATACGATGGCAGTAAGTCGCTCGATCTGGTCGGACGATTTCAAGATGTAGTACATGCGGACATAAAGAGCAGTACCCCCTGAATGTTAAGCACCATGTGATGCTCGGGCGCTTGGCCTTGTGCCATATCCGCACCAGACCCGGCCGAGGGTTAAGAGTCGCCCAGGCCTTGACGAGATAGCAGACGGCCGGGTGCCGTTCGGTGTGCTTGCTGCCAATACTGGTGCCATGACGGCGGACAACGCCTGCTACGGATGAACATGCTTACAGCCGTGCAGCGTGTCGGACCAGGCGTGGACCAAGGGCGAGCCAGCCTAGGATCTCGTGCCCTACAGCCTCCGGAGCCGTTAGTGTGCCCGCTGCGTGCCCGACGGCACAGTCGAACACGAGGATTCATGGTCACTGGCAGGACAGCCAAGGTGCGGGCTGACCAGGGGAAGCACTGTCAAGTCTGCCTGTCGCGCTCATTCCCAAGCTGACAGTCCAGGGTTGCAGTTTGGGTTGGAGTTCACCACCGTGCAGCGCCGTTCAGGGAGGACCGGGCAGAGACGTTGGTCCAGCTTGAACGGCCTGGGCGAATCCAGGCGCGGCCAGAGCTGATAAAGATGCGGTCGATGGTTCACGGCGGACTCCCGACCCCTGCTCTGGTGTCAACTTGATGGCCCACTAAATTTGCCAACACCAAGCCATCTGTCAGGTTCTCGATAGACGTCATCAGCGTGAGGAACGCCCGTCTCTCGCCTAATCTCTGCGTACAGTTTTGTCAGCCAGTCTTGAACGAGCGCTTGTGGCTCGCGCTCCGTCTCGTCATCTCTTGCTGACTTTCCCTGTGCCCGGAGCTGCATGCCGAAAGCGTGCCGTAGAGCACGCCGTCCGGCTTCCTGCGCCAACTTGGAACTGGTAACCAGACGAAGGTTCTCGTAATGGGCGCGGGCCGTTCTATTGGTATCCTGCGCACGCTCTACGAAAACGGGGTTAGAAGGGTCCTTGTATAGGTCAAACGCCGCTTCGCGCATATGACTAATGGCCAGCGAAAATTCACTGCATGCATGCCGCGCGGCTTCTCGTTGCGATCGGCGGTCCTCACCGCGAGAACGAATCAGTTCTGTACCCAATGTCCCTATGATCCCGGCAAGGGCACCAGCGAGGACCAACAGAGCAGCGGACATTTACGTTCCCCAATCGTTTTAGGTTACGTATATCACTCAGCTTACATCGGCAAGAACTTGTTCAATAACCAATAATTAGAGACCCTGCTGAGGAGTCACCTGGTACAGCGCTACAGATCAGCACCTTTGAGGCGGTTGCACTCGCCGCAAAGCAGCTGGAGGTTGTCAACCGTGGTGGCGCCGCCCAGGGCCACGGGGATGACGTGATCGTATTGAAGATCGAATTTGCTGCCGCACTCGGCGCACTGGCCGCTGTTTCGCTCGAAGACTGCCCGGCGGACCTCCCGGGGGATGGGCTGCCTCTGTCCTTGCGGCCGGGGCTGCTGGCCTTCGTCGACGCTGAGCATCATGTGCGCCCGGTCCAGGCGCTGAGCAGCACGGCGCTGGCGGTCCCGGACCAGGGCCAGAACATCCCGCTGTGTGTAATTGCCAGACTCCCAGTAAAAGGAGTCCTCGAACCACCACCAGACGCGAGGACCTGAGCGGGCGACCGCGACCGGGTGCTGCCTTTGAGCGGCTGAGAAGTGGCCGTAGTGAGCGCTGTCGATCCGCAGTGGCGGGCAGCACGTTCCGACGAACCAGATGCGTCTGCGGAAGAGAAATCCGCGGTCGAAGAGAAAGCTGGCGTTGGGATCCTGGCGCAGTTGCGGGCTGCCAGAGGTGGCTGCCCTGCGGGCAAACGGCGGGGTCACTGGCGTCTTGGCGAGCATCAGGGAAAGACCAGCCACCAGAAGGAAGCCGACAGCACAGACAATGAGCAGGTCACCGAGCGCAGCCATTGGCCCCTCCCTGCGGGCGGGATACCGGGAAGCTGGAGACCTGGCTCCGGTCACCGCACCGTTACGGTCAGCCATATCTTAAGTCGCATAAGTCACGCTTGGGAGTCACAAGATGGCGGCCCCCTGCCCATCGCGGGACATACCCGGGATGAAGCTCCGGCTGACTGAGCAGCAGACAGACATTCGTGCACGTCACGGCCCCAGTGCTGGCTGAGCTACTAGCGATCTTGAAAGCAGCCAGCGAGGAGCAAGACCCATATGCAGTGTCCCAGGCTACGTCTCGCAAAGGCACCACAAAGCAGTTCGCCGACGTCACCCCTACAGCCAGTTCACGCGTCTACCGTTAGTACGCACATGGCAACGACATAGCAAGGGGCGGGCATGACGGACGGGACGAACCCACTGGCGGAGGCAGTGATCACGGCGGAAGTGATCGAGGTGACTACCACCAGCACCGGTCCAGCCGTCACACCCGCGAAGAAGCCCGCAGCCCGGCAGATGCCCAAGTGGGAAAGCGAGACCCGCGATCGCGTCCGAACGGCCATCCGGCGCTTCGCCAAACCCCTGGCCGACTTGATCGCCCGGGATGCCAACGAGGGTGATACCCGGCTGCTGGTCACCGACTTCCTGTGTGAGGGCCTGGGCTACGACAAGTACGAAGACCTCACTACCGAATACCAGGTCAGGGGTGAGTTCGCCGACTACGGGGTCCGCATCGCCAAGCAGCTCGTGGCGTTCATCGAGGTCAAGCGCTGCACGACCAAGCTCAGCCCCAGGCACTTGCGCCAGGTCGAGATGTACGCCGTCAACGAGGGCGTCGAGTGGATCATCTTGACCAACGGCCAGGTCTGGCAGGTCTGGCACCTCACCGCTGGCCTGCCTGTAGTTATCGATCCCGCGCTGGAAGTTGACTTGCTGGGTGACGGTGGCCCGACCCAGAAAGCCGACACGCTGTTCTACCTGTCCAAGGAGGCGTTCAAGCGCAACGCTATCGATGAACTGTGGCAGGTCAAGGCCGCTACCTCCGCGAAGTCCCTCGGTGCTGTAATCACCAGCGACGCTGTGATGGACCAGATCCGCAAAGAACTCCGCCGCCAGACGGGCCACAACATGGACCCAAAGGAGTTGAGCGAGCTCATCAAGTCAACCGTGCTCAAACCGGAGGCCGTGTAGCGAACGCGGGCATGTCGTCGTGCCATTAACGTGCCATTACCCCCGGTCCCCAGCGGTGCGTCACGGTTACCTACGGGCAGGGACCAGCCCAGCGCAAGCCGCACGACCCGATACCGGCGATTTGCAAGCAGGGGGTCTCGACAATTAGGCCAAGGAGGCTAATGCTGCAAGTGGCCACCTCGTGCAGCGGCCAAGTGCAGCAGCCAGAACGCCCCCTACCGACCTTCAGCCGACCGGTACAGCCCCTCGCTGTCAGCGCAAAGACCTTCAGCGACCGCGCCGCCACTAGCTACGGATCAGAAGGTTGGGGGTTCGAGTCCCTCCGAGCGCGCCAACGAAGCCACAGGTCAGGGCCTTGCAATAGAGTTGCAGGCCCTGAATTCACTAAACGTGCCGGAAGCACGATTCGGGCACTCATTTCGCGGCCAGGCCGAGCTCGCAGCCGCCCGGATAACCTTGGGCAATGACCCGCCGCGAGCATCCGGTCGAGCAAGTGCTCTGGATCAGCCCACAGCGGCCGCAGCCACACACATCGTCGGCCGCCTTCGCTCACCGGGTGGCCGGAGATGCTGTGATCACCCTGCTAGGCTCAGCGGTTAGAGATATCGCTCCAGGCGAGCTTTACGGTCTGGCCACCGAAGTTGACGCGGTCAACGCGGCCGCGCAAGCTCACGGCCTGTCGCGCTATCACCTGTTCGGCTTTTCCGCGGGCGCGACCGTCGCACTAGCGGCCACGCTGACCCTCGGCCAGACCGTGCAGAGCCTGACCCTCCTGGAAGCAGCCTTTATCGGGGATGATGACTGGCACCCCGCCGAGACCGCGTGGCGGGCCAGCCTGGCCGCCGTCCGCGCCCTGCCAGCAGAGCAACGTAGCCAGGCGTTCCGGCAGATGCTGATGCGGCCAGGCGAACCGCTTCCGGCACTGGGACCGCCGCCGCCGTGGGACGCCAGAACAGACATGCTCGAAGACATGCTGGCCCAAGTCGGCTTCACCAGCAGCGACCTGGCTGCGATCACCGTGCCCGTGCTCGCCATCAGCGGCGGCCGCAGCCACCCGCGGTTCCAGTACCAAGATGCACGGCTCGTGGAGGTCATCCCGCACGCCCGGGCCGAGGTGTTCAGCGAGTGCAGCCACCTCAGCCCGCCGCACAGGGCCGAACCAGCGCGCCTGGCTGAAATGCTCATCGACTTCTGGACGCACGGCCCGCCAGCTTGAGGGCAGAGCCACGGGCATCGTCTCAGGCCACGTGGACTATCTGTGGCGTAGCGGTCACGATCTCTCACAACTTTCTCACGGACTGAGCGGACAGCACCGGACTCGCGCGCGCGGCCTGGACAGCCGGCGGATCCCTGACCTGCGGATCCGGACTCTGCCGCACTGGCTGGACACTCTCCATTGGTCTACGGATCAGAAGGTTGGGGTTCGAGTCCCTCCGAGCGCGCCAACGAACCGCCAGGTCACAGGCGTGACACCTCATCCTCTGAACTCCGCCCGGTTCCGTCTGGCCTTTTTGGCCCTACCAGCCTCGTGAGCAGCCTCGTGAGCCACGCTATCGAGCCGTCGGCGTAGCGGTCCATGTCGCCGGGATAGAGGTGGCCATACAGATCGAGGGTCGTGGTGATGCTGGTGTGCCCCATGATCTCCTGGAGCATCTTCGGCGGGTACCCGGCCTGGATCATCAGTGAGGCGGCCGTGTGCCGCAGGTCGTGAACCCGGAATCGCGGGCTGATGCAGGCCTGGCTGCGCGCGGTCAGAAAGACGGCGCGTCGCCAGTTGGGCAGCCGCAGCATGCTCCCGCCCGGCACCGTGAACACCAGGTCGTCAGGTTCCTTGCCCGGCGCGGCCTGAGCGCTCTCGCGAGCCAGGAACCGGGGATCGGGACAGTGCGGGACTGGTGCGACTTCGGGGTGCCCACAACGATGTAGCCGCCGACATCGGCGAAGGCCCGCCGAACATCAATCCTGCGGCGGCCCAGGTCAATATCGCGGACGCGTAAGGCGGTTGCCTCGCCCCAGCGCAGGCCCGTGTAACCGAGCAGCAGAACAAAGACCCGCCACGGCCCGGTCGCGGCAGCCAGCTCGTGCAGCTGATCGTGGGTCAAGAAGATGTAGTCGCGTCGCTGGACTCGCGGCAGGCCCAGGCCGCGTGCCGGATTAGCGCGGATCCGCCCGCTGCGCACCGCGTGATCAAGGCGGCGCCTACGGTGCCGCAGATCAGACCAGCTCATACGGCACGGCGACCGAGTGCACGGCGCCGTCGTTCTCGGCTTCGATTGTCCCGCTCACGGCCACCGCGTCAAGATCGCTCCCGGCGTCGCTGCGCGATCAGCTTCGCTGAATCCTGACCAGGCACCCGCTCACAAGGGAGTTGGCGCCTGCGAGAACGACGCAGCAGACCAGCAAGACGCAGCTGGCAGTTACCGGGGCAACTCAAGCTCCGCCCAGGCCGCTTCCCACAACGTGCTCACAGTCACCCGCATGCGCTTACGGGCTGTGGGCACCGGGGGCCAGAAGAAGAAGCTGCCGGTGCCCTCATCTCCTGGGAAGCCACGCCAGTCACCGGGCATGCCGGTGTACTCGTGCCCGGCGTCATCGACGGCACTCACCTGGAAGCACGGCGCGATCATGGGCCAGTATTCCCCCATCACCCAGGGATGCCCATACAACTGGACGCCGACCAGCTCCCCTTGAACCGAAACGCTCTCGATCACCGCCGTGGCGTGCTCCAGCGGCAGCCGCACCACAAGCCCGCGATACTCCCCTGGCTCAAAGTGTGCGGCGGTGTAGGCGCGGCGGCGCCACCGGCGCACCAGGTGAGGCTGCCAGGCCGGTTTACGATCGGCAGGCGACCCGCGCAGCAACGTGCTGGTGACCGGCAGAGCACCCACCGCCACCAAGCTGTCCGCCACCTTGGCGACAGTCTCCGCCACATCCTCCGGCCCAGCCATGGACTCCTTGCTCGAGGTGCTGATCGAATAACTGCTGACCGTGGCCAGGTCGGCCAGGTAACCCTCAGCCGGGGTTGGCCACCGCGGCTCACTGACACCCACCGGCAGCGGGGCGGGCGGCACCAAGGCGACCCGGCCGGACTCACCCCCACTCGCGGCGGTGAACTCCAGCCAGCCAGGCGCCCGGGCCGGGTCCGAGTCCAGTAGCAGCTCCCCGTGCCACTCCTGCTCTTGCCGCTCCCGGACCCGGCTCCAGCCCACGTCCTCAGCAGCCAGCTCGTAGGAGCGGCCGGTGTCATCGGTGACCGAGATCCCCGATATGGCCCGCCGCATCGCCGCATCCGCAGGCGGAGAAATCCCACCGGGATCGTCAGCAGTCACGCGGAAGCTCACCCGCAACCCCGTCGAGGTCAGCTTCACCCACTCAAAACACACCTCGGCGACCGGGTCCGGGCACCGCACCCCCGCCGCCACCGCCACCGGCACCTCCCGCAAGCCCGCAGGCCCCGCAGCCCGGGACTGCCAGTACCCGTGAGCCCCCGGCCGGACCGTCAACTCGCCCTCGGTGACGCCCCAGTGGTCCCCCAAGCCCTGGCGTTCCAGCTCAGACCGGTGCTCAGCCAAGATCGCCTCGGCCACCGGCTCTGGCAGCAGGCCCAGCATCACCAACGCATTCGCCACCGCCATCACACCCAGCGACACCGGGAACAGCGGCCGATCCGGATGAGCCCACCACAACGCCTCAGCTGTCAGCGACCGCAGACAGCCCTCGGGGTCCACCCGGTCCTCTCGCATTGCAACGGAGTGTATGCCCGCCCCGCGCGTCAGCGCCCGTCCATTTCGGCCTGCCCCGACCGTGCCCGCAGCGCGCCCGATCGAAGGGGGAATCGCGGTGAACCCCGGTCACTCGCGGGCAGCCCAACAAGACCTCTGGCCTGGCACCGCGCAGATAGGGGCCACGCCGCAGACGGCCTCCTAAGCAGTAGGTCCGCAGCGGCCTTGGATCTGCTTTACCTGCCGATCCCGGGGTAACCCAGGCTGACCAGGGCGGTGTTTAGCACCTGGCGGGTGACTTCGGGGTCGAGGGCGCCGTCGGGGCCGATCACGTGCATCCATGTGCGCTCGTCTCCGCCGTGGTTGAAGCCGAACGTGGTGACCTCGGAAGCGCGTCAATGATTGCCTTCCGGAGCGGGCTGTCCATCTCCTGGCCTTCCGGCAGGAACACCGCGTCCTCGGGAGGGCCGCCCGCAGGGGCGTTCTTGGCCTCCAAGTCGGCGGTCTCCAACGTGTCGAGCACGGTCGCCTCGGCCTGGCCAAGGTCAACCAGGTCTGAGATCACGCTCACGGGCCACCCGCCGTCGTGGAGCATCCCCAGGAACAGGTGCTCCGCTCCGCCGACCGGGCTCCCGAGTGCCCGGGCCATCTCGACGGCCCGGCCCCTGATCTCGTAGTAATGCGGGTTGGGCGACAGCATCCCGCCAAATTCCCGTCCCATGAGCCCACATGATAAGCGCCATTGCCCTGTCACTCTCTTATGCTGACCCGGCGTTGGCGTGGATTCAGTCACCGCGATCCCCAACTACTCCGTCAAGCACCTGGCCTACGCAGTAACGGCGTGTCCCCGAGGTGTCCCCGAACCGCCATCAACAACCAGCAACCGCCACCCGCGGCAACCTGCGAACATGAAGCTGGCGCGGGTTCTGAGCGCGCGAGCAACGCACCGGAACACCCTCGTAATGCGTAGGTCCTCGGGTCCTGATCGGCGCCACCCAGCCGCAGCGTGGAAACATGGCTGGGTGAGCTGGGACGAGGCGTTCGCGGACCGCTACTCGGAATGGTCGGCTCAGATGACGGCCGACATTGCCTTCTACGTCGCGTTGGCTCGCCAGGCGAACGGGCTGCTGGTCGAGCTGGCGGTCGGCAACGGGCGGGTCGCCATCCCGGTCGCGGAGGCGACCGGCCAGCAGGTCATCGGGATTGACTCCTCCCTGGCGATGCTCCAGCAGGCCCAGGCCCGGGCAGCCGCGGCGGGCGTGCAGCTCGACCTGCGCCAAAGCGACATGCGCGACCTGGCCCTCGGCGAGCTGGCTGGGCTGATCTACTGCCCGTTCCGCGCGCTGCTGCACCTGTCGACCTGGGCCGACCGCCGCCGCACCTTCGAGCGGGTGGCCGCCTCACTCCGGCCAGACGGGCGGTTCGCCTGGAACGCCTTTGCCTTCGACCACCGGATCGCCGCGCGCCTGGACGGCGAGCACCAGCAGCAGCCGGTGCCGCACACCAACCGGTACGCGGTGGGCGACAACCGGATCGACATCGTCCTCGACGGGGGCGCCAGGAGTTCGCTGTGGTGGGCGACGAAGAACGAGTGGCTCGGGCTTCTCGATGTCGCTGGCCTGGAGGTGGAGGCGCTCTACGGCGGTTTCGCCGGGGAGCCGTTCAACGATGACAGCCGTGAATACGTGTTCATCGCCCGCCGTGGTACGACCACCGATCAAGATCGCCGTGCCATTGACATGCCATTACCCCCGGGTCCCAGCGGTACGTAACGGTCTCTCACGGACAGCCGACTGTGCACGACAGGGCCCACTAACACAGGCGGATACGTCGCTTTGCAAGCAGTGGGTCGGGGGTTCGAGTCCCCTAGCTTCACCCCCGGGGGTTACACCGCTGCTGACATCATGCCGGGCGGACGCGTACGCCAAAGACAGTTATGTGACTCACCCGGATGAAGTGCGCAGGTACATTCTCGACCCACGGCTCGAGCCCGGCATCGATGAATGGCGCGCGCTCAGCTTCGGTATCCAGATGATGTGCTGCTCCCCGCGCCAGCACGATCCACCCCTCGTGTGCGGGCGGGTCGATCTGGTTGACCTCTAGGGCGACCTGGTAGTCGGCGTACTCGATACCGGTGCGCAGGTCCTCGTCGAAGACGCGGTCCCACGTGCCCAAGACGATCGACTCTCCGTCGATCTTGTACATGACCGGCAGCGCGGTGGGTCCATACCGGCTGGTGAAGACCAGACGCCCCATTCCCTCATCGGGGAGCAGCGCCATGCACTCGGCCTCACCCAAACGCTCCAGCATGCGCGGGGCACTCACTGCCGGGTCGGGCGAAGCAGCACCGCGTGGAGAACTGAGGTCAGCTTCATCGTCGGGCATAGTTCCAACACTAGCCGTCTGCCCGGTGATGGCAGGTGGCCGTCGCGGGCTGGCCCCCAGGCGATCTCCGGGCCTGCCGCTCACGACACCGGGTTGCAAGCGACCGGGTAACCAAGTGAGTAACAATCGCCACCGGCAGCAGTCGACAACACCGGGCACTGATGGACGGTCTGTCCCTGGTCGGGCAAGTAACGGGGCTGGCAGTCCTCGCCCGTACTTGGCTTCGGGACGAAGAGGCCGCGCGCCTGACCACCGAGCAGGGTTGCAGTTCGGGTTGCAGTTCACCGCCGTGCGACACCGCCCAGGGATGACCGATCAAGGAGGTAGGTCCAGTTTGAACCGATCCGAACGGCCGTGACCCGAGCTGCTAATTCGGTTGGTCCGCGCCCTCCGCCCTCGAATCTCGTACCCGAAGTGGGCCGATTTTGCTAACGCGGATGCTAACAACGGACCTGGACGAAGGTGGATTCGACTGGAACCGGTCACCGTCTATGGGCAGGTAGGCCGCCGATCGTGGACGACAACGGACGCCTCTGATCTTGCTATGAATCAGGCCGCGAAGGTGGCCACCAGAGAGCAGCGGCGCTAGCCTTGGCCTGCGGTGTGCTCTGGGAGGCACCAATGACGACAGGCCCTGGAGACGAGAAGGCAGCAGGCGGGCCGGGCTGTGGCCACCTCCGGGCTTCGGGCGCCGACCGCGAGCGGGTGGTCGCCGCTCTCAGGACCGCTTTCATTCAGGGACGGCTGACCGCGGACGAGTTTGACTTGCGGGTGGGCCGGGCGCTCGGGGCGCGGACCCACGGGGAGTTGGCCGCGCTCACCGCCGACCTTCCCCTCCGGGCTGGCCGGTCCGCCCGCCCGTAACGCGCCGCACGCGGACACCAGGCGCCGACGCCAGGCACGGAGGATTGCCGGAAGCCTGGCTGCCATCGCGGTCATTGCGGCCACCCTCTCAGTGACGACGGAAGATGAGAACGTGAATCCGCCTCCCAGGGCACAGCCGGAACGGAAAGTGGACTCAATTATCGTCATCAACAGCTGCCAGCCGGTCCAAGGCATTCATACCAGCTTCAACATTGCTCAGCACCGTTGGCATGCCGGACTTCTGAGGGTCTGGCTCGACGTTAGGAGCTGAATCAGAGCCTCGTGGCCGGCGATGCCAACTGTCAACGATCTCGATGCCACTGTAGGCCATTTCAATCCTTGACCACTCGTCGCTCGCACATGCACCGGCGAGGGTAGTCTGATGTTCGCGCCACCGGACCGGACTAATCCAGTACGCGACCTCCCAGTGGCCCGCGCCAATCAAAAATTGGAGGAGCTCTCGGTATTGTCGCAATTCGTACCTGACCACTCGTGCCGCGGTCCTAGCAGCAAGCCTGTCCGAACGGCGCGTCATTAGCCATTGAACCAAACCGCTCACGCCAGCGCCAATGACAACGCCGATCAGACCAATTACGGCGGTAGTCACGTTCGCACTAGCACGCGGTGGATGGCCACGAAAGGTCCCTAAGCTCGGGAACATACGGACCGCACAGTCCCATGCCGGAGTCCTCCCAGTTCAGTCGTCGGGTCGGCTGACCGCCTCTGAGACTGTCTTTAGGACAGCATAGAACGGGCATCGTCTGATATTGCCACGTTTGGGGGGCGCTGTGTAGCCAAGTGGGAGCAGACAGCCCATGCCGCACCGCCTCTCGGCGGTCACAGGAACCAGGTCGGGTGGTTGTCAGTCAGTCGTGGCTGCCCACGGGTTGGGCCAAGGATCTGTGGGCCTGGGGCAGCGGCTATCAGCCGCCGCCCGCACCCCAAATTCAGCGATGCCCCGACAGCGGAGGTGGCCTGATTTGGCCTTACAACGCTGCACAATAAGGCAAGACAACGCAAGCCAATGAGAGCCGTCCTCGCAGGCGAGCCGCTAAGCGCCAAGGTCGCTGCCACGTGCGGCACTGTCTACGGATCAGAAAGGTTGGGGGTTCGAGTTCCTCCGAGCGCGCCATCATCGAAATCGCAGATCATCGTCCTGATCACTTCGCTGCCCGTTCGTCCTCATCATCGTTTGGCCGGATTCTGGCCGGATCGGTGGCCCCGGCCGCAGTGTCGAGCCGGTCAGCGTAGCGGTCCATATCGCCCGGGTACAGGTGGCCCGGGTACAGGTGACCGTACAGGTCGAGAGTCGTCGTGATGCTGGCGTGCCTCATGATCTCCTGAAGCATCTTCGGGGGATAGCCCGCAATCCCGGGAGCGGTAATGGTGGATCACACATCAACGCCATCCCAACCACGCCCTTAGCGACGATCAGCCTCGATGCCAAGCTCCCGCTCCAGCTCCTTTATACGGCGGTTCCGCTCGGCAAGGCTCCGATCGCGCTGGGTCAGCTCCTCGGCCAACCGTTTGGCCTCCCGTACAGGGTCACCACGGTCGACGACCTTGTTCAGATTAGACGTAACGAGGCTGACACTCGCCACCCACGGCCAGATGGGTATATTCCTGACAAAACGACGCCGGACCTTTGCCTGGAGCTCATCTCTCTCATGGCGGTCTTGTTCCTCAGGACTCAGGAAGTGGTACGTGCCTTCCTTCCTCACGCGAGCCCATGTCACCCGAAGCTGCCACCTTGCAACCAGGTAGCCGATCACAAGATAAAGCGCCAGACATCCCACAACCAGCCATGCGATCATTCCTCCAGCGTAGTTCTAGCGGACCAAGAAATGCGACATTCTTGGGGCCTGACGGGGCTGATGGGCGGAGAACGCGGCTAAAGAAAGCGATCGATGACTTAGCCGAGGCGGGCCAGTGCGATCGGTCGGCTAGGCGGAACGTAGCCGATCAGGAAGACCGAACATGGCCCAACGTCAAGCATCAGCTGAGGGGCGCCATGTCCAGCATCACCCGGCACAAGACAAAACGGACACCGATGCCTGGCCCGATGCCTAGCTCCCCTTGATCCTTAACACATCCCTAGACGAATTCTTCACCGTCGGCGCCTCCTGGCAATCGCCTGGAAGCGCGGGGACGCTCATGTGACGGATTCATCAGGTCGTCCTGGCGTCCAGGTGGTCTGGTCGGCCCCGTCAGCCGCCAAGCTCGCCGAAGGCGATCTTGATGGGGAAGGGGTCCCTGAGGGCCAGCTCGTCCATATGGGTGAGGGCCAGCCGGTACGTCCTGCTGGGCCAGTCAAGCCGGTACTCCTGGATCATCTTCAGGTACGGATCGCCTCCCAGGAACGCCAGCAGGTAAAGAGGTATCCCCTCGTAGGCGTATTCCGCGAGCTTGTTGACGGTATCGGTGTAGCCAGAGGCCGGTGTGACGACCTCCACGACCATGAGCGCGTCCCGTGCGAAGAGCTTGGCGTCCTTGTCCGTGCACCGGGACACCGAGATGTCCGGGCGCCGGAAGGAAAGCGTGCCGTCGCTGCGCCTGCGCTTGGTGAAATGCACGTCGGCGCCGGTGGAGACCCGGATGCACGGCTGGGCTGGCCGGGCTGCGTCCAGCCGGATGGCCAGCGTGCGGGTCACGTCAGCGTGTTCGGGCGTGCCGCTCGGGCAGAAGATGACGTTCCCGTCGATGACCTCGATCAGCTTGCGCACGCGATCGGGCAGGCCGTCGTATTGCGCTTCGGTGAGGGTCAGTGAGCCCGGGTCCGCTGCCCAGGGTGGCAGGGAGGTCATGGTGCTCATCCTACGGATGGATCGCCCGTCCAGGGCTGGCCAATCCCGGCCCTCCATCCCATGACGCCCGCAAGCAATAAGCGACAGGAAAGCCGACTCACGGGACACCTGTAAGCCATCTGGTGGGACTGGAGTGTCAAGCATCTACCGGGACAGAACACGATGCCTGGCCCGATGCCTAGCGCCAACTGATTGTTGACAAAACGGCTTCGGGTGATGCTTGACGGTTTCTGGGGCACTAGCGTGTCGGTACTCAGTCTGACGCACCCAGTCAGGCGAGCCTCGAGCCGTCGGGCTCGTGCAGACTCACATCCGGGACCTCAGCACGTCGACCTCGCAGCCTGGTGTGAACGGGTCGAAGCCGTGCTCGATCAGCCAGCGGACCCCGCACAGGCTTCGCAGCGACCACCACGCGCGGATCACGTCGAGGTCGACGTCGGTGCCGTAGCCGGCAACGACGTCGCCAAGGTTCTCCTGGTGTCCGAGCGTCAGGACGGCGAGGTCGTACAGGGCATCGCCCCGGCATGCCTCGGACCAGTCGACTACGCCGGTGATCTTGTCACCGTCGACGAACACGTGGTCGACTTGCAGGTCGCCGTGCGTGAACACCGGCGTCCACGGCCGGAGCGCAGCCTCGGCAATCTGGCGGTTGCGCGTGACCATGTCGGTGGGAAGGACGCCGTTGGTGACGAGCCACTCGCATTCGCCGTCGAGTTCCGCTGCGATCGCGCCGGGGCTCTGGCCGGCCCATGGCGGCGGCGCGTTGTGCAGCATCCGTGCGGCCGCACCCGCCGCGGCCCACGCCGCCGCCGACGCGGTCGACGGCTCGCCGAGGCGGCCGAGTGCCGTTCCCGGGAGGGCGGCGAGCGCGAGCACGGGCGGCTTCCGCCACAGGATCTCCGGAGTCGGGATCGGCGCCATAGCCATCGCCTCGACCTCGACGTCGGTGCGGGCCTGGTCAGTGTCGATCTTCAGGAACACGTCGCCGACGCGCAGGGTCGCGCGCTCGTTATGCGCGACGACGACCTCGACCTCCTCCACGTCGGCCATTGTCGCGGGAATGACCACCGGATGTCGCCGGGTTTATCGCGTGCGGCTGCGCCGCTGACCGCGTCCCGCTGCCCGGAGGCCTCATGCACGACGCCAACCGCTGACGGGTCGAGCACTGCCTCGGTCCGGCGTCGGCTGCCGTAAGCCTTGAACCTGCTGATTTCGCCCGTGCTGTTGCGGGAACGATCTTGATCAGCTCACCGTGCTGGTCGATGACCTGCACGGCGGTATCGCCGAGTTCGACTGTCACGGTCTGGCCTGCGTGGCTAATGCCGACCTGGATGCGCTGCCGGGCAAGCTGGATGCCGCCGCGGCTGGACACCTTCCGCTGGACCGTCAGCCGCGCAGCCGGGAGCGGATCTGGCCCGGCCAGGCGGACGCCCTGGATCCTGTGCCGCTGGTCGGACGGGATGGGGCAGGCAAGGATGCGCCACAAGATGCCGTCCTGGGTAATGACGTGCATGACCTGGCCGTCCAGGCGGATGTGGGCTCTCTGCCCGGCTAGCGGGGAGCCGATCTGGATGACCTGACCGCCGGGGGTGATGATGCCGGCGGAGTTGACCAGCCGCTGCACTTCCACGCAGCTGGTCGCAGCCAGCACACCGGGCGCGTGCCCGGCAGGTGGTGGTCCCGCCGCTGCTGCATCGGCTCTTCGCGCTGCAGCGCTTACAGTCCTGGCGGCGGCGCTTGCGCTTCCTCGCCGGGACCAGGCCGCGGCGGACCAGCACACGGTAAATGGTTGACCGGGAAGGCACTGGTGCCACACCGGCCTTGCCCAGCTCGTACTGCAGCCGTCGTGGCCCCCCACCGCGAATGGTCATTCCGCAGCTGACGGATCTTCGCCTCGATTCCTGCCTCCAGCTGGCGGGGCTGGAAGTGCGGCCGGCGGGAATGGTCGGCCAGGCCTGCTAATCCTCCCTCTTGTACTTCCCCCAGCCACAGGTGCACAGCCTGGCGGGAGACACCGTGACGCCGGGCGACCTCGGTGACCGGTGCACCGGAGATGACTTCCACGACTGCGTGATAGCGCCGCTCCATGACGCTCAACTCCACTAGCACAGCCCGGCCGCCTTTCGCCGCGAACAAGGTCACGACGGGGCACGTGCGGGCGGACGGTGTCAAGCACCAGCTGAGGCCGCGGTGTCAACCATCAGTCGGAGTCGGGCAGAACACGCCCCTTGACAGAACCCGTCTGCCGTTAGGTTCCGCAGCTATCGGGTTCGGGGAGGGGAGTGTCCAAGTTCGCCTAAGCTCACCCCTGGTGACAGCCCTGCGGGCCGCCGCAACGGTAGGTTTCAGGCGCAGATCGCTGACGCAGGGAGTTCGCCCGTGTCGACATTGATGACGCGGCAGTGCAAATGGCTTACGAGCGTCGGGACGGAGGTCAGGGCCCTCGCCTCAGGTCACGGGATGACCGGGGCCCGGGAGGCGAACCCCACGCCCGGCGAGGTCATGCTCGCAGCGCCGGAGCAGCGCGACGCTGCCTTGTGCCGATGCCGTCTGGGCAGCGGAGCGGAGGCGTGAGATGGCGGCCTGCTCCTCGTCGTAGGCGGCCCGCATGCGCATCACCTCCGGAAGCCACCAGAGATCGTCGCGGTCCCTCGCCGCGATCAGGGCGTCGTCGAGGGTCGCTCGTGCTGCATCCCTGCGGTCGTTGCGAGCCAGCAGGTCAGCCAGCAGCGACAGCCAGTACGGCATGCGGGCGAACGAGCCTCCCACCTTCAGATTGCTGATGGCCTGCTGGGCGAGGCCGATGCCCGACTCGTCCTGGTGAGACCAGCCGTCCAGGATTAGTCCCCACTCGCGGTAGTAGGCGAAACCGTAGCTACTACATAGTTCGCGTAGCTCACCGACGCTGTTGCCAAGCGCGGACATGTCATGGCGCAGCTGGTGAGTGATACAGCCATAGGCCAGCGCCACGGCCAGGCAGAACGGATCGTCGATCGACCTGGCCAGCTTGATGGCCTTGTTGCAGGCGGACAGGGCCTCCTTGTCACGGCCCAGGAGCCATTGAGCGTGCGCCGTCCAGGCCGTGCTGTGCACATCGGCCCTTACACCGGTACTCAGCCACACCGCACCACCCGCCAGATCGGCGGCCAGCTCGAGATGACGCCGTCCCTCCACCAGCCTTCCAAGGGTCACCGCCGAGCCGCCGATGGCAAAGTGCGCGTGGCCGGCTAGCTCGGAGCCGGGGGCGACAAGGGCTAGGACGCGGCTGGCCGTCTGGTACCCATCGGCACTGCGTCCCTGAACGAACCGCGACGCCCACAGCGCGACCAGGCCAGCGGCCATCGAGTCGTTGCGGCCCAGTGACTCGGCGAGCGCGATCCAGCGCTCGAGCGTCTGCTGCAGCTCCGGGGAGGCATATCCGTACCTGGCATTGAGTGGCGCCGCAACGGCTTCAAGGATCGCTAGTTCCTGGCTGTCACGGTCTCTGCCAGCAGCCTGGCTCTGGACGATCGACAAGGCTTCCTTGTGCAGCCGGATTGCCTCTTCATTGGCGTACCTGTCCTTGGCGCGGTCCGCGGCGGCGGCGAGGTAGGGAACCGCCCGGGCGGGGTCGGCGCTGCGGGAGTAGTGATAGGCGAGCAGCTCGCAATGCTCAAAGCGCTGGCTGGCCTGAGAATGCTCTACGCAGGCGCCTGCCTGGCCATGCAGTTCTCTGCGGCGTGCTTCCAGCATGCCGTCATAGGCCACCTCACGGGTCAGCACGTGGCTGAACATGAAAGTACGCTCGGCCAGGCCGTGCCGTTCCCGGAGGAACTCCAGCCCTTTCAGTTCCTGCAGTCGCGCCTCCAGCGGCACATCGCCGTCCCAGACCTCTTCCGCGAGGTCGAGTGAGAACTCCCGGCCGAGGACCGCAGCCAGCTGAATCGCCGCCTTCTGATCTGCGGGCAACCGGTCGATCCTGGCGGCCAGGACCTGCTGGACGGTCTGCGGCACGGTGACACCCGCCGCGCCGGTGGTTTGGTCCCGGTTGGCCCGAGCCAATTCTTCGAGGAAGAAGGGGTTGCCTTCCCCGCGCTCGGCGATCGCCGATGCCGCAGCCCGATCCCCGCCAGCAAGCAGCGAGGCCACGATCTTTTCGCTCGCCGCTGTTGACAATGGACGCAGTGCCAGCTGAGACGTGTATGACTTGCCGATCCAGGGTGGGGAGTAACCGGACCGGTACGTCGCCAGCAGCATTATCGGCACCGATGGCAGCTCGTTGACGAACCCGGCGAGGAATTCCTGCGATGTCTGGTCGATCCAGTGCAGATCCTCAACCAGCATGACCATCGGCCGGCGACCGGCCTGTGCCACCAGCAGTCGGCTCAGGGCGCCGAAGGTGCGGGTCCGGATAATCCTCGGATCGAGAGCGGCCAGCGCTGGGTCACCCGCTGGCAGGCCGAACGCGTGCCGCAGGTAGTGGGCCAGCGATATATCGAGCTCGAGCGTCTTGATCTTCAGCTCGATCTTCCTCGCCGCCAGTTCCGGTGAATCGTCGGCCGTGATTCCGCAGGCATTGCGTACCAGCTCGAACAGCGGCAGGTAGGCGATACTGGCCCCGTAGGACAGGCAGCGGCCTTCTAGTACAGCCACGTCCGGCTCGGCCAGCCGGCGGAACTCCAATGCCAGCCGGGACTTGCCCAGACCCGGGTCCCCGGCCACGCCGACCACCTGGCCCTCGCCGTCGGCCGTCACCTCCAATGCCCGTTGCAGCTCGGCCAGCTCACGGTCGCGGCCGGTGAACGGGCTCATCTCATCACCGGAGGCGATGCGTGCGGTCCGAGTACCCAAGCCCATCACCCGCAGCGGGTAGACCGTGCGCTCTTTGACCTCGACTGGCGCGACTTCCTCCACCTGGAAATAGCCACTGACCAGCCCGGCAGTCTGCTGGCTCACCAGCACCGCACCCGGCGCCGCCGCGGCCTGCAACCGGGCGGCCAGCACGGTGGTGTCGCCGAACGCGGTGTAATCCACCCGGAGGTCATCACCGATCGCCCCGACCACCACCAGGCCGCTGTTGATCCCGATCCGGACCTTCACCTCCGCCCGCGCGGCGATGCCAAGGGCGGCCAGGACCGCGCGCCGCGCGTGATCCTCGTGGGCCATCGGCGCCCCGAACAACGCCATGAACCCATCGCCGAGGAACTGGTTGATTGTCCCCTCATAGCGGTGCACCTCGGTCAGGGCATCCCGGAAGAAACGATCGATAACCAGGTGAAACTCCTCCGGCCCCAGCTCACCCGCCAGGGCGCTGGAGGCTACGATGTCGCAAAACAGCACGCTCACCTGTTTGCGCTCACCCTCGATCGCACCCCGCACGGCCAGGATCTGCTCACTGATATGGCGTGGGGTGTAAGGCGTCGGCGTCGGCGCCCCGGCCAACGCATGACCGCACTCAGGGCAGAACCTGGCGCCTGGCGGCAACACGACGCCGCAGTCGGGGCACGAAATCGCCAACTGGGCGCCGCATTGCAAGCAGAAGCGGGCCTCATCGGGATTGTCGTGCCCGCATCGAGGGCACGTCACCGGCGACCACCCCCCGCAGCCCGGCTCCGGCGACGTGCTGGGTCTGCACTCACCGATGTGTCAGCGCAGGCACACCCTCTGCCCGCGCATGAACACGCAGAAACGGCCAGGAGCGCCCCCGCTCGATCAAACCACGATATCAATTCAGGCGGCGCCTGGTGGCGCCGCTGGACCGAGCGCCAGCGTCCCGGGCTCTGCCTTGGGCCCGCCTGGGCCGCACGCCGGGGCACCCGCCACAGAGCGCTGTGATCTGGCACGGTGTAACGACCATCGGCAAGGAACAGCGGGTGCTTCTTCCTCGCTCCCGATTGTCCAGCTTGCGGTCACCACTTCTAGCCTGCCCTGCGGGCGTCGCTGCGCGATGGCTGCGCCAGCCTAGATGAGGCAACCATGCACCAGGATTCGGCGCCTACGAAGGGGACGGGGGAGAAACTCGACGCTCCCTGCTATCGGCGGCGACACACCAGGCTGGAAATTTTCCTGGCGTAGCGGCAGACCTATCTCCGACGATGGACGCACGCTCGTTGCAGGACGGGTCGGGGAGTTGTTGCAGGTGGAGAGACAGCATCGTCTGACAAATTGTGTATCATCTAGCAGTGGGCGTTACAAATTATCTGGTTGAGGGCGTTTCCGGTACCGGCAAAACTTCGGTCTGCAAAGAATTGCAGCGGCGCGGCTATCATGCCATTAACGGTGACAATGAATTGGCTTATCAAGGCGATCCTGAAACTGGTAAACCGACGGACAGCGCCACGCACGAGCATCACATTTGGCATGTAGGTAAAGTAAAAGCCATAGTCGCCAACCAGGATGAAGCGGTAACTTTTTTCTGCGGTGGTTCTAGGAATTTTTCAAAGTTCATGGATCTATTTGACGGCGTTTTTGTGCTTGAAGTCGACATCGACACATTGAACCGGCGGATTGACGAGCGATGCCGTCTGGACCCAGATGATTGGGGCGCGAAACCAAGCGAACGCGAACTCATTGTGCGATTGCATCAAACGAAAGAAGACATTCCGAAAAACGGTATTGTAATCGACGCTACCGCGCCCATCGCGCGCGTCGTTGATGAGATCCTTCGTCAAAGTCCGCGACCCGGGAAAGACGCCGTGCATCGCAACCGGTGAGTACCCGACAGCAGCGTTAACAGCCAGCAAGGGGCCAGTTCAGCCACCGCAGGTACCGCGGGCCGCTCAGTCAGCACGCATCGGTCGGCAATCACGTGAGCTGCCGTATCTGGCCCGTGCGCGGCACTCTCTAGAGAGCGCGCAAGCGTAGCATTGAGGACACGCAGAGCGGAGCCCGGGTGCAGGAGGCTGCGATGAGGCTGCTACCGCATCGGCGGAACCTGGTGATATGGAACCAGTCCGTCGGGCCGGTCGGCCGGTGCTGTGCCCTGAGCGTCACGCGGGTCGCACGCACCGGGCGGGTCCGCCGGGGGATCCGTACAGGGGCGCTGCTCACAGCCATCGGCCTGATCCGGCTGGCTTACGCCGTGCGGACCTACTGGCGGCCTTTGCTGGCTGGGGGAGTACTCACGGCGGGCGGCTTCACGCAGCACAGCAGCACAGGCAACGTGGTTTTCCTGCCCGGAATCCTGCTGTTCCTCCTGTTGGTCCTGCTAACCTCGCCCAGCTGCGAGGCGACCAGCACCCGGCGCTCAGATCCACAGCGTGAACTGGCCGGATACACCACCCTGGCCCAGCGGCGCGATCCTTGACCGGATTGGCGCACGCCCGCTGGCCTGCATGACCGAGGAATGCCCGCAAACCGCCAGCAACAGCCGATGATCGTCACGAGCAGCCCCCGTGAACCTGAGGGCCAACGTGCACCCAGGACCCGTGCGTCACGTATGAGACGGGCCCGTAATGCGTAGATCACCAGCATGCGTGGCTCGGCGCAAATCCGGAAACTCTCCTAGCTCAACCCACGACGGGGTTGCAGTTTTGGTTGCAGTTCACCGCCGTGTGGTGCGGTCCAGGGAAACCGGTCAAGGATGTTGGTCCAGCTTGAACGACTCGGAAACGCCGGCTACCCAAGCTGCTAATGCGGTACATCCCGCGCCCGGGACGCGCAGACGCCGGGTATCGATTCTGCGCGGCGCGTGTTCCCAACCACTAACGGCACCGACACGGGGGTGAGGGGCGCGGCATGAGCAAGATCGCAGGTATCAGCGAGTCCGCTAACGAGCTGGAACATCTGATCACGGACCTGTCGGAGTCTGGGCCGCTCATCTTCGTCTTCGGGGTCGGCTGGTGGACCGCGCACCTGACCGGAGCGACGGCACCAGTGTTCCGCGGACCGGCCGATCGGCGATGGTGGCACGTCGCCCTCGGCGACGACGCGGCGGCCTGGACGATGGACGTGCGGGTCGATGAGATCACCGGCGTGCGTTTCGTGCGCGAGCCCTACCCGTTCCCCTCTTTCCCCGGGCGGGAGGTCTTGATAGTGCAGTTCCTGGGGCCAGACGGGGACACGGTGCTCTCTTGCTACGTGCACGAGCTTTACGACGGTCAGCGGATGCGCCCTGAGAGGCTGGATGCCTGGCGAGCATTGCGCCAGCGCTACGGCGATCGCGACGAGTCGAGGGTCGATCGAGGCGCCCTCTTGGCCCCGGCTGCCTGAACCATCGTGATCAACGGCCAGTCAGACTATCTGATCTTGCTAACGGAGCGGATTCAACCGGTGTGCGCAAGGAGCTCGGCGAGCTTTCCGATGGTGCCATGAACCCGAGCGTCTTGCGGGAGTCGGTCCTTGGTTTCGCAGGCGAGCCGTGAAATCCGGCGCGGCCTACGCTGGTGTGCGTGGCTGGTCTTGAGATACGGGTGGCCGGGCGTGGAGATACGGCGCAGACCGCTCAGATGCTCGCCCGCGCCTTCTACGACGATCCGGTGTTCGGCTGGTTCTTTCCGGCTGAGGGCTCGCGGCATCGGCGACTGCGACGCTTTTTCGTGACCGGACTGCACCATGAGTCGCTTCGCCACGGCGCAGTGGAAGTGGCCTGTGTCGACGGGCGCGTAGCCGGAGCCGCCGTGTGGCTCCCGCCCGGCACCCCACTCGGGACCGAAGCGTCCGCCCTCCCCGGCTATCTGCGGGCCTTCGGCCGTCGTCTTGCCGTCGTCTGGCGGTATCAGTCCGTGGCGGTCTCCGCCCATCCGCGCAAAGAGCCGCATTGGTATCTGGCATTCATCGGGGTCAACCCGGTCCGGCAAGGATGCGGGGTTGGCGCAGCCCTGCTGCGCTCGCGTCTGCAGCGGTGCGATCAGGAGGGGCTGCCCGCCTACCTCGAATCCTCGAAGCTGGAAAACGTGCCGCTCTACCAGCACTTCGGTTTCCACGTCGCCGCCACCCTGGGCCTGCCGGAGGGTGCACCCGTTGTCAGCACCATGTGGCGGCCGGGCGGGTTGAGAGACGATGCCGGTTGAGAGCGTGCCTGATCGCGGTCTGATATGCGTGTCAGACGGTTGTGGTGATGGGCATCCAGGGGATGCCGCGCATCGCGTTAGCGAGCGTGTCGAGCCAGCAGATGCCGTGCTTGCCTTCCGCTGTCGGCCTCTCACACACCGTCGGCCACGGCTGTCGCCCGGTACTACCCGGGCGCCTCGGCAGCGTTCTTGAGATGGTTCAGCCACGAGACAAGCGACCCGTCGAGCACCTTTTGCATGCCTGCTATGTCGGCCTCGACGGCGGCACCGGCGAAGGATTCGGTGGTTTCTGCGTGAGTGCCGGCCGGTGTCGCGGTGAATACCCATTCGTGCACGCCGGTGATGCCATCGCCGGTGCCGCCCCACAAGACTCGTGACTGGTCTTGCACCGCGTAGACCGTGGACGTCACGGTGAAGCCGAAGCTGGTCCAGGTGAACGATCCGCCGGGCGCGAAGGCTCCGTTCAGCTGGGCCGCGGTGATATCGGACTGCCAGCCTGGCCAGGCGTTGACGTCCTGGTGCAGGGCCCAGACCCGGCTCACCGGAGCGCTGATATCAATCTCATGATGCGCCAGGACCGGCGCGTTGCGGTCGACGCTGGTAGGAGTATCCACCATGAGACCTTCCCTGTCGCTGGGCAGCTGGCTCGGCTCCAACGCTAGCCGCGCCCTGACGCGTTAGGGACTGCCCCCCGCTTCGGTTGACTGTGCCAACGCTGTTATGGCCCCGGAACTGTTCGGATCCAGGTGCGGGGCGGCTTCCCGGAAATGAACGCCCCGCACCTGGAAGACGACGCCCTAGCTGGCGGGGCTGTTGTGGTAGCAGGCGATGCGCCAGCTGCCGCCGCGCCGGACCAGCACCCAGGTCGCGCGCACCAGGCCCTCGCTCGCGACAGCGTCCTGCCCAGGGAAGATGATCCCCCCCTCGCTGATCACTACGGCCGTGTCGTCGGTGAGAAAACGGACGTCCGTCGGGTGGTCGGTCGCTCGCGACCCGCTGAGCGGGCCCGCGAACGCTGCGGCCATCGTGGTGCGGATCTCCTCGCGGTCCCTCTTGTAGACGCCGGGCTGGACCACACTGGCGTCGTCGGTGTAGTCGGCCACGAAGGCCTCGGCGTCGTTGGCTGCCCACGCCTTGTACAAGCCCGCGAGCACGTCGAGAATGGCCTGCCGGTCGGTGTCGGACCCTGCTGTGGTGGTCTTGCTGGTCATCGGTCTCCTCGTTTCTCTTCGCCTGGTGGCGAGCGCCACCCGTGAGAAGGACGGACGGGCCCGTCCGGAGAGGACATCCCTGCGGCGTAAAAGCTGGAAAATTGAACATCACCGCGCACAGGCTTGATCAGGCACCAGCCCGGGGCGGCCGCCAAGACCCGTTCCGCCAGCCGGTCTGAGCCCTCATCCCTGGTCCGCCGCTGGCGTCAGTCCGCATGCTCAGAGGTCCACGTGCAGCGGCGGCCCGGTCTTCGCTGACCTCGTCCAGCGTGATCCCCCACCGAAGACAACTTGGCCCAGCACGGCCTCCGCCTCAGCTGACAACCCGGATGCCGAACACACAAGAGATCGGCGCGCAGGAAGACAGGCTGCGAAGCTGGCCGCGTGGCTACCAGCCGATGAGTCCTGCTTCGCCGCGGTGTCTACATCGTGGGCATGGGCAACACTTCTTCCGCATAGCCGTGAGGAAACCAGGGCAATTGGAGGCCATCTACCATGACCGAGGAGAGCGTCAGCGCGACCACCACGATCAGCACATCGGCCGAAACCGTGTTCGCGGCGCTTGCCGATCCATCCCGGCACGCCGCCATCGACGGCACCGGCTGGGTTTGCGAGTCCCTCGATGGCCAGCGGCTGACCGGCCCAGGTCAGATCTTCCGGATGGCCATGTACCACCCCAACCACCCGGACGGCAGCTATCAGATGGCCAACCGGGTCCTCGCGTTCGAACCGCCGCGCGTCATCTCGTGGAAGCCGGGCTATGTGTCACCGGAAACGGGCAAGCTGGAGTTCGGCGGCTGGATCTGGCGTTACGACCTGACCCAGCTCGGCCCGGGCAAGACCAAGGTCACACTCTCATATGACTGGTCGGAGGTAGGGCCAATTCCCCGCCAGCACATTCACTTCCCGCCCTTTACTCCCGACCATCTTGACAACTCGCTGAGCCACTTGGCCGCAATGGTTGTACGGTAACGGGCTCCGGCCGACTCCGAGCCGGGAGCCAAACTGGGAGCCAGCCAGGCGAACAATTTGTGGTCTATATCCAGCCCGGGCAGCACGCAGGACGCAGTTGACCGACGTCACCCTTCGGACAGTTCAGGCGCCTACGGCAAGTACTCGCATGGCAATGACGTAGCAAAGGGGCGGCCAAGATGGATGTGAAGCCCTATTTACCCGGTGGATCGAGGCCTAGACAGCATTAGACTCCCTGGCATGCTGTGGCGGGCTAACCCCTACACGCTGCAGACCGTCGTAAGCGTATGGGACTAAACCAGTGGAGGTGCCGGATGGCCGAGTTCCCACCGCCCCCAGAGGGAATTGTGCTGACCCATTTCATCGTCTCGAACGATGTCGAGCGCTCTCGGCGCTTCTACACCGAAGTACTCGGCGGCAGGGTGGTCTTCTCCGGAGAGCCGACCTATGTCGCACTATCCAACAGCTGGATCATCATCAATGTCGGTGGTGGCCCGACCGACGACAAGCCTGCGGTCACTCTGGAGACGCCACGCGATCCCGACCGGGTCAGCAGCTTCCTGAATATCCGGGTCAAAGACATCGAGGCCGTGTACGCCGAATGGAGCGCCAGGGGCGCTCAGTTCCTGACGCCGCCGAAACAGCACCAGTACGAGATCCGTTGCTACATCCGCGATCCCGACGGTCATCTGATCGAAGTGGGTCAAACCACGGACCCTGACGGGGACTGGTCACCCGCCCACTGGCCGTCGAGTGCATCCGGCGGGGAGCCCGGGTGAATGCCGAGGTCACCGGCGAGATCCTGCACACCGACGGTGGCCGGGTCCCCGGACACTGAGATCCTTCCCAGCCATCTCCGGCAAGCTGCACCTCCCCGCTGTTCCGCCTCTTAGCGAGCCGCTGCGAGACCGCCCGGCCCGCGGTCCTCGCCGCCCGACCCGGGCCGGGATCAGCCGTCACCTGGTGGCGTGTGGATGAGCTTCTTATTGACGAACTCGTCGATGCCGAGGGGCCCGAGTTCGCGTCCGACACCGGAACGCTTGGTGCCGCCGAAGGGCAGTTCCGGGCCGCCGCCCTCGGGCTGGTTGATCCACACCATTCCGACGTCGAGGCGGTCGGCCACGTCGAGTGCGAGTGTCTCGTCGCTGCTGAAGACGGCCCCGCCCAGCCCGTAGGCGCTGCTGTTCGCGAGTTCGACTGCCTCGTCGGCGTCGGCCACCCGGTAGACCACCGCTGCCGGCCCGAATAGCTCCTCGGTGTAGGCCCGCATGGCCGGAGTTACTCCGGACAGTACGGTTGCCTCGACGAACGCCCCGGGCCGATCGACGCGATGCCCTCCGGTGTGCACGGTTGCACCCTTGCTGACGGCGTCGTTGATCTGATCCATCAAGTTCTGCGCCGCGCGCTCTGAGGACAGCGGTCCGTAGGTCGTGGCAGGATCGGTCGGGTCTCCTGTTACCTGGGCGGCCATCGCCTTGGTGAACTCCCGGATGAATTCGTCGTAGACGCCGTCGGCGACGATCATCCGCTTGGATGCGTTGCAAGCCTGGCCCGCGTTCTCCATCCGGGCGTCGGCGGCTGCCTTCGCCACACCCGCGAGATCGGCGGTGTCGAGCACAATGAAGGGGTCCGATCCGCCAAGCTCCAGCACGACCTTCTTCAGGTGCTCGCCAGCCTGGGTTGCCACAGCCGAGCCTGCGCGCTCGCTGCCGGTCACCGACACGCCGCATATCCGGGGGTCGGCGATCACGGCGGCGACCTGCTCGTTGGTGGCGAAGACGTTGATGTAGGCGTCGGCTGGCAGCCCGGCGTCGCGGAAGATCTGCTCCATCGCCAGGGCCGACTCAGGGCATTGCGGCGCGTGCTTGAGGACGATCGTGTTCCCGATCATCAGGTTCGGGGCGGCGAACCTGGCCACCTGGTAATACGGGTAGTTCCACGGCATGATGCCCAGCAGCGGCCCGATCGGGGACTTCCGCACCCATGCCGCCCCCGGCGTCCTGGAGGGCAGCGGCTCATCTTTGAGCAGCTCCGGGCCCTGCTCGGCGTAATACCGGTAGATGGCTGCGGTGAACTTCAGCTCGCCCTTGGCCTCGGCGGTGGTCTTGCCCATCTCGCGGGTGATGATCGCGCCCAGGTCGCTGGAGCGGTCGCGGTAGAGCTGGGCGACCCGGCGCAGTATGTCCCCGCGTTCGGCCTTGGAGGTGTGCCGCCACGACAAGTAACCCCGCTCGGCCCGGGCCAGCACCTCGCTGATTTCGGCGTCGGTCGCCGTCGGGAACTCTCTTTCGAGCTGGCCTGTTGCCGGATTTACTACCTGGTACCTCATTGAATCTGCCTCCATCAGGCGCATCCCCGCCGGTTGAGCTATCAGTTCGGGTAACCCGTTCCCCTTCATGATGTCAGGTTCCCGCTATTGGGGCAGTCTTGGCAGCGGCAGCGAGGATCGCGCCGGCCACCTCCGCCGGAGGCCGTCTGCCGTCGATGATCGTCGCGCCGAGGCGTCGGTAGGTGGGCTCGACACCGTCATTGCTGCCGAGCGCCGCCGACAGCTCCTCCGGGTGCTTGCCGAAGGCATTTGTAGTGCGGGTCAGGAGACGGTCCTGGAGCGTCTCGTTGTCAACTACCAGGCAGACCACGAGGTCGAAGAGGTCCCACACGTCGGCCTCGTTCTCGGCCGAGCCGCAAAGGAACGCGGTCGTGTCGCGCATCCTCACCGCCAGGACCTCGACCTCCGCGCGGCTGATCCTCCACGCGAAGCGCTCGAGCCAGCCGGCTGGCACCGGATAGGGGGGATCGGCAACGACCTGTCCGCTCGTCCGGTCCACCCAGTGGTTGTAGCCCTCCCAGTCGGCGTCGACCGCAAGCTCTCCAAGAGTCTTCAGGAGCGCGCAGACCGTTCGACTTGCCGGCCCCCGAGTTGCCGGTCACCCACACCAGCGGCACAGGCAAAGCATCGCACAGGAACCCGCCCATTTCGTTCGTGCCGGGCTCAGCGCACAGTGGCGCTAGCCGGTGGCGGCTACGGCATGGGCGAAGATGCCGGTTGCCCCGGTGAGCTGATGGACATGGCGCAGGCCGGGGC
>CAVUBM010000010.1:0-15560 GCA_963739645.1 uncultured Actinomycetota bacterium
GGCCAGCGAAGAACTCGCGCAGCAGCCGGGCGCATTCCTCACCGAGAACCCCACCGATCACCTCGATCCGTGGCCCACAGGCGGTCGCGGAGCACGTCCCACAGCGACCCCGCCGCCCCGGCCCGCGGGTCCCGCCGCCCCGTACACCAGCCGGGCGATCCGGGCTACCGGCAGCGCGCCCGCGCACATGGTGCACGGCTCCAGGGTGACCACCAGCGTGCACCGGTTGAGCCGCCGAGCTGCCGATGGTGCGCGCGGCGTCCCGGATGGCCACGATCTCCGCGTGGGCCGTGGGGTCGGTGTCCGCCTCGCGGCGGTTGCTGCCCCGGCCGATGATCGTGCCCGCGCCGTCCAGGACCACCGCCCCCACGGGCACGTCGGGCGGCCGGTGGGCGAAGGCCCCGGCTGCCTCGTGGAGCGCGGCCCGCATCGCGGGCTCGAAGGCGGCCACGTCGCCGGTGCTCACCCCTGGGCGCCTCACGGGCCGAGCGCGGAGTCCAGGGCCCGGTCGAGGGCCGGGCCGAAGCCGAGCTGGCGGGCGATGCTGCCCAGCGCCTCGTCCGGGAACATGTCGAGATCGCCGGACAGCGCGCCCAGGTCCATCTCGTCCACGCCCAGGTCGGCGAAGATCGACATCTCCCCGGCGGGCAGCACCTGATCCAGGTCGTCCTCGCCGGGAACCGGGATGTCCAGGTAGTCCAGGACCTGGCGGGCCAGCGGCCAGTCCATCGCGGCGGTCAGATCGGACAGGAACACCGACACCTGGCCACCGAGCAGCCGGAGCGCGACGAAGAAGTCGTCACCGACCGCGACCAGGCCGATGGTGCCGCCGATGCTGGGCTGCTGGCGCAGCGCGTGAATCAGCCCCTGCAGGTCCTCGGTGAGGGCGACGGGCAGGATCTCGGTGTCCCACGTGTCATCCTCCCGGTAGACGATCACGGCGACGTTGCCGCCATTCACATCCGTCATCGCCACCTCACCAGGGCTGTCTCCAGCAAGGAATGGTGTCAGATCGGCAGCACACCCGTGGGCCAATCTCCGGTCGTGCGGCCTCGCTGCGGCCCCGGGGCGGGACCGGGCCGGCGAGGGCATTTCGCTACCCCAGGCATCTAGATGTGTACCTATCGTGACTAAGAAAACCCGAAAGGTTTTCGCTGTGAGCGAGAAGGTCCGTGATTTCCACTCCCCATCGGCGCGTGACGTGCCCGGTTCCTGGGGATCAAGGTACGGTGGACGCTTGCCGACCTGAGCATTGGTTACGAGATTACGCTGGGCTAAACTGAGCTAACAGAGTGGCGTATACGCGACTGGGAGTTGATCATGAAGCTCAAGCAGGTCGTTACTTGGGCGATCGTGCTCTTCTTGGCGTTTTACGTGGTCACCCAGCCGGCCGCGGCAGGCCATGTGGTGTCGGACATCCTCAGTGGGCTCAAGTCGGCAGGCAACTCGATCGCTACCTTCCTGAACTCCATTTGAGCCGGCGATGAGGCTGATCGCACCGCGCAACGCGGGGCCCGCCTCGGTCAACAAGTACCTCCTGCCACACGAGCACCAGGTCATCACCGTTCGCAAGCACCCAGCCGTACTGCTGACTCCGATCTCGCTGGCCCTGGCCGGGGTGCTGGCCGCACTCGTGCTGGCCACCACCGTATTCATCCACTCCAGGTCGGCCATCATCGTGCTGGTGCTCGGGGCCGTCGTCCTGCTGCTCAACCTGGCCTTCAAGATCTGGGAGTGGTCGGAGGACTACTTCGCGGTGACGTCGGACCGGATGCTGGAGGCCAGCGGCGTCTTCACCCGCAAGATCGCGATGATGCCGCTGGTCAAAGTCACCGATATGAGCTTCCGGCGCTCGACCATGGGCCGCCTCCTCGGATATGGCGAGTTCATCCTGGAATCGGCCGGCCAGGACCAGGCACTGCGGAACATTGATCACGTACCGTACCCAGAGCAGCTCTACCTGGAAATATGCGCCCTGATCTTCCCGGCGGAGAAGATCCCGTGCCCCCAGTGCGACGGCGAGGGGGTGCTCATCCAGCGGAACGAGGATGGCGAGGAGACCACTTATCTCTGTCCCTTGTGCAAGGGTCGGAAGACGGTCTCCGGAGACAGCCTCGTGGCCGAGAATAGGGACGTTGGCGACGACTGACCCCGACCGGCGTTGTTATCAGCCCCCTTCCCCGGGGTTCGTGCTGCCGGACGGTCCCGGCGGGAGCGTCCGGCAGCACGAGTCCGGTGGGATCACCCCCCGGTGGCGGGGGGGCCGCCCGGGGCGGGCCGCGGGCCCCGTCAGATAGTGACCGCCGCGATCCCGGCGATAGCCAGCAGCAGGCCAGCCACCTGGAGTGGCCGGATCCGCTCGCCCAGCACCAGCCGGGCCAGCAGCACGGTGACCCCGGGGTACAGCGAGGTGAGCACGACGGCGATGCCGAACAGCCCCGCCCGGGTGGCCAGCAGGTAGCAGGCGTTGGCGGCCGCGTCGAGCAGCCCAGAGGCGACCGCCCCGGCCAGCAGCCGCGGGCTGGAGACGCGCCAGGCGGGTGGTGCCGCGGCCCAGATGGCCACCCCGAGCATGACCAGCGCACCGCTGGTCCGGGAGATCGCGCTCGGCCACAGCACACCCCCGGTCCCCGCGTACTTCAGGAAAAGAAAGAACATCCCGAACGCCATCCCGGCGCTGGTGCCATAGGCCAGGCCGCGCAGCGTCGCCCGGTGCGCGCGGACCGCCCGGCCGGTCCCGGTCTCCGTGCTCACCAGCACCGTGGCTACCAGGCAGATGGCGCCGCCGAGGTAGACCGGCAGCCCGGGCCGCTCCCCGGAGGCCACCGCCACGCCCACCGGGAGCAGCGTGGAGACCAGCGCGGACACCGGCGCGACCACGCGCATCGGCCCGGCGGCCAGGCCCGCGTAGAAGATGATCAGCCCCACGCCGCCCACGGCCCCGCCCGCCGCGGCCCAGGCCAGCCCGGACGCGGGCAGCGGGCTACCCGCGGCCAGCGCGGCGGCCAGCAGCAGGATGGCCCCGGCGGGCGCGGACACGGTCAGCACGGACAGGGCCCGGGTGCGCCGGGATACGGCGCCACCCAGGAAGTCAGCACTGCCGTAGAGCACGGCGGCCGCCAGGGCGAAGACAATGACCATGCAGGGCTCCTGGGCCAGCGGCCCGGCTAGGCTCGGCCTCCCACGGGAAGCGGTCGGAATATCGTACTACGCGGTTCATTATACTGACCGCAGAGGGTTCCAGGAAACGGATAAACGATGGCTGCGACGGACATAACCGGTGCGCTGGCCCGGACCATGCAGATGCTGCGGACGGAACGGGGCTGGTCACTGGACCAGCTGGCCACGCGGTCCGGGGTGAGCAAGGGGGTGCTGGTCGCGCTGGAACAGGGCCGGTCCAACCCGAACCTGGCCACGCTGGCCCGGATCAGCGACGCGTTCGGGGTGCCAGTGACCAGGCTGGTCGAGCTGACCAGCGAGCCGGAGGTGCGGATCACCGGGGCCCGGGAGGCACGGGTACTCTGGCACGGCCCGTCCGGCGGTACGGGCACGATCCTCGGGGCGACGGAAGCGCCGTGGGCGGCGGAACTGTGGCGCTGGACGGTGCAGCCCGGCGAGGGCTGGGGCGGCGATGCGCACACCCCGGCCACCCGGGAGCTGGTCTGGGTGGAATCCGGGACGCTGACGCTGACCGTGGCCGGCCGCGAGTATCAGGTCCAGGCCGGTGACTGCGCCCGGTTCCCGGGCAGCGTGCCGCATGCTTACCGTAACGAGGGGGCGGAGCCGGTGTCCCTGACCATGGTCGTGGTGGTGCCGCCCGCCCCGGCCTGACGAAGGGAGTACCGTGCGCTTCGTGTTCAGCCCGCCCGCTGATGAGGCGGCGGGACTGCTCACCCTGCCCTGGGCTGAGCCACTGGAGGAGTGGCAGGACCCGCGGCTGATCGAGGTCCGGCAGCGGGGCATCTCCCGGCACATCGTCCGGTTCGTGGCCGACGATGGCGAGCTGTACGCGCTCAAGTCGATCAATGAGATCCTGGCCCGGCGGGAGTACCGGCTGCTGCGCGCGCTGGCCGAGCTGAACGTGCCCGCGGTCAGCGTGGTCGGTGTGGTCGTGGACCGCGGGCCGGACGCCGACGCGATCCTGGTCACCCGGTTCCTGGACTTCTCCACGACGTACCGGGCGGTGTTCTCCAGCCCCCGTGGCGGGCAGCCCACCGACCGGCTGCTGGACGCCCTGGCCGAGTTGCTGGTGCGGCTGCACCTGTCCGGGTTCTTCTGGGGCGACTGCTCGCTGTCGAACACCCTGTTCCGCTACGACGCGGGCACTCTCGAGGCCTACCTGGTCAACGCGGAGACCAGCGAGCAGCACCCGTCCCTCACCCCCGGCCAGCGCCACTACGACCTGGAACTGGCCGAGGAGCGGGTCTTCGGCGAGCTGCTCGATCTGCAGGCGGGTGAGCTGCTCAGCCCGGAGCTGGAGCCGCTGGAGATCGCCGCCGAGCTGCCCCGCCGGTACGCGCGGCTGTGGGATGAGCTGACCCGCGAGGAGCTGCTGAGCCAGGATGACCAGCGGTTCCGGATGGCGCAGCGGCTGCGGCGGCTCAACGAGCTGGGCTTCGACGTGGACGAGGTGGAGCTGATCAGCACGCCGGTAGGGAACCGGCTGAAGCTGCGGACCAAAGTCGCCGAGTCCGGGCACCACAGCCGGAAGCTATTCCTGCGCACCGGGCTGGCCGCCGAGGAGAACCAGGCCCGCCGGCTGCTCAACGACATCGCCAGCTACCGCGCTTACCTGGAGCAGAAACGGGGTCACCCGGTATCTGAGACGGTGGCGGCCAATCAGTGGCTCAGCGATGTGTACGACCCGGTCATCGCGGGCATCCCGGAGAGCCTGCGTGGCCGGCTGGCGCCGCCGGAGATCTTCCACGAGATCCTGGAGCACCGCTGGTACATGTCGGAGGCGGCCGGATCCGACGTCGGGACCTCGGCCGCTGCCCGGTCCTACTTCCAGACGGTGCTGCCGGACGTGCCCGAACTGCTCAGCGACGGCCCTGAGGACGAGGACGAGGCGGACCTGGTGGGGTGACGGCTGCCCACGGCGATCAGTGGCAGCCCGAGCCCGAGCGCGACGGCGGCGATGATGGCTGCCTCGGTCAGCCGGCCATCCGCCTCGTTCGTGCACAGCCGCTCCAGCTGCCGCTGCTGGGCCAGCGGGGCGGCGGGCCCCGACCCGCCGGTATTGACGATGCCCGGGTCCAGCCTGACCTGGACCGCGCTGTCCGAGCTGAGCCCCGGGCCGCAGTACCCGACCACGGAGCTGGACACGGCGATCACCCGCAGCGGGACGAAGATCAGAGCTAGCGCCGCGGCCAGCCCACCGGCGATGATCGCGACACCGCACAGCCGGACGAACAGCCGGCCAGCTGACTGCATAACTGCTCCACCTCCAGGCCTGCCCAGCCTCCAGGGGCACCAAGCCGCCGGCACCGTTACCCACCATGACACAGTCCCGCCGGGCTAGCGGCCGGCGGGGTACGGGCAGCGGTTCCGGTCCGGCTGGGCCGCGCCTAGGCTCGCCTTATGGCGATTGACTGGGGCACTGTGGCCGAGCTCGGCACCGCGGGTGGCACCCTGGCCCTGGCTATATCCACGTTCGCCTCGGTCCGCTCGGCCAACCGGGCCGCCCGGGCGTCGGAGGAGGCGTTGCTGGTCGGGCTGCAGCCGCTGCTGGTGCCATCGCGGCTGCAGGACGAGCGGCAGAAGATCTTCTTCATGGATGGCAAGCACCTGGTGGTCAACGGCGGCGGGGCCGCGATGGACGTCAACGGCGACGTCGCCTACCTGGCCATGTCGGTACGCAACGCAGGCCAGGGCATCGCGGTGCTGCGCTGCTGGCACGCCGTGCCGGGCCGGCAGCTCGGGGAGCAGCCGCCGGATCTCTCGGTGTTCCGACGGCACAGCCGGGACATTTACGTGCCACCGTCCGACCTGGGGTTCTGGCAGGCTGCGTTCCGTGATGGCCAGGACCCCGAGCGCGACGAGGTGATCAGGGCGATCAAGGCCGTCCAGCCGCTTACGGTCAACGTGTTCTACGGCGACTACGAAGGTGGCCAGGGGATGGTCAGCCGCTTCATCGTCCAGCCGGTGGGCGACGAGCACGTCCGGTGGCTGCCCACGGTCGGGCACCACTGGAACATCGACCGGCCGGATCCCCGGTGGCGCCCCGGGGACGGGGACGTGGCCTAGGCCGGGCTTGCCTTAGGCGGCGCAGTGCCCCTGGGCGTGCGCCGCGGCCACGTCCGCGGCCACGCTGCCGTGCTGGTACAGGCTCAGGTCGCGGGGGGAGAACCCCCACTGCCCGTTGGCGTAGACGAGCGTCTCGGTCTGGCTGCCCGGCTTCCCGGCGCCCGGGAGTGCCGCGGTCACCGCCGCTGTCCGGCCGGTCACCACCACCCGGGTGATCCGGTAGGCCCGCCCCGCGCCGGGGCAGCCCTTGTGCACCGCCACCCAGGCCTGCTCGCTGATGGCCTGGCGCGCGGGGCCGCTGAGCATCTGGTAGGTGATGGCGTACTGGCCTGCGGAGTACAGCGAGAGGTAGTCGTCCGCATCCGACCGGACCGCGGCTACCGTGTGCGGCTCCCCGAGGGGCACCGTAGGACGGGCGCTCGCTTTGGCCACGCTGGCCGACGGGCCCGCCGCCGCCGCGCCACCCGACGAGCACGCCACCATGGTGAGCCCAGCAGCCGCGGCGGCCGCCGCCATCGCACCCGCCTGGTATCGCATCCGGTCCTCCCTGTCCGCCTGACGCATAAGAGACGCCTGCCGGGACCGTCCGGTGCACCTGCGTCAGGGCTCATCCCCCAGCGTCGCGCTGCGCTATCATCTCGCGGATCGTCGTCAGCTCGTTACGGATCGCCCGCAGGTCATCGGCGATAGCCATCAGCGCGTGCAACTGGCCCTTGGCCAGGTCGTGCTGGCTCTCGGTGACGCCCGCCTGGGCCCATCTGAGCACGTGCTCGGCTTCCTGGTAATGGTTTGGCGTAGTCATGAGGTGAGCTTCTCACCATGGCCCGCTGGCTGGCGCGCGGACGCGGACGGCTGTCACGGGCCAGGCCTGGCCACGCACTCAGGGGCAGCTAGTGCACTATTCGCAGCCGAGATGACCGGCGGACGTGCGGGCAACGGCCCGCCCGGGTAGGAGTGCAGCACAGGCGCAGCGTGGCGCGCTGGCCGGAGAGGACAGGTGGCCATGGCCGGGCAGCACGGGAATACGGCTAATTCCGACCCAATGATGAGCGCGATCGTACTCGCGCTGCTGGTCCTGCTGGTGATCGTGCTCATCGCGGCGGCCTGAGCCGCTCACGAGCCTCAGTTCAGCCGCCTATCGACCTCGTGCCCGCGCTGCCGGGCCAGTTCGGCCAGCCGGGACACGGCGAGCGCGCGGTCGTGGCGCAGCAGCCGGGATTCGGTGGCGGGCAGCCGGGTGACATCCATCCATGGATTGTGTTCCCGGTGGCCGTCCACGGCGGCCAGCCGGTAGGACACCTGCCCGTCGGCCCGCATGATCCACTCCCAGGACAGGGCCGCGAACTCCCCACCGCGGCTGCTGCCGAGTTTCGCGATGACCCCGGTCATGCCCCACGCTTTCCACCGGGTGGGGTCCCCGGCGGCCGCGCTGTCCGGCCCGGCGGCCGGGGCCGCTTCCGTCTCGTCCGGGGTCTTCCAGGCACCCGGCCACAGCGCCCAGACCAGCTCGGCGACCACCCAGAAGGCCGCGGCCAGGCTGAGGATGCCGCTGTTGGCCAGTGCTGCCAGGCTCACTGGTGCACCATCCTTGTATCGGTGATCTTGGATGGATCGCTGATGCACCCGCGGTGCCGCCAGGTCATCGCCCTGCTCGCTTGACGTTGCTGACGTCCACCATGAGTTCTGCGGGGTCTGGCGGTTACCCGGGACGTGCCGACCGTCGACAGGGCTGAGCGCCACCGAGCGCCGATCAGTGAGCGAACCGGCAGCCGCGTCCCGGCACCGCATGAGGGTGCCTCCCCACTGGGTCTAGCAGCGAGGAGGCAGGCTTGCAGTCTGCCAGAGATACCCTTCCCGAGGAACCGGCCGGCGGCGTGACCGCCGGCATCGACTGGGCTCGTGATGATCACGCGGTATCGGTCGTCGGCGCGAGGGGCCGGGAGATCAGCCGGCGCATCGTTGAGCACAGCGCGGCTGGCTTGCGCGAGCTGGTGGCTGTGCTGGCCCGCGCTGGCGCCGGGGAGGCCGCGATCGAGCGCCCCGATGGGCCGGTCATCGATGCCCTGCTCAGTGCCGGGGTCACGGTGGTGGTGATCAGCCCGAACCAGGTCAAGAACCTGCGCGGCCGCTACGGCTCGGCGGGGAACAAGGACGACCGGTTCGACGCGTTCGTGCTCGCTGACACGCTGCGCACTGACCGTGCCCGGCTGCGGCCGCTCATACCAGACAGCCCGGCGACCGTCGCGCTGCGCCGTGCCTGCCGGGCCCGCAAGGAGCTCGTCAGCCACCGCGTCGCGGTCGCTAATCAGCTCCGCGCGCACCTGCGCAACGTCTTCCCGGGCGCAGCCGGCCTGTTCGCCGAGCTTGACTCGCCGGTCAGTCTGGCGTTCCTGGCCCGCTTCGATACCCAGGACCGCGCTGACTGGCTCACCCCGGCCCGGCTGGGCAAATGGCTGGCCAGCATCGGCTATAGCGGCCACACCGACCCGGCCGTACTGCACGCCCGCCTGACCGCCGCACCCCGGGGCCTCACCGGCCCCGGCGCGGACGCCCAGGCCCCCATCACCCACGCGCTGCACGCCGTCCTGGTCACCCTCACCGAACAGATCAGCGTCCTGGCCGCGCAGATCGGCGCGCAGCTGGCCGCGCACGCCGATAGCCACGTCTTCACCTCGCTGCCCCGCTCCGGCACCGTCCGCGCCGCACGGCTCCTCGCTGAAATCGGCGACTGCCGTGCCCGCTTCCCCACCCCGGAGTCGCTGGCCTGCCTCGCCGGCGCTGCGCCCTCCACCCGCCAGTCCGGCAAAATCCGCGCCGTCAGCTTCCGGTGGTCCTGCGACAAGCAACTCCGCGACGCCGTCACCGACTTCGCCGGCGATTCCCGCCGCGCCAGCCCCTGGGCCGCCGACCTCTACAACCGCGCCCGCGGCCGCGGCCACGACCACCCACACGCGGTCCGCATCCTCGCCCGCGCCTGGTTGTTCGTGATCTGGCACTGCTGGCAAGACCACGCCGCCTACGACCCCGCCAAGCACCGCGCCCTCCAGACCCTGCTCAACCAAGATCAACAGGAGACGGCTTGACACAGGGCTACTCATGGCCTGTCCCCCCCACTTCTGCCCTGACAGGATTCCTTTGCGACGCGCGGCGCACCGCATCGGTTTACAGAACTGGGCCTATCGTCCTGCCCGATGCCGGTCTTGGCCAGCCCCGCGGCCAGATAACCGGGCCGCGGCCGCAAAAGCAGCGGTCTCCCTGGGTGCTGAGCCACCTGGGGAGCCGCTGCTCACGGGGCGGAGGCTCGGGGATTTGAACCCCGGAAGGGCGGTAAACCCTAACCGCATTAGCAGCTCGGGTCGCAGCCGCCCGGATTGGTTCAGGCTGGACCAACGCCCTTGACCGGTCCTCCCTGGACGGCGCCGAACGATCGTGAACTGCAACCCAAACTGCAACCCCGGCCGCGCATCGACGGGCCCCGCGAGTTATTCGTTGGGGCCTTCGAGTGCCAGCTGGTAGCCGCTCGGGGTACGGATGAGCAGGCGCCGGTAGGTCCACCCGCGACGGGGATTGCTGTGTTCGAGTTCGAAGCCGATGCCCGCGGAGCGGCATCGCTCCATGGCGGCGTCGATGTCGGTGACGCCGATCTGCCAGGTGAGCACACTTGGCGGGTCGTTGTCCGCGGTGGCTTTCTGGATGCCGAAATGCACCGTCTCGGTTCCGAAGCCGATGAACTCCGGGTACTCCGGGCCCTCGTAGATGACTGGCAGGCCGAGCCGCTCGTAGAAGGCGCGCTCGGCGGGGAGGTCGCGCACGTTCAACACGGGTGCCAGCCGGGTGAACAGGTCTGGTGCCTCCTGGCTCATGGCGGGTAGCTACCCAAGGCGAACCCTCCCATGCTGCCCGACTTCCAGACCTATGACCCCCTGGAACGGCGGTGAGCATCAGATCCGTAGATATATACGGACGCTCGCATGACCAGCAGGTCCAGTGCTGGCCTGCCGGGATGTTGCTCAGCAATGCGCAGCAGTTGCCAACGCTTGGCGTCACCGTGAGGCCAAATTCAGGCCAGCACACCTCAAGCCCGCCACTCATCTCGTCTCGGCCCCTGACCGCTTGCCCGCAAGCTCAACCTTTGCCCGATCGCTTGTCCGTTGATTGCCTCTGCGCACCGTGGCCTATTACACGTGGATCGCGTCGGAGTCGATCGGCGCCCGGCCTTGTCAAACCCGGCGGCGATGACGGCGGTGATGTCGTCGGTGACCGAGGCGGTCAGCCACTTGCCCTTTGCTGCCGGTCCGGGCCTGCGAGCGGGCATCTCCTCGGTCGGGCACTCTCCGAGCTACCCCGGGTTCTGCGGGGACAGTAAGCCGAGCGCAAGGGGCAGGTCTTCGCCTGGGTGTCGGTCGACGACCGGGATGGGCCAGATCAGTGCCGCCTCCCAGGCCAGCCCACAGGTAGACCTTCGTGCTGGCAGGCACCGTGTCTCAGTGACAGACCCGTCCTCTGGCTTTGCGCGACCTCTTCCTTATCAGAGTATCGGTGTTCCTGCTCGGCCAGCGGCCTTGCCGCTGTGACCTGGGCATAAGCCCCGCTGCGTGCTCCTCGGGTTACCTCGTAGCGTCCCACGTTTACCCCTGTGGTCCTCAGCGTTCTAGAGCCGTTGCAGGGCCATCCCTGCACCCAGAGAGCGCGGCGGGAGATTGGCTGGAAAGCCACGTTTGGGCGGATGCCACGGGGCAGGTAACTGCCCATGACCGGGGTTCGGCAGGCTCAGCGGACCTCGGGTGTCGGTGTGGCGGTCATCGCGCTGTGCCTGGTGCAGTTCGTTGATGTGCTGGGGGTTACGGTCGTGGTGACGGCGCTTCCGGACATGCTGGCCAGTCTCCACGCGCCAGGCTCCTACGCGAGCCTCATCGCGACCGGCTACGCGATGTTCTTCGGCGGCCTGCTGTTGCTGGGGGCTCGGCTGGGTGACCGATTCGGCCACCGCCGCACGATCCTCGTGAGCTTGCTTGTGTTTGCTGTAGGCGCAGTCGTGGGGGCCACCGCCAGCTCCGTCGTTGCCCTGATGGCCGGGCGATGCTTGCAGGGCGCCGCCGCCGCAGGCTCCGTGCCGTCGGCGTTGCGCTTGCTGACCACGGTGACCGCCGAGGGTCCGGCCCGGCGGCGCGCGATCGCCATGTGGAGCGCGGCGGGCGCGGCGGCCGGTGCGAGCGGGTTTGTGGTAGGCGGGATAGTTACCGACCTGGCTAGCTGGCGGTTCGTATTCTGGGGCTACCTGCCGCTGGCTGCCGGGCTCGCCGCCGCCATCATGTGGTCGGTGCCGCGCGATCGCGACGCCGACCCGGCCAGATCGCTGAACCTGGCAGGCTCCGCGGCATTCACCGCGGCCGTGATGGCTTTTGTCGTCGGAACCACCCTGATCACTCAGCCAGCCCGCCGCATCGACGGCGGCCTGCTGCTGGCGGTCTGCGTCGTGCTGGCAGGCGCGTTCGTCCTCATCGATCGCCGCGCGGTCGCGCCGCTGCTGCCACCCCGGCTTCTCGGTTATGCGCGGCTGCGCCAGGGCGCGGGGGGCAGCCTGCTCAACACGGCCACGACCAGCTCGGCGCTCACGCTGGTGACCCTGTACCTGCAGAACACGCTCCGGCGCAGCCCGCTGGAGGCCGCCGCCACGTTGCTGCCCTTCAGCCTGGCCGTGATCGGCGGTGCCAGCCTGTCCGCCGCCTTGCTGCGCCGATACCGCCCGCAACTGGTGGTTACCCTCGGTCTCATGGGCATCGCTGCCGCCGACTTTGCGCTGATCCCCTCCGCAGCGGCCCCGCTGGCCGTGGCGGTCTGCGCCGCCGTCGCTGGCGCTGGCATCGGGCTGTCCTCGGTGGCCACCACCGGCCTGGGCACCGACGTCGAAACATACTGGCGCGGTTCGGCGTCCGGCATTATCAACACCGCCTCCCAGCTCGGTACCGCCATCGGCATAACAGTCCTGCTCCTCATCGCCGCAGCCACGACCGGCACGCCAGCCCCCGGAACACCAGCACCGGCCATAGCCTGGGCCGTGGCCGCTGCGGTCGCTGCTGCAGGTGCAGTGTTCTTCGCCATGGCTAGCCAACGTTCTCGCAGTCCGATGACGAGCGGCAGCGTCGGCGGCCGCCGACCATGATCCGGGGGGAGCATGCTGCGGCTGCCCAACTGGCGACGGGCCGTGTTCATGTCCGCGCGCAAACAGGCCGGCATCAGCCCGCGGTTCCTGGTTCACGACCTGCGGCACATGGCCGCCTCACTAATGATCCAGGCCGGGTACCCGCCAAAGATGCTCCAGGAGATCATGGGGCATGCGGGCTCAACGGCTGCGCTGTCCTCAGTCCCGTGACAGGTTTCGGATCGGCCAGGCGGGTAACCGGTTAGTACGGTTAAGGGAAGTGATGGACATGCGCCGGTATCTGCTCGTCCTGAACACAGACCTGCTGGCAGCAGACGAGGACCATACCCCCGGGCCGGTCAGCTACCTGGCCGCCAAGCAAGAGCAGGAGCAGTGCGAGGTGACTGTGCTGTCGCTGGTGGACACCAGCCAGACCAAGCTGCCCACCGCAGAACTCCTGCTCGGCGCCCAGGTGGGAAAGATGCCGGTCGCCCCGAAGGCCGATCACGACATCAGCGCTGCGGCTGAGCACCGGATGAACCTGGCCGTGCGCCACCTGCAGACGACTGGCTGCCAGGTCAGCGGCCTGATCAGTGACCAGGATCTGGTCAAGGCGGTGCGCGCTGAGACCAGCCGGCACGACTATGACGAGATCATCCTGGTCACCGGCCAGCAGGGCAATTCCGGGGTGGGCCGCCTGATGGGCCGTGATCCGGTTCAGCAGCTGCGGCGGAAGTGGGGCGAGCGGCTGATCATGTTCTCAGAGGGTCATCGCAGCTAATGAACCCGGTTTGGTGCAGGGCCTGCGACGTGACTACTGCTGATCCCCCTTCCTCGTAGGCGCCGAGATCCTGGTGAGTGGCCGCCGTGTCTGGGTTCGGCGTAGCCGATCGCGTGCGACGCCCCGGAAGGGGCGACCTAGACGCGGTGGACGCGAACTGGACAATCGCGAGCGAGGAAGGCGGACCCGCGCTGTAGCCGACCCGTGGCCGGATGAGCTTTCTTGATCAGCGTGCCTCCGGTGAGTGGCCCGGCGTGCGCCCGGGCGGGCCTAATGAGAGCTATCGGGTCGGCCGCGTGTTGGGGCAGACTCGGGTTCTGGTAGCCGCCGGCGGGTGAGCACTTGCGGGCCTGGGCTTGTATGGAAGCCCTATTGGGAGATCGTGCCCCTGCCGGTGGCCGGGAGAGTAGATCGCTGCTGGGATGTCGTGCCTGCCTGCGGGCGTGAGCACTCGTCATTAGGTCGCTGATAGTTCTCCCGTGGCTGCCGGTTTGCTGACTGGCGTCAGGAGGGAGACGGCGGTGCTTGTGCTGGTCGGGGATGACTGGGCTGAAGATCATCACGATGTCGAACTGATGGATGAGTCTGGCCGGACTTTGGCCAGGGCGCGGCTGCCGGAGGGGGCGGCTGGGATGGCCAGGCTGCATCAGATGATCGGCGAGCATCTTGGCCACGATGACGAGGCTGAGGTCCGGGTTGGCATCGAGACCGATCGTGGCCTGTGGGTGACGGCGCTGGCGGCAGCGGGGTATGCGGTCTATGGGGTCAATCCGCTGCAGGCGGCCCGGTACCGGGAACGGCATTCGGTATCCGGTGCCAAGAGCGACGCTGGGGACGCGCATGTGCTGGCCGACATGGTCCGCACCGATGCCCACCAGCTGCGCCTGATCGCTGTTGACAGCCCGGCGGTCCAGGCGGTCAAGGTGGTGGCCCGGGCGCATAAGACACTGATCTGGGAACGGACCCGGCAGGTGCGCCGGCTGCGCTATCAGCTGCGGGATTTCTTCCCCGCCGCGCTCGAGGCCTATGCCGGCCTGGACGCCCCCGATGTGCTGGAGCTGCTGGCCAGGGCCCCGGACCCGGCGTCGGCGGCGCGGCTGAGCACCGCCCAGATCAGCGCTGCGCTCAAACGGGCCGGCCGTCGCGGCAATCTCGCGGAGCGCACCGCCGCCATCCGGGGCGCGCTACGGTCCCCGCAGCTGGCCCAGCCGCCCCAGGTCACCGCCGCGGGCGCCGCCGTGGTCCGCGCCCTGGCCGCGGTCATCACTACCCTCAACCAGCAGATCAAGGCGCTGGAGAGCCAGGTGGAGGCGCATTTTCGCGCGCACCCGGACGCTGAGATCATCTTGTCTCAGCCCGGCCTGGGGCCAGTCCTCGGCGCCCGGGTGCTGGCCGAGTTCGGCGACGACCAAACGCGATACGCCTCCGCGAAAGCCCGCAAGAACTACGCGGCGACCAGCCCGATCACCCGCCAGTCCGGCAAGAAGAAGACCGTCATGGCCCGCTACGTGCACAACGACCGGCTCCGCGACGCCCTGGGACGGCAGGCCTACTCAGCCCTGACCGCCTCTCCCGGCGCCCGCGCCTATTACGACCAGCTCCGCGCCCGCAACATCGCGCACGACGCCGCGCTCCGGCAACTCGCCAACCGCCTCGTCGGCATCCTGCACGGCTGCCTCAAAACCCGCACCCTCTACAACGAGGCAACCGCCTGGCCGCAGCACGGCAACAGGCAATTCCCCACCGCCGCTTGACACCCTTAACCCCTGGGATGTCTCCCAAAGGCAGAGCCCGGGGCGCTGACGCCGGGCCAGCGGCGCCGCGTGCGGCGCCGCCTTGATGATGCTCGCCACACGGCCGCGACTTTGCTGATCGAGCAGGGCGTGCATATCCGCGTCGTTCAGGAGGTGCTCGGCCATACCAGGGTGACGACTACTGAGCGGTACACCCATGTGGCCACGCTGCAGATGAAGGACGCCAGCGAGCGGATGGGCCAGGCGCTGTGGGGCCAGGGATGAGGGCAACTGCAACCCCAACTGCAACCCCTGGCCCTGGGACGCATCAGGCCCCCTCCCGAAGAGCATCAAGAGGGGGCCTGCGACCTGCGGAGGCTCGGGGATTTGAACCCCGGAAGGGCGGTAAACCCTAACCGCATTAGCAGTGCGGCGCCATAGACCGGACTAGGCGAAGCCTCCCGTTGACCGGAACGGTCCGCATCAGCGTACCGGGCCGCCGCCAGCCGTGCCAAAGCACTGTGCCAACCCGGGGGCGGCCCCCCGAGCCCTCGCACGCCGGGGAGGCCCCCGGAACCTCAGCGCACCTCGGTCACCTTGTAGTCGCCGTTGGCGTAGGCCTCCCGCATCCGGGTCTTCGCGAACTTGCCCACGCTGG
>CAVUBM010000011.1:0-114676 GCA_963739645.1 uncultured Actinomycetota bacterium
CGCCGCCGCAGCCGCACCAGGAAACCGGTCCTGAGCCCATGCGCCACTGGTGGGCCGGGCCGGTCCTGTGGACGCTGCACGTCCACCACATCGAGTACGATCCCGCGGCCAGCCAGACCATCCGGTGGCTGCGCTACGAGAAGTGGCAGGACGGCACTTTGATCGCGACCGAGCTGCAGGTGTTCCGGCTGCAGCACTGGACGCTGGCCGAGTTCGATGGGCTGCTGACCGAGGCGGGGTTCGCCGACGTCGTCGTGACAGCCGACTACGCCGAGAACTGCCCGCCCGGGCCGGCCAGCAGGATCTGGACCTTCCAGGCCTCGCGGCCGTGACCGGCGCCGGCTACCGGCCGACGGCGTAGCCCTGCATGCCGCGCGCGTTGGCCCCGGCGTACAGGAAACCCTGGTCCCTGGCCACGGCGCTGACCCGGCCCAGCGACCAGGGCGGCGTGACCGTCACGTCGTGCCCGCGCCTGCGCAGCTCGGCGAGCACGGGCTCGGCCACCCTGGCCTCGGCGGACAGCGACCGCGGCGCGGTGTCGCGCGGGTAGAACGACGAAGGGAAATGGTCGGTGTGGAACGCGGGCGCGTCGATCGCCTGCTGCAGGTTCATCCCGAACACCACGTGGTTGAGGAAGACCGCGAGCGTCCACTGGTCCTGCTGGTCGCCGCCGGGGGTGCCGAACGCCAGGTAGGGCTGGCCGTCGCGCAGGGCCAGGCTCGGTGACAGCGTGGTCCGCGGCCGCCGCCCCGGTGCGAGCGTGCTGGCCAGGCCCGGGGTCAGCACGAACATCTGCCCGCGGGTGCCCAGGCAGAACCCGAGGCCGGGAATGACGGGCGAGCTCTGCAGCCAGCCGCCGCTCGGCGTGGCGGACACCAGGTTGCCGAACGAGTCGGCCACGTCGAGATGACAGGTGTCCCCCAGGCCGAGCTCGGGGGAGGACACGTCCGTCGACTGGGCCAGCGGCTCCCCCGCGCCGTGGCCGCCGTGACCGGAGCCACGGCCACCGAGACCACGGGCCGCCGCGCCGTCCGGGCGGGCGAAGCCGGCCATCGCGAACTCAGGCAGCCGCGGCGCGGCGCCGCCGGGCGCACCGGGGATGAACTCGCCGGAGCTGTCGTGGCCCACCAGCTTCCTGCGCTCCGCCGCGTACCCGGGTGACAGCAGCTCGGTCATGGGCACGGGGGTGTCGCGCGGGTCCCCGTACCAGGCTTCGCGGTCGGCGAAGGCGAGCTTCGAGCACTCGATGACGGTATGGATGAACTCGGCGCTGCCGCAGCCCATGGCCTCCAGGTCGAAGCCGTCCAGCAGCGCGAGTTGCTGCAGGAACACCGGGCCCTGCCCCCAGGGACCGGTCTTGCACACGGTCAGGCCCCGGTACTCGAACGTCACCGGGGCCTCGACGGACGCGCGCCATCCGGCCAGATCGGATCCGGTGAGCAGCCCGCGGTGCGGGCGGCCCGTGATGTCCATCACGTCGGCCTGCTCCAGGTAGCCGGCGATCGCGTCGGCCACGAACCCTTCGTAGTACGCCCGCCGGGCGGCCTCGATCTGGGCCTCACGGCCGGCGCCCGCCGCCTCGGCCTCGGTGAGGATCCGGGAGTACGCGGCGGCCAGGTCCGGGTTCCGGAACCGGGAACCGGGCGCAGGCGCCGTGCCGCCGGGCAGGTACACGCCCGCCGAGCTCGGCCAGTGCTCGCGGAACGTGTCAGCGACCGCGGTGATCGCTGCGCTCGCGGTGCCCAGCATCGGGTAGCCGTCCCCGGCGTAGCCGATCGCGTACTCCATCACGTCCCTGAGCCGGAGCCGGCCGTACCGCTCCAGCAGCAGCATCCAGGTCCCGAACGCCGCCGGAACGCAGGCCGGCAGCAGGCCCGTGCCGGGCACCAGGTCCAGGCCCAGGTCGCCGAACGCGTCCAGCGTGGCCGCGGCCGGCGCTGTGCCCTGCCCGCTCAGCACGAAGGCCCCGCCGCCGGCGGCGTCGAACCCGATCACCGGCACCTCACCGCCCGGGCCGTTCAGGTGCGGCTCCACCACCTGCAGCACGAGGCCGGTCGCGACCGCGGCGTCGAACGCGTTGCCGCCTTTCTCCAGGACCGCCAGGCCCGCGGCCGAGGCCAGCCAGTGCGTCGAGGCGACCATGCCGAAGGTGCCGGCCAGCTGGGGCCGGGTGGTGAACGAAGAAGTGCCGGACACGAGCGCCTCCGCCAGGTTGGGAACGAGTCCATTCCGTGATATGCGTTCGCCCCGGCCGGCCGCAACCAGAGCACCCGAACCGGCGTCATATCAGTCACACGGCCTAGGTCACACGGGCACGGGGAGGACGCAGTGATGACACCAACCACCGGTGCGGCCCGGAAGCTGATCACCGTGGCCGGGATCGCCTGCTGCGCGGCCGTGGTCGCGGCCTGCGGGAGCTCGGCCGGCCAGAGTGCCTCACCCGCGGCCACAACCGGGACGGCGCCTGCCTCGTCCGCCCCGTCGACCCCGGCCCCCTCGCAGCCGAGCACTCCGTCGGCATCCACCCCGCCGGCGCCCGCGGGGGCGGCCGCCTGCGCGAGCTCGGGCCTGCAGATAGCGGTCCCGGCCAGCAAGGGCGATGCCGCGGCGGGCAGCAGCTACTTCCCGGTCGAGTTCACCAACACCTCGTCCTCCCCCTGCACGCTGTACGGGTACCCGGGCGTGTCGTTCGTGTCCCGTATCGGCGGCAGCCAGATCGGCATCCCCGCGACCGAGAACCCCACCGTCCCCCGGAAGCTGATCACCCTGGCTCCGGGCCAGACCGGCCACGCTGAGCTGCAGGTCGTGGACGCTGCGAACTACCCGCCGGCGTCCTGCGGCAAGGTCACCGCGCACTGGCTGAAGATCTACCCGCCCAACCAGACCGCGCCGCTGTACACGAGCTTCACCGCGCAGGCGTGCTCGAAGTCGAAGACCATCCTGACCGTGCAGGCCGTCCAGCCGGGAGCGGGCTGAGATCGCCGCACCAGCACCGCCGCGACGTCGTAGGATGCGGAGAACCAGCTACCCATAGTTATGGGATGGTGACTTACGATGACGTTGCGCGGAGCGCGGCCGGCGCCGTCCGGGCCGCGGCTGGCCGGCTGGACCCTCCCCGGTGCGGTGGCGCTGACCACGGTGGCGCTGACCACGGGGGCCCTGGCCACGGCGGCCCTCGCCGCCTGCGGCTCGGCCCGCGGCCCGGCCGCCGCCCCGGCCGCCGTCGCGGCCTGCCCGTCGTCCGCGCTGCGCGTGGCCCTCGACACCAGCGTTGAGGCTGTCGCCGCAGGAAGTTCCTACCTGCCGCTCGACTTCACCAACGCCACACACTCGGCCTGCCGGCTGACCGGCTACCCGGATGTCGCGTTCGTCTCCGGGGTGCCCGGGCACCGGATCGGCGGGCCCGCCACCCGGTATCAGGGCGTGGCCGCTCATCCGGTGACGCTGGCCCCGGGAGCCACCGCACACGCCTGGCTGGTCGTCTCGGCGGCCGCGAACTACCCGGCCGGGCAGTGCCACCCGGTGACCGCTCATGCGCTGCGGGTCGAGGCCCCCGGCCAGGCCGGCGCCAGCTACGTGCGGCACGAGTTCCCGGCGTGCGCCGCGGCCTCGCTGAGCGGCGGCAGCATTCTGGCCGTGCAGCCGGTCCAGCCCGGGCGCGCCAAGCGCGGCACGGCCCAGTAGCCAACGGAGCAGGCCGCCGCCGACCCGCCAGCCGCGCCCGGCCGGCGGCGGCCAGGCCAGCCGGGCGGCGTCAGGCGGCCGCCCGCGCGGCGAGTACCGTCTTCAGCCATGGATGAGCTAACCCCCAGGCTGCGCGCGGTCTGCGATCTGAACATCGCCGAGGTACGCGAGTTCAGCGGGCGGCACGAGTACGACGGCACGATCCAGGATCTGTCCCGGGACGGGGTCACGGCGGGACTGGCCCGGATGGCGACGGCCTCGGCCGCAGGCCCGCGGCTCGGCGACCCGTACGACGAGGCGCATCTGGCCGCGTTCGAGAACGCCACCCGGGTCAGTCTCGGCGACCTGGAACTGCACCGCCGTAATCCCCTGCTGCACATGTCCGGCCTCGACCTCGCCTGCTACGAGCGGGGGTACGCGCCGCAGCAGGAGCGGGACGCCGCCCGCACCGCGCACCTCGCCCGGTGGCCGGAGGCCATTGATGCGGCGATCGCCACCCTGGACCAGCTCAGCGCGCCGGTCGCGGCGGCACTGGCCGACGGTGTCCGGGGCCTGCTGGCCGGCATCCCGGTCACGGCCGATGACCGGGTCTGGCGGGACGCGCTCGCCGCCCACAGGCGGCTGGTGGCGCACATCGACCAGGCGGTCGCCGACGGCCCCCGCGACCCTGCGGTGGGCGCGGCGGCGCTCGCCGCGATGATGAGCAGCGCCGACGCCATGCCCGTGGACCTGGCCCGGCTCAGCGAGCGGGCCGACGCCGAGCGCGACCGGCTCATCGCCCGGCTGACCGAGAGCTGCGCGCGGGTGGACCCGGACCACCCCGCGCTGGAGGTGGCCCGCGACCTGGTCCGCGATCACCCCGATGCCGACGGCGTCATCGAGGCCGCCCGCCACTGGACGGAGCTGGCCATCGCGTTCACCAGGGACCAGGACCTGGTGCCTTACGATGACGGCGAGTGCCGGGTCGGGCTGGCCCCCGAGTCGCGGCGCTGGGCCATGGCGATGATGTCCCCGGCCGGGCCGGCCGAGCCCGACGGCCCGTCCTGGTACCACATCACCCCGCCAGAGGCGTCCTGGCCCAAGCAGGACATCGAGCAGTGGCTCCAGGTCTTCAGCGCGACCACGCTGCCCGGCATCACCGTGCACGAGGTCGCGCCCGGGCACTTCTCGCACGGCCGGGCCATCCGCCGGGCGCCTACCCCGGTCCGCCGCACCCTGCACTCGGAGGCGTTCGTCGAGGGCTGGGCGCACTACGCCGAGGAGCTCTCGGTCGAGGAAGGTTTCTGCGCCGACGATCCCCGGTTCGCGATCGGCGTCTGGCTCGAGGCGCTCGTCCGGGTCACCCGGCTGGCCTGCGCCATCGGCGTGCACACCGCGGGCATGACGGTAACCGAAGGTGCCCGCAGGTTCGAGGCGGACACGCACCTGGCCGGGGCCGCGGCCCTGTCCGAGGCGCGCCGGGCCACCTTCGACCCGACCTACGGCCGCTACACCTGGGGCAAGCTCGAGATCATGGCCCTGCGCGACCGGGCCAGGCAGGAGTGGGGGGCAGGCTTCTCGCTGCGCAGGTTCCACTCCGCGATGCTGGAACTCGGCTCGCCCCCGCTCGGCCTGCTCGGCACCGCCGTCGACCGCGGCTGAGCCGCCGGGTGGACCGCGGGCACCGGGCCACGGCATACTGTTGACTATGTCAACGAAATTGGCGGTGCCGGCGGAATCGGCAGCTGGCGTCCCCGCGGTCACGGCGGTCCGCGAGTTCAACCGCTTCTACACCAACGTGCTCGGCCTGCTCCGCGAGGGGCTGCTGGACACGCCGTACTCGCTCACCGAGGCCCGGGTGATCTTCGAGCTGGGCCGGGCGGACCACGCTGAGGTCGCGGCGCTGCGGGCCTGGCTCGACATCGACCGGGGCTACCTGAGCCGCATTCTGGCCAGGTTCGAGGCCGACGGCCTGGTCACCAGGCAGCGGTCGGCCAGCGACGGGCGGCGCCAGGTCATCGGCCTGACCCCGCGGGGCCGGTCCGCGTTCCGGATGCTGGACAGCCGGTCAACGGGCCAGATCAGCGCGCTGCTCTCGGAGCGCAGCCCGGCGGATCAGCGCAGGCTGGCCGCGGCGATGGCCAGTATCAGGGAGGTCATCGAGGGTCCGGCCCGGCCGCCGGACTTCGCACTGAGGGAGCCGGAGCCTGGCGATCTCGGCTGGGTGGTCCAGGTGCACGGGGCGCTGTACGCCCGTGATTACGGCTGGGACGCCGACTTCGAGGCGCTGGTCGCGCGCATCATGGCGGACTACGCCGCCGGTCACGACCCGCGGCGAGAGCGCGGCTGGATCGCCGAGGCGGGCGGCCTGCCCGCGGGCTGTATCTTCTGCGTGCGCAAGAGCGACACGACCGCACAGCTCAGGCTGCTGCTCGTCGAGCCCTGGGCCCGCGGGGCAGGCATCGGGGAGCGCCTGGTCGCCGAGTGCATCGCGTTCGCCAGGGCCAGCGGGTACGCCGAGATCGTGCTCTGGACGCAGGACGTCCTGGCCGCGGCCCGGCGCATCTACCAGCGGGCCGGGTTCCAGCTCGTGGAGGAAGGCAGGCACCACAGCTTCGGCCACGACCTGGTCGAGCAGACCTGGCGGCTGGCGCTCGGCTGAGTCCCGGCCGCGGGCTGACTCCCGGCCGCGGCCGGCGACCGGCCGCCGATGTCCTCGCTCCAGACCTCCGGATACCGCCGCTGGAACTCGCGCATCGCCTCGACGCAGCCGGGGTCATCGAGGAGCACGACCTCCACGCCGTGCCCGGTGAGGAACTCCAGGTCGCCGGCGAAGGTTTCGGCCTCGCCGACGACCACCCGCGGGATCCGGAACAGCAGGATCGCGCCCGAGCACATCTGGCATGGGGAGAGCGTCGTGTACATGGTCATGCCCTGGTAGGACGGCCGCCGGCCCGCATTGCGCAGGCACGCGATCTCGCCGTGCGCCACCGGGTCGCCGTGCTGCACCCGCTCGTTGCGGCCGGCCGCGAGCAGCTTTCCGCCCGAGGCCAGGACGGCTCCGACGGGAACGCCTCCGGCGGCGAGGCCAGAGCGCGCCTCGCCCAGGGCAAGGTTCATCATGGTGAGGTCCGCCGCGGTCGGCTGCCCGAAGCTCATCAGCTCATCCTGACAGGTCCCCCGGCACCACTAGGCCCGTCTCATAGGCCAGGATGACGGCCTGCACCCGGTCCCGCAACCCGAGTTTGGCCAGCAGGTTGCCGACGTGGGTTTTGACCGTGGCTTCGCTGACGAACAGGTCCGCCGCGATCTCGGCGTTGCTGCGGCCCCGGGCCAGCAGCAGGAGCACGTCCTGCTCCCGCGCGGTCAGCGAGGCCAGCCGCGACGGCGACGGCGAGGTCTCCGGCGGCCGGCGCGCGAACGCCTCGATCAGGCGGCGCGTCACCGACGGGGCGAGCAGCGCGTCGCCCGCGGCGGCCGCGCGGACCGCGGCGATGAGGTCATGCCGGGGCGAGTCCTTGAGCAGGAACCCGCTGGCCCCGGCCCGGAGCGCCTCGTAGACGTAGTCGTCGAGGTCGAAGGTGGTGAGCATGACCACCTTGGGCGCGCCCGCCGCGCCGCCGGTGATCAGCCGCGTGGCCTCGAGCCCGTCCATCCCCGGCATCCGGATGTCCATGAGCACCACGTCGGGCTGGTGCTCGGCCACCGCGGCCACGGCCGCCTCGCCGGTGGCTGCCTCGCCGACCACGGTGATGCCGTCGGCCGTCTCGAGGATGACACAGAATCCTGAACGCACCAGCTCCTGGTCATCGACGACGAGCACCCGGATCGGAGCGGGCGCACTCGGGGACGTCATAGCGCTGGCAGCCGCGCCCGCACGGCGAAGCCGCGGGCCGGGGTCGGGCCGACCGTCAGCTGTCCGCCGCACGAGGCGACCCGCTCCGCGATCCCGGCCAAGCCGAGGCCCGCCCCCGTCAGCAGCGGGGCTGTCCGGCCCGCGGAGGCGCCGTTCCCGTCCGCGGCCCGTGACCCGGCACGCTCCGCCCCGCCCTGGCGCTGCTCCTCGCGTCTCCCGGAGTCGGTGACGCTGACGGTGACGAACCCGGGCTCATAGCTGAGGGTCACCTCGGCCCGGGCCGCCCGGGCGTGGCGGATCGTGTTGGTGAGCGCCTCCTGGACGATGCGGTAGGCGGTCAGGTCGACACCGGGTGACAGCGGGCATGGCGTGCCCACCACCTGGAAGTCGACCGGCAGGCCCGCGCCGCGCACCTGGTCCAGCACCTCGCCGAGGCCGGCCAGGGACACCGACGGCGCCGTCTCCAGCCGGTCGGACGGCCCGCGCAGCACGCCCAGCAGCCTGCGCAGCTCGGTCAGGGCCAGGCGCGCGGTATCCCCGATGATCTCGACCGACCGCCGGGCCTCGGCCGGCCGGTCCGGGAGCAGCGAGGCCGCCGCCTCGGACTGCACCGCCATCAGGCTGACGTGATGGGCCACGACGTCGTGCAGCTCGCGGGCGATCCGGGTGCGCTCCTGCTCCGCGGCGCGCGACGCCTGGCGGTCGAGCTCCGCCTCGGCGCGGTCGGCCCGGCTCTGCGCCGCCTGCAGGTTCGCCCGCTTGGTGCGGCTCAGTGTGCCCGCCGCCCACGCGGTGACGAAGATCAGGGCCTGGAAAATGGCCTCGTACGGCTGGCTGTGGCCGGGCGCGGACATCGAGATCGTGATGCCCACCGCCACCAGCACCAGGGTGACCCAGCGCCAGACCGGGCCACGGCGGTCGATCACGGTATAGACCGCGATCGCAGGCCCGAGCGGAAACGGCGCGAAACCGAATCCGATCTTGTCGTAGGCGATCCGCGCGGCACCGATGATCAGGCCCATGCCGACCGGGCGGGACCGGCGCCAGATGAGCGGGATGCCCTGGGCGGCGACCAGCGTGAGAGCCAGCCACAGCGGATGCAGCTGGGCCCGGTACGGCAGCAGCGAGACCACGTTGATCGCGGCGAGCGCGATCCCGAGGCCGGCGTCCTGGATCCGCTCCTGGCGCCGCTGCGGGAGCGCGGCCAGCCGAGCCGCCAGCCCCTTCGGCACCAGGCCGTGCGGAAGCCTGGCTATCTGCGCGGCCCGGCCTGCCAGCCTCATCACGACCTGATGGTACGGCCTGGCCCCGCGCCGGGAAATCGCTCGCCGGGATGATCCGGCGGCTCATCCCCGGGGCGGAGGAACAGGCGCGGCGGAGCACCATCCTCGGGCGCGGGGCGGAGCCGGGAAATCGGCGCGGCGCCCGATGCGCCAGGCACCGCCGCGTCGTGACGATGAGCACATGAACACGACCACCGGGGCCGAGCACCCGTCAGCATCACCAGCCCTCACCTCACCCGCCGGGGAAGACGGGACGCCCGCCGGGGGTCCCCGCCCGGCCGGCAGTCCCTGGCTTGGGATCGCAGTGGTGGCGGCCACTGCGTTCGGCCTGGAAATGGCGGTCAGCGCCCGCTACGGCTACGTGCGGGACGAGCTGTACTTCCTCGCGGCCGGGCAGCACTTGGCCCTCGGCTACGTTGACCAGCCACCGCTCACGCCGTTGCTGGCGCGGGTCTCCGCGCTGGCCACGGGCAACACGCTGGTCGGGCTGCGGGTGCTGCCCGCGCTCGGCCTGGCCGCGCTCGTCGTGCTCACCGCGGCGATGAGCCGCCTGCTCGGCGCGGGCCGGACCGGCCAGCTTCTCGCTGCGCTCGCGACCGCGACCTGCGGGGAGTACCTCGGGGCGATGCACGAGCTGACCACGACCGTGCCCGATTTCTTGTTCTGGGCGGTCACGCTGCTGTTGGTCATGCGGTTGCTCACCAGCCAGGATCCGCGCTGGTGGGTGGCGATCGGCGGCTGCATCGGGGTCGGCAGCGAGGCGAAGTGGAACATCGGCTTCCTGGCCCTGGCGCTGGCGGCCGGCTTCCTCGTCACCGATGCCCGGCGCCTGCTGCGCAGCCGCTACCTGCTGCTCGGCTGCGTGGTCGCCGCGGCGCTGGCGGCGCCTGATCTCATCTGGCAGGCGGCGCATGGCTGGCCCCAGCTGGAGGTGTTCGGCTCGCTGCAGACCGCGGCCGGGCCTAACCGGGCCGTCTACTGGCCCGCGCAGGTCCTCTACACCGGCGTGGTACTGACGCCGCTGTGGGTGACCGGCCTGCTCTGGGCGCTGCGCAGCCAGGCGGCCCGCCGCTTCCGTCCGGTCGCGATTGCCTGCGCTATCGCGATCGCGCTGCAGTTCGTCCTCGGCGGCAAGCCCTATTACCCCGGCGCCGTCTACACCTTCCTGTTCGCCGCGGGCGCAGTTCTGCTGGAGGCCCGGCTGGCGGTGCGCGATCGGCTGGCCTCCGGGATCCGGCCCGCGGCCCGGAAGGGACTGGCGATGCTGGCAGGCGGAGCACTGGCGGTGCCGCTGACGCTGTCGGTGCTGCCAGCCCGGGCGCTGCACACCGTGCCGCTGCAGAAGATCAACTACGATCTCGGCGAGGAGATCGCCTGGCCGAAATTGGTCGCGCTGGTCGCGCACGAGTACGACGCGCTGCCTGGCCCACAGCGGCGGCGGACCACGATCCTCACCGGGAACTACGGCGAAGCGGGCGCGATCGACCGCTACGGGCCGGGCCTGGGCCTGCCTCAGGTCCTCAGCGGGGCCAACAACTTCTGGCTCTGGGGACCGCCGCCCGCCGCCGACACCTCGGCCATCGCGGTGAACGTGGACCCGGCGCTGCTGCGCCGCGAGTTCGCCCGCGTCCGGCACGTCGCCACGTTCTGGAACGGGCTCGGCGTCAGCGACGACGAGCAGGGCGTGCCGGTCTTCGTGGCCACCGGGCTGAGGTCGTCATGGGCCCGGGCCTGGCCCGCGTTCCGCGACTACTCGTAAGGCACCGCACCGCCGCCAGCCGACCGGATGGGCCCGGGCCCGCCGTGAGACGATAACAGCGCCAGACCATACGCGAGGACACCGATCATGCAGCCACCTGACGGCCCGCCGGGGCGCGGGCCGGCGCCGGAGTGCCGGCGGCGGCCCCGCCGGGTTCCGGCGCGCCAGCTCCCGGAGCGCCCGCCGCCCACGGGCCCGGCGGCCGAGGGCTATCCGGGTGGCCGTGGCGGCAGCCGTGCTCGCGGTCGGTGCCGGGGCGCTGGCCGGCTGTGCGGCCAAGGCCGCCGCCGCCGCGTCGATCCAGGCCGGGAACGGCTACGTGGTGGTGCCTGCCTCCGGAGGCACCACCGAGGCCTTCCTGGTGATTCGGAACAACGGGTCCGCCGATCGCCTGACCTCGGTCCGGACCAGCGCGGGCGGACGGGTGGTCTTCCGGGTGCCGGTCCGTCCCGGTGCCGTCACGATGCGCACCGTGTCCAACATCTCTATCCCGGCGCACGCCACGGTCCGGTTCTCGCCCGACAGCCCGCACCTGCTGCTCACCGGGACCCGGCCGCTGCACGGCGGCACCCAGCTCACGCTCACGCTGGCCTTCGCCAAGGGCGGCACCATGTCGGTGGTGGCGGTCGTCACCAACCCGGCCACCGGTGGCAGCAGCTACTTCATCAACTGAGCGGCCCGGCCAGCGACAACTTGCCGACGGTCGCGTCGAGATATATCGTCTGCTAACAGACGCCCTACTGTTTTGTGCGGAGGATCACATGGCGACCGGACCCGACCTTCGCATTGGAGACGCCGACCGCGAAGCAGCGGCCACGAGCCTGCGGGAGCACTACGCGCAAGGCAGGCTGACCCTGGACGAGTTCAATCAGCGGCTCGATGCCGTGTTCGCGGCGACCACGCAGAGCCAGCTGAACCAGATCACCCACGATCTCCCGCACGCCGCCCGGCGGCCCGCGCCGCTGCCGGTCGGCACCGCGGGCCCCGGCGGGGACCGTCGTGAGCACCGGCCTGGCGGCCGGCCGCGGCTGGGCATGCTCCCGCTGATCATCGCGGTGCTGGGCACCTGGCTGCTGCTCATTGGCCTGCACATGCAGGCGTTCTTCTTGCCGGGCAAGGTGGCGATCTTCCTGGCCATCCTCACCCTGGCGCGCGGGCTGCTGCGCCGCGTGTTCGGCCTAGGCCGGGGCTACGGCGGCGGCTGCGGACGCCGCCGCTTCTAGACTGGCGTTAGCACGCGTGAGGCCTGTTACCGGGCCGACCCGCCGCGATGACCACGCCGCAGCTCGCGCGGGGCCTGTTACCGGAGCAGGACGCCCGCGATGGTCGCGCCGCGGCTTACGCGCGGGCCGGGACCCGCAGCGGGACCACCAGGTAGCGGAACGCGGGCGTGGCCGGCGGTTCCCCGGGGTGCAGCCCCTCGTCGCCCGCCCAGGTGATCAGCGCGGGCTTGGCCGCGGTGGTGAACTCGAGCCGGATCCGGCCCGGGTCAGCCGGCGGCTCCTCCTCGTCCTCACGGGGCGCGCCATGCGGGCGGGCCAGGCCGGACGACACCCCGGCCGCGACGAGTCCGTCCAGGAGATAGTGCGGGCTGAAGGAGATGACCCGCTCGCCGCCTTCGAACTCGGCGGCGACCGTCTCCACCGCCCGCGCCCGCCCGTCGGTCTGCGCCTCGATGACCACGCTCCCGGCGTCGAAGGCCAGCCGGACCGGGGTGGCCCGGTCCGCCACCAGCGATACCCTCCGGACCGCCTCGGTGAACGCGGCGGCAGGCAGCACGGCACGGGAGCCGAACTCGGCCGGGAACCTGGACCGGTACCTGATGAACTCGCCGCCGATCAGCCGGGCGGTCAGTCTCCGGTTCCCGCCCTCGAAACTGATCATGCCGTCAACCGGCCGCGGCTCCCGCTCCGCGGCGGTGCCCTCCGCGGTCGCGCCGCCGAACGCGATGGTCACCGGGATCCCAGACGACATCGTCTTCGCGACGTCGGCCAGCGTCCGGGCCGGGACCATGGCGATGGCCCTGAGCCCGGCGACGGCCGGCTCCCAGCGCACCTCCCTGACCGCCAGCCGGTAGCGGTCGGTGGCCGCGAGCGTCAGGGTCTCGCCGTCGGTCTCCAGGCAGACCGCGGTGAGCATGGGCAGGGTGTCGTCCCGGCTCGCGGCCGTCCCGACCTGAGCCGCGGCCACGGCCAGCACGCCGCCGTCGATCGTCCCGGTGGGTGCGGGCGGCTCCGGCAGCACCGGGTATTCCTCCACCGGCAGCGAGACCAGCATGAACTCCGCCGGGCCGCACGTGAGGCCGACCATGTCCGCATCGCAGGTGACCTCCACGTCCAGCGCCGGGAGGCTGCGGGTGATCTCCGCGAGCAGGCGCCCTGGCACCAGCGCCGTCCCCGCCTCAGCGACGTCGGCGACGATCCGCACGCGCGCGGAGACCTCATAGTCAAAGCACGAGAGCGTCAGCCCGTCGTCGTCAGCCTGCAGCAGCATCCCGGACAGCACCGGGACCACAGGCCGCGACGGCAGCGCTCGCGCCACCCACGCCACGGCCTCACCCAGCGCATCGCGCCCGACACGGAACTTCATGCCACCCATTGCCACCGCCTCCGACCCAGCTTTAGATACCGATCCTGGCACGCGGTACCGACAGTTTCGACACGGCTGGTGGCCGCCGTTCGCTGCCCCTTTCCTGCCCCGCCCTGGCCGGTGCGGGACCAGGGCGCGGCCGCAGGCTCAGACCAGGCCAGGCGGCGCGGACTCGAGAGTCGCCTCGATCGCCCGGACCAGGGCCCGCGCCGACTCCGCGGTCAGTTCCACCGCCACCCGCGCGGACGGTCCCTGGGCCGGGTTGAGGAAGTCGATGTTCAGCGTGTGCTCGGCCGGCGCGTGCTGCGGGTGATCGAGGTACACGGTCGCGTCGGTGAGCGAGAACCAGGCGGCCGTGCCCTTCCCGCTGCCGGCCACCTCGATCTTCTCGGTCAGGTAGGTGCACATATCAGCCTCCTCAACCGGCCAGGTAACGGCCGAAGAAGTCCCAGATCTTCTGCCAGCCATCGTTGGCTGCCTCGACCCGGTAGGCGGGCCTGTCCACGGAGAAGAACGCATGTCCGGCGCCGTCGTAGCTGTGGAACTCGTGCGGCTGGCCGGCCTCGGTGAGGATCTTGTCGAGCTCGTCGACCTGGTCAGGTGACGGGTACTGGTCATCCGCGCCAAACAGGCCGAGCAGCGGGCAGGACAGGTTCGGGGCCAGGTGCGCGATGGGGCCGACCTTCAGCGGCATGCCCTCCGGCGGGGTCCCGACCACGAACGCGCCGTAACAGTCCACCGCTGCGTCCAGCGGCAGGCTGGCCGCGGCCAGGAACGACTGCCGCCCGCCCGAGCAGTACCCGATGACACCGACCTTGCCGTTGCTGCCCTCCAGCGCGCGCAGGTAGTCCGCGGCGCCGCCCACGTCACCGATCAGCCGCTCGTCCGGCACGCCGCCCTTGGCCCGGGCCGTCGCGGCGGCATCGTCGGGGCTGGCTCCTGGCGCGTCGCGATGATAGAGGTTCGGCATCAGCGCGGCATAGCCGTGAGCAGCGAACTTCCTGGTGATCTCCTTGGTCCCGCTGTCGTAGCCGGGCATGTGATGGATGACCACCACGCCGCCGAACGAGTCCTGTCCGAGCGGTCGGGCGAGATACGCCTCGATCTCGTCGCCCTGCTGTCCGGTGATGCTGATGGTCTCTGCAATCAGCGCCTCATTCACGCGCTCACTCCTCCGGGTTGCCAGCTACGTAGCGGTCGTCCTCATCCTGCCAGCCGGCCCCGCGCCCGATTAGCGTGCCCCTCAGGCGGCTAAATTGGATGCCAGCCGCCCGCCACATCAGTAGGCTGACCGGCGTTTCTGCTGGCGACCTGCGCACGCACTGCGACATGATCAGGACGCTGGGTGGCCAGGGGAGGTCAGTGAACGTGGGCTCAGCTGTTTTAGTAGTCGTGCTGATCGTCGTCATCGTGGGCGGCTTTCTGGGCTGGCACGCCAACCGCCTCTTCGCGTCGAACAGTGACATCAAGATCAACCGCAACCGGATATCGGGCTACCGCAAGACACGCTGGCGCAGCGGTCTTATCTCAGGTCTGCTCCTCATCGCCGCGATCGCGCTCATCAGCACGATCGTGCACCACTAAGACCATCCTTAGGCGCGTTTATGCCCATATGGGCGAGAGGGCTGGGAGGCGGCGTGGCGTGAGCCCGGCGCCGGAGACGGTGAACGGGCAGACCCGCTAGCTCCCGCGATAGGACTCGAACCTATAACCTGCCGGTTAACAGCCGGACGCTCTGCCGATTGAGCTACGCGGGACCGTGCGTCGCAGCGCGGGAGGGCCGGTGCCCGGCCGCATCAGCGCCGCGCGCATAAGGGTAGCGTACGAGCAGGGATACGCGGTCCGGTCACACCGATCATGACGCCGCCGCAGCGCATAACCGCGTTTCTGTTGGGCATGACCCGGGAAGTCAGCCTAGCGCGGGACCGCTGGCCCACCGTGCCGCAGGCGCGCGGGATGACTTGGTTCGGAGAGGTCACGATGCACAAGTATCGAATCACCTTCCTCAGCGGCCTGGCCGTCGGCTTCGTGCTCGGCGCGCGGGCGGGCCGCGAGCGCTATGAGCAGATCAAACGGCTCAGCCGCCGGGTGACCGACAGTCCGGCCGCGCAGCAGGCAGCGGGCGCGGTGCAGGCCCAGGCCGCCGGGCTCGCGAAGGCCGCCAAGCAGAAGGTCACGGATCAGGTGCAGAGCCGGGTCCCGAAGCTGGCCGGGACGGCCAGGGACAAGGTCGGCGGCTACGTGCCGGGGCTCAAGAAGAACGGGACGCCGGACGGCTCCGCCAGCAACGGCAGCGGCCACCCGGGCACCGCGAAGGCAGCCGACGGCCACCCGTTTCGTACCAACTAGCAGGCGGCCGGGTACCTCAGCCTAGGGACACCGGGCCACGGCCTAGGGACAACGGGCCACCCCCACTGAGCCGCCGCTGAGCGCGGCCAGCACGAGCCGGAGCGTCAGGCCAGGTATTCGCGCAGCATCTGCGCCCGGCTCGGGTGCCGCAGCTTGGCCAGCGTCTTCGACTCGATCTGCCTGATCCGCTCGCGGGTCACGCCGAACTCCCTGCCGACCTCCTCCAGCGTCCGCGGGTGGCCGTCCGTCAGGCCGAACCGCAGCTGGATGATGCGCTGTTCGCGGATGCTCAGGTTGTCCAGAACCTGCTCCAGCTGATCCTGCAGCATGATGAACGCGGCCGCCTCCATGGGCACAACGGCGTCGGCGTCCTCGATGAAATCCCCGAGGTCGGAGTCCTCCTCGCCGATCGGCGACTGCAGCGACACCGGCTCCTGGGCGATGCGCTGGATCTCGGCCACCCGTTCCGGGGTCAGGCCCATCTCCGCGGCGATCTCGTCCGGGGTGGCCTCGCGTCCCAGGTCCTGGTGCAGCTGGCGCTGGATGCGCGCCATCTTGTTGATCGTCTCGACCATGTGCACCGGGATCCTGATCGTCCGGGCCTGGTCGGCGATGGCACGGGTGATGGCCTGCCTGATCCACCAGGTGGCGTACGTGGAGAACTTGTAGCCCTTGGTGTAGTCGAACTTCTCCACCGCCCGGATCAGGCCGAGGTTCCCCTCCTGGATCAGGTCGAGGAAGACCAGGCCGCGGCCGATGTACCGCTTGGCGATCGACACCACGAGCCGCAGGTTGGCCTCGATCAGACGCTGTTTGGCCCGCATCCCGTCGGCCGCGAGCATGGCCAGCTCGGCCACCTCGGCCCCGGCGCACCGCAGCGGCGGGGAGTTGCTGTGCAGCTTTTCCTCCGCGAACAGCCCGGCCTCGATCGACTTGGCCAGGTCCACTTCGTCCTGGGCGGTGAGCAGCGGCACCCGGCCGATCTCACGCAGGTAGATCCGGACCAGATCCCCGGTCGCCGCTCTTCTGGCGCCGTCGTTCTGGGCGTCACGCCGCAGATCGTCTTGATCATCCGGGGGGGCCTCGACAATCTCGACACCCTCGTCCGCGAGCAGCCGGAGCACGCCGTCCACGGCGTCAGCGGGGAGATCGCAGCGATCAAACGCGGCGGTGAGGTCGGCCATCGCGACGGTCCCACGTTCCCTGGCCCGGGCGACGAGATCGGTTACCTGGTCTACGGGGGGAGCAGCCGTAAGACTCATGGAGATAAGTGTGCGTCAGGATACAGGCGTTGAGCGGATTTAATATTGTCACCTCAACGCTAGTTTGGGAGCGATCTCACCGTGTGTGTACGGTTACAGCGGCCGGCAGCCCGGTCGGAGAGCACCTTGCGGCGCTGTTCCAGGGAGACAAGGTCCCCGAACATCCGGTTGTACCCGGCGGTCTCCTCCACCGGGCTCAGGCGCTGCAGCCGCGACTTGACCACGGCGATCTCCCTGCGCACCGAGAACTCTTCAACTCGGGCCAGCACCGCGTCGGCGTAGCGGGCGTCCGGCTCCCCATCGGTCCTGGGCACCTCGATCGGTTCCACCGCCAGCCGGGTGACGAACTCACGCGCCCTGTCGTTCGGCGCGGCATCCCGGAGCTGCGCGACCCACTCCCGCGCTGACCCGGCTCGGGCGACGCCGCCGCAGCTGGCGATCAGCTCCCGAACCGAGACATGCACCGGAACGCTGAACACGTCCGCCGTCAGCGAATCAAAGGCGGGACCGCACAGCGCCGGTCGCTGTATGGCCAGCTTGAGGGCCTGGCGCTCCAGGTTGACCACCGGATCGTTGACGTCGTAGCCGACTGAACCGCCCTGCTGCCCTCGATCGGGCTGCTGGCCGTTCCCAAGCTGGCGGGGACGCGGAGGCTCGCCCCGGCCGGCCCCAGAGGCGCCGCCGGCCCGGCGCCCGGCCCTGTTTCGCTGGTCTCTCGGCAGGTGCTCGGCGATCCGGGCCAGGATCAGATCCTGATCCATCAGGCCTAGCCAGCGGTCGACCAGCCCCGCGTACACCTTGCGCCGACCCTCATCCTTGATGCGGGCGATCAACGCCGCTGCCGCGTCAAGCGCGGGGAGAAGGCCTTGTGCGGTGTTCGTGTCGTACCGATCGATCTTGTACTCATCTACCGTGCTTCGGATGGCGAACTCGTAGAGCGGCACTCGCGCGGCGATCAGCTCACGTACCGCGCTATCGCCTCGCTTCAGCCGCAGGTCGCACGGGTCGAGACCATCCGGCTGGACCGCAACAAACGTCTGCGAGACGAACCGCTCCTCCATCTCAAACGCGCGCAGTGCTGCGCGGCGCCCGGCGGCATCGCCGTCGAAGGTGAAGATGACCTCTCCGCGATCCCAGTCAGCGTCTATCAGCAGCCGGCGCAGGATCTTGATGTGACCCTCGCCGAAGGAGGTTCCGCTGGTGGCCACCGCGGTCGTGATGCCCGACAGGTGGCAGGCCATCACGTCGGTGTAGCCCTCGACGATGACCGCCTGGCGCCGCTGGGCGATGTCGCGCTTGGCCAGGTCCGCCCCGTAGAGCACCGAGCTCTTCTTGAACAGCGGGGTCTCGGGCGTGTTCAGGTACTTGGGGCCGTCCTCGTCCTCGGCGAGCTTGCGGGCGCCAAACGCGATCACGTCCCCGGTCAGGTCCCTGATGGGCCAGATCAGCCGGTTGCGGAACCGGTCCACGGGACCGTGCCGGCCCTGGCTGGCCAGGCCGCCGGCCAGCAGCTCGGCGTCGGTGAACCCGCGGCCGCGCAGGTGGCGGACCAGCGCTTCCCACTCGGCCGGGGCGTACCCGACGCCGAACCGCGCCGCGTCGGCCTCGGCGAAGCCGCGCGAGGACAGGAATCCGCGGGCCGCGGCGGCGTCGGCGCTGCGGATGCGTTCAGCAAAAAATTCTGCGGCCGCGCGGTGCGCCTCGATCAGCCTGCGCCGCTGGCTCTGCTCCTGGCCAGGGACGCGCCCGCCCTGCTCGTAGCGCAGCTCGATGCCGGCCCGGCCCGCCAGCCGCTCCACCGCCTCGGCGAAGGTGAGGCTGTCGATCCGCTGCACGAACCTGATGACGTCGCCGCCCTCGGAGCAGGAGAAGCAGTACCACAGGCCACGCGTCGGGGTGACGTTGAAGGACGGCGTCTTCTCGTCGTGGAACGGGCACAGCCCCTTGAGCGAGCCGCCGCCCGCGTTGCGAAGCTGGAGATAATCCCCCACCACCTCGTCGATCGCGGACCGCTCACGGACCAGCGCGATGTCCTCGTCGCGGATCCGGCCTGCCACGTCCGCCCACCGCCTTTTGCCCGCCGTATCACCTGTTGTCGCGGCGAGTCTAGTCCCGCGGCCGGCGCGGTGAAGCCGTTCAAACCGCGCGTGGCACCGAAACCTGGATCTGGCCCGCGCCGGGCCTGCTGATACGGTCACCGGGTGCGTCGGCTGCTGGTCCTGTGGGATATCGACTACACGCTCGTCGACGCCGGCGGGGTCGGCCGGATGCTGTACCAGACCGTGTTCCTGGAGATGTTCGGCGACCAGGCCCCGCAGCCGTCGCCGATGTCGGGGCGGACCGACCGGGCCATCGCGCTCGAGGTACTGACGCTGGCCGGGGTGCCCGAGCCGCAGCAGCGGGTGGACGCGTTCCACACGCTGATGGGCGCGCGCGCTGCTGACCTGACCGACGTGGTCCGGCAGCGGGGCCGGGCGCTGCCCGGCGCGGCCCGGGCCATCGCCGCGCTCGCGGAGTTCCGCGACGGGCGGGCGCCCGCAGGCGTCCCGGCCCGCGACGGCCGGGAGCCGGGCCTGGACGTGGTCCAGTCGCTGCTGACCGGGAACATCCGCCCGCTGGCCGAGGTGAAGCTCGGCCCGCTGGGCCTGACCAGCCACCTCGACCTCGACGCGGGCGCCTACGGCAGCGCGCACGTGGACCGGGCCCAGCTCGTGCCCATCGCGCGGCGCAACGCCGCCCGGGCCTACGGGCATGACTTCGACGGCGCGGCCACCGTGCTGGTCGGTGACACGCCGCTCGACGTCGGCGCGGCGCTGGCCACGGGCGCCCGGGCGGTCGGCGTCGCGACCGGCGACTTCACGCTCGGCGAGCTGGCCGCGTCCGGGGCACACGCGGTGCTGCCCGACCTGGCCGACACCGCCGAGGTGCTGGCCGCGATCCTCGGCCCGCCCGCGCCGTAGCCCGGACGTCCGCGGCGACCACAGCCATGATCGATGTGAGTTTGGTGCACACCGGTGTGCACCAGAGCCACATCGATGAGCGCGCTGCCGCCCGAGAGCGGGGCTGGTGGGATGTGCGGGTCAGACTTCGGTTAGGGGGATGTCCGGGTCGGCCAGGCGCTCGCGGTCGACGGGCTCGCCCGCGCGGATCAGGGCCTGGATATCGTCATTCACGTCCCAGACGTTGACGTTCATCCCGGCGACCACGGCCCGGTCCGACAGCCAGAACGCGATGAACTCCAGCGACTCTTTGTCGCCCCGGTAAACGATCTCGTCGTAGCTGCCGGGCTCGGGCAGCCCGGCGGCTTCCATGCCGAGGTCGTACTGGTCGCTGTAGAAGTAGGGCACCAGGTCGAACGAGACCTGCTGGCCCAGCATCGACCGGGCCGCCGCCGGGCCGCCGGTCAGCGCGTTGCCCCAGTGCTCGACCCGGATCCTGTGGCCGAACAGCGGGTTGAAGCTGTTCGCGACGTCGCCGGCCGCGAAGATGTCGGGGTCGGAGGTGCGCAGCGCCTCATCGGTCAGGATGCCGTTGTCCACCTGGAGGCCGGCCTCGGCCGCGAGGGCCACGTTCGGCACGGCGCCGATCCCGATGACCACGAGATCCGCGGGCAGCTCGGTGCCGTCGGAGGTGACCGCGGCGGCTGCCTTTCCTGAGCCGGTGATCTCGCTGAGCCCCTCGCCGAACCGGAACGTCACACCGTGGCTGCGGTGCAGGTCGGCGTAGACCTCGCCGAGCTCGGGGCCGATCGAGCGCAGCAGCGCCCCGCGCTCCGGCTCCACGACCGTGACCTCGCAGCCGTAGTGGCGTGCCGCGGCCGCGGTCTCCAGGCCGATCCAGCCGGCCCCGGCGATCACGACCGAGCCGCCGCCGCGCAGCGCGGCCGCCAGCTGCTCGGAGTTCTCCACCGACCGCAGGTAGAGCACGCCGTCCAGGTCGGCACCGGGAATGTTCAGGTGCCGCGGGGAGGCGCCGGTGGTGATCAGCAGCTTGTCGTAGGGCACGGACTCGCCGTTCGCCAGCGTGACGGTCCGGCCGGACCGGTCGATCGACGTGGCCAAGGCGCCGAGGCGCAGGTCGACGTCGTTCTCGGCGTACCAGCCCGCGGGATGCACGAAGATCGACTCCCGCTCGTCGTTGCCGAGCAGGTAGCCCTTGGACAGCGGCGGCCGCTCGTACGGGCGGTCGTGCTCCTCGCCGATCATGACGACCGCGCCGTCGAAGCCTTCCTCGCGCAGGGTCTCCGCGGCCTTGGCGCCGGCCAGGCTCGCTCCGACGATGACGTAGGCAGGTTGACCAGGCACCGGGCGCTCCTCTCTAAGTTACGGATCATGCTATGCCTGCCCGGGCGCCCGCTGGACTAACACCGCCGGGCTAACCCGAGCCGCACAGCCGCCGGTGCCAGGCGATCGCCGAGGTGTCGGTCAGCGAGGCGACCTGATCCACGACGAGGCGCAGCCGGGCCGCGTCCGACGCGGCCGCCTCGTACCCGGGCCTGAGCGCCGGATCGAGCGTGCCCGGCGCACCGGCCTGCACGGCGGCGGCCAGCTCGGCGATCAGCTCCCGCTCCCGGGCCTGGGACGCCGCGGCGCCGGCGCGGCCCATCACGTACTGCGCGGTGACGCCCTTCAGCAGCGCGCACTCCAGGCGCTGCCGCCGGGGCACGACGAGGTCGGCCGCGTACCGGGTCAGCGTGCCCTGGCTGCCCGCGGGCGCGGCCGCCAGCGTCGCGTCCTGCGCGGACCGGCAGAACCGGCCGATCAGCTCGCTGGTCAGGTTCTTCAGCGCGGCCAGGGAGCCCAGGCCGCCGTCGAAGTCCGCGGGCCAGCACGGCAGCTCGAGCAGGGCGGCGAAGATCTCGCCGAGCTCGTCGACGGTCACCGAGCCCGGGGCGCAGTAGGTGGCCGCGGTGAGGCCGGCCACGGCCTTGCGCTCGGCCGGATCGCGGAGCGCGCCCAGCGTGATCAGGCCACCGTACAGCCCGTCCTCCAGATCGTGCACGGAGTAGGCGATGTCGTCGGCCCAGTCCATGACCTGGGCCTCCAGGCACAGCCGGCCGGGCGGCGCGCCGTCCCTGATCCAGGCGAACACCTCGGTGTCGTCGGCGTACACGCCGTACTTCGGCGGGGCGGACAGGTCGCCGTCCGGGGCGGGCCAGGGGTACTTCACCGTGCCGTCGAGGGTGGCCCGGGTCAGGTTCAGGCCGGCCCCCGGCACCTTGGCCTCCAGCCGGGTCAGCAGCCGCAGGCTCTGCGCGTTCCCCTCGAAGCCGCCGCAGCCCGCGGCCAGGTCGGCCAGGGCCGACTCGCCGTTGTGGCCGAACGGCGGATGCCCCAGGTCATGGGCCAGGCAGGCGGCGTCGACCAGGTCGGGATCACATCCGAGCACCGCCCCGAGCTCGCGCCCGATCTGCGCGCACTCCAGCGAGTGCGTGAGCCTGGTCCGCGGGAAGTCGCCCGACCCTACCTCGACGACCTGCGTCTTGGCTGCCAGCCGGCGCAGCGCGGCGCTGTGCAGCACCCGGGCGCGGTCCCGCTCGAAAGGACCGCGCCCAGGGCGCTTGGGCGGCTCGGCCACCCACCGCGCCGTCGCGTGGGTGTCGTAGCCGCCGGTGGTCACCTGCTGTCGCTGCCCGCCGTGGCTTCCGCCGCCGCGGCACGGCCCGCCTCCAGGCGGGCCACCGGGACCCGGAACGGCGAGCAGGACACGTAGTCGAGGCCGACCTCGTGGAAGAAGTGCACCGAGTCGGGGTCGCCGCCGTGCTCACCGCAGACGCCGAGCTCCAGCTCGGGCCGGGCGGCCCGGCCCTCCTGCACCGCGATGCGGATCATCCGGCCGACCCCTTCGGTGTCGATGGTCTCGAACGGCGAGACGCCGAAGATGCCGAGCTCGATGTAGCGGCTGAAGAACGCGCCCTCCACGTCGTCGCGGGAGAAGCCCCAGGCCATCTGGGTCAGGTCGTTGGTGCCGAACGAGAAGAACTCGGCGCTCTCCGCGATCTCACCGGCGATCATCGCCGCCCGCGGGACCTCGATCATGGTTCCGATCAGCGTGCGCACGCTGGTGCCGGTCTCCCCGGCCACCTCCTTGACCACCTTCTCCGCGTCCTCGCGGGCGATCTCCATCTCCTGCACGGACGCGGTGAGCGGGATCATGATCTCCGGCCGCGGGTCGGCGCCGGCCTTCGTGAGCTCGGCCGCCGCTTCGGCGATCGCCCGCACCTGCATGTTGAACAGGCCGGGGATGACCAGGCCGAGCCGGACACCGCGCAGGCCGAGCATGGGGTTCTGCTCGTGCAGGCGGCGCACCGCGTCGAGCAGCTTGCGGTCCTTCTCGCTGGCCCCGCCCGCCTTCTCGGCCAGGGCGACCTTGACCGACAGGTCGGTGAGGTCGGGCAGGAACTCGTGCAGCGGCGGGTCGATCAGCCGGATCACGACCGGCAGCCCGTCCATGGCCTTGAGGATCTCGATGAAGTCGCCGCGCTGCAGCGGCTGGAGCGCGTCCAGCGCGGACTGCCGCTCCTGGTCGTCTCCGGCCAGGATCAGCCGCTCGACCAGCTGGCGGCGCTCGCCGAGGAACATGTGCTCGGTCCGCACCAGGCCGACCCCGCGCGCCCCGAACCGGCGGGCCCGGGCGCAGTCGTCCCCGGTGTCAGCGTTGGCGTAGACACCGAGGCGGCGGGTGGCGTCGGCGTGCTGCATGATCCGGTTGACCGCGCTGACCAGCTCGTCGGACTCCGGGTCCAGGCTTCCCTCGAAGAACTCCACCACCGGTGAGGGCATGACCGGCACCTCGCCGAGGTACACGACCCCGGTCGTGCCGTCGATGGAGATCACGTCGCCCTCGCTGACCGTGACCCCGCCGGGCGCGGTGAACTTCCGGCTGGCGACGTCGACCTCGAGCTCGTCCGCGCCGCAGACACAGGTCTTGCCCATGCCGCGGGCGACCACGGCCGCGTGGCTGGTCTTGCCGCCGCGGCTGGTCAGGATGCCCTGGGCGGCGATCATGCCGTGCAGGTCGTCGGGGTTGGTCTCCCGGCGGACCAGGATGACCTCCTCGCCCTGGCCGGCCTGCTCCACGGCGCGCGCGGAGTCGAACACGGCCTTGCCGACCGCGGCCCCCGGCGAGGCACTGACCGCCTTGGTGATCTTCTTGACCTCGCCACTGGTGTCGAAGCGGGGGAACATCAGGTGCGCCAGCTGGTCGCCGGTGACCCGGTCCAGCGCCTCGTCCATGTCGATCAGGCCCTGGTCGACGAGCTGGATCGCGATCCGGAACGCGGCCGCGGCGGTGCGCTTGCCGACCCGGGTCTGCAGCATCCACAGCTTGCCGCGCTCGATCGTGAACTCGATGTCGCACAGGTCCTTGTAGTGGCTCTCCAGGGTCTGCATGATCTGCATCAGCTCGGCGTACGACTTGGGGTCGATCCGCTCGAGGTCCTGCAGCGGCACGGTGTTGCGGATGCCGGCGACCACGTCCTCGCCCTGGGCGTTCTGCAGGTAGTCGCCGTACACGCCCTGCTGGCCGCTGCCCGGGTCGCGGGTGAAGGCCACGCCGGTGCCGGAGTCCATGCCCAGGTTGCCGAACACCATGGCCACGATGTTGACCGCGGTGCCGAGGTCGGCCGGGATCCGCTCCTGGCGGCGGTACAGGATGGCCCGGTCGGCGTTCCAGGAATCGAAGACGGCATTGACCGCCAGATCCATCTGCTCACGCGGCTCCTGCGGGAAATCGCGGCCGGTCTTGTCCCGGACGATCCCCTTGAACGTCTCCACCAGGCCGCGCAGGTCTGACGCGTCCAGGTCCAGGTCGTTCTTGGTGCCCTTAGCCTGCTTGGCGGCGTCGATCGCGTGCTCGAACTCCTCACCGTCGATGTCCAGCACGGTCTTGCCGAACATCTGTATCAGCCGCCGGTAGGAGTCCCAGGCGAACCGCTCGCTGTCCGCCTGCTTGGCCAGCCCGTGCACCGACTCATCGGACAGGCCGATGTTCAGCACGGTCTCCATCATCCCCGGCATCGAGAACTTCGCCCCGGACCGGACGCTGACCAGCAGCGGGTCGGCGTGATCGCCGAGCTTCCTGCCGATCTTGCGCTCCAGCTGGGTGAGGTGCTCACCGACCTCGGCGGCGAGGCCGTCGGGTACCCGGCCCTCGGCGAGGTAGTAACGGCAGGCATCGGTGCTGATGATGAAGCCCGGCGGGACCGGCAGGCCCAGGTTGGTCATCTCGGCCAGGTTGGCGCCTTTGCCGCCCAGCAGGTCTTTCAGATCCTTGTTTCCTTCGGTGAAGTCATAGACGAACTTCGGCATCCAGCGCACTCCTTGTGGTGCCGCCAGCTCAGGCGCGGCCGGTCGCCGTGCACGCTGGTCGGCAAGATGTTCTGCGGCCTGTTCGGCCCCTCAGTTTGGACTCTACCGAGCCGCGCCGGCCATCGGCGACGCGGTCGCCAGCACGAGAGCCGATTGGCCGGATGATCGCGGCTTTGGTCTGCCCGGCGCGGCGGCACGGAAACTCCGGCCCGGCAGCAACGTGGGCAAAAGCAACTAGGCAGCGATCGCGGCGTCTCTTATACGTGAAAGCCAACGCACGCGACCTAGTGGATGGCTCTGGCTTGCTGATTTCCCGACATCAGGACCGGCCGGGCGAAGCCAGCCCGGGCCCGGGTCACGCTGGGGCCGTGTCGTCACCGCCCGGGACGGCCAGCGCCGAGGCTGCGGTCACCGCGCTCTATCAGGTCCACGCGGTAGGCCTGATCCGGCTCGCCGTGGTCATGCTCGGCGAGCGCACGGCCGCCGAGGACGTGGTCCAGGAAGCGTTCTGCGCGCTGTACCGCCGCTGGGAGCACCTGTCCGACCGGGACAAGGCCCTGGCTTACGTTCGCTCATCGATCCTGAACGGGTGCCGCACCGAACTGCGCCGCCGGGTCAGGAACGAGCGGCGGGCGAAGTCAGGCACGGCCGCCGTGGACGCCGCGTCCGCCGAGTACGCGGCGCTGATCGGCGAGGAGCACCGCGAGGTGCTGGCCGCGCTGCGGCGGCTGCCGCGCAGGCAGCGTGAGGCCCTGGTGCTCAGGTTCTACCTCGACATGTCCGAGGCCGAGATCGCCGCGGCGATGGACATCAGCCCCGGCACCGTCAAATCCACCACGTCCCGCGCGCTCGGCGCCCTGGGCCGGCTCCTCGGGGAGGAAAGATGACATCCGTCGAAGACCGCCTCCGCGCGGCGACCCGGGCCGCTGCAGACACCGTGGCGCCGGAGAGCGCCCCGCCGCTGCGCCTGCCCCGCAGCCGGATCGGCCTCACCAGGCCGCACCGCCCGGCGCGCTGGTATCGGACCAGCGCGCCACTGGCCGCAGCGGCTGCGGTCATCGCGGTGGTCGCTGTGTCGCTGGTGGTGACCGGTGGCACGCACGCACGCCGACCGGCCGCTAGCAGCAACCACGCGTCTGTCCTCGCCGGCCTCCCGCCATATTACGTCGTCCTCGCCGGCCGAAACCCGCTCGTTCTCCTGCAGCGGCAGCGTGCCGTGGTCCGCGCGACGGCTACCGGCGCCGTGGTCGCCACGGTCATCCCGCCCGCGCCAGACGACACGTTCACGTCGGTGACCGGCGCCGGCAGCGGTCACACCTTCGTCCTCGCCGCCCAGAAGCTGGTGACACGCAAGGTCGACGGCGGAGTCAGCCAGCAGGGCACACCGGTGAAGTTCTTCCTGCTCCGTATCGGCCCGGCTGGCAGGGCACAGCTGAGCGCACTGCCGATCCCTGACGAGCCCGCCGCGGTGGGCCTGGACAGCATGGCGCTTTCGCCGGATGGCCGCAGGCTCGCCGTGGTGACCGGCAGCGGCAGCAGCCGGAGTCCCTCCAGGATTCAGGTCTTCACCGTGGCCACCGGTTCGCAGCGGGAGTGGACCTGGGCGGGCGGCGGCTATACCACCAACGACGACTGGCGGCGGGCGGTGCTGTCCTGGGCGGACGGCGGGCGGACCCTGGCCTTTCAACTGTGGCGGGGACGTAACATCTACGTCGGCGTGTTCGACACCGCCGCGCCAGGCGCCGGACTGCAATCGAGCACGCTGCCAGTGGAATTCGCCGGCCAGGCGGTAGATTCCGCGCGCGGGCGCACCATCCTGAACGGCTTCAATACGATCATCACGCCGGACGGTACCAAGATCGCCTGCGCCACGACGTCGCCCTGGCGGCGCAGCCAGCCCACGGAACTGGGCTACACGGAGTTCTCGGCGAGTACCGGGCAGGTTGTCCGCGTCCTCGACGCACGGCGATATCAAGGCGGCATCACCCTGCAGACTGAGGACGTCCTGTGGACGAGCGCCTCGGGCGGCACGCTGATCGTCTAGCGCCAACGCAGGGAATCTACGGGCGGGCCAGCGCCGCCTTCAGATCGGGGTCGTGACCAGGCGCGGGTTCACACCGCTCCCCGGGCCTTCACCGCGCAGCGGGCCGCTCCTTACCTATCCGGTCTGGTAGCTAGGCGGTAGCCGTCACGCGGCCGGGTCGGCGCACCGGCCGCGTGACAAACTCAGGCATGGACATGCCGAGCCAGAGCGTAATCGGAGTGCTGCATCCCGGCGAAATGGGCGCCGCGGTCGGGCGCTGCCTGACCGGCGTCGCCGCCGAGGTGCTGTGGGCTTCCGAGGGCCGCGGGCCGGAAACCGCGGCCCGGGCCAGGGCCGCGGGGCTCACCGACGCGGGCACGGCCGCGGAGATCGCCGAGCGCGCGGACGTCATCCTCTCGATCTGCCCGCCGCACGCGGCTCTGGACGTGGCCTGGGCCGTGCAGGGCTTCGGCGGCCTGTTCGTCGACGCCAACGCGATCTCCCCGGCGACCGCCCGCGAGGTGGCGCTGATGGTGGAGGAGGGCGGGGCCACCTATGTCGACGGCGGGATCATCGGCCAGCCCCCACCCCCCACCCACCTCCCCGTTCCCCCTTCACTTTCCCCCTCCAAGGCGGGCCAGACCCGCCTGTACCTGTCCGGCCAGGAAGCCGACGCCGTGCGCGCGCTGTTCGACGGCACCATCCTGGACGCGCGGGTCGTTACCGGGGGCACCTGGTCCGCGTCGACGGTCAAGATGGCCTACGCGGCGTGGACCAAGGGCACGGCGGCGCTGCTGCTCACGGCGCTGGCGCTGGCCAGGTCCGGGGGCGTGGAGGAGACGCTGCTCGCTGAGTGGGACCTGTCCCAGCCTGCGCTCGCCACGTGGTCCGACCGCGCCGCCACGTCCGCGACCGCGAAGGGCTGGCGCTGGGTGGCCGAGATGGAGGAAATCGCCGCCAGCATGGCCGCGTCCGGCCTGCCCGACGGGTTCCACCAGGCGGCGGCCGAGATCTTCCGCCGCTCGCCGCGGGAGGATCCGGACACCCCCTCCGGCGAGGCCGTGGACCGGGTGCTCTCGGCCATCACCGGGGAGCCGATCCGCGGATAGCTCCCCGGGCCGCGGCACCCGCCGGCGTCAGCCCCGGCGGCTCGGGTCGGCCAGCAGCAGCAGCCCGCGCAGGCCGGCGTTGATGATCAGGGCAATGATCGCGATCGTGATGATCCCGGCGAAGGCCAGCGCGGTGTCCAGATAGTCGCCGGCCTGCATGATCATGAATCCCAGCCCGCTGGTGGCGGCGATCATCTCGACCGCGACGATGCTGCTCCAGGCGCCGGCCATGGCCAGGCGCATGCCGGTGAGGATGAACGGCAGGGCGGCCCGGATCTGGACGTGCAGCAGCGTGTAGGCCCGGGACGCGCCGAGCGTCCGGGCGCACAGGCGCAGGTCGTCCGGCACCTCATCGAGTGCGGCCACGGTCATCACGGCCATGAGCGGTACCACGCCGACGATGATCAGGACTTCCTTCGGCGTCTCGCCGATGCCCAGCCAGACGATGAACAACGGGATGAACGCGAGCGGCGGCAGCGGCCGGAGGATCTCGATCACCGGGTCGATGAGGTGCCGCACCACCCGGCTGGCGGACATCGCCGATCCGAGCGCGACCCCAGCGGCCACGCCGATGACGAAGCCGACCAGGATCCGCCTCAGGCTGATGTACAGGTCGAACCAGAGCGGCTTGCCCTGCGCCGGGTAGGGCCGGTTCAGGTAGTGCGCGAACTGCGCCACGGTCTGGGTGACCGAGGGCAGGGCCACCTGATCGGCCAGGAGCACCGCGGCCGCCTGCCACAGCAGCAGCAGCGCGCCGATCCCGGCCGCGCCGGTCGCGACCCGGCGGGTCCGGGCGCGGCGGCGGGCCCGGCGCTGGGCGATGAGCTCGGCCCGGTCGTCCAGATCGTCGCGACCGCCCGGGCCCGGCCCCGGCGGAAGGCTGTCCTCGATGACCGCGAGACCTCCGCGCGGTGCGTACCAGCCCGACATCGTTCACACTCCTCGGTCGGTGGTCAGGGCCGCGCGGATGCTGCGCTTCACGGCCAGGAACTGCTCGGTATCGACGTCCAGCGCATGCCGGGGCCTGGCTCAGCGGCACGTCGATGATCTGCCGGATGCCCGGCGGCCTGCCACCCATGACCGCCACCCGGTCCCCCAGCAGGACCGCCTCCTCAAGGTCATGGGTCACGAAGATGATGGTGATCCGGTACCGCTCCCACATGGACAGCAGGAACTCGTGCATGCGCAGCCGGGTGAAGGCATCGAGCGCGCCGAACGGCTCGTCCATCAGCAGCAGCGACGGGCGCGTCACCATCGCGCGGGCGAACGCGGCCCGGTGCTGCATCCCTCCGGACAGCTCATGCGGGAAGGCGTCGCCGAACTGATCAAGACCGACGGTGGCCAGGATCGCGTCGGCCTCGGACTCCAGCTCGGGATCGTCCCGCTCGTGGAGTCCGCCTGAGCGCTGCGCCTTGGGCCCGAAGAGAACGTTCTTCCTGGTGGTGAGCCACGGGAACAGCATGGGGCTCTGGAACAGGATGCCCCGGTCGGGGGCAGGCCCGGTCACGGGCTTGCCCCCCACGGTCACCGATCCCTGGTCATGGTCCAGGGCTCCGGCCACGATCCGCAGGAGTGTGCTCTTGCCACAGCCCGACGGACCGAGCAGGCAGACCAGCTCGCCCGCGCGGACCTCCAGGTCGACCCCGGCGAGCGCGACCGTGCGCCTTCCGGCGCGCCTGAACGTCTTGCCCACCCCGCTGAGCACGACGTTCGCGGCGCGGCCCGCGTCCCGGAGACCCGCGGATGCGGCGTTGTCCGTGGCCGCACCCCCGGGCTCGGTGAGCGCGCTCACCGGCTCAGCCTGAGCAGCCACCGGCCAGCGCCTTCTTGACGAACGTCGAGTCGACGTGGGTGGCCAGGGTCGCAGCGGACGGAGCCGAGGTGAGACGGCCCTGCCCGACCAGGAACTTGGCGGTCAGCTCGTAGGCCTTGACGATCGGGCTCGAGGCGTCGCCGGGCGTGGAGCCGAGCCAGTGCAGCTGCTGGCTGAGCGGTATGAACGGGAAGGCCTTGGTGGCCGACACGATCAGGTTGCCGGGGACGCCCTGGACCTTGGCGCTCTGGGCCAGGTACCTGTCCGCCTGCGGCCCGGTGAACAGCCGGGTGGCCTGGACCTCCGCGCAGACGTACTTCTGCACCAGCGCCGGGTCGCTCTGGACAAGCTTCTGCGAGACCGCGACCACGTTGAGGCCGGGGATGCCGAGCTTGGCTATCTGCTCGGCGTCGACGAGCGGGTGGCCGCCCTTGGCGATCAGCTGGGCTTCCGGCCCGGCCTGAACGTAGGCCGCCGTCACCGAGCCGCCCAGGTAGGCGGCGGCCGCGGCCTGCTCGCTGGCGAACCCGACCACCTTGACCGAGGACGTGAGGTGCTGCAGGCCGAGCCAGCCCTGCAGCTCGTAGTCCTCGGACGAGCCGACCAGGACACCGACGGCCTTGCCCGCCAGCTGGGCTGGCGTGGTGATCGACTTGGGCACGATCAGGGCATCCGCGTCAAAGCTCTGCGCGATGACCACGTCGACCGGCGTGTTCGTGCCGATGGCCCCGACAACCGGCGGGTTGCCGACCCCGCTGATGGCCTGGAGGCTGCCGCTGCGCATCTCCGCGATCGCGGTGACACCCGCGTCGAACGGGACGAAGTGCAGCTTGGCCGGGATCGTCTTGGCCAGGGCCGGGTCGCTGTCGATGATGCTGTCGGAGTTGGCCACCGTGCCCTGGCCGTAGGCGACCGTGAAGCTGGGCAGCGCCGTGCCGGAACTGCCGCTCCGGGTCACCGCCCAGACCACGACCGCGATGACGACGACGGCCGCGACGCCGATGCTGATATAGATCCGCCGCCGCCTGCGCTTGTAGACGGGAGCACCGGCGCGCGGCTGCGTGGCGGTGCCGGGCTCGGCGCTCATGCCGCACTCGCGTAGTAGGTGGTGGCCTCACCCTTCAGCGCCACGCTGGGGCGGCCGTCGACACCGACCGGAACCGGGCCGGCCACGGTGACGCGCTCCCCGCGCCGGTGCTCACTGCCGTAGTCGAAGATCGCATAGTGCTGGGTGGCCCGGTTATCCCAGATCGCCAGGTCGTCGACCCGCCACTGCCAGCGCACGGTGTGCTCTGGCCGGGTGATGTAGTCCTGCAGGATGCGGATCAGGTCCCTGGACGCCTGCGGTGAGAAGCCGGCCACCGAGCGCGCGAAGCCGCCCAGGACCAGCGAGCGCTCCTCCGTTTCCGGGTGGACCCGGACCGCCGGGTGCTCGGTCTCGTAGACCGTCGACACGAACTCCTTGCGCTTGGCCTGCAGGAGCACGTCGTCACGCTCCGCGCGGTAGGCCACGGCCGCGTAGTCGTAGTCGTTCGTGTGCACGACGCGCAGCCGGTCAGCCAGGTCGCGCAGGTCAGAGGGGAGGCCCTGGTAGGCGGAGACGGTGTTGGCCCAGAGCGTGTCGCCGCCCACCGGGGGGATCACTACGGCGTGCAGCAACGTGAACGCCGGGGGCCGGTCCACGAACGTGACGTCGGTGTGCCAGTGGTTGGCCCGTGAGCCCTGGCGCGAGTCGATCTCCTCCAGGAACGGCTGGTCCGGCGGCGAGGCCAGCGTCGGGTGGCCGAGGGTGAGCGGGCCGAGCCGCTCGGCGAACGCCACCTGGCTGGTGTAGTCCAGGCCCTGCTCGCGCAGGAAGATCACCTTGTGATCCAGGAGCGCCTGGCGGACCTGCGCGACGGTGTCGTCGGTGAGCGCGGCTGTGGTATCCACGCCGGTGATCTCGGCGCCGATGTTGCCGGCCAGCCGGCGAACGCCGATCCGGACGTCACTGCTGATGGTGTCGGTCATGGTCATGTGCCTCTCGACGTGAGGTGGACGGGACTTCGGGCTGGACTGATGCGCGCTGCCCGGTCCGGGCAGGCTGGACAGGACCCGCGCAGCGGACACTGCCGGGCCGGAAGGTGGGTGGGGCTGAGCGAGGAGGTGCGGGTCAGGGCGTGCGGATCGGACACGCGGCACTGGCCACGAAGAGCAGATCCACGTAGCGGCGCTGCACGTTGTAGTGGGGGGCCATGACTTCAGCGTGCCCCGCGGTCTGCGTTAAGTCAATATTTCCGACCAAAATTATCTGGATTTGGCTGACGCCACAGCGTGACAGCGGTCCGGGAGGCTGGCGGACCAGCGCCGCGGCGTGACAGGGCCCGGCGGTGGCGGACCGGCGCCGCAGCGAGATCAGGGCCGGGGTGGCGTGATCAGCAGCCGGACAGGCGCTCAGACAGGTAGGAGATCAGGCTGTCGATGCCGACCCTCTCCTGCTTCATCGAGTCCCGCTCGCGCACCGTGACCGCGTGGTCCTCGAGTGTGTCGAAATCCACGGTCACGCAGTACGGGGTGCCGATCTCGTCCTGGCGCCGGTAGCGGCGGCCGATCGCGCTGGCGTCGTCGAAGTCGGCGTTCCAGTGCTGGCGCAGGCTGGCCGCCACATCCCGGGCCTTGGGCGAGAGGTCCGCGTTGCGCGAGAGCGGGAGCACCGCCACCTTGACCGGCGCGATCCGGTGGTCGAGCCGGAGCACCGTGCGCTTCTCCATGTTCCCCTTGGCGTCCGGCGCCTCGTCCTCGGTGTAGGCGTCGAGCAGGAACGCGAGCAGGCACCGGTCCACGCCCACCGCAGGCTCGATGACATAAGGGATGTAGCGCTCGTTGGACTCCGGGTCGAGGTAGGACATGTCCTGGCCCGAGGCGCGGCCGTGCGTACCGAGGTCGAAGTCGGTGCGGTTGGCCAGGCCCTCAAGCTCGCCCCACTCCGTCCCCTGGAAGCCGAAGCGGTACTCGATGTCGACCGTGCGCTTGGAGTAGTGCGAGCGCTTCTCCTCGGGATGCTCGTACAGCCGCAGGTTGTCCCGGGTCAGGCCCAGGTCGGCATGCCAGGCCATCCGCTCGGCGATCCAGCGCTCGTGCCACTCCTCGTCGGTGCCCGGCTTGACGAAGAACTCCATCTCCATCTGCTCGAACTCACGGGTGCGGAAGATGAAGTTGCCCGGCGTGATCTCGTTGCGGAACGACTTGCCGATCTGGCCGATCCCGAACGGGATCTTCTTGCGCGAGGTCTGCAGCACGTTGCGGTAGTTGATGAAGATGCCCTGCGCGGTCTCCGGGCGCAGGTAGGCCAGGCCGGACTCGTCTTCGGTGGCGCCCAGATAGGTGCGGAGCAGGCCGTTGAACATGCGCGGCTCGGTGAACGCCCCCTTGGTGCCGCAGTGCGGGCAGGTCACCTCGGCCAGCCCGCCCTCCGGGGGGTGGCCGTGCCTCTCCTCGTACGCTTCCACGAGGTGATCGGCGCGGAACCGCCGGTGGCAGGACATGCACTCGGTGAGCGGGTCCACGAACTCGGTGAGGTGGCCGCTGGCCTGCCATACCTCGGGCGCGAGGATCACCGAGGAGTCGAGCCCGACGATGTCGTCGCGCTCCTGGACCATCGAGCGCCACCACTGGCGCTTGATGTTGTTCTTCATCTCGACGCCGAGCGGGCCATAGTCCCAGGACGCCCGGAGCCCGCCGTAGATCTCGCTGGACGGGTACACGATCCCGCGGCGCTTGCTCAGGCTGACGAGGGTATCCAGGCGGTCACTGCGTCGTGCCATCACGTTCTCCATCCGGCTGGCGGTCGGCGGCTTGCGGTTGGCGGCTCGCGGGCGCTCGCCGGCGCGGTCTGCGGGCGAGGCTGGCAAAGGTGATGCGCCGCTGCACTCAAGCTTAGCGGTGATCCTTTGTGGGTCGTCCGGCTATCCTCGTGCGTGACCTGGGACATAAGCCCTGCGGCCACTCGAAGGGACTCGAACAATCCGTGAGCACCAAGCGGTCCGCCCGGCAGACTCCGCCTGGCCAGGCTAACCGACCCGGGCGGCCGACCTCGCCCGGCAGGCCGGGTTCCGCCGCCCGGCAGGCCTCAGAGACGCGGAGGTCAGCGGAGCAGCGCAGCGCGGCACCCCTCATCTACCTGCGCCAGCTGCCCTCCTGGCTGCCGCCGGTGGTGATCCTCGCCCTTTTCGTGATCGGCCTGGCCGTGCGGGGCTGGGCCGGTGCGGTCGCGCTGTGCGCGGTGGCGGCCTTCCTCGCCTGGCTCGCGCTCCTGTCCTGGCCAGCCCTGACGGCCCGGGGCCGGCTCGGGCGGGTGCTGGCGATCGCGCGTCATGCTCGGCCTGGCCGGGTACGTGGGCACGCGCTGATCAGCTGCCGGCCCGGGGCACCGGGTTCGGTCTCGCGCCGCCGTAGCGCCGGTCGCGCCGGGCGTAGATCTCGCACGCCTGCCACAGGTGCCGCCGGTCGAAGTCAGGGAACAGCGTGTCCAGGAACACCATCTCGGCGTACGCGGACTGCCAGATCAGGAAGTTGGATGTCCGCTGCTCGCCCGATGACCGGACAAACAGGTCGACATCGGGTATGCCCGGCTCATCCAGGTAGCGCGCGAAGACCTTCTCGTTGATCTTGTCGGCGCGCAGCTTTCCCGCGGCCACGTCGGCGGCAATCGCCGCGGCGGCGTCGGCGATCTCCGCCCGGCCGCCGTAGTTGACGCAGAACTGCAGGGTGAGCACGGAATTGTCCGCGGTGAGCCGCTCGGCGTACTCAAGCTCGGAGATGACGCTGCGCCACAGCCGCGGCCGACGGCCCGCCCAGCGCACCCGCACGCCCATCTCGTGGAACTGGTCCCGGCGGCGGTGAATGACATCCCGGTTGAACCCCATCAGGAAACGGACCTCGTCCGGGGACCGGCGCCAGTTCTCGGTGGAGAACGCGTAGGCCGACAGGTAGGGAATGCCCAGCTCGATCGCGCCCATGATCACGTCGAAGAGGGCCGCCTCCCCCCGCTTGTGGCCCTCGGTGCGCGGCAGGCCGCGCTGCTTGGCCCACCGGCCGTTGCCGTCCATGACCAGCGCCACGTGCCGGGGGACAAGGTCCCGGGGGATGCCCGGCGGCCGGGCGCCGCCCGGATGCGGCTCCGGCGGGCGGATCTCGCGCGTCATGCGCCTGCCGCCGGGGTCAAGCGTGCTCCACGTGGCGCAGCGAACGGATGGCGTGCTCCAGGTGCCACTGCAGGTAGGCGGCGACCAGCCCGCTGCACTCGGCCTGGTGCCTGCGCTCGCTGTGGTCGGCGTGCGCCCAGTCGCCCCGCATCAGCGCGCTCATCAGCATGACCGTCGCCGTGGCCGGAGTGGCGGCCCCCGGTGCCCGGCAGGAGCGGCACACCAGCCCGCCGGCCCCGATCGCGAACGCGAACACGCGCAGCGCCACTGAGGTCACGGCGGCGTCAGCGGTACCGTCCGGCCCGGTCTCCGCGACCCTGGTCCCGCAGACGGCGCACTCGTCCAGCGCGGGTGCGTAGCCGGCCACGGCGAGCGAGCGGAGCAGGTAGGCGTCGAGCACCAGCCGGGGATCGTGCACGCCCTCCCCCAGCGCCCGCAGCCCGCCCACCAGCAGCAGGAACTGGCGCAGGGTGGGCTCCTTCTCGACCGGCGTGAGCTTCTCGGCGGTCTCCAGCATCGCGGTCCCCGCCGTATACCTCGGGTAGTCCGCGGAGAACGGCTTGCCGTAGGGGCGCACGGTGTCGGCCTGCGTGATCACATCCAGCGACCGCCCCTCGTACATCAGCACGTCGACATGGGTGAAGGGCTCCAGCCGCGCGCCGAACCGGGACTTGGTGCGCCGAACTCCCTTGGCCACCGCGCGGACCCGTCCGGTCCGCCGCGCGAGCAGCGTGACGATGCGGTCGGCCTCACCCAGCTTCTGGGTGCGCAGCACGATGCCGTCGTCACGGTAGATGCCCACCCGATCATTGTCGCGCATGCCGCCGACACGGTGGCTCCCGCAACACCGTGGCCCTTAGGCGGGCGCACTCTCTTCGGTCATGGCGATAACACCGCGCGCCTGGGCCTGTGTCATGCCGAGATGGGCGGCGATCTCCTGCGCCGCCTGCCGCTCGTCGTCGGTCAGCGGGCCGTCGGCCAGGCCGACCCGCACGATCTCGGCGAAGAACCACTCACGCGCCGGCACGGCCAGCTGGATGGCCAGGCGGTTGAGCGGGCTCGCCAGGTCCTTCGCGGGCTGAACCGATACGGCCAGCGCGGCCAGATCGGCGTCCAGCGTGGCGCCGTCGTAGTCCGGCAGGCCGGCACCCTTGATCGCATCGATGGCCCGCCGCCGGGCCGACCCGCTGCTGCCGCCGCCGGCGCGCAGGATGCCGGTGGCCGCGGCTCGCATACCGGCCGGGAGCGCCTCCTGCATCTGGGCGGCCGTCGGCACGGCCAGCACGTCCATGCGGTACCGGGTGCCGCAGATGGCACACTGCACGTGCTCGCTGATCTTGTTAAGCGGGATGATCGGGATGAAGAACATCGTGAACCAGCGCCAGCCGACCCGGTGCCGGTACTCGCGGTCGCCGCCACAGCGCTGGCAATGGAACGTCCCTTGCCCGATCGAGCGGCAGATCACCCGGAGCCCGAAAATGATCAGCAAGCCCGCTTCCCCTTCCCTTACGCATCCACAGCCGCCACCGTGGACCCAAGTCTTTGCAGTTCATCACATGTCCACCAGGCCCGGATACATAAGTCGAGCATTTTCCACCCGGCAGGTTCAGCGGGATCCTGGCCCGGATTTAATTCGATAGCGCCACCCGCCCAGCCCGGGCTGGTGGGGCATCGGCTGGAACTCCGATCCCCGAGAGACCTGGCTGGCCACGGACGACGGCGGGCGCGGTCAGTCGTAGAAGCCGAGCCGGCGCAGCTGCTTCGGATCCCGCTGCCAGTCCTTGGCGATTTTGATGCGCAGGTCGAGATACACCCTGGTGCCCAGCAGCGCCTCGATCTGCTGCCGGGCCCGGGAGCCGACCTCCTTGAGCCGGGCGCCCTTGGCCCCGATGACGATGGCCTTCTGGCTGGAACGCTCCACATACATCAGGGCGTGGATGTCGATGAGGTCATCACGCCCTTCCCGCGGCGCCATCTCGTCCACGACCACGGCAATGGAGTGCGGCAGCTCGTCGCGCACTCCCTCCAGGATGGCTTCGCGGATCAGCTCGGCGACGAGCAGCTGCTCTGGCTCGTCGGTCTCCTCGCCGTCGGGGTACAGCGGCCGGCCCTCGGGCAGGTGCGAGACAAGCACGTCGGCCAGCACGTCCAGCTGGAATCCGGTGACCGCGGACACCGGCACCACGTCGGCCCAGTCGCCGAGCTGGCTGACCGCCACCAGCTGCGCGGCGATCTGCTCCTTGGTGGCCTGGTCGGTCTTGGTGACCACAGCGACCACCGGCGTCTTGCCCAGCCCGGCCAGCTCGGCCGCCAGGTACTTGTCGCCAGGGCCAATCCGCTCTGTCAGCCGGCAGGCAGAACCCGATCACGTCCACCTCGGCGAGCGTGGACCTGACCAGGCTGTCCAGACGCTCGCCCAGCAGGGTTCTCGGCCGGTGCAGTCCTGGCGTGTCCACGATGACCAGCTGAGCGTCGGGCCGGTGCACGATGCCGCGGACGGCCCGCCGGGTGGTCTGCGGCCGGCTGCTCGTGATGGCTACCTTGGCCCCGACCATGGCGTTCATCAGCGTTGACTTGCCGACGTTCGGCCGCCCGGCAAAGCAGGCGAAGCCGGACCTGAACCCTGGCGGGACGGTCTGTGCCGGAAGCCGCGCTGGCGAGGGCGGCTGCAATGATCCCACGCCCCGATTCTCCCCTAACCGGACGCCTGCCCCTAACCTGCTCCGGTGCCGGCCCAGAACCGGCGTCCTGGCCGGGCTAGCCGGAGAAGGTCACCAGGCGCCGCCGGTCGATGAAACTGAAGTCACTCGACAGGCTGCGGTACCGGTCACGGAGCCGGCGCAGCCCCTCATCCTGGCGCGCGTCAAGCATGGCCTCGACGGTGGCGGCCGGGAACAGGTTGATGATCTCGAGCGCCAGCTTCCTGATCAACTCGTACCGGTAGCGCCCGACGGAATCAAGCGCCCTGACCACCGGCAGGCGCAGATCCGGCAGGTCCGCGGGAGGCAGCGGCCCGGCGTCAGGCAGGGCCGGATCGCCGGTGTCCGGCCGGCCGGGCTTGCCGCCGACGTTGCCGCGCAGGAACCTGCTGAGGATCTCCGTCATCACGATGGCGATCTCGTCCGTCTGCATCGCCCGGACCAGGTTCATCAGCGTGGCCGAGACCTTCGACCCTCCCCGCGCGATGAGGCGGCCGGAGGGCGTCAGCACCTCGATGACGTCGCCACTGCTGAAGTCGCCGTCGACCTTCTTGATTCCGGAGGCGAACAGGCTGGCCCCCGCGCTGATGCTTTCTTCCGCGGCCCGGTTGATCACGATGGAGCCATGGCTCACGGCCACGCCGGAAATCCACCTGGCGTCGGCCGGGAACCGGGGCCGGGCGGGCCGGATACGCGTGCCCACCGGCTCGCCCTTGATGCATTCTGTGATGACTCCGGGCCGCCGGGCATTGGCGATGTGGGACTCAATACCGTTATAGGCCGCGAGCTCCACGGCCCTCAGCTTGGACCTCATGCCGCCCCGGCCGGTCCCGGCATCCGTGGTGCGGACGGCCCGGATGCGCGAGACCAGGAGGTCCTGCAGGTGAGCGGCGCCGTCCCGCGGCTTCTCCTGCACGCCGTGCACGTCGGTCAGCAGCAGCAGCTTGTCCGCACCGCCGGCGACGGCGATGGCGACCGCCACGGCGTCGTTGTCCGAGCCCCGCGCGTCCGTGACATCGTTCCCGTTCACGATCGGGACGATTCCGGCGCCCGCGCATTCGCCCAGCACCGTGCTGACCGACGACACCGCGGCTGGCGACCGGAGATCGTCCTCCGAGATCAGTATCTGGCAGACGTGCTGACCCGATATCTCAGAGACCGACCGGTAGATGTCCATGAGAAAGGGCTGGCCGACGGCGGCCGCGAGGCGGTTTGACGGGCGGACGCCGCTCGCCCGGGTCAGGTACGCCGCGCCCGACGACACCGCGCCTGACGTCACCAGGGTCACGCTCCACCCCAGCGACCTGGCGTTGAGCGCCGCGTCGAGCGCGGACGTGAGCACGACCGGGTCCGGGCCGGTGGCCCGGGTGACCGAACTCGAGCCCAGCTTCACGACGATCGACCTCATGGCCTGGCGCCCGCCCTACCCCGGGTTCCCTGAGGGCTGGGCCTGGCCCGCGGCGGCCAGGCCGGCCGCCTCGGCCTTCGGGAGCACGGCGTACTGCCTCAGGTAGAGGTCCCGGAACGTGACCGGCCCCCGCGGCCCGGGCACCGCATCGATGTTGATGCCGGTCTCTGGCAGGGACAGCAGCTTGAACCCGTCCAGCAGCCGGGGGGTGGCATTCCAGAAGGCACCCGTCCCGCGGTAGGCCTCGAGGAACTGGCGCGCGGCGGCCGCGTCCTCGGTGATGACCGAGGCCGCGAGGCCGGACGTCTCGGCGTTGGCCAGCTCGGCCGCGTCCCTGGCGCCGGTGACGGGAGCGACGGTGATCGTCGCTTCGTGGCCGCTGTCCAGCGCCCACTCATGGCCGAGGGCGTGGCTGTGCGGAGGCAGCGAGGTGGCGATCCCCAGGCGCGCCGTCACCTCCTCGATGCGCGGGAGCATCGCGGGCCAGATGGCCTGCTGCACCAGGAGCAGGTTGAGCCGGTTGCACACTCCGAGGCGGTCCAGGCTGGCCTCGATGAGGCGGGACGCCAGCACCGGGTCGGCGGACTCATCGAGGTAGATGACCGCGCCGCCGTCGGCGTGAGCCAGGATCCGGACCCCGTGCAGCGCGCCTTCGCGGGCGAGGGCGCGGGTGGTGTCCCCGCTGCCCCGCAGAATGACCAGGGGAAGCAGCTCCGGGTGCCGGACCAGGGCGTAGGCGGCCGCGTGACCGGGAACCCGGATGAGCTGGATGGCTTCCGGGCTGAGGCCGGAGTCCCGCAGCGCCGGGCCGACGACCTCGTCGATGAGCACGCTGGCCGACCGCAGCGCGCTGGACCCGGTGCGCAGGACGCCGGCGTTGCGCGACTTGATGAGCTGCGACGCCACATCGATGACGACGTTGGGCCTGGCCTCGAAACTCGCGCCGATGACGCCGACGGGCCTGCGCCATTCCTGCAGGACCAGCCCCCCGGGAAGCTCGCGGATGGCGGTCCGGCCCGGCCCGGCGGGCGCGTCCGCGAGGGCGAGAAGCTGGCCGGACATGGCGTGCAGGCGATCCGGGCCGAGCAGCAGCCGGTCCACGAAGGCCTGGGGCAGGCCCTCGGCCCGCGCGGCGGTGACGTCCTCGTCGTTGGCGGCCATCACCTGAGCCGCGCGTTCGTCGAGCCGGGCCGCGATGGCCCGCAGCGCGCCATCCAGCCGGGCCGCCGGCGCTCCAGCCAGATCTCCCGCCGCGCCCTGCGCTGCCTGGCCCGCCGCCTCGACGGCCGAGTCCGCCGCGCGCTCGTCCGGGGACGGCATCGCCGCGGCCGGATCCGGGCGGTGGGCGGTGGACGAGGTGCCATCCAGCATGGTCATTGGCCTCTCGGGATGCGGATTTACGGTCGGGCCGGGACGTGCGGCCAAGTTAGCACCGGCCACGGCTCAGGGCCGCAGCGTGGCCTTGAGCGTGCCGTCGGGCGCCGCGTAGAACACGACAGCGCCGGGGCCTACGTCGCGTACCGCGGCCAGGTCGGCCGGGTCGGGCCCGTCGTCATTGACGAGCGCCGCCGCCTCCAGGCTGGATGCCCCGCTGGACACCGCCATGGCCACGGCCAGGTGCAGCGCCGACAGCCGCAGCGACGGCAGGGCCACGGCCGCCGCCGCGTAGGTCCGGCCGGTCTCGTCGCGCACCGCGGCACCTTCGCTCGCCATGACCCGTGCGCGGGCCGCGCGGGCCAGCGTGATGATCTTGAGGTCTTCTGGGCCGGGCTGGTCGTCTGGGCCGGGCTGAGCCTCGCTCACCCGGCTGAGTCTAGTGCCGCGTCCCCGGGCGCGTTGCCCGGCATCCCGTTGGCCGCCGCGCCGTTTCCTGGCCTGCCGCCCGCTCCGTCCCCGCCACGCCCGGGGCCGGCGGGCTCGATGCGCTCGACAGTCACGGTCCCGATGCGGTTGCGCCGCCCGGCCAGACTCTCCGCGGTCAGCCGCAGTCCGGCCACGGTGGCCACCGATCCGGCGATCGGCACCCGTCCCAGCCGCTGGGCGAGCAGGCCGCCCACGGTTTCCACATCCTCGGCCTCGATCCGGACCCCGAACAGCTCTTCCAGCTCCTCGACCCCCAGCCGGGCGGTCACCCGGGCCCGGCCCTCGCCGAGCCACTCCACCGGCGGCTGTTCCTTGTCGTACTCGTCAGCGATCTCGCCGACGATCTCCTCGAGGATGTCCTCGATCGTGACCAGACCGGCGGTGCCGCCGTACTCATCAATCACGATCGCGAGGTGGATCTGGCGGGCCTGCATCTCTCGCAGCAGCACGTCGATGGGCTTGCTCTCCGGCACGAACGTGGCGGGCCGCATGATCGAGTCGACCTTCTCGACCGACTCCCCCTCCCGGTGCTCGTAGCTGCGGGTCACGATGTCCTTGAGGTAGGCGATCCCGACCACGTCGTCCTCGTTCTCGCCGACCACCGGAATCCGGGAGAACCCGCTGCGCAGCGCGAGCGACAGGGCCTGGCGCAGGGTCTTGCCGCGCTCCACGAACACCATGTCGGTGCGCGGGACCATGACCTCGCGCACGATCGTGTCACCGAGCTCGAAGACCGAGTGAATCATCGCGCGCTCGTCGGGCTGGATCACGTTCCGCTGCTCCAGCAGGTCCACCAGCCCGCGGAGGTCCTCCTCGGATCCGGGCGGCCCATCACGCTCGCGGCCGCGGCCCGCGGCGGTGCCCAGGTTCTGCAGCAGCCTGGGCAGCGGCCCCAGCACCCGCACCACCGGGGCCACCACCGCCGCGGCGGAACTGGCCACCCGCACCGCGCTCCTCCGCCCGAGGGATCGCGGCACCACACCAGCCACGACGTAGATCGCCACGGTCATGACGGCGGCCGTGATCAGGAACGCCCGCCACCCGGGCCCCACCCAGTGCAGCAGGACCGCGGTGACCAGCACGGTGGCGGAAAGCTCGGCCGCGATCCTGGCCAGCATCAGCACGGACAGGTAGCGCGGCACGTCGGCCAGCACATGCTGTAGCGGTGTCGAGCCCTTGCCCACGCCGCGGCCCAGCTCCTTGGCCCCGGCCCGGGATACCCGCTCCAGGGCGGACTCCGCGCTGGCGCACCAGCCGGCCAGCAGCGTCAGCGCTACCGCCGCCGCCAGCAGCCAGCCCATGGCCTCTTCACCCCAGTCCTCTCGCCCCGCCCGCCGTCATGCCCCTTCGGCCTTCTCGCCCGGCCGGTCCTTCCCGCCCTCAGGCTCAGCCGGCCCGTCCTGCCCGGGCGCCTTGTCCCGCCGTCCGGTGTGTTCCCGCTTGTCCGGCCCGGGCCTGGCGGCATGGCCGCGCTTACGGTCAGGCCCGGCCGGGCGGGCGGAATCGCCCTGACCGTCGCGCTCCGACCGCCATGAGGCGAGCAGCCGGTCCTGCAGGCCGAACATGGTCGCGTGCTCATCCGGCTCGGCGTGGTCATACCCCAGCAGGTGCAGGATGCCGTGCGTGCAGAGGAGATCGAGCTCCTCCTGCACGCTGTGCTCCGCCTTGCAGGCCTGCTCGACCGCCACCTGCGGACAGAGCACCACGTCGCCGAGCAGGCCAGGCACTTCCTGCCCGTCGGCGCCATGCTCAGACTTGCTGCCGCCTGGAGGGGGTGCCCGCAGCTCGTCCATGGGAAACGCGAGCACGTCGGTCGGCCCCGGCTCACCCAGCCAGCGCTGATGCAGGTCGGTCATGGCCGCCTCGTCCACCAGCAGCACCGAAAGCTCAGCCAGCGGGTGCACCCGCAACTGGTCCAGCACGTGCCGGGCGAGGGCCGCGAGGCTGGCCTCGTTAACGTCCACACCCGATTCGTTGGCGATCTCAACGCTCACGCCGTCTCCGCCCCGCGTTCTCAGCGGGCTCGGTTGCCCGTGCGGCGAGATCGGCCACCTGAGATCCGTTCCGTGTCTTCTGCTGTCGCCCGGCGTGCGTCGTAGCGCTCGTAAGCGTCGACGATATCGGCCACCAGCTTGTGCCTGACCACGTCGTGGCTGGTCAGCCTCGAGAAGTAGACATCGTCGACACCTTCGAGAATGTCCTGGACCAGCCTCAGGCCGCTGGTCTGCCCGGCCGGCAAGTCGACCTGCGTGACGTCGCCGGTCACCACGATCTTAGAGCCGAAACCCAGCCTGGTCAGGAACATCTTCATCTGCTCGGGTGAGGTGTTCTGCGCCTCGTCGAGAATGATGAACGAGTCGTTCAGGGTGTTGTGAGTCAGCAGGAAGTCTTCAGTCGTGTACAAGGAGTCGGCTGCGGCCACCGAGATGCACACGACCTCCGCGGTGCCGGCCGACTCGATGCTTTCGATAAACCGCATGGGGCGCCCCCCGCCCCCGGCCGCGCGGTACGTGTCCAGCTTCCGGGTGAGCTGGAACGGCTCGATGCCGGCCGGCAGCCGGATGTCGATGGTGTAAGCGTCGTGGCGGTGATAAACAGGGCGCCCGTGGGCGCTCCCTGGGGCCCTCCCCAGTGCGGGACGGACGCTGGCGTACGCGACCCCGCCGAGCGACCGGACCAGAAAGATCACGTCGTCGCGCAGCCGCGGCGAGACGGTCGTGTACTGGACACGGCACGTCCGGCCCCGTTGCGTAACCGGGCCGCCGTCGGTGTCGAGCAGGCCCTGCAGGACGGCCAGCCGAACCTTCGCCGAGTTGTACAAGTAGAGCTCGGGCACGAACTTGGTTGCCGACCGCGTGCCGTGCAGTCCGAGCCGACGCGCCACTCCGGTCACAGGGTTCTCGACGAGAATGGATCTCTGCCAGGGCGATGTCAGCTGATTAAGCACGTAGTCGGGCCGACGCTTAGGCCGGACCTGGATGCCGGGCAGCCGTCGTTGCAGTTCCCAGGCCAGCTCGACGTCGGCCGTAGCAAAGCTCGGCGTCGTAGTCCCAACCAGGCTGCCGTCGCCGAGCAGTAGCCCCAGGGCGTAGGGGTCCATCGGCACTGGCCGGTACGGAAAGCACACGGGCGCGCTGTGCAGGGGTAGCTCGTAACGGTGGTAGTGGTTGGCGCGCAGGTTCCCGATCATCTCGCGGGTCTCCAGGACGCGGAGCGGCTTGCCGCGGCGGCGGTCGTCTCGGGTCGCTACCGCCCACAGGTGGTCACCCGAGCACAGTGCCGAGGCGCCGTCCTGCGCGGTGACCCGGTAGATGTCCTTCTCGCCTTGCGGGTACACGCCGATCACCGGCGTGGGCTCGCCGTTGGACCCTATGACCAGGTCGCCCACGGTTAGCGACCCGATGGGCCGGAAACCGTCGGGGGTCAGCACGGGCGTGTCCGATCTGGAGTGCGCGGCCGCGCATGTACGCCAGGGGCGCGATCTCGATGGTGCCCGCCGCGGTCAGCCGGGGGATCGTCTCGGAATCCAGCATGTCGTGCAGGGCGTCGTACAGCGGGCGCAGGTAGGGATCGATCTTCTCGTACAGGGTCCCCGGCAGGAAGCCGAGGCGCTCTCCCGCCTCTACCGCCGGCCGGGTCAGGATGATCCGGTTGAACTCCTTGGCCTGCAGCGCCTTGACCGCCTTGGCCATCGCCAGGTAGGTCTTGCCGGTCCCGGCCGGGCCGATAGAGAACACGATCGTGTGCTTGTCGATCGCGTCCACGTACCGCTTCTGGTTCAGCGTCTTGGGCCGGATCGTGCGGCCGCGCGTGGACAGGATGTCCAGGGTCAGTACGTCGGCGGGCCGGGCGCCCGACTTCCGGCGCAGCATGGCGACGCTGCGCTCCACCACGTCCGGGGCGAGTTCAGCCCCGCTCGCCAGCAGGCTCGTCAGCTCGTCGAAGAGCCGCGCCACGAGCGCAGTCTCCTCGGGAGAGCCGGTCACGGTGATCTCGTTGCCGCGCACGTGGATGTCGGCACCGAAGGCACCCTCGATCACATGCAGCAGCTCATCCCGTGATCCGAGCAGGCTGACCATCGAGTGGTCATCTGGAATCACGATCTTGACACGGGTGCGGCCGTCGGGTGACGGCTCACCGATGCGCGGATCCGTGGGAGTGTCTGTCAAGGGCCCTTCCCCGCCCGGGCACGCGCCCGGGGCCGCATGCTCGCCATATTATCCGCAGCGCTCATCCGATCGGGCCTCACCCGGGCGGCCAGGCCATCGGCCTGCCCCCGAGGACATGGGCGTGCGCGTGGCCGACCGTCTGGCCGCCCTCAGCCCCGGTGTTGAACACGACCCGGTACCCGGTTTCGGCCACGCCCTCGGCGCTCGCGACCAGGTGCGCCTGCTCGGCGACCTCGGCCAGCAGCCCGTCGGCCGCCCCGGCCAGCGCGGCCAGATCGGGATAGTGATCCTTCGGGATGACGAGCACATGCACCGGCGCTTGCGGGTTAATGTCACGAAATGCGACCGTGCGTGCGCTTTCTCGGACCCGCTCCGCCGGAATCTCCCCGGCCGCGATGCCACAGAACAAGCAGTCTGCCACGGGGCCGATCTTAACTTGTGGTGGGCCGACCGGGCCGCCTACATATATGGTTGCAGTACTGCGAACCCTCGGCGCACCACCTGTCTGGCTTGCGCGGACCGGCTGCTGCCGGTCTCCTGCGATCCGGTGCGTTGCTCGCCGCACTCGCGAGGAGGCGAACTCAGAACGGACATGGGTGTGGGGGGATCGTTTCGGCGACCCGGGATGCCGCAGGCCGACGCGCCAATCATCGACCTGACAGACGCGCCAACACTCGAATTCAGAACGGGTGAACCTGGCGGCATAGCAGCGCGTCCAACTCACGTGACCGAAACCCTGGTGGCGGATACCGCTCTGGGCTCGGTTCCGGCCGACTGGGACGCCGACCGGGCAGTGACCGATCTGTACACGACGCACTACCGCTCATTGGTGCGGCTGGCGGCACTGCTGGTGCGCGACGTCGCTACGGCGGAGGAAGTGGTGCAGGACTCGTTTGTCGCGATGCACGGCGGATGGCGCCGGCTGAGGGACAGCGAGAAGGCGCTCTCCTATCTCCGCCAGTCGGTAGTGAACCGGTCCCGCTCCGTGCTGCGCCACCGCGTTGTGGTTGACCGGAATGCGCCGAAACCCGCACCCGATATGCCGAGCGCGGAACACGGGGCCATTGCCCTGCTCGAGCGTTCGGCTGTCGTATCCGCGTTGCGAACGCTGCCGCCACGGCAGCGAGAGGCGTTGGTGTTGCGCTACTACGGAGACCTGTCAGAAGCCCAGATCGCCTCTTCCATGGGCATCAGCAGGGGCGCCGTGAAAAGCCATACAGCCAGGGCCATAGCGGCGCTGCGCAGCGTGCTGGAGCGTGAAGCATGACGCGCATGACGCCGCTTGAGCAGGAGGAGCGACTGCGCCGGGCCCTGCGCGCCGCCGCCGAGTCGGTCGAGCCCGCCGGCGACGGCCTGGAGCGGATCCGCGGGCGCCTGACCAGGCCCCGCCCGCTGGCCGTCGCCTGGCTGATGGCCAGCTGGACCGACGTGGCCCACCCCGCCATGCTGCGGATCGAGCCGGCCTGGGCCAAGCTCGCCGAACTGCTGGGCCAGTGGCTGAGCCCGGTCGGCAGGCTGCTGTATCCCGCGGTCGACCGGATGCGACCCATGCTGCACCGGCTGCGCCCGACGATCCCGCAGCACACCGCCGGGTCCGCCAGCCAGGCACCGCGTTACCCGTGGCTCCGGCTGGCCGCCGCCATCGGCGTCATCGTGGTGGTCGCGTTCGTGGGCGGATTCGTCCTCACCGGGCTGCCGCACACGATCATCACTCAGATGCAGAACATGACCTCGAGCGGCGGGAGCGGCTCGGGCGGCTCGGGGCACGCCCCCACGGTCACCGGGTCCGGGACGCGCGCGCCTACGCCGGGCAACGGCCAGCACAAGCACAACACCACCCCGTCGCCGTCGGCCAGCTGCTCACCGGCCCCGTCGTCCAAGGACGGGCTCATCGAGCCCGTCCCCGGCGCCCACCAACACGCCGACCCAGCCGAGCCCGACCGCGACGCCGAGCCCGTCGGTATCGCCCAGCCCCACCCCGACGCCGACCCCGAGCAGCACCTCGGGCAGCACCAGTCCCTCGCCCACCTCGGGCGAGATCTCGGTGACCGCCGTCATCATCACGGACAACATCCTGACCGGCCGCCCCCCGCAGCAGGCCAGCAAGCCCAGCCCGACGCCGACGCCGACGTCCTCGCCCTGCTCGGCCGCGACGAGCTGACGCGGGCCGGTCACGCGCGGCGCCTGCCGCTGGCTGAACCCGCGCCGCCGGGAGTCAAGACGGGTGTGATCCGGGGGCAGTCAGGCCCAGCGGCCGGAACCCGCGAGCAGCAGGGCCGCGGCCACCGCCCCGGCCGACGACGTGCGCAGGACCGTCGGCCCCAGCCGGGCGGTCACCGCCCCGGCCCCGGCCGCGGTGTCGGCCTCGGCGGGGCTCACCCCGCCCTCCGGCCCGACGATCACCACGATGTCGCCGCGGGAGGGCAGCCGGATGCTGCCCAGCGTGGCCGGGGCGTCGGGGTCGAGCAGGATCGCCAGCGCGGCCCCGGCGACCCGGCGCGCGACATCCGGCATGGCCTCGGGGCCGGTTATCTCGGGGATCCACGCCCGGCGTGACTGCTTGGCCGCCTCCCGCGCGGTCGCCCGCCAGCGGGCCAGCGCCTTGTCCGCCCGGTCACCGCGCCACCGCGCCACGCAGCGCTCGGCCTGCCACGCCACCACGGCGTCCACGCCGACCTCGGTCATGGTCTCGACGGCCAGCTCCCCGCGGTCGCCCTTGGGGATGGCCTGCACGACCACGATCCGCGGCTCGGCGGCCGGCTCGGCCCGCCTGGCCAGCACGGCCAGCTCCACCACGCCCGGCCTGACCGAGGTCACCACGCACTCGGCCACCGCGCCCGCGCCGTCGGTCACGTCGGCCCGCTCGCCGGCCACCAGCCGCCGCACGGTCGTGGCGTGGCGGCCCTCGGCCCCGCCGAGCACGATGGGATCGCGCTCGAGCTCAGCGCTCTCGGCCAGGAAGACCGGCGGTCTCAGGGCGCGTCCCCGCGTCAGCGGCCGTTGAAAGCGTCGCGCAGCCGGGAGAAGAACCCATGCTGGCCCGGGGCGAACTTGCCGGGCGGCGACTCCTCGCCGCGGAGCTTGGCCAGCTCCCTGAGCAGTTGCTCCTGCTCGGGGTCGAGCTTCGACGGCGTCTCCACGGTGACGTGGATGAGCAGGTCGCCGCGGCCGGAGGAGTTCAGGTGCGCGGTCCCCTGGTTGTACAGCGGGATCGCCTGGCCGGACTGGGTCCCGGGCCGGATATCCACGTCGGCGGGCCCGTCCAGGGTCTCCACCTTCAGCGTCGCCCCGAGGGCCGCGGCCACCATCGGGATCGTGACCGTGCAGTGCAGGTCGTCACCCTGCCGCTCGAATATCGCGTGGGGCCGCTGCACGATCTCCAGGAAGAGGTCGCCGGCCGGACCGCCGCCCGGCCCGGTCTCCCCCTCGCCGGCCAGCTGGATATGCGTGCCGTCCTCCACGCCGGCCGGAATGCGCACCTTGATCGTGCGACGGGTGCGGACCCGCCCGTCGGCATCGCACTCCGGGCACGGCCTGCGGATCACCGTGCCGAACCCGCCGCAGGCCGGGCACGGCCGGGACGCCATGACCTGGCCCAGGAACGAGCGGGTCACCTGGCTCACCTCGCCCCGCCCGGCGCACACGTCACAGGTCTCTGGGTGGGTGCCGGGCGCCGTGCCCTCGCCGGAGCAGGTGGGGCACACCACCGCGGTGTCCACCACCAGGTCCCTGGTGGTGCCGAACGCGCACTCGGACAGGTCGAGCTCGACCCGGATGGTCGCGTTGCGCCCGCGCCGGGCGCGGCTCCGCGGCCCGCGGGGACCGGCCCCGGCCCCGAAGAACGCGTCCATGATGTCGCTGAACGGGAACCCGGCCGCGAACCCGCCCGGGCCGGCGGCCCCAGCCTGCGCGAACGGGTCGGCGCCCATGTCGTACATCTGCCGCTTGCCCGGGTCGGAGAGCACCTCGTACGCCTGGGTGATCTCCTTGAACCGCTCCTGGGTCTGCGGGTCAGGATTGACGTCGGGATGCAGCTCCCTGGCCAGCCGCCGGTAGGCCTTCTTGATCTCGTCCTGGTCAGCGTCGCGCCTGATGCCGAGAACGCCGTAATAGTCGTTTGCCACCGCCGACCCCTACGACTCGGCCAGGATCTGGCCCACGTACCGTGCCACCGCGCGCACCGCTCCCATCGCCCCCGGGTAGTCCATCCGTGTCGGACCGAGCACACCCAGCTTCGCCAACGCCTGATCTCCCGACCCGTAGCCCGTCGCGACCACGGAGGTACTCTGCAGGCCGCGCACCTGGTTTTCTGAACCGATCCGGATCGTCAGCGATTCCTGGTCGCCGGACTCGCCGAGCAGCCGCATGAGCACCACCTGCTCCTCGAGCGCTTCCAGGACCTCATGCAGCCCCTGGGCGAAGTCGGCAGGGGTGAGGTTAGCGGCGCCGCCCACGACGATCCTCTCCTCATGCCGCTCCACCAGAGTCTCCAGAATCACCGAGAACACCGCAGCCGCGTTCGCCCGTTCCTCCGGTGATACCCGCTCGGGAAGCTCGGCGACCAACGAGGCTACCTCGGTCAGCATGCGCCCGTCGAGGCAGGCGTTGAGGACCGCGCGCAACTGGGTGATCGAATCATCGTCGATCGGGCCGGGAACGTCCACCGCGCGCTGCTCCACCCGCCCCGTGTCCGTGATCAGGACCAGGAGCAGCCGCCGGTCGGCCAGCGGAACGAGCTCGATGTGACGCACCAGCGACCTGGTCAGCGACGGGTACTGGACCACCGCCACCTGCCGGGTCAGCTGCGCGAGCAGCCGCACGGTCCGCATCACGACATCGTCGAGGTCGTACGCTCCGGCCAGGAACGTCTCGATCGCGCGGCGCTCGGCCGACGAGAACGGCCGGACCGCGGACAGCCGGTCCACGAACAGCCGGTAGCCCTTGTCGGTGGGCACCCGCCCCGCGCTCGTGTGCGGCTGGACGATGAAACCCTGCTCCTCAAGCACCGCCATGTCGTTGCGGATGGTCGCCGGGGAGACGTCCAGGTTGTGCCGGTCGACGAGGTTCTTCGAGCCCACCGGCTCGTTGGTCGACACATAGTCCTCAACGATGGCGCGCAGCACCGCAAGCTTCCTGTCGTCGAGCACGCGCTCACCTCCCTGGCACTCCCGTATCCCGAGTGCCAAGTCTATGGCGGGAACAATACTGGGATAACGCGCTGTCATGACGATGGTTCGGTGCCGAGGCTGGCACCACCTGCCGTGAGGGTCAGAAAAGGGCCGGACAACTGCCGCATTCCCTCCTGGCTGTGCGCCACGATATGCGCCAGGACGGCCGCGCCGGTCAGGCTCAGTCGGTCAGGCCGCGGATCACCGCATCGGCCAGCAGCCGGCCGGACGGCGTCAGCGTGACCGTCCCCGCCGCGTGCGCTGCCCCGTCCGCCAGGCCCCCGGCGACCGCGGCCGCCGCCGCGGCCCGCCCGGCCGGCGTCAGCTCGGCGAGGGAGCAGCCCGTGGCCAGGCGGGTGGTCAGCATGATGCGTTCGGTCCGCTGCTCGGCCGCGGTCAGGATCTCGCGCGCCTGACCCGGGCTGGTGCCCGCGGCGATGCGTGCCGTGTACGCGGCCGGGTGGCGCACGTTCCACCACCGGGTGCCGCCGACATGGCTGTGCGCGCCGGGTCCCACACCCCACCAGTCGCCGCCGGTCCAGTAGAGCAGGTTGTGCTGGCACCTCGCCGCGTCTGACGCCGCCCAGTTGGAGATCTCGTACCAGCGCAGGCCTGCGGCGCCGAGCAGCTCATCGGCGGCGAGGTACCGGTCGGCCATCGCGTCATCGTCGGGCGCCGGCAGCTCACCGCGCCTGATCCGGGCGGCCAGCCGGGTGCCCTCCTCCACGATCAGCGCGTAGCCGGAGATGTGGTCGGGCCCGGCGGCCAGAGCGCTGCGCAGCGACCGCTGCCAGTCGGCGTCGCTCTCCCCCGGGGTCCCGTAGATCAGGTCCAGGCTGACGTGCTCGAAGCCAGCCGCGCGCGCCCAGGCCACGCACTGCTCGGGCCGCCCCGGCTCGTGCTTTCGATCCAGAACGCTAAGCACGCTGCTGACTGCGCTCTGCATGCCGAACGAGACCCGGGTGAAGCCGCTCGCGCGCAGCTCGTCCAGGTAGCGCCGGTCCACGCTCTCCGGGTTCGCCTCGGACGTCACCTCGGCCCCGGGTACCAGGCCGAACTCGGCTCGGATCGCGGCCAGGATCGCGGCCAGGTCGGCCGGCGGCAGCAGCGTGGGCGTCCCGCCGCCGAAGAACACCGTGCTGACCGGCGCGGTGCCGGTGCCGAGCACGGCGCGGGCCAGCCTGATCTCCGCGATGGCCTGGCCCGCGTAGGTGTCCCTGGTCGCCCCGGGCCCCAGTTCGGTGGCGGTGTAGGTGTTGAAGTCGCAGTAGCCGCACCGGGTCACGCAGAACGGGACGTGCACGTAGATGCCGAACGGCCGCTGGCCCAGCCCGCGGCGGGCCGCGGGCGGCAGCGTGCCGTCTGCGGGGACGGGCTCGCCGTCCGGCGGAGGGCCGGTCACAAACCGCACCGTACCCGAGCCTGCCCCCAGGTCGAACCGCACCAGCCGGGGCGGTGCCAGAGCGTGCCCTGGCGGGTTACGCTGGCGGTGGCTGAGTGCTGGAGGGGTCGATGACAGCACAGTGGGGACACGGGGTACCCGCCAGGGGCAATGGGCATCTGCGCGCGTCCACCGCGGACAGGGAACGCGTGATCGAGGTGCTCAAGACCGGGTTCACCGAGGGCAGGCTGACCAAGGACGAGTACGACGACCGTGTCGGCCAGACCTACGCGGCCCGTACCTACGCCGAGCTGGCCACGGTCACCGCCGATCTTCCCGGCGGCCAGGTCGCGGCGCCGGCCTGGCCTGCGCCGGCCCCCGTCGCCCAGCGGACGAACCCGCTGGCGATCGCGTCCCTGGCCTGCGGCCTGGCGCAGCCGTTCACCGGCGGCCTGACCATGATCCCGGCGGTCATCCTCGGCCACACGGCCCGCAGCCAGATCCGGCGCACCGGGGAGGGCGGCATCGGGCTGGCCACGGTCGGCCTGGTGCTCGGCTGGACCGGCGTCGTCATGATGCTGCTGCTGTTCATGGTGTTCATCGGCGCCGCCGCCACGCTCAACCTCTGACCGGCCGGCCCGGTCTCAGCTCACCGCGCGCGCAGCCATTCCCGGGGGCGGCTCAGCGTCTGCGGTCGCTGCCCTGCTCGGTGGACAGGGCGGCGACGAAGGCCTCCTGCGGCACCTCCACCCGCCCGATCACCTTCATCCGGCGCTTGCCTTCCTTCTGCTTCTCCAGCAGCTTGCGCTTGCGGGTGATGTCGCCGCCGTAGCACTTGGCCAGCACGTCCTTGCGTATCGCGCGGATGTTCTCGCGGGCGATCACCCGCGCGCCGATGGCGGCCTGGATCGGCACCTCGAACTGCTGCCGCGGGATCAGCTCCTTCAGCCTCGCGGTCATGGCCAGGCCGTACTCGCGCGCCTGGTCGGTGTGCACGATCTGGCTGAACGCGTCGACGGGCTGGCCCTGCAGCAGGATGTCGACCTTCACCAGCTTGGCCTCCTGCTCGCCCGCGGGCTCGTAGTCCAGCGAGGCGTACCCGCGGGTCCGCGACTTCAGCTGGTCGAAGAAGTCGAAGATGATCTCCGCGAGCGGCATGGTGTACCGGATCTCGACCCGGTCGGCGGACAGGTAGTCCATGCCGAGCAGCATGCCGCGCCGACCTTGGCACAGCTCCATGATCGTGCCGATGTAGTCGCTGGGGGCCAGCAGCGTGGCCCGTACCACCGGCTCGAAGACCTGGCTGATCTTGCCGTCCGGGAACTCGCTCGGGTTCGTGACGGTCAGCTCGGCGCCGGTCTCCAGGACCACGCGGTAGACGACGTTGGGCGCGGTCGAGATCAGCGTCAGGTCGAACTCCCGCTCCAGCCGCTCCCGGACGATCTCCATGTGCAGCAGGCCGAGGAACCCGCAGCGGAACCCGAAGCCCAGCGCGGTCGACGTCTCCGGCTCATAGACCAGCGACGCGTCGTTCAGCCGGAGCTTGTCCAGCGCGTCCCGCAGCTCCGGGTAGTCGTCCCCGTCCACCGGGTACAGGCCGGAGAACACCATCGGCCGCGGGTTGTCGTACCCGGCCAGCGGCTCAAGCGCGGGGTTGCTCGCGCTGGTCACCGTGTCGCCCACCCGGGCCTGGCGGACGTCCTTCACGCCGGTGATCAGGTAGCCCACCTCGCCAGCGGCCAGGCTTTCGGACGGGACCGGCTCCGGTGAGATCACGCCGACCTCGAGGGTCTCGTGCACCGTCTTGGTGGACAGCATCAGGGTCTTCTCGCGCCGGGACAGGCGGCCGTCCATCACCCGGACGTAGGTCACGACACCGCGGTAGGTGTCGTAGACCGAGTCGAAGATCAGCGCCCGGGCCGGGGCGTCAAGATCACCGGCCGGGGGCGGAACCTGCTCCACGATCAGGTTCAGCAGGTCAGCGACTCCCTCGCCGGTCTTCGCCGAGACCTGGAGGATCTCGGCCGGGTCGGAGCCGAGGATGCCCGCGATCTCCGCCGCGTACTTGTCCGGCTGCGCGGCGGGCAGGTCGATCTTGTTCAGCACCGGGATCAGGTGCAGGTCGGCGCCCAGCGCCAGGTACAGGTTGGCCAGCGTCTGCGCCTCGATGCCCTGCGCGGCGTCCACCAGCAGGACCGCGCCCTCGCATGCGGCCAGCGACCTGGACACCTCATAGGAGAAGTCGACGTGACCAGGGGTGTCGATGAGGTTCAGCACGTACTGGCGGCCGTCCGGCCCGGGCCAGGGCAGCCGGACGGCCTGGCTCTTGATCGTGATGCCGCGCTCGCGCTCGATGTCCATCCGGTCCAGGTACTGCGCGCGCATCTGCCGCTCGCCGACGACGCCGGTAAGCTGCAGCATCCGGTCCGCGAGCGTGGACTTGCCGTGGTCGATGTGGGCGATGATGCAGAAATTGCGGATCATCGCCTGATCGGTACGGCCCGGCTCGGGCTTTGGTGGCAAGGCATCCGCCAGGTGGTAGTTGCGATGGTGATCTACGGGCTGTCGCCGTCTATGGTTGCATGCCGAGCCGGATGCCCACGCCAGCCGGCCAGGCGCGACGCCCGCCGCCCAGTTTGAGCGACCGGGCTGATCTAGGCTATTGTTCTCTGTCGGCTGCCCGCACGCCCGCTTCCGCGGTTCTGGGCGCGACGCCGTATCCTTCGGCTTTGTGCCGGGGCACACCCGACCGACCTGACCAGATCCCTAGCGAGGCATTCGCGTGGCGAATATCAAGTCCCAGATCAAGCGCAACAAGCAGAACGAGAAGGCGCGCCAGCGCAACAAGGCCGTGAAGTCGGCGCTCAAGACGTCGGTCCGCCAGTTCCGCGAGGCCGCTGACGCTGGCGACACCGAGAAGGCCACGGAGCACATGCGGACCGCCTACGTGAAGCTGGACAAGGCCGCGAGCAAGGGCGTCATCCACAAGAACCAGGCGGCCAACCGCAAGTCCGCGCTCGCCAGGCGCGCCGCCCAGCTGGAGCAGGGCTGACCTGTCCGCTCGGCCGGGACCAGGGTCAGCGCCGTTCCGCCGCCCTGGGCCGGCCGGTCAGCCGCGCGAGCGGCAGGCCACGATCGACCTGATCGCGAGCTCCAGGGCGTAACCCGGGCTGGCCCCCTCGCCCTTGACCTGGGCGTCGGCCTCCGCCACGACGCCGTGCGCGCGGGCCACGCCATCGGAGTTCCAGCCCCTGAGCTGCTGCCGCACCCGCTCGATCTTCCACGGCGGCATGCCGAGTTCGCCCGCGAGCGCCTCGGGGCTTCGGGTTCGCGCGGCCGTGCCCACCCGGCCCAGCGCCCGGACCCCCTGGGCGAGCGCGCTCGAGATCAGCACCGGTGACACGCCGGTCGACAGCGCCCAGCGCAGCTGCTCCAGGGCGTCGGCCAGCTTCCCCTCGATGGCGCGGTCGGCCACCGTGAACCCGGTCGCCTCGGCCCGGCCCCGGTAGTACCGGGCCACCACCGGCTGGTTGATGACCCCGGTGGTGTCGGCGACCAGCTGGCTGCACGCGGCCGACAGCTCGCGAAGGTCGTTGCCGACCGCGTCGAGCAGCGCGCGCAGGCCGCCGTCATCGGCCTTGCGGCCGGCCCGGCCGAACTCGGCGCGCAGGAAGTCCAGCCGCTCGCCGAACCGCTTGACCGGCGGGCAGTCGACCCGCCTGGCCCCGCCGCTGGCCAGGCTGGCCAGCAGCTGCTTGTTCCTGGCCCCGCCGGAGTGGGTCAGCACCAGGGTCACGTCCGGCCCGGGCTGGGACGCCTGGCGGGCCAGTTCGGCCGCGACGTCCTTCGTGGCGTCCTGCACGGACCTGACGATGACCAGGCATCCGCCGCCGAACAGCGACGGCGCGGTGAGGCCGGTCAGGTCGCCGGGCTTGAGGTCGCCGGCGCGGACGTCGTGCACGTCAGGCGCCTCGGCTCCGGTCAGCCCGCCCGCAGCGCCCGCCAGCGCGGTGCTGCCCGCTTCGCCGGGCGCTCCGCCCGCCCCCGTGGCCTGCGCCACGGCGGCCTGGACCGCGCGCTCGACCAGCAGCTCCTCCTCCCCGACGACCACCGTCACGGCGGCGGGGCGAGCCTGATCGGCGGCGGTGGCCGCGGAGCCAGAACGGGGCATGCCTGCAGCATGCCAGAAACCGGGCGGCGGGCGGGAAGGGGCTCGGCCCTGGGCTGAGCGGAGGTGCGGCCCGGCCTCAGCCGAACACCGGCTCGCCGCCACGCCAGACGCGGCGGGGCTTGAGGCCGTAGGCCCAGGCGAACGCGCCTTCATGATCCGCGTCCCAGGCCACGATGTCGGCGTACCGGCCCCGGACCATCGCGCCCCGGTCCGGCGCGCGCAGGGCCTGCGTGCCGCCGGTGGTCGCGGCGCGGAGCGCCTCGGTCACGCTCATCCCGAAGTGCGCCACCGCCAGCGAGATGACCAGGGGCATCGACGTGATCCCGGTCCCGCCGGGCGAGTGATCGCTGCCGAGCGCGACGGCCACGCCCTGGTCGAGCAGCGCGCGGACCGGCGGGATCCGGCCGGTCTCCAGGGATGTGCCGGGGCACACCACCGCCGCGACGCCGGCCTGGGCCAGCGCGGCGACGTCGCTGTCGTCGGCCTCGTGCAGCAGGTCGGCGGAGGCGCAGCCGAGCTCAGCGGCGAGCCGCGCCGCGCCGTTGCGCGTGTCGCCGCAGGCGTGCAGCCGGGGCAGCAGCCCGGAGCCGCGCCCGGCGTTGAGCACCCAGCGTGCTTCCCGCTCGGTGAAGCGCCCGTCGTCGCAGTACACGTCGACGCTGTCGGCACCGGCCCGGGCGGCGTCCGCGCACCAGCCGCTGACCGCGTCGATGTAGTCGGAGCGGCGGCCGAAGTACTCGGGCGGCACGGCGTGCGCGGCCAGGAACGTCGCGTGGATCCGCGGCAGGCCATGCTCGCTCTCCAGTGACCGCAGCAGCCGGATGTCGGCGAGCTCCCCGTCCCTGGTCAGGTGATAGCCGGTCTTGGCCTCGATCGTGGTGGTGCCGCTCTCCAGCCACTGGCGCAGGCGCGCCCGCACGGCGTCACAGAGCGTCCAGGGATCTGTCCCGCGGGTGACCGTGACCGTGGACGACATCCCCCCTCCGGCCGCGGCGATCTCCGTGGCCGAGGAACCGCCCGAGCGCATGGCCAGCTCGGCCCACCGGTTCCCGGCGTAGACCGGGTGGGTGTGCGCGTCGATGAGCCCGGGCGTGACCAGCCCGCCGTTGAGGTTCTCCACATGGTCGACATCAACGATGTCCTCGATCACGCCGGGCAGGCCGCCGGGCAGCTCCGAGGCGGGCCCGACCCAGGCAATGCGGTCGTCATGGGTCAAAATCGCCGCGTTGCTCCACACTTCGGAACCGGTCCACAGCCGGCCGATGTTGGTGAGCAAGCGAACGGTCACCGCGAGACGCCCTCCTGCGGGGAGGCAAGGCCGGTAACGACCCGGTTGACCATGAGCGGTCACCTGCCCTGGCTCGTGCCTGGCGCTGGGTGGCACAGGCAGACCAGCTGAAGTTGATCACGTATTAGAACGCTGCGGATGTGCCAGAGCCAACATATCGGTTGAGTCACGCTATTGCACTTTGACGGTCCTTGTACAGGGGCCTGCGGGAATTGTTTCAGCTGAATGGCGATTTAGGTCACGGTATCGTTCCTCATCCGCCACGTTGGCGCTCTCGCCGCTTCGGCTTCCGCGCGCGGTCGCCGCCCGGCCGCCGGCGCATCCTGAGGAGTTAATCTCACCGCTTCACGCCGGGCCCCGGATTGCGATTGCCCGGCCTTGCCCCGTGATTGCCTGAACCTGGAATTCCCGACCCGCGGACCTGCGCCGACCCCGGCTGGCCGCTGCCGGCTGACCCGACAGGCATGCCCAGACAGCCGTGCCCAGACAGCCGTGACCAGCCCGGTGAACGGCGGCTGAGCACCCTGCCTTCCAGGCTATTAGAGCCCGCGCTTCCGCTTACCACCCCCAGGCCCCCAGGGTATTTCGCGTGCCCAGCCGAGCCGCCCCCGTGACCGCAGGCCCGGCCATCAGCCGGCCCGTCGCCGCCTCATTGTCAACAATGTGGGATGCGGTTTCTCACCGGAACTCGCCGGACTTCCTTGGCGTAATTGCGTGAAATAAAATCCTGCGTCTGATGCGCGGCGTTTTTGCCCCGGCAAAGGGGCTACGCGAGCTTTCCGGCCGGCCCCGGGGCGCGCCTCACCGGGAGGCGGCAGGCACCGCGAACCGGCCTAGCTCGGCCGCGAGGCCGGGCGGCACCCGGGCGGTCAGCTCGGTGCCGTCCTGCCCGTGCTGGACAGCCAGCACCTCGCCCTCCTGGTGCGCGCGGGAGACGAGGTCGCCCCGGTTATACGGAACCGTGACGCTGACCTCCTGGTCGTGCCGCGGCAGCAGCCGCTCGAGCTCGCCGAGCAGGTCATCGATCCCGGCGCCGGTGCGGGCGGAGACCACCACGGACTGGCGCTCGGCCAGCCGCAGCCCCTCCACCGCGATGGGATCGGCCTCGTCGGCCTTGTTGATCACGATGAGCTCCGGCACGTCGCCGGCCCCGATCTGGCCGAGCACCTCACGCACGGCCGCGATCTGGGCCAGCGGCTGCGCGTCCGAGCCGTCCACGACGTGCAGGATCAGGTCCGCCTCGGCCACCTCTTCCAGGGTGGACCTGAAGGCATCCACGAGCTGATGCGGGAGATGCCGGACAAAGCCCACCGTGTCGGTCAGCGTGAACGGCCGGCCGCCCGGCGTGCGGGCGCGGCGCACGGCCGGGTCGAGCGTGGCGAACAGCGAGTCGTCCACCAGGACCTGCGCCCCGGTCAGCCGGTTCAGCAGGCTGGACTTCCCGGCGTTGGTGTACCCGGCGATCGCGACCGACGGCACCTCGCGGCGCCGCCGCTGCCCGCGCTGGACCTGCCGCCCGACGGACATCTCGGCGATCTCGCGGCGCAGCTTGGTCACCCGCGCCCGGATCCGGCGCCGGTCGGTCTCGATCTTCGTCTCGCCCGGGCCCCGGGTTCCGATCCCGCCGCCCCCGGCCACCCGGCCTCCGGCCTGCCGGGACAGCGACTCGCCCCAGCCGCGGAGCCGGGGCAGCAGGTACTGCAGCTGCGCGAGCTCGACCTGCGCCTTGCCTTCCTTGCTGCGGGCGTGCTGCGCGAAGATGTCCAGGATCAGGGCGGTCCTGTCCACGACCTTGACCCGCACGATGCCCTCCAGCTTGCGCAGCTGGCCGGGGGCGAGCTCGCCGTCGCAGATCACCGTGTCAGCGCCGGTCGACGCCACGAGGTCGGCGAGCTCGGCGGCCTTGCCCGCGCCCACGTACGTCGCCGAGTCAGGCCGGCCGCGCCGCTGGATCAGGCCGTCCAGGACCTGCGATCCCGCGGTCTCGGCCAGCCGGGACAGCTCGCGCAGCGAGTTCTCCGCCGTGGCCAGGGTCCCGTCGGTCCAGACCCCCATCAGGACCACGCGCTCCAGCCGCAGGGCGCGGTACTCAACCTCGGTGATGTCCTGGAGCTCAGTGGACAGCCCCGCCACCCGGCGCAGCGCGTGCCTGTCCTCCAGGTCCAGCTGGCCCAGATCCTCCGGCTCGTCCGGCTCGGCGCTCCCCCGTGTCACGGGAGCCACGGGCGAGACCCGGGTCTCGGGGTCTCCCGGCGCTTCGGGGCCGGCCGGGGTCACCGGCAGCTGAGGGCGGGCTGAGCGGGCGGATGGTAGTGCGGACATCTTCCTCCAAGGCTAGGCGCCCCGGCCGACCGCCGCCGACCGCTGGTCGTGACGATGGTCCCACGGCCCGGGCCGGTGGTCATCTGGTTAACTCCCCCGTCAGAGGCTGTAACGCACAGCGGGCCGCAGATGTGACCCGGGACGGCCCACCAGCTGGCCCGGGCGCGGCCCGGCCGCCCGCCCGGCCCGGGCGGCCAGCCATCACGGCCTGCCTGCTTTGACCTTCACGCCACGCTGCGGCTAGCGTCGCGGTCGCGACCCGGCCCCGCTCTGGCGGCCGGGACGCCCCCGGCGGCGCTGGCCGCGGCGTGCTTCTACGACCCGGGAGGAGCCTGGCGTGACGCAGACCGAGGGCGTCGAGATCACCGGACCGGCCGGTGACCGGTACGACGAAATCCTCACCGAGGAAGCACTCGGCCTGCTGGCGGTCCTGCACCGCGAGCTTGGCCCCCGGCGGGCCGAACTCCTCGCGGCCAGATCCTTTCGCCAGCAGGAGCTCATAGACGGTGCCACGCTGGACTTCCTGCCCGCGACCCGCCAGGTCCGCGAGGACAGGGCCTGGCGCGTGGCGCCCGTCGCGCCCGGCCTGGCCGACCGGCGGGTGGAGATCACCGGGCCGACCGACAGGAAAATGACGATCAACGCGCTCAACTCGGGCGCCAAGGTATGGCTGGCCGACTTCGAGGACGCCAACACCCCGCTCTGGGACAACATGGTCACCGGCCAGCTCAACCTGAAGGACGCGCTGGACCGGACGGTCGACTTCACCAGCGCCGACGGCAAGGCCTACCGGCTGCGTCCCGACGACGAGCTGGCCACGGTCGTGGTCCGGCCCCGCGGCTGGCACCTGGACGAGAAGCACGTGCTCGTGGACGGCCAGCGGGTGTCAGGGAGCCTGTTCGACTTCGCGCTGTACTTCGCGCACTGCGCCCGGCGCCAGCTGGACAAGGGCAAGGGCCCCTACTTCTACCTGGCCAAGAACGAGAGCCACCTCGAGGCCAGGCTCTGGAACGACGCCTTCATCCTGGCCCAGGACCGGCTCGGCATCCCCCGCGGCACGATCCGGGCCACGGTGCTGATCGAGACGATCCCGGCGGCGTTCGAGATGGACGAGATCCTCTACGAGCTGCGCGACCACAGCGCCGGGCTGAACGCCGGCCGCTGGGACTACCTGTTCAGCATCATCAAGAAGTTCCGCACCCGGGGCCGCGACTTCGTGCTGCCCGAGCGCAACGCGGTGACGATGACCGCCCCGTTCATGCGCGCCTACACCGAGCTGCTGGTCAAGACCTGCCACGACCGCGGCGCGCACGCGATGGGCGGCATGGCGGCGTTCATCCCGAGCCGCCGTGACCCGGAGGTCAACGCGAAGGCCCTGGCCAAGGTCCGCGACGACAAGACCCGCGAGTCGGCGGACGGCTTTGACGGCTCCTGGGTGGCCCATCCCGACCTGGTGCCGATCTGCCAGGAGGTCTTCGACGGCGTCCTCGGCGACCGGCCCAACCAGATCGGCAGGCTCCGCGACGACGTCCAGGTCAGCGCCGCCGACCTGCTGGCCGTGGCCAAGACGCCGGGCGGGATCACCGAGGCCGGGCTGCGCAACGACATCAGCGTGGGCCTGCAGTACCTGGCCAACTGGCTGGCCGGCACCGGGGCGGTGGCGATCTTCAACCTGATGGAGGACGCGGCCACCGCGGAGATCGCCCGGTCCCAGGTCTGGCAGTGGCTGCACAACGACGTGACCCTGGACGAGGGCGCTCCGGTCACCCCGGCGCTCGTGGAGCGGCTGATCGGCGAGGAGCTCGGCCTGATCCGCGAGCAGTACGGCAGCGCGTTCGGCGCGGCCCAGTTCGACCAGGCCGTGGCCCTGTTCAAGGAGGTCGCGCTCGCGGATGACTACGTCGACTTCCTGACCATCCCGGCCTACGAGCGCATGCCCTGACCGGGCCCCCCGGGCTGGCCAACCCGGCAGGCGAGGCGCACGCTGGTAGGAGAGCGTGACAACGGCGGGCTGGAGGCGAGAGGTATGACCGCGCAGGCGACGCAGGCCGCGCCGGGTCCGGGTCACACGATGGCCGCGCTGGTCCCGCGGATGACGGAGATCTGCGGGCCGGACGGCGTCCTCACCGACCCGCAGCAGCTGGCCACCTACGAGTGCGACGGGCTCACCGCGCACCGCTGCTCCCCCGGCCTCGTGGTGCTGCCGACCACGGCCGGCCAGGTGGCCGCGGTCGTGAAGACCTGCGCCGATGCGAAGATCCCGTTCGTGGCCCGCGGCTCGGGCACCGGCCTGTCCGGCGGCGCCCTGCCCCGGGCCGACGGCGTCCTGATCGTGACCTCGCGGATGCGCCGCATCATCGCGATCGACGCGGCCAGCCGGCGGGCGGTCGTCGAGCCCGGGGTCACCAACCTGGCCGTGAGCCAGGCCGTGGCACCGTACGGGCTTTTCTACGCGCCCGACCCGTCCAGCCAGGTCATCTGCTCGGTCGGCGGCAACGTGGCGGAGAACTCCGGCGGGGCGCACTGCCTCAAGCACGGCTTCACCGTGCATCACGTGACCGGCCTGGAGATCGTCACCCCGGGCGGCGAGCTGACCTGGCTGGGCGACGGCACCGGCGCCGCCCCCGGCTACGACCTGGTCGGCGCGTTCACCGGGTCGGAGGGCACGCTCGGCATCGTCACCAAGATCGTCGTGAAGCTGACCAGGATCCCGGAGGCGGTGACCACGCTGCTGGCCGCGTTCCGGACCATGGGAGCCGGCGGCGCGGCCGTCTCCGCCATCATCGGCTCCGGCATCCTGCCCGCCGCGATCGAGATGATGGACGCGCTCGCGATCGAGGCCGCCGAGGCCGCGGTGGCCTGCCGCTACCCGGAGGGCGCGGGCGCGGTGCTGATCGTCGAGCTCGACGGCCCCGCGGGCGACGTGGAGCGGGAGACCGCCGCGGTCCGCGCGATCTGCGAGGCCGAAGGCGCCTACGAGATCCGCGCGGCCCACGACGCGGCCGAGCGGGCGGCGATCTGGACCGGCCGCAAGTCGGCGTTCGCGGCCGTGGGCCGGATCAGCCCGGCCTACATCGTGCAGGACGGCGTGGTGCCGCGCACCGCGCTGGGGCCGGTGCTGGACCGGATCGCCGAGCTGTCCGCGTCCTCGGGGGTCCGGGTGGCCAACGTCTTCCACGCCGGGGACGGCAACCTGCACCCGCTGGTGCTGTTCGACGACGCCAAGCCCGGGGCCGAGGAAGCGGCCGAGGAGGTGTCCGGCGCCATCCTGGACCTGTGCATCTCCTACGGCGGCTCGATCACCGGCGAGCACGGCGTGGGCATGGACAAGTCCAAGTACATGCCGAAGATGTTCAGCCCCGGCGACCTGGACACCATGCAGCTGCTGCGCTGTGCGTTCGACCCGGCGGGCCTGTGCAACCCTGGCAAGATCTTCCCGACCCCGCGGCTGTGCGGCGAAGTCCCCGGCGTCCGGCGCGAGCCGCATCCGCTGGTGGCCTCCGGCGACCTGGAGCAGTTTTGATATCCCGAACGCTCCGGCCCCTGGCCGGTGCCCGGTGACGGTCGTGCCGGAGGTGCGCCATGGGCACTGACTCGGTACCTGGCGCACTGTCAGCGGCCTGCGCCGACGTCCGCGTGGCCGGGCCGGGCGACGCAGTCGACGGGATGCTGCCCCGCTACGTGGCCTGCCCGGCCGACCTGGACGAGGCCAGTGCCGTGCTGCGGGCCGCGGCCGCCGCCGGGCTGGCCACGGTCCCGCGCGGGGCCGGGACCAGGCTGGCCTGGGGCAGCCCGCCGACCCGCTGCGACCTGGTGATCGACACCAGGCGGATGAACCGGGTGCTGGAACACGCGGCGGGCGACCTCGTGGTGCGCGTGCAGGCCGGCGCCGGCCTGGACCAGCTCGCCGCCGTGCTCGCCGAGGCAGGCCAGCGGCTCGCGCTCGACCCTCCACCCGCCTCCCGCGCCGCCGGGAACTCCAGTGGCTCGGGGAACGGCAGCGGCGCAGGGAACGGTTCTGGCCCCGGCACGGTCGGCGGCATGCTCGCTACCGGGGCGGCCGGCCCGCTGCGATTCCGTTACGGAACGCCACGGGACCTGCTCATCGGGATCACCGTGGTACGGGCGGACGGGACCGTGGCCTCCTCCGGCGGCAAGGTGGTCAAGAACGTGGCCGGATACGACCTCGGCAAGCTGTTCACGGGCTCGTACGGGACGCTCGGCCTGATCGGGGAGGCCGCGTTCCGGCTGCACCCGCTGCCAGGGGCGGCCTCGTTCCTGACCGTGGACCGGCCGGACGCGGCCAGCGCGCACGCGGCGATCGCGGCGGCTACCGAGTCGCCGCTGACGCCGTCCGCGGCCGAGATCGACCGCCCGGCCCGCACCGGGCCGGTCCGCGTCGGGATCCTGCTGGAGGGCGACCAGGACGGGGTGGCCGAGCGGGCCGCGAGGATGACCGAACTGCTGGACGGCGGCGCGCCCGTGTCGGTGTCGCCGGCCCCGCCCGGGTGGTGGGGGCGCGGGGCCGCCGCGGCCGACGGCACGGTGCTGCGGATCGGGTTCTGGGCGGCGGCGCTGGCCCGGGTCATCGGCGCGGTCGACGCCGCCGCGGCCGCGGTCGGGCTTGACCCCGCGGTCAGCGGTTCGGCCGCGGCGGGCGTGATCTACGCGGCGGTGGACGGACCCGCGGACCCGGCCGCGGTGTCGGAGTTCGTGCGCACGCTGCGGGCCGCGCTCGCCGACGACCCACGGGTCAGCGCGCCTGCCGCCGGGTCCTCCGGACCGGTTTCCGGCAGCGCCGGGTTCTACTCCCCGGCCGACGCGCCCGCCCTGACCGCCGGGCCCGTCGCCCCGGCCAGCGTGGTGATCCAGCACGCCCCGGCCGCGGTGCGCGCCACCGTCGACCTGTGGGGCCCGGTGCCCGCGCTCGGCCTGATGCGGGCGGTCAAGGACCAGTTCGACCCCGCGCACCTGATGGCGCCGGGCCGGTTCGTCGGAGGGATCTGATGGCGCAGCCGCAGGGATCAGGCCGGAGCACGCCACTCGACCCGTCGGGCGAGCTGCGCAGCCTCGCCTCGGACTGCGTGCACTGCGGGTTTTGCCTGCCGTCCTGCCCCACCTACCAGCTGTGGGGCGAGGAGATGGACTCGCCCAGGGGGCGCATCCACCTGATCACCCAGATCCTCGACGGCACCGCGGGCACGGCGGCCGCGGCCCAGCATCTGGATCGCTGCCTGGGCTGCATGGCCTGCGTCACCGCCTGCCCGTCCGGGGTCCGTTACGACCGGCTGATCGAGGCCGCCCGCGTCTGGGCCGAGGAGCCCCCGCCGCCGGCGGGCACGGCAGCGGCGGGCACAGCGTCAGCGGGCACAGCGTCAGCGGGCACAGCGCCAGCGGGCACAGCGTCAGCCGGGGACTAGCGGGCCGGGGACCGGGCCGGCGGGGGCGCTGCCGCCCCGGTCGCCACGGGACCGGGCGCTGCGGGCCGCGATCTTCTCGCTGTTCCCCTACCCGCGCCGGCTCCGGGCGGCGATCGCGCCGCTGCGCGCCGCCCAGCGGACCCGGCTGGACGCGCTGCTGGACCGCAGCGGCCTGGTGGACCGGCTGCCGCCCGAGCTCGCCGCCGCGCTGCGCCTGGCGCCTGATCCGCCGCCCCGGGGCGCCAGCCTGCGGCAGCGCGCCGCCGCGCTCCGGCCGGCGTCCCGCAGGCGGCCGGTCGCCGGGCGGGCGTCACGGAGCGGCTCAGGCGCCGCCGCGGGGCCAGGGGCCGGGCCGCGCCCGCAGCGGGCGCTCCCGGAGCGGATGCCCGCCCGCGGCCCCCGCCGGGCCGTGGTCGGCATGCTCACCGGGTGCGTGCAGCAGGTCTTCTTCCCGCAGGTCAACGTCGCGACAGCGAACGTCCTGGCCGCCGAGGGATGTGACGTCATCATCCCGGCGGGCCAGGGCTGCTGCGGCGCGCTGTCGCTGCACGGCGGCCGGAGAGCCGAGGCGGTGCGGTTCGCCCGGCGCACGATCGAGATCTTCGAGCGCGCCGGGGTGGACGCCGTGGTCGTCAACTCGGCCGGCTGCGGCTCGGCCATGAAGGAGTACGCCGACCTCCTGGCCGGCCAGGACGGGTGGGGTGAGCGGGCGGCCGCGATGGCCAGCCGGGTCCGCGACCTGACCGAGTTCCTCGTGGAGCTCGGGCCCGTCGCCACCCGTCATCCGCTGCCCGTCACCGTGGCCTACCACGACGCCTGCCACCTGGCGCACGCGCAGAAGATAACCGCGCCGCCGCGGGAGCTGCTGACCGCGATACCCGGCCTGCGCCTGGCGGACATCGCCGACGGCGGGGTCTGCTGCGGTTCCGCGGGCATCTACAACCTGGTCCAGCCGGAGGCGGCCCGCGAGCTCGGGCAGCGCAAGGCCGGGGCCGTGGCGGCCACCGGGGCGGAACTGCTGGTGTCGGGCAACCCCGGCTGCGCGATGCAGATCGCCTCGGCGCTCGCCGCGCGCGGGACCCGGCTGCCGATGATGCACACCGCGGAGGTGCTCGACAGCTCCATCCGCGGCGCCGACATCAGCACGCTGCTCGCCTGACCGCCCGGCTCGTCACCCACGCCACACAACGCTGCCCTCCCCCGGCTGGCCCGCCGCACAGCAGTGCCGCCCGCAGTACCACGGCCGACACCACGTTAGCGTCATCGCGATGCCTCATGACGTCACTGTGACTTGACTGATGACATCGATGATGTCATTATGACGTCATGGAACTGTCAGAGTACGTCACGAAGCTGCGCGGTGAGCTCGGCTCGCTGACCCGGTTCGCCGGCGAGGACATGGCCAGGGCGGCCGAGCTTCTCGCCGGGGCGCTGGACTCCTCGGTCCGGCTGGTCCTGCTCGACGTGCTGTCCGCCGCGGCGGCGGATATCACGTCCCGGCTGGACGAGACGGTCGTCGAGGTGCGCCTCGCCGACGGCGAGCCGACCTTCGTGGTGATGACCGCCCCTCCGGAGCAGGAGTACCCGGCACCGCCGGCCCCCGCCGGAGAGGCCGAGGAGCCCGGCACCGCGAGGCTCACGCTGCGCCTGCCCGATTCCCTCAAGACGAAGATCGAGGCCGCGGCGGCCCGCGACGGCGTGTCCGTCAACACCTGGCTGGTCCGCACGGCCAGCCGCTCCGTCGACGCCCCCGCCCGCGGCCAGCAGGCCAGCGGCCGGTGGGGCCCCGGACAGCGGATCACCGGCTTCGCCCGGAGCTGACCGAGGCCCGCAGCCTGACCCTGAACCTTCCCGAGAAAGGACCCTTCTCATGACAACCTGGGAGTTTCCCACCAGCGATCCGGTCGACCTCCAGGTCCGGATCCCGGCCGGAGACATCACGGTCACCGCGGTTCCCGCGCAGGTCGCGACCGTGCGCCTCGAGCCCAGCGGGCGGGCCAGCAAGGGCGAGCGGCTGCTCGCGGCCATGCGTGTCGAGTTCGACCAGGGCACGCTGTCGGTCATCGCCCCGGAGCGGTCCGGGCTGCTGGGCAGCGGATCCATCGACGCCGTCGTGGAGCTGCCCGAGGGCTCGTCCTGCCTGGTGCACACCGCGTCGGCGGACGTCAGCTGCACCGGGGATCTGAGCGCGGTCGACCTGACCACGGCCAGCGGCGACATCAGCGTCGAGCGGGTCAGCGGGCTGGCCAGGATCGTGACGGCGTCCGGTGACGTGAACCTGGGCGCGGCCGCCGAGGTCGAGGCGAGCACCGCGTCGGGCGACCTGACCATCGAGCGGGCCGACGGCGACGTGGCCGCGCGCACCGCGAGCGGTGACGTCGAGATCGCCGCGGCATCGGGCAAGCGCGTCGACATCAAGGCCACGTCCGGCGACATCAGCGTCGCGGTGGCCCCGGGCATCGGGGTGTACCTCGACCTCTCGACCCTGTCCGGCACCGTCAGCAGCGAGCTCGAGCCCTCGGGCGAGAGCGGCAGCGCCGACATGACCCTGCAAGGCCGCACGATCAGCGGCGACGTCCAGGTGCGGCGGGCGGCACGCTGAGCGCCACACCGGCCCTCGCCACCTCAGCCGAACCCCTTAAAGCACAGGAGCAGTCATGCACCCCTACATGAACGAGCAGATCGCCACCCAGCGCGTCCGCGAACTGCATACGCAGGCCGAGCACAGCAGGCTGAGCGCACAGGCCGAGCACAGCGGGCTGTGCCGTGCCTGCGCTCAGGCCGACCAGCACCTGCCGCACCGGCTGCGGTCGCTCCAGCGCGGCACGGTACGGCACCGCGCCGGATGGACACTGATCGAGATCGGGCTGCGCCTGGCCGGCGGCTCGTCGGACGGCTGACGCCGCCTAATGAGCCGACCGAGCGATGGTTCCCGGGCTCAGAGTCCGCGCCAGGGATGCGCAGCGTGGCCCACACGGCCTTCCGCTGCGCGCCGAGCCTGGTCCAGCCCCACGCGGCGGACAGGGCCTGGACCACGTGCAGGCCACGGCCTGCCTCCGCGGCCGTGTCCGGGGAGGCCAGGACCGGAGCCCCGGCCCCCGGGTCGGTGACCGCGCAGACCATCTGGCCCGACCGGCGCCACAGGATCAGCTCCACGTGGTCGTGCACCGTGCCGTTGAGGCCGCAGGCACCATGCCGCACCGCATTGGTGACGAGCTCGGACACGATCACCGCCGTGTCCTCGACTAGCGAGAGCAAGCCCCAGCTGAGCAGGATCTGCCGGGTGAAGTCGCGCGCCGAGGCACAGGCGCTGGCGCCAAGCTCCAGGGGACAGAAGGCAACCTGACGGCTCCTGCCGTGGGTAGCAGGAGGTACGGCTCCGAGCCACAGCTGCTCTTCGAGGCCGGTCGGCGGCCGCTCACGACCGGACAACCGACCCCCGGTCCGGACGGCAACGCGGGGATGTCCTTGGGACATTAGGCAGACCTCGGGGGTAGTGCAATTGGGTCGGACGGATGGTCTCTGCATCAGCTACGATGCCACCCGGGATGTGCATTTGCAAGTACTGATGCACGTGCATCCAGCTGTGCACCCGCATATCTGTCCGGCCTAACCTGTCCAGGAAGGGTAACGCGCGACGAGACCCTGACACACCCCCCGCAGAAAGGAATTGACGTGGAACTGGCGCACGACAGCGTGCCCGACCCTCGGCTTACCGGGGCATTCTGGCGCAAGAGCCGCCACAGCAACCCCAGCGGGAACTGCGTTGAGATAGCCGAACTCTCCGACAGAGCGGTCGCTATCCGCAACTCCCGGTTCCCGGACGGGCCCGCGCTCATCTGCGCGCGCGCCGACTTCGCCGAGTTCCTGGCCGGCGCCAGGGACGGCGACTTCGACCGCCTGTCCGGCTAAGAGCTATCCCTGGAGGCCTCCCGTCCCGGCCCGATCCGGCCGGGCCGGGCCGGGACGGCCGAAGATGCCCGCCGGCCGCTATGGCTTCCTGCCCACCCTGGCCCACATCGGCCGCGGCACGGGACCGGCCTTCAGGCCTGGCCGCCACTGCTAACGCCCGATATGCCCTCCGACACGGCCTGCGGCCGCCTGCCCGGACAGCCACGCCTCGTCCAGTTCGCCCTCGGCCACGATGACCGCGGGGCCGGTCAGCAGGCTGGTCGCCGCGCCGAGGGTGACGGCCAGCCGGCCGCCGGGAACCTGCACGGTCCAGGTGCCGGCCGGATCGGCCGCGGCGGTGGCCGCGGCCACCGCCGCCGCCACCGCGCCGGTCCCGCAGGACAGCGTCGCCCCGCTGCCGCGCTCGTAGACCCGCATCTCCACGTACCTGTCGCCAGTGACCTGCAGCACCTCGACGTTGACTCCGTCGGGGAACTGACCGTGGTCGACCAGCGGGGGCGCCGACAGGTCGAAGTCCGCCACCGGGACGTCCACCAGGCAGGCCAGGTGCGGGTTGCCCAGCGACACCGCCAGTCCCTCGCACTCCCGGCCGCCCACCACGGCCCGGCCCCGGCCGAGCAGGGCCGGGGCGCCCATGTCGACGGTGAACTCGCCGTCCGGCTCCGCCCAGACCTGCCGCGTCCCGGCCCGCGTGGCCACGGCGAGCGCCGGCCCGTCGGCCAGGCCGTGGGTCAGCAGGTATCGGGCGAACACCCGCACCCCGTTGCCGCACATCTCGGCCACGCTGCCGTCGGCGTTGCGGTAGTCCATGAACCACTCGGCGGCGCCAGCCGCGACGGCCGGCCGAAGGCCGGCCGTGGATGGGGACGGTGAAGGGGGAACGGGGAGGTGGGCGGGGGGTGGGGGCGCGCGGGGGGGCCTGGGGGGAGCGTCCCCCCGGGCTAGCACCGCGCGCAGCACCCCGTCCGCGCCCAGCCCGGTGCGCCGGTCGCAGAGCCTCGCGACAAGCTCGGGCGACAGCGCCAGGGCGTCATCGGGGTCCGGCAGAATCAGGAAGTCGTTTCCTGTTCCGTGGCCCTTGGCGAACCGCATGAGCTGATCGTATCCAGGGCCTGGCCCGCCAGGTCCGTGTCATCCGCGGACAGCCAGACGATCCGGGGATCCCGCCGGAACCACGATTCCTGGCGACGGGCGAACTTCCGCGTGGCCCGCACGGTCTCGGCCTCAGCGTGCTCCTCCGGCCACTCCCCGTCGAGGAACCGGAGCACCTGGGCGTAACCGAGGGCACGGCTCGCGGTCTTGCCGCTGCGCAGGCCGGCCGCGACGAGCCCGCGGACCTCGGCCACGAACCCGGCCTGCCACATCCGGCGCACCCGGGCGGTGATGCGCTGGTCGAGCTCGGCCCGCGGCACCGACAGGCCGATCTGGATCGCGTGGTAGATGGACTCATAGCCCGGCAGCGTGGCGCTGAACGGCTGACCCGACAGCTCGATCACCTCAAGGGCCCGGACGATCCTGCGCGCGTTGCTGGGCAGGATCGCCGCGGCCGCGGCCGGATCCAGGCGGGCCAGCCTGGTGTGCAGCGCCGCGGCGCCGATCTCGGCCAGCTCGCCCTGCAGCTGGTCGCGCAGCCGGGGATCGGTGCCAGGAAAGCGCAGGTTGTCGAGAATTGCCCGCACATAGAGCCCTGATCCGCCCACGACCACCGGGACCCGGCCCCGCGCGTGGATGGCCTCGACAGCGCTGCGCGCCAGCCGCTGGTACTCGAAGACACTCGCGGTCTTGGTGATGTCCCAGATGTCGAGCAGGTGATGCGGGACACCAGCTCGCTGGCTGGGCGGGAGCTTGGCCGTGCCGATATCCATGCCCCGGTAGAGCTGCATGGAGTCGGCGTTGACCACCTCCCCGTCCAGGGCGCGGGCCAGCCGCAGCGACAGCTCTGACTTCCCGGCGGCCGTGGGCCCCACGACCACGATCACTGGCGGCGGCATGGCATCAGTGTGTCAGCGGAGGGTATGCCCGTGCACGAAGCGGCCGCCGCGGTCGCACAAACCGGGGGGAGCCATCATGGGGTTGCCTTACGAATCGCCATCCGGCGCCGGCGGATATGACGACGACGACTACAGCATGTCGCCGGACGCCGGTGACTCCGACGACCTCTCGACCATGGGCTACGACGGGTACCAGCACGACACGTCCGGCGGGCAGGCCGCCGACGAGGACGACTACGACGATGACGTCGACGTCATCGACGACGGCCGTGACGGGCCCTCGGGCTGGGACGCAGGCGCCGGCCGCATGTGAGCCGGTAGCGGCGCACCGCGCGCCGGCTAGCTGGAGACGTCCCAGGATGCGACCAGGTAGCTGACGTCGAACGGTGCCACCGCACAGCGCAGCTGCCCGCGGAGCTGCCGCCCGCCGGCGGCTCCGGCCAGCACCTGCCAGGCGGCCCGGCCCGCGACCAGCAGCTCCTCATCGAGCGAGGGAGCGAGCCGGGCCAGCCGGGCCGGGTCAGCCCCGGCGAGCGCCGCCGCCACCTCAGCGTCGTACCCTTCCGCCTCGGGATCCGGCGCTCCCTGGACCCCCACCGCCTTCCTCGCCGAACCGTCCCCCATGGCCAGCAGGGCCACCCGGCCGGCCAGGCGCGCACCAGCTCGGCTCCCAGGTCAAGACACACCTGAGCCGGGGTATCCCGCGCCACCGCGAGCAGCCGCACCGGCGGCCGGCCGAGGCACCCGCGGCCACCAGCCCCGCGCGGGTCAGCAGCCAGCGGCCGATGGTGAGGGAGAGCGGCAGGACCGGCTGGCCCGTGCCCACGCTGAACCTGACGCCGTACTCCCCCAGGCCACCGGCCGCCGTTCCGTCGTACGCCGCGCTGGTGTCGGCCCCGCCGACCACGACGATCACGTCGGGATCGGCGGCCTTCAGCCCGGCGACCGCCGCGTCACAGGCCGCGAGCACCTCGCCCATGCCGCCCTCGCCCCGCCCGCCCGCGGCACCCATGGCCTCGGGGACCAGCAGCGGCGGATGCGGGCAGACGGCCGCCGCGACCAGCATGCCTACGCAGGCCGGCCGAGGGCAGGCATGCCGAGCAGGACCTGGCCGGGCCGATCGCCCGGTGCGCTCTCCGCGCGGGTGCCATCACCCTGGCCCGGCTGGCGGGCGGCCCAGGCCTCGCCGCCTTTGGTCCGGCGCACCGCGAGCGGCTCGCCGTCCGCGATCAGGTAGTGCGGCGCGGCGCGGGTCACCACCGTGGTGACCACGTCGCCCGGGCGCGGCGCGGTGCTGGCGGGCGCGAAATGCACCAGCCGGTTGTCCCGGGCCCGGCCGGACATCCGGCGCGTCACCTGGTCCTTGCGGCCCTCACCGTCGGCCACGAGCACCTCGACCTCGCGCCCGCTGAACTCCAGGTGGCCCGCCAGGGAGGTCTCCTCGACCAGGGCGGTCAGCCGCTCGTACCGCTCCTGGACCACGTCCGCCGGCACCTGGGCGTCCATGGCCGCGGCCGGGGTGCCTGCCCTGACCGAGTACCGGAACGTGAACGCGCCCGAGAACCGGGCCCGCCGGACGATGTCGAGCGTGTCGGCAAAGTCGCGTTCCGTTTCCCCGGGAAATCCCACGATAATGTCGGTCGTAATGGCGGCGTCCGGCATGGCATCGCGAACCTTATCCAGGATCGCGAGATATTTGTCCCGGCGGTAGGCGCGCCGCATGGCCCGCAGCACGGCATCCGAGCCGGACTGCAGGGGCATGTGCAATTGCGGCATGACATTGTGCGTCTGCGCCATAGCGTCGATCACGTCATCGGTGAAATCCCGGGATGCGGCGAGGTGAAACGGAGCCGCTCGAGGCCATCGATCTCACCGCAGGCACGCAGCAACTTCCCGAACGCAAACCTGTCCCCGAATGCCGTGCCGTAGGAGTTGACGTTCTGGCCCAGCAGCGTGACCTCAATGACTCCCTCGGCGACCAGCGCCCGGATCTCGGCGAGGACGTCACCGGGCCTGCGGTCCTCCTCGCGGCCGCGCAGGCTCGGCACGATGCAGAACGTGCAGGTGTTGTTGCAGCCGACCGAGATCGCGACCCAGGCCGAGTACGGGGACTCGCGGCGGGTCGGCAGCACCGAGGGGAAGCGCTCCAGCGACTCCACGATCTCCACCTGCGCCTGCTGCTGCACCCGGGCCCGCTCCAGCAAGGCGGGCAGCGAGCCGATGTTGTGCGTGCCGAACACGACGTCGACCCAGGGCGCCCGGGCGGTGATCACCTCGCGGTCCTTCTGGGCCAGGCAGCCGCCCACGGCAATCTGCAGGCCGGGATGCGCGTTCTTGACCGGGAGCAGCTGGCCCAGGTTCCCGTACAGGCGGTTGTCGGCGTTCTCGCGGACCGCGCAGGTGTTGAAGACGATGACGTCAGGCGTGCCGCCCGCCGCTGCGCGCCGGTACCCGGCCTCCTCAAGCAGGCCCGCCAGGCGCTCGGAGTCATGCATGTTCATCTGGCAGCCGTGGGTGCGGATCTCGAAGGTGCCAGGCGCGCGCGCGGCCTCATCGGCCGGGCGGGGCCATGGTCTTCCTGGCATGATGACGCTGCCTTCGGGGTCGCTTACGGTACCGCTGATCCAGGTACAGGCTATGCCGTTAACCTAGTCCACAAATCGTGGCTGGAGGGACCCGGTGAACGCGCGACGGCCGTATCCGGACGCCGCCAGGTGCACGTTGCGGCGCCGGGCGGGGTGCGCGCGGGGCATCAGGAACGGACGATCAGGCACCCGCCACGGCAACCGCCGATGTTTCCCGGCTGGGCGCCTCCCATGTCCGGCATCTGGAGTAGGCCGGGCATCCCGGTGGTGCACCATATCCCTATGACAAATAGGGCGGGCACGGCGGAGGCCGCAGCGGACGGGACAGACAGAGCAGGGAGAGCGACAGGAATGACAGCAGCGGGCCCCGCGATACCTTTCGGCGAGTGGCCGTCCCCCATCTCGGCGGTCGATGTTGCCCGAGGTGGCTGCGAATTGCATTCCCGACCGTGATCGATGGTGAGGTGTGGTGGCAGGAAGGACGGCCGGACGAAGGTGGCCGGGTCACCGTGGTGCACCGCAGCTCCGGAGGCAAGAAGACCGACCTGCTGCCCGCGCCGTGGAACGCCCGCACCCGCGTGCACGAGTACGGTGGCCTGTCCTACCTCCCCGTCCCCCGCGCCGCCACCCGGCCTGCGGCCACCGGTGGCCGTGCGCCGCGCGGCCACGCGATCGTGTTCGCGAACTACGCCGACCAGAGGCTGTACGTGGCCGGGCCGGAGGCCACCGCGGGCAAGGAGCAGCCACACCCGCTGACCCCGGATCCGGTCAAGGCCGACATCGGCTCCGGTGCGTGTGCGATGCGCTTCGCCGACTTCGCCCTCTCCCCGGACCAGCGCGAGGTCTGGTGCGTCCAGGAACTGCACTCGGGCGGCAAGGTCACCCGCTCCATCGCGGCCGTGCCGCTCGACGGGTCCGCCGCTGACGACCCGGCGGCGATCCGGGAGCTGGTCACCGGCTCCGACTTCTTCGCGTTCCCGACGCCGTCGCCCGACGGCGAGCGCCTGGCCTGGATCAGCTGGAACCACCCGCATATGCCGTGGGATCGGCACCGAGCTGCGGGTGGCCCCGATCTCGGGGGGAGGGAAGGGAGGGCAGGAGACTGTCGGCAAGGGCAGACTGATCAAGGGCGGCATGAGCGAATCGGTGCTGGCCCCGGTGTGGCGGGACAGCACCAGCCTGTATGTGGCCACGGACTGGACCGGTTGGTGGAACATCTACCAGGTCGGGCTGTCCGGCGAGCCGCCCCAGGCGCTGTACCCGGCGGAGGAGGAGTTCGCCGGGCCGCTGTGGCAGCTGGGCGGCCGGCCCTTCGCCCTGCTCGGTGACGGGCGGCTCGCGGTGGTACACGGCCGCGGCGACATGCAGCTCGGGCTGCTGGACCCGGAGACCTCCGAGCTGAGCGAGCTCGACCTGCCGCTGGCCGAGTTCGAGCCGTGCGTATCCGCGGACGGCGGGGTGATCGCCGGCCTGGCGGGCGGGCCCGCCCACCCGCTCTCGGTGGTCCGGATCGATCTGGCCGCGTCCCGCATGGACGTGCTGCGCCGCGACGTCGACGACGTGCCCGACGAGGCCTATCTCCCGGTGCCGCGCCAGGTAGAGGTGGACGGCAAGTACGGGCGGGTGGTGCACGCGCTGATGTACCCGCCGACCAGCCCGGATGCGGTCGGCCCGCCGGACGAGCGGCCGCCGTACGTAGTCTGGGTGCACGGCGGGCCGACCGCCCGCTCGGTCGGCCGGCTCGACATCGAGAAGGCGTACTTCACCAGCCGGGGCATCGGCGTGATCGACGTGAACTACGGCGGGTCCACTGGGTATGGCCGCCTCTACCGGGAGCGGCTGCGCCGCGAGTGGGGGGTGGTCGACGTCGAGGACGCCGTGGCCGCCGCGCGGCACCTGGCCCAGAAGGGCGACGCCGACCCGGCCCGGCTGGGCATCCGCGGCGGCTCGGCCGGAGGCTGGACGGCGCTGGCCGCGGTGACCACGGGAACCGCCGACGGCGCCGTGTTCAGCGCCGCGACCTCCTACTACGGCGTCTCCGACCTGCGCGGCCTGGCCCGGGCCACGCACGACTTCGAGTCCAGGTACCTGGACGGGCTGGTCGGCCCGCTGCCTGGCTTCGACGGCGTGTACGCCGAGCGTGCTCCGCTCGGGCACGTTACGGACGCCACCTGCCCCATCCTGCTGCTGCAGGGGCTCGACGACCCGGTGGTCCCGCCGGAGCAGGCGGAGGCCATCGCCGAGGAGCTCGCCGGGCACGGCATCCGGCACGCCTACATCGCCTTCGAGGGCGAGTCGCACGGCTTCAGGAAGGCCGAGACGGTCATGACTTGCCTTGATGCCGAGCTGTCGTTCTACGGCGACATCTTCGGCTTCAAGACCCCCGGCGTCCCAGAGGTCAAGCTCACCGGCGGCAAGCCGGTCGAACGCGCCGGGAACGCCGGCCAGAGCACCGCGGGCAAAAGCTCAGCCGGCGCAGGCAAGTCGGCTGCGGGCCCATCGGCGGCCGCCCGGGCGGCTGGGACGGGCGGACGGCACCGGCGCCGCTGACGGTCGTCAGCGCGCGAACTCGATCGCGCGCGACTCCCTGACCACGGTGACCCGGATCTGGCCCGGGTAGGTCAGCTCGTCCTCGACCTGCTTGGCCACGTCCCTGGCGATGACCTGAGCCTGGATGTCGTCGACGTCGGACGGCTTGACCATGACCCGGATCTCCCGGCCGGCCTGCATCGCGAAGACCTTCTCGACGCCTTCCTGCGCGAGCGCGATCTGCTCCAGCCGCTCCAGCCGCTTGATGTAGGCCTCGAGCGACTCCCGTCGGGCACCGGGACGGCCGCCGCTGATCGCGTCCGCGGCCTGGGTCAGCACCGCTTCGACCGTGCGCACCTCGACCTCGTTGTGGTGCGCCTCGATGGCGTGCACCACGTCCTCTGGCTCGCCGTACCGCCGGGCGATCTCCGCCCCGATCAGCGCGTGGCTGCCCTGCACCTCATGGGTCAGGGCCTTGCCGATGTCGTGCAGCACGGTGCAGCGCTTCATCAGCACAGGGTCCATGCCGAGCTCGCTGGCCATCATGCCCGCGATATGCGCGGACTCGACCAGGTGCTTGAGCACGTTCTGGCCGTAGGAAGTACGGTAGCGGAGCCGGCCGAGCAGGTTCACGAGCTCGGGATGCAGGTCGGTGATGGCCAGGTCCACGAGCGCGTCCTCGCCGGCCTTGACGCACAGCTGCTCGATCTCCGCCTTGCTCCGGTCGTAGGCCTCCTCGATCCGCTGCGGGTGAATCCGCCCGTCCAGCACCAGCCGCTCCAGGGTCAGCCGGCCCACCTCCCGGCGTACCGGGTCAAAGCAGGACAGCAGCACCGCCTCGGGCGTGTCGTCGATGATCAGGTTCACGCCGGTGACGGTCTCGAAGGCCCGGATGTTCCGGCCTTCCCGACCGATGATCCGGCCCTTCATCTCATCGCCGGGCAGGTGCAGTACGGAGACCACCGACTCGCTGGTCTGCTCGCTGGCGACCCGCTGGATGGCTAGCGTGATGATCTTGCGCGCGCGCTTCTGGCCGTCGGCGCGCGCCTCGTTCTCGATGTCCCTGACGATCAGCGCCGCCTCGCGCTTGGCCTGGTTCTCTATGCCCGCGACCAGCTCTGCTTTGGCTTGCTCGGCGGTCAGGCCGGCGACCCGTTCCAGCACCTGACGGCGCTCGGAGTCGAGCCGGTCGAGCTCGTTACGCCGCCCGTCAAGCTCCTGCTTGAGCTGGTCCAGGTCGGCGGACCGCTGGTCGATCCGATGGGCCTCGGCGTCCATCCGCTGCTCGCGCTCGCCCAGCCGGGTTTCCCGCCGTTCCAGGTCCCCGCGGAGCTGCCTGACCTCGTCCTTGACGGCCCGGATCTCGTCCTCGACCTCGCGGCGACCCTCGGTTACCTGCTCGGCCGCGGCCTCGGCCTTGCGCATGATGGCGGCCGCGTCAGTCTCGGCGCGTTCCCGCACCTGGTCGGCCAGGCTGCGGGCCTCCTCCAGCTGCTGCTGGGTAGCCGCACCCGCCTGCAGGCCGGACAGCTCGGCCGTTCCGCTCTGACCCGCGATCTTGCCGGGGGACCTGCGAATCACGAAGACCAGCGCAAACAAGGACGCGACCAGCGCGATCGCCAAGATGAGCCCGATCCCGGTACTCACGGTTCACCCCTCCCGCTCACGAGCCTTCCTGACGCCACGGTGCGGCATCAGATGCAGCGAGGGGTCCTGCGCGCTTGCCACCACCGCCCGGCTGGACGGGCCATGCTTTGCCACGCTGGGCAGCGCGCCGCGGGAGACCGGCACGTCCGCGGCACAGCCGTGGCGGCGCCGCCCGGCCACCTGTTGGCCGCTTGGCGCCACACGTCCCGGTCGCCTTACCGGCAGCGCTAACATCCGGTGCCGCGACCGGCCTCGGGCCCGATTGGGCTCAGCCCGGTCTAGCTGCTCCTTCCCGTCTACGCCGCAACCAGCCAGGCCTTCGCCTGGCCCGAGCTGCCGCCGACCTCGGCCGGCCAGCCATGCCGAACGCTCACAGCCACCGGGCTAGCAGGCTCTCTAGGCTGCTCCCGCGTCACCCGGTGCTCGTATCCAGTCTCGTTCATCTCGGTCGATCCGCCCTACGCGGAGTAAAACCCTCGCTGCCGTGAGGCTAAGCGCAGATAACGATTTGGGCAAGCACGGGTTCACCGGATCTTCACCGGAGGGACGCGGTGATCACTCCTCGAACGGGCCTGAATCGGCCGCCGGCTCGAGAAACTCGCCCATCTCGTCGCCGAATTCGAGCCACGCCGCGGCCTGATGCTTGTCCCGCTGCTCCAGGACTTCGCGGGTCAGGCGGAAGGCCAGGGCCGCCGGATATCCCTTCCGGGCCAGCATCCCGATCAGCCGCCGGACGTCCGCGGGCGTCGGCTGCCCCCGCAGGCCCTCGACCCGGCGCGCCACCAGGCTCCGGGCCGTGGCCACCTCCCGCTCCGGGTCGAGCCCGTCGACCGCGGCGCGGATGTCGTCGGCGGGCACGCCCCGCTGCCGCAGCTCGGCCGCGAGCGCGCGGCCGGACAGGCCCCGGCTGTGGTGCCGGGACTCCACCCAGGCGCTCGCGAACATGGCGTCATCGATCAGCTTCACGTCGGCGAACCGCCCGAGCACGGCCTCGGCCGCCTCGTCGGGCACGCCCCGGCGCCGCAGCGCACCCGCGAGCTGCGCCCGGGTCTTCGGGGCGGTCGCCAGCATCCGCAGGCAGATCTGCCGCGCGGTCTCCTCTGGATCCCGCTCGGCCGCGGGCTGGCTGGGCCGATCGCCGCCCGGATCGAGGCCGGTGCCAGGTAGCCCATCACCGGCCCACGTGTCATCGCTGGTGGCGCCGACCAGGCCGCCGGGACCTCCAGCAGCGTCGCTAGCTGTCGCGGCAGCCCGGCCCGCCCGTCTAGTTGCCACCGCCCGGCAGCACCTTGAGCCCGGCCGCCGCATCCGCGGCGCCTAGGCCACCGCCGCCGCCCGGCCCCGGCACGTCCGCATCGATGCGCGCGCCGACGCCGAGCTTCTCCTTGATCTTCTTCTCGATCTCGTTGGCCAGGTCGGGGTTATCCCGCAGGAAGTTCCTGGCGTTCTCCTTGCCCTGGCCGAGCTGGTCGCCCTCGTAGGTGTACCAGGCGCCGGACTTGCGCACGATCGACTGCTCCACGCCGAGGTCGATCAGGCTGCCCTCCCGGCTGATGCCCACGCCGTACAGAATGTCGAACTCCGCGGTCTTGAACGGGGACGCCATCTTGTTCTTGACAACCTTGACCTTGGTCCTGTTGCCGACCGCGTCGGTCCCGTCCTTGAGGGTCTCGATCCGGCGTATGTCGAGGCGCACGGACGCGTAGAACTTAAGCGCCTTCCCGCCCGTGGTCGTTTCGGGCGACCCGAACATTACACCGATCTTTTCCCGCAATTGGTTGATGAAAATTGCGGTGGTCTTGGTCTGGCTCAGCGCGCCCGCGATCTTGCGGAGGGCCTGGGACATGAGGCGGGCCTGGAGGCCGACGTGGCTGTCCCCCATCTCGCCCTCGATCTCGGCGCGCGGCACGAGCGCGGCGACCGAGTCAATGACCACGATGTCGATGGCCGAGGAGCGGATGAGCATGTCGGCGATCTCCAGCGCCTGCTCACCGGTGTCCGGCTGGGAGACCAGAAGCGCGTCGGTATCCACGCCCAGCCTTTTGGCGTACTCGGGATCAAGGGCATGCTCGGCGTCGATGAAGGCGGCGATCCCGCCCGCCTTCTGCGCGTTCGCGAGCGCGTGCAGGGCGACAGTAGTTTTCCCGCTGCTTTCAGGTCCGTATATTTCGACAATTCGGCCGCGGGGCAGGCCGCCGATGCCGAGCGCCACGTCCAGCGCGATGGACCCGGTCGGGATCACCTCCACGGGAGCGCGGGTCTCGTCGCCGAGCCGCATGACCGCGCCCCGGCCGAACTGCCGTTCGATCTGGGCGAGTGCGGTTTCCAGGGACTTCTCCCTGTCGCCGCCCTTGGTGCCCGCCCTGTCGTTCGGTGCCATGTGAACTCCCATCAAGGGCTTTCCGCCCGGTCGTCTCCCGGGCCGCCACGTGGTGATTCGGTGTCTGGGCCCTGCTGTCGTGCTCGCTGCCCTGCTCGCTGATGTGCCTGCTGCCGGGCCTGTCCCGTGTTGTCGGCCCCGACGTTACGCGCCGCCACCGACAATTTCGGGGAGGCCGGGACTCCGTCGTCCGTGTCGCCCGGCATACCCGCAGGATTGGCCACCGCGATTAGTCTAGACGAACAGCTGTTCGATCATGAGCGTGACACGCCAACACGGTCGAAATCGCGTTACCACGACGTCAAATGGCTATCTGCAGGCTCGCCCATCGCGGTCAGCGCAGCCGCTGGGGCACGTCAAAGGTCTCGCACACGGCGCGCCAGACGGTCTTCGCGTCCTCGCCGTCGGCGAGCGCCTGGTTCACGGTCCGGTCCCCGAGCGCGGCCATCACCTGGTCCTTGGCCACGCTGTCCGCGTACGCCTCGCCGAACTGCGCGCGCATCCGATCCCAGAAAACAGTAAGCCGCACGGCCGCCAGGCTACCTGTCGGCGATGGCGCTCCGGCGGACAGCCGGACAGGGTGCCAGCGCAGCGGCACGGAGACGCGCGGCAGGCAGGGCCGCACGGCGGCGGAGGTACGCGCCCGAGGTCAGCGGTACGCGGCCGAGGTCAGACGAAGGCGCCGGTGCCGGTGATGGCCCGGCCGACGATCAGCGTGTTGATCTCCCGCGTGCCCTCGTAGGAGTAGATCGCCTCGGCGTCGGCCACGAACCGGCCCACGTGGTACTCGAGCAGGATCCCGTTGCCGCCGAGCAGCTCGCGGGCGAGGCCGACGGTCTCCCGCATGCGCACCGTGCAGAACGCCTTGGCCAGCGCCGACTGCTGGTCGTCGGCCAGCCCGGCCTCCTGCAGCTGGGAGAGCCGGACGCACAGGCAGGCCGACGCGGTCACGTTGGACAGCATCCGGACCAGCTGATCCTGGACGAGCTGGAACCCGGCGATCGCCCGGCCGAACTGCTGCCGCTCCTTGGCGTAGGCCAGGGCGTGCTCGTAGGCGCCGCGGGCGCAGCCGACCGCCATCCAGGCCACCCCGGCGCGGGTCAGCCGGAGCACCTTCGCGGTGTCCCGGAACGAGTTCGCGTTCTGCAGCCGGTTCGACTCCGGCACGCGCACGCCGTCCAGGGTGATGGTGGCGTTCTGCACCACCCGCAGCGCGATCTTGTCGCGCATCTTGGTCGTCGAGAACCCGGCCGCGGGCGGCTCCACGACAAAGCCCTTGACCTGGTTGTCCGCCACGTCGCGGGCCCAGATGATCACGTAGTCGGCGAACGTGGCGTTGCCGATCCACTTCTTCTGGCCGTCGAGGACCCACTCCCCATCCGCCTCCCCATCCCCCTTCACCCGGCGGGCCGTGGTGGTCAGGCCGCGGGCAGCGCCGGAACCCACCTCGGGCTCGGTGAGCCCGAACGCGCCGATCTTCTCCATCCGGGCCATGGCAGGCAGCCAGCGCTGTTTCTGCTCCTCGGAGCCGCACAGGTAGATGGACCCCATGGCCAGCCCGCTGTGCACGCCGAAGAACGTGGCGATGGACGAGTCGACCCTGGCCAGCTCCATGGCCAGCATGCCGTCGAGCAGGTTGCCGCGCCCGGGGCAGCCGTACCCGGTGTAGGGCAGGCCGGCGAGGCCCAGCCCGGCCAGGGCGGGGATGAGCTCGTGCGGAAACTCCTCGCGGGTCCAGTACCTGTTGATGACCGGCTCGATCTCCTTCTCCATGAACTCCCTGACCCGGTGCACCAGCTGCCGGCCGTCGGGATCGAGCAGCAGCTCAAGGGAGTAGAAGTCGCTGTCGGACGCGTCGGTCATGGGTCTCTCCTCGGATCGTCCGCGGTCAGGAACCTGTCCACCACCGGCGCCAGCTCGGCGGCCTCGGTGACCAGGCTCAGGTGCCCGCCGGCGTAGACGTGCAGCCGCGCGTTCGGGATGAGAAACTGCAGCAGCGTGGCGTTGGCCAGCGGGATCAGCGGGTCGTCGTTCCCGGACAGGATCAGCGTGGGCTGGCGCAGCAGCGGCAGGAACGGGATGCTGGTCCACCCGGCCCCGGCGCCGAGCTGATACAGGTAGCCGCGCCGGGAGCCGACCCTGGTCAGCCCGTGCATGAGCGCGGTCACCCGGTCCGGGTCGGTGCGGGCGGTCCCGCCGTACAGGTACGGGGCCATCTGCTGCAGGTACGCGGGGTCCAGGTAGCGCCGCGGGGTGGCCATCTGGGCCAGCACCCCGGGCGAGGCGGGCACCATGATCGCTCCGGTCGCGGTGGCGACCAGCACCAGGCGGCGGCAGCGGCGGCGCTGCGCAAAGGCGAAGTGCTGGGCCAGGGCGCCGCCCCAGGAGATCCCGAGGACGTCCACGGCACCGTAGCCGAGCGTGTCGAGCATCCGGGCGGCCAGGCCGGAGAGGCCGCCGAACCGGTACGGCAGGGCGGGCAGCGCCGAGCCGCCCACGCCGGGCACGTCGAACCGGATGACATCGAGCGACGGGTCGAGTTCGTCCACAAACGGCTGCAGCAGATCGAGGCTGGCCCCGATGCCGTTGCACAAGAGGAGCGGAACGCGGGTGCCGTCGCCGTGGCGGACCGCGACCCGGAGCTGCTGGCCGCCGACCGACACGCTGCGCGTCTCGTCCCGGCCCCCGATGGCGGTGTCTGGCGTGTCGCTGGCGGTCATCACCGCCTACCGGTCGAGCACGTAGCTGCCGGGCGCCGCCTGCAGCGGCTGATAGCCCTTGCGGCCGAGGCGGCGCGGGCGGTCCTGCTGGCCGCCGCTGCGCTCGGCGAGCCAGGCCGAGTAGTCCGGCCACCAGCTGCCCGGAACGGTCTGCGCGGCCCGCAGCCAGTCCTGCGGCTCCGCCGGGTTGCCTGGCCGGTCGCCGGCCTCGTCCGGCCCCGCGCGGCCCGGGTTCTCGGCCAGGGCCTGGAACGTGGCCTTCGGGTTGCTGGGCGGGTTGACCATCGACGCGATGTGCCCGCTGGTGGAGAGCACGAACCGAGTGCTGCCGCCGAGCATCTGGGTGGTCCGGTAACAGGACTGCCAGGGGCACAGGTGATCGGCGATGCCGGCCACCACGTAGGCGTCGGCGTCGACCTTGGACAGGTCGACCGGCGAGCCGAGCATGGTGGCCGCGTCCGCCTTGGTCAGCGCGTTGGTCAGGGCGATCTCGATGAAGTCCCTGTGCACCGCGGCGGGCAGCCTGGTCGTATCGGCGTTCCAGTACAGGATGTCGAACGGTGGCGGGGACAGCCCCTGCAGGTAGTTGTTGACCCAGTAGTTCCAGATCAGGTCGTTGGGCCGGAGCCAGGCGAAGACCTCGGCCAGCGCGGCGCCATCGAGGTAGCCGCGCGCCCTGGAGGCCGCCGTGGCCAGCGAGGCGATGCGCCTGTCGATCATCGCCGACGCGGTGCCCGCGCTCGCCTGGTCCAGCACGGTCACCCCCAGGCACAGCGTGGCCAGCTCGTCCAGCCGGCCAACGGCGCTCAGGTGCGCGGCCACCATGGCCGACGCGATCCCGCCCGAGCACAGCGCGCAGATGCTGGCCTTGGGGGCTCGGCAGATCGCGCGGACCGCGCCGAGCGCGTCGACGATCGCGCCGCCGTAGCTGTCCAGGCCCCAGTCGCGGTGCCGCGCGTCGGGGTTCCGCCAGGACAGCACGAAGACCTGGTGACCCTGGCTCGCCAGGTACTCGATCATGCTCCGGCCCGGGGCCAGGTCGGTGATGTAGAACTTGTTGATCATCGGCGGGACGATCAGCAGCGGGTACTGGTAGACCGACGCCGCGGCGGGCTCGTACTGGATGAGCTCGCAGATCTCCCACCGGGCGACCACCGCCCCCGGCGTGACCGCGAGGTCGCGACCTACCTCGAACGCGTCCGGGGCGACCATCGCGGGCACGCGCGGCGGCGCGGACAGGTCCGAGGCCAGCGACCGCAGGCCGCGCACCGCGCTGAGGCCGCCGCTGTCGATGATCGCCTTCCAGGCCACAGGGCTGATCAGCGGGTTGTTGCTCGGGGCTGCGGCGTCGATGAGGTTGCTCGCCACGAACCGCATCCGCTCGTGGTCGCGCCAGTCAAGCTCGGCGTCGGCCAGCAGCGCCTCCACCGTGCCCGCCCAGGCCAGGTAGGCCTGCACGATCCGGTTCAGCATCGGGTTGCGGGTCCACGCGGGATCGGCGAAGCGCCGGTCCTTCTTTCCTGGCGCGATGGCGGAGCGGCCGGCCGCGATGCGGGCCAGGTCGCTGGCGAGAGACGAGCTGCGGCGGGCCACGGTCGCGGGCCTGCGGGCCAGCCCGGCCGCGAACCGCAGCGTGGACGCGCTGGGCCGGAACCGGCGCATCACCCCGAGGGCCGCGTCGGACAGCAGCAGGTCCAGCGCGCTGGCGGCGTCCGCGGCCTCGAACAGGCCGGCGTCGGGATCGCGGTCCGCCGACTCCGCGGTCATCGTGATTCCTGGGCGGCGTCCCCGGCCGCGGGGGCCCCGCCGGGGCGGCGCACCTCACGGCGGAGGATCTTGCCGGTGGGGCCCTTGGGCAACTCGTCCACCAGCCAGACCTGGCGCGGGTACTTGTAGGCGGCGACCCGCTCCCTCACAAAGGCCTGCAGCTCGTCGGGCCTGGCCGTGGCACCCGGCTTGAGCGCGACCGCGGCGCCCACCTCCTCGCCCAGGTCGTTGTCCGGCATCCCTACCACGGCCGCCTCGGCGACCGCGGGATGCTCGTACAGGACCTCCTCGATCTCCCGCGGGTAGACGTTGTAGCCGCCGCGGATGATCATCTCCTTCTTCCTGTCCACGATGAAGAAGTAACCATCCTCGTCCACCCGGGCCAGGTCACCGGTGCGGAACCAGCCGTCAGGGATCGCCTCGGCCGTCGCGTCCGGCCGGCCCCAGTACCCCTTCATCACGTTGTGGCCGCGGATCACGATCTCACCCACCTCCCCGGCGGGCAGCTCGGCGCCCTCCGGCCCGACCACACGCATCTCGACCCCGACCACCGGCGTGCCGATCGACCCGGGCTTGCGCTCCGCGTTCGGGTGGTTGAACGATGCCACCGGCGAGGTCTCCGACAGTCCGTAGCCCTCGAGGATCACGGCGCCGAACGCCTTCTCGAAGCCGTGCAGGATCTCCACCGGCATCGCTGCGCCGCCGGACACGCAGGTACGCAACGACGACGCGTCCGCGGCCGCGCTGTCCGGATGGTGCAGCATCGCCGCGTACATCGTGGGCACTCCCTCGAAGATCGTGACCCGGTCCCGCGCGATGATGCTCAGCGCCTTGCCCGCGTCGAACCTGGGCAGCAGGGTGAGGGTGCCGCCGCCCGCGATCGTTGCGTTCAGGCCGCAGGTCAGCCCGAACACGTGGAACAGCGGCAGGCAGCCCATGACCACATCGTCCGGGCTGGTCCCGAGCAGCGTCTCCGCGGTGAGCGCCGCGTTGCGGGTGAGGTTGGCGTGGGTCAGCTGGGCACCCTTCGGCTGGCCGGTCGTGCCCGACGTGTAGAGGACCACGGCGTCATCGTCGTCGTCCCGCCCGACCCATGTGTGCAGCGCGAACCGGCCGGCCAGCAGCGTGGTCATGTCGGGATCATCGACCCGCACCACCCTGGTCCCCGTGGCCGTGGCACCCTTGGCCGCCTCCACATCCGCCGAATACCACGCGAACAGGACCTTCGCGCCGGAATCGCTCAGGTAGTACGCGACCTCCCGGCTCTTCAGCATCGGGTTCATCGGCACCACCACGGCCCCGGCGCCCAGGGCGCCGTAGAAGGCCATGGGGAACGCGGGGACGTTGGGCAGCATGATGCCGACCCGGTCGCCCGCGACCACCCCCAGCGACGAGAGCAGCGAGGTGACCCGGCCCGCGGCCTCCCGCAGCTCCGAGTAGTCCAGCACCAGGTCGTCCAGGCGGATCGCCGGCTGGCTGGCGTGCTCGGCCACCGTCCGGTCGAGCACGGAACTCAGACTGGCCATGGTGCCTCCCGCGATGACATTCGGTTATCCCCGTATCAGCATCATGCTCCGAGATCGGTGCGCCCAACAGACCTGCCGCTATGCGGCGTCCCGGCTGGCCAGGCCGCGCGGATATCGCATGTTTGATCCCGGCGGGCCGGGAAAGCGCTATTGCCGGTCCGGTTACGCCGATGCACCATAAGTAGGTAAGTGCGGCAAATGTCATAGCCGCAGTCACCCCCACGCGCTGCGGCCTGGTTGGGGAGGGACAGGCCGCCCGCGCATCACCCTGAGAGGATGCGATGACCCCGTCCACTCCCCCGCGCAAAAGCCCTGCCACCTATGCCGCCGTCACGATCCTGCTGGCCATCGGGATCTTCGGCACATTGTGGGTACCGATCTACGCCCGCACTACACCAATGTGGGGCGACTTCCCCTTCTTCTACTGGTACCAGCTGATCTGGGTGCCCGTGGTCGCCGTCCTGTCCTAGGTGTGCTACCTGCTGCTGCGGACCAAGCCCGCGTCCAGGGCCGGGGTCAGCCCTCCCGCCGACGGGAGGGAGGCGAAGTGACTCACATCAACGCGGTCTCGTTCACCATCCTCATCGTCGTGTTCGTGATCGTTACCGTGTGCGGCTTCGCCGCATCCCGGTGGCGCCGCGCCGAGGACATGATGCACCTCAACGAGTGGGGCTTAGGCGGACGCGGGTTCGGCACGTTCATCAGCTGGTTCCTGCTCGGCGGTGATCTGTACACGGCCTACACGTTCATCGCGGTGCCCGCGCTCGTGTACGCGGTGGGCTCGGCCGGGTTCTTCGCTCTGTCGTACACGATCATGGTCTTCCCGATCGTGTTCGTGTTCGCCCCGCGGCTGTGGTCGATCGCCCGCGTGCACAACTACGTGACCCCGGCCGACTTCGTCCGGGGCCGGTACGGCTCGCACGGCCTCGGGCTCGCGGTGGCGGTCACCGGGATCCTCGCCACCATGCCCTACATCGCCCTGCAACTGGTCGGCATCCAGTCCGTGCTGACCGTGATGGGAGTCGGCGGCTCCTCGACGAACACGTTCGTGAAGGATCTGCCACTGATCATTGCGTTCATTATTCTCGCCGCCTATACCTACCTGGCCGGCCTGCGCGCGCCCGCGCTGATCGCGTTCGTCAAGGACACCCTCATCTACGTGACCGTGATCGTCGCGATCTTCTATATCCCGGCCAGGCTGGGCGGATGGGGGCACATCTTCGGCGTCGCGGACGCGCACCTGAAGACGACCAACCCGAAGACCGGCAAACCGTTCGGCGCCCTGGTCACACCGCCGGCCGGGGAGTGGGCCTACGCCACGCTCGCGCTCGGCTCCGCGCTGGCGCTGTTCATGTACCCGCACGCGATCACCGGGGTGTTCGCGGCCAAGCGGCGCGACGTGATCAGGCGCAACATGGCCATCCTGCCTGCCTACTCGCTGGTGCTCGGCCTGATCGCGCTGTTCGGCTACATGGCGCTGGCCACGCCGGGCGTGAACGCCGGCGTCAAGGCCGCAGACGGCAACACCCAGCTGTCCGTGCCGCTGATGTTCGAGCACATGTTCCCGAGCTGGTTCGCGGGGATCGGGTACTCGGCGATCGTCATCGGCGCGCTGGTGCCCGCGGCCATCATGTCGATCGCCGCGGCGAACCTGTTCACCCGCAACATCTACAAGGAGTACTTCAGGCCGGGCGCTGACCCGGCCGAGGAGACGCGGGTCGCGCGGTGGGCGTCGCTGGTCGTTAAGTTCGGTGCGCTGGTCTTCGTGCTCTCGTTCAGCAAGACGTTCTCGATCAACCTGCAGCTGCTCGGCGGGGTCTGGATCCTGCAGACCTTCCCGGCGATCGTGGTCGGGCTGTACACGCGCTGGTTCCACCGCTGGGCACTGATCATCGGCTGGGCCGCGGCGATGGTGTACGGCACGGTCGAGGCGTACCGTACGCCAGGGAACGGCCAGCTCCACTTCGGCGCCTCGACGGCTCCGATCCTGGGGCAGGTCATCTACATCGCGATCGCCGCGTTCGTGCTCAACCTGGCGATCACGATCGTGCTCACCCTCATTTTCCGTGCGCTCAAGCTGCCGGCCGGGGCCGACGAGACCCAGCCCCCGCAGTACTCCGCCGACCCTGAGGACGGCACGGCCGCTGCCGTTCCCACCCCGGCGGCTACCAAGGCGCCTTAACGCTCCGCCGCCTCCACTGCCGTCCGGTCCGGTTCGGGTCGCCCGGGCCGGGCGGGACGCGGGCTCGTGGATGTACCGCTAGGCGGGTTCTAGCACGTCTTCCGGTACATTCACGGGCCGCGTTCGCTCCGCGCTGAGCGGCGGCGTGGGACAAGCGGGGTAAACGGGACGGGTGTGGTGCGCGACCGACGCGGGATGTCGGTGGCGCAAGGCAGGATGGGTAGGTGCCCGTTCCCTCGCCGGTCAAGGCCCCGGTCCTGGACGGCTTCAGCGAAGCGACCAGGGCCTGGTTCACCGCTGCCTTCGCCGAGCCGACCCCGGCGCAGGCTCAGGCCTGGGCCTCGATTGGCAACGGTGACAACACACTGGTGATCGCGCCTACCGGTTCGGGCAAGACGCTGGCCGCGTTCCTGTGGGCCATCGACAAGCTGGCCACCGAGCCGGTTCCCGCGGATCCGCAGCAGCGCTGCCGGGTGCTGTACATCTCGCCGCTGAAGGCGCTGGCCGTGGACATCGAGCGCAACCTGCGCTCCCCGCTGACCGGCGTCGGCCAGGCCGCGCGCCGCCTGGGCCTGGCCGAGCCCGACATCCGGGTCGGCGTGCGCACCGGGGACACGGCCGCGGATGAGCGGCGCAAGCTGGCCAGCAAGCCGCCGGACATTCTGATCACCACGCCCGAGTCGCTGTTCCTGCTGCTCACCTCGCAGGCCCGGGAGACACTGCGCAGTGTCGAGACCGTGATCATCGACGAGGTGCACGCGCTGGCAGGCGGCAAGCGCGGCGCGCACCTGGCCCTGTCCCTGGAACGCCTAGATTCCCTCCGGATGGACACTGTGGCCCCTGGGGACACCCAAGCCCCCGATGGCCCCAGGCCAGCACGGCGAAGCCGGGCCAGCCGCGACGGCCGGCCGGAGGTCGGCCCGAGCGGCTGGCGCACGGGGGGGTCTGGGGGGTCGCCCCCCCGGGCAAACACAGCGGATCGGGCTGTCCGCGACCGTGCGGCCGCCCGAGGAGGTGGCCACGTTCCTGGGCGGCGCCCGCCCGGTGACGATCGTGCAGCCGCGCAGCGATAAGCGGATCGAGCTGCAGATCGTGGTTCCGGTGGAGGACATGGCCGACCTGGAAACCGCCGACGGCTTCACGGTGCCGGGTACCGGGCCCGACCGGCCGCCGGGACCGGGCGGCGCCGGCCCCGGGCCCAGTGTCAGCGGGGATGGGGAAGCCGGGCCGCCGCCGGACGACCCGGCCCGGAGGCGCTCGATCTGGCCGCACGTCGAGGAACGGGTGCTGGACGAGATCCAGAGCCACGCGTCGACGATCGTGTTCGCCAACTCCCGCCGGCTGGCGGAACGGCTGTGCGCCCGGCTCAACGAGCTCGCCGCCGAACGGGCCGAGGAGCAGGATGGCCAGCCGCCGCCAGCCCTGACCCAGGCGCCCAGGCGCTCGCCGGCCGAGATCATGGCCGAGGCGGGTGCGGCGAACGGTGCGCCGACCGAGGTGGCCCGGGCGCACCATGGCTCGGTGTCCCGGCAGGAGCGCACCCAGATCGAGGAAGCGCTCAAGGCGGGCCGGCTCCCGGCCGTGGTCGCTACCTCCAGCCTGGAGCTCGGCATCGACATGGGCGCGGTCGACCTGGTGGTCCAGGTGGAGTCGCCGCCGTCGGTGGCCAGCGGGCTGCAGCGGACCGGCCGGGCCGGCCGACAACGTGGGCGACGTGTCCCGCGGCGTGATCTTCCCCAAGTACCAGGGCGACCTGGTCCAGGCCACGGTCGTGGCCCAGCGGATGCTGGAAGGCGCGATCGAGGAGCTGCGCATGCCGCGCAACCCGCTCGACGTGCTGGCCCAGCAGATCGTTGCGATGACCGCGATGGACGACTGGGAGATCACCGAGCTGGAACAGACGGTCCGGCGGGCCGCGCCGTTCGCCACCCTGACCCGGCCCGTGCTCGAGGCGGTGCTCGACATGCTGGCCGGCCGCTATCCCAGCGAGGAGTTCGCCGGCCTGCGGCCGCGGCTGGTCTGGGACCGCACGACCGGCATGCTGCACGGGCGGCCGGGCGGCCAGCGGCTGGCCGTCACCAACGGCGGGACGATCCCCGACCGCGGCCTGTTCGGCGTGTTCCTGGCCGGCGGCCAGCGGGACCGCTCCGGCCGGGACTCCCGGCGGGTCGGCGAGCTGGACGAGGAGATGGTCTACGAGTCCCGGGTCGGCGACGTGTTCGTGCTCGGCGCGAGTTCCTGGCGGATCGAGGACATCACCGCGGACCAGGTGCTCGTCTCGCCGGCGCCGGGGCAGCCGGGCCGGCTCCCGTTCTGGCACGGCGACGCGCCAGGCCGCCCGGCCGAGCTCGGCCGGGCGATCGGCCAGTACTGCCGCGAGCTCAGCGCCGCGGCCCCGCAGGACGCCGCCCAGCGGTTGCGCCGCGACGGTCTTGACGACCTGGCCGCGGCCAACCTAATCAGGTACCTGGCCGGGCAGCGCGAGGCCACCGGCTACCTGCCCGACGATAAGACCCTGGTCATGGAGCGGTTCCGGGACGAGCTCGGGGACTGGCGGCTGGTCCTGCACAGCCCGTACGGCGCGCGGCTGCACGCCCCCTGGGCGCTGGCCATCGCGGCCCGGCTGCGCGACCGCTACCAGGGCATGGACGTGCAGGCGCTGCACACCGACGACGGCATCGTGATCCGGGTCCCGGACGCCGACGACCCGCCCCCGGCCGGGATCGCCCTGCTCGACCCGGACGAGCTTGAGCAGCTGGTGACCGCCGAGCTTGGCGCGTCCGCGCTGTTCGCGTCCAGGTTCCGGGAGTGCGCGGCCCGCGCGCTGCTGCTGCCCCGGCGGCAGCCGGGACGGCGGACCCCGCTGTGGCAGCAGCGGCAGCGCTCGGCTCAGCTGCTCTCGGTGGCCAGCCAGTACGGGACCTTCCCGATCGTGCTCGAAACGGTCCGTGAGTGCCTGCAGGACGTGTTCGACGTCCCCGGCCTGACCGGTCTGCTGCGTGACCTGGCGGCGCGCCGGGTCCGGCTGGTGGACGTGGAGACCAGCGCCCCGTCCCCGTTCGCCCGGTCGCTGCTGTTCCGTTACGTCGGTGCGTTCATGTACGAGGGCGACACACCGCTGGCCGAGCGCCGGGCCCAGGCCCTGGCCCTGGACTCGTCGCTGCTCGCCGAGCTGCTCGGGCAGGCCGACGCCCGTGAGCTGCTGGACCAGGAGATCGTCGAGGATGCCGAGCGCGACCTGCAGCGCCTCCCGCCGCGCCGCGCCTGCCGGGACCTGGAGGGGGTCGCCGACCTGCTCCGGGCCATCGGCCCGCTGTCCGCGATGGAGGTCGAGGAGCGCTGCACCGACCCCGGGGCCGCGCCGGGCTGGCTGGCCGAGCTGGCGGCGCAGCGCCGGCTGATCCTGGTCCGTGTCGCGGGCGAGGAACGCTGGGCGGCGATCGAGGACGCTGGCCGACTGCGGGACGCGCTCGGGGTGGCCCTGCCGACCGGGGTGCCGGACGCGTTCACCGAGCCGGTGCCCGACCCGCTCGGTGACCTGGTGGCCAGGTACGCCCGCGGCCACGGGCCGTTCACCGCGGCGGCGGTGGCGCACCGGTACGGACTCGGGATCGCCGTGGTCACAGGGACGCTCAGCCGCCTGGCCGCCGAGGGCCGGGTGGCCGAGGGCGAGTTCCTGCCCGGCGGGCGCGGGACCGAGTACTGCGACACCGGGGTGCTCCGGCTGCTGCGCCGCCGCTGCCTGGCCAAGCTGCGCAAGGAGGCCGAGCCGGTGCCGCCGCAGGCGCTGGCTCGGTTCCTGCCCGCGTGGCAGAACGCGGCGCACCGGGCCGCCGGGCGGGCCAGCCGGGCCAAGCGCCCGGCGGGGCCCGACGCGGTCTACGACGTCGTGGAGCAGCTGGCCGGGGCGGCGGTTCCGGCCTCGGCGCTGGAGACGCTGGTGCTGCCCGGACGCGTGCCGGGCTACTCCCCGGCCCTGCTCGACGAGCTGACCGCCGCGGGCGAGGTGGTGTGGTCGGGAGCCGGCGGCCTGCCCGGCGGCGACGGCTGGGTGGTGCTCGCCCCGGCCGACGCCGCGCCGCTGCTGTTCGGTGAGTCGGGCGAGATCACGATGACGCCGCTGCACGAGGCGCTGCTCACGGCGCTGGACGGCGGCGGCGCGCTGTTCTTCCGGGCGCTGGCCGACCGCGTCGACGCGCAGCTGCGCGGCATGGACGAGACGGCGGGCCGCGCGCCCGGGCCGGTGACCGACCAGGCGCTGGCCGCGGCGATCTGGGACCTGGTCTGGGCCGGCCGACCAACGACACGCTCACCCCGCTGCGCACGGTGCTGGCCACCGGCCGGCCCACGGCCGACGCCGAGCGGGGCGCTCCGGCAGCGGGTCGGTTGGCCAACGGTGGCGTCACCGCCAGTACGCCGCTGACCAGCGCCAACGGCCTGCTGCCCGCGGGTGCCCCGCCGCAGCCGGGCGGCGGGCGGGCCCGGCCCGCCGGCCGGGCCGGGCGCATCGGCTCCCGCAGGCAGGGGTACGGCCGGGCGGTGCTGCCCTCCCGGAGCGGTCCGCCCACGGTCAGCGGCCGCTGGTCGCTGCTGCCCCCGGTCGAGCCAGACCGGACCAGGCGGCTGCACGCGCTGGCCAGCACCCTGCTGGAGCGGCACGGCATCCTGATCCGGGGCGCGGTGATGGCGGAACGCGTGACCGGCGGGTTCGGCGCGCTCTACCCGGTGCTGCGGGCGATGGAGGATGCCGGCCAGTGCCGCCGCGGCTACTTCGTCGAGGGCCTGGGCGCGGCGCAGTTCGCCCTGCCCGGAGCGGTCGACCGGATGCGCGCCATGGCCGCCGACCCAGGGCAGAAGGCCGCACCGCTCTCTTCGCCGGATCCGTGGGTCTCGGCCCCGCCACCGGCGGCACCCGCGCCGGCCACGGGGACCAGCCCGGTCGTGGTGCTGGCCGCGGCGGACCCGGCCAACGCTTACGGCGCGGCGCTGGCCTGGCCGGCCCGCCGGACGAGACGCCGGGCGGGCACCGCCCGGGCCGCAAGGCGGGCGCGCTCGTGGTCCTGGCCGACGGCGAGCTGGTCCTCTACGTCGAGCGCGGCGGCAAGACCCTGCTGTCCTGGACCAGCGACCCGGACCTGCTCGGTCCGGCCGCCGCGGCCCTGGCCGACGCCGTGCGCGACGGCGCGCTCGGCCGCCTCACCGTGGAGCGGGCCGACGGCGGCGGCGTCTACGACTCCCCGCTCGCCCAGGCCCTGGAGACCGCCGGCTTCCGGCCTACCCCGCGCGGCCTGCGCCTTCGCGCCTAGCGCTGCACCGCGAGCGGGGCTACGGTCGCGTCATGGGCCGTGACATTGAAGCGATCAAGATCAGCGGCGAGGACCGACGCAAATACCGGGACAAGCTCCGGCGGTCGCTGGACGTATTCGCCCGGATGCTGCGTGAGCGCATGTTCGAGGCCGACCCGTCACAGGTCGGCCTGGAGATCGAGCTGAACCTGGTCGACTCCAGCGGGATGCCGTCGATGCACAACCAGGCCGTACTCGACGCGATCGCGGATCCGGCCTGGGCGACCGAGCTCGGGCAGTTCAACATCGAGATCAACGTGCCGCCCCGGCACCTCGAGGGCGGTACGGTCGCGGACCTGGAGCAGGAGGTCAGGGCCAGCCTCAACACCGCGGACAACCACGCCCGCGAGACCGGCAGCCGCATGGTCATGATCGGCATCCTGCCGACGCTGCAGAAGGACGACGTGAACGAGAGCACCCTGTCGGCCAACGCGCGCTACCGGGTGCTGAACGAGCAGATCTTCGCGGCGCGCGGCGAGGACATGCGCATCGCGATCGACGGCACCGAGAAACTTCTCACCTACGCGGACAGCATCACCCCCGAGGCCGCCTGCACCAGCGTGCAGCTTCACGTGCAGGTCAGCCCGGACGCGTTCGCCCATTACTGGAACGCGGCCCAGGCGATCGCGTCGGTGCAGGTCGCGCTCGCCGCCAACTCTCCTTTCCTGTTCGGCAAGCAGCTTTGGCACGAGACCCGGATCACGCTGTTCGAGCAGGCCACCGACACCCGGCCGGACGAGCTCAAGCAGCAGGGGGTGCGGCCGAGGGTGTGGTTCGGCGAGCGCTGGATCACGTCGGTTTTCGACCTGTTCGAGGAGAACATCCAGTTCTTCCCCGCCCTGCTGCCGATCTGCGAGGAGGAGGACCCGCTGGCCGTCCTGGACCAGGGCGGCTGCCCGCAGCTGGCCGAGATGAGCCTGCACAACGGGACGATCTACCGCTGGAACCGGCCCGTCTACGCGGCCGTCGACGGCACGCCGCACCTGCGGGTGGAGAACCGGGTCCTGCCGGCCGGCCCGTCGGTCGCCGACGTGATGGCGAATGCGGCGTTCTACTACGGCCTGGTGCGGTTCCTGGCCGAGGCCCAGCGGCCGGTGTGGAGCCAGATGGCGTTCGCCACCGCAGCCGAGAACATGTACACGGCCGCGCGCCACGGCATCGACGCGCAGCTCTACTGGCCGGGCCTGGGCGAGGTGCCCGTGACCGAGCTGGTGCTGCGCCACCTGCTGCCGCAGGCCCGCGAGGGGCTCGGCCGCTGGGGCGTCGACCCGCAGCAGGCCGCGCGGCTGCTCGACATCATCGAGCAGCGCTGCATCACCGGCCGCACCGGCGCGGCCTGGCAGATCGCCACCGTGGCCGGGCTGACCGAGGGCGGCAGCGAGCGCCCGGAGGCGCTGCGCGTGATGACCCAGCGCTACATCGAACGCATGCACACCAACGACCCGGTGCACACCTGGGACGAGACGTCGTGACCGGCCTCCTGCGATCGCGTCGCATTACCGGGGCGTTTCCCGGCGCTAATCCAGCCGGATGGCGGAAATAGCCGGCCGGGCCGCTCACATCGAGCGGCCCGGCCGCAAATACGCACGAGAAGCAGGTGTGAAATTACCTGCCCTTGGGCTGCTGCCTGCCGTTGACCTTGCTCGGACGCCTGGTCATCGCCATAACGACGATCGCGGCGGTCACGGCCAGCGGGATCAGAATCATCCTCATTCTGCGCTGCACGAGTCCCCCTCCGAATACGAAAGAATTCATACGGCTGCGCGATACCCGTCACCGCCCGTGGCAAACCGCTCCTATCGAGTGATCGCGCCCGCCCCGGGCCAGGAAGGATTTCACCTCGCGGGAGGATTTGCCGGATTATGCCGGCCCGGCCAGCGCCGCTAGCCGGGGCAGCAGCCGCTCGCCGATAGCAAGATCATCATCGAGCGGCCGGTCGGCGGTGTCGGCGGGCAGCACGCCAGCCGCCTGGTCGAACGCCTCCGCCAGCGGCGCCGCACCCGGGCGCAGGCCGCTCAGCCGCAGCGCCCGCACCGCGGCGACCAGCTCGCAGGCCAGCACGATCCGGTAGGCCCGCACCACGTCGGTGGTGGTGCGCGCCGACTGGGTGGAGAACCCGGCGTGCTCCTCCACCCCGCGCGACAGCACGGCGCTGCCCAGGGCGGCGGGCGCGGCCAGCCTGCGGAGGTCGGCGATCGCGGCCTGGGACACGTACTCCAGCATCATGATCCCCGAGCTGGGCGGCGGGTCGGTGGCCTGGAACGGGGCCAGCCCGGTGAAGGCGGGCTCGACCAGCGTGCCGAGCCGGGCCGCGGACAGCGCCGCGGCCCGGAACAGCGCGGCCCGGGCCGCGTCGAGGGCCAGCCCGATGTAGGCGGTGTGGAAGTTCCCGTTGTGCCAGGCGGCCGGGCCCGCCACGTCGATGAGCGGGTTCTCGGCCGCGGCGTTGAGGTCGATGGTGATCGTCTGCTCCGCCTGCCGCGCCGCATCCACCGCGGGCCCGTGCACCTGCGGGAAGGCCCGGTACCCGTACGGGTCCTGGATCCGGGCCGCGGCCGCGTCGCCGGCCAGCAGCCGCCGCATCACCGCGGCCACCACCTGCTGGCCGGGGTGCGGGCGCGCGTCGTGCACGGACGCGGCGTACGGCTCGGTGGAGGCGGCCACGGCCAGGTGGGCCAGGGCAGCGACCGGCATCGCCGCCTGCAGCAGTTCCCTGAGGTCGTGGCAGGCCAGGGCCGCCTCGCCGAGCGTCGCGGCACTGCTGGAGATGAACGCCAGGGCATCGGCCGAGGCCAGCGCGAACCGGGGCGGCCGGTGGTGCGCCCGTACACGGGCTGGCGCCCCGCCACGAGGATGGCGGCCTGGGCCGCGGCCGCCGCCCGCGCCCGGCCTGGCTCGGCCACGCCGAGCCGCACCTGCCCTCGGGCCGCGGCCGCGACCTGGGCGCACGTCAGCGACGTTCCGTCGAGCGCCAGGACGGCGGTAACCACCGCTCGGCCCGGTTCACGTGCTCGCCACGGAGGCGAGCAGCTCCCCGCGGGCCTGGTCGACCGCGGCCAGGATCGCGCCGCGCAGCACCGGGTCGCCGGTCACGGCGGTCGGGACGACCTGCGGCGGGCCGGGCAGATCCGGCCCACCTCGGCCGCGACCCGCCGGCCAGCGCGGTGCCGCCGGCCAGGCCGACCTCGCCGCCCAGCACGACCAGCCCGGGATCGAGCACCAGGCAGACGGACGCGACGCCGGTCGCGACCCGGCCGGCCAGCTCGGTGAGGAACGCGTCGCCGCGCTCGTCCCCGGCGGCCGCGGCCGCCACCGCGGCGCGGACGGCCGCCCCGGCGGTGGACTCGGCGAACCCGTATCCGGCCGCGAGCGGCAGCACCGCCTGCGCGCCGGCCAGGGACTGGAACGCGCCCGTCGCCGGGTGGGTGACGTCCTGCGGCAGCGGCGCCCCGGGCACCGGCAGGTAGCCGATCTCACCCGCCGCCCCGGCCACGCCCCGGTGCAGCCGGCCGCCGAGCACGGTCGCCAGGCCGAGGCCGACCCCGATCCAGACCAGCACGAAGTCGTCCGCACCTGCCGCCGCGCCGCCCGCGCGCTCGGCCATCGCGGCCAGGTTGACGTCGTTCTCGATCGTGCACCGGCCGGCCCAGGTCGGCGCGCAGCGCGGCGAGCACGCCCTCGTGCCAGGCCGGCAGGTTGACGGCCAGCCGCGGGTCGCCGGTGCGCGGGTCGAGCACGCCGGGGGTGCCGATCACGAACGCGCGCAGCGCCTCCGGCGAGACCCCGGCCGAGCGGCAGGCCGTGCCACCGCGCCGCGCACCAGCTCGACCGGGTCGCCCGTGCCGTTCGGGTCCACCGACACCTCGGCGATGACCCGCCCGGTGACGTCGGCCACCCCGGCGCTGACTTCGTCGTGCTCGACGTGCAGCCCGGCCACGTAGGCGGCCGACGGCACCACCGCGTAGAGCGCGGCGTTCGGCCCGCGGCCGCCCGCCTGCTCACCGGCCACCTCGACCAGGCCCGCGCTCCTCCAGCCGGGCCAGCAGCTGCGACGCCGTCACCTTGGACAGGCCGGTGCTGCTCGCCGAGCTGCGCCCGGGTCATCGGGCCGCCGGTCAGCAGCAGCTCCAGCGCTGCGCGGTCGTTCAGCTCGCGCAGCAGGCTCGGCGTACCTGGCCGTCGCTCCATCCCGCCCCTCCGCTCGCTCTGGCGGTAACCGTACGGCCGGACCGGCCCGGCCGGCACCGCAGAGGCCCTGCCAGCACAGGTTATGTCTCAATCTGGCAACGGCCTCTATCTTATAGGAAAGTTTCCTGTTAGTTTCTGGCTAGTGCCCAGGGCGCGACCGCATGAGCGCCGGCCGGGCCGCAGATCCAGCTCAGCGGCTCGGCCAGGACCGGAGGCGCAGCCCCGGGTCCGCGAGACAGAGCCGGGAAGGGAGATCGGGCAGTGAAACTCACCAGATCGGCCGCCGCCATCGGCGCTGCCGTCGTGCTCGCCGGGGCCGCGGCCGCGGGATGCGGCTCGGGCGGCAGCGTCGCAGTCGTCCGCGAGCTCGGCCGCGCCCGCCAAGCTGGTCGTGTGGCGCATGGGCTCGTCCGTCGCCGTCCCAGGTCACCTGGATGAACGGGGTCGTCACGCAGTTCCACAAGCAGTTCCCGCAGTTCAAGACCACCAAGGTGGTCGTGGACTGGATCCCCTGGGGCAACCGCATCACCGACTGGACCAACGCGCTGACCAGCGGCAAGGGCGGCCCGGACATCACCGAGCTCGGCAACACCGACACGCCGGGCATCGCCGCGCAGGGCGCGCTCGCCAACATCACCAGCGAGCGTCAAGTCCTGGTCGCCAGGGCTCGAGCATGATCGCGGGCAACCTGGCCAACGACACGGTCAGCGGCCGTCAACTACGCGGTGCCGTGGTTCGGCGGCGTGCGCGGCATCTGGTACCGCAAGGACCAGTTCGCCAAGGCCGGCATCACCTCGCCGCCCGACCACCTGGGCCGCAGCTGGTCAGCGACGCCAAGCTGCTGATGAAGAAGTACCCCGGCACCTACGGCCTCGGCGCGCCGAGCAACTTCACCAACGGCGATCGTCAGCTTCATCTGGGGCGCTGGCGGCCAGGTGGCGGTGCAGGCAGAACGGCAAGTGGGTCGCCGAGCTGACCACGCCCGGCGTCCGAGGCCGGCATCAAGTTCTACGCCGACCTGTACCTGACCCAGCACGTGTCGCCGGCCAAGTACATCGGCCAGACCGAGCTCGGCGCGCCCGGCGCCACCTCGGGCGGCTCGAACGAGGACTTCGCCAAGGGCACGCTGGACATGTACATCGACGGGCCGTGGGCGCAGTCCTCGCTGGAGGCGGTCGAGCACGAAGTACGCAGTCGCAGTGGGCCTCGTTCCCGATCCCGAGCCAGAACGGCCCGAACCCGGCGCCCGCCTTCGCGGGCGGATCCGACCTCGGCGTCTGGGCCAAGAGCCCGAACAAGACCGCGGCCTGGGATCTGGTCACGCGTGATGGACAGCCCGGCCAACGCGACCACGTTCGCGAACTCTCCAGGGCTTCTTCCCCGAGTTCACCTCCGCGCTGTCCGGCGGCGCCTACGCCAGCAGCCCGATCCTGGCCGGCTTCGCCAAGGCCGCCGCCTACACCCAGATCTCCCCGCTGAACTCGACGAACTGGGCCACCGCCGACGCCACGGACGCGATCATCCCGACCATGATGAAGTCGCTGATGCAGGGCGCCAGCTTCGCGGCCACCGTGACCAAGGCCAACACCGAGCTGCAGAACGTGCTCAACACCGGCTCCGAATCCTGAGCTGGTCAGTCCGCGAGGCCTGCGGCCCCGCGTAGCAGCGCCGGCAGCTGTCCCGCACACCTGCCCGATCCCCCTCCACGGCACCGGCTGGCCGTCGCGGCCATCGTCGGGTCCCGTCCGGCGCCGGGAGCCAGGCAGGCGCCGGCACGCCGTGCAGCCGCCGGTGGCGCGGCGCCGGTGCTCACGCGGCGCCTTCATCCGGCGGCACCGGCTCGCCCCGTACCTGCTGCTGGCGCCCGCGCTGGCCGGCATCGCGCTGGTGCTGCTGTGGCCGCTGCCCAGATGGTGCTGTACTCGTTCCAGAACTTCGGCCTGCCGCAGCTCACCGGCGCCGCGCCGGTCCAGTGGGTGGGCCTGGCCAACTTCACCACCACGTTCGCCGACCCGGAGTTCTGGCTGTCGCTGCGGATCACGGTGCTCTTCGCCGCGGTGGCCGTGCCGCTCACCCTGGTCTCGGCACGGTGGTGGGCCTGCTGCTGAACCGGCTCGGCCGCCGGATGTCGGCGTTCGTGTCCACCGCCGCGCTGCTGGCCTGGGCCACTCCCCCGGTCTCGGCCAGCGTGCTGTTCTACTGGCTGTTCAACCCGGACGGCGGCCTGGTCGACTGGACCCTGAGCAAGATGCCGCACTGGCTGGTCGGCAGCACCGACTGGGCCGGCTTCAACTGGACCACCACCGGGGCGCTGCAGGCCTACACGGTGCTGACCGTGCTCGTGGTCTGGCAGTCGTTCCCGTTCATCGCGGTCACCGCGCTGGCCGGCCTGAAGACCGTCCCGGCCGAGCTGTACGAGGCCGCCCGGGTCGACGGCGCCAGCCCGTGGCGGGTGTTCTGGCGGATCACCTACCCGCTGCTGAAGCCGATCTTCCTGGTCCTGCTGCTGCTGTCGGTGATCTGGGACTTCAACGTGTTCACCCAGACCTACCTGCTGACCGGCGGCCTGGCCAACCGGAACGAGTTCAACCTGTCGCTGTACCTCTACGACAAGGCGTTCACGTTCCCGCCGAGCTACGGCCTGGGCGGCGCGCTGGCCCTGATCTTCACGCTGATCCTGCTGGTCGTCACCGTCGGCTACGTCCGCGCCTCCGTCCGCCAGGGAGCGCTGACATGAGCACGCTGGCCAGGATCAGCCCCAGGACCGCGAAAAAGACCAAGAACATCAGCCTGAACGCACTCGGCGTGCTGATCGCCCTGGTCACGCTGTTCCCGATCTTCTGGATGGTCTCCACGGCGTTCAAGCCATCCCAGGAGATTTACTCGCTGACTCCCCACCTGGTGCCGGACCACCCGACGCTCGGCAACTTCGCCGAGGTGATCAGCGGGCGGGTGTCGGGCATCGGGTCGGTCTGGCTGTTCTTCCGCAACAGCCTGGCCGTCACCCTGGCCACCGTGCTGGTCGCCTCGGTCCTGTCGCTGCTGGCCTCGGTCGGCGTGGCCAGGTTCCGGTTCCGGTTCCGCACCTCGTTCCTGATCATGCTGCTGATCGTGCAGATGATCCCCGGCCAGGCGCTGATCATCGCGCTGTTCCGGGACTTCGACCGGCTGAACCTGCTGCAGAACCTGCTCGGCCTGATCATCGTGTACGCGGCCCAGGCGCTGCCGGTGTCGATCTGGATGCTGCGCAACTTCGTGGCCACGGTGCCCAGGCAACTGGAGGAGGCGGCGGCCATCGACGGCGCCTCGCCGCGGACGATCTTCTGGCGGATCCTGTTCCCGCTGGTCGCCCCCGGCCTGGTGGCCGTCAGCATCTTCTCGTTCATCACCGCCTACAACGAGTTCATCGTGGCGCTGACCTTCCTCGGCCAGGCCCACGCGACCTACACGCTGCCGATCTACGTGACGTACTTCTTCGGCCGCGGCGGCGCCCAGTGGGGGCCGATCATGGCCGCCTCCGTCATGTACACGATCCCGGTCATGATCTTCTTCCTGATCGTCCGGCGCCGCCTGGTCGGCGGGCTGGTCGCGGGGGCGGTGAAGGGGTGAACGAGCCGACCCGCCGAGCCGACCCGGCCCTGGGCCGCGGCTCGCCGACGCCGATCCTGATCCCGCCGTTCGCCGGGCTGGCCGCGCCGGCCTGGGTGCTGGCCGCCCTGGGCGAGCGGCCTGGCCGGGGTGACCGTGTTCGGCCCGAACATCGGCGGGCCCGCGCCAGCTCGGCGCGCTGACCGACCGGCTCAGGTCGGCCGGCGGCCGAGCCGCTGATCGCGATCGACGAGGAGGGCGGCGACGTCACCAGGATCGGCGCACCGGCGACGGCAGCCGGTACCCGGGCAACGCCGCGCTCGGCGCGGTCGACGACACCGGCCTGACCGAGGCCGTGTACCACGCGCTCGGCACCGACCTGGCGGCGCTCGGCATCAACGTCGACCTGGCCCCGTCGGTGGACGTGAACACCGCCGCCGACAACCCGGTGATCGGCACCCGGTCGTTCGGCTCCGACACCGGGCTGGTCGCCCGGCACGTCGCGGCGGCGGTAACCGGGCTGCAGTCCGCCGGGGTGGCCGCGTGCGCGAAGCACTTCCCCGGCCACGGCAGCACCCGGACCGACACGCACGACACGGTCGCGCTGGTCGACGTGGAACTGGCGGTGCTCGAGCAGCGGGACCTGCCGCCGTTCGCGGCCGCGATCGCCGCGGGCGCCCGCGCGGTCATGCCCGGCCATCTGCGGGTGCCCGGGCTGACCGGCGACCTGCCCGCCTCGCTGTCGCCGGCGGCGCTCACCGGACTGCTCCGCGGCGATCTCGGCTTCACCGGCGTGATCATCTCCGACGCGCTGGAGATGCGGGCGGTCAGCGAGCCGTTCGGGGTGCCCGAGGCGGCCGTGCGCGCGGTCGCGGCCGGAACCGACCTGGTCTGCCTCGGCCGCGACCAGGACCAGCTCAGCTACCTGGCGGTCCGTGACGCACTGGTCGCGGCCGTCGCCTCCGGCCGCCTGCCCGGCGCGCGGCTGGAGGAGGCCGCCGCCCGGGTCGCCGACCTCCGCGCCTGGATCTCCGCCGCCCTGCCAGCCGCGACGGCTGATGATGGCCGCGACGGCCGGCCGGAGGCCGTGAAGGGGGATGGGGAGGCGGGCGGGGGACAGCATGGCGGGGGTCCGGGGGCGGCAGGCCCCCGGGCTGACACCGCCCTCGGCCTGGCCGCGGCCCGGCGGGCGGTCCAGGTGTCCGGCGGCCTGGCCCTGCCGCTCCGGCGGCCGGTGCTGGTCGAGGTCGTGCCGCCCGCGAGCATCGCGGTGGGACCGGTGCCGTGGGGCCTGGCGCCCTGGGTGCCCGCCGACAGCATCGTCCGGATCGGCACCGGCGCGCCCGCGGCCGACCTGGCCGCCGCGGCCGGGCGGGCGCTCGCCGCGGCGGCCGGGCGGTCCCTGCTGGTGCGTCGTCCGCGACGCGCACCGGTACGCCTGCCGCCCGGGCCCTGGTGACCAGGCTGCTCGCGGCGCGGCCGGATGCCATCGTGGTGGAGATGGGCCTCCCGCTCTGGCGGCCGCCCGGCGGCGGCTACCTCGCCACCTACGGAGCGGCCCGCAGCAGCGGGCAGGCGGCCGCGGAGGTCCTCGGCCTCACCGGCCCGCCGGCCGCGATCGCGCAGGCGGCCGCGCCTAGCCTGGCCGCCGGGCCGGCCGCCCAGGCCGACCCGGTTTAGGCGGTAACGTACCGGTTTCCGCCGGGCGTGGCGGCGGCCCGCCGCCCGCGTGTCACCGGTTACCGGCCGGTTACCTGCATAATGCTTCACATGCGTTTGTCTGCGCGCGCCGACTATGCCCTGCGTGCCGCCATCGAGCTCGCGGCCGCCAGCGGCGGTGGCCGCCACGTCACTGCTGACCAGCTCGCCAAGACCCAGGGCATCCCGGGCAAGTTCCTCGAAGCCATCCTCACCCAGCTGCGCCGGGCCGGCCTGGTCCGCAGCCAGCGCGGTCCCGACGGCGGATTCTGGCTGGCCCGGCCCGCGGCCGAGATCTCGCTGGCCGACATCATCCGCGCGATCGACGGGCCGCTCGTGGGCGTGCGCGGCGAGCGCCCGGAGAACCTCGGCTACATCGGCGCGGCCGAGCCGCTGCAGACGGTGTGGATCGCGCTGCGGGCCAACGAGCGGGCCATCTTGGAAGACGTCGTCGCTCGAGCACATCGTGTCCGGGGAGCTGCCCGAGAGCGTGGTCCGCCTGGCCAACGACCCCCGCGCCTGGGTCTGAGCACCGCCCACCCGCACCCCTCCAGCACAAGAAAAGTGTTCAGAACCTGCTGTTTCCACAGCGTGCTCTGAACACTTTCCGGTGAGGAACCCAGGGTTAGACCGGGATCATGTCCTTTATGTCGGAGATACCGCGCGTGACCTGCTCGAACTCAGGCTGCCCGGGCGGCCACGGCGTAGGTGCCGCCTTCCGGGACCACGATCTTCGTCGGGGTCGCCTTGTCCAGCTGCTCGGCGGAGGCGGCGGGCTCTGGCACCCGCCGGGCCACATCCGGCGACATGGCTCCCTGACCCCGGTGAAGACCGGCTCGCTCTGCAGCTCGGCCAGGGCGAAGTTGTCGGAGACCTCCCTCAGCACCTGGGACAGCGGCGCGCCCAGCGCGCCGCAGATGGAGGCCAGGAGCTCGGACGAGGCCTCCTTGCGGCCGCGCTCGACCTCAGACAGGTATCCGAGTGACACACGCGCAGAGGCGGACACCTCACGGAGGGTGCGACCCTGCCGCAGGCGCAGCCGCCGCAGCGCGTCACCGAGCAAGTGACGAAGCAGGACCATCGCCGCACTCCCTTCCCGGGGCCCTTCGCTGACCCTTCCACCGTACCTGTCCTTACGGACCGTGCGGGAGAGGGCATAGCCGCGTGTTCAGTGACGTAACGCTGTAATCATATGTTGTCTTCCCGCAGCGCGCCTAGTAGCAAGCCGAGCACCTGGGTCACCGTGGCGGCCCTGATCTGCTGCCGGTCCCCGGAAAGGGCCAGCGGCGCGCACGTCAGGGGCAGCGTCCCGGCCCATGCTGACCGCGATAAAGACCGTGCCGACCGGCTGGCCGTCGGCCGGATCGGGCCCGGCCACGCCGGTCGTGGCGGCGCCGACCGAGGCGGCCAGGCGGCGGCAGGCGCCCTGCGGCCATGGCCGCGGCCACCGCGGGATGGACCGCGCCGTGCTGGTCAAGCAGATCGGACGGGACGCCCAGCAGCGCCGCCTTGAGGTCGGTCGCGTAGGCGACCACCCCGCCCCGGAACGCCGCGGACGACACCGGGGATCGCGGTCAGCGCCGGCGGCGAGCAGCCCGCCGGTCAGCGACTCGGCCACGGCGATCGTCTGGCCCCGCGCGACGAGCAGGCCGATGATCTCCGCGGCCAGAGCCGGGCGTCCTGGGGGCTCATGAGCGCTCGTCTAGCCCGGCCGCCGACCCGCTCATGCGCCGCGGTACGAGCGCAACCGCGACGGCCCGGGCCACGTAGTCGACCCCGGTCACCACGGTCACGACCAGCGCGGCCGCCATCACCAGCTCGCGGGCCACCCCGAACGGCCCGGGCAGGATGTACAGGCCGATCGCGATCACCTGGAGCAGCGTCTTGACCTTCCCGCCGCGGCTGGCCGGGATGACGCCGTGGCGGATCACCCAGAACCGCAGGCCGGTGACCGCGAGCTCGCGGAACAAGATCACTCCCGTGACCCACCAGGGCAGCTCGCCCAGGGACGACAGCACCACCAGCGCGGAGCCGGTGAGCGCCTTGTCGGCGATCGGGTCCGCGATCTTGCCGAAGTCGGTGATCAGGCCGCGGCGGCGGGCCAGCTCGCCGTCGAGGAAGTCGGTCAACGACGCGATCGCCGAACACCACGAAGGCCGCGATCCGGCCATGCCGAGCCCGCCGGTCAGCAGCAGCGCCACGAACACGGGCACCAGGACCAGCCGGGCCACGGTCAGCACGTTCGCGATGTTGATCAGGCCCGGCGGCGGAACAGCACCGGCGGTTCCGATCGCCCGCTCCTCCGCAGCGCCAGCGTCAGGCCGACTCACCAGGATCCGCGCCTCTCGCCGGCGAGATGAGGTCAACGGCATCGGCCAGCAGGTCGACGCCCTCGGCCCCGGTCACCACCGCCCGGACCAGGTCGCCCGCGCGGAGCTGGCCCAGGCCGGGCCCGGCTTGCACCTCCGTGGCCCCGTCGACCTCCGGGGCCTGGTGCGCGGCCCGGCCGCCGTAACGCCCGTCGCCGTGCGACTCCTCGATCAGCACGGCCACGGCTCTCGCCGAGCCGCTCCGGGCCCGCTGGGCCATCAGCTCGTCGGCCAGGTCGGCGAGATCCTCGACCCGCCGCGCGACCTCGTCATCGGGCAGGTGCCCGGGCAGCGTCGCGGCCTCGGTGCCGTCCTCGTCGGAGTAGCCGAAGATCCCGATCGCGTCGAGCCTGGCCTCGGCCAGGAAGTCGCTGCAGCTCCGCCACGTCGGCCTCGGTCTCGCCGGGGAAGCCCGACGATGAAGTTGGACCGGACACCGGCCTCCGGGCACGCCCGCCTGATCTGGTCGAGCAGCCCGCAGAACCGCTCGCCGTCACCGAACCGGCGCATCGCCCGCAGCACGCTCCCGCTGGCGTGCTGGAACGACAGGTCGAAGTACGGGCGCCACGCCCGGGGTCGACGTCATCACGTCGACCAGCCCGGGCCGCACCTCGGCGGGCTGCAGGTAGCTGACCCGCACCCGCTCGATCCCCGGCACCGCGGCGAGCTCGCGGGAGCACGCGTCCTCCAGCAGCCGCAGGTCGCCCAGGTCCTTGCCGTAGGAGGTCGAGTTCTCGCTGACCAGGAACAGCTCGCGGACGCCCTGCGCTCGGCCAGCCAGCCGGCCTCGGCGACCAGGTCCTGCGGCGGCCGGGACACGAACGCGCCGCGGAACGACGGGATCGCGCAGAAGCTGCACCGGCGGTCGCAGCCCGATGCGATCTTCAGCGGCGCGACCACGCCGCCGTCGAGCCTGCGCCGCAGCACCCGCGGGCCCGAGGCGCGGGGCCACGCCCGGCGGCAGGTCCGGGCAGGCCGGGTGGCCGTGCCACGGGCCGTGCCCGGCAGGCGCGACGCCTGCCCGGCCCGGCCCGCCGGTGACATCGGCAGCAGGCGCCTGCGGTCCCGCGGGCGCGTGCGCGGGCCAGCGCTCACCGGCCAGCACCGCGTCGAGCCGGGCGGCGATGTCGCCGTAGTCGTCGAAGCTCAGGATCTGCGCCTCGGGCAGCGCCTCGGCCAGCCCGGAGCCGTAGCGTTCGGCCAGGCAGCCGGCCGCGACGACCTTCGCGCCGCGCCGCGGCGGCGCCGAGCAGCTCGTCGATCGACTCCTGCTTGGCGGCCTGGATGAACCCGCAGGTGTTGACCAGGACACGACCGTCGGCGTCGGCGTCGTCGGTCAGCGTCCAGCCCGCCGCCTCGAGCCGCGCGGCCAGCTCCTCCGAGTCAACCTCGTTCCGGGCACAGCCGAGCGTGACCAGGCTGACGGTGCGCCCGGTGGCGCGCTGACGTCGACGGCACACCGGCAGACTACGGTAATCGAGGCCGATGCGCGGCCACCAGCGCCACGCCAGCGCGGGCGGCCGCCGCTCAGCCGCCGCTGGTCTTCTGGCTCGGGCCGAAGCGTGAGCGTGACCGGCTGGGTGGCGACCCGGTCGGGACCGCGTTCTTCCCGTTCACGGTCAGCGAGACACCGGCCGGGTTGCCGAGCACGAGGCTGACCGGCTGGTGCTCGGTCCAGCGCTTGGAGGCGCCCGCGGTGACGATGCCCTGGAAGATCGTCTGCCCGCTGGACGTGGTCAGCTCGACCCAGCAGTTCTCGGTGGCCGTCAGGTCGATCACCACCCGTTCGGGTTGGGTTGCGTGACCGACGTCGCGGTCGGCTTCGGATGCGCCTGGACTTGTGCGAGCTCGCGCCCACGTGCTGCGAGGCCACGGGCTTGGCCGGCGAGCTCGACGACACCACGTGGTAAACGACGAACCCGACCAGCAGCGCGAGCACCACCACCATGGCCACGCTCCAGTTCGGCCTGCGCCGTTCCCTCATCCTGATCGGCGTGGACGGCTCGAAGACGTCGGCCGCGGTGATCCTGCGGCGCCCCTTGCACCTGGTCGTACTCCCGGATCAGCGGCTCAGGGTCGGTGCCGACGGCGCGCGCGATGCTGCGGATGTGGCCGCGAGCGTAGAAGTCGCCACCGCACGCCGAGTAGTCACCGCGCTCAATCCCCCGGATGATCGTCTCCCTGATACAGGTCCGCTGGCTAACCTGCGTAACGGTGAGACCAGCCTGGCGACGTGCCTCTGCCAGGGTGTCACCGATGCTCACGCCGCGCCTCCACTACTTTGTCCCACTGCGCACCGCCCGGGGGTGCGGTGACAGTTATCGGATAGTTTGTCGCGACCCCTCCGTGAGGGATCGGTCACCAAGTGTAGACATCCGCCGACCGGCCGGCGAGGACCCGGCCTGCTTAAAGGGCACTACGAGTCACCACGAGTATTCCCCGTCTACGGTTCGGCTACGACCGCAGATCGCCGCTAAATCGGCAAACTTCGGGCCCAATCACCCCGGGCCGCGGGCGCGGCGGGGGGGTGCGGCGTGGCCGGAAGCGGAGGCGCGGGCCGGCGTGGCCCGCTGCGCAGAACGGCACGAGGCGGGATGTGGGGGCAGTTGTGGGGGGTGTGGCGTAATGGCCCCGGAGTTGATCTTTCTGGCGGCGGGCAATGGCCGGCGGTTCAGCTGACGGGGGTGCCGCGCAACGACGCGAGCAGCGCGCCGAGATCGTCCGGCTTGACCAGAACGTCCCGGGCCTTGGAGCCCTCGCTCGGGCCGACGACCCCGCGGGTCTCCAGCAGGTCCATCAGCCGGCCGGCCTTGGCGAAACCGACCCGCAGCTTGCGCTGCAGCATCGAGGTGGACCCGAACTGGGTGTTGATCACCAGCTCGGCCGCCTGCAGCAGCAGCTCGAGATCGTCCCCGATGTCCGCGTCGATCTCCCGCTGCGGGCCCTCGGCCGCGCCCGACGTCCTCACGGTAGGCGGGCTCGGCCTGCTTCTTGCAGTGCGCGACGACCTCGCGGATCTCCTTCTCGGTGACGAAGGCGTTCTGCAGCCGCAGCGGCTTGCTCGCGCCCATCGGCAGGAACAGCGCGTCACCCTGGCCGATCAGCTTCTCCGCGCCCGGCTGGTCCAGGATCACCCGGCTGTCGGTCAGGCTGGAGGTGGCGAACGCCAGCCGGGACGGGACGTTGGCCTTGATCAGCCCGGTCACCACGTCCACGCTCGGGCCGCTGGGTGGCCAGCACCAGGTGGATGCCAGCCGCCCGGGCCAGCTGGGTGATCCGCACGACGCAGTCCTCCACGTCGCGCGGGGCGACCATCATCAGGTCGGCCAGCTCGTCGACGATCACCAGCAGGTACGGGTACGGCACGTAGCACGCGCTCGCTGCCGGGCGGCGCGGTGAGCTTGCCCGAGCGCACCGCCTTGTTGAAGTCGTCGATGTGCCGGAACCCGGACGCGGCCAGGTCGTCGTAGCGGCGGTCCATCTCCCCGACCACCCACTGCAGCGCGTCCGCGGCCTTCTCGGGATTGGTGATGATCGGGGTGATCAGGTGCGGGATCCCTGCGTAGGCGGCGAGCTCGACCCGCTTGGGGTCGATCAGGATCATCCGCACCTCGTCGGGGGTGGCGCGCAGCAGGACCGAGGTGATCAGCGCGTTGATGCAGGTCGACTTGCCGGCGCCGGTGGCCCCGGCGATCAGCATGTGCGGCATCTTCGCGATGTTGGCGACCACGTGCGCGCCCTCGACGTCCTTGCCGAGGCCGACGACCATCGGGTGGTGATCGCTGGTCGCCGCCGGCGACCGCAGCACGTCACCCGAGGCTGACGATCTCCCGGTCGGTGTTGGGGATCTCCACCCCGATCGCCGACTTGCCGGGGATCGGCGACAGGATCCGCACGTCGGCGCTCTTCGACCGCGTAGGCGATGTTCTTCGACAGCGCGGTGACCCGCTCCACCTTGACCGCCGGCTGCAGTTCGATCTCGTACCTGGTCACGGTCGGCCCCCGGGTGAACCCGGTCACCTCGGCCTCGACCTCGAACTGCTCCAGCACGCCCTGCAGCGCCTCGACCATCAGGTCGTTCGCCCGGGTCCGGCTCTTCGGCGCCGTCCCCGGACGGAGCATCGCCGCGGGCGGCAGCGTGTAGCTCGCGTCGGTGGCCCCGGTCAGGGTCAGCTGCTCGGGCTTGATCAGCTCCGCCGTGCCACCGGACGCGGCGGGCTTGTCGCCGGCCGCGCCCGCGCCCGGCTCGGCGTCCTGCCAGTCCAGCGCGTGCCCGCCCTTGACCGACGGCGCCGCCGCCCCGCCGCCCGGGCCGCTGAACGCCAGCGCCTCACTGGCCGTGCCGTCGTCACCCGGCGCCACCGGCCGGGCCACATCCCCGGAACGCGGGGGCCCGCCGCGGATGGTGCCGCCCAGCAGCGGCGAGTCGTAGGGCCGGGTGTGATCGCCGGCCTCGATGGCCTCCTGCTTCTTGCGCGAGCCGCGGGGCAGGCGCGCACCGGTCTCCGTCCCCTCGGCCTCGGTGCCCGCGGGCGGCCGGCCGTGCACGAAGCCGTTCAGCTCGGCCAGCCGGGCCGGCACCCGGTGCAGCGGCGTGCCGGTGGTCACCAGCAGGCCGAACCCGGTGATCAGGGCCAGCAGCGGCGTGGCCACCCACGCGGTGACGCTGCTGACCAGCGGCGCCGACACCGCGTAGCCGATGTAGCCGCCCGCGGCCCTGATCGTGTCCGTGCCGTCGGCCGGCCGGGGCGTCCCGTGCGCGATGTGCAGCAGGCCGAGCCCGCCGATGAGCAGCGCGGTCCAGCCGATCACCATGCGGGCGTTGTCCGCGTTCCGGTCCGGGTGCCGCAGGTAGCGCCAGGCGAGCAGCGCCAGCAGCAGCGGCATCACCCAGGCGGCCTCGCCGAACCCGTTGCGGACCACGGCAGACAGGCCCCGGCCCACGATGCTGCCCAGATGCCACCAGACGGCCGCGGCCGTGAGGATAGCCACGCCCAGGGTGGCCAGGCCGACCCCATCCCTGCGGTGGGCGGGGTCCAGGTCCCTGGCGTTCCGGCCGAAGGCGCGGACGGTCGCGCCGACCGTGTGCGCCAGGGCCATCCAGGCCCCGCTGAGCACGCGGGCCATCCAGCCGATCAGGATCACGACCGGGTTGGACGGGGGCGGCGGGCTGTAGCGCCGTCCGCCCGTCCGGCGGTTGGTCGCCGCGGTCCGGCCGCCGCGCTGCCGCGGGGCCGGCTTGCGGCCGGATGCGGTGCTGCCCTTCGGGCGCGCGGAACTCGCCGAGCGCGGCCGCCCGGCTGTGCCGCTCTTCGGGCGCGCGGCAGTCTTGGGCGCACGAGTCGCCATGATCTCAACGGTATCGGCGAATCCGGCCCAGAGCGACGACCGCACCCCGTGTGTCGGGCCGCGTCCAAGGCCCCACGCTGGGCGCCGAGGCTCGTGGATGTACCAGAAGGGTCGCTGGAGCGGCCCCATTGGTACATCCATCAGGCGGAACGGTGGCCGCACGTGAGAGGTGGGGCGGCCGTGCGTGGTGTGACGCTGCCGTGCTGCGCGCCGAGGCCGTTGAGCCCCGGGTCAAGCGTTGTGTTGACGGTCGTTACCAAGACGGCATACCGTCGGCAGGGAGCCAGTGACGATGGGAGAGGCCGGGATGCGGATCGCGGTCGTGGGCGGCGGCCCGGGCGGGCTGTACTTCGCGGCCCTGGCCAAGCAGCTCGACCCCAGCAGCGAGATCACCGTCTGGGAGCGGAACGCGGCCGACGACACGTTCGGCTTCGGCGTGGTGTTCTCGGACGAGACCCTGGGCGGCATCGAGCACGCCGACCCCGGGATCTACCGCGCGATGGAGCGCGAGTTCGCCCGCTGGGACGACATCGACGTGCACATCAAGGGCCAGGTGATCACCAGCGGCGGGCACGGGTTCGCCGCGCTGAGCCGCCGGCGGCTGCTGCAGATACTCCAGCAGCGGTGCGCCGAGCTCGGCGTGAGCGTGCACTACCGCGCCGAGGCACCGCCGCCCGGCGAGCTGTCCGCGAACCACGACCTCGTGGTCGCCGCGGACGGCGCGAACTCTGGGCTGCGGAAAGCCGCGGAAGCAGCGTACGGGCCCGATCTGGAGATCAGGCGCTGCAAGTACATGTGGCTCGGCACCGACCTGGTCTTCGACGCGTTCAAGTTCTATATCGAGCCCACGCCCTACGGCGTGATGCAGATCCACGGCTACCCCTACGACGCGACCGGCAGCACGTTCATCGTGGAGATGCACGACGCGGTCTGGCAGGCGGCCGGGTTCGGCCGGATCGCCCCGCCGCAGCTGCCGCCGGGCGCGTCGGACGAGGCGTCGATCGACCGGATACGGGAGCTGTTCGCCGGCGTGCTCGGCAGCCACCGCCTTTACGCCAATAACTCGAAGTGGATCAGCTTTGGCACGCTGCGCTGCCAGAGCTGGCGCAACGGCAACGTGATCCTGCTCGGCGACGCCGCGCACACCGCGCACTTCTCTATCGGCTCGGGGACCAAGCTGGCCATGGAGGATGCGCTCGCGCTCGCGGCCTGCCTGCACGAGCAGCCCGGGCTGGACGAGGCGCTGGCCGCGTACGAGGCCGAGCGCCGGCCGGTGGTGGCGTCCACCCAGCGCGCGGCGCAGGCCAGCCTGGAGTGGTTCGAGAACCTGGGCCAGTACACCGGCCAGGAGCCGGAGCAGTTCGCGTTCAACATCATGACCCGCAGCCGCCGGGTGACCCACGGCAACCTGCGGGTGCGCGACCCGGAGTTCGCCGACCGGATCGACGCCTGGTTCGCCGGGCACGAGAAGCGGCGCGGCATGGGCGACGGCGACGTGGTCCCGCCGATGTTCCAGCCGCTGCGGCTGCGCGGCCTGGAGCTGAAGAACCGGGTCGTGGTGTCCGCGATGGACATGTACTCGTCGGCCGACGGCACGCCGTCCGACTTCCACCTGGTGCACCTGGGCGGCAAGGCGCTCGGCGGCGCGGCGCTGGTCATGACCGAGATGGTGTGCGTGAGTCCGCAGGGGCGGATCACCCCGGGCTGCGCGGGGATGTACGCGCCCGAGCACGAGGCGGCCTGGCGCCGGGTCACCGACTTCGTGCACGGCCAGTCCACCGCCAAGGTCGGCCTGCAGCTGGGCCACTCCGGCCGCAAGGGCTCGACCAGGCTGATGTGGGAGGGCATGGACGAGCCGCTGCCCGACGGCAACTGGGAGCTGAGCGCCCCGTCGCCGCTGCCCTACCAGCCCGGGGTCAGCCAGGTACCCCGCGAGCTCACCGGGGCCGAGATGGAGCAGATCAAGCAGGAGTTCGTGGCGGCGACGCAGGCGGCGCAGCGCTGCGGTTTCGACCTGATCGAGCTGCACTGCGCGCACGGCTACCTGCTGTCGTCGTTCATCTCGCCGGTCACCAACCGGCGCACCGACGGCTACGGCGGGTCGCTGGCCGGGCGCCTGCGGTTCCCGCTGGAGGTGTTCGCCGCCATGCGGGCGGCCTGGCCCGCGGACCGGCCGATGACCGTCCGGATCTCGGCCACCGACTGGTACCCGGGCGGGATCACCGGCGAGGACGCCATCGAGATCGCGGAGGCCTTCGCCGGGGCGGGCGCCGACGCCATCGACGTGTCCACGGGGCAGGTCACGCCCGGGGAGACCCCGGCGTTCGGCCGGTCCTATCAGACCCCGTTCGCGGACGCGATCCGCAACCGGACGGGCATCGCCACGATCGCGGTCGGCGTGATCTCCTCCTACGACGACGTGAACTCGCTGATCCTGGCCGGGCGGGCCGACCTGTGCGCGCTCGGCCGCGCCCACCTGTACGACCCGAACTGGACCCTGCACGCCGCGGCCGAGCAGGGCTACGATGGGCCGGCCGCTGCGTGGCCCGATCCCTGGAAGGCGGGCAGCAGGCCGCCGCAGACGGGGCGCACGGACGGGCCGCGGCCGAGGCTGCAGCTGATCAGGGAGGGCGACCCGGGCACCCGGCACGCCCGGTGGCAGCCTGGCGGCGGACCGCACGGGAGGAGAGCAGATGGCGCTGGAGCGGGTGAACCCATCGTCGCTGCCACGGCCGTCCGGGTTCTCGCACGCGGTGATCACCACCGGCGGCACGCTGGTGTTCCTGGCCGGCCAGACCGCGCTCGGCCCGGACGGCAGGATCGTGGGCGACACGGTCGCCGCGCAGTTCGGCCGGGCGCTGGCCAACCTGCTCGAGGCGCTGCGGGCCGCGGGCGGCTCCCCCGCGCACCTGGCCAGCCTGACCGTGTACGTGGTGGGCCTCGACGACTACCGGGAACAGGGCCGCGAGATCGGCGCCGTCTGGCGGGAGGCGGCCGGCCGGGACTACCCGGCGATGGCCGCGGTCGGGGTGACCCGACTGTGGGACCCTGAGGCGCTGGTCGAGATCCAGGGGTACGCGGTCATCGGCTGACCGCGGCCTGGCTAGCCGCCGGTGACCGCGAGCACGTGGGCGCGCGCCGGCCCGGACAGCCGGTCTTTCATGCTCCTGAACGCGACATCCGCCCGCAGCCCGTTCCACCCGGCTGGCAGCAGTTCGGGGGGCAGGCCGGGATCGAGGAACGGCAGCCGCCGCCAGGCGGTGAGCGCCCGGACGTAGTCGGCAAAGGCCTCGCCCGCCGGTGCCCCGCCCCGGGCGTCCCCTGCGCCGTCCCAGCGCTCGAGGACCGGCCCGGCGGAATCGAGGAACGCCTGGTACAGCTGCTGCAGCCGGTTCAGGTCCCACCACCGGCCGACCTGCTCGCGCACGTCGCCGAAGGCCAGGTACTCGGCGCGGAACAGGTTCACGTAGCCGGCCAGGCCGCTGCGCTCGAGCACGTCGGCGGTCTCGCCGGCCAGGTGACCGGGCGCGATCCAGACGCCCGCGGACACCGTGCCGAATCCGAGCCAGGTCAGCCGCGACCGCAGCGTGTGCCGTCTGCGCCGTTCCGGCTCCGGAACGCTGAACACGGCCAGCAGCCAGCCGTCGCCCGGCCGGGCCCGGGGCCGGTCAAAGATCCGCCGGTCGCCCTCGGCCAGGATGCCGCGGCCCAGGGCGGACAGGGCGTAGCCCGCGGCGCCGTCGCGGCGGTCAGGCTCGAGCACCCCGCGCTGCTTGAGCCGCGAGATCGACGACCGCACGGCGGGCTCGTCGG
>CAVUBM010000012.1:0-6910 GCA_963739645.1 uncultured Actinomycetota bacterium
TCGGCAACATCGACATCAACCTAGACGATGACGACAACGCGCGGCTGAAGAAGCTGGCGGGCGACACCGCCTACAGCCGGCTGGCCTGCGGGTTCCTGTAGGCGGCCCAGGCCGAGGCGCTGCAGGGCGCGGGCGAGGGGCTGGCCAAGGGCGGCGAGGGGTCGGCCGGGCTGCTGCGCAGGGCCTGGGCATGGCCGACCAGGCGACGCAGGCCCCGGGCCAGGCCCCGTACAACCCCCCCGCCGCCGGGACCGGGGTTCGCGGGCGGCGGGCCGGGGTTCACGCCCGCGCCCCAGGCTCCGCAGGCGCCCCCGGCCAGCAAGCGGCCCAGTCCCAGCCGCCAGCCCAGGCCCCGCCGATGGCCCAGTCCCAGCCCACGGCCCAGTCCCAGCCCACGGCCCAGTCCCAGCCCACGGCCCAGCCGCCGACCCAGCCCCTGGCCGGGATGACCGAGTGCGCCAGCTGCCACAGCCAGGTCCCGGCGGGCGGGAAGTTCTGCCCCGAGTGCGGCCAGCCCATGCCGAAGCACTGCGCCACCTGCCACGCGAGCCTGAGCCCGACCGCGAAGTTCTGCGCCGAGTGCGGCACGCCCGCGAACCCGCCCGCCTCGTAACCCCCGCGGTCGTGTGACCCCCGTGACCTGGGCCGCTGTCCCGGCCCGGAGCGGTGGCGGGCGTCTCGTTATGGATCTCTGGATTAAAGATTTTAAGGAACCACGACAAGAAAGGCCTGTCCGAAATGGAGCGGATCGAGTGCCAGTGGTGTAAGGCCCAGAACAGCCCGACCGAACGAGCTGCTTTACCTGGGCGCGCCGCTCGACCGGAAGAACCTGGTCTCCGACTCCGGCTGGGCCGAGGCGCCCCGGCTGCGGGACATGACCGAGTTCCGGTTCTCCAACTCCACCTGCCAGATCGAGGGCGAGATCGTCCCGGTGGCCGAGATCGCGCTGGCCCAGGGCGACGCGGTGTTCTTCGAGCACCACGTGATGCTCTGGAAGGAGCCCGGCGTGCGAGCGCGTGTCGGACTCCGGGTGGGCCGAGCAGCCCGCGATCCGTGACATGGCCCGGATCCACTTCAGCCGGTCCACCTGCCAGATCGTCGGCACGTACGTGCCGGTGGCCGAGATGAGCCTGCACGAGGACGACTGGGTCTACTTCTCCCACCACGTGCTGCTGCACACCGACCCCCGGGTCCGGCTGGACGCCATGAAGATGGCCAGCCCGTGGAACCGGAAGAAGGCGGGGATGCCGCTGATCATGATGACCGCGCGGGGGCCCGGTCACATCGCGTTCAGCGCCGACGCCCCGGGCGAGACCATCGCCGTGCCGCTGCAGCACAACCAGGCCGTCGACGTGGTCGAGCACCGCTTCCTGGTCGCCACCGGGAACGTCGGCTACCAGTGGGAGAACTCCGGGGTCTGGTTCACCACCCAGAGCGGGGACGACACCGAGTACCACTACCCGCTGGGCCGGACGATGGACCGGTTCTGGGCCCAGGGCGGCCCGGGCCTGATGCTGCTGCACGCGCCGGGCAACACCTTCATCCGCGACCTGGCGCCCGGGCAGCTATTCTGCGTCCAGCCGAGCGGGCTGCTGTGGAAGGACCCGACGGTACGGATGCTCCTGCACTTCGAGTACCCGCGGGGCCAGTACTGGTTCAGCTCGTCGCGGTGGCAGGCCAAGTCGGTGTGGCTGACGTTGCAGGGACCGGGCCGGGTGGCCATCCAGTCGGTGTTCGAGCGGCCGGAGATGGTCGGGCAGGTGACCAACTGCTCGGCCGCTACGACGCAGTACTGGTAGCCCCGGCGGCGGGCCGGTCCCGCTCCGGCGGCGCGGCCTGGCTCTCGACGTGGACCGCCAGCAGCTCGCCGGCGTGCTCGATGTGCCGGGTCATGGCGGCCCGCGCGGCCCGGGCCGAGCCGTGGCGGAAGGCTTCCAGGACCTCCCGGTGATCGTGCACCGTGGCGGCCGGCCAGCCCTCGATCGTGGCGTGGAACCGGGCCGGGACATAGCTCAGCGAGACCCCGAGGAGCCAGGCCAGCTTGGCCGAGCCGGCGAGCAGGTTCACGGCCCGGTGGAACAGGAAGTTGAGCTCCTCGAGCTGGTCGTGGTCACCGCGTCCGGCCGCCGCCTCCAGGTCGGCGTGCAGCTGCTCCAGGCGGGCCACGTCGCCGGGGCCGGCGTGCTTGACCGCCCGGGCCGCGAGCTCCCCGGCGAGCAGGGCCTGCCCGGTGAAGACGTCGCGGATGTCGTCGCCGGTCAGCGGGACGACGACGTAGCCGCGCCGCGGCTCGAGCTGGACCAGGCCCTCGGTGCGCAACTCCAGCAGGCCCTCGCGCACCGGGGTGGCGCTGATGCCCAGGCTCTGCGCGATGGCGTCGTCGCGGATGAACTCGCCGCCGCGCAGCTTGCCGGAGACGATCAGGTCGCGGATGTACGACGCGGCCTCGGCGCCGAGCTGGGGACGGTGACGGCTGTACTCCGCGGCCCGCCCAGGCGTCATCCGGTCGGGCAAGGAGTTCGGGTACCGGGTAATGGCCATCCACCGCCTGCGGCGGTGCTCAGCCGCCGCCGGGTACTGCTCGGCGAACTCCCGCGCGATGTCGATCCGCCGCAGGAACGCGACGTCGGCGAACTGCTGGGCGTAGTCGATGAACCGGGCCAGGCCGTCCGATCGCGCCGGGTTGCCGCTGACCCGCGGGTGCGTGCCGATCGACATCATCCGGCCCGGCGTCGTCGCCGTCGTCCCGGAGCCGGTCCAGGGTGGCCTTGGCCGTGGCGAAGAAATCGTCCGGGCTGCCGTAGCCGGTGCCGACGATGTAACGGGCGTCGTTGACCACGAGGGTGTACGGCACGACCAGGTGCGGCCGGCCCAGGACCGTCGTCCAGTACGGCAGGTCGTCGTTGTAGCAGTCGGAGTCGTACTCGAACCCGCCCTCCTCGACCAGCAGCTCGCGGGTGTTCGTGCTCATCTCGCGGCAGTACCAGCCCACCGGCCGGGTTCCGGTCGTCGACTCGATCGACTCGACCGCGAGCTTGATCGCCTCCCGCTCCTGGTCGCGGCTCATCTCGAAGTGGTTGCTCCACCGGTAGCCGTGGCCCGCGGTCTCGTCGCCGCGGCGGGCGAGCTTGGCCGCGACGTCGGGGTTGCGTTCCAGCGCGACGGCGGCGGCGAAGAACGTGACCGGGATCCCGGCGTTGTCGAAGATCCGCAACAGCCGCCAGATGCCGGCCCGGGTCCCGTACTCGTACATCGACTCCACGGCCAGGTCGCGCTGGCCCTCGAGCGCGAACGGCAGCTCGTAGAGGATGTCGTTGACGCCGTCGCCCATCGCGAAGGTCTTCTCCGAGCCCTCTTCGTAGTTGACGACGAGCTGGATCGCGACCTTGGCGTCGCCGCCGGCGCGGCCAGCGGACCGCGGCGGGTGCTCGCCGTAGCCGGCGATTTCCCGCGGCGGCCCGGCCACCTCGGAGTCGGTGCGGCGGAAGAACTGGTCATCGGGCATCGCGGTCTCCTCGGGTCGGGCTTTCGGTAGTCGGGCCAGTTCAGCAGGCGGCGCGCGACCGCGGCCAGGCGGTCCGCGCCGGCCCGGATGTCGTCCAGGCTGGGGAAGCTGAAGCACAGCCGGGCGCAGTTCTCGCCGCCGCCGTCGAAGAAGAATCCCGGCCCGGGCACGAAGGTGACTCCCGCCTGCTCGCAGGCCGCGAGCAGGTTCCGAGCGCACGGCCCCGGGGAGCTCCAGCCACAGGAAGTAGCCGCCGTCGGGGGTGGTCCAGCGGGCGTGTCCGCCCAGGCCCGCCTCGAGCCCGCCGGCCAGCGCGTCGCGGCGCTGGCGGAGCATGGCCCGGACCCGGGCCAGGTGCTCGGGCAGGAACCCGGCCGCCAGGAACTCGTGCACCACGGCCTGCGGCCACGTCGGGGGTGACACGTACTCCTCCAGCGCGGCCCGGGTGACCGGCCCGGCCAGGTACCCGGGCAGCACGCCGTAGCCGACCCGCGCCCGGGCGCCACGGTCTTGGAGAACGACGACGCGAACAGGGCCAGGTGCCCGGCGCCCCGGGCCTCGAGCAGGCGGTGCACGGAGCCCGCCGGCTCGCCGCCGAACCTGAGCTGGCCGTAGGGGTCGTCCTCGACGAGCAGCAGCCCGTGGCGGACGGCCAGGTCGGCCAGCCGCTCGCGGTCCGGCGGCGGCATCGTGGTCCCGGTCGGGTTGTGCACGGTCGGCATCAGGTACAGGAAGGCCGGGGCTCTTCTGCGGCGGCGAGGTACCGTTCCAGCGCGGCCAGGTCGGCGCCGTCACCGTTATGCGGAACCGGTACGACCCGCGCGCCCGCCTCCCGCAGCAGGCCGTTGACCCGGTCGTAGGCCAGGCGTCTCGACGAGCGACCGGGCCGGACCCGGCCAGCACCCGGACCAGGAGCGTCAGCAGGATGTGGGACCCCGGCGTGATCACGATCCGGTCGGGCGCGACGCCGTGCCGGCCGCCGAGCGCTCGGCCAGCGGCCGGAACCCGGCGGGCGGGCCGCCGCCCCGGGTGATCGCGTCGCTGCACGGGGTGATGTCGTGCCCGTCCGGCGGGTACGGCCGCGCGACGCTGGCCCCGGCCTGGGCGAACAGCGGGCCGTGGCCGCGCCGATGCCCCGCGCGCCGGAGATCAGCGCCGGAGCCGCGGCCGTCGCAGATACGACGGCCATGCGGGCCCCTCTCGGTCAGAGCATCACGTCTCCGCCGTTGGGGCAGAGCGTCTGGCCGACGTAGTAGGAGGAGTCGTCGCGAGGCCAGGAACACCGCGGTCGGGGCGACCTCGTGCGCCTCGCCGAACCGCGCCATCGGGAGCTCGGCCAGCTTGCGGGCCGCCCACTCCTCGGATTCCTCGGCCATCATGTCGGTCGAGGATCGGGCCCGGCGCGATCGCGTTGACCTGGACGCCCCGGGCGGAGACCTCACGGGCGAGCGCCTTGGTCAGGCCGATCACGCCGGCCTTGCTGGCGCTGTAGTGCACCATCTCGACGCCGCCGATCTGGCCCAGCTGCGACGCGATGTTGATGACCTTGCCGGATTTGCGCTCGAGCATGCCGGGCAGCACGAACCGGGTGCACAGGAAGACCCCGCGCAGGTTGACCGACGATCACCCGGTCCCACTCGCTGACCTCGAGCTCGGTGAAGGCCTCTGGGTGACGATGCCGGCGTCGTTGACCAGGATGTCGATCCGGCCGAACTCGGCCAGCGCGGCGTCGACCATCGCCCGGACCTGCTGCTCGTCGGAGACGTCGGTCGTGACCAGCAGGTGACGGCGGCCGGGCCGGCGATCGCCGCCAGCACCGGGGCCGCCACGTCCTCGCCCAGCACGTCGGCGATCACCACGTCGGCGCCCTCGGCGGCGAACGCGGTCGCGATCTGCCCGCCGATCCCCCGCGCGCCGCCGGTCACGATGGCGATCTTGCCCGCTAGCTTCCCCGGGTCACCGGTCAGGCGGGCCAGTGCTTGCGGATGTCCTCGGCGGTGGCCAGGTCGAAGCGGTGCGCCATGAGGAACATCGACGCCTCGTGCTGGGCCTGGTCGTCGCTGGCCACGGCGTCGGTGGCGATGACCACGTAGTGGTCGCTGAACATCGCGTCCCGGGCCGTGGACTCGACGCATCCCTCGGTGGTGCAGCCGGCGACCACGACCGTCTTGATGCCGTTGCTGCGCAGCAGCAGTCCCAGGTTGGTGCCCCAGAACGCGCTCGACCGGTACTTCTTGACCACCAGTTCGCCGTCCCGCGGCTCCAGGCCGGGCACGAACCGCTGGCCCTCGGACCCGTCGACCGCGTAGGGCAGCGGCTCGGCCTGGCCGTGGTGCCCGTCGTGCAGCCGGAGGTTGAACCTGATCTGGGCGGGCGAGTCGCTGGCCCGGTTCGGCAGCACGGTCATCTGGATGAAGATCGGCAGCACGCCCGCCTGGCGCGCCGCGCCGAGCAGCTCGGCGATCCGCTCGATCACCGGCGGGTACATCGAGATGTCCACGCCCAGGCGGTCGAAGGTGCCGCCCGCGCAGCAGAAGTCCCGCTGCATGTCGACGATCAGCAGCGCGGTGTGCGCGGGGTCGATGATCTCGGAGAGCTCGGTGAAGACCTGCTTGCCGGCGATCTCGATCATGGCGTGTCCGGCCCCGGAAGCCCGGACGCGGGGAGTTCCCGGGCGGAACGCTGCGGCGCGGGAAGCTTCGCCCCCGACGACAGGCCGGGCGAGTGCGGCCCGGCGAAGTCGATCTCGTCGCTGGCCATCGTGGCGCCGAGCGCCGCGAGAGCGGGGGTTCTGCTCGCCGGCTGGCGCGGCGGGCTCGGTAGCGGCCATCGGTCGGATCCTCTCCCTCGTGAACCCGGGCTGGGCGAACCGCGGAACGGCCCGGGTCCCCGGCGGCCGCCACGACCGCGCCGGATGATCCGGTCACCCCTAATAGAGCGCCGGGCCGGGCCGGTGTCAGAGATCCGATATTCTGTTTCCGACATAATATTTAACATTTGATCCTCAACGAACGGACGCCAGCGCAGGTGGAAGCGCTGCCGCGGGTCTGGACGCCGGGCCGCCACGGGCCGGAACGCCGGGATGGCCGGGCCGCCGCAGGGCCGGAACGCCGGGACGGCCGGGCCGCCGCCGACCGCCTGGCCGTCCTGGTACCCGGCGCCGAGGACCGCGCCGCGGTGCGCCGCGTGATCTTTGACGAGTCGTGCCGCGGCGTCCTGCGCGACGAGTCCCGGCACGTTGACCGGTGCCTGCGCGGGCCTGCATGGCAGTACCGGTGCCGGAAGCTATCGGCCTAGCGGCTACGACGCGGTACCAGAAGAGCCCGCGGCGTCGGCCACGGGCTTGCGCGAACTGAGCTGCACATCGAACTGCGCATCGAGGGCGGTCGAGAGAGCGGCCAGGGT
>CAVUBM010000013.1:0-8684 GCA_963739645.1 uncultured Actinomycetota bacterium
GAGCGTCCAGGAACGCGGGCACGTAGGTGCCATCCTCAGCGATCGTGGCCGGATCAACCCTCCTGGCCAGCGCGTCGGCAGCGTCCAGTTCGCCCCGCTCCACGCGCGCGCCGATCGCCACCGCGACCAGCTGCACGACCGCGAAGTGCGGGTCCTCCACCAGCAGCAGCCCGGTCTCCGCCTCGACCTGGGCGTCGTGAATCGACCCCTGGGCCAGGGCGATCATGGCTCGCTGCCCGTGGATGAGGCCCTGCCGGGTCGCGTGCCCTTCGCGGCGGGCCCCGTCCAGCGCGACCTCCAGCAGCCGCATGGCCAGGTCGTACTGCTCCGCGTAGCGCAGCGTCAGCAGGCCCATCAACAGGGCATCCGTCTGCGTCCGGGACGGCAGGCTGGTCCGCAGGACCGCCTGGATCTCGGCCACCGAGTCGGCAGCAGGCCGCCCCGTGGAGGAACCGTTCCTGAGCCCGGACGACCCGCGCGATCGTCGCGAAGCCAGGGTGGCCTCCCGACAATTGGTCGAAGCGGGTGAGCTGGGCGGGGAGGCTTGCCCGCAACTGCGGGACAGCGGTGGTGAGCATCAGCAGCTCAGAGCCCAGCTCGAGCGAGCGGTCCCGGTCAAGCGGATGGAGTTCCTCGGCCAGCGACGCGAGTGCGTCGGCCGCGACCTGGGCTGACCGGCCCCCGGACACGATCGTGCACCGGCCGAGCAGTGACGCCGCGTCGGCGCGGGTGGCCAGCGCGGCACCGGTCGTTAGGCACGCATGCAGGTGGTTTTGGGCCGCCTCGAATTGCAGCGTGGCCAGCTCGCAGCGGCCCAGCTCAGCGAGGATCTCAGCTCGCTCCTGCTCAGCCGGGGACTCGGCCAGTGCGCGCTGCAGGCGGGTGGCCGCCGCGCGGGGGGCGCCGCGGCGCGCAGCGCTGGCCGCGGCCGACCGGAGCGTGGTGATCCGCTGGTGATCGCCGTTCGGGGCGGTCAGCAGCAAGTGGGCGGTGACGCGTTCGGCGGGCGCGCCCGCGGCGGCCAGGATCCCGGCCGCGGTGGCGTGCCGCGCCTGGCGCTCGCCGGGCGCGAGATCCTCGTACAGCGTGGCCCGGACGACCGGGTGCACGTACCCCAGGCGGTCGGCTGGATTGAGCAGGCCAGCCTGGACCAGGGCGTCGGCGGCCTGCCGGGCGGCGTCCGGGCTCAGCCCCGCCACCTGGGCCGCCACCGGGACCTCAGTGTCATCGCCCAGCACCGCGACGGCCCGGGCCAGGCTCGCGGCTTCCGGTCCGAGCGCAGCGAGCCTGTGCACGACAAAACGGCGCACCGCGGCTGGTCCCACCGTCTGGACCTGGGCCGCAGCGGCGGCTGACGGCTCGATGCCCTGGGCCTCGAGGGTACGCAGCAGTTCGCGGAGGAACAGGGGGTTGCCGCCAGTGGCGGTATGGCAGGCGCGGCAGAACTCCTCGTCGGCGTCGGTCCCCAGGTGCTGCCGGGTCCAGTTGATCGTGGCGGGTTCGCTCAGCGGCGGGGGGTAGAGCGCAATGGCGGCGGGGCGGGAGGCCAGTTGAGCCCAGCGGGAGCCGGCCTCGGCGGTCAGATCCGGCGGCCGGCCGGCCAGGAGCGTCGTGATGTGGAGGCCCTCGATGCGCTGGGCAAGGTAGGCCAGGAAGCGCAGCGAGTCGCGGTCGGCCCATTGGCAATCGTCCACCGACACGAGCACCGGGGTGTGGTCGGCGATGTTGACCATGAGCCAGTACAGGCTGTGCAACGCCTCGAACCCCATGTCAGCGCTGTGCGGCAGGTAATCGTCGGGCTCGAACAGGCGGGCCGCAGGGGCGGCGGCCCCGGCGAACACGTCGGTGTGCCCGGGGTTCTGGCGGATCACCGGTTCCAGCAACTGGCGCACCACGCCGAACGCGAAGGGCTGTTCGAATTCCGAGCCGGTCGCCTCGAGCGGCAGGACGCCCGCCTGCTCGGCCTGGGCGCGTGCGCGGCGGATCAGTGCGGTCTTGCCGACGCCGGGCGGGCCTTCGATGAGCAGGAGGGTACCGTCTCCGGCGCATGCCCGGGCGAGCCCATCGCGCAGCATCTGCAGCTCGCGCTCGCGCTCCAGCAGTCCCCCGAGATCCCCGGCCGTACTGAACGGCACAGTCCGCACGATACCTGGCAGACGGCGGCAAGCGGGCTGATCGGCTGCTGGCGAACGGTTCAGGGGCATCCCGGGGCCATGCCCTCGCCCGGCCTGCAGCCTGGCCCGGGATCGGATTGTGGTGTGGACTGGCTGAGAACCGCAGTCCTCCTTCGCCAGGGAAAGGATCCGGCAGATGGCTACGACCAAAGACGTCCGCGCCGCCGTCGAATCAGAACTCGGCTTCGACCCGCTGGTCAACTCCGCGGACATCACGGTGGTGAGCATCGGCGGAAACGTAAACCTCACCGGCACCGTGCCCAGCTACCCGCAGTACCTGGAGGCGGCGGCCGCCGCCCGGCGGGTCGCCGGGGTGAGCACCGTGGACAACAACCTGGAGGTGGTGCTGCCGGAAAGCGACTACCGCGATGACGCGAAGCTGACGACCGCGGCGAACAACGCGCTCACGGCAAACGTCACCGTCCGCGACAATCTCCAGGTCACCGGCTGACGGCCGGCCGGAGAGGGGGCGTCGTGGACGACACCTGGGGAAGCCGGGATTACCCGGTGCTGCAGGCCGCCGTGGGGCTGGTCGATGCGCGAGCTCCTGAGTGGGTCAGGGTCAGCGAGATCGCCACCGAGGCCGGCCTGGACGAGGACGACGTTGTCCGGGCCCTCACCGCGCTGCACCCGCTATTTGTCGGTGAGATGGCTGAGTACGCGGGCGGCGGGGTGGGTCAGTGGACGATCGACAGCGTCACCAGTGAGGCCAGACAGCTGGTCGGCCAGTGGCCGAGCCCCGAAGCGCTGATCGACCAGCTGGCCGAGGCGTTCAAGGCGGCGGCCGACCATGAGCCCGACGCACAGGAGCGTGGCCGCCTCCGCCAGCTCGCCGGCGCGCTCACCGGTGGCCTGCGGGACCTGGCGGTCGGGGTCGCGACCGAAGTCCTCGGTCGCCATTTCCCTGCCCGCTGAACAGGAAGAACCGGGCACGACCTGGCTGGGCCCGTCACAATCAGGCCGCCCTGACCGTGGCCCGCGCCAGCTGATACCAGCCGCCGATGAGCCTGTGCCCGCGACAATGGCACAGGCTCATCGCCGTCATCAACTGGCGGCCCCGGCCGGCACGAGCGCCGCGTTCTGGCGTTCGAACTGCTTGGCGACACCGCCACGCCAGCCGTCGGCCATGGCGCGGGACAGCGGATCGGGGAAGATGTCCTCTTCCCCGTTCTCGATGCCGTCGAAGATGGCTCGCGCCACGGACTCCGGGGAGGCCTTGGGGATGTCGAGGTCTCGGGTCATCTCCGTATCGGTGGGGCCGGTGAGGACGCTGTGCACGCTCACGCCCTGCCGGGCCAGGAGCAAACGCAGCGACTGCGTCAACGAGAACGCGGCCGCCTTTGAGATCGAGTAGGCCGGTGCGAACGGCACGGGGGCGAGGGCCGCCAGGGACACGTTGGTGACGATAGTTCCCCGAGAACGAATCAGCGACGGCAGGAAAGCCTGGCTCACCCGGTAGGTGCCGAACAGGTTGACCGTCAGGGTCTGCTCGAGCGCGGCAGGATCACTCAGGTCGTCGAAAGGCTGGATGCCGGCGTTGTTGATCAGGAGATCGAGCGAGTCGATATTCGCGGCAGCTTCGCGGATCTGCTCCGCGTCGGTTACGTCCAGCGCCAGCGGGGTGACGCGCTGATCGGGGTGAGCGACCGGGTGGCGGGCGGCGGCATACACCGGTGCCGCACCTCGCCGCAGGGCCTCCTCGACCAGCGCCTGGCCGATGCCGCGGCTGGCCCCCGTCACCAGCACTGCCTTGTTTTTAATGGACATGCCTGTTTCTCCGGTTCTGGCGTGGTCTTGTGTTTCCGCCGCCCTTTTGGCGGCCTACTGATATAGACCAGCCGGACTCGGCAGAATCGCCGCGCCGGGCTGGGCCGGGTGCCCGGCTTAATACTGCAACTGGTGCGCCCAGAGATCATGGAGGTGGTTGTCCAGCAATCATGACCTGATCGGAAGCTCGTCGTCGCCTGCCGGTGTAAGTCCGGTCCGGGTAGTCGCCAGGGAGCCCGGTAGCAGGCTGGCGGTTCGGTCTGGAAACGGGCCGGGCCGGAGCCCAGCGTCGAAAGCCCTTTTAGGGGGAGCAACTGAGCGGTCCGTAGCGTGCAGCGAAGCCTGCCGCGTCGTTAGACATTGAGGGAGAGCCGAGCCGGGCTGTTCACGGTGAAGGCCATGGAAGCGGTGTAGATCCTGGAATTGCAGCCGTGAGGGACTCCCCGGCGTAGAGGGCGCGGAACGTTCAGATGGTGGCGGCGGGAACTGGGGAGGCCCTCCCCGGCCGAAGCGGGCTCCGGTGCCCGCAGACCAGCGCTGCCCTATAACCGGTGTGGAGCCGGGAAGTGGGCGGGGTGCCGGGAGGGAGTCGGAGGCGGCCGTAGTACCGATCGAGCCGCAGGACAACACAACCTGCGGGGAGGGAAGGGCCGCTGCTTCGTTCACGCGCAAGCTGAAAGGCCCGGATCGGTGAGTGCCGGTGTTACGGCTAGGTCCATTCTGGCGGCTGTCCGAGGGGACAGGGTCCGCGCGTTGCAGCATGTGCTTTACCGGGCGGCCAAGGCCGATCCGGGCAGGCGGTTCCATGCGCTGCGAGACAAGGTCTACCGAGAGGACGTCTTGCAGCGGGCGTGGTATGCGGTGCGCCGGAACAACGGCGCGCCGGGCATCGACAAGATCACCCTGGCTGATGCCGAGGAGTACGGGGTGACCCGGCTGCTCAGCGAGCTGGCTGGTGACCTGCGGGAGGGCGCATGGCGCCCGCTGCCTGCGCGGAGGGTGCTTATCCCGAAGCCGGGCAGCAGCGAGCGCAGGCCGCTGGCGATCGCCGCGGTGCGGGACCGGATCGTGCAGGCCGCGGTGAAGATCGTGCTCGAGCCGGTCTTCGAAGCGGATTTCCTGCCGTGCAGCTTCGGGTTCCGCCCGAAGCGGTCAGCGCACGATGGCCTGCAGGTGCTCATCGATGAGTCCTGGCAGGGGCGGCGGTGGGTAGTAGAAACGGACATCGCCAACTGCTTTTCGGCGATTCCGCATGACAAGTTGATGCAGGCGGTGGAGGAACGCATCAGCGACCAGGGCGTCCTGAAACTCCTGCGCGCAATGCTGCGCGCCGGGGTGATGGAAGACGGGCAGGTGCGGCGGGAGGTGACCGGGACTCCGCAAGGCGGCCCGGCATCACCGTTGCTCTGCAACATCTACCTGCACCGGCTGGACCGGGCATGGGACGCGGATCAGCACGGGGTGCTGGTCCGCTACTGCGATGACCTGGTGGTGATGTGCGCCACCCGGCAGCAAGCCGACGCCGCGCTGGAGCGGCTCACCGGGCTGCTGACCGGGCTGGGGCTTGAGCCCAAGGCGGCCAAGACCCGCATCGTGCACCTGGAGGAGGAAGGCGAGGGGTTTGACTTCCTCGGCTTTCACCACCGGCTGGTGCGCGGGTGGACCCCGAAATCGGCGCACCTGACCTTCCTTGCCCGCTGGCCCGCACGCAAGGCGGTCCAGCATGCCCGTGACCGGATCCGGGAGATCACCGGACGGGAACGGCTGCTGCTGCCAGCCGGGTGGATCGTGGAGGATCTCAACAGATTCCTGCGCGGCTGGGCCGGGTACTTCCGCTACGGAAATTCGGCTCTCGTGCTCGGCCAGATCAGGAACTATGCCTTGGAGCGGCTCGCGCTTTGGTTGTCGAAGAAAGGCAACCGGCGCCACGCCTGGGGATGGGGCATCAAACAGGTGCTGCTATCCCCGGACCACATGGGCCTGATCATCCTTGATGGGACCGTCATCCCGCCCAGGCCCTTCCGGCCCTGGCGCGGGCAGGCCAGACGCCAACGGTGAAGAACGTCGGTAAGCCGTGTGCGGGAGAACCGCATGCACGGTTTGACGGGCGGGGACTGGAAACGGGCCGCGACCTGCGGAACCGCGCCAGTCCCCGACCCTCCCACTTAGGTGAGGTCATAGCCGCGTCGCCGGTAGTGGGAGAGGCGGGCCTGATATTGGCGTTGTCGCCTCCGGTGGGCCGGGCCCGGACGTGGTCGGGGTCGTGCGTGCGGGCTGGATGACACTGGAGAGCGGGCGGCGGATCAGCCTCCAACCAGCCGCCTGACCGCCGCACCCGCAAGAACCCGGCTCCGCTGTGCTTCGCCCGGGTGCTGCTGCCTGCCCAGCCGGGAGTCATGCACGTATCAGCAATCGCAGCGGCCTCATCCCGGTCACGTTCGGCGTGGTCCGAAGTCTCTTGGTGCGCCTGATCACTGCCCTGCCTCGCCGTGCCGGCGTCTGGGCCTGGTCCCGCTGACGCCGCCACAGCACGGCGCCAACTAGCAACTACCAGCGAAGGCAAGCTAAGAACAACGAAGTGCTGCTGGAGTACTTGGTGTCAGGGACTTCGCGGTTGGTAGAGGCTCTTGTTTGGTCTGCTCCTTGTCAACCCGTGGGTGGGGACGCGGCGTGTTCCCGACGGGAGGCACCGGGCGAGATGGAGTGCAATGGCCGGCATCGACGAGCGGTTCGCCGCCTACGTGCGTGACCGCGGTGAGCATCACTTGCGTGTGGCGGTGCTGCTCACCGGTGACTGGCATGCGGCTGAGGACCTGGTCCAGGAGAGTCTGGTCAAGCTCTACCGGGCCTGGCCGAAGCTGCGGCTGGACGGCGACCCGGATGCCTACCTGCGGCGGATCATGGTGAACACGCACCGGTCGTGGTGGCGCGCCCGGTGGCGCCGCGAGACGCCAACCGGCGAGCTGCCTGACACCGTGATCGCGGACTTTGCCGACGGTCAGGCGTTCGCCGCACCGGTGCGCCAGGCGCTCCAGGCGCTGCCGCAGCGGCAACGTGCCGCGGTGGTGCTGCGGTACTGCGCCGATTTGCCGGAAGCCGAGGTCGCGGACCTGCTCGGTTGCTCTGTGGGGACAGTCAAGACGCACACGCATCGCGGCTTGCGGGCGCTGCGCGAGAACCTCGAGGAGGACCGCTATGGACGACAGCGAAACTGAGGCGCGCCGCCTGCTCGCGGCGGCCACTACGGACATGCCACCTGGGATCGACCTGCTAGAAGGGTTCGCCGCGGCGCGACAGCGGGACCGGGCACGCCGGACGCGGAGGATCGCCGTGCTGTCGGCCGGGATCGCGGTGGCAGCGGCCTTGGTGACGGCGCTTACGCTGACCACCGCCGGTTCGGCCCCATCGGCGCGCGCTGCTGTCAGCAGCGCGCTGACCCGCACACTGACGCAGAGCTATCACCTCACTGAGCAAGGCAGCAGTTATTTCATCTCGAACGGCCGGGTCACTCACGGACCTCGCTACACGTGCACGAGCGTGGCAGACCCGGTGCGGCATCTCGAGGCGACTTCCTGCCCGGGCCCCCCGGCCGCCACCATGATCCGCACGGTGGGCCGCTACCGGTATGACTACTACGCCGTTCCCGTGCACGGCAAGCACTGGGCCCGGATACCGGTCGCATGCCCTGGCCAAGCCGCCCCCATCGGGGGTTTCACCACCGCCACACCACAGCAGATGCTGGCCGAGATCAAGAAGGCCGCCAAGGTGACCGTGGCAGGGCCCGTCTCGGGACCTGGGTGGACCGGCACCCGGTACGCGTTCAGCAGGACAACCCCAGCGGCGAAGAGGAAACTCGAACTCAGGGGTACCGTGGACGTGGACAAGCAAGGACGAGCCCGGGCACTCGTCCTGACCATCGGGCTAACCAGCGCTACGCAGGTAGCCGGGGAGACCCGGTTCCTGACGTTCAGCGACTTCGGGGCGCCGGTGACGGTCATTCCCCCGCCAGCGGATCAGACATTCTCCAGCCACCCCTGCTGATCAGCCGTTGACGAGCACGGCCGCTCCCTCGAAGCGGCCGTGCTCCAGGTCGCGTAGGCAACCTCGGCGCACGTTTGACATTTAATATTGCAACAACAGTTAGGTGAGGGCATAGCCGCGTCGGCGGTAGTGGCTGGCGCGGGCTTGGTATTGGCGTCGGCGCCGCCAGTTTGACCAGGCCAGGACGTGTTCGGGGTCGGGAGGCAGCGCCAGGCGAGGCCGGTGAGCAGGCGGCGGCTCTCCGGCAACGTGTCGCCGATCATGCCTGGTTCGCTGCTGCTGGTTCCCTTTTTGCGGCCCGGGCCTGGGTGGCGGACAGCCAGGCCAGGGCCAGCATCGACAGAGTGATGTGGGCATACCAGGCCCGCCCAGAGCGGACCTGGTAGTGATCCAGCCCGGCCTCGTTTTGGCCTGCTGGAAGCATTCCTCCACGTGCCAGCGGCTGCCCGCGACCCAGGCCAGGTCCACCAGGCGAGAGCGGGCCGGGCCGGGACGCGGGCCAGCGGTACTCGCACGGGCCGTGAGCGCCCGCTCCTACCGACAGCCGCTGCCAGGCCCGGGCTGGGACGGCGGCGATCAGCTCATCAGCGCGCTGCTGGCCGGCGGGCATGCTGAGCGTGTCGTTGCGCTTGATGGCCAGCACATCGGACACGTTGTGCTCTTCCAGCCAGGCGTGCAGGAACTTCGCCTGCCCATACACCT
>CAVUBM010000014.1:0-19570 GCA_963739645.1 uncultured Actinomycetota bacterium
AAGTCGCTGGAGCAGGTCACCAAGCCACTCACCTCGGTCGGCGACACGGCCACAGCCGCACCCGCGGCAGCCGCGTAGGCGCTGCTGAAACCGTCCGCCGATGACCTGGGATGGCGCTCACCGGAGCCGGTGCGGGCTCGTCTTGGCGGGCACGGCCATCGGCGGCTTTCGCCACGCATGGGTTGTCCGCTCCGAAGCCATTCCTGACTGGGGGTGCCGATGATGAACGTTGATCTGGCGCGGTGGGAGTTCGGGTTCGTGACGGTCGATCATTTCTTCTTCGTCCCGGTCACGATCGGGCTGGCGTTTTTGACCGCGCTGTTGCAGACGGCGTGGTACCGGGGCAAGAACGATCAGTATCTGCGGCTGACCAGGTTCTTCGGGACGCTGCTGGTGATCAACGTGGCGATCGGCGTGGTGACTGGGCTGGTGCAGGAGTTCCAGTTCGGGATGAACTGGGGGGCGTACTCGCGGCTGGTCGGCAACGTCTTCGGCGCTCCGCTGGCGATGGAGGGGCTGGCGGCGTTTTTCCTGGAATCGACGTTTTTGGGGTTGTGGCTGTTCGGCTGGGACAAGCTGCCGCGGCGGGTGCACCTGGCGACGATCTGGGCGGTCGCGCTGGGCGCCTCCCTGTCGGCGGCGTTCATCATGGCGGCCAACTCGTGGATGCAGCATCCCGTCGGCTACCAGATGGTGAACGGCAAACCCCAGCTGAACGACATCTGGGCGCTGTTCACCAACCCGGTGTTCGTATGGGGCTATTCGAAGGTGATCCTGGCGTCGCTGGTCACCGGGGCCGCGGTAATGCTGGCGGTGTCGGCGTGGCAGCTGCGCCGTGGCCGGGAGCCGGAAGTGTTCACCGCCTCGGCCCGGCTGGCGATCGTGGTCCTTCTCCCGGCGATCTTGTTCACCATGCTGGTGGGTGATGAGCTGGGGGTGATCGAGGCCAAGTACCAGCCGATGAAGATCGCGGCGGCGGAGGGGCAGTGGACGACCTGCCAGCCGTGCTCGTTCTCGATGTTCCAGATCGGCGGCGGCAACAACGACCAGACCCCGGTCGAGATCATCGCGATCCCGCACCTGCTGTCGCTGCTGGCCACCAACCACCTGAACGGCAAGGTGATCGGCATGACCCCGCTGCAGAACCAGTACGTCAAAAAGTACGGGCCCGGCTATTACGTGCCGAACGTATTCATCCAGTACTGGGGCATGCGGGTGATGGCCTACCTGGCGGTGGTGGTCTTCCTTATCGCGGCGTGGGGGCTGTGGCTGATCCGGCGGAAAACGCTCGCCACGTCCCGGGTGTTTTTGTGGGTGGCGGTGTGGGGCGTGGTGCTGCCGTTTTTGATGAACACCGCGGGCTGGTTCTTGACTGAGTCCGGCCGCCAGCCGTGGATCGTGCAGGGCATCATGCTGACCAAAAACGGGATCTCACCGACGGTGTCCACCACCTGGATCTGGATCAGCCTGATCGCATTCATCCTGATCTACGCCACGATCGGGACGGTCGACCTGCTGCTGATGCTGCGGTACTCACGCCAGCAGCTCCCGCCCGCGCGCGCCGCGGCCGACGCGGACGCGCCAGTGCCGGCCGTCCAGTATTGAGGTCACGATGAGCAATCTGATCCCGTTCTGGTTCATCATCATCGCCATCTTGTGGACCGGGTTTTTCATCTTGGAGGGGTTCGACTTCGGCGTCGGCATGCTGCACGACCTGGTCGGCACCGACGACGCCGGGCGGCGGGCCGCCATCAACACCATCGGGCCGCTGTGGGACGGCAACGAAGTCTGGCTGATCGTGGCCGCGGCCGCGATCTTCGCCGCGTTCCCCGGCTGGTACGCCACCATGTTGTCGGCCTACTACCTCCCGCTGCTGCTGCTGCTGGCGTCCCTGATCGCCCGCGGCCTGGCGTTCGAGTACCGCGGCAAGCGCGACGCGGCCAACTGGCGCCGCACCTGGGACGTGCTGCTGACCGCCGGCAGCCTGCTGGCCCCGCTGCTGACCGGCGTGGTGCTGGGCGGGCTGCTGCACGGGCTGCCGATCAACTCGGCCCAGAACTACACCGGCAGCTTCTGGGACCTGCTCCAGCCCTACCCGCTGTTCACCGGGCTCACTCTGGTGGCGGTCTGCGCGCTGCACGGCGCGACGTTCCTGGGCCTGAAGACCACCGGCGACATGCACCAGCGCTCCCGGCAGCTGGCCCGCCGCATCGCCCCGTTCAGCACAGCCGCCGTGGTGGGCTTCGCCATCTGGACCCACGTGACCCACACCGGCACGTTCTTCCTCAACCCGGTCGAGCTGCTGGCCATCCTCGCCGCCCTCGCCGCCATCTGGCTCGTCTACGACCACCGCGACGGCTGGGCCTTCGCCGCCACCACCGTCACCATCGCGTCCTGCATCGTGGCCATCTTCACCGGCCTGTACCCCAACGTGATGGTCTCGACCATCAGCGCGGCCAACAACCTCACCGTCCACAACACCGCGTCCGGGCCCTACTCGCTCAAGGTAATGACCATCGTCGTCATCATCTTCCTGCCGCTAGTACTCGCCTACCAGAGCTGGACCTACTACGTGTTCCGGCGCCGTGTCAGCAAATCCGACTACGCCCCACCACAGCAGCAGCCCAGCACCCGGCCGCCCAGCGTGCCGGAGAAGACATGATCATGAAGAGACGAGCAGGCAGGAGGAGCAGACATGGCAGCAAACCGCGCCGACGCACTGGTGATCTTTGGGGCAACCGGCGATCTGGCCAAACTGGAAACGTTCCCGGCGCTGGTCGGGCTGGTCGAACGCGGGGTGCTGGATTTCCCGGTGGTCGGGGTGGCCAAGAGCGGCTGGGGTCTGGAGCAGTTCCGCGACTACGCCACCGCGTCGCTGAAGCTCAACAACATGGACCCAACCACCCCCGCGGCCACGAAAATGCTCAGCCTGCTGCGGTATGTCGACGGCGACCTCGGTGACGACGCCACCTATGAGGCCATGTCAGAGGCGGCAGGGCCGGGTAAGGAATTGCTGTTCTACTTCGAGGTGCCGGCGTTTTTGTTCGGGCGGATCGCCCAGGGCATCGCCGCCGCCGGCCGGGCCGCCGGCGCCCGGGTGATGGTGGAAAAACCGTTCGGCGAGGACCTGGCCAGCTCACGCAAGCTCAACGAGACCATGCACCAGTACTTCCCGGAGGAGGCCATCTTCCGGGTCGACGACTGGCTGGCGTTTGAGCCGGTGGAGAACGTGCTGTTCGGCCGGTTCGCCAACGCGGTGGTCGAGCCGCTGCTCAACCGGACCTACGTGGAGAGCGTCCAGATCACCATGGCGGAGGCGTTCGACGTATCCGACCGGGGCTCGTTCTACGACCGGACCGGCGCCATCCGCGACGTAGTGCAGAACCATATGCTGCAGGTGCTGGCCACGGTGATGGCCGACCCGCCGGAGGGGCAGGGCCTGACCAACTGGCGGGCGGCCAAGGCGCGGCTGGTGGCCTCGCTGACCCCGCTGAGCGCCGAGCGGACGGTGCGCGGCCAGTACGAGGGCTACCACGACGTGACGGGCGTCGCGAAGGACTCCACGGTGGAGACGTTCGTGGCGATCCGGCTGGAGTCTGACTCGTGGCGGTGGGCTGGAGTGCCGGTCGTGATCCGGGCCGGCAAGTGCCTGGCGGTCACCGCCACCGAGGTCTGTGTCCGGTTCAAGCACCCGCCGCGTGACATCTTCGGGCTGGCGCCGCTGCCGCACCACAACGAGCTGCGGTTCCGGGTCTGGCCGGAGACCGCGGTCACCCTCACGCTGGCGGGCAAAAAGCCGGGCGCCGGCTGGGAGCCGCAGACCGAAGACCTCACTTTCGCCCAGGAGCCCGGGTCCGACCAGCGGCCCTATGACCGGCTGATCGGCGCCGCGCTGGAGGGGGAGCGCTGGCAGTTCGCCCGCCAGGACACCGTCGAGAACGCGTGGACGATCGTGGACCCGGTGCTGGGCGACGCCACCCCGGTCCACCCCTACGCCCGCGGCAGCTGGGGCCCCAAGGAGGCCGACCGGCTGCTGCCCGACCGCGACACCTGGCACGACCCGCCGCCCACGGTGGGCTGACCAGCCCGACGACCCATACCGAACGCAAAGAGATCGGGGCGAGCCATGGCCGCAACATCCGGCTCCCGGGTAGTGATCGTCGGCGGCGGATTCGCCGGCCTGTTCGCCGCCCGGGCGCTGGGGCGGGCGCCGGTACAGGTGACGCTGGTCGACCGGGCCGAGCATCACCTGTTCCAGCCGCTGCTCTACCAGTGCTCGACCGGCATCTTGTCGGAGGGAAAGATCGCCTCCCCGCTGCGGCAGCTACTGGCCAAGCACCACAACGTCGAGTTCGAGCTGGCCGAGGTGACCGGCATCGACGCCGCCGCCCAGAAGCTGACGGCCCGGCGCCCGCTGGGCGAACAGATCGAGTTCGGCTACGACCACCTCATCCTGGCCGCCGGGGTCCGCCAGTCCTACTTCGGCCACGACGAATACGCCGCGTTCGCGCCCGGGATGAAATCGATCGAGGACGCGATGAAGATCCGGCGGCGGGTGTACGGCGCTTTCGAGCTCGCCGAATCCGCCACCGACCCCGCCGAACGGAAGCGCTGGCTCACCTTCGCCCTGGTCGGCGCCGGGCCGACCGGGGTGGAGCTGGCCGGTCAGATCCGCGAGGTCGCCACCAAGACCCTGGCCAAGGAGTACCGGCACATCCAGCCCGCCGACGCGAAGGTCATGCTGTTCGACGGCGGCCCCGCCCCGCTCGCCACCTTCGGCCCGAAACTGTCCGCCCTGGCCGCCCGCGACCTGACCAAACTCGGCGTCGAGCTGCACATGGGCTCCATCGTCACAGAGGCCGACGTGCACAGCATCGGTGTCAAGGACCACGACGGCAACGTCACCCGGCACCAGGTGGGCACCATCTTGTGGACCGCGGGCGTGGAGGCGCCGCCGATCGCTGGGCTGGTGGCCAAGGCCACCGCCGCCGAACAGGACCGGGCCGGCCGCCTGCTGTGCGGCAAGGACCTGACCCTCCCCGGCCACCCCGAGATCCTGGTGACCGGGGACCTGATGTGCCTGGACAAGCTGCCCGGCGTCGCCGAGGTCGCCATGCAAACCGGGCTCTACGCCGCCCGCAAGATCCGCCACCAGGCCCAGGGCCAGACCTACGACAAGCCCTTCCGCTACCACGACCTCGGCTCCGCCGCCTACATCTCCCGCGGTCGCGCCGTCATCTCCGCCGGCAAGCTCCAGTTCGGCGGCTTTTTCGGCTGGCTCGGCTGGCTGTTCATCCACATCGGCTTCCTCACCGGCTACCGCAACCGCATCGGCGCCATCTTGGGCTGGTGGTTCGCCTTCACCCGCGACCTGCGCCGCGAACGCACCTTCAACCTCGACGACATGCCGGTGGCAGCCGGCGCCTATAGCGGCCCCGCCGAGCCGGGCGACGCGGCGGGTACCGGCCCGTGACGCTTCCCTCGACCCAGCCAACGGCGCCCTGGCCGGGTGAAGGTGGCCCTGCCGCGCTGCTAGCGGGTGCACAAAGTGCGCATGGCTGTTGCGCTTTGCCCGGAAGGCAGGCAGCCGCGGACGAGCATGGCGCCGTGGGCTGTCCGGGCATTTGGTGCCTTGGTCAGGCTCACCCCTTGGGGGACGACGCACCGCAGACCGGTCGTTGCGGTCGCGCTGTAGGTCACAGAGTCAGAGCGTTCAGTCTGGTATTTGGAGAGGTCAGGCAGCGATGAGCAATTTTCCGCCTATTGCCGAGTATGGGTTGCTGTCGAATTGTGAGCAGAGCTGCCTGGTCGCCCCGGATGGGTCGGTGGAGTGGCTGTGTCTGCCTCGCCCGGATTCGCCGAGTGTGTTCGCGGCGCTGCTGGACCGGTCGGCCGGTTTGTTCCGGTTCGGCCCGAGCTACGCCCACGTCCCGCAGCACCGCAGGTATGTGCCGGGGACGATGGTGCTGGAAACGACGTGGCAGACGCCGACCGGGTGGATGACGGTGCATGATCTGCTGGTCATCGGCCGGACGCAGGATCAGGCCCGGCGGGCGGACTATCACCGCGCGCCGGCTGATTTCGGCGCGGTCGGTGCGCTGCTGCGGATCGCGACGTGTATCAGCGGCCACGTGGAGGTGATGGTGAACTGCGGCCCGCTATTCAATTACGGGACCACCGGCGGCACGTGGAGTTATCAGGGCGAGGGGTATGGGGCGATGACGGTCGCCCCGGCGGAGGGGGAGGTGCGCCTGGAGCTGGCGGGCAGCGTGCCGCTGGGGGTGATGGGCGCCCGTGGTTACGGCCGGACCACGCTGACCCAGGGCCAGTCGGCCTACGTGGTGCTGTCGTGGGGGGACGCGAAGGTCCCGGCCAGCCAGGCCGAGGCGGCGGCCGCGCTGGACACCACGGTGGAGTTCTGGCGCGACTGGCTGGCCACGGCCAAGATTCCTGATCATCCGTGGAAGCCCTATCTGGACCGCAGCGCGCTGACGTTGAAGGCGCTCAGCTACGCCCCGACGGGCGCGATCATGGCGGCGGCGACGACGTCGCTGCCGGAAACGCCCGGCGGGGCGCGGAACTGGGACTACCGGTTCACCTGGATCCGGGACTCGGCGTTCATGCTCCGCTCGCTGTACCGGCTGGGTTTTGACTGGGAGGCGCTGGAGTACTGGGGTTTTGTCCTGGACGCGGTCACCGGCGGTGACCTCAGCCGGCCACCGGAGCTGCAGATCATGTACGGCATCGGCGGGGAACGTGACCTGACCGAAAAGACGCTGGACCGCCTGTCGGGCTACCAGGGCGCGCGGCCGGTGCGGATCGGCAACGGCGCCTGGAACCAGCACCAGCATGATGTGTGGGGGATGATCCTGGACGCCCTGGACGTCCAGTTCCACCAGGCAGCGGAGCAGATCGTGGCGCCCGTGTGGGAGGGGCTCGCCTCCTTCGTCGACGCCGCGCTGGAGCACTGGCGCGAACCCGACCAGGGCATCTGGGAGGTCCGCGGCGAACCCAAGCACTTCACCGCGTCCAAGGTGATGTGCTGGGTCGCGGCCGCGCGCGGCGCCAACCTGGCCGACGAACGCGGCGACGGCGACCGCGCCAAAAGGTGGCGGACTGGCGCCGACAAGATCAAGGCCGAGGTCCTCGATAAAGGCCTGTCCAGCCGGGGCGTGTTCCGCCAGCACTACAAGACCGACGATCTCGACGCCTCGCTGCTGCTGCTGCCCATCATGGGATTCCTGCCCCCCGACGATAAGCGGATCAAGGCGACCGTGCTGGCCATCGCCGACGAGCTGGCCCAAGACGGCCTGGTCCTGCGCTACCGGGTCGAAGGCACCGACACCGGATTCAGCGGCGAGGAGGGCACCTTCACCATCTGCTCCTTCTGGCTGGTCAGCGCGCTCGCCATGATCGGCGAAACCGAACGCGCCCGCGCCCTGTGCCAAAAACTGCTCTCCTTCGCCGGGCCACTGCTGCTTTACGCCGAGGAAATCGACGCCACCACCGGCCAGCACCTGGGAAACTTCCCCCAGGCCTTCACCCACCTGGCCCTCATCGAAGCCGTATCGCTGCTCATCGAATCCGAGCCGCAGGGGCACACCGCCCGTGCCTGAACCGGCCTCCCGGCACCTGATGGCACCCTCTACGACGCCGTGCATGGGCAAGCAGACGGAGCCGACCAAGATCACCTTGGGGCGAGCACGCCGAGAGCACAATACCGCCGGCGCGATCTTGATCTCCAAGCGCCGCCAGGGAAGGTTCTTACAGCCTTGAAGCCCCGCGCCCGCTGGCCATGACGGCTGGGCCGGTTCCGGCGGTGGCCGTGGCCGAATCCGGGCGGGGCGAGCGCAGCGGCGAGCCACCCGGCTCGGCAGTGGGCCAGCCTTCAGGCGTCAGCGTCACTGCCGGCGCCCTGCCGCTGGGACAGCCACTGCGCGTAGGACCTGGATTTATCCGGGCCGGCCTGCACACCACTCGGCAGGGCCTGGGCGAACACGAGCGCGGCGGTGGCCTGAAGTTCGCTGCCGAGCAGATCGGCGGGGCCGGTCGCCTCGAACCCCAGCGTCCACCAGTCCTGGCCGCCGGTGCGGACCTCGGTGAGCTCCACCTCGCACCTGCGCTCGTCGCCCAGGTCCCGCGGCGAGCGCCACCATCTGCCCGCCGGCCGATGAGAACCGGCTGATCCGCCGCCTCTTGCGCACTGGCCGCCAGCCGGCCGGGCCGACGCTGTGCTGGCTGAGTGGGCGGAAGGGAAACGACCACTTCTGCCAGGACTCCATCCGCCCGCGGGCGCGGCCCGCCACCTCCAGCATCCCCGGGCTCCCGCGGAACACCTTCACCTCCAGCGCCCCGCCCCCGCGGACCTTCACCGACAGCCCGGGCAACGGCGGATCCAGCAGGTAGGTGTCCTCGCGTGACTCCATCTCGGCCGGGAACCGCCCGAACCATCGGGCCACCGCAGCCGCCAGCTGGCCCGGGAAGATCCAGCGCACCTCAAGACTGCGGACCCCTTCGCTGACCGGGCTGTCAGGCGGTTGAGCCCTCATCGGCATATCCTTCTGTCCTTGCCTCGCCGGTGCCGTGCTACCAGGTCAGCTCAGCCGTATCAGGCCGCTGACGGCCCGGCAGGCGCCCAGGATCAGGGCGGTGCAGGCCATGAGCTGCCGAGCGTGGACGTCAGATTTCGGTGACCGCCTCGGCTCTGCCGTCTTTGACGGCGGTCTGGAGCGCGGCGTAGTCGCGGTCGTTCTGGTCGGCGTATTTCTCGGCGAAGTCGGCGATCGCCTGGTCGAACTTGTCGGAGCCGCCGAGGTAGGCGGCCAGCGCGATGCGGTCGCCGGAACGAGCGTGGGCCCGGGCGAGGGCCCACCCGCAGACTTGCGCGTAGACGGCCATGCCGGAGGGGATCATCTGCTCGATCGGGAAGGAAAACTTCCAGTCCTTCAGCTGGCGCACGTAGTAGTCGCGGTCCACCCCGTCGGGCCCGGTCACGCGGGTCCAGCCGAGGAAGATGTCGCTTTCGGCCTGCATCAGGAGCTGCCCGGCGACGACGCGCTCGCCATGGCTGGCGTAGGGGCTGCGCCCGCAGTAGGCCGCCAGGGCGGAGGCCTGGGCCTCCTTGGGCTGCAAGAACAGCGGCTCGGTCCCGTCCCCGGCGTCCATCAGCGCGATCCAGCAGCGGGTGCCGACGCTGCCCACCCCGACCACCTTGCGGGCCACCTGAACCAGCGTGAACTCCTCGAGCAGGTGCTTGCGGTCGGACTGCAGGGTGCGCTGGTATTTGCCCAGCGTCTGGCGGATCAGCTCATAGATCGCGCTGGCCTGCGCGCCGGAAAAGACCTCCTCGACCGGCTCGATCAGCGGGGGGTCGCTGATGATCCGCCGCTGCCCGTTGACCTGGGTGGTCAGCTTGCGCAGCGCCTTCATGCTGTCGTCGGTGTGGGCCTTGGCGACCATCTTCTCGACGGCCTTGACCCTTTCGCCTTGAACTGTGACCGGTACCGGGCAATCGCGTCATCGACGTCCAGGTGCGCATACCACACCGCCAGGAACGGCTGGCCGGCGAACTCGCGCATCGCCGTGCGGTACCTCCCGACCCCCGCCAGGATGATCTTGCGGCGGGCCTTGGCGGAAAACCCGTTGTCCCGTCCGGCCACGGCCAGGCTGGCCGCCAGCCGCTTGACATCCCACTCGAACGGGCCGGGCAGCGTCTCGTCGAAATCGTTGACGTCGAACACCAGCCGCCGTGACGGGGAGGCGAACGCGCCGAAATTGGCCAGGTGCGCATCCCCGCACAGCTGCACCCGCAGCCCCGAGGTGGGGGTGGTGGCCAGGTCGGCCGCCATCGGCAGCGCCGCCCCCCGGTAGAACGTGAACGGCGACACCAGCATCCGCCCATGCCGGACCGGCACCAGCTCCGGCACCCGCGACTTCTCCTGTTCCAGCAGCAGCCCGACTGGATCCCGCGACGGGTCCGGCGTGAACTCCGCCTGCGACTCCAGCGGCGCCACCGCCCGGGCGTCCTTCCCCCGCGCCTCCCGGTCCGCGCGGCTCAGCTGCTCGTCCGTCCCGGCCCGCGCTGAACCTTTACCGGATGCCCGCGTGGCAGAGCTCTCCCGCGCGCCCTCCTCAGTCTTCACAGTCATGGCCATTCCCTTCTGCCCAGGCCGCAGTTATCAGTAACGGTCTGGTTCCTCCGGCGCGGCTGCGATGTCCGAGCGCGGTCGCCACCTCGGGAGCGGCCGCGGCTATCCGGCCGAGCCTGGCTACCGGGGCGATCGCCAGCAGCACCCCGGCGATCTCGTCCTCACTCGCGCCCGCCGCCAGCGCCCGCCCGGCGCTCCATTCCAGGCACACCGCCGGTGACCCGATGGCCACCGACACTGCTGCCTGCAGCAACGCCACTGTCTTGACATCGAGGGCCGATGGCTCGGCCAGGCCGAGCCCGGACCCTGCTTCGGCGAACCCTTCGTCGAAGATCGCCAGCTTGCGCAGGGTTTCCTGGAACTCCACCAGCTGGTTCACCCGCCTTCGCTCGCCGTCGGGTACCAGTCCACCGGGTGCCGGGGCAAGTGCCATCCCACCGATGGGGGGAAACGGCCGTCATCCTTCCAGGAGCCCGAGCTCACGGGCCCGGGTGACCGTCTGATCGCGTGAGGAGGCGCCCAGCTTCCGGTAGATCGACTTCGAATGCGACTTGATCGTGTGCGGTGACAGGAACAACTCCCGGCCGATCTCGGGGAACGACAGGTGGGTGGAGAGGAGTGGCAGCAGGCGCAGTTCGGCGGCGGTCAGCGCGGACGCTCCGGGGATGCTGGCACCGCGCTCTTGTGTGAGCGTGGCCCGGAGCGCCTTGGCCTCACTGGCCACGGCCCCAAGGCCGGGCCGCCGCTTGAGCAGGTCATCGATCTCCCCCATGAGCGTCCTGGCACCCGCTAGATCGGCGAGCGCGAGGTGGACCCGGATCAATTCGATCCGGGCCTGAACGGCGAGGTAGGGGTATGCGTAGGTCAGCAGGTGCCGCAGTCGCTGAGCCTTGACGAGTTCCTGGCGCGCCGTCGGAGCGTCTCCCCGGTGCAGGGCGATACGGGCTTGCGCCGCGCAGACCAGGGCGGTGACGTAGCTGTCTTCGATCCCGGCCCGGCGCAACACGGGACGTGCTTGGCTCGCGAAGGCCTCGGCCTGGCTCCATTGGTTGCGTGCCATCACCAGCAGCGACCGTTCGCACAGCGCGATGGCGAAGACCTCGGGTGCGCCGACGTCCCCGAGGCTGATGGCATCCGCCAGGAACGGGTCCCCGCCGTCAGGATCACCGCAAAGAATCCGCGCGATCCCTTGCATCAGCATCACTGCTGGCGCCACGATGCCCGCCACCGCGAACTTGCGCGCGGCCTCGTCGGCGTCGGCGCGCATCTGCTCGACTCCGTACCGGCAGAAGCTGGCCCGGAGCACGGCGGCCCACGCCTCGGTAGCAAGGTCATCAGGCCGGGCCGTGTCCTGATACTGCCAGCGATCGACCACATCGGCCCACCGTTCGGCCTCGACCGGCCGCCCTATCCAGGCGTATACCGAGGCGGTCACCACAGCGAGGCTCGGATGTCTCTCGATCCCTCCCCGGTCCTCCAGCCACCGGACCCACCGCAGGACGGTAGCGACCCGGCCGTGCCGGTCGGTCGGCAGCCAGAGTTTCTCCACCAGGCGGGCGGCCTCGTTGACGTCCCCGGCAGCGATGGAGTACTCCAGCGCCTCCTCAGGCAGGTCATTACGCAGGTACCACCCGGCTGCCCGGCGCCGCAGAACCGGGATCAGGCCGGGCTCCAGGCCTTCCAGTTCCGCCAGCAGCATGTCGCGGAACAGATGGTGGTAGCGGTACCACTGCCCCCGCCGGTCCAGAGGCACCAGCAGCAGGTTCGATTGGGCGAGATCGGCCAGGGCCGCGGCGGACCCGGGCAGCTCCAGCACCGCCTCGCACAGTGGGCCGGACATGCGCTCCAGGACCGCCGTCTGGGTCAGGAACGCCCGCTGCTGCTGGGAGATCCGCGCCAGGAGTTCCGACTCCATGTACTCGCTGACGAACCGGTCGTCCCCGCCGAACGCGGCCGCGGCCTCCTCGGACGTGCCACCTTCCCGCAGGTACAGGGCCGCCAGGTACAGCCCGGCCGCCCACCCCTCGGTCCGCCGGTGCAGCTCCGCCACCTCATCCTCGGCCAGCGCCACCTCGGCGGCGCGGAGCAGTGAGGCGGCTTCCTCGCGGGTGAGCGACAGGTCACCGGGTCCGATCTCCAGGATCTTGCGCTCGGCGCGCAGCCGCGCGACCCGTAATGGCGGCTCGGCCCGGCCGGCCAGCACCAGCCGCGACCCGGCCGGCACGTGATCGGCCAGCACCGACAGCGCGGCCCGGCATTCGGAGTTGTGCAGCAGGTGCACGTCGTCAAGGACCAGTGCCACCGGCGAGGTCATCGACGCCAACGCATTACCGAGCCGCGGGACGACCGAACCGGGCACCGAGCTCGCGGGGGAGGCAAGCGCGTCGAATACGCGCCCGCCGACCGGCTCCATCGCGTCGAGCGCTTCCGCGACATAAGTGAGCAGCCTCTTCGGGTCGTTGTCTTTTTCGTCGACCGACACCCACGCGAAGGCCTGGCCGTTGCGCTCGGCCCACTGCGACAACAGCGTCGTCTTCCCGTAACCGGCCGGCGCGACCACCGACACGATCGGGCCGGGATCACCCCGCGCCAGCCGCTCGAGCAGCGACGAACGGCGGATAGACCCGGGCCGCACCAGGGGGCGCAGAAGCTTCGCCGCGATAAGGTCGAACGCCGGCCTGCCCAAGTGGCGCGGCCGGTCAGCCAGCTGACGCGCGTCGATGTAGCTCATGCCCCCGGCGATACCCAGAAAATCTGCCGTTCCATGATGTTCCGATGCCTCGAATCCGGTCAAGCGGAGCATAGATGAACATCTCACCGATGGTGAGATGCGCGCACTGACCTGCTACTACATCGCCCGCAGCCCCACGGCAGCCAGATAACAGTGGCTCGGGTGTCTACATAGATTCATCACCCCTGGCAGGTGATCTGAGCGGGGCTGGCTGCCCAGATGATTGGATCGTGGGCTTCTGTGTGGGATCGGGGCCCGGTCGCATACCAGCCGCGGTAGCGGCTAGCGGAGGCTCCGGAGCGGCATCAGGGAGCACAGGGTGGACTACAGACACAGCCGACGGGCGGTTATCACTATCGCCGCAGTGTGCGCACTCGTGGCTTCGGCGTGCGGGCGGCCTGCAGGAACGTCCACATCATCGTCGGGCGATGTCTCACCGACCAAGGGCCTGGTGGCCATCACACCGGCGGGCACCAAGCCGGTGTCCTCGGTGGTGTGGGCCACCAACCGGGACGTGATATCGCTTGATCCCGTTCTCTCGTACGGCTTCCCGGAGTTCACGGCGGACTCGCTGATGTGTGAGTCGCTGCTGCGCCAGGCGCCAGATGGCTCGCTGGAGCCTGGCCTGGCGACCGTCGCCAGCCTCTCCCCAACGACGATGGTGTTCACCTTGCAGCCGGGGGTCAAGTTCTGGGACGGCCACCCGGTCACTCCCGCCGACGTGGTCTACAGCCTGGGCCGCCAAATGAACCCCAAGATCGGCGTCATCTACTCGGCCGTGTTCAACCGGGTGAGCTCGATCACGGCGACCAGCCCGACCCAGGTAACGATCACCCTCAAACAGCCGGACTACTGGCTGGAGGGCGAGCTGTCGTCGATGCCGGGGGTCATCATCGAGAAGAGCTTCACCGAGAGGGGGGGCAAGAACTACGGGACGCCGGCCGGGTCGGTCATGTGCACCGGCGCGTACATGTTCAAGTCGTGGACCTCAGGCGTGGGCGTGGTCGCGGTCCGCAACCCGCATTACTGGAACCCGTCAGTGCACCCACTGGTCGGCCAGATCAGTATCAAGGGCGTCCCGGACATCGCAACTCTGACCGCGGGCCTGCAGACTGGCGCGATCCATGGGGACTACGGCCTCGGCATCTCCACTCTGGAGCAGCTGCAAGACAGCAGCACCGTGAAGGTGTACGAAGGCCCGGGCTGGTCCACTGACGCCTTCGTCGTGACCAACTCCAAGGGCGTCCTAGGTAATGTCAACGTGCGCAGGGCACTCTCGCTGGCACTGGACCGGCAGGCCATCATCAACGAGGTTTACCACGGCGCGGCGCTGATGCCGCGGTGGCTGTCCAACCCGGGCACGTTCGGCTACGGCAAGTCGGTGTTCACCAAGGCCTACAACAGCTCCCCGGTACTGACCCAGAACATCACCGAGGCGAAGAAGCTGGTCAAGCAGGCCGGGGCGGCCGGCAAGACGATCACCATCGGCACCACCAGCCAGCTGGCCGTTTACGCTGGGGACACCGCCGCCTACCAGGCCGCCGCCCAGGCGATCGGGCTCAAGGTGGTCCTCAAGTCCGCACCGGCCCAGACCTACATCAACTTCCTCCTCACCCCCCAGTCCAGGGCGAGCATCGACGGCATGCCGCTGGGGAACTTCGGCAACTACGCCAACCCAGCCGCGCTCCTCGCCGACATCGTTCTTCCGGGCGGGATCGCCAATTACACCAACTTCAACGACCCAAAGATCACCAAGGCACTGGAACAGGCCCGCAGCACCGCCAACCCGGACAAGCGGGCGGCGCTGGTGGCCGAGGCCGAGAAGCTGGCCACCCAGCAACTCCCCTGGATCCCCACCGTCCAGCCGGACACGGTGCTGCTGCTCAGCAAGGGCCTCACCGGCGCAGTCTCCTCGTCCGCCTACCTGTACTCCCCCTGGGCTAACCAGCTGGGCGGAACCGGCTAGCGTTCCCACCGGGGCCAAGAGGAGCCTCCACCTCCCGCACCCAGCCGGCGCCTGGCGAGTGCTGGGAACTGCCCCGCTCGCCACGAACGCCGACCCTGCAGCAGGCCGCCGTACGCTGCGGCAGGTAATGCCAGCAATGACATTAATAATGCTTAACAGTTCTTATTTGCAAGAATCCAGCTAGCCTATGCCGGCCAACGCTGATCTTGAATCCCGATCAATGTGGCGCTAGCCGAAGCCAATCGACTGGTGGGCTGGCGTATTCAGGTGATGCGTATTCCGGCGTGATGGGGCAGGGCGCGGTACGGTCTGTGATCGCCGTCGGGATGTTGGAGCCGCTCGTCCCGCCCACGCCGACGCGAACCCGGACCGGAGAAGAGTCCCGCGGAACGACCACCCTGAGCAAACCCGGCAGAGACGGGGACCAGCCGGTCACAGCGCGGTCACCCGGCAGAGGTGATGCCTTTGACAGCGAGCGCCTCCAGAATCGAGTGATGCGGAGTTACGGGCTGAGGCCGGAAGCGTCCTGTGCTCAGCTCACGCAACGATTTGATGGAGCACACGTCTATGAGCGAGCTTGATGAGCTGGTAGCACGCGATGGGGTGCTCATGGCGGGCAGATTCGGGTCGGACTGGCGTGCCGCAGAAACCAAGAGCAGGGGATTGTTCCTTGAGTACCCGGCGGCACTTGAGGTGATGGGCAGTTCTGCGAGGCGGTTCAATCGGTGTTCAACGCCCTGGCGGTTGCCATGGCTGGCTTCAGTCCTTCGGCCTGGACTCCTGTCCATGGCTGGGCTGCTTCTGGCGGCGGCTACTCGATTGCCGTTCACGGTGACCGGTTCGTGATCGTTGAGACAGACAAGGTCGGGAGCTTTGACGAGCTGCGCCAACTGTTGCGGGCCGGGGAGCCCTAGGTGCTCTCGTACCGCACCCACCCGTCCATGCCGCCGGCCGCGGCGATGGAGGGCCTCGCCGGGCCTTCGGCGATCTTGCCCTCCATATTCGTCATTCCGGATGTGGTCCTGCCCCGTCCGGTTCGGGACCTTCTGCGGTCCTGGGCCTGGCCTTGTGCTCTGTCGCGGTGGAAGGCGGTGGCCCGATCGTGCTCATCTGGAAATCTGCCGGGGGTGGAGGCGATATGCCGAGCCGGGGCTCGTTGAAGTGCGGTGTAGCTGACCGAGATGGTCCAGTGTGTTGCGGGCGGGGTGGGAGTTCAGCTCCGCTGGGGTCCGCGTCGTGAGCGTCTCATCCGGGCCGGCCGCGGACACCGCCGGTCACCCAGCAGCGGGAGTTCTGGGTCCTGATGGGTTACGCGGTGGCCCTGGGGGTGTTCGGCGCGTTCGCCGGCCTGGTCTTCATCGGAGTGATCAAGTTCGGGGGCAAGTGGTACAGCGATTCTGATCCGGGCTGGTTCGGCGGGCACTGGTGGTGGGTGGCGGTCGCCGCGGCGGCCGGTGCCGTGGTCGGCCTGCTGCGCCGCCTGACCCGCCTGCCCCAGGAGGTTCCTGGCCTGTTCGACGACCTGCAAACCGAGCACGTCGACCCGGGACTGGTGCCGGGGGTCGTGGCCGTCTCGACGGTGTCGCTGATCGGTGGCGCCAGCCTCGGCCCGGAAAAGGCGCTGGGCGCCATGGGCGGCGGAGCGGGCAGCTGGCTCGCCCAGCGAAGGGCACGCGGCAAAGAGGACTCCCAGGTGAACACCCTGGCCGGCTTCGCCGGCGCCTACGGCGGGTTGTTCTCCAGCACGGTGATCGTGGTGCTGCTGATCCTGGAGGTCGCCCGCCCGGGCGGGCAGAAGCTCACCAAGGCCCTCGCCGCGGAGATCGTGGCATCGAGCGTCTCGTTCGGCATCTACTTCGCCATCGCCGGCGCGGTGTTCCTGGACGACTACCAGGTGCCGTCCTATAAGTTCGAGGACTGGCAGCTGCTCGCCGGGGTCCCCCTGGGCCTGTTCGCGGCCCTGGTGGTGACGCTGCTGGCTGGGTTCATGATGGGAGCGGCGCGGCTGTTTGGCCGGCTCAAGGCCCCGGCCATCGCGAAATCAACGCTGGGCGGCGTGGTATTCGGGATCGTCGGCGTGGCGCTGCCGCTGACGATGTTCTCCGGCAGCGATCAGCTCACGACCGTGCTCAAAGACGCGGGGACCCTGGGCCTGGGCCTGCTCGCCGCCATCTTGATCGCCAAGATGCTCACCTTCGCCGTCAGCCAGGGCAGCGGCTTCGTCGGCGGGCCCATCTTCCCGTCGCTGTTCATCGGCGGAACCGCCGGGGTGCTCGTCCACCAGGTCATCCCCGGCGTGCCACTGGGACTGGCGTTCACCTGCCTGCTCGCCGCCGTCCCCGGGGCGCTCGCGCCCGCGCCGTTCTCCATGGTGCTGATGGCCGCGTTCTTGACCCAGGTCGGGGCGCTGCAGACCGCACCCATCCTGATCGCCGTCGTCACCGCTTTCCTCACCATGGAGGCCGTCAAGTACCTCCTGGCCAGCCGCAAACAGGCCCGCGCCGCCGCGGCGAAACCAGCAGCCCCGGCCTGAGGGTGATCAAGATCCGGGGCCACATGGCTCGATCTTCTCTGCCAGCGCCTTGATCTGCGCGCCTGTGGCTGTGCCATGGCGACGACCTTTGCCCCGCACGGTCAGTTGCCATTGCTGTCAGCCGAAGCGGATTTCGCTGCCGATTTGCCTGGGCCGCTTGCACAACGTGGTCTCCAGGCGGAATGTTTCCGTCCCAGCCCTGAGACGGTACATATAGGGAAACAAAGCCGGAACCGAGACATAAGCGCAAGGGGTCGGCATGGCCACATCGGCATGGTCCCTTTTCGGCAGGCCGTCGCTGCTGTGAGGTGACTCGTGATGCGTGGGCGCTCGGAGGCGTGGTCGGAGTACACGGGGGTGCGCTCTGGGTCCTCCCGGTGGTCTCGATAGTGGTAGCGGTAGGTCTCGGGCACTGGTGTCGAAGGTGCACGTGGGTGTCCATGCGCCTGTGCACCGTCTGCTGTTTGAGGGAACGGTGGATGACGCCAGGACGCTGCTAGTCGGGATCACAAGTGCGGTCATCACGGTCATCGCGCTGGTCCTTGGGCTCACGCTGGTTGCCCTCCAGCTGTCCTCGACCCAGTACTCACCGCGTGCTCCGCAACTTCCTGCGGGACCGGCCCAATCAGCCGTTCCTGTCGGTGATGGTTGCCACCTTTACCTATTCGGCGGCTGGGCTCTACACGGTGGGAGAGTCGGGGGAAGCGGCGCACAGATTCCTATCCGCAGCTTGCCGTCACCTTTGCGATCGTGCTCTGTTCGTGAGCCGCGGGTCGCTGATCTTCTTTCTCGATCACCTGGCCCACTCGATCCCTATCGACCGGCTGATGGTGGGCATCGAGCGTGCCACGATCCAGGTCCTCAACGAGGAGCCACCTGGCCTGTGCCCTGGTTCTGGGCCGGGCGAGGCACCCGGGCCTCCGGTGTGGGCGGTCGAGATCCGGGCCCGCAGGCACGGGTATATGCAGACCATCCACGCCGAACGGCTGCTCCCGCTTGCCGAGTAGCTCAGGGTGAGCGTGCAGATCGTTCCCCTGGTGGGCGACCATGTTGTGCTGGACCGCCCGATCGCGTACGCCTGGCGCACCTCCCTTGAGCAGCAGCCGCCCGACCCATCGGCGCTGGCCGCCGCCGTTCAGGACAGTGTCAGGATCGGTCACCAGCGCACCTTGCAGCAAGACGTCCGCCTCGGCACGCGGCAACTCGTCGACACGCGCTGCGGGCACTTTCGTCCGCGGTCAACGACCCCTAGACGGCTATCCAGGCGATCCACGCGACGGTTGGCAACGGCACTCGAATTTGACCCCGCCGACCCCTGGCGACGGTCGAAGTAGCCGTCGCACCCAAAGGAAGCCGTGCAAGGGGAACGAGGCTGGGGTTCGAGTCTCTCCGAGCGCGCCTCCGAAGCCACGCAACTTTGACCTCGTCGAGCAGCGGTCCGATCGCCACGACGTCTGCCGGGGCGGGCTGCGGAACTCGAGGATCTTGCGGACCTCGATTGCCAGGTCCTCGGTGTGCCATCGCCGAGCACGTTGGCCGCTGCGGTGACCGGGCCGACAACCGGTCCATGGTGCATGGATCTAGTCCGGCGAGCGGTGACGGTGCCATAGCGAGCTTGGCGACCGCCTGGATCAGCCGCACGGCGTTCGGTTCGTCGACTGCGGAGAGGATCTCGAGTTGCCGCTCGACCTCATGGAGCGTGAGCTATGGGCCGCCGATTGAGGCGGCGGTGCTGGTGGCCGCATCAATGAGCTGATAGCGGCCGTAGCCGGTGGCGCGGGGATCCCGGCGCCGTGATTTCTCGAGGCAGTAGCCGCACTGCTGGGCTACGCGTCGGGCGTGGTTTTCCCGGCTCTTGTCTGTGATGGTCATCATGCCAATGATCTAACTTCGTGGGAGCCAGGTGGGGAGCCATCATCGGCCGACACAGTGCCACATCAGGCGCACTGCAGCCTTCGATTTCTGTGTGTCTACCAGGTATCTGGCGACATTGAGCCGCGTCTGCCGACGGCAGGGATCTCGTTCGCATCGAGGGGGTCAGGGGTTCAAATCCCCTCAGCTCCACCAAGTTCTTGCAGCTCATCGGCACAGTTCGATTTCTGGCGCTTGCTGTGGGAGCCATTATGGGAGCGGGCCAACGCTGGGTGCCAGTGGCAGGAGCACGTGTGCGAGTCCGGTAGATGCTGGACTGG
>CAVUBM010000015.1:0-219222 GCA_963739645.1 uncultured Actinomycetota bacterium
TATGCCCTGCTTCGGTTCCGTCAGATGCTTGCTGTGGCTCTGAGCCACAAGGCCGCGGTCACACGGCTGCAGGAACGGCACATGCTCGACGAGCGGGCGGCCAACAACCTCGTCAAGTTCCTCGAGGAGCAGGCCGCCGCAACGGGTGCGGTTCCGTCAGATCGGACCATCGTCGTCGAGCGCTTCCGCGACGAGATCGGCGACTGGCGCGTCTGCATCCTGACGCCGTTCGGCGCGCGAGTACCGCGCCGTGGGCGATGGCGATCGCCGCGAAGCTGCGCGACTCGCTCGGCGTCGAGACGCAGTCGATCTGGTCGGACGACGGGATCGCGCTGCATCTGCCGGACGCCGACGCGCCGCCGCCGACCGAGGACGTGCTCGTCGCGCCAGACGAGCTCGAGGAGCTCGTCGTTCAGGAAGTGGGGCAGACGGCGCTCTTCGGGGCGCGGTTCCGCGAGAACGCTGCGCGGGCGCTCCTGATTCCGCGGCGGCGTCCCGACCAGCGCACGCCGCTCTGGCAGCAGCGGCTGAAGGCACAGGGGCTCCTGCAGGTCGCGCGCCGTTACGGCTCGTTTCCCGTGATCCTCGAGACGTATCGCGAATGCCTGCAGGACGTCTTCGACCTGTCGTCGCTGAAGAAGCTGTTGCAGGGGCTGCGAACGCGCGAGCTCGACCTCGTCGACGTCGAGACGGCGGCGGCATCGCCGTATTCGGCGTCGCTCCTCTTCGACTACATCGCGACGTACATGTACGAAGACGACACGCCGCCTGCCGAGCGGCGCGCCCAGGCGTTGTCGCTCGACCGCGATCTGCTGCGGGAGCTGGTCGGGCAGGAGGAGTTGCGCGACCTGATCGACCCCGGGGCGCTCGAGGACGTCGAGGCTCAGCTGCGCGGCGATCCGCGCAACGCGGATGAGCTCCACGACAAGCTGCGCTTGCGCGGCGATCTTCACGCCGGGAATACGACGCGGCGTTCGCAGGGCCGCTGCTCACGGAGCGTCGCGCGCTCGTCGTCCGCTTCGCCGGCGAGGAGCGGCTGATCGCGGCAGAGGACGCCGGGCGCTATCGCGATGCGCTCGGCGTTATGCCGCCGGGCGGCCTGCCGGAAGCGTTCCTCGAAGGCGGTCCCGAGTCGCTGGAGCAGCTCGTGCTCCGGTTTGCGAAAGGCCGCGGCCCGTTTACGACCGCCGAGGCTCGCGCACGGTTCGGGATCGACGTGGAGCCCGTCCTCATGGCCCTCGAGCGGCGCGACAAGCTCGTCCGCGGCGAGCTGCGTCCGGGCGGGACCGAACGGGAGTGGTGCGAGCCGGACGTGCTGCGGCGGTTGCGCCGCGCGTCGCTCGCTGCCTTGCGTCGCGAGGTCGAGCCGACGGAGCAGGCCGCGTTCGGACGGTTCCTGCCGCACTGGCACGGCATCGACCGCCGCGCGACGTTGCGCGAGGCGCTCGTGCCGCTGCAGGGGCTCGCGTTGCCGGTGACGTTGTGGGAGTCGGACGTCCTGCCGCGGCGTGTCCCCGGGTACAACGCGGGACAGCTCGACCAGCTCTGCGCGACGGGCGAGATCGTCTGGGTCGGCGCGGGGCTCGACCGGGTCGCGATCTTGTTCCGCGAGGACGCGCCTGTGCTCGGCCGTCCCGGCGCGGCGCCCCCGCCGGAGGGCCCCGTACACGACAAGCTTCGCTCGGCGCTCGCACACGGCGCCGAGTTCTGGCACGACCTCGTGCTCGCGGCCGAGCTCGAGCCGGCGGAAGCGCTGCCGGCGCTCTGGGATCTCGTCTGGGCCGGGGAGATCACGAACGACGCGTGGACGCCGCTTCGCGCCGGCCGCCGCTATCAGACGGGTGCACCGCCTCGCGTCCGCCCGCGTCGCTTCTCGCGCCAGCGCTCCGCGCAGGTGACGGCGACGCAGGGACGGTGGGCGCTCACCGACCGTCTCTTCCAGCCGCGTCCGGGGTCAGACGCGGGCCGTGTACCGGATAGACGTGCCCTGGCGGAGTTGCTGCTCGAGCGCCAGGGCATCGTGACGCGCGACGGCGCGCGCGGCGAAGGCATCCCCGGCGGCTACGGCGCCGTGTACGGCGAGCTGCGCGCGCTCGAGACGCTCGGCGTCTGTCGTCGTGGCTACTTCGTCGAAGGGCTGGGCGGTGCACAGTTCGCGCTGCCGGGCGCGGTCGAGCGACTGCGTGAGCTGCGCCCGGCGGCGCAGCCGCCCGTCCGCGTAAGCGGACGGTGGAGGGGGTTCGGGGGAACCGGGAGGTTCCCCTGATGGACACGTTGGTGCTCGCCGCCGCCGATCCGGCGCAGCCCTACGGCGCTGCGTTGCCGTGGCCGAGGCACGCCGGTGGACGCGCGGCGCGCGTCGCGGGCGCAACGGTCGTGTTGCTCGGCGGCGAAGCGGTGCTGTTCGTCGAGCGCGGCGGCCGCTCGCTCGTGCCGCTCCGCGAGCCGGACGAGGCATGGTTGCGCGTGGCCTTGGCGGCCCTCGTCGACCACGTGAAGCGTGGCGGCGCGAAACGCCTCGCGGTCGAACGCTTCGACGGCGAGCCCGTCGCGGAGACGCAGATCATGCCGCTGCTGCTGGAAGCCGGTTTCCTCGCCGGCCCGCGTCGCGCGGTTCTGCGACCCTAACCGTCCACCAACTCGGCGCACGTTCGACAACCGCGTGACGCTCGCCGACCAGACGGATCAGTACGGCATGCCGATTGCACGCTTCGACTACTCGCTCGGCGACAACGACAAGCGGAACATCGAGTTCTCGAAGCGAATCCTGCGCGAGGTCTGGGAGGGCGCGCCGTAAACAGGCGGAACTCGCAACGTTGTCGTCACACTCTCGGCGCTGTCCGAAAGACGTACAGAGCCGTCCGCGTAACGCGAAGCGGCACACCGCGACGGTCCCAGGTCGCTTCGCTCGGCGAAGCCGGTCACCGAACAGCCACCTTGAATCGACACGCCTCACTACGACGGGCACTCAAGGCCGGGGTCAGACCCCGGCTCGAGAGTGTGACGGAAGCGTGGCGAAACTCATACCACGTCGCGCGCCGTCGTCGCCGGTCAGCTCACGCCCAGCTGCCGAGCAGCCAGCCGAACAGCGCGTGGCGCGCCGTCGACTGCGCGAAAGCCCGCGGCGACGTGACGAGCTCGCGTTCGACGAATGCCAGCAGCGGCCAGAGCGCAGTGTTCTCAGCGAGGGCCAGTGCGAGCGCAAGCCGGCGCTGGTCGACATCGACCCGTTGGCGCACCGTGTCGAACACCACGCCGAACACCGCGCCGTTGAGCACATGCACGACGAAGCCGAGCCTGCGGTCTCCGAGCCCGACGAGCCGAACGTCCGAGTACGCACAGCGGAACACGCGCTGGTCGATGGGCTCCAGCAGTCCCCAAACGGTCGCCGCCGCCGCACCGGCGACGGCCGCACGCGTGCGCGCATCCACGCGGCTACCGTACTCCGGCCATGCCGGAAGGCGACGCCGTCCATCGCGCAGCGCGCCGCCTACAGGTGCTCGTCGGCGAGGAGCTCGAAGTCGAGACGCCGCACCCGCGCGCGGCCGTCAAGCAACTCGCGCCGACGCTCGACGGCCGCCGGCTCGAATCCGTTCGCGCTGTCGGCAAGAACCTGCTCCTCCGATTCGAGGGCGGCGTCGTGCTCCGCAACCACATGCGCATGAAGGGACGCTGGCGCGTGTTGCCGCGCGACGCGGAGATCTTCGGCACCGCGTGGCTCGTTCTGCGCGGTCAGCGGCACGTCGGCGTCCTGTTCGGCGGCGCCGTGCTCGAGCTCGACCCGGGGCGAGCCGTTGCGCGTCGGCCCGGACATCCTCGCCGACCCGCCCGACTTCCACGCAATGCTGCGCAACCTGCGCGCAATCGACCAGACGCACGACGGTCGGAGACGCGCTGCTCGCCCAGCGGCTGATCGGCGGCATCGGCAACATCTGGAGGGTCGAGAGCCTCTGGGCGATCGGGGTCTCGCCCTGGGCAGCGCTCGCCGATGTCGCGGACGACGACCTCCGCGCGGTCCTCGAGGAGGCGCACCGGCTCATGAAGGCCAGCCTCGACGGCGAGCCGGTCCGCGCGCACATTCATCGACGGCCGGGCCGTCCGTGCCCGCGCTGCGGAACGCCGATCCGGTCGTGGCCGCAAGGCGACGGCGCGCGGATGGCGTACTGGTGCCCGAGCTGCCAACGAGGAAAGGAACCGCGCACGAAGTAGAGGGAGACGTGGCCGTCCGTGTCGCCGCATCTCTACAACGCGCTGCGCTGCTTCTCGCTCGGCGCCTTCCGCACGCTCTTCGCGGAGCTCGACGGCGGCGTCGACCTCCCGTTCGCGTTCGAGGAGCACGTCGCACGCGGTCGTCCTGCCTTCCAGTACCGGCCGCTCGTCGCACCTTCATCGAGGTGCGCGCGCACAACCTGGAACGACGCGACGATGCCCGGATCGCGCTCGACGAGCTACGCCGCGAACCGGCTGCGGCGATCTTCGCGCGCGCACACGCGGGCGCGCCGAACCGAGGACGACGCACTGTTCGCTAGCGTCTTGCTGCCGCTGCTCGGGTGCGACCGCAGAAAGTTGCGGCGGCTTCGACTGGGACGACGCAGCATTCGACAAGGCGTACGCGGACTCGAGACGTCGCTCTTCGGCCGCGGCCATGCGTACGGCGCCGTCGCGCCGCTGGTCGGAATAACCCTCGGCGGCGCTCCGATCGAGCTCGGCCCCCGCTTGCGTGTTAGGACGGCCGCGACGGGCGAGCTCGCGAAGCTCTGGCCGGAGGCGAACGGCCTGCTCCCGGCGGACTTCGGCCGCGAGCCCGATCGCCTCGCCGTGCTCGAGCTGGAGCGAGCACTGAGCGCGGAGACGGCGAGCCCCCCGACGCGCCCGGCGAGATCGCGGACGCGGTGACGGCGATCCGCCTGGCGACCGCTGCGCCGATCGCCGCCGGGCCGGTGCTGTTCGAGCGCCTGGACTGGCGTCCGTACGGCATCCGTCCGGTCTTGCCGATCGCGGCGACGCAGCCCGCCGGCGAGCCGACGCGGCTCGACTCCGTTCCGCGGCGGTCTCGCCGCAGACCTGCTCTCGCGCTTGACGACCGCCGACGAGGATCCCGACCTCGGCGAGGCGCTCGACCGCTGGGAGCTGTCGCTGTTCCAGGACGGCCCGTTCCGCGCGGAGCAGCTGCGCGAATCGCTCGTGGCACTACTCGGCGGCACTGACGGCCTCTGGGCTGCCGTCGTCCGCGGAGCGATCCTGCTCGGCGAGACGCCGCGCGATCGCGCTGAGTCGCCAGACGCGCCTCGCGGACGATCCCGAACCGGATGCGGTGCGGCGCGCGCTCGTCGAGACACTCCTACGCGGCGACCGCGCGACGCTCGTCAGGATGCTCGACGAGACGATCCTCGGCCTGCGGCCGGCACCGGCCGCGCGTCCGCCGTCCGTCGCCAGGGCGCTCGCCAGCTAGCAGTCCGACTAACGGCACGATTTCGGCACGAACGCGCGCATGTTGTCGCGCTACCGTCGGTCACGTGGACGAAGCCCGCGCCGTAATCGACCGGCTCGAGCGGATCGACAAGCTCGAGCGGAACCACGCTCCCCCCGAGGTGCTGCTCGAGGAACTGCGCGGGCTCGTCCGCGAGGCCGAGACCTGGGCGCGGGTCGAAGGCGATCCGCGTGCAGTCGCGGCGGTCGACCGTTGCGACGCCGCGCTTGCGCAACCGGTCACATAGAGTCGCCGCGGTGGGGATCACGCACTGGGACGAAGCGGAAAAGCGGCGGCTCGAGCGCGGCCAGATGGCGGCGACGTGGACGAATCTCGGCACCCCCGCGGGGAGCTACCGCTGCGGCGTCCATCGGATTGAGATGGCCCCCGGCGAGCAGCCGACCCCGGCACACGTGCACGGCGAAGCGGAAGAGATCTTCTACGTGCTCGGCGGCGCCGGCCTGACCTGGATGGACGACAAGGCATACGAGGTCCGCGAAGGCGACTGCATCGTCTACCAGAACTTCCACGAGGCACACACGTTGCGCGCGGGCGACGGCGGTCTCGACGTGCTCGCCTTCGGCGCACGGGAGTACTTCCCCACCGGATCGTTGCCGCGTGCCGGCGTGATGTGGGGCATCACGGGCGCGATCGAGGAGGCGTCGCTCGACGAGCTGCATCCGTGGGACCGCGAGCCGGCCATCCACTGGCCCGAGCCCGAGCCCGAGCGACCGTCGACGATCGTCAACGTCGTCGACGTCGAAGCGAAGGTTCACGGCGGGCGCCGACGGCGCGACCTCGGGCGGGCGGCAGGCTCGCGGTGGACCGGCATGAAACACGTCGAATGCGACCCGGGTGTCTTGTCCGTCGTTCCGCACGTGCACTCGATCGAGGAAGAGATCTTCGTCGTCCTCGACGGCGATGCGGACGCTCGAGCTGATGCCGTGCGCGCCCGACAGCGGCGAGATCGAGCGCCATCCGGTCCGCGACGGCAACGTCGTCGCGCAGCCGCCGGGCGCACGTGTTGCGCACACCTTTCGTGCGGGCGACGCGGGCCTGACGCTGCTGGCGTGGGGAACGCGCGAACCGGGTGATCTCACGTACTACCCGCGCTCGCGCAAGGTGAACTTCCCGGGCGGCGTGCTCGCCCGGATCGAGCCGCTCGACTACTGGGACGGCGAAGAGCTCGCGTGATCGCGCACTGGGACGCCGTCGACGCCGAGCGGCTCGAACGAGGTCACCTCGCGGGCGCGTGGCGCGACCTCGGGGACGCCGCAGGCACGCAAAGTGTCGGCGTCAACCGCGTCCAGGTCGATGCGAATCGCTGGTCGACGCCGGCGCACGCGGAGCTCGACGCAGAGGAAATCTTCTTCGTGCTCGCCGGCTCTGGCCTTTCATGGAGTGACGGCAAGACGTACGAGGTCGGAGTGGGCGACTGCATCGTCCATCGCGTTGGCGACGTGCACACCTTTCGCGCCGGCGACGACGGTCTCGACATGCTCGCGTTCGGGCAGCGCATCGTCGCGACGTACACACACTTCCCGCGGGTCGGCGCGATCGGCAACTACCCGGGTGTCGCGCTCGACGTGTCGCAGGGACCGCGTATCTGGGACCGCGAGCAAGCGGTCGGCGCGCCTGTGCTCGGAACGCCGTCGCCGCGGCCGTCGAACATCGTCCGCCTGGAAGACGTCGTTCAGGGGGACGCGGACGGCGCATGGGCGGAGCTCGGCCGCTCGGGGGGAGCGGTCAGGACCGGCCTGAATTGGGTCCGACTTCCGGCCGGCAGACGCGGCCCGCCGCCGCACTGCCACTCCGCCGAGGAAGAGATCTTCGTCGTCCTCGACGGCGAGGGCGCGCTCGAGCTCTGGCCGACGCCGGGGGCGCGTCGCCTCCACGGCGATCTCGACTTCGAGGACCACCCGCTTCGGGCAGGACATGTCGTCTCGCGCCCCGCAGCCACGCGGATCGCTCACTCGCTCCGCGCAGGCGACGGCGATTTCACGTACCTTGCCTACGGCACCAGGGAATCGAACGACGTTTGCTATTACCCGCGCTCGAACAAGATTTTCTGGCGCGGTGTCGGCCTGATCGCCCGGCTCGAGCCGCTCGACTACGACGACGGCGAGCCCGACGACTAGGACCAGGAGCGACAGGACTACCCATTCATTTGACGAATCCGTCTGACCCGATCTGCTACCACAGTGACGACGCCTTGCCCCAGGGATCACTCATCCGAGTCTCCAGCTTTCTCGCCCGCCGGCCGATACCCCCATCAGTGGGGAGAGCCATCCACCTACTCCGGTCTCGCCGGGTGCGCATTGCCGTCAACGCCGTCTTCGTCACCGGCGCGCTCACGGCAGCGGCGCTCACCGGCCTCCACTTCGCGCACAACGGCTGGCCGCTCCACAGCGCCGACCCGACGCTCGTCGCCGCCGCAGGCGTCCTCTTCGTCGCTGCTTTCGGGTTCAAGGCGTGGGGTTGGCAGCGGCTCTTTCCCGTCGGCCAGCGGCCGGAAGCGCTGACGCTTGCAGCCGCCGGAGGCGCTGCATCCGTCGGCGGTGTCGCGTTGCCGGGCCGCTTCGACGAGGCGATCCGCATCGCGGTCGTCCGCAAGCTGCCGGGGAAAACGGTGGGGTTCGGTGCGCTTGCGCTGACGCTGATCGTCGTGGGCCTCCTGGATTCGGCGGCGTTGACGCCGATGGCGTCCGTCGCGGCCGCGGCGTCTGAGCACGGCGGCGTTCAGGCCGGCTTCGCGCTCGTCGCGGCGGCGGGCCTCGCGGCGGCGCTGCTCGTGCTCTTCCTCCCGCGCCTCGCACGCATGGGCTGGGTCGCACGGTTCAAGCTCGGCCGCTGGTTGCAGGAACACGCTGCCTGCCGGCGGACGGCGTCGCAGGCGTGGTTCCTGATCTCGGTCTCATGGGCGCTGCGCGGCCTCGCGGTGTTCGTCTTGTTGCAGGCGCTGTCGGTGGGGGCATCGTTCCCGCTCGCGCTTGCGTTCCTCTGCGCATCCGCCGCGTCGGCGGCGTTGCCGATCGCGCCCGCGGGCGCGGCAACGCAGGCCGGTGCGGGTGCCGCGATCTTGATCGTGAGCGGCATTCCGAAAGCGGATGCATTCGCCTTCTCGGTCGCCGCGCAGGGCATGGTGATCCTCGCGGGCGCGGCGGTCCTCACCGCCGCCGGGCTGTGGCATGTTGCGCTGCGTCTGAGCGGACGCGGCCGCGAAGTCGCGACGCTCTCCTGACGACGCGCTGTCCGAACGCGCAGCCAAGATCCCAGGAACTGCTGGAGGACTCAGCTATCCTGACCCGAAAGATCGCCCGATGGGGCTGTCACGCCTACTTCCGCGACCGATTACGCGCGCGTCTTTCACTAAGGGGAACTCTCGCATGAGCAGCGTGATCGCGTTTGCGAACCAGAAGGGCGGCGTGGCGAAGACGACGACGACCCTGAACCTCGGCGTCGCGCTGAAGGAAAAAGGTTTCGAGGTCCTGGGCATCGACCTCGATCCGCAGGGCAACCTGACGATGAGCCAGGGCTGGAACCCCGAGGAGATCGAACGCTCGATGTTCGAGGTGCTCGCCCACCAGCTGCCGATCGAGGAAATCATCCGTCCGGCCGAGATCGACATCGCGGTCTCGTCGATCGACCTCGCGGGCGCCGAGCTCGTGTTGTCGTCGATGATCGGCCGTGAGCGCGCACTCGAGCGGGCGCTGCGGCCGATCAAGGAAAGGTACGACTACATCCTGATCGACACTCCCCCCTCGCTCGGTCTGTTGACGATCAATGCACTCGTCGCGTGCGACGGTGTGATCGTCCCCGTACAGACCGAGTACCTGTCGTTGCGCGGCCTCGCGCAGCTGCAGAACACGATGTCGATGATTCGCGAAAACCTCAATCCGAAAGTCGACATCCAGGGAATCCTCGCCACGATGTACGACCGCCGGCTGCTCCACGCACGGGAGGCCGTCGAGATCCTCAAGGAAAACTTCGGCGATCTCGTTTACAACACGAAGATCCGGAAGACCGTGCGTTACGCGGAAGCACCGGTGAAAGGTCAATCCGTCCTGACCTACGACCCGACGAGTGAGGCGGCCATGCTCTACCGCGACCTCGCGAAGGAGGTGCTCAATGGCGCGAAAACGCGCGAGCATGCGTGAGGGACCGCTTGCGGAGCTGTTCCGTCGAACCGAAGCGGCGCAGCAGCAGGAGGAGCCGCAGCCGGAAGAGCCGCAGGAGTCGACGGTCGAGCACGTCCCGACGTGGCAGGACGAGGTCGACACTCCGTCGCCCCCCACGCCTCAGCCTGGTCCAGGCGAGCCGGGCCCGTCCGAGCCGGAGCCGGAACCGCCCGTGCCGGATCCCGTGCCGGAGCCGACGCCGCCGCCGCCGGTCACTCGGTACGTCGAGACGCTGCCGGAGCCCGCTCCGCGACTCCATCGGGCGCCGTCCGCAACGGCCGGCTCGTATCTCGCGCAGATCCTCGTCGTCGGCGTGGGCGGCGCGGGCCTCAACGCGGTGAACCGGATGATCGACGCCGGCATCAACCAGGTCGAGTTCATCGCCGTGAACACGGACCTCCAGCAGCTCCACATGTCGGAGGCGGATCGCCAGATCCACATCGGCGACGAGCTGACGAAGGGGCTCGGTTCCGGCAGCGAGCCGGCGATCGGCCGACAGGCGGCAGAGGAGAGCTACGACCAGATCAAGCAGGCGCTGCGCGGAGCGGACATGGTGTTCGTCACCGCGGGTGAAGGCGGCGGCACCGGGACCGGCGGTGCGCCCGTAGTCGCGCGGATCGCGCGGAGCCTCGGCGCGCTCACTGTCGGCATCGTCACGCTGCCGTTCAAGTTCGAGGGGACGAAGCGGCGCACGCAGGCGCTGGAGGGCATCGAGGAGCTGCGTGCCTCATGCGACACGACGATCGTCATCCCGAACGACCGGCTGCTCGAAGTGCTCGACAAGGGGACGTCGATGCTGGACGCGTTCAGGATCGCAGACGATGTGCTGCGACAGGGCGTCCAGGGCATCTGCGACCTGATCACGTTGCCGGGGCTGATCAATCTCGACTTCGCGGACGTCCGCACTGTGATGGAGAACAGCGGCACCGCGCTGATGGGCATCGGCTTCTCCTCAGGTGGCGAGAACCGCGCCCGCGAGGCGGCCGAACGGGCGCTGCGCTCGCCGCTCATCGACACGGAGCTCGGCGCCGCGCGTGGAATCCTGCTCTCGATCGCCGGCGGCGAGGATCTGTCGCTGCTCGAGGTGAACGAAGCGGCGGAGGTGATTCGCCAGACGGCGACCGACGACACACAGATCATCTTCGGCGCGACGATCGACGAGCGACTCACGGGTCAGATCTGGGTCACGGTGGTCGCAACGGGCCTCGGCTCGCCGCGTTCGATGCGCCGGGAGTCCTTCGTCGGCGCGCTCGCCGCGCCGGAGCGGGACGAGCTCGAGCCGCCGTCGTTCCTGCGTAGTTAGTGGTTAGCTCGTCGGCGTGAGGCGGCGAGCGGCGGTGGTCCGTCACCGCTGAGCGTGGAGAACTGACGCGTCAGACAATCCCTAGACATCACGTTCCCGTGGAGGGACGGGGCCCGGACTCGTTCGCACTGCGCCGAGACTGTGACGACAAGGTGACGAGTTCCCGCGTCCGCGGTTCGGCCCGCGGCTTCCGCCCAGCATGGACGGGAGGTGGTCGCCGCGCCGGCCGAGACCGACGGGGCCGCAAGGAGCTCGTCGGCCTTGCGCCGTCGAGTCTCGTCGGGCAGAGATCGCGGCGCGAGCGCCACCTCCACGTTTTGGAAAACTCGTGCGAAGCGAACCAGGCGTGAGTGAGAGTGAGCTAAAGCCGGGCTAAGAAGCGTCTAAGACTCGTTGCGGGCGACCGTTCGCCGAATCGGCAAGCGCGAGCTCGACGCGCGTCCCCCCGCCCTCGGCGCGCTCCGCGCGTACGTCTCCGCCGTGCGCCTGCGCCACCTGGCGCACGATCGCGAGCCCCAGCCCGGACCCCGACGTGCCGCGCGCGCCCGGTGACCGGTAGAAGCGATCGAAGACGTGCGGCAGATCCTCGTCGGCGATCCCGGGGCCGTGGTCGCGGACAACGACCCGCCCGTCGTGCACTGTCACCTCCACGGTCCCGCCGTCGGGGCTCCACTTGATGGCGTTGTCCAGGAGGTTCCCGACGGCGCGCTCGATCGAGGCGGGCACGCCGTGGATCGTCGTCGGTGCGAGGTCGGTGCTGAACTCGACTCCCTCGCGACGCCGCCGCGCACGCTCGATCGCACCTTCGACGAGCAGGTCGAGCCGCACGTCTTCCGGCTCCTGCGCGTGTTGCGCACCGCGCGCGAGCTCCATCAGTTCGGCGACGAGAGCACTCATCTCGGCGAGCTGCTCGTTGACGTCTCGCACGAGCTGCCGCCGCTCCTCCGGCGCGAGGGACTCCCCTTCGCGGGCGAGAACCTCCATGTTCGTGCGCAGGCTCGTCAGCGGCGTCCGCAGCTCGTGCGACGCGTCCTGCACGAGCTGCCGCTGGGCCACGCTCGACTCCTCGAGCGCGGCGAGCATCGTGTTGAAGCTCGCGGCGAGACGGCTCAGCTCGTCCGAGCCGTGTGCGTCGATGCGACTGCCGAGATCGCGCGTCTCTGTGACGTGCTCGGTCGTTCTCGTCAGCCGCCGGACAGGCGCGAGTGCGGCGCGGGCGACGGCGAGGCCCAGGGCCGTTGCCATAGCTATCCCGCCGAGAGTTACGACGAGGAGCCAGAACTTCAAACGATGCAGCGCGTGATCGGTTTCCGTGAGCGGACGCGCGAGCTGGAGCGCGAGCCCCGGTGCGAGCTGTCCCGTGAAGATCCGCATGTGCTGGTCGCTGATGCGCGCATCACGGAAGTACGCCTTCACCGTGCCCGCCGCCACAGCAGCCGTGCCCGAGTCGACCGGAAGCGTAACGGCGCCACCGCCTGGGACAATCTTGCTGGTCGAGGCGACGACCTGCGGTATCCCGCCGGCTGCACCGAAATCGGGCGGGGGGATGTGGAGGTACACCGACCCCGGTTGGAGAGATGGCTCGAAGGCGTGCTCGGCGATCTTCTCCCAGCGTGCACGCAGGCCGCTGTCGACCTGCCCGCGCAGCTCTCCGCGCACGATGAAGTAGAGGATCCCCGACGCGGCAGCGACGGCGATCGCAACGGCGACGGCGGCGGCAAGAATCAAGCGCGACCGGAATGTCATTGCTCCCGCAAGGCGTAGCCAACCCCGCGCACGGTCTGGATCAAGCGAGGCCGGCCGGCCGCCTCCGTCTTCCGTCGGAGATAGCCGATGTACACGTCGAGCGAGTTCGAGCCGTAGCCGAAGTCATACCCCCACACGCGCTCGAAGATGACCGATCGCGTCAGGACTTGCCGCGGGTTCAGCATGAACAGCTCGAGCAGCGAGAATTCCGTCCGCGTGAGCTCGACGGGCTCGCCGCCGCGGCGCACCTCGCGCGCCCGCGGATCGAGCTCGAGATCCGCGTAGCGCAAGACGTCCATGGCGCCCGAGTCCGTCCGGCGCAGGAGTGCACGAATGCGGGCCAGCAGCTCTTCGAGCGCAAAGGGCTTTACGACGTAGTCGTCAGCGCCGGCGTCGAGGCCCGCGACGCGGTCCTGTACCTCGTCGCGTGCCGTCAGCATCAGAATCGGCGTGCGCACGCCCTTCGCACGGAGGCGGCGCGCGACCTCCAGGCCGTCGACGTGCGGCATCAAGACGTCGAGCAGGATCGCATCGGGCTCGCTCTGGGCGCCGATCGCATCGAGCGCCTCGGCTCCGTCGGCGGCGAGCTCGACGTTGTACCCCTCGAGAGAGAGCGCGCGGCGCAGCGACTCGCGAACGGCCGGTTCATCGTCGACAACGAGGATCCGCATGCCGTTCATTGTGTTCAAAAGGGGTGAGAAAGAGCTAAGAGAGACACCGGGCGGAGCGGAGAACGAGGCGTTTGCCCCGCCCTCCACTCCCAAGGAGGAAGGCTCCGAGCGGGGGCGGGCCGGAGGGGAAGGACCTACCGCTCGACGCCGGGACAAGCCTTACATCCAGGGCTAAGAGGCGGTTAAGAAGCCCCTAAAGAGTTCGTGACATTTCTCAAGCGAGCGGCAGTAGCACCGTCGCGCAGAAGGCGACGGCAACGCATGCGGTCGCGCCGGCCGCGGCGATCATCATCACGCGGCGACGTCCGCCGAGGAGCACGGCACCGGCGGCGCCGAAGGCCATCCCTGCGCCGGTCTCCGTCGCGTGGAACGCGAGGCCGGTGGAGAGCGCCTTCGCCATGTGGACGCCGTGCGCCTCGAGCGCGACGACGACCGCACCGCTCGTGATGCCGAGATTGCCCGAGAGCGGGATCAGCCCCGCAAGATCGAGCGTCGGCACGATGATCAGCGCGGCCGTGAGCGGCGCATGAACACCGAGCGCGGCAGCGATCGCGGCTGCGCCGACGAACCGCGTTCCCGTCGACGCCGCGAACCAGCCTCCCATGCGCACGGCTTCGGTCGGCGAGCGTCCGATGCCGCGGAAGGCGTCGAGCAGGTGCGCGACGTGCGTGTGCGGTGTGCGATTGCGCGTGCAGAACGCGACGAGCAACGTCGCAGCGGCCAATCCGACGAGCACGAGCACCGGCCACACGGGAACGGCGCCGACTGAGGCGGCGCAGACGACGACGACCGCGAACACGAGCGCCCGCACTGCGGTCACGATGCAGAACGCCCCGCCCATCCGCCATCCTCGGTCCTCTCCGTCGAGCGATTGCGCGAACAACGCGACGCGTGCCGCTTCACCGATGCGCACCGGAGAGAGGCCGTTGACGAGCGACCCGATTCCGTAGCGAGCGCAGGCGTCCGACCGGCTGATCCGGCCGCCGCACAGGCCGAGGGCGCCGCGCCACGCCGACGCGGAGCTGACGAGTGAGCCGAGGAAGCAGAACGCCGCCGTCCACAGCCAGATCGGTCGCGCGTCCTCGACGCCGTTCACGGCATCGCGCACCTGGTGCCCGAGGACGCCAGGTCGCGTGGCGAGCACGACGACCGCGGCAAGGAACAACCCGGCCGCTGCGACGCCGCGGCGCGAGATCAGCGAACGAAGATGGAGATCACGCCGCACGTCTTCTCGGACGTTCAACGTCTGCGGTTGTTGGCCGGGTACGGTTGCCGCATGAGAGGGGCGATCGCCGCGGGGCATCCGCAGACGGCGGAGGCGGGCGCACAGGTCCTCCGCGATGGTGGCAACGCCGTCGACGCGGCGGTCGCCGCGGCCCTCGTCTCGTGGGTGGCTGAAAGCACCCTCACTGGGCCGGGAGCCGGCGGTTTCATGCTCGTTCATCGCTCACGTGATCAATCGACACGTGTCCTGGATTTCTTTACCGCTGTACCCGGACGCGGCGCGGACGCCTCCGACCCGCGGCCGATGGAGACGGTTGACGTCGACTTTTCCGGCGGCTCGGTCCAGCAGTTTCGGATTGGCGGCGCATCAGTCGCCGTGCCTGGAACGGCCCTCGGGCTCGAGCGGGCGCAGCGGTCGTACGGGACGCTGCCATGGCCCGACCTCTTCGCGCCGGCGATCGAGCTCGCGCGGAGCGGCGTCGAGCTCACGACGGGTCAGGCGTACCTCCACGAGATCCTCGATCTCATCTTGCGGCACACACCCGAGTCGCGCGCGGTCTACGAGTGCGACGGGGCCCGGCTCTCGCTCGGCGACCGCCTGGTTCAGCCGGACCTTGCCGATACGCTCGAGGTGCTTCGCGACGGCGGCGCGCGCCAGCTCTACGGCGGGGAGCTGGGACGCGAAGTGGCGGCGCATGTTCGGCGCATCGGGGGCATCCTGACGGAGCAGGACCTGGAGGACTACCGCGTGATCCGGCGGCAGCCGGTACGCGCCGAGTTCAGGGGTCACACGTTTCTGTCGAATCCTCCGCCGTCGGCGGGCGGTGTCTTGATCGCGTACGGACTGCGGATCTTGCGCAACGTCGGGGCTCCCGGCAGCGCGGAGGCGATCGATGCCCTCGCACGTGTGATGCGCGCGCAACAGCATGCGCGTGTCGACGGCTTCGATCGCGCGCTCCGGCGCGGCGGTCTCTCGAAGCTGCTCGAGGAGCGCGCGGCCGTGACGCGCGGGACGACGCACATTTCCGTCGTCGATGGAGCGGGAAACACGGTGGCGCTGACGGCGTCGACGGGCGCCGGCTCGGGAGTCGTCGTCCCCGGCACTGGCATCCACCTCAACAACATGCTGGGCGAGTTCACACTGCCGCGGGCGCCGTCGCCTGGCACGCGCATGTCCTCCGGGATGAGCCCGTCGATGGTCGTCGACGCTCGTGGCCGGCCACGGCTCGTCGTTGGCAGTGCGGGCTCGTTGCGGCTGCGGGGAGCGGTCATGCAGGTCGTCGTCAACTTCGTCCAACACCGTCTCGACGTCCGCGACGCGATCGAGCGGCCGCGCGTGCACCTCGACGATGACCAGCAGCTGCACTGCGAAGGCGGCCACGATCCCGCGGAGCTCGCGAAGGTCGAGGAACTCGGTTGGAACGTCGTCAGCTGGCGCGCGCGCAACCTCTTCTTCGGCGGCGCCGCCGCGGTGACGATGGACGGAGGGGCGCTCGCTGCCGCGGGCGACTCGCGACGCGGCGGGCACGCTGTGGTCGTCGAATGACATTCGTCGTGCGGCCGGCCGACCCCGCGGATGCGCAGGGGTTGAAGGAGCTCGGCGACGAGGTCGCGGCCGAGCCCGAGGGCTGGCTGGCGACGACCGACGGTTGGCGGACGGCGGCCGACGAGCGGCGGTACCTGCGCGCGATCCGGCGTTACCCGCACGCCGCCGTCTTCGTCGCAGAGGCTGAGGACGGAATGGTCGTCGGTCGCTTGTCGATCGCGCGCGACCAGCATCCCGCCAGCCGTCACGTCGCCGACGTCGGGCTGATGGTCTCTCAGTCGCACCGGCGCCGGGGCGTGGGGAAGGCGTTGCTCGGGGCAGCGGTCGAGTGGTCGCGCGGGCAGGCCGTCCGGAAGCTCGAGTTGCACGTGTTCCCGTACAACGAGGCGGCGATCGCGTTGTACGAGCAGTTCGGTTTCGTCCGCGAGGGGTATCGGAAGCAGCATTACCGCCGTGGCGACGAGTTCGTCGACGCGATCTTGATGGCATATGAAGTGACGTGACGGAGGCGAGACCGGCACGCGAGCGGGCGAGCGTCCGACTCGAGCCGTGGGGTAGCGGAGACCTGCCGCTGCTCGAGCGGCTGCTCGGCGACCCGACGATGATGGAGCACCTCGGCGGTCCCGAGCCTCCCGACAAGATCGCCAAGCGCCAGGCTCGTTACGAGCGCCCGGGCTCGCGGATGTTCAAGATCGTGGACGTACAGACGTGCGCGGCCGTGGGGTGGGTCGGCTACTGGGCGCGCACGTGGCGAAGTGCGCAGGTGTACGAGATCGGATGGTCGGTGCTGCCGGACTTCCAGGGACGCGGCATCGCAGGCTGCGCCACGGCCAAGGCGATTGCGATGGCGCGTGCAGAGAATGCGCGGCGGTTCCTGCATGCGTTCCCGTCGGTCGACAATGCACCGTCGAACGCGATCTGCCGCAAGCTCGGGTTCACGCTCGTCGAGGAGTGCGACTTCGAGTATCCGGCCGGGAACGTGATGCGGTGTAACGACTGGCGTCTCGACCTGTTCGCGACCGGCTAAAGCGCCCTCGGGCTGCATTCGCGGAACGAGCCGCCCCTCGGCTTTGGCACCGACGTTCTCTTCTATGTACACGCGCGCGCGCCCCACCCTCGGGAGGGGAGACGGTCGCTACCACCCGCCACCCGCAATCGAGACTACCGGCGAACTCCGTACCTGTCTGTGCCAACACTGGGCCGAAACGCGCCGCGATGGCTCGATGCATTCGACGCCAACCGACGCCGCCCGCCGTCGCATGGGACCGGTGGAATCCGCGACGTTTACTGCGGGGAACGATGCTCAGCCGTGGTACTACCGCTCGCTCGTCGATGTCTTTCGCCGGGTCAGTCGCAGTCCGCTCGTCGACGACCCTCACCGAATCGTGAGCGAGTTCGAGCGACCGGCGTTCACAGGCGTGAGCACATTGCACGTGGCTGCCGCGCGTTGTAACTCGTCACACTCCTGACACACACGGGTCACGCCTGTCGCGCTTCAATCACTGCATGGCATCACCAACCGTCCGTCAGGTTTACGCGCTCGCCGCGGAGCTGTGCGAGCGCGCCGGCGAACAGTTCCCCGAGACCCGTGAAGCCGCGTCGGAGACGATCGAGCGGCTGCGCATTGAAAACGGCCATCCTGCGCCACGGCTCGCCACCTCAGCGTCGCGGCGCGGCCCGCGCGTGCGACGTGGCCTCGACAGCCGCGTCGCCGAGGCGCTCGCCGAGGAGATGTCGTGAACGCCGACGCATTCGCACGCGCGCTCGACATCCATCTCGACGACGTGCCGATCTGTCTCGCCTGCCTCAGCTTCGTCTCGTTCGCCGTCGACAGCGGAGATGAGCGCGAGATCAGACGGTGGACCAGGAAGATGACGCCGGATCTCTGGCAGGAAGGGCTTGCGCTTCCGGTCCGGCTTGCCGTCGAACGCGCGAACCGTCGCGGAGTCGCAGGGGCGGGCGAGGCGCTGGCCGACATCGAGCGGCACGGTCCGCGCAGCGCGACCGCGCGCGCAATCGTGCGTCGGCTCGGGGAAGAGCTGTCCGACCACGCGCGCGGCGACTCCCTCGAGATGGGTTTCCAACGCTTTGAGCCGGCCTGATGCGCATCTTGGCGCGAGTCTGCTCGAGTGCCACGGAGCAGTCCTGGTCGCCGCGGCCGTCGCAGTCCTCTTCGGCGTCGACGAAGTGGCTTCGTGCACTCGGGACCCCGGCGACGGGCCAGGCGTGCTCGCACGCGAGCGACGCCGCGAACCGTAGCGGAGACTTCGTACGTTCGGTCGCGGCCCGCCGACGTTCGCCTGCGCTCTCGTCCGTGCCCGTGGCGAGCACGTCGGACGCCTGGTCGCGGCGCGAGTCGAAGCGCCTCCGCCACTACTAATTGCGCCCAGCCCAGGATGGCGATCGTGCCAAGCGACGTCGATCCAGCAAGGCGACGGCGCGGCCCGATGAACCGCGCCGTCCCAAGAAGCGTTCGCGCTACGCGTGCTGCAGCGTTTGCTTTGCGAGCTTCTCCGATGCCCTGCGTGCTTTTTGCAGCGTCTGCTGCTCGCTCTCGAGGTTCTCCTGCAGGAGCGCGACGATGTCTTCTTCGCCCATCGCCTGCGCCTTCGTGATCAGGCCGTCGTAGACAGCGATCTCGTGCGCCTCTGTCTCGACGACCCCCGACAAGATCACGGCGTCGTAGAGGCTCTCGTCCACCTGTCCGAGCATCGCCTGGCTCTTCCTTCTCGAGGCCCTCGATCGTCGGGGACGACTGTTCCTCCACATCCTCGCCCAGCGCCTGGAAAACCTGCATCAGGTTCCGAACGTGACCTTCGGTCTCGCGGCGGTGCTGCGCCAGGTTCTGCATCAACTCGCGGTCCTGCGCGGTCGCTTCGAGCTGCGGGAGCATGTCCCCGAGGATCGTCTTCTCCATCTTTAGCGCCGCGCCGAGCTTGTGGACGTAGAGCTCGCGCGGGCTGTCGATGCTGTCGCCGAGTATCGCCATGAGGGGACCCCCTTCGTCGTGGATTTCGGGTGGGCTACCCGACGCCGCGCGCCGCAAACGCACCTGGCCCGCTAGGAGCGGAGAAACAGTTCCGAGCCGCGAAAAGGGGAAGATCCGAAGCCGCCGCCCCGTCTTGTGCTCGGCAGCACTTGACCAAAACAGGGAGTGGAGAACATGAAACGGCGTCGGAAGAAGATCTTCAGCGGAGTCGCCCTCGCATTCGCACTCGCGGCATTCGCGGTGCCGACCGCGCAGGCGCGGCCCTTGAGCAAGTGGGGCACCAACCCGACCGCGACCTCGGCGGCGGCGAGCTATACGCCGCAGCAGCTGCGGGCGCTCGAGTTGCGGTCGCAGGGGATGAACGAGCGCTACGGCTCGGCGACGGCGAGCTTCACCCGGCAGCAGCTGCTGGCGGAGGAGTTCGGTCGCAGGGAATCGACAAGAAATACGGCCTGATCGGAAAGACGACGACCAGCGAGCAGTCGTCGAGCGTGCCGACGCTCGTGGCTTCGAGCAACGGCTTCAGCTGGGGCGACGCGTTCGTCGGCGCGGCCGCAGTCTTCGCGGCGGCGATCATCCTCGTCGCGGGCCTCACGGCCGTGCGGAGGCACGAGCACCAGCTCGGCGTCTGAGGTCACGCAGCGAAGGACTGACGAAGCGGGCCCGCAAGGGCCCGCTTCACGTTTCAGCGTCGGCAGGGAGCACGCGACGCCACGCCGGCAACGTAACGCCCACGCACACTACGAAAGTTCTCTTCGACACCATGGCAGCACGCTGCCGAACTGCCGGGTCACTCGAACGGCGTCATGACGTCGTCGACGGTGGAAAGGAGGTCAGATGCTTCACATGTTTCACGCACAAGCGGTCTGGCCTCTCGGTACCCGCGTAGACATCTCCTGCGCGTAAGGCCGTAGGCCTCATCGCACCGTCCGGCCCGCGAGGCCGGCTCGCGGCAGCGCCGCCAACGCAAGCGTTGCGCGCGACCGGCTCCCAGGGCCGAGTTCGTCCGGCGCTCGAAGCGAGCGCAAAACCAACAGAAAGGAGCCGCGACGTGACCGACCCGTTCGCACTGTGCGACTGGTCGCTCATCAGGATCCCGAAAGGGAGGGAGCCGTGTACGACTACTACCAAAAGAACGTACGAGGCCCGTGAACGCATAGCCGGCCGCAGGCGCGAGGCCGAAGCCGAGCGGATCATCCGCCGAGCCCGGACCCGTCGCCAGCGGCGCCGGCGGGCCCAACTGGCGGGCGCGTTGGGACTGCTGCGCGGCGCACGCGGCGAGGCAGGGCACCTCCGTCTCAACGCCCAGGCGGGCCAGGCAGCGTCCGGGAGCTCGGGAACGAGCCGAGCCCGATCTCGAGCTCCCGGACGCGACGCAGTCCGCAAATACGATTCAGCCGGAGGCTCGTGGCCGTCACCCCATGCGGCGTCGCTACGTAGTCGCCCGTCCGCGCGGGCAGCACCGCCGGCTTGCCGTTCAGCCGCGCATCGACGTTCCAGGGCGCCCCGATCCGCAGCCAGAGCCGTCTGGAGACGAAGCGCACGGTCCGGCCCGGCTCGAGCGTCCCCTGCCAGACGAATGCCCCGGCGGCGGATCCGACGTGGACGGACAACCAGCATGCGCCGCGCGTCGCCGCGACGGTGAGCCGCGCCAGAGCTGGGACGATCGGCGCCGTTCGCACCGGCGTCGTGTGCGTGGTCGTCGCGCTCGTCGTCTGCGCCAGCGCCTGAGTCTTCGCCCGCTGATTACCGCCGCCGGAAGTCAGCTGCCAGGCGATGAGCGCCACGAGCGCGGCGGCGATGACGACGGCGGCGACGAGAGAGCGGCCGAAGGTGAACCGCCGTCCAGGGATCCGCACCGGAGCGACGGCCGGAGCGTCCTCCGGTGGCGCAAAGCGACTGTGGTACTCGTCAACGAACCGCTGCGCGTCGAGGTCGAGGTAATCCGCGTACGTGCGCAGGAAGCCCCGCGCGTACGCCGGTCCCGGCAGCGCGTCGAAGTCGTCGGCCTCGAGCGCGCGAGGTACCTCGCGCGGATCTTCGTGTCGCGTTCGACCTGGGCCAGCTCGAGCCCTCGACGTACGCGCGCCTCCCGAAGACTGCTTCCGATCTCGAACACGTGCGACCTCCGCTCCGGTCTTTGCAGTGTTGCGCGCCGACGCGGGATCCGCCAGGGGAACGAGAAGCGTGTCGGTGATGCAGCGGTCCGCTGCTAAGCGCTGTCCGAGCCGGTGAGCCAGACCGGGTCGCCGATGTCGAGGCCGAGGCCTTCGAGCGCGCTGCCCGGATTCCCTCGGACGATCATCAGCCACCCGCGCGGATCGACGATCACGCCGTACTGTCCGCCGTCGAAGTCGGCGTACGTGCTCCCGCGTCGCGCCTGCGTCGAGGCAGAGACGGCGGCGACTTCGAGCGCTGCGCTGTGATCGAGCCCTGCGGCGGCGAGGGGTGGCTCTCACCTGGGAGGCGGGACGTTGAGCTGGATGTTGCCGAAGCGGTTGTAGTCGACCACTTCGCAGCGGATCTTTCCCGGCGTCGTTTCGGGCTCCGAGACATCGACCCTCACGAGTGTCGCGGGATCGACCTGCTCCCCGAGCCGCTCGATCGGCACGCCGATCGCGAGGTGGGCGGCGGCAGGGCAAAGCGTGTCCCGCGCGCGAAACGAGGGGTTGATCGGCTCGCGGATGATCTCCGGCGACGTGATCTCGACGACCGACCGGACACCCCCGGCCGCTTCGGATGCGAGCAATAGCAGGCCGTTGTCCGGCCCGAGCGAGCGCACGGCCGCTCTGCGTTTCGATCGCGATCTCACGATCCTTGCCGACATTCGGATCGACGACCGCGAGCGCGACCGCGTCCTCACTCGTGTACGGGATGCAGTCCGCCAACAGCAACGCGCCCGACACGACGTGCAGCGCGCGGACGAGGTGCGAGAGATCGACGATCGGGCTCTCCGGCGCGATGCCGGTCATCACCGCATGGCAGACGCCGACCCACTCGTTGCCCAAGCCGAAGTCGCTGAGAAAGACGATCTGCCGCGACGTCGAAGGCATCTTCGCGCTGAGCATCCACTTTGCCGCTGCGCGATGCAACCGGTGTCGTCGTGGCCCTAACGCCAGGCGGCGACGAGGCGGCCGTCCTCGTCGGCAACGGACGTGCCGAGCGCCGCGCACGCGTCGGTGAACCGGCGCCGGATCCAGGCCCGGTCGTCCCCGTCGGCGAGCCGCGTGTACGCGTACTCGAGCTTGAGCGGGATCGCTTCCAGGCGATCACCGGCGAGATCGACGAGGAAGAGCAGGCCGAGGTCGTTGCGCAGTCCAGGCTCGACGCGATAGTCGTCGATGAAGTCGCCGAGGTCGAAGAGCACGCCCCGCGCGACGCCGTGGAAGACGTGCGCCGAGTGTCCGGCGACGAGCGTCGCGCCCGCTTCGCGGAGAAGGTCCGCCACTCTCCGCACGTGCCGTACCGGCTCGGGCGTCATGTTCGGGCCCCAATGCCGGCGTGACGAGGGTCGCGTCGACGTCGAGCGCGCCGACCGCCGCCCGCAACCAGTCCGGGAGCTCCCCGCGTTCGAGAGCGGCGTACGCGACGCCGGCACGGTCCGGTCCTGCTCCGTAGCCGCGCGGATGATCCGTGACGCCGACGACCGCGAGCCGGAAGCCGTCGGCTTCCAACACGACGGGCGTGCGCGCCCGCTCGACGTCCGTTCCCGCTCCGACGACGCGGATGCCGGCGGCGTCGAGGTGCGCGAGCGTGTCGAGGAGCGCGTCGGCGCCGAAGTCGAGCGCGTGGTTGTTGGCGAGCGTCACGCAGTCGACGCCGAGGTGGACGAGCGCCCGCGTCGCCCACGGCGGTGCTCGGAAGTGAAAGACCGCTCCCGCCGTCGGTCGGCCGCGGGCGGAGACGCAGCATTCGAGGTTGAGGACGACGAGGTCCGCACCGCGGACGATCTCGACGAGCTCCGGCGCGAACAGCGCATCCGCACTGACGGTCTGGAGTCGCTCCGCGACGCCGCGACCGAGCATCGTGTCGCCGGCGAGCGCGAGCTTCACGTCGTCGTGTAGCCGTGGCGCCCGACCAGCTCAACGAAGCGTGCGCCCGCGACTGTTCGTACTGCGTGCAGCTCGTCGTTCCGCTTGACGAACAGGATCACATCTTCCGAGCCGCCCGGGCCGATGGGCTGGACGAGCCGGCCGGCCTCGGCGAGCTGCGCCTCGAGCGGCGGCGGCACGCGTGGAAACGCGGCGGAGACGACGATCGCGTCGTACGGCGCGTGTGCGGGCAGCCCTTGGCTGCCGTCGCCGACGACGACCTCGACGTTTGTCGCGCCGCCACGGGCAAGGTGATTGCGCGCAGTGTCGGCGAGGTCGTGCCAGCGCTCGACGCTCCAGACCTCGGACGCCAGGCGAGCCAGCAGCGCGGTCTGCCATCCGTAGCCGGTGCCGATCTCGAGGACGTGCTCGTGACCGCGGAGCTCGAGCGCTTCGACCATCCGTGCGACGAGCGACGGCTGCGTCGTCACCTGGCCGTGTGGGATCGGCAGCGGACGGTCGAGATCCGCCTGCCCGGCAAGCTGCGGTGGGACGAAGCCGGCGCGATCGACGGCGCGCACGGCAGCGAGGACACGCGGATTGGCGACGCCTGCGCGCAGCGAGGCCTCGACGAGCGGATGCCCGGCCATGCGGCCAGTATGCGCCGCGCTCAGTCAGGGGATGCAGTGCCGTGCAGAAAGGCCTTCTGCCCGACCGCCATGCCGAATCCCGGGAGCAGCGGGATCCAGCTGACGCGCTCGAATCCCGACTCGGCGAGCAGCGCACGGAATTCGTCCGGCGTCTTGAAGCCGATCCAGCCTGGGTCTGCAGGCGACCCAACGGCGAGCTGAGTGCGTTGAACGAGGCTGGTCCCGGATCGATCACGCAGTAGACACCACCGGGCCGCAGGCAGCGCAGGACGCTCGCGGCTGCGGCCGGCGGATCCGGATAGTGGTGGTGCGCGAGCGAGCTGTAGACGACGTCGAAGGTGCCGCTGAACTCACGCGGCAGGTCGCCCACGTCGGCCTGGACAAAGGCGCAGTTGTCGAGCCCTCGCGCCTGCGCGGCGGCGTGGGCCGCCGTTACCATGCCGGCCGCCAGGTCGACGCCGACGACCTCGCCGTGCGGGACGAGCTTGGCGACTCGCCGCAGCTCCCGCCCCGGGCCGCAGCCGGCGTCGAGCACGCGCGATTCGGGCGCGAGATATCGGCGGATGACGGCGAGCGCCTCGTCGAAGATCGGCGTCGAAAACGGCCGCACGCACGCTTCGTAGAGCTCCGCGAGCCGGTCGAAGTCCTCGACGAGGTAGTGGTTGGCGCCCGTCTCGGCAAGCAGAACCGGCTCCGTCACTCGCGAGAAGTGCGGACCCAGACCACGTTGCGGAGGCCCTTCGGGCTCGTCGCCTACGACCGGCCCGACGAGGCTCATCCCATTGCATTTCAACACTTTCGCCGGATAGAGCACGCTCGCGGAATACGCCCACAACGTTCCGACGAGCGAAGCCTCCGCGAGCTGAATCGGTCGCAGCTTGCGGACGAGGGCGACCTGCCGCATTACCTGTCGACGCACGTCGGCCTCGCGGTCCAGGAGCTCGGCGAAGGCACTCATCGGGCCAGTATGCGCAAGGAGACGCTAGCCCCATCGACATGTCCCGATCCCTCACGTCCGGGGTCAGACCCGGGCCGTGGCCGGAACAGATGTGCGAAGGGCGGCGCACCGCGCGGCGCGGCGGCATTCCACCTCTCCGCCTGATTCAGGCGTGCCTCCCTGCGCCACGTCTGGGGTCAGACCTAGTCCGTGGCCCAAACGGACGAGGCGGAGCGCCGCTCGGCGGAGACGCCGATCCACTGCAACCGCGCCACCGAGATCGCGCTAGATTTCGGGTGCCACAGCGAGAAGTAGTCGTTCCTGGCGCTCGACTTCTGCGGTCTCAACCAGCATTGCGCTCCTACTCCTTCGACTGAGCCGTCGTTGTCGTTTCGGGAGCAGGGAGGATCGAGTGTCATCGCCCCGACTTTCGCCGCCGGATCAACCGTCGGGCGCAAAAAGCGATGAGTGACGTCGACGCGCATCGACATCGGTACCGATCGCCGATCGCCGCGATCGTCGGCCTCGCCGAGGCGGCGCTGCTACGCAACGACCTCGACCCCAACCTCGCGACGCAGCTACGTGCGATCCGCGGACTGGCACAGGAAGCGCTCGCCGCCGATCAGGACCGCGAGGCTCGCCGCCGAGGATCCGGGCCAACCGCGCCCTCAGACGATTTCGGCGGGCCCTAGGTTCGCGTGGCCCGGGAGCGACCCCGGCTCGCGCGCGAGAGGTGGGCACGAATCGCCGCCGCCGCGTCCGCTGCCTAGGACGCACGGGGAGGTCCTCAATGATCTTCGAGTCTGAGCTCGAGACGCTTCCACGCGAGTCGCTTCGCGAGCTCCAGCGGGAACGGCTGCGCACGCTCGTGGCCAACATCAAGGAGCGGGTCCCGCTCTACAGGGAACGGCTCGCGGACGTCGAGCCCGGCGACATCGCGTCCGTCGACGACCTGCGTCACCTCCCGTTCACGCGCAAGACGGATCTGCGCGACACGTATCCGTTCGGCATGTTCGCCGTGCCGCGCGAGGAACTGAGGCGCATCCACGCGTCGTCGGGAACGACGGGCAAGCTCACGGTCGTCGGCTACACGGCGTCCGACCTCGACCTGTTCGCACGCGTCAACGCACGCTCGCTGGCGATGGCGGGCGCCGAGCCCGGAATGATCCTGCACAACGCCTACGGCTACGGCCTCTTCACGGGCGGGCTCGGCATTCACAGCGGCGGCGAGCGCCTCGGCTTGACGGTCGTCCCCGTCTCCGGCGGCCTGACCGAACGCCAGCTGATGCTGATCACCGACTTCCGGCCGGACGTCATCTGCTGCACGCCGAGCTATGCGCTCACGCTCGCGCAGGCGTTTGCAGAGCATGGCGTCGCGCCCGACGAGCTCAGCCTGCGCTACGCCGCCCTCGGCGCCGAGCCGTGGACGGAGGCGATGCGCCGCGAGATCGACGCCGGCCTCGGTGTCGCCGCCACGAACATCTACGGCCTGAGCGAGGTGATCGGCCCCGGCGTGTCGTGCGAGTGCGTCGAGGAACGCGCGGGCCTCCACGTCAACGAGGACCACTTTCTGCCGGAGATCGTGGATCCGCAGACGGAAGAGCCGCTGCCGGACGGCGAGGAGGGCGTGCTCGTCTTCACGACACTCACGAAGGAGGCGCTGCCGCTCATCCGCTACTGGACCGGCGACATCACTTCGTTGAGCTCGACGCAGTGCGGATGCGGGCGGACGCTCGTGCGAATGGCGCGCATCACCGGCCGCAGCGACGACATGCTGATCATCCGCGGCGTCAACATCTATCCGACGCAGGTCGAGGCGGCCCTGCTGCAGCTGCCTGAGCTGACTCCGAACTACCGGATCGTCGTCAGTCGCACCGGCACGCTCGACGAAGCGGAAGTCGAGGTCGAAGTCAGCGATTCGTTCCTGGCCGAGGCCGGAACGGACAGCCTCGCCGGTGAACTGCGTCACGTGCGCGAGCTGCGGCAGCGTGCAGAACACCGGCTCAACGAGCGGATCGGATGCTCGCTGCGCGTCACCCTGCAAGCGCCCGGAACCGTGCCTCGTTCCGAAGGCGGCAAGCTCCAGCGCGTTCTCGATCGCCGCGCGTCAGCCTGACGGCGCGCTGCCGTCGTCGATCAGCGCGCTCCACAGTGGCAGCGGTTTACCCGTGCGCCGGATGCCGAGCGAGCAGAGGCCGATCGCAAGCATGCCCCCGATGCCGATCGCGACGCGCACGCCCGCGTCACCCCAGCTGAAGCTGTCGCTCTGGTGCTGCCGCTTCGCCGGGAGGGTCGGAAAGTCGAAGTCGGTGACGCCTGGAATCGACCACTGCGGATCGTTGTGACGCGTTGTCGCAGCACTCGACCCGGCGGCCGACCCAACGGCGATCACTGCGACGAGAACTACAAGTGTCCCGACGAAGATCAATCTGGTGAGCCGCTGGCGCATTGGTTGTCCTCCTGCTCACTAGACGTGGAAAGCCGAGCGAACTTTCCCGTGTTGCTCGGCCAGTACCTCGGCCAGCCATCGTCGCACCTCGAGGAAGAGCACGGGGTTCGTCTCCAAGCTGTAGTAAGACAATGCGCCCACCGCCTGGGAGAGCGCCCAGCCGCGAGCGCGTGCCCAGGTGGGCTCGTCGACCGAGAGCGCCGTGCGAAAGGTGTCGCGCGTGGCTGCGGAAAAAGACTTCCACGCCACCGCCACGTCGCAGGCAGGATCACCGACGCCGAGACAGCCCCAGTCGATGACCGCGCTGAGCCGTCCGTCTTCGATCAGCATCTCGCGTCGCCAGCGGCACACCGTGGAAGATGTTGTGCTCTCCGGGCGACAGGCCGCCGGTTCGCGTTCTCGCCCTTCAGCCACCGATAGACCGACCACACGAAGGGATAGCCCTCGCCGAGCATCCCGTCTGCCAGCGGGACAGGAACGGCCAATGGCAGGTAGGAGCGAGCCTCGGCAGCCACCGGCGTTCACGTTCGAGCGTTCCGGTGGTCGCCGTCCTGCGGGGTAGCCGCACGACCATGTCCTCGCCGAGCCGGTAGAGCGCGTTGTCCGCCCCGGCGTGGGGCACCGGTTCGATCGGTAGCCCGGCCCAGTGCGGAAACCGCGCCGCCAGCAAGCTGCCCATGAGAGCAACATCCGTGGCGACCCCGTCGGCGTGCATCTTGGCCACGCGACGACTTATGATTTCGGTGTGCGACGCGTCGTCAGTGTCGAGCCGATCTTCGTGGTCTCGGATGTGCCGCGGGCGGTTGCCCACTACGAGCAGTTGGGTTTCAGTACCTCGCATCATGACGAGGGGTATGCGTTCGCCCATCGCAACGAGCTGACCGTCCATCTCGCGGGACTCGGCGTCGATCGCGAACGGGTGGGTCGCGGATCCATCTACATGCACGTCGATGACGCAGACGCGCTCGCCGAGGAGTGGAGAGGCGCCGGTGTTCGACTTCGTCGGCCCCCAGGACGTTGAGTGGGGCAGGCGTGAGGGCTCGCATGAAGATCCGGACGGGAACCTGATTCGCTTCGGATCGCCGCTGCGGCGGTGAGACGTCGACGGAGGTCCTCCGTCCGCGCATCAGATGGGAGGAGCGGCACCGCCTGGTGCCGCTCCTCCCATGGATTGACGTCGTCTACGCGGGGACGGCCGTCGACCTGTGCCGCCGGATCAGCCCAACGGAGACGAGCGCGAGCACGCTCGCGATGCCGACGCCGAGGCTTAGGCCCCCGTTGCTCCAGTTGAAGCCGCTGTCGCTCGACGAGGCGAGCTTCCCGTCGTTCATCGTCCGAACGACCTCCGGAAAGGCGCTGTACCCGGATGCGGACGCCTTCGTCGCCTGGCCCTGCGTGCTGGCCGGGATGTACCACTGAGTGCCCATCGTGTGCAACACGTCCAGCGGAATCGCGTCAGCGCCGGACGTGACTGCGGGCTGATGGACCTGCTGTGGCGGCGAGCCCTGCTGGTTCGGAATGAACGAGCCGCCGAACGCCGGGCCGACCACGATCGCCGAGACGACGACCGCGAGCGTGCCGACGAGGATTGATTTCATAACTCGATTGCGCATTTGGTTGTTCCTCCTAGTGCTTGCTCTACGCACTAGACGCGCCGCGCGCTCGGCTGCTTCCCGTACAAATGCGAACCCCTTGCGGGCGACCGTCGTACGCTTCCCCAATGAGCACGTCCTGTTCGCCGACCTGGTCGGCTCTTCACGGCCAGGCGGAGCGGCTCGACCCGGAGGACGTCCAGGCGTTGCTCGGCGCCTACAACGCGCGGCTGCGCCACGAGCTCTCGTGATCGCTCGCTCTGTCCGCGCTACGCGCTACGGTCCGCGAGGGCGAGGCGCTGCTCGCTGCGGCGGTGTAGGTCTGACGGTGGATCCCGAGCCGCCAGACCTGGCACTACGGGCTGATCGCGCGCTACTGGGCGGAGTTCAACGACGACTTCCGTCCGCACGAGATCCCGTACTTCCGGCGCTACATCGAGCGAGGCGGCGAGCCCGCGCTCGACGTCGCGTGCGGGACCGGCGTCTATTGCTGCCGTACGTGCGGGCGGGGCTGGACGTCGACGGCTGCGACGTCTCGGCGGACATGGTCGCGCTCTGCCGCGAGAAGGCCGACCGCGAAGGGTTCTCGCCGACGCTGTTCGTGCAGCCGATGCACGAGCTCGACGCGCCGCGGCGGTATCGGACGATCTACGTCTGCGGCGGGTTCGGGCTGGGCGCAACCCGAGCGCGGGACCTGGAGGCGCTGCGGCGCATCCACGCGCATTTGGGGCCGGGCGGAACGCTGCTGCTCGACATCGAGGTCCCGTACGCGGACACGCGGCTGTGGAAGTACTGGGTCAGCGATGGCCGCAGCGCATTACCGGAAGCCGCGCGACCGCCGCACGCGCGAAAGCGTGCGTCGGACGGCTCGGAGTATGCGCTGCGCGCGCGGGTAGTCGAGCTGGATCCGCTAGAGCAGCGAGTGACGCTGGAGATGCACGCCGAGCGGTGGCGCGACGGGAAGCTGGAGGCCGAGGAAGAGCATCTACTGACGATCGGCATGTACTTCAGAAACGAGCTGCTGCTGATGCTGGAGCAAGCGGGCTTCGCGGACGTCGAGGTGCAAGGCGACCACAACGACGCGCCGGCGACTGCCGAGGACGAGTTCATTGTGTTCGTCGCGAGGAAGTAACCGCCGACTCAGCCGGCCCGACCTCGCGCCGAATGTGCTCCAGATCGCGGACGAAAAGGTGATCCGCCGGGGGAAGCGACGCGATCAGGTCACGAAACCGCTCGGCGGAGAGCAGCCGCGTCCGTTTCGGAGGCGTCAGCCTTGCAACCGTCACGCCGTGGCGAACGATCTCGATCTCCTCGCCCGCGAACACTCGGCTGAGCGCCGCCGAGAAGTTGCGCGAAACCTGCGTAGCGGTCATACGTGCCATTGCTACTTGCACTTCAGCAGAAGTCTGATATCCGGGGCCGATGCCGCGTCGAAACGAGCGACGAGCCAGCCGTGTGATTCCTGAAGAAATACAGATTCGCCGCGCGAAAATGAGGTTTCGTATATTCCCGAGTCGCTCATAGGACGCTTGACAAGGGAGGGGAGGGTTCATGAGGGAGTACGTGTCTTTCGTATCGCGCAGGGTGGCTCTGATCGGCCTGGTGGCCGCGGCTGTCTTGTAGGCCGCGTCCTCGGCCTTTGCAGCTGGGACGACGAGCCACATCGTGAGCAGCGGGACGACATCGCTCGCAGGAAGCAGTAGGCCCGCGGGGGATCCTTCGGCACAGAGCCCGGAATTGGATCTGCTGCCCGCCGATCAGGACGACGGCGACGACGTCGGTGCGATCGTGAACCAGACGATCGGCTCCGGTTCGTCGCACGGCAAGTCGGCGAGCGCGGGCAAGAAGGCGAAGTCGAACCCTGAGCTCGGAACGCACTTCGAGGGGTTGAACTTCTTCGATCAGCGGTTCGCGAACGGCGGCAATCAGTTCTCCGTCGAGCCGCCAGACCAGGGGCTGTGTGTCGGCAACGGCTACGAGCTCGAAGCAGTCAACGATGTGATGAACGTCTACAACTCGGCCGGGCAGTCGGTTCTGCCCGCCAACAGCGTCGGCGGCGCAGTCGACCTCAACACGTTCTTCGGCTATCCGGCTGCGATCAACCGTGCCACCGGAGAGGACGGTCCCTCGATTACCGACCCCAGCTGCTACTTCGATCGAGCGACCCAGCGCTGGTTCGTGCTCGTGCTGACTCTCGACAGAGTCGGGACGACGGCAGCGTTGAGCGGCACCAACCATCTCGACATCGCAGTCAGCACAAGCTCCAACCCAACCGGGAACTGGACGATCTACAAGATTCCGGTGCAAAACAACGGAACTCAGGGCACGCCGGACCACGGTTGCAGCTTGGCGGTTCTGCCTCGGCGACTTCCCGCATATCGGACCAGCGGGCGGCGCATCCGTACACGGCCGGGCTGATCGCCACCATCCCGGTTCCGGATCCCGAGGCCGCCAGGGCGAGAAGAGGGGCGGGCATCAAGGGCGAGCTGCCCAGCCCGATCAAGCCGCCGTCGGGCTGCCGTTTCCGCACCCGGTGCCCGTACGCGCAGGATCTGTGCGCGGCCGAGGAGCCGCAGTTGCGTTCGTTCGGGCCCGGCCACGTGGCCGCCTGCCACTTCGCCCTGCAGCCCGCGGATTTAACCCAGTCTCAGCCGGCCGACGCCGCGCCCTCCAGCGTGGCCACGACCAGCCTGCCGAGCGACGCCAGGTCGTAGCCGCCCTCCTGGACCAGGACCGCGGGACCCAGCGCGGCGATCCGGCGGCCCGCCTCGCGGTAGCCGTCCTCGGTGACGCGCAGCGGGCTCTCCGGGTCGTCCGCCGCCGCGTCCACGCCCAGCGATACCACCAGGGCGTCGGCGCCCAGGGCCCGCACCTCCCCGCACAGCGCGTCCAGCGCGGCGAGCCAGCCCTCGTCCCCGGTGCCGGGCGCCAGCGGCAGGTTGTGATTATGGCCCTGGCCGGCCCCGGTGCCCCGCTCATCGGCGTAGCCCGCATAGTGCGGGAACCAGCCCGCGCCCGGGTCGATGTGCAGCGAGCCGTACCAGACGTCGGCCCGGCCGTAGAAGATCATCTGGGTGCCATTGCCGTGGTGCGCGTCGATGTCCAGCACGGCGACCCGCTGGGCCCCGGCCGCCCGCAGCGCCTGGGCGGCGACCGCGGCGTTGTTGAGGTAGCAGGAACCGCCGTAGGCGCTCCTGGTCACGTGGTGACCCGGCGGCCGGCACAGCGCGTACGCCAGCCGTGTGCCGGAGCTGACCAGGTCGGCCGCGGTCTGCGCGGCGTCCACCGCGCCGCGGATCGCGGCCCAGCTGCCCGGGCCGACCAGCGTCATGGTGTCGTAGCAGAACAGCCCGGCCCGCCCGTGCACGGCCGGCGGCTCGCGCGCCGGCAGCCCGCCCAGCATCCCCGCGGTGGGGAACACGTACGGCACGACACGGTCGCGGCCGTGCTCGACCGGCAGCCCCGCCGCCGACCAGTCCCGCCAGACCCCGGCCAGGTGATCGACCAGGAGCGGGTCGTGCACCGCGCGCAGCACCGCGTCGTCGTGCTCGCGGGCGGGAAGCACCGTCGCCCCCGCCGCGGCCAGCGCGTCGCGCAGCACCAGCGCCCGGTCCGGCACCTCGGTGCCCCGGTCCCAGACACCGAGCCACACCTCGCCCGCTGGCTCGTGCTGGACGCAGTCCTCGCTCCAGACCACCGGGACCGGCACGCTCACTGGCTCACCTCCGCGGCGCGTTACCATCACGGAATGCCCCGCGCCATCGATCTTGGCATCACCATCGGGCTGCTGCCACCGGGCCCGACCGGATCGGTTCTCGACGTGCCCGGCGTCGGCCTGGGTCACGCCACGGTCTGGCGGGACGAGGCCGCCCCCGCCCGCAGGCCGGGGCGTCGCCCGCACCGGGGTCACCGTGCTCGACCCGGGCGGCGACCTGTTCACGTTCCCCATCCCGGCCGGAGCCGCGGTGCTCAACGGCGCCGGAGAGTGCACCGGCCTGCTCGCCGCCCAGGAGTGGGGGCTGGCCGAGACCCCGGTGTTCCTCACCTCGACCATGCAGCTCGGCCGGGTTTACGACGCCGCCTGCGAGCTGCTCATCGCGGAGCAGCCCGCCATCGGCCACGACGATGTGATCATCCCGATCGTCGCCGAATGCGACGACAGCTTCCTCAACGACAGCCGCCGCATGCAGGTGGAGCACGGCGACGTGCGGGACGCGCTGGCCGCGGCCCGGGCGTCCATGGGCGCGCCCGCTGCGGCCGAGGGTGCGGTCGGCGCCGGAACCGGGATGAGCTGCCTGGGCTTTAAGGGCGGCATCGGCACCGCGTCGCGGGTGCTGCCCGGCGGGGCCACCGTGGGGGTGCTCACGCTGACCAACTTCGGCGACCGGGACCGGCTCACCGTGGCCGGGGTGCCCGGCCGGGCGGCTGCTGCCGGACCCGCACGCTGACCCCGCCGCGGCGCGGCCTGGCCCGGCTGGCTCGTGCATCGTCGTCGTGATCACCGACGGGCCGCTGGACTCGGCCGCCTGCCAGCGGCTGGCCCGCCGGGCCGGCCTGGGCCTGGCCCGGACCGGCAGCACCGCGCACCACGGCAGCGGCGAGATCTTCCTGGCTCTGGCCACCGGGCTGCGCAGGCCCCGCGGCAGCTGCACCGTCCGGCGTCCCGGTCACCGGCAGCGCGCTGGACGACTACTTCGACGCGGTGACCGAGGCCACCGAGGAGGCCGTGATCAACAGCATGCTGCAAGCGGTGACCGTGACCGGCCGGGACGGGAACGCCTCCCGGCAGATTCCCGCCGACGCGCTGCGCACGCTGGTCGCCGAGCACGGGCGACGTTAGCGTAATGGCCGGAGAACGAGGTGGCGGAGCGGGGCGGCCGGCCGCGCCTACGGATCTGCCCGCGGCGGGCGGGCCGGCGCCGGACCCGGCGCACCCGGATCCGTACGCGTGGATGCGTGACCACGACCAGCCCGCGCTGCGCGCGTACCTGACCGCCGAGCGGGCCTACTACGATCTCCAGACGGCCGGGTGGCGCGGGCTCCAGGACCAGCTGCTGCGCGAGATGACCGGGCGGGTGCCCGAGGCCGAGGACTCGGTGCGCTGGCGCCGCGGCGGCCGGGAGTACTTCACCCGGACGGTCGCCGGCCGGGAATTCGAGCAGTTCTGCCGGTCGGGCGGGCCCGGAGCACCCGACGAGGTGCTGCTCGACGAGAATCTCCTGCTCGCCGACCCGGCCTGCCCGGGCGGCTACGTCGCGCTGGGCGTGCGCGAGGTCAGCCCGGACGCGCGGCTGCTGGCCTACTCCGTCGACTTCGACGGCGACGAGGTGTACCAGCTGCGGATCCGCGATCTGGACACCGGCCAGGACCTTCCGGAGCGGATCGAGCGGACCTACTACGGACTGGCCTGGGCCGCGGACGCGGCGACGCTGTTCTACACGGTCACCGACCAGGCGTACCGGCCGTTCGAGGTCTGGCGGCACGACCTCGGCACAGGGCAGGGCGCCGACGTCCTGGTGTACCGCGAGGACGACGAGCGGTTCGAGCTCATCGTCCGGACCACCCGCAGCGGCCGGTACGTGCTGATCGAGACCGAGTCCCGGGACACCACCGAGACGCTGGTCATCCCGGCGGACGCGCCGGGGACGCCGCCCACGGTGCTTGAGCCCCGGCGGGCGGGCGTCGAGTACCGCGCGGATCACGCGGACGGCCCGGACGGCGGCGACTTCTACCTGGTCACCAACGAAGGCGCGGAGGAGTTCCGGCTGGTGCGGGCGCCGGCGCGGGCCCCGGGCCGGGCCGGGTGGACCGAGGTCATCGCCGCGTCGCCGGGCACCCGCCTGGTGTCGTGTGAGGTGTTCGGGCGCTACCTGGTGGCCGAGGAGCGGCACGCGGCCGCGACCCGGCTGCGGGTGCTGGACCGCGAGTCGGGCGGGCAGCGGCTCATCGAGGCCGAGGGCCCCCACTGCTCGCTCGCCCTGGCGGTGAACGAGGAGTACGCGGCCGCCGAGATCACGGTGCGGACCGAATCGCTGATCGACCCGCCGTCCTGGCACGACGTGGACCTGGCCAGCGGCCGATGGGGGCTGCGCAAGCGGGCGGAGGTGCCGGGCTACGACCCGGCCGGGTACGTCACCGAGCGGGTGACCGCGCCCGCCGCGGACGGCACGCCGGTCCCGGTGACGCTGGCGCACCGCCGCGGGCTGCCGCTGGACGGCTCCGCGCCGTGCCTGCTGTACGGCTACGGCGCGTACGAGTCGTGCGAGTGGCCGGAGTTCAGCGTGATCACACCGAGCCTGCTGGACCGCGGCTTCGTGTATGCGGTGGCGCACGTGCGCGGCGGCGGCGAGGGTGGCCGGCGCTGGTGGCTGGAGGGCCGGCTGACCCGCAAGCGCAACACGTTCACCGACTTCATCGCCGCCGCCGACATGCTGGCCGGGCAGCGCTGGGCCGCGGCGGACCGGATCGTGTCCCGGGGGCTGTCCGCGGGCGGGCTGCTCCAGGGCGCGGTGTTCTCGATGGCGCCGCGGCGCTGGCGGGCCGTGGTGGCCGAGGTCCCGTTCGTGGACTGCGTGGCGAGCATGCTGGACCCGACGATCCCGCTCACGATCAACGAATGGGATGAATGGGGCGATCCCCGCGATCCTGGCGTGCTGGCCTACATGCGCTCCTACAGCCCGTACGACAACGTGCCGTCCGGTCCCCGGCCGGACCTGCTGGTCACCGGGAGCCTGCACGACCCGCGGGTGCTGATCCACGAGCCCGCCAAGTGGGTGGCCAGGCTGCGGGCCACCGCCGGGGGCAGCCCCACCGGCGGCCGGGTACTGTTCCGGGCCGAGCTCGGCGCGGGCGCGCACACCGGCCCGGCCGGCCGGTATGACCAGCTGCGCTACCAGGCCGAGATTCTGGCGTTCATCGTGACCGCGGGCGGTACCTGATCCCGTTAACGCCACGTTCGTCCGGCGATCCGCTCCTGTTCCTCCACGCCGTCACCACAACGGTTTCACGGCCGTCACATGGCCGGGCGGTGGACTGTGACCGAGAACAGCCGGAGTTGGGGGTAGCCGAGATGAGTGGTGGTGACCTGCTCGTGCTCGCGCCGTGGGTCATCTTCGGCGCGGGCCTGGCTCTTGTCTACCTGCGCTTGCGCCGGTCACGGACCCCATCCCGGCGTTCTCCCGGGCCCGGCAGGACCCGGCGCCAGGGGAGCGAGCCGGGGGCGGAGAACGTCCAGGACGGGCTGCCCCAGCCGCCGGGGGAAGCGGCCGGGCGGGAACGCCACGGAGCCTCGTCCTGACGCGGCGGGCCGCTGCGCGCTGCCCGTGCCAACCAAAGGGGCACGACATGACCGGAACCGACCTGGCCGCCATCGTCCCTCCGATTGTCGCCATGATTAGCCTGGCCGTCTGGCTGGCCATGGTGTTCTACGCCGATGCGCATCCCGCCGTGCGCCGGCAGGCCCCGGCCAAGCCTGGCCCTGAGCCGGCCGTGCAGGCACCGGCTGACTCGGCGGCGAGCTGGCGGCCCGTCCCAGCGCGCGGCGGCCTGACCTGGCCCGGCGCTGACCAGCTCCGGGCCAGGTCAGCCGGGCTGCGGGCCGGTCTCCATCCGCCCGCCACAGGTAACGCACCGGGTTTCCAACCGTGCTGCGTTTCTTGGGGTAAGGGCGGCCGCCAATCCAAAGGAGGACAGCATGCCATCCACACTCATCGCCACCTGCTCGCTGTGCGGGCTCCGTTTCGCCAACCGCGCCCTGCTCGATCTGCACCTGCGTGAGGACCACCCGCGCCGGAGACCGAAAGACCCCGCCGAGCCGAGCGCTCCCGACCCGGCACGATGACCGGTCCGCGCGCCTCGCCTGCGGTCGCCGGGCCGGCGACCGCAGAACCAGGCCTGATGCTGCCGGCCTGGCGCCGCTTGCTGGAATCGCGCTGGCGGCAGCGCCTGGTCGCGGTGACCAGCCTGTCCCTGGCCTACCACGAGGCGGAGGAGCAATCGGGCGGCGGCCTCCGTGCGGGCGGTCAGGCCGAGGCGGGCAAGCTGCTGCGGCTCATGCAAGGGGCCGTCGCCGCCCGCCGGGCCCTGTTCGACACCGAGGAGGCGCTGGCCCGGCTGTCGTCCGGCCGCTACGGCCGGTGCGAGCAGTGCGCCGGCGCGATCTCGGCGGCCCGGCTGACCAGGGAACCCGAGGCGCGGTACTGCGCGCGGTGCGCCGCGACGCTCTCCGCCGGGCCTTCACCGCTGGTACATCCCCGCTCCGTGCCAGCGGGCTATCCAGGACGTATGGCCTGATCCGCAGGCCGTAAGCACCCAGCACCGGGACCACCCGGCCGGCCAGGCCAGCGCCCCGGCGGCCTCCCGCCCGCCCGCGGCGGACCACGGGCGCCAGGCCGCCTGACCGGCCGCGACGTCAGCCCGCCGTCAGCAGGCCCGCGGGCAGCTCCTCCCGGCGCAGCCCGGCGAACCAGGCCACGGCCACGGTGCACAGGGTGAGGACCCCGGCCGCGATGAACACCGGCCGGGGATCGTCGCCCAGCGCGCCCGCCATGGCCCCGGCCAGCAGGGCTCCGGCGAACGTCACCCCCTGGCCGCCGAACCGCCACGACGCGGTCACCCGGCCGAGCAGCTCCCTCGGGACGATGGCCTGCCGCAAGGACCGCATGGTCACGCTCGCCGCGATGATGGCCCACGTGTAGACCAGGTTGCCCGCCAGGGCCATCGGCATCGACGTGGCCGCGCTGATCAGGATGAGCCCGACCCCGGACATGGCGCAGGAGAGCGTGATGACGGGCAGGGGCCCGATCCACCGGCATAGCGGGCTCGTGCCCGCCGCGCCCAGCAGGCCGCCGACCCCGCCCGCGGTGACGATCAGGCCGATCTGGGCCGGGGGCAGGTGCAGGGTGTCGCGGGCGAAGAAGATGATCAGCTTGTCGGCGCCCAGGCACAGGTTCAGCACCAGCAGGAACAGCAGCAGCGTGAACAGCAGCCGGGTCGCGGCCAGGTACCTGATGCCCTCGGTCAGGTCGCGGCCCAGGGCCCGCCAGGACGCCGGCCGGGCCGGCCGCCGCGCGGCGGCGTAGCGGCGGCGAACCCCGGCCAGGGTGGCCAGCGACACCAGGAACGTCAGCGCGTCGATCAGCATGGAGGTGTGCAGCAGGCCGGCGGCCGCCAGCAGGCCGGCCGCGCTCGGCCCGATGATCTGCCCGCCCTGGTTCGCGGACTCCAGCCACGAGTTCGCCGCGACCAGCCGGGGGCCGGCGAACACATCGCGCACCGCGATGGCGAGCGCGGTGTCAAAGAACACGGTCACCACGCCGGCCGCGAACGCCAGCGCCAGGATCGGCCACACCGAGACCGCAGGCGAACCGGTCAGCACGAACAAGGCCAGGAAGATCAGTGCCCGGATGACGTCCCCGCTGATCAGCACCCACCAAGGGTCGAGCCGGTCGGCCAGCACCCCGGCCGGGAACCCGGCAGCGAGATAGCCGATGCTGCCGGGCAGCGACGCGAGCACAGCCGCCGTCGGGCTCCGGGTCAGCTCCAGCGCCAGCAGCGGCACGGCCAGCAGGGCGAGCCCGTCGCCCAGCATCGACACGGCCTGCCCGGCCAGGAAGACCCGGGACCGCAGCATAGGTTCCATCGTCGCCGAGTATCGGCGCCAGTCAATATGGCCTATTCAGGCTGAGACGTCCGGGCCCGCCACGCCATCAAGCAGCCCACGCCGATGGCCGTCCGCCGCCCCGGGCAGCCCGGATCCTGACCGGGGCCGCTAGTTCTGGGCGTTATCCCGCCCGGCCAGGAAATCCCTGGCCCGCCTGATGCGCGCGTCCAGGTCGGCCAGGAAGCTCTCCAGCTCGACCCGCTTGGCCTCGACGGTCGTGCGCAGGCCCTCCTGCAGCGCCAGGCCCTCGCGGACCAGCCCGCGGCGCTCATCGTCGGTGGTGCGCTCGTCGTGATAGGCCCGGCGGATCTCCGCCATCCGGTCCTCGTGGCGCAGCACGATCGCGATCTCGTCCAGGTTGAGCCCGAGCAGGGTCTGCAGCTCGCGGATCCGGGCCACCCGGGCCAGGTCGTCCTCGGAGTAACGCCGCATCCCGCCGGGCGTGGTGCTGGCCGGGACCATGAGGCCTAGCTGCTGGTAATAGCGCAGCGCGCGCTCGGAACAGCCGCTCCGGGCCGCCGCGGCCCCGATGCCGAGCAGTTCGCCGTGCTCGGCCTGCTGGTCGTCGGTGGCCGCCGCGGCGGCGTTCATTCCGAGCGTCGGATTCATCGGTTCAGCCACCCCCGCGCGAGGCGTCCAGTTCCTCGCTGCCCGCCCCGGCCAGCCTGCCGTTGCCGTCCCGGCTGGCACCGCCGAGGCGGTCACCCTCGAGCTCGGCCACCTCGGCCGCCTCGTCGAGGCCGGTCACCGCGCCGGAGTCGGCCGCGCCCTCGGCCAGCTCCTCGGCCAGCGGCGCCGGGGCGTAGAAGTAGCGCTTGCCGCGGAGCGCGGAGGCCACGATGGCGAAGAGGGTGGCGACGGCGGCGAAGGTGAAGGCCAGGTGCAGGCCGCCGGCGAACGGCTCCGAGATCAGGTTCGGGAAGAACGACCGGCCGGTGATGTAGGCGAGCTGGTGGGGGGACAGCTTCTCCAGCGCCCCGGTGGGGCCGAGCAGCTGCCTGATCGGGTTGAAGCCGAGGAAGGCCGAGAACAGGCTGCCGATCGGCGGCTCGCTGGCGACCAGGTGAGCCGCGGAGGGCTCAACCCCGGCGGCGGTCAGTCCCTTGTACAGATGGGCCGGCAGGCGCGCGGCCAGCCCCAGGGTGACGATGGTGAAGAACAGGCCCATGGACAGCACGGTGGCCGAGTTCTGGAAGGTGTTGAGCATCCCGGCGCCTGCGCCGCGCTGATCGGGCGGCAGGCTGTTCATGACCGCGGCCTGGTTGGGGGCGAAGAACAGTCCCATGCCCACCGCGAACAGGAAGACGATCACGGCGAACCAGACGTAGCTGAAGTTGATCGGCAGCAGGTCGAGCAGCAGGAAGCAGATCATGGAGACGACCAGGCCAGCGGTGGCCAGCACCCGGGCCCCCCAGCGGTCCGACAGCACACCGGCCAACGGCCCGGTGAGCAGGAACCCGATCGTCAGCGGGATCATGGCGATGCCCGCCCAGAGCGGGGTCTCGGCGAAGCTGTGACCGTGCTGCGGCAGCCAGATCCCCTGCAGCCAGATGATCAGCATGAGCTGGAGACCGCCCCGGCCGAGGGCGCCGAGCAGGCCGGCGATGTTGCCGGCGGTGAACGCCCGGATCTTGAACAGGCCCAGCTTGAACATCGGCTGCGGCACCTTGGTCTCCACCCAGGTGAACGCCACGAGGATCACGATCCCGCCGATGATGGCGGCCAGCACCCGGGGATTGGTCCAGCCGGTGGGGTGGCCACCGTACGGCAGCAGTGAGTACACGATCCCGGTCAGCAGGGAGATCAGCCCGACCGCGAACAGGGCGTTGCCCAGCCAGTCGATCTTGGCGGCGATGCGGACCCCGTTGTCGCGGAGCTTGAGGTAGGCCCAGACCGTGCCGAACAGCCCGAACGGAACCGACACCAGGAACACCAGGCGCCAGTTCACCGGGGCCAGCACGCCGCCCAGGATCAGGCCGAGGAACGAGCCGCTCACCGCCGCGATGCCGTTGATCCCCATCGCCTTCCCGCGCTCGTTCTCGGGGAAGGCGTCGGTCAGGATCGCGGTCGAGTTGGCGAACAGGAACGCGCCGCCGACGCCCTGGAAGATCCGCATGATGATGATCCACAGGGCTCCGGCCGGCCCGGTGAGCCACGTCACCGACAGCAGGATCGAGAAGAACGTGAAGACGGCGAAGCCCAGGTTGTACATGCGGACCCGGCCGTAGATGTCGCCGACCCGGCCCAGGCTGACCACCAGCACGGCGGTGACCAGCATGAAACCGAGGAAGATCCACAGAAAGTACGAGGTGTTGGACGGCACCAGCGGGTTGAGCTTGATCCCCCGGAACAGGGCCGGAAGCGAGATCAGCAAGATCGACTGGTTGATCGTGACCATCAAGATGCCGAGCGTGGTGTTCGACAGGGCAATCCACTTGTAATGGTCGCTCTTGCCGTCCGCGGCCAAAGGCGCCGCTGCCTGTGCCGGTCCTGCCGCTGGCATGAACTCTCCCCACCTGGTTTCGATGATCTGCCCGCTGCCAGGGAGATCCTATCCGACCTTGACGTCAACGTCAGACCTGAGACCGCGCGGCGTGCCACCACGGCCGGGCCAGGGAGGTCCGATATCGTACTGGGAATGATCTCCAGGACCCGCGGTGAGGTCGGCGGATGAGGTACGGAGGCATCGAGGCGGGCGGCACCAAGTGGGTCTGCGCGGTCGCCGACGGCGTGGGCCTGCCCGCGGAGACCGAGACGTTCCCCACCACGGGGCCCGAGGAGACCATCTCCCGGGCCACGCGCTTCTTCACCGCGCACGGCCCGATCGACGCCATGGGCGTGGGCGCGTTCGGGCCGCTGGACATCCGCCCGGCCTCGCCGACGTGGGGGACGATCACCACCACGCCCAAGCCCGGCTGGGGGGACCTGGACCTGGTCTCGGCGCTGCGGGCCGAGATCGAGGTGCCGCTGGCCCTGGACACGGACGTGAACGCGGCCGCGCTCGGCGAGTGGCGCTGGGGCGCGGCCACCGGGCTGGACACGTTCTTCTACGTCACCGTCGGCACCGGGATCGGCGGCGGCGCCGTGGTCAACGGCCAGCTCCTGCACGGGCTGCTGCACCCGGAGTTCGGCCATATGCGCATCCCGCACGACCGGTCCAGGGACCCGTTCGCCGGAAGCTGCCCGTTTCACGGCGACTGCCTGGAGGGCCTCGCCTCCGGGGAGGCGATCCGGCGCCGGTGGGGCCGTCCCGGCCAGGAGATAGCCGACCCCGGCCCCTGGGAGCTCGAGGCCGAGTACCTCGCCCTCGCCCTGGTCAACATGGTCTGCGTGGGGTCGCCGCAGCGCATCATCATCGGTGGCGGCGTGGCCCATCAGCCCACCCTGCTCCCGATGGCGCGCCAGCGCATGAGCGACCTGCTGGCCGGCTATCTCCGGGTCCCCGAGCTGACCCAGCCGGACGAGCTCGAGCGGTTTATCGTGCTGCCCGGCCTGGGCGACCGGGCGGGCGTGGTCGGCGCCCTGGAGCTGGCGCGGGACGCGGTGCCGGACACCGCGGATCCCGAGGACAGCGCGGGGCCGAATAACACGGGATCGGCCAGTGGAGCGGCCGGCCCGGGCTGACCGGCGCTCACGCGGGGACCCGGCCGGCCCAGGCGGTCACGAGCTGGTCGAGCACGCCCATCGGGACGGCGCCGCTGCCCAGCACGACCCCGTGGAAGGCCCGGATGTCGAACCGCGGGCCCAGCTGGCGCTCGGCCTGGTCGCGGAGCCGCCGGATCTCACGGCGGCCGATCATGTAGGCCAGCGCCTGGCCGGGCCAGCCGATGTAACGGTCGATCTCGTTGCGGACGTTGGCCTGGGTGGTGGCCGTGTTGCGCCACATGAAGTCCACGGCCTGGGCGCGGGACCAGCCGAAGTGGTGCATGCCGGTGTCCACCACGAGCCGGCAGGCCCGCAGCGCGTCGAACGACAGCATGCCCAGCCGCTGCAGGTCCGAGGTGTACAGGCCCATCTCGTCGGCCAGCCGCTCGCAGTACAGGCCCCAGCCCTCGCAGTAGCCGCAGACCTCGGCGTCCAGGAAGCGGCGGAAGTCCGGCATCTCCAGCGTCTGCGCCGAGGCGAGCTGCAGGTGATGACCGGGCGTGCTCTCGTGAAAGGAGAGCGCCTCGTACTCGTAGACGAAGCGGTCCTGCGGGCTGCTGGTCAGCAGGCAGTGCGCGCCCGGGCGCAGCCCGCCCGCGGCCGGGCGGCCGGTAGTAGGCCAGGGGAGCGTTGCCGGCCTCGACCGGGTCGATCTCCTCGATGACGCAGTCCGGGATGTCGAACGGCGGGAACCAGTCGTCGCGGGCGTCCTCGGCGCGCCGCAGCGCGTCGGTGACCGTGCGCACGATCTCGGCCGAGCTGGTGAACCGGAGGGCGCGGTCCTCCCGCAGCCGGTCCAGGATCTCCGGGACGTCGCTGGTGCCCAGCACCCGCCCGCCCAGCTCGGCCCACTCGGCCTGCAGCGCGTCCAGGCAGTCGAGACCGATCTGGTGGATCTCCTCCGGGGTGAGGCCGGTCGTGGTGTGCTTCCGCACGGCCGCGCGATAACCGTCCTCGCCGCCCGGCACGAACCGGATCCCGACCCGGTCATCCGGCCGCGCGGCCGGGAGCAGGTCCTGCTGCAGGCAGGCCAGCAGCCGCCGCATCGCGGGCCGCACCTCGCCGTCCACGATCGCGGCGGCCTCGCGGCGGGCCGCGTCCTTATCGACCTGACCGGGCAGGCGCACGGCGACCAGCACGTCGGCGGTGATGTCCTTGGCCAGGTGGCCCTCGATCTGCTCGATGGCCTGGCGGGTTCCGACCTCGGTCGGAACCCGGCCGTCGCCCTTGGCCTCCAGGTAGCGGCGGGTGGCGGCGTCGAAGTACCCGCCCAGGCGGCGCAGCCGCTGCAGGTAGTCGCCGACCGCGTCCGCGTCGTCGAGCAGCGCGGTCGGGACGGACTGGAACACCATGGCCTGGGGCGAGACGTAGCCGCCCGCTGACGCGTTGGCCTCCCACAGGCCGTGCTCGAGATCCGAGCGTGCGGCCCAGGCCAGGTGGGCCAGGACCGCGTGGCTGGTGCGGTCGGCGTCGCCGAGCAGGCCCGCGTCGATGCCGCCGAGGCGCTGCTCGATCCCGGCGATCCGCTGCGCGGTGCGCGCGGCGCCGTCGCGGCTGGGATCGGGCACCAGGGCGTCGAAGCCGGACACACCGAGCTGCGTGGCGTTGAACGGGTTGTCGGTGTGCACGACCTCGAAGAACTCGTCACCGAGCCCCGCGAGCCGGTCCGCCGCCTCCCGGGACGCGTGCTCCCGGGTCCCGTCCGGGTCCGGGCCGGGGCCGGTCATGACGCGGCCGAGTCGGCGGCCACGGCGCCGGCGAACGCCGCCATGGACGGGAACTCCCAGTCCGGGGTGACACCCGCGGGTGGCGCAGGGGTCGCCCCCCAGCCCGGCCTGTCGTGCCGGCGGTTGATCCACACCGTGGGCAGGCCGGCCTGCTTGGCCGGGACGTGGTCGTGGAACAGGCTCTGCGCCACGTGCAGCAGCCGTCCCTGGCCGACTCCCAGCCGGCGCGCCTCGGCGGTGAGCGCCTCGAAGTTACCCGGCGACGGCTTGTACGAGCCGATGTCCTGGGCGGTGAGGACGCTGGTGAAGGTCACCCCGAGGCGGCGGTTGCTGGCGGCGAAGGAGTCCCGGTCCACGTTCGACAGGATGATCAGCTGGTACCGCTGCGCCAGCGCGGCCAGCGCGTCGTGCGAGTCAGGGAAGGCTGGCCAGTCGGGCACCGAGTGCGCCAGCGCCTGCGCGTCCGGCTCGCTGACCTCCGCGCCGAGCTCGCGGCCGAGCTCCCGCAGGCTGCGGGCCAGGATCGCGGGATAGAGCTCCTGCGGGTGCGCGGCCTCGGCCGCCTCCTCGTGCCGGGAGTAGGCGGCCAGCAGCGCCTCTGCCTCCAGGTCCAGTCCCCGCGCGCTGGCCCACCGGCGGAGCACCGCCGCGAGGCCGGCCTCCCAGTCGATCAGGGTTCCGTAGCAGTCGAAGCTCAGCGCGTCGAAGTCGGTCAGCCTCATCGGTCAGGCCGGCCGTTCGGCGTAGGGCTCGGCCAGGACGACGAGATAGCCATCGAGATCACGGATCCAGATCTCCCGGTGACCGGCGCTGGGATTGAGGTGAACATCGGTCACGATCTGCGCCCCTGCCTTCCTGATGCGGCGCACGGCCGCGTCGAAGTCCGACGCCTCGAACCATAGGGCCACGCCGTTGCCCGCGCTGCCCGGGGCTCCCCGATCGTGCCGTGATGATGCCCGACCTCTTCGTGGTGCAGCTGCATGATCAGGCAGCCATCGACCAGCAGCTGCTCATACTCGGGGCCGCCGTGGCCGCTGGACGCGCCGAGCACCTGTTGGTACCACCGGCTCGCGCGCTCCACATCCGAGACGGTGATCAATGGCTGCGGCCGCATGGACGGGATGTTCTTGTCGGTCATGACCCGAGGCTAGGCTCCCGCACCCCGGCCCGGCTTGGACAAAGCGGAGCTGCGCTACCGGCCGCTCAGCCCGAGCAGGCCCGCGCCCGCAGGCCTCAGAACGCCGGCGGCGTAATGGCCGACAGCGCGGTGAGCGGGCGCTGGCCGGTGTTGCGGAGCCGGTGCGGAAGGCTGGCCTGGAAGGTTGCGGCGTCGCCGGTACGCATGTCGATGATGTCATCGCCAAGCTCGAGCACGCCGTGCCCCTTGATGATCACTAGGCATTCCTCGCCCGGGTGGCTGATCCGCTCGGGCGCGGACGCCTCGCCGGCATCGATGGTGATCTCCATCACCTCCAGCTGGCCCCGCAGGGAAGGGGTCAGCAGCTCGTAGCGCGCCCCGGTGCGGGCCAGCCCGAGGGTCTTGCGCTCGGCGCGGCGCACGAGGCTCGCGGCGGCGGCGTCAGCGGGCAGGAAGAACCGGAACACCGGCACCCCGAGTGCGGCGGCGAGCTTGCGCAGCGTGGTCACCGAGGGCTGAACGGTGCCCGACTCGATCTGGCTGATCGCCGCGGCGCTGATCCCGACCTGCCGGGCCAGCGACGCGATCGTCAGCACGCGCTGTTCCCGCAGCGCGCGCAGGGCGCTCCCCGGCTCGGCCTGGTCCGCGGCCTCGGTGGCCGCCAGCGGGCCGGAGCCGGCGGCAGGCCTGACGCTAGCCATAGATTCCCTTCTGCCCGACCTGCAGGCCGAGCAGGAGCATCGCCACCAGCACGCGCATGGCCTCCGGGTAGTCCCGGGTCGTGTACTCCACGAAGCGGGGCGAGGTCATCCTGACTCCGGGGATGAGGTCACACGTGGCCGCGATCGTGGTGGAGTTCCACTCGATCCCGATGACGTAGGGCGGGCTGAGCCGGTAGGGCGTGAACCGGTTCCTGTCGCGCAGGGCCCGGGCGGTCGCCTCGCGGATCTGCTCCTGCGCCACCTGCGGGTGCAGGCAGTTGGCGGTGAACCGGTCGATGCCGTCCTTGACCGCGACCGTTTCCACGTCGCCCAGCACGCGCCGCGCCTCCTCGCAGACCGCGGAGTCGCCCGCAACGAGCAGCACCGGGATGCCGAAATGCCCGGCGTAGGCGGCGTTCAGGCGGGTCTCGCCGGTGGGCTCGCCGTTGAGGTAGACGTTCTGGATCTCCTTGCCGAGCAGCGTGTGGTTGAGCACGCCGCCCTCGGTGCCGGCGCAGGAATGGTAGCCGACGAAGACCGCGCCGCCGAAGGAGGGGTCCAGGCCCTGGACCATGCACATGGACTTGTGGAAGCCCTTGATCGTGCGGGCCCGCGGGTCCAGCTGCTCGAGCAGCAGATTGCGCATGATCCAGTGCGAGTCATTGACCAGGACCTCTTCGGCCCCGGCGTCGTAGGCGCCGAGGACCGCCGCGTTCGCGTCGCCCGTCATGAAGACCCGGCCCCGCTCGTATTCGGCGCCGCCGGGCAGCACGTCCTCCGGATCGGTGATCGCGGACACGCCCTCCATGTCAACCGAGACGAAGATTTTCATCGTTGCTCCTTGTCCCGCCATTGACGGCCAAGCACCGATATTGACCGAAATCGATCGTAGGTGTAGCTTACGCGCCATTAGTACTGCTTGTGTACCCAGCGTAAGGGGTGCGGTATGACCGATCCAGCTCGCGACGAGACAGCCCAGACGCAGCAGGCCCTGGAGTCGCTCGGCTACAAGCAGGAACTGCAGCGGGGCGTCAACTCACTCGGCCACCTCGCGCTGATCCTTTCCGATATCACGCCCACGGCTTCGCTGCTCGTGGTCGGGACCGCCGTGATCGCGGTCGCGGGCACGGGCTCGGTCTGGGCCTACATCATCGGCTGCTTCATCGCTGTGAACGTGGCCCTGTGCATGGGCGAGCTCGGCTCGATGTTCCCGGTGGCTGGCGGGCTGTTCTCGATCGTCACCCGGGTCCTGGGCAAGGCCACCGGGTTCGTCGCGATGGTCGACTACATGGGGCAGGCCGTGTTCCTGCCCGCGAGCGTGGCCATCGGCATCGGCACGTACGTGCACTCGCTGGATTCCAGCCTGCCGACCAACCTGATCGCCGGGTTCGGGATGATCGTGGTCACCGCGACATCACTGCTGCAGATCAAGCTCAACGCGTGGCTGACCGGGGTGTTCCTGGCGATCGAGCTCATCGTGGTCGGGGCGCTGGGCGTGGCGGGGTTCTCGCACTGGCAGCAGCCGCTGTCGATCCTCACCCATCCCGTCGTCTCGAACGGCAGCGGCGGCCTGTCCCCGGTCGCCACGAGCGCGATCGTCGCCGCGCTCGCGACCGCGCTGTTCTCCGTGAACGGCTACGACAGCGGGATCAACTTCGCCGAGGAGGTCATCGGGTCGGCCTCAGCGGTGGGGCGGGCCGTGGTCACCGCGGCGTGCATCGGGATCTTCTTCGAGATCGTGCCGTTCATCGGCGTGGTCTTCGGCGCGCACAACCTGGCCGCCTTCCTCAATTCAGGGACGCCGATGACCGAGGTCGCCGGCGAGGCGTTCGGGCATACGTTCGTCACCCTCATCACCATTGGCGGGCTCATCGCGATCTTCAATGCCTCGGTCGCCATTACCCTGCAGTTCTCCCGCATCGTCTGGGCCAGCGGGCGGGACTTCGCCTGGCCGGAACCGGTGAGCTCGTGGATCGCGAAGGTCGAGCACAAGCGGGGTGCGCCCTGGGTGGCCACGCTCATCGTGGGCACCCTGGCGACCATCCTCTGCTTCCAGGCGTCGCTCGTGACGGTCGTGACGTTCACAGCGGTGCTGATCGTGGTGCTGTACGGGCTGATCGCGGTCTCGGCGCTGGTGAGCCGTGTCCGCCAGAAGCATCTTGCCCGGCCGTCCCGCATGCCGTTCTGGCCGATCCCGCCGATCCTCGCCCTGGCCGGCGTGGTGATCGCCCTCACCCAGCAGAAGCACTCCGACCTCGTGGTCACCGCGTGCATCTTCGCCGCGGCCCTGATCTACTACTTCGCCTTCGTCCGGCCCAGGCGCGCCAAGTACTGGACCGTCTCCGGCGCCGTGCCCGACCCTGCCGACCCAGCGGAAGCGAGCACCGAAGCCGGCTCCTAGCCGGGCGTCAGTGCGCGGTGTCGACGGCTCTGCTAACGGAACAGGGCGCTGTAGGCGTTGAGCGCGGGCTGGCCGCCGAGATGGGCGTAGAGCACGGTCGAGTCCGGTCCGATCTCGCCGGTGCGGACCAGGTCGAGCAATCCGGCCATGGACTTGCCCTCGTAGACCGGGTCGAGGATGACGCCTTCGAGGCTGGCGGTCAGCCGGATCGCGTCGAGCGTGGATGACACCGGGATGCCGTAGTAGTCGCCCGCCCAGCCCGGCAGGACGGTGATCTCGTCGTCGCGCAGCTCCCGGCCGAGGCCGATGAGCGCGGCGGTGTTGCGGGCGATCTTCTCGACCTGGGCGCGGGTCTCGTTGAGCTTGGCCGACGCGTCAACGCCGATCACCCGCCGTGGCCGGTCCTGGCCGGCGAATCCGGCGATCATTCCGGCCTGGGTCGAGCCGGTCACGCTGCAGACGATGATGGTGTCGAAGAAGATCCCGAGCTCGTCCTCCTGCTGCTGCACCTCGTAGGCCCAGTTCGCGAAGCCGAGACCGCCGAGCCGGTGATCGGAGGCGCCGGCCGGGATCGCATAGGGCGAGCTTGCGGGTCTTGTTCCCGCCGAACGCGAGCCCGGAGTTGCAGTCATCCCGCTTGGCCCAGATGCGCGCGCCGCCGAGCCGGGCGGACAGCCGCCCCAGCGGATGGACCGGGCTGGGGCCGAACAGGAGCGGATGGCGCGGGAAGTCGCTCAGCGACATGGAGCCCTCCTAGGGGGTGGAGCGTGACTCGGGGTGGCCGCGGTGCCGCGACCATTCCTCGGCGAGGATCCCCATCACCTGGGCGTCGACCCACTCGCCCTCCCAGCGCAGCGCCTGCCGTCTCGTGCCCTCGGCCACGAAGCCGGCCTTCTCGTACACGCGGCGCGCCCTCGGGTTGAACGAGAACACCACCAGCTCGATCCGGTGCACGCCGACCCTCTCGAACGCGTGCGCCAGCACCAGCCGGGTCGCCTCGGTGCCGAGGCCGCGGCCGTAGTACTCGGGTCCGGCCAGCAGGATCCGGAAGGCGCAGGAGCGGTTGTCGGTGTCGAGGTCGTTCAGCACCACCTCGCCGGCCCAGCCGCCGGTGGCCCGCTCGACGATGGCCAGGTCCAGCCGGTCATCATGACCAGCCCGGGTGCCGTACCAGGCTTCGAGCTCCCGCAGGGTGTACCTGCGGTGACTGCCGGTGAGCCGGATGGTCTCATCGTGGATGGCATGCAGCGCGGCGGCGTCGGCCGTGCGCACCGGCCGCAGCACCACCAGCCCGCCCTCCAGCGTCGGCTTCTCGGCGAACGAGATCGCGGCGGCCATGAACTTGTTCTACACCAGCCCGCAGGGGCCGGCCGGGGCAGGTCAGCGGCGCCGCACCCGCCGATAGTCACCACATCAGTTGCAAAGGAGGCGTCCCGGTGAGGTGCAGACACGAACCGATCTTTATCTCGTGGGGGCTGGCTTTCCTTTCACCATAGCGGGCCTAGTTTTGCGGCCTGGTCTTAACGGCAGTGCAGTAATTGTTCGGTGGACGGCGGAGTCCATGGGCAATGGCGGTTCTCCCCGGGAATTATTACCGAGCCGGGCGCTCCGGTGACAATGGCGGCGTTTCGGCATCACCGGGCCGGTTTTCTGAGATCCAGCCGTCAATGCACTGCCACCAGTCATAGAGCCACTGGACCTGTGCTTCATGGCCGGCCGAGCGCGGCACCTGCGGGGCAGGAACGCGCCACCATTTCGCGCGGATGACCTGGTCCATCGGCAGGCTCCGCCACACATCGCGCACGCTGACGAGGCGGTCGAGCCCGGCGTGCGCCACGAAGATCACGTCGGCCTCGGGGCAGGCCGCGATGGCCGCCAGCGCGCCGCCGGGCCGGGGGGGAAGGACGTTGGGCATCTGGATGGCCCGGGCGGCCAGGTCGCGACGGCCCAGCCGTTCCAGCCGCCTGATGCCGCGCTGCCACCGGCCGGGCGTCCAGTTGCCGCCCTCCGGGAAGATCACCAGCGCACCGGTCTGGTCGAGCCCGCTGGCCAGGCGCTCGATCTGCTCGGTGAATATCTGCTCGCCCACGCGCCCGGGCTGGATGAACACGTTGGGCAGGCGGTTGGTCACGACGTCCACGCCGGGATCGAGCTGCATGGCCGCCTTCATGACGATGCGCGGCCGGCGCCCGTACACGCTGAGCAGCTGGTGCACGAGCAGGAAGGAGTCGCCGGGCCCGGCGTGGCGGCTGAGCACGATCACCGGGCGGGCCAGCCTGGCCGCCTGCTCCTCGGCGGTGAGCTCGGGTTCGTCGACCTCGATCCGCAGCCGGAACATGCTGGTCGCCGCGCGGTAGATCCGGTCGAGGTACCAGTGCATGAGCGCGTAGTGCCGGCTCGTGGAAGGGCTCGGTGCGCAGCCGCCCGCCGAACCCGCTCGCGATCCACAGGCCCAGGCACATGAACAGCGCGGCGGTTTCGGCGGTGAGCCAGATGACCGCGAAGTTGAGCAGCCGCAGACCCCGCCTGCGGCTGGGCCGCACCCGCCTGAGCAGCTCGAAGCCGAGGATCAGCAGGGCGAGCAGCGGGGACAGCACGACGACGGCAAGCGCGATGACGACGGCGAGCGGCGCCAGCACCAGCCGCCGGATCAGCCTCGGTGGGAGCATCCCCGCTCCTGGTTCCTCGGTGCCCGGGGTCAGGCCCCGGCCAGCGTGGCGAGATAGCTCGCGGACGCCCGGTACGCACGCTCGATACTCGCACTGACCTTAGTCTTGTCGCGGTACCTGAGCTGCGAAAGATCAGGCGGCCGCCCGTCTGTGCCCGCGGGCAGGACATGCACGCGGACGTCGTCGGGCAAAGTCGACATCTCCTCGTGGAACCGGTGCCGGCGGGCGATCTCGAAGGCGACCAGGCCGACCTCCCAGGGCCGGCGGGGCACGGTCAGCTCGCTCTCGATCCGCCCGACCTGCAGGATGTACACGGTCCGCGCACCCAGGGCGACCGCCCGCCCGACCGGGATCGAATGCACCAGGCCGCCGTCGAAGTAGTGCTCGCCATCGACCTCGACCGGCGGCAGCAACCCGGGCACGGCGCACGAGGCCAGCACCGCGGGCACGATCGGCCCGCTGCTGAACCAGCGGGCGGTGGCGTGCTCGATGCTGGCCGCCACGCAATGAAAGGGCAGTCCCAGGTCGGCGAAGTCAGCGACGGGCAGCGAGCTGGCCAGCAGCTGGCGCAGCGGCTCGATGGAATGCAGGTGCGTGCCGGAGCGCGCCAGCCGCGCCGCTCGGGCCCAGAGGTTCTCGCTGAACGCCTGGCGCAGCGCGTCGCCCTGCCACATCTGGCCGAGCAGCGCGGCCGCGCCCACCGGGTCGGCGGCCACGAACGCGCCGTTGATGGCGCCCACCGACGTGCCCACGACCAGGTCCGGCTTGATGCCGGCCTCCGCCAGCGCCCGGAGCATGCCGACCTCGTGAGCACCGAGAATGCCCCCGCCGCCGAGCACGAACGCCGTATCCACCCGTCAACCTCCTGCTGTCAAGCAAAGCAGATCAGGGACAGGGCAGGCAGGGCGTGGTGCCGGTGGGCGGGTCGCCAGGGCAGGCAGGGCGTGGTGTCGGTGGGCGGGTCGCCAGGGTGAGGCGGCTAGCGGCGGGCGGCGACCGGGGGGCAGGACGGGCGGACGCTGGCGGTCGTGTCTGAGCCGGGCAGGGCGTGCCGGAAGTACGCGACGGTCCGCTCGAGCCCCTCATCGAGCGGGACGGCCGGCTCCCAGCCCAGCAGCTCCCGGGCCCGGCTGATGTCGGGCTTGCGCCGGACCGGGTCGTCGGAAGGGAGCGGGCGGTGCTCGACCGGGGAGCCGCCGCCGGCCAGCGCCAGCACCTTGGCGGCGAGCTCGGTCATCGTGTACTCGCAGGGATTGCCGAGGTTGACCGGGCCGGTGACCTCCTCCGGCGAGTTCATGAGCGCGATCAGTCCCTGAACCAGGTCGTCGACATAACAGAACGACCTGGTCTGCGAGCCGTCGCCGAAGATGGTGACCGGCTCGCCGCGCAGCGCCGCGACGATGAAGGCCGACACCACGCGGCCGTCGTTGGCCAGCATGTTGGGGCCGTAGGTGTTGAAGATCCTGGCCACCTTGACCGGGAGCGCATGCTGGCGGTGGTAGTCGAAGAACAGCGTCTCCGCGCACCGCTTGCCCTCGTCGTAGCAGGACCGCAGGCCGATGGGATTCACGTTGCCCCAGTACGACTCGGACTGCGGGTGCATGGCGGGGTCGCCGTAGACCTCAGAGGTCGAGGCGAGCAGGATCGGCACGCGCAGCCGCTTGGCCAGCCCGAGCATGTTGATCGACCCGTGCACGCACGTCTTGGTGGTCTGCACCGGGTCCCGCTGGTAGAAGACCGGCGAGGCCGGGCAGGCGAGGTGGTAGATCTGGTCGACCTCGACGTAGAGCGGGAACGTCACGTCGTGGCGTATGAGCTCGAAGCCGGGCTCGCCGAGCAACTCGAGAACGTTATGGCGGCTGCTTGAATAAAAGTTATCCACAACGAGAACGTCGTTACCAAGAGATAGCAAAGTCTTGCTCAAGTGCGAGCCAATAAATCCCGAACCCCCGGTCACCAGGATCCGCTTAGGTGCAGAAACTTCGGTTTCGCAACGATCTTTGCGTCCCGTTCCAGCCCACAGAATCCCCTTTTGGCTGACGCTGGCACCCCGTGTGCCAAATCCACCCGGCCGCAATCTATACGATTTGCCGCTCCCGTGGTCTCCCGTAAGCTTGCTCACCGTGAAACTTTCCATACTTATGCCGGTATACAACGAGCGGGATACCTTGGCCTCCGCGGTGAAGGATGTGCTCAACGTGACCTTTCCGTGCGAGGTCGAGCTCGTCGTGGTCGACGACGGCAGCACGGACGGCACCAGGGACCTGTACCGGTCGCTCGGGGACCCCAGGGTCAGCGTCCACATGCACGAGCGTAACCGGGGCAAGGGCGCGGCGATACGAACCGCGGCGGCCGCCGCCTCGGGCGACTACGTGATCATGTGCGACGCGGACCTCGAGTACGCGCCCGCCGAGATCCCGTCGCTGCTGACACCCGTGATCGCGGGCGATGCCGAGGTGGTCTACGGCACCAGGACGTTCGGCAGCCACAACGCCTACTCCTACACCTACGTCCTGGGCAACAAAGGCGTGACCACGTTCGCGAACGTGCTCTTCAACTGCTACATCAGCGACCTGGAGACCTGCTTCAAGCTGATGCCCGCCGGGCTCTACCGCGACCTGAACATCCGCGAGACCGGGTTCGGCATGGAAGCCGAGGTCACGGGAAAGCTGCTGCGGCGGGGGATACGGCCCTATGAGGTGCCGATCAGCTATAAGGCGCGAAGCCGCGAAGCGGGAAAGAAGCTCACCTGGCGCGATGGCGTTGAAGCGCTGTGGATCCTGTTCCGGGAGCGATTCACCCCGCGTCGCGGCTGACCGATAGACACCGGTAGGTTCACCCCATCCCGGGGCAGCGACCGCGCAGGAGCGGCCGTTTCGTTACGGTAGGAACGCTGCCGGGAGCGGAGCGAAGGGATGGCTATGTGGAATTCGTTCAGCACTGACGACCGTGCGGGTATCACGGCCGAAGTGATCGCCTTTCCCGGGGGCAACGGGGATGAGATTCACGCCTACGTGGCCCGGCCGGACAGCGACGGGCCGGTGCCCGGGGTCGTGGCCGTGCACCACATGCCCGGCTGGGACGAGTTCTACCGGGAGTTCTGCGAGCGCCTCGCGCGGCACGGGTACCACGTGATCTGCCCGGACCTGTACTGCCGCTTCGGGCACGGCAGCCCCGACGACATCGCGGCCAAGGCCCGGTCGTCGGGCGGGGTGCGCGACGACGCCGTGGTGGCGGACGGCGCGGCCGCGCTCGCCTGGCTTCGCGCCCAGCCCGGTAGCAACGGCAAGGTGGGCATCATCGGCACCTGCTCGGGCGGGCGGCACGCGCTGCTCACCGCGTCCCGGACGGCCGGGTTCGGCGCGGTCGCCGACCTGTGGGGCGGGGGCGTGGTCATGCCGAAGGAGGCGCTCGACGAGGCCCACCCGGTGGCGCCGATCGACCTGACCGAGGGCTTGTCCGCGCCGCTGCTCGGGCTGTTCGGCAACGACGACCAGCACCCCACGCCGGAGCAGGTGAACCAGCACGAGGCCGAGCTGAAGCGGCACGGCAAGGAGTATGAGTTCCACCGCTACGACGGCGCCGGGCACGGGTTCTTCTACTACCACACACCGATGTACCGGCCCGAGGCGGCGATGGACGGCTGGGCCAAGGTCTTCGGCTTCTTCGGCCAGCACCTCGCGAGCTGACGGCCGCGGGGGCCTGGCCGCGACCTCCCGGACCTCACGATTCGGCCGGCCCCGGGCGTCTACCGGGCGACGCTGCTGAAATGGAGACCACAATGCCCGCGAGATTCACCACCGTCGCCTCGCCGATCGGCGAGCTCACCCTGGTGGCCGACGACGACCGCGCTGACCGGGGTCTACTTCCCGCACCACTGGTACCGGCCGGACCAGGCCACCTTCGGTGCCCGCGACGACACCGGCTTCGGCGACGTCAAGCGCCAGCTGAGCGAGTACTTCGCGGGCGACCGCGAGCGGTTCGACCTGCCGCTCGACGCGCGGGGCGATGAGTTCCAGCGCCGGGTCTGGGACCTGATCGACCGGATTCCGTACGGGCAGACCACCACCTACGGCGACCTGGCCCGCGAGCTGGCCAGCGAGCGGCACGGCCAGGTCCTGGCCAAGGACGTCGGGGCCGCGGTGGGCCGCAACCCGCTGAGCGTGATCGTGCCCTGCCACCGTGTGGTCGGCAAGGACGGCAAGCTCACCGGCTACGCTGGCGGGCTGGCCCGCAAGAGGTTCCTGCTGGAGCTCGAGCAGCCGTCCGCGGCGCGGTCCGCGAAGCTTTTCTGAGCGGGCACCTCACGTCCCGCCGGTCAGGAGCGTCTACATCACGTGACAGGCAAACCGCCGTTCGAGGCCGTGGTCGCCCAGCATGGCGCGATGGTGCTGCGGGTGTGCCGGGCCGTGCTCGGCGCGGGCGACGCCGATGACGCGTGGTCGGAGACGTTCCTGGCCGCCCTCAGGGCGTACCCGGGGCTGCCCGCCGACGCGAACGTCGAGGCCTGGCTGGTGCGATCGCGCACCACAAGGCGATCGACGTCACCCGGGCCGCGGCGCGCCGCGCGCTGCCGGTCGCCGACGTCCCGCAGCGGCCGTCAGCGCACCGGGCGGACGGCCGTGACCTCGACCTGCAGGCCGCGCTGGCCACGCTGCCGCGCAAGCAGCGGGAGGCGGTCGCCTATCACTACCTGGCCGGGATGCCGTACGCCGACGTCGCCGCCGTCATCGGCGGCAGGGCCGACGCGGCCCGCAGATCGGCGGCTGACGGCATCGCCAGACTGCGCAAGACCTACGCCGGGGCCACAGCAGAAGGAGAGGCCCGATGATGACCAACCACGAGCCAGAGGCGAGGGATCTGCTCGAGACCCTGCCCGGCGTCACCGACGCGCAGCTGCGCACGCTGCACGACCGGCTGGCCGCCAGCGCGGCGGCCGACGGCGTGCTCGACGTGGCGTACCGCACGCTCGACACCCCGGCGGGCACGCTGCTGCTGGCCGCGACCGGCCGGGGACTGGTCCGGGTGGCCTGGGCGTCCGAGGACCACGACCAGGTGCTGGAAACGCTCGCCACCCGGCTCAGCCCGCGGATCCTGAACGCTCCGACGCGGCTGGATCCGGCGGCCCGCGAGCTCGACGAGTACTTCGCCGGCGCCGCGCCGGGAGTTCGACCTGCCGCTGGACTTCAGCCTGTCCGCGGGGTTCCGCCGGGTCGTGCTCGGCTGCCTGACCGACATCGGCGTACGGCCGGACGGCCAGCTACGCCGTGGTCGCGGCCGCGGCGGGCAGCCCCCGGGCGTTCCGCGCGGTCGGCACGGCCTGCAGGACCAACCCCCTGCCCGTGGTGGTCCCGTGCCACCGGGTGATCCACGCCGACGGCTCGATCGGGGCGTACCTCGGCGGGCCCGAGGCCAAGCGGATGCTGCTGAACCTGGAGGCCGCATGACCACCACGACCAGGACGCCCGCCACGGCGAGCCCGTGGCGGGACCGCGTCGAGGCCGGCGACTGGGACCGCATCACCGGCGAGATCAACGCCCTGGGGTGCGGGCTCACGCCGCAGCTGCTGACCGCGCCGGAGTGCGAGCAGATCGCCGGGCTGTACGACACACGGCGAGCTGTTCCGGTCGACGATCACCATGGGCACGTACCGCTTCGGCGAGGGGGAGTACCGCTACTTCGCGCGGCCCTACCCGGAGCCGGTCGAGCAGCTCAAGCAGGCGCTCTACCCGCGGCTGCTGCCGATCGCCCGGGACTGGTACGGCAAGCTCGGCCGGCCCGCCCCGTGGCCCGACACACTCGACGAGTGGCTGGACATGTGCCACGCGGCCGGGCAGGCCAAGTCAACGGCGATCCTGCTGCGGTACCGGGAGAACGACTGGAACGCGCTGCACCGTGACCTGTACGGCGACCTCGTGTTCCCGCTGCAGGTCGTGGTCAACCTGAGCCGCCCCGGCGGCGACCACACCGGCGGCGAGTTCCTGCTGCTCGAGCAGCGGCCCCGGGCCCAGTCCCGCGGGACCGTCGACGCTGATCCCGCAGGGGCACGGGCTGGTGTTCACCACGCGGGACCGGCCGGTGCCGTCCCGGCGCGGCTGGTCGGCCGCGCCGGTCCGGCACGGGGTGTCGGTCATCCGCTCGGGGCAGCGGTTCACCCTGGGTCTGGTGCTGCACGACGCGGCGTGACCGCCGGTCAGGTCCCCGGCTCCAGGCGGGTGGTCACGCCGATGCGGTTCCACGCGTTGATGGCCAGCACCAGGCTGATGAGCTGGGCCAGCTCCGGCTGGCCGAAATGCTTCGCCGCGTGGTCGTACACGTCGTCGGGGACGTGGGTCTCGCTCAGCAGCGTCATGGCGTCGGTCAGGGCCAGGGCCGCGCGCTCGCGCTCGGTGTAGTACGGCGCCTCGGGCCACGCGGGCAGGGCGTACAGCCGCTGCTCGGTCTCGCCGCCGGTCCTGGCGTCGGTGCTGTGCATGTCGATGCAGTACACACAGCCGTTGAGCTGCGAGGCGCGGACGCGGACCAGTTCCTTCAGCGCAGGCTCGAGGCCTTCGCCCGCGGCCGCGTCGAGGGCGATCATCGCCTTGTAGACGCGCGGCGCCAGTGACTTCAGGTCCATTCGCTGGATGCTCTGTGTTGTCGTCATACCGCCACGCTAACCGCCAGAAGGCCCAGGAGTATGGTCCAGCTCTATGCAGGAATCATGGGCCAATCCTGGAGTTGATCTCCTCCTCGACCTGCGCGGGGCCCGGGGCCGCGCGGCCGTGGAGAACGCGCTGCGGGACGCGGTCCGCGGCGGCCGGCTGGCGGCCGGGACGCCGCTGCCGTCGTCGCGGGCGCTGTCCGCCGAGCTCGGGCTGGCCCGCAACACCGTGGCCGACGCCTACGGCCAGCTGGTCGCCGAGGGCTGGCTGACCGCCCGCCAGGGCTCCGGCACGCGGGTCGCCGAGCGCGCTCGGCCGCAGGCCAGACCGTCGTCCGTGCCGCAGCCGCCGTCCGGCACCCGGCTGCGCTACAACCTCACCCCCGGCACCCCGGACCTGGCCGGGTTCCCGCGCACCGCCTGGCTGTCCGCGGCCCGCCGGGCCATGGCCGCGGCGCCGAACGGCCTGTTCGGCTACCCCGATCCGCGCGGGCACCTGGGCCTGCGCGAGACGCTGGCCGCCTACCTGGCCCGGGTCAGGGGCGTGCGCGCCACGCCGGACCAGGTCGTGATCTGCTCCGGGTTCGTGCAGGCGCTGAGCCTGCTCGCCGGCACGCTGCGCCGCGATGGCGCGCGCACGCTGGCGGTCGAGTCGCACGGCCTCAGCCTGCATCGCGAGCTGGTGCGCGCAGCCGGGCTCACCACCCGGCCGGTGACCGTGGACGGCGCAGGCGCGCGGGTGGACGAATTCGGCGACTGCGACGCGGCGCTGCTCACCCCCTCGCACCAGTTCCCGCTCGGCGTGCCGCTCGCCGCGCGCCGGCGGGCCGCCGTGCTGGAATGGGCCAGGGCGCGCGGCGGCCTGATCATCGAGGACGACTACGACGGTGAGTTCCGCTACGACCGCAAGCCGATCGGCGCGCTCCAGGGCCTCGCCCCGGACCTGGTGGCCTACGCGGGCACCGCGAGCAAGAGCCTGGTGCCAGCGCTCGGCCTGGCCTGGCTGGTGGTTCCGCTCCGCCTGCTCGACCCGGTCGTCGAGGCCAAGCGGCTCAGCGACGGGTACACCGGCCTGCTGGAACAGCTCACGCTGGACGAGTTCATCACCTCCGGCGGCTATGACCGCCACGTCCGCCGGTCCCGGCTGCGCTACCGGCGCCGGCGTGACCAGCTGCTGACGGCCCTGGCCGAGCGCACGTCCGGCATCACCGTGACCGGCATCGCGGCCGGACTGCACGCCGTGGCCGAACTGGACGGTCTGCGGGCCGAGGACGAGCCTGGCCTCAGGACCCGGGCCGCGCGAGCCGGGCTGGCCATCCAGACGCTGAGCTTCTACCGTCATGATCCGCGGCCGGACGTGCCCGCGGCGCTGGTCATCGGCTATGCGACCCCGCCTGCGCACGCGTACCTGGGTGCCATCGACGCGCTGTGCGACACCGTCGGGCTGACCACGGGCGGCTGACCACGGGCGGGTCCCCGCGTGGCGGCGGGCCGGCGTCGTCACGGCCTGGCGGAAACCGGGAAGGTCCTCGGGTGAGTGCGTCCGGTCACGTCGAGGGCCTGTCCGATGAGCTACCGGGGTTCGGTAGCCTGCGGGCTCGGGTCAGGCCGCGTCCCAGGCGTGGGCCCGGGCTGACTCGAACTCCCGGCACTAGCTAGTTGCGTGACAGGACGGCAGGCCTATCGCGGCTGGCCGTCATACCTCTGCGGCCTGGGTGTCCTCAGGCTCAGCTAACTGCCTGGCTCGCGCCCGTGTGTTCGCGCCGGTGCCCGGCCGGATGCTGGGCGGATTGGCCCAGCGCGCGGTCCAGCGTTCCGTGCATCCGTGCGTGTCCATGCAGTACCAGCGAACGTCGCTGCAGGCGCTGCCACCGTCAGGCACCATGTGATCCGCGGGCTGGCGGGTGCCGCACAGCCAGCAGGTCTCCACGATGGACGGCCCGGCCAGGGCCGGCGACAAACGCTCTCCGTAGGCCATATCAGTTCCCCTCCGACGATGAGCCGCGATCCGGGGGGGACCTGGCGGGGACCAGCTCGGCATCGCGGCTGGCTCGACAACCGATCTGGGCAGTCTTGCACGGCTGACCTCCGGCAGTCCACGTGTTACGGGCAACCGATACAGACCTCACCCTGGTGAGGCCGACGTTCTCTGGTGCCACGGGAGTCGTCTGGCATGATCGTCTCGTGACTGCCAGTGATCTCACCAATCTGGCGCGTGACCTTGTGGCGCGATGCCGCCTGCGGGGCACGTTCACGCTGCGTTCCGGCCAGACCAGCTCCGAGTACTTCGACAAGTACCTCTTCGAATCTGATCCGGTGCTGTTGCGCCGGGTGGTCAGCGACATGACGGTGCTGGTTCCCCCGGGGACCGAACTGCTCGGCGGCCTGGAACTCGGCGGCGTCCCGCTGGCCACGGTGCTCAGCCAGGTCACCGGCATCCCAGCGCTGTTCGTGCGGAAACAGGCCAAGACCTACGGCACCGCCCGGCTCGCCGAGGGCGCCGACCCGGCAGGCCGCAACGTCCTGCTGGTCGAAGACGTGATCACCACAGGCGGCGCGGTGGCCGGGGCGGCCAGGGCGCTGCGCGGCCTCGGGGCCACGGTGACCACGGTGGTCTGTGCGATCGACCGCTCCCGGCCCGGCGGCACCGGCCTGGCGGACGAGGGAGTCGAGGTCAGGCCGGTCCTGACCAGGGCTCTGCTCGATGCCGCAGCCCGGACGGCCTGACCCCAGGGACCAGATGGACCCGGCCGTCAGACGTGCTCGGTGGCCAGCCGGGCGCTGAAACCGACGAGCACCGCGCCGGTGGTGGCGTCCAGGCTGCGGCGGACCTTCCGGCGCAGCAGGAGGCTGCGGGCGCCGTGGATCCCGGCCGTGAGCACGAACAGGTAGCCGAGGCCCAGCACGGCATGGCTCCAGGCGAGCGCCAGCAGCCACCCGATGGCGACGCCCGGGCTGAGAAACTGCGGAAGCACGGCCAGGTAGAACACCAGCACCTTGGGGTTGGTGATATTGGAGAGGAATCCCTGACGCCAGCCGGTGAAGCCCCTGCCGCCCGCATCCTGGTCGTCGCCGTCGATCGGCGCGTAACGGCCGCGGACCGCCGACCGGATCGCCTGGGCGCCCAGGTAGGCCAGGTAGGCGACGCCGGCCCACTTGATGGCCTCGAAGACGGGCTGGGCGCGGACGATCACGGCCCCGAGGCCGCAGGCTGCGGCGGTTCCCTGCACGAAGTTGGACGACGCCACGCCCAGCGCCGCCCATCGGCCCCGGCGGCGGCCGCCAGCGATGGTGTTCTTGGTCACCACCGCGAAGTCCGGCCCCGGAATGAGGATCAGCACGACCGCGAATATCAGGAACTCGCCATATTTCGACCAGGTCACTCCCGCACGGTACTATCCGGCGTGGCCGACATGGACGGCTGCGCCAACGCAGCGCAGGCGGAGCGGTGGAACGGCGTCGGCGGGCGCCACTGGATCGCCAACCGCGAGCGTCACCTGGCCGGACACCAGCGCCTGGTCTGGCGCCTGTTCGACGCCGCGGCGATCTCACCGGGTGACCGTGTGCTGGACGTGGGCTGCGGCTGCGGCGAGACCACGATCGCGGCGGCGCAGGCGGCGGGCGAGCCGGGTGACGGCAGCGCCCTGGGGGTGGACCTGTCCGGCCCGATGCTGGACGTCGCGCGCGGGCTCGCGGCCCAGGCCGGCCTGCCGAACGTCGGCTTCGTGCAAGCCGACGCGCAGGTCTACCCGCTGTCCAGGGATTTCTATGACGTCATGATCAGCAGCTTCGGCGTGATGTTCTTTGACGACCCGGCCGCGGCGTTCGCGAACATCGCCGCCGCGCTGCGGCCGCGCGGCCGGCTGGCGTTCCTGTGCTGGCAGGACGAGATGAGCAACGACCTGTTCGGCATCGTGCTGCGCGCGTTCGCGCCCTGGACGCAGCTGCCGGACCTGCCCGGCTGGGACCTGTTCGCCGATCCGCGCCGGATCGAGGAGATGCTGAGCGGAGCCGGCTGGACCGGCATCCGAATCGACGGGCTCAGCCAGCCGGCCTGGATGGGGTCCGACCTCGCCGACGTGATGGCCTATGTCCGCGACATGCGCATGGTCCGCGTCCTGGCGGATCAGCTCGGGGACCAGGGGCTGACCGAGCGGGCGCTGGCCACCGTCGCCGACGACTACGCGGCCCGCCAGCGCGCCGACGGCGTATGGGTCCAGGCCGCCGCCTGGCTGGTCACCGCCAGCCGCAGCTGACGCCATAGGATCAGGCCGATGCGTCGCGAGTCTTCTACCGTGGTGGTCCTGGTCGGCGCCGTAGGTAACGGGCTGCTGGCCGCGCTCCGCACGTCACCCGGCATCTCTGTCGCCCGCGCACCCGGCGCCGGGACCGGCGGGCCGTCCGCGGAGGAGCCTGCGGCCGCCGAGCAGCGGCCGGGCTGGGAGGCCGGGGCCCTGGCCCTCCGGGAGGCAGCGCGGCGGCAGTCGATGTACGTGATCGTGCCCGAGGACCCGCTGGCCGGGGTGGCCGCGGAGTGGCGGGCGATGTGGGATATGTCGGCCGGGCCTGGCGGGGCCGCCGGATTCGAGCAGCAGGCCGCGGAGGCGCTGGCCGCCTGGCGCGGTAACCGGTTCGAGCTGCCTGATTACTACCTCGTCGTGGCCCCAGCCCAGGGCAGCACGGCCGGCCCTGATCTGTACCTGGGCCCGCTGCGCGCCGTGCGCCCGCGCCGGGTGGCCGTCGCCGTGGCCGGCGTCACCGACGGGCCGGGCCGGGCGTCACGGCTGGTGGACACGCTCACGTCGCTGCAGCACGGCCCGTGGTGGCCGCCGCTGGACGAGCTGCTCGAGGCCGCCCGGCGCTTCTACGCCGGCGGCCTCGCCGAGACCCAGCCCGGGCCCGGCGCAGGCAGCTGAGCTGCCGGGCCACGTCCTTGATCCGCCCGGCTGTCTTCCCGTCATGCGCGCGCTGATCGAGTTGCACGGAGTGTGTATTAAGTGCGCGGTTCCTGCCTCTGTCTGAGCAGGAAGGGCCAGCCGCGCCCGCGGGGTAATGGGGGGACGATGGTCAGCACCGCACCTGAAACCGAGACGGGTAGCCAGACCAGGAAACCGGAATGGCGGCCGCGCCACCTTATCTTTCTGGCGCTCTCCGCGGTCGTCCTGTTCGACGTGGTGTTCTGGGCGGCGCTGGGCAAGCCGCCGCTGACCGGGACCACGATCGTGGCCGTGCTCGGTTTCTCCTTCGTCATCGTGACCAACGTGAGCCTGGGCGCGCTCGCCGGCGGTGCCGTCATCGAGCACCGGCATCCCACCTGGAGCCGCTTCCACAGGCCCGATCACGTCATCATGTACGTCGCGCTGGCCGGCCTGGTGGCGGTGGATGCCGGGTTCGCCTGGTGGCTGTTCAGCTCGGATTCCGGGGGCGCCGCCCGCTGGATCTATCTCACCGTCGCGCTGATCGCCATGGCGGGCGGGGCCTGCTGGGCGTGGCCCGCGCTGCTGACGGTCCTGCCCCACCGGCCGTTCGCGCCGGGCGAGACGTCCAAGGCGGGATTGTGGCCGCAGCGTGATGAGCCGGGCGATGAGACCTGGCGCATGTTCACTCCGTTAACGGTTCTGCTCGGCGCGGGCCTCGGGGTGATCATCGCCATCGGCTATCTGGGCGTCTCGGCCTGGACCGAAAACAACGACTCGCCGCCGGGCCATTCGCTGCCTGCGGCTATTACCGGCATTCAGGGCAATTACGTGGCCCTGGGAGATTCGTATTCGGCCGGAGAGGGCCTGCCCCCGTTCGCCGCGGGCACCGCGGTGACCAAGTGCGACCGGTCGGTCAGCTACGCCTATCCGGACCTGCTGCTGACGCTGCTGCGGAAGCAGGACCCCCAGGCGACCCTCTCCTTCACCGCGTGCTCCGGGGCGCTGGAGGGCCAGATCCTGGGGCCGACGCAGCGGATCGGCGGGTTCGTCCCGCCGCAGATCACCGGGAAGGTCGATCCCTCGGTCGGGCTCGTCACCCTGACCATCGGCGGGAACAACGCGATCTTCTCCAAGGTCGTGATGACGTGCCTCGTGTCCGGCAACTGCCTGGACAAGCCGTTCCCGCCGCCCGGGGTCCACGAGGCCACGGCCGTGCCCATCCCGCCGGGCAAGCTGCTGAGCGAGTGGGGCCCGGCCACGATCGTGCAGATCGGCAAGCAGGACGCGACGCTGTTCCGCATCCTGCGGCAGGACTTCCCGAACGCCCGCATCGTCGTCATCGGCTACCCGTACCTGTTCCCGACCCGGCCGGGCCCGGGCTTCCCGTTCGTGCCCCCGGAGTGCTCGAGCATCCTGGACCGGCTGAGCGCGCACGAGCGGACCGGCATCCGGATGCTGCAGGACGAGTTCAACAGCCGCATCTACGAGGAGGCGGCGGCCGTGGGCATCGAGTACCTGTCGCCGGTGGCGATCTGGGACGGGCACGAGCCGTGCGGGGCCAGCGGCCAGTTCACGAACTCGGTGAAGCCGTACCTGAACTTCCCCAACCCGGTGAACGGCGGCTCGTTCCACCCGAACCAGGGCGGGCAGCAGACCCTCGCGGCCCTGGTGGGGTGCTATCTGGACACCTACCGCCAGCCCCCGGACCCGTTCACGCCCGGCGCGCCGCACATCAGCGCGGTGCCCGCGAAGATCGTGGCCCCAGCGCAGCTGAACCTGGTGCCGCCGCCCGGGCAGAACTCGGTCCCCGGCGCGGGCACCGTCCACGGCTGCTGACACGCACCGGGGCAGCGTGGCGTCGGCCAGGCAGGCTCGACCGCCGACGAGGACTTCCCCGGTCTCGCGGCCCTGGTCAGCCCCGGCGGCAGCGTAACGGCACGTCTGCCCGACTGGCGGGAAGGGACACTGACCGTGGACATCCCGGGAGTTTGACCAGGCCGGGCGCGGAGCAGGTCACAGAGATGAGGCGTGGCGGGTAGGGCCGCATGTCCGGCTGGTTTACGGGGCAGATCGTGCATACCGGGCGGCTTCCGCTGTTCTGCTTCTTCGTCGCCTTCCTGGCCAGCTTCGCTTTCATCCGGGTTTCCGTGCGGCTGATCCGGGCCCAGGTGCGGTGGTGGCCGGGAAACGTCACGAGTGGCAGTACGCACCTCCACCACATGGTGTTCGGGGTCATTTTCATGGTGGTCGCCGGGGTGGCGGGGATCGCCGCGCCCGCGCATGCGGTGGGCTGGCGGGCCGGGGCCGCGGCGCTGTTCGGCGTGGGCACGGCGCTGGTGCTCGACGAGTTCGCGCTGATCCTGCACCTGCGCGACGTGTACTGGACCAGCGCGGGCCGGGTGTCGATCGACGCGGTGTTCATCGCGGCCGGGATCACCGCGCTGCTGCTGCTCGGCGTCACCCCGGCCGGGGTCCAGGACGTGGCGGCCTTCCAGCGCCTGCCGGGGAGCGGCCAGAACCTGGCCAGCCTGGCGGTCACGCTGGTGCTGCTGTTCGGCTTCGCCGCGGTCACCCTGCTGAAGGGCAAGATCTGGACGGGGCTGTTCGGGCTGTTCCTGCCGGTCCTGTTCTTCGTCGGCGCGCTGCGGCTGGCCCGGCCGCACTCGCCCTGGGCCCGGTGGCGGTACCAGGGCAAGCCGGGCAAGCTCGCCCGGGCCGGCCGCCGGGAGCGCCGGATCCGCCAGCCGGTGATCCGGACCAGGACGCGCCTGGAGGATCTCGTGGCCGGCTACCACGAACGGCCAGCCCGGCGGCGGCCCGCCGGACGGCGGCCCGCCGGACGACGGCGAGGGGGGAATTACTTCGTTACGCAATATGCACTTAATGTGCCTGGCGGCTGACCAGGCGAAATTAGTACAATCCCTGCGTTGGAATGGCGAGTCGGGCCGGCACCCTGGCAGGCGGCAGCGGGCCGGGTGACCAGGCAGGGGGATGGATGACCGAGCTCTTGGCCGGCACCCATGAAGCCGATACGCATCAAAAAGCCCTGCGGATCAATCTCGATCCGCGCTGGTACGGAACGGTCGCCGAGATCGGGCCGGCCAGGAGGTCGTCCGCTGGTTCTTCCGGGTCGGGGGCGCGGCCGGCACCGTCGCCAAGTCGATCTCCGCCTATGACATGGCGGTCAGCGACGCGGTGTACGGCAAGGCGGACCGGTACGTCTCCGCCGGGCGGCTCCAGGGCATGCTCGACCACGAGTTCCAGCTCAACGTCGAGCGGCTGGACCGACGAGCGCGGCGACGACAACTGCTTCTTCGCGTTCGCGGACACGGTCGTGGCGCGCAGCTACCAGGGCAGCAACGAATGCCACGGCTGGATGGGCGTGAAGTTCCAGGCCCAGCCGCACGATGAGCCGAGCCAGATCGTCATGCACGTGCGGATGCTGGATATCGAGGCGTTCGCGCAGCAGGAGGCGCTCGGCGTGGTCGGCGTGAACCTGCTGTACGGGGCGTTCTTCCACCACCACGAGCCGGACAAGCTCATCGAGAGCCTGCTCGACCGGCTGACCACGGGCCGCATCGAGATCGACATGATCGAGTTCCGCGGCATCGAGTTCCGCGGCGTGGACAACCGGCTGATGGCGCTCAAGCTCGTGCAGCTCGGGCTCAGCGGCGTGGCGATGTTCGGCCCCGACCGCGAGGTGCTGCAGCCGAGCGAGGTCCTGCGGAAGAAGGCGGTCCTGGTGGAGCGGGGCAGCTTCCGGCCGCCGACGTACGTGAACCTCGACATGCTGGAGACCGCGCGGGCCAAGTTCGGGGAGGACCCGGAGGTCGCGGGCAAGCCGGTGCTGATGCTCACCGAGATCACCATGCGCAACCTGCTCGCGGGCGGGGCCGCCGACGTGGACCGGCGCGACTTCCTGGCCCGCGCCGAGCTGCTCGCGGCGTGCGGCATGACGGTGATGATCAGCGACTACTTCGACTACTACCGGCTGGCCGCCTACATCGCCGAGCGGACCAGGGAGCGGATCGGCATCGTCATGGGGGTGCCGAGCCTGATCGACCTGTTCGACGAGAGGAACCATACCCAGCTGCCCGGAGGGATCCTGGAGAGCTTCGGGCGGCTGTTCAAGAACGAGCTGAAGCTGTACGTGTACCCGCTGCAGCCCTCGGCGGATGACGAGCTCAAGACCGTGGACGACATCAAGGTCCAGCCGGAGCTGCAGCCGCTGTACGACTACCTCGCGGGCCGGGGCAGCTTCGTCCACCTCGCCAACTACCGGCCCGAGTGCCTGTCGATCTTCAGCCGCGACGTGCTGCGGAGGATCGCCGCGGACGACGACTCCTGGGAAGGCATGGTCCCCACTGAAGTCGCCGAGCTCATCAAGCGCCGCGGGTTTTTCGGGTACGTCAAGCCCCGGGACTAGCCCGGAGCTCGACGGGCGGCGATCCTCGACGAGGACCTGGCCAGCCCGGGCTGACGCCTAGCGGCGCCCGGCGATCAGGCGGCGGATGTCCGCGGTCTCGTGCTCGCTGTGGCGCGCGAGGATGGCCTCAAGATCGTCCAGGTCGCGCGGGGATGTGTAGCTGGCCAGGTCGTGCCTGAGGGCCTTGCGCTCGGCCCGCGCCACGCGCCTGACCTCGCGCTTCGAGGACTTGAGTGAGGTGCGAATCGCACGCATGCCCCGGTATCCGTCCCGGACGTCAGCCATGAGCGGCCGCAGTGCGTACGTCTCGGTCTTCATGATCCTCCTTGGGTTTTGGAACAGTCGTTTTCCGGTCGCTCCCTAGTCTGCCGGGCCGCAAACCATGCGTCCAATGACTGTAAAGGCATAAATCCATGAGCTACAGTCATGGATATGGACACGGACGCGCTGCGCTGGTTCCAGCAGGTCGCGGACGGGGTGACGGTGACCGAGGTCAGCGAGCTGGCCGCGGTCACCCAGCCCGGTGTCTCGCGTGCGCTGGCGCGTCTGGAGGCCGAGGTCGGCACGCCGCTGCTGCGCCGGTCCGGCCGCATCCTGCGCATGACGCACGCGGGTGTGGTCTTCAAGCGGCACGTTGACGCGCTGCTGCACCAGCTTGACGACGGGATCGCCGCCGTCGGCGAGCTCATCGATCCCGACAGCGGCACGGTGACGCTCGCCTTCCAGCAGTCGCTGGGCACCTGGCTGATCCCGGATTTCGTGCGCAGCTTCCGGGCCGCGCATCCGGGCGTCCGCTTCGCGCTGACCCAGGTCAGGGACGAGCTGCACGCCCCGGCGCTCGACGACGGCCAGGCCGACCTCGAGATCGGCACGCTCCGGCGCCGCCACCCGTCCCTGCACACCAGGCCGCTCGCGCTCGAGCCGCTGCGCCTGGCCCTGCCCCGTGACCACAGGCTGGCCGGGCAGCCGGAGATCCACCTGGCGGACGTGGCCGAGGAGCCGTTCGTGGGCCTGCGGCCGACGTTCGCGCTGCGGAAGCTCACCGATGACCTCTGCGAGCAGGCCGGGTTCCGCCCCACCGTCATCTTTGAGGGCGACGACCTGTCGGCCGTCCGCGGTTTCGTGGCGGCGGGCCTCGGGGTCGCCATCCTCCCGGCGCCGCGGGCCGGGGCGCCGGAGTCGGCGGACGGGCCGGTGCTCTACGGCGAGATCCCGGACCCCGGGGCGGTACGGGAGATCTGCCTGACCTGGTCGGCGGAACGGCGCCTGCTGCCCGCCGCCGAGCTGTTCCGCGAGCATGTGATCGGGCAGGCGGCCGCCGGCCGCGTCCCGCCGCTATCGCGCTAGGCGGGCACGCCGCCTGAGGGCCGGACCCGGGGCCTCAGTCCGCGGCCAGGTCCTTCCAGGTCCGGCCCGTGCGCACGCTGGCGGGCTGGTCGGCCACGATGTCCGAGCCGGGCCGCACGTGCTCGTCGCGCGTCTTGACCAGGATCCAGCGGTGCTCTCCGGTCCTGGTCAGGGCGAACCCGCCGGTGAGCTTGCTGCCCTGCAGGACGACCGACAGGTGCCCGGGCTCGTCGCGGATGATCTCGGCCGGGCCCTCGTCCCAGATGATCACCGCGCCGGTGCCGCGGGCCTGCCCTTCGTGCACGCCCTCGAAGTCACCGGCGGACAGGGTGTGGTCCTCGACCGGCACCGCCAGGCGCCGCACCGCGGGATCAAGCGACGGCCCCTTGGGCACCGCCCACGAGCGGAGCACGCCGCCGACCTGGATCCGCAGGTCGAAATGGAGCGTCGTGGCGTCATGCAGCTGCACCACGAAGCGAGACCGCGCCACGGCGCGACTATACGGGCTAGTCAGCTGGCCACGAGCTCGTAGACGTTGCCGTCGGGCCCGCGGAAGTGCTGCCAGGTCGGCCCGGCCTCGCCCAGCAGCTCCACGCCGGACGCCTGCAGCTCGGCCACGGCGGCCGGCAGGTCCCGGGCGGCGAAGCCGACCACCGGCCCCGTGTCGAAGTGCTCCCGGCCGGCGTAGCCGCTGCCGAAGACCTCTACATGGCGGCCGTCGGGGAGCTCGAAGACCCAGAAGTCCGGCTCGGCGAGGACCAGCGTGAGGCCGAGCACATGTTCATAGAAGTGCGCCAGTTCGCTGGCGCGCTCTGTCCGCGTGCCGCACCAGCCGAGGCCCGTGATCTCCATACGTGCCAGTATGACCGCATACGGCCAGATCTGTCCCGTCACGTGAAACCTAGGCCCGTGGCCACGGTCAGGGCCGTGGTCACGGTCAGGGGCCGAGATCCCAGAGCAGCCGGTAGTACCGGGTGCGGCCAGGATCGGGCGCGACCCCGTAGGCGTCGAGCAGCAGGCCGTCCCACCCGGGTCCGTAGTTCCAGGCCAGGCTCCAGGTGGCGATCGCGAGGTCGGCCCACCGGTCCGCCACGCCGAGGTCGCCCAGGTCGACGTGACCCGACCACCGGCCGTCCTCGGTGATCAGGGTGTTGGGCGCGCAGGCGTCACCGTGGCAGACGACCAGCCGGTCGACGGCCGGGATGTCGGCGAGCAGGCCGAGCGCCTGGTCCACCCCGAGCCCCTGGTGCACCGGATGCCAGCCATCCGGGTCGAGGAGTCGTGCGGCGGCGCGGCGGCGCGCCTCGCCGAGCCGGTCCCCGGCGGCCCACGAGAACGGGCAGTCCGGCACCGGCATGGTCTCGTGCATCGCGCGCAGGCCCGCGCCGATCGCGGCCACCGCCGTGGCGGGCTCGGCCCGCCACCTGTCCGTGACCGCGTTCTGGCCGGGCAGCGCGGTGGTGACGATCCACGACCCAGCCCCGTCGGCGCCCTGGCCGATCACCCGCGGCACCACGGTGTAAGACACGGCCCAGGCCAGCCGGGCCACCTCGGCATCCAGGTCGATGCCGCTGGTCACCGGCGTCCACTTCACGAAGCACCGGTCGGCGCCCGCGCCGATCTCGAAGGTGCGGCCGCCGACCTCGTTCTCCCAGGCTTCGCGCACCGGCCTCGCCGCCACCGCCGTGACCGGATCGGGCACCGTCAGTCTGTGTGCGCCACTCATCCCCGGCGATCATCCCACCGGAGCGGGAGACCGGGGCCACCGATAAATCGTGGCTGTGCAGGCTGGCCAGGGCGGCCGTCACCTCAGCAGCTTCCGGAACGCGAAGCCGCCGGTAGATCTCCAGCGCCTGGCGGAAGTTACTGGTGGCGGCCGCCACATCGCCGCTGCGGGCCAGGCAGTGCCCGAGGCCGTCAAGCGCCCGGGCCTGGTGCAGCGGGCTCTGCAGCGCGGTGGCGACGTCGAGCGCCTCGGTGAAGCTGGCGCTGGCCTGGCCCGGGCCGGCCGACGCGAGGTACAGCCTGCCGAGACCGGTGAGCGCCTCGGCCTGGGCCAGCCGGTCGCCGACCTGGCGGGACTCCCGCAGCGCCCGGGTCAGACTGCCGGCCGCGGCGTCGTACTCACCGGCCTGCACCTGGACGTCCCCGAGATAGCACAGCGCGTTGGCCTCGCCCTGGCGGTCACCCAGGCCGCGGAACAGGTCAAGGGCCAGGAGCAGATCACTGGCCGCCGCCACGTGGTCGCCGGTCGCGCCGCGCACGGCGCCCAGGTAGTGCAGGGCGTTGGCCTCGCCGAGCCGGTTGCCGAGGCTCCGGGACAGCTCCAGCGCCCGGCTGAGGCTGCCGGTCGCGGCCAGGTAGTCACCGGTCACGCGCTGCAGGGCGCCGGTCCACAGCAGCGTGTTCATCTGGCCGAGCCGGTCTCCGAGGTCGCGGTAGAGGCTGAGCGCCTGGGCGAGGGTCCCGGCCGCGGCCGGGTAGTCACCACTCTCGTACTGCACGCCGCCGAGATAGCAGAGCGCGATGGCCTGCCCGGGCCGGTCGCCGAGCCCGCGGAACTTCTCAAGCGCGTCGCGGTAGGCGTGGGTCGCGGCCGGGCTGTCATCGGTCATGTACTGCGCCGCGCCGAGGTTGATCAGTGCCTGGGCCTGGCTGCGCTGATCTCCGGTCTCCTGGGCCAGCCCGAGGGCCCGGGTGAGGGTGCCGATCGCGGCCGGGTAGTCATCGGTCAGCCGCTGCGCGGCGCCGAGGTTGATCAGTGCCCGGGCCTGGCCGGCCGGGTCCCCGGCCGTCGCGGCCGCGGCGGCGGCCACCCGGTGGATGGCCAGCGCCTGGTCCCAGTACCCGGCGTCGTAGAGGAACGTGCCCATCGCGGCGGCGATCCCGGCGGCTTCGGCAGGCCGGCCGTGGCCGCGGCGAACTCCACGCAGGCTTGCAGGTTCAGGCGCTCGGCCTGCATCCAGGCCAGCGCCTGGTCCCAGGTGGCCAGCTTCGGGACGATGCCGGAGGGATCACCGTCGGGCGCCGCGGCGTCGGCGTGCAGGGCCAGGTGCCGGTCGGCGGCCTGCGCCGCGGCCAGGTAGTAGCCGAGCAGGCGGCCGGTGCGCGCCGTGCGGTCGGCCGCCTCGTCGGCCGCGGCGAGCGTGCGGGCGTAGGCGCGGAGCAGGTCGTGCAGGCCGTAGCGGCCCCGGGCCGTCTCCTCGATCAGGTGGTTGTCGTACAGCTCATCGAGCAGCCGCCGGGTCCCCGCCAGGTCGAAGCTGTCCAGGGCGGCGGCGGCCCGGGCGTCGATGTCCTGGCCCGGGTGCAGCCCGAGCCCCCGGAACATCCGCTGCTGGTCGGCCGGGATATCCGCGTAGGAGAGCTCGAAGGCGGCGGCCATGGTCAGGCTCCCGGCGTGGATCTCCTCCAGCTCGTTCTGGGTCTCCGCCAGCGCCCCGATCAGGTCGGTGACCGTCCAGGACGGATGATGGCGCAGCCGGCCGGCCAGGAGCCTGACGGCCAGCGGCAGGTACCCGCAGTGCCGCACGACCTCGCTCACGGCCTCCGGCTCCCGCGCCGACGCGGGATCCAGCCGGATGAACAGCTGCTCGGCCTCGCCGGCTGGCAGCGTGCCCAGCGTCAGCGGCACCGCCTCCTCGAGGTCGACCAGGCGGCGCCGGCTGGTGACCAGGACCGCCGTGCCCCTCGCGCCAGGCAGCAGCGGGCGCACCTGATCGGCGTCCCTGGCGTTGTCCAGCAGCACCAGCATCCGTGTCCCGGCCAGCAGGCTCCGGTACAGCTGCGCCTGCGCCGCCACGCCAGCGGGAATCTGCTCGGCGGGCACGCTGAGGGCGTCGAGGAAGCCCCTGATCACGTCGGCCGGCGCCATGGGTGCGCCCGACGGATCGAAGCCGCGCAGGTTCACGTACAGCTGGCCGCCGGGAAACCGGCCGGCGATCTCGCTGGCCCAGCGCACGGCCAGGGCGGTCTTGCCGACGCCGCCGGGCCCGTCGACCGCCAGGACCGTGGTGGTGCCGTCGTCAGGGACGGCCTCACCCAGCAGACGGGTGAGCGCATCCATCTCGTCACGGCGGCCCACGAAGTGCGGCATGCGGGCCGGCAGCTGGTTCGGCACCAGCGCAGCGGGGGCGCCGGGCGGCCCGGCCGGGCCGGGCCGGGCAGAGGAGCCCGCCGGGCCCGGCGCGTCCGCGTCCGCGGCCGGGGGCGTCGCAGCAGCCAGCCTGGCCGGTGCGCCGTCCAGGACCGCGGTGTCCGGCGGGTAGGGGTGATCCGGCAGGCAGATCCAGGCGACGGCGGTGGTCTCCTTGACCGTGACCGAGATGGGCCGGTAGGTGGCGGCGTCACCGGCCGGGCTGTGCCGGACCACCTCGTCGAAGAACCAGGACGAGGTGATCAGCGCCAGCGTCCCGGGGGATCCCGCCAGCGCGGCCTTGAGCGGGGCCGCGTCCAGCAGCCGGAAGGCCAGGTTGATCGAGGCGGCGGTGACCCCGTGCTCGTCGTAGTACACCTCACCCGCATGGAGCGCCATCCGGAGCCGGATCCGTTCCCCGGGGGCGTGCTCCGCGTTGTGCTCCCGGAGCGCGGTGGCCAGCTCACGCGGCACGGACGCCACGAACGCGCCCTTGGGCACCTCCGCCGGGATCAGGACGAACACGCCGTCGCCGCAGCTCTCCTGATAGCACGCGTCCCAGGGGACACCCGCGCTCGCGAAGGCCTGCTGCAAGGCGCGGTACATGCCGTCACGGACCACGAGCCGGTGCTGGTTGGTGCGCCGCTGGTCCCCGAAGCCCTCGACGTCCACGACGAGAATCGTGCGGTGCACGGCCTGCCGCTGCTGCTCCATCTGATTCTCGCTCCCGGACCCACGCCAGCAACGACCCCACCCCTGATCAGCGTGGTCAGTTTAGCTGTCCGGAAGCGCCCAGGTCCGCCGCGCGCCCGACGCCGTGACCGGCGCCGCGCTTATCGCGTTCGGCCTGCGTCTGGCCGCCGAGCAGCGCTGACCGCATGGCTGCGGCCAGCGCCGGCCGCTTGGTGCTGAGCGCGCGTGCGCGGTCAGCCGTGCAGAATCGGCCTGCCCAGCTGGACCGGCTTGCCCCCGGTGGCCACGGAGGCCGCGCCGTAGAAGAGGTACACGCCGACCGCGGCGAACACCAGCACGACGTAGCCGGCGGTCTTCAGCAGGCCGCCTGACGGCACGCCGGCCGCCGAAGCCCCGTTAAAGGCGAGATACAGCAGCAGCAGGGCCAGGTCGACGAGCACGAACACCACCGTGAAGGCCAGCGGCAGCCGCAGCGTCGCCACGGTGAGCATCACGATAATGATCAGCCAGGTGAGCAGGAACAGTTTCACGGTGGCGAGCGCCGCGAGGGCGGGGATGGCGAACCAGTTGTGGTCCAGGCCGAGCACCAGCACGCCGTAACTCAGCCAGAAGGTGCCGAAGATGCCAAAGATGCTCGCCACGGCGCTCTGGCCGATGGCCACGCTCCAGATCGCGGCCAGGAGCAGGCCCACGGAGGTGGAGGCCAGGATGATGGCCACGGGAGCGCCCAGGACGCCGGCCGGCACGACGCCGACCAACCCCAGGCCGAGCGCTACGGACCCCGCGATGAAGGTCGGCAGGCCCAGCATGGCCGGATCGCCCGCCAGCGGCCCGGTCACGGCCGCCGGTGCGGCAGCGGCTTCGTCCGCCGGGGGATGGGGGGATTCATCAGCGGTGGCATCGAGGGCGGTCATTACGGCTCCTCTCGTCGGCAACGCACAGGAGCCCCACGGCATGTGCGGCCCTGCAAGGTCTTCGTACAACAGGAGCCGTGCGCAGCGATTCTCAGTTTGAGCCGACCCGGGGCGGACCAGCGCTAACACCGCGCTGAAGATCAGGCGGACGGGGTCACTATGCCGTATTCGTGGATCTTGCGGTAGATCGTCGCCCGGGACATCCCGAGCGACTCGGCGGCCTTCACCTTGTTGCCCTTGTGATCCTGCAGGCTCTGCACGATCGCGTCGCGCTCCATCGACTCCAGCGGGCTGAGCAGCCTGCGGCTGACCGTCCAGCACTCGGGCGGCAGGTCGGCTGGCTGGATCGTCCCGGTGCGGCGGTGCTGGGCCACCCGCCGGAGCACCTGCCAGAGCTGCTCGGTGTTGCCCGGCCAGCTTGACCGCAGCAGGATCTGCATCGCCTCGGGCGAGCAGACCAGCCGTGGGTAGTGATTGAGCTTCGCGAGCAGGAACGGCACGAGGTCGTGCAGGTCGTCGATGTGATGCCGGAGCGGGGGCAGCTTCACGGAGCTGGGGAAGAACCGCAGCAGCTGGCTCACGTCCTTGCTCACCGGGCCGTGGCCCAGGGTGACCGCGACCCATGGCTCATCCGCGCGCTCGGCGGCCTTGGTTTCCTGCAGGGCAGCCGACAGGGCGTGCAGCCGCCGGGCGTTCAGCCGGTCGACGTGCCGGATGACCAGCGCCCCCGTGCCGTCGAGCAGCTCCCGGCGCACGGTCACCTGCCAGTCCTGGTCGGTGGCATCGGCCGCGTCGAGCACATGGAAGCGGCCGGCCGGGTTCCGGCGCTGGTGCACCGCGCGGACCACCGCCAGCTTGCCGACCCCGGGCTCGCCCTGCAGGGCCAGCCACTCGCCGGAGTCGTAGACCGATTCCACCTGGTGGCAGCCGCGCAGCCAGAGCGAGCCGGAACCGACCAGGCTGGGCAGGACCATCCGGGCCTGCACGGGCTCGGCCGCGGCCCGGACCCCGGCATCGACCAGCTTCACGTGCACCACGCCGCCGGCCAGCCGGTCATCGCCGCGCAGCGGCCGGCAGTACATCCGCGCCTTGGCCCCGGTGGGCAGCTCGACCAGCACCGCACCGGACTGACGGCCGGCCAGGCTCTCGGTGGCCTGCCCGAGCAGCACGGCCTGGTCGGCGGGGTCGAGCACCTGCCGGGCGTGCTCGTTCATCATGACCACGTCGTGGTTGAGCGCCAGCACGATGCCGGCGCTGTGCCGGCACGCCCGCAGGTACTCCTGCAGCAGCTCGAACTCGCGTGCGTTGCTGTCGGTGAGCAGCGCCTGGGTGATCTGGTCGGCCGTGGTCTTGGCCAGCGTGATCAGCAGCGGATCGGCGTACTTGCGCCAGCAGGTCAGGTCCACGGCGCCGAGCGTTATGCCGGAGATCGGGTGCCGGATGGGCACCCCGGCGCAGGCGAGGTCCTCCAGGTTCTCGGCGTAGTGCTCGTGGCCGAAGACGTGCATGGGCCGGCCACCCTCCAGCGCCGTGCCGATGCCGTTGGTGCCGACGGACTCCTCGGCGTAGCTGAACCCCGGGGCGAGCTGGACGCTGTCCAGGTGCCGGTCGAGCTCATGATCCGCGCCGAGCCGGCTGAGCACCACGCCTGCCGCGTCGGTGAGGATGACGCTGATCGGCTGGCCCTCCAGGTGCTCGCGCAGGTGCCGGAGCACGGGCAGGGCACTGCGGGTCAGCGGGGTGTCCAGGTCAGGATCGCCGGTGTAGGCGATGTCGATGTGGTCGGCCGCCACGTTCCATCGCCTGGAGCGCCACCACGAGGCCAGGATCGTGTCGCGCACCTGATGTGGGTCGACGGACTCGGCGGTGAGGAAGCGCTCCCTGGTCTCCGCCAGCCGTTCGCCATCAGTTAAGGCCGGCGGGCGCGCTGAAGGCGGCATGACCCCTCCTGCCCCCCGGGATCCTCTCGCGGGCGGCGGGTTGGGCCCGCGGGCATCACCAGGTGTATGTGTGTCGTACCTACAAATTAAGCACCACATCACCGAAACCTGTCTCATGTTGAGACCGCCGATTTTCTGGTGGCGCAATGTGATGCCCCGGCTGGGGAAGGTGATGTCGTGACCAGGAGGTGACCGATGGACCGGCCAGATGAGCCCGCTCGCGAGACCTTCAACCCCTGGAGCATCGTCAATCTGGTGTTCGAGCATCTCGCTGAACAGGGCCTGCACCCCGTCCTCGGGGAGGCGGGCGACCCCGGCGCCCCGGCGGCGGAACTGCTCCGGGCACTGGGGATCCAGCCGGCGGCCGAGGGGAACCTGAAGATAGCCCAGGACGTCAGGGAGCATCTCAGCGAGATCAGGACGGCGTTCTTCGGCGACAGCTGACGCGCCGGCCTCGCTTCCTGGCTCGGTCTCAGCGCCGCAGGCAGGCCGGGGTCTGTCTCATGTTGAGAGACGCATTCCCCCTGAACCGAGGTGTGATGCGACTCACAGGGACTTTCGGCCGTGCGAGAAGGTCGGCCCGCGTGAAGCGAAAGGGGTGACGATGAGTCGCCAAAGCGTGGCTAAGGCCCACCAGAAGATCCAGGAGCTGGCCTGGGAGCCGCAGTATCACGAGCCCGTGTCGCAGTACGGAACCGACTACACCTTCCAGAAGGCGGCCAAGAAGGACCCGCTCAAGCAGGTCCTGCGGTCGTACTTCCCGATGCAGGAAGAGAAGGATCACCGGGTCTACGGCGCCTCCGACGGCGCCATCCGGGGCAACATGTTCCGCCAGGTGCAGGAGCGGTGGCTGGAGTGGCAGAAGCTGTTCCTGTCCATCATCCCGCTGCCCGAGATCTCGGCGGCGCGGGCGATGCCGCTGCTGTTCCGCACCGTGCCCAACCCGGAACTGCACAACGGCCAGGCGATCCAGATGATCGACGAGGTGAGGCACTCGACGATCCAGCAGAACCTCAAGCGCCTGTACATGAACAACTACATCGACCCGGCTGGCTTCAACAACAGCCTCCGCAACTTCCAGAACGACTACTGCGGGACGATCGGCCGGCAGTTCGCCGAGGGCTTCATCACCGGTGACGCGATTACCGCGGCGAGCATCTACCTGACGATCGTGGCCGAGACGGCGTTCACGAACACATTGTTCGTGGCCATGCCCGCGGAAGCCGCGGCAAACGGCGACTACCTGCTGCCAACGGTGTTCCACTCGGTGCAGTCCGATGAGTCCCGGCACATCAGCAACGGCTACGCGACGCTGCTGATGGCGCTCGCTGATGAGAGCAACCACCAGCTGCTCGAGCGTGACCTGCGCTACGCCTGGTGGAACAACCACCGGGTGGTGGACGCGGCCATCGGCACGTTCATCGAGTACGGGACCAAGGACCGCCGCAAGGACCGGGAGAGCTACGCCGAGATGTGGCGGCGGTGGATCTACGACGACTACTACCGCAGCTATCTGGTCCCGCTGGAGAAGTACGGCCTGGTCATCCCGCACGACCTCATCGAGGAGGCGTGGAACCAGATCTGGAACAAGGGCTACGTGCATGAGGTAGCCCAGTTCTTCGCCACCGGATGGCTGGCGAACTACTGGCGGATCGACCCGATGACCGACGAGGACTTCGAGTGGTTCGAGTACAAGTACCCGGGCTGGTATGACCGGTACGGCAAGTGGTGGGAGAACTACAACCGGCTCTCGATCCCGAACGGGCATCACCCGATCGTGGCCGAGAGCGTGGACTACGTGTACCCGCACCGCTGCTGGACCTGCATGGTGCCGTGCCTGGTCCGCGAGGACATGGTGGTCGACCAGGTCGACGGCCAGTGGCGCACGTACTGCCACGAGGAGTGCCGGTGGACCGACGCGGTCGCGTTCCGGCCCACCTTCCAGGGCCGGGAGACCCCGAACATGGGCCAGCTGATCGGGGCCCGTGAATGGGAGACCCTGTACCACGGCTGGAACTGGGCGGACGTCGTGTCCGACATGGGCTACGTGCGTGACGACGGCAAGACCATGACCGCGCAGCCGCATCTGAACTTGGACCCGAAGAAGATGTGGACGCTGGACCACCTGCGCCGCATGGGTCCGGTGCTGAGCCCGAACGTGATACTCAACGAGATGACGCCGGAAGAGCGCGAGGCCTTCAAGGCTGACTACAACCGGCAGGGCCCGGCCGGACGGCCTGCGCCCGCAGACGCCTGAGCAGGAGCCAGGCACCAGGACCGGAGGAGGGCCGCATGTCCGGCTTTGCGGCCCCCTCCTGCCATCCCTATCCGTCCGGCCCACCCTGCGCCCTAACCTGCGCACCTTTCTAACGTCCGTCTCCGCGAGGGAGTCATGGCCGACAAGCATGTCGTCCGGTTCGAGCCGGTTGGTATCGAGATCGAGGTCGATGAGGGCCAGACGATCCTGCGTGCCGCCGCCGAGCAGGGAATCATGCTTATGCACGGCTGCAAGGAGGGGCAGTGTGCCTCCTGCAAGTCGTTCGTGCTCGACGGTGAGGACATCGAGCTCGACCGGTACTCGACCTTCGCGCTGCCCGACTACGAGCTCGACGAGGGCTACACGCTGCTCTGCCGCGCGCATGCCTACGAGAACCTCACGATCGAGCTGCTCAACTACGACGAGGAGATGATCAGGTCCGGCCTGCCCATCCAGCAGGCGCGGGCCGAGGTCGTCGCTAACGACCCGGTCACGCATGATCTGCGGCACCTGGTGCTGCGGCTGATCGAGCCGGCCGAGGTCAAGTTCTTCCCGGGGCAGTACATGGACATCGCTGTCCCCGGCACCGACGCCACCCGGTCGTTCTCGATGGCGAACACCTCCAGCCGCGACAGCGGGCAGCTGGAGTTCGTCATCAAGATCTACCCGGACGGGCTGTTCTCTCATTTCCTGGATACCAAGCTGAAGGTCGGCGACGAGCTCAGCCTGAGCGGGCCGTTTGGCGTGTTCACGCTGCGCGAGGGTGACGACGACCTGATCTTCATCGGCGGCGGCGCCGGTATGGCGCCGATCCTGTCCCTGCTGCGGTCCATGGCCGAGCGCGGCCTGAGCCGCAAGGCGGTCTATTACTACGGCGCGCGCGGCCGCCGGGATCTGTGCTTCGAGGAAGAGCTGCGCGCGCTGGAGACCACCCTGCCCGACTTCCGGTTCGTGCCTGCCCTGTCCGAGCCCGGCCCGGACGACGGCTGGGACGGCGAGACCGGACTGATCACCGACGTGGTGCAGCGCCACGAGTCCGGCCTGGCCCGGGCGCACGCGTACGTGTGCGGGCCGCCGCCGATGGTGGAGGCCGCGACCGCGCTGCTCAGCCGCCTCGGCGTGCCCGATAAACGCGTCTACTACGACAAGTTCACCTTCACCGGCGATCCCGAGGGAGAAACCACATGACTACAGCCGCCGAACGCAGCGTTCCCAAGCCGGTCTTCACCGACGCCGAGGCTGGGGCCAAGGTATTCCCGGACTCCACCGCCCGCCGGTTCAACTACTACACCCCGGCGAAGCGCAAGCAGTCCCACTACGAGGACGTGACCGTCGAGGTCCAGCCCGACCCCCGGCACTACCTCGCCCAGGGCTGGCTGTACGGGTTCTCCGACGGCCGCGGCGGCTACCCGCTGGACTGGACCGTGCTCAAGGCCTGGGGCAGCGACCGGCCAGAGCCGGAGCGCTTCCCCGGATCCGGCGGCAAGGGCTACGACTGGCCGGCGCATGGCTGGCATGAGTTCCGTGACCCGAACGAGGAGTGGGAGCTGACCCTCTACCGCTACAACGCCAACGTGGTGCGGCAGCTCAACCAGAACATCGACAACGCCAGGGAGTCGAAGGCGTTCGAGCAGTGGAACCGCAACTGGGTCCGCTTTGTGGAACGCAACGTGGGCGCGTGGATGCACGTCGACCACGGACTGGGCCTGTACCTGTTCGCCAACGCCAACCGCCGGGCGCCGACCAACATGCACAACAACGCGATCTCGGTGAACAGCATGCACCGGATCCGGGCGGCGCAGGATCTCGCGCTGTACAACCTGACGCTGAGCGAGGAGATCGACGGCTTCGACGGCGCCGCGCATCTCGAGACCTGGAACAGCGACCCGGCCTGGCAGGGCGTCAGGGAGACCGCCGAGCAGCTCACTGGCATCGACGACTGGTGTGAGGCGATCTTCGCCGCGAACGTGGTCTTCGAGCCGCTGGTCGGGGAGCTGTTCCGGAGCCATCTGGTGCAGCATGCGGCGCCGCGCAACGGCGACTTCGTCACCCCCACGGTGGTCGGCGCCGAGGAGTACGACTTCGCCGAGCGTGACCTGCGCTACACCACCGCGATGTTCGAGCTGCTGACGGCCGACCGCGAGTTCGCCGACCACAACAAGGCGATCCTGCAGCAGTGGCTGTCCACCTGGGTGCCGCGGGCCATCGCCGCTTCCCGGGCGCTGCAGCCGCTGTGGTCGCAGCCCGATGCCAAGCCGCCGCGCTTCGAGGACGGCCTGGACGCCGCCAAGAGCCGGTTCGCCGGAATCCTGTCCGCACTCAGCCTCGAAACACCGAAGGAGCTGGCCCAGTGACCACGTTCAAGACCGCCGAGAGTCCGTACAAGTCCGACAACACCGCGTCGAACATGTGCGGCTTCACGCTGATGAACAACCAGATCGGTGTGGTTGTGGCGCAGGTGCTCGACAATCTGCCGAACGTCACGGTGACCCCGCTGCCGTCGATGATCAGGGTCGACGCTGTCGGCCGGATGGAGCTCCTCTACGACGATGTCTCCGAGGCACTCGGTGAGGAGCCCGGCTTCTTCGACGCCGCAGAGTTCGAGGAGAGCATGTCGACGCACTACGGCCGGATGATCCACCTGGATGACCGGACGATCATGTTCGCCAACCCCGAGGACGCGGCGGATTACCTCGGTTTCGACCTAACTGCCAAGCAGGCCTAGACGGGAGCGGGCTCAGCGGCTGTGCTTGTACGTAGCAGCCGCTGGGCCCGTCTCGTCGGTTGCGCCGTCAACACCACGTTCGGCCCACGAGGAGGCATTTGTGTACGAGAAGGATGGCGAGAAGTACTTCGTTGTCGATAGCCATATGCACTACTGGAATGCCGCCCCGGACAACTGGGTGCCAGGGGCCGAGCAGTACGCCAAGGGCTGGATCGAGTGCTTCCACGCCTACCAGGGGCTAGGCCCGCCGGAGACGCACTGGACGATCGAGCATTTCCAGAAGTATTCCGAGGATGACCTGATGAAGGACGTCTTCGAGGATGGCCACGTGGACGTGGCCATCTTCCAGCCCACGGATTTGAAGGAGTGGTACAAGGAGGGCTTCAACACCACCAAGCGCAACAGTGAGATGGGCCGGAAGCACCCCGGGAAATTCATCTACAACACGAACTTCGATCCCCGGGACAGCGACGCGGGCCTGGAAGAGCTCAAGCGCAACGTGGAGGAGTATGGCTCCAAGGGCGTCAAGCTGTACACCGCGGAGTGGAATAACGGCTCGCGGGGCTACAAACTAAGCGATCCCGGCGCGTACCGGTACCTCGAGGCGGCGCAGAACCTCGGCATCAAGAACATCCACGTGCACAAGGGCCCGACGATCTGGCCCCTGGACAAGGACGCCTTCGATGTCTCCGACGTGGACCACGCCGCGACCGACTTCCCGGACCTGAACTTCATCATCGAGCATGTCGGGCTGCCGCGCATCGAGGACTTCTGCTTCATGGCCACCCAGGAGCCCAACGTGTATGCGGGCCTGTCCGTGGTCATCGGCGGCCTCATGCACGCCCGGCCACAGTTCTTCGCCAAGTGCATGGGCGAGCTGCTGTTCTGGGTCGGCGAGGACAAGATGACCTTCGGCAGCGACTACGGCATCTGGGAGCCCAAGTGGCAGATCGAGGGCTTCGTGGACTGGGAGTTCCCTGACAACGAGGTGTACGCCGACTACCCGCGGATGAACACGGAGTCGAAGAAGAAGATCCTCGGCTTGAACGCGGCGAAGCTCTACGACATCGAGGTGCCTGCCGAGTACCAGCTGAAGAACGGCGGCACGCCAGGCGCCCACGAGGTGCTCGGCGGCCAGCCCGAGGAGCACGCGGCCTCGGGGGCATGACCAACCCAGTGACAGCCGGATCCCCGAACGCGCCCCCGGGGGAAGCACCCCCGGGGGCCGCGCGGGTACTGGCCGCGCTAGACGCGGTGCGGGACCCGGAGCTGGATGAGCCGATCACCTCGCTCGGCTTCGTGGCCGCGTGCACCGTCTCGGCCGACGGGGACGCCGAGGTCCGGCTCCGGCTGCCGACGTACTTCTGCGCCCCGAACTTTGCGTTCCTGATGGTGGCGGATGCGTACGACGCCGTGTCGGCGCTGCCCGGCGTGCGCGCGACGCAGGTCGTGCTCGAGGACCATTTCGCCTCGGACGTGATCAACGGCGGCGTGGCCGCGCAGGCGGGCTTCGCGCAGTCCTTTGACGGCGAGGCAGTCGGCGAGTTGCACGAGCTTCGCGCCGGCTTCCTGCGCAAGGCGGTCATGGCCGGAACCGACCAGGTGTGCCGGCCGCTGATGGCCGCGGGCGCCGACCCGCCCGCGCTGCTTGATCTGACCCTCGGCGACCTGCCGCCGTCCCGGCCGCTGGAACGGCTGCGCCAGCGCCGCGCCGAGCTCGGGCTGCCTGCCGGTGACGACGCGCCGCTGGTGATCGACCCGGCGACCGGTGCCCGGGTGAGCCCGGACGCCGTGCCGCTGCATTTGCAACGAGCTCGCACCACGCGGGTCAGCATCGAGGCGAACGGCAGCATCTGCCGTGGCATGCTGCGGCATCGGTACGACTCTTCAGGACTAGGCGAGGAGGAGCAGTGAAGGCCGTTCGACTGCACGAATTTCATAAGCCGCCGGTGGTCGATGAGGTACCCGAGCCTGCCCTCCGCGGCCCGCTCGACGTCATCGTGAAGATCGGCGGTGCCGGGGTATGCCGCACCGACCTGCACATCATGGAAGGCCAGTGGGACGCGGCCATGCACACCCCGCTGCCCTACATCCTGGGCCACGAGAACGCGGGGTGGGTGCACGAGGTCGGCTCGGCGGTCACCAACGTGGCGGTCGGCGACACCGTCATCCTGCACCCGACGCCGACCTGCGGGCTCTGCCGGGCCTGCCGGGCCGGCGACGACATGCACTGTGTCAACAGCGAGTTCCCCGGCCTGTCCCGCGACGGCGGCATGGCCGAGTACCTGCTCACCACGGCCCGGGCCTGCATCAAGCTTGACCCGCAGACCCAGCCGAAGGACGTGGCGGCGCTGGCCGACGCGGGAATCACCGCCTACCACGCGGTGCGCAAGGCGATCCCGCTGCTGTACCCGGGCACCACGTGTGTGGTGATCGGCGCCGGCGGTCTCGGCCACATCGGCATCCAGTGCCTGGCCGCGCTCACCGCGACCACGATCATCGTGGTGGACCAGAACCCGGACGCTCTCAAGCTGGCCGAGCAGCTGGGCGCGAGCCACACCGTGGTCGCCGACGGCGGGCACGTCGCGGCGGTGCAGGACCTGACCGGCGGGGCGGGCGCCAACGTCGTGCTCGACTTCGTGGCCGAGCAGGGCGCCGAGAACGACGGGTGGGCGATGACCGGCCGGGCTCGTACTTCGTCATCGGGTACGGCGGCACGCTGCACATCCCGACGCTCGACATCATCACGACCGAGCGCAACATCATCGGGAACATCGTGGGGACCTACAACGACCTGGCCGAGCTCATGGTCCTGGCCCAGGCCGGGAAGGTCACCCTGCACACCCGCACGTACCCGCTGGATGCCGCGCCGGACGCCATTGCCGATCTCGACGCGGGACGGGTTCGCGGCCGCGCCATCCTCGTCCCTTAGCCGTTTCGCGGCCCGGCCGTCCCGGCGGCCGGGCCGCCCGTCACCCGGGCCGGCGGCACGGCCCCAGCCTGACACCGACACGCCCTGCTAGATACGGAGGATGATCGATGGCCAAGGAACTCCGCTTCGGCGAGGACGCACGCAGCCTGCTGCTGGCCGGCGTCGACCAGCTGGCTGAGGCTGTGAAGTCAACGCTGGGGCCCAAGGGACGCAACGTCATCCTGGAGAAGATCACTGGGTCGCCGGTCGTCACCAACGATGGCGTGACGATCGCCCGCGAGATTCACCTGAAGAACCAGTTCGAGAACATGGGCGCCCAGCTGGTCAAGGAAGCGGCGATCAAGACCAATGACATCGTCGGCGACGGCACCACCACGGCGACGGTGATCGCCCACGCGATCATCAGGCAGGGCATGAAGGCGATCGGCGCCGGGGCCAACCCGGTGCTGGTCAAGCGGGGCATCGACGTGGCCGTGGGCCGGCTGGTCGAGTACCTGCAGGGCGTCGCGCACCCGGTGGTTACCGAGCAGGACTATGCCCGGGTGGCCGCGATCTCGGCCAACGATGACGACTCGGTCGGCGCGGTGATAGCGAAGGCGCTGCACACGGTCGGCGACGGCGGCACCGTCACGGTGGAGGAGTCGGCAGTAAACGGAATGAGCGTCGACTTCGTCGAGGGCTTCGAGTTCGACAACGGGTACCTGTCGCCGTATCTCGTGACCAACCCGGCCAGCCTCGAGGCGATCCTCGACGACCCGTACATCCTGATGTGCAGCGAGAAGATCACCAAGGTGCAGCAGCTGATGCCGCTGCTCGACAAGATCATGCGAGCGCCCCGCCCGCTGGTGATCATCGCTGAGAGCGTCGAGGGCACGGCGCTCAGCATGATCGTGCACAACCACCTCAACCGGGTCTTCCAGTGTGTCGCCGTACGGGCCCCCGGCTTCGGTGACCGGCGGCTGCACAAGCTGGAGGACATCGCTGCGATCTGCGGCGGCGCCGTGTACAGCCGGCACTCCGGGTTCACCCTGGAGACGATGACCATCGACCAGCTCGGCCGGGCTGCGCAGGTGCGGGTCAATGCGGACCGGACCTCCATCGTGGACGGCGGCGGCTCCGCCGAGGACGTCGAGTTCCGGGTCACCCAGCTGCGGGCCGAGATGGAACGGGCCACGTTCGGGATCGACGAGGACGTGCTGACCGAGCGGATCGGGGCGCTGACCGGTAAGGTCGCCGTGGTCAGGGTGGGGGCGCCGACTAACGCCGAGTTGAAGGAGCTGCAGCACCGGGTCGAGGACGCGCTGTCCGCGACCCGGGCCGCGATGGCCGAGGGCATCGTCGCGGGCGGCGGGGCCGCGCTGCTGCACGCCGAGGGCAGCCTGAACGACCTGCAGGTCAAGGACGACTACGCGATCGGTGTCGACATCGTGCGCCGCTCGCTGACCGAGCCCGCCAGCCTGATCGCCGTCCAACGCGGGCTACTCGGGCCAGGAGGTCCTGGCCCAGATGGCGCAGCTGGGCCCGGATGAAGGGTTCGACGCGCTGCAGGGACGCTACGGCAACATGATCGAGATGGGGATCATCGACCCGCTGCGGGTCACCCGGTCCGCGCTGCAGAACGGGGCCTCGGTGGCCGGCCTGCTGCTCACCACCAACACTCTGGTGGCTGAGGAGCAGACGCCGTGGGGCGGCAGCCCCGCGCTCATGACCGAGTTCGGAGAGCTCGACGAGGGCCTCCATCAGCCGTCTCCCGACGCCAGCACGCCGCAGTCGCTCGGGCTGGGGCCATCGGTCGGCTGAGGCCTGGCGCATGGCAGTAGACCCCGCGCTGCAGGCAGCGCCGGCCCCGAGCGGCTTGGAGCTGCTGCGCTCGCGGGGGAGGGCGCGCGGTGTCGTGGCGCTGCTCGGCCCGGCGTTCGTCGCCGCCGTGGCCTACGTCGATCCGGGTAATTTCGCCACCAACTTCTCGGCCGGGGCGACGTTCGGCTACGCGCTCGCGTGGGCGATTGTCTTGGCCAACCTGATGGCCATGCTGGTGCAGTACCTGTCGGCCAAGACCGGTGTCGCCACCGGGCGGGATCTGCCGGAGCTGTGCCGCGAGCGCTTCGGGCGGACGGCGTCCCTCGGCCTGTGGGTTCAGGCCGAGCTCATCGCCATGGCGACGGACCTGGCCGAGTTCATCGGGGCCGCGCTGGGGCTGGATCTGCTCTTCCACGTGCCGATGCTGGCCGCAGGCCTGATCACAGCGGTGGTCGCGTTCGGCATCCTGGCCCTGGAACAGCGCGGCTACCGGCCGTTCGAACTGGCCATCGCCGGCTTGCTCGGCATCGTCTTCCTCGGTTTCGCCTACGACCTGGCCGCGGTCGGGGCCAGCCCGCGCGGCATCGCGGCCGGGCTCGTGCCCGGCCTGGCCAGCGACAAGCTGCTGCTCGTGTCCGGGATCATCGGGGCCACCGTGATGCCGCACGTGGTCTACCTGCACTCCGCGCTGACGAAGTCCCGGGTGACCTGCCGCGACGATGCCGAGCGGCGCCAGCTGCTGCGCTTCCAGAAGATCGACGTGCTGGCCGCGCTCGGCACGGCCGGCCTGGTCAATCTCGCCATGCTGTTCGTCGCCGCGTCGCTGTTCAACCAGACCGGCGGGGCCGGTGTGGACTCCATCGAGGCCGCGCACGCCGGGCTCGGCCGGCTGGTCGGCGGCGGGGCCGCGCTGGCCTTCGCGGTCGCGCTGCTCGCGTCGGGGCTCTCGTCGTCGAGCGTGGGCACCTACGCCGGGCAAGTGGTCATGCAGGGCTTCATCCGGCGCCGCATCCCGCTCTACCTCCGCCGCGGGCTCACCATGCTGCCCGCGCTGGTGGTGCTCGCCCTCGGCCTGCCCGCCACCGACAGCCTGGTGATCTCCCAGGTGGTGCTGTCCTTCGGCATCCCGTTCGCCCTGGTGCCGCTGATCATGCTGACCCGCCGCGCCGACATCATGGGCGCGCTGGTCAACCGGTCCGTTACCACCGTGGCGGCCAGCGGCATCGCCGTGGTGATCATCGCCCTGAACTCGTACCTGCTCTACGAGACCCTCACCGGGTAGGCGCCGTCCCCTGGGCCGGGGCCCGGCGCTGGTGCCTGCGGTACTGGCGTGCGCTGCGCTTGGCCGCCAGGCGCATCATGAACGGCGGCGGTTCCAGCCCGAGCGCGGTCAGCATGCCGCCGACGTCCTCCTGATGCCAGACCTCGGCGAACTTGCCGTCTCTGACGCGGAAGATCTCCTGGCCGGTCATGGTCACCGGCCGCCCGGTCGGCGGCAGGCCGAAGAGCTCGAAGGGACCCGTGTTGGTGGCGGTCATGGTCCAGCGCCCGGTCACGTAGTCGCCATCGGCGATCACCACGTCGGCCTGGAACGCGGCGTCGGGGAAGGCCGTGCGGATCATCTTGGCCATCCAGACCTCCCCGGCCCGGCCCGGTGGCTGTCCCGGCACGCGGTTGTGGTCCACGAGATCGTCGGCGATCAGCTCCTCGGCCACGGAATAGTCGCCCGCGCCCCATTCTTCGAGCAGCCAGCGCCGGTACATCGCCTTCAGCGCGTCAGCATCCACAGGTTCCCCCCTCAGGCGTGCCGGGAGCGGCGTCAGCCTGCCCGACCCGGCTCAGAATATACTCACAATGTGAGTATCTCAAGTAGGCGAGCAGGCTCCCGCCAGCCCCGGGTGAAGGAGCTCACCTCAACGTCCTACGGCCGTTCTCGGCCTGCTGGCCGCCGGGCCGCGCACGACCTATGAGCTCGTCAAGCAGGTGGCCCGCGGGCTGCGGTTCGTCTGGCCCCGGGCCGAGGGGCGTATCTACGACGAGCCCGGCGGCTGGCGGCGCATGGCCTGGCGCTGGCCAGCGAGGGAGTACACCGGCCGTCGCCCGCGCACCGTGTACTCCATCACGCCGCGGGGGCGGCGCTCGCTGCGGGACTGGATCGCCGAGCCGGGAGCCGGCCCGGTCCTGGAGTACGAGACGCTGCTGAAGGTCAGTTTCGCTGGCTGCGGCACCAAGGCTGATCTGCTTGGCCATCTGTCGGCCGTCAGCGGTCACGCTGCCGTCAACCTGGCCACCGGCCGCACCCGGGCTGACGAGTACGCCAACAGCGGGTCCCCCTGCCCGAGAACCTGGCGATCAACGCCTTGATGTGGAAGTTCTTGTGGCAGTTCTACTCCGCCGTCCAGGACTGGGCCGACTGGGCCGCTGCGGAGGTCGCCCGCTGGCCCGACGATCTGCAGCCGACCGCCGAGACCCGGGCGTGGGCCATGGAGTTGTTCCGTGCCGCAGCAGACGACCAGCGCTTCTCCCCGCCGGGTCAGTAGCTGAAGGTGGTGGCCCCGTCGTCGCCGATCCACTCCCACATCTGGACGGTGCCCGCGAGCTCGGCGTTGGGCAGCAGGTCGCCCTGGTCGAGCTGCTTGGCGTTGAAGCAGATCGGGCACACCATGTAGCGCCTCCCGCCTTCTCGTAGCGGGCGAGCAGGTCCGGCAGGGCGGGGCAGCCGTCGCAGGCGACACCGGCCGCGACCCCGTCGAGGGCGAGCCTGACTGCCTCCTTGGCCTGGAATATGAGTGTCGGCCGGCCGGATTCCGCGGCGCCGAGCGCGACCAGGAACGCCACCGTCACCTTCTCCGGGTCCTCCAGGCCTGTGGTGAGACTGATCACTGCCTTGCCAGCCATGGCTGCCTCTTTCCTCTCCGGCCGAGAGCCGCAACCCGGCGCCGACTTAGCACGACCGTTCGCGCTAAATCGGACCGTACGACCGATCGTGTTATCTTGTCAATGACATGAGCGAGACCACGCGGTCAGGCAGCGTCAGGCAGCGGCGGCAGCGCTCCGACGGGGAGCGCACCCGCAGCGCGATCCTTCGCGAGGCGGCCTCCATGGCCACCGTTGACGGGCTGGAGGGCCTGTCGATCGGGAACCTGGCCGCGGCGATCGGGATGAGCAAGAGCGGTCTGTACGCGCATTTCGGCTCCAAGCAGGAGCTTCAGCTGGCCACCGTGGAGGAAGCGGGCCGCATCTTCGCCGAGGAAGTCGTGCAGCCTGCCCTGGCGGCGCCTCCGGGCCTGGCCCAACTGGTGGCGGTGTGCGAGGCGTTCTTCGACCACCTGAAGCGGCGCACGTTCCCCGGTGGCTGCTTCATGGCCAGCGCCGCCCTGGAGATGGGCACCCGCCCCGGCCCGGTCAAGGAACTGGTCGCCGCCTTCCAGGCTCAGTTCGTGGGGCTGATCCGCGGCTTCGCGGTCGCCGCGATCGAACAGCAGGAGCTGCCCAGCAGCGACGACCCGGACCGGCTCGCGTTTGAGCTGAACGGCATCATCCTGGCCGCAGACGCCAGCTTTGTCCTGCACGATGACCCCGCCGTCCTCGACCTGGCCCGGCAGGTCGTGGACCAGCGGCTCGGGCTCGGCCCTGGGCGCGGCGATAATTTCCGGCGCGATCCGTGAGGACAGCTTCCTGGTGCAGGCGCAGGCCATGGCGGAGGCCTACGGGTTCCCCGGCTACGAGTTCGTGACCGTGCCACACCCGGTGGCCAGCCTCGATGACGAGCAGATCCGGGCCCGGGTACGGGACGCGCTGCCCGAGGTGCTGCGGATACTCGGCCTGGAGTCCTGAGTGGATAACCATTCCGCCGTGTCGTCAGGAGGGGACGATTCCCTTCGCAGGTACGGCCCCGCTCGCCGACCCCGCTGAGATCCGCCAGGCCATGGAGTACTACGCCAACCGGGGCTGGACCGACGGCCTCCCCGTGGTTCCCGTGACCGAGTCCTACCTCGCCGAGTTCCTGGCTCCGACCAGCCGCGAGCCGGACGAGGTGGTCATGTCGATGCCACACCTGAACCGGCAGTGCACGGTGCGGCTGGCGGCCATCAACGCGGCTCTGGCGGGCTGCCGTCCGGAGTACTTCCCGTGGTCCTGGCCGCCTGGGAGTCGCTCGTCGAAGAGGGGTACGCCCCCCGCGCGATCTGGCAGAGCACCACGGGGACGGCGCCCTTCCTGATCGTGAACGGCCCGGTGCGCGGGCGGATCGGGCTGAACAGCAAAGGAAACGTGTTCGGCTCCGGCTTCCCGGGCGAACGCCACGATTGGCCGGGCCATCCGCCTGGGTGTCATCAATGCCTTCGGACTCCGCCCGCATCAGCTTGACCAGGCCACACAGGGCACGCCGGCGAAGTACACCGCGTGCATCGCGGAGAACGAGGAGCTAAGTCCGTGGGCGCCGCTGCATCGAGCAGTTCGGCCTCGACCCGTGCGACAGCGCCGTGACCGCGATGATCATCCGATCGTGCGTGCACATCGAAGCCCGGCACACCCAGGTCCCGGAGCAGCTGGCACTCGACATCACCGGCACGATCGCGCGGACCGGAGCACTGATCCACCGGACCACCAGCTCACTCGCTGGTGCTCGCGCCCGAGCACGCGCGGCTGTTCGCCGGAGCCGGGTGGAGTAAGGAGGACGTGCGCCAGTTCATCTACGACCACGCCATGAACTCCCGCGCCGCGCTCGCAGCGGTCGGCAAGGACGCGATCTGCCCAGCAGACCCGCTGGCGGCTCCCGGCCGACCATCCGGACGCCATCGCCGACGAGGCGAGCGCGCCCGGGAATCCGGATCTGATACCAGCGTTGAACTCACTCGCCGCGGTGCAACTGATAGTCGCGGGTGCACAACGCGGGCGTTTCGGCCGTGATCGAGACCTTCGGGCCGCGCGGCAATCCCCCGTCGATCGCGAAGGTGAGGGACCTCGTTGACCAGTGACGCTGTATCGAGCACCCTGGACAGGACGCTCGGCAAGTTCAGGGAGATGCTCGCATCCGACGGCTACGACCTGGTCCTCGGAACTCACTGGTCAGGACAAGGTGGTCGTGGAGATCGAGGCGGGCCCGGAGGCTTGCGCCGACTGCCTGGTCCCGCTGCCGGTCATGGAGGCGATCATGTCCGACGCGCTCGCCCCGACCTCCGTACGCACTCGACCACATCGTGCTGCTCGCTGGTGCTGGGCATAGGAGACGGATGAACGGCCCGACGATCAGACGATCACCGAGCCAGCAGCACGGCGGTGCTACGGCGAGTTCGACGTGGTCGTGGTGGGCGGCGGGCCGGCCGGGATCATGGCGGCCACGGCGGCGGCGCGCACCGGGCATTCGACGATCCTGCTGGAGCGCTACGGTTTCCTCGGCGGCGCGGGCACAGCTGGGGGGCTGAGCACGTTCTGCGGGCTGCACGCCAAGGTGCACGGCGAGCACCGGCAGGTCATCCACGGCCTGGCCGACGAACTGCTCGACCGGCTGGGCAAACTGGACGGGCTGTCCAGGCCGCACCTCACCATCAACGACGGCATCCAGGCCCAGGCCTTCGACATCTCCAGCTACAAGATCGCGGCCGACGAGCTGGTGACCGGGGCCGGGGCGAGGCTCGCTCTTCCACGCCCTGGCGGTCGGCGCGGTCGATGGCCGGCGACGACACGATCGACGCGGTGCTCATCGAGTCGAAGTCCGGGCGCGCCGCGGTCCGCGGGCGGGTGTTCATCGACGCCACTGGCGACGGGGACGTGTCGGCCTGGGCCGGGGTGCCGTACGAGAAATCCCCGGGCCTGGACGGGATGATGTACCCCTCGCTGATGTTCCGCATCAACGGGGTGGACGCGCGGGCGGCCGGCGACAAGCCGTGGCGGACGGTCGAGCGGCTGATGGACGCGGCGGAGCGGGCCGGGACGCACACGTTCCCGCGCAAGAAGCCGATCGTCCGGCCGCAGCGCAACCCGCTGGAGTGGCGCGCCAATCTCACCCAGCTGAGCAACCCGGACGGCAGCGCGGTCGACGGCACCAACGTTGACGAGCTGACCCACGGCGAACTGCAGGGCCGGCAGCAGGCCCTGGACGCGTTCAGGTTCATCCGGGACAACACCCCGGGTTTCGGCGACTCCTACATCGTGGACCTGGCCCCGCAGATCGGGATCAGGGAAACGCGCCGGATCATCGGCGACTACCGGCTGACCGAGAACGACGTGCTCGGCTGCGCCGACTTCCCCGACACGATCGGCGTCAACGGATGGCCGGTCGAGGCGCACGTGGCCGGCAGCGTCGAGTTCCGGTGGCCGCGCGGGGAGGACCCGCGCGGGTTCAACCAGCTGCCGTTCCGCATGATGCTGCCGGGCTCGGTGCCGGGGTTCGGGCATCGGGGTCTGGAGTGCCCCGGGCCAGCCCCCCGGGCCAGCACGGTCCGCAACCTCTACGTGATCGGGCGGTGTGCGTCGATGACGCACGGCGCCCAGTCGGCGGCCCGGGTGACCGGGCCGTGCTTCGCGATGGGCGAGGCGGCCGGGACGGCGGCGGGGATGGCGCTGCGCCGAGGGGATCGCCTGCGGCGCCGTTGACGTCGCCGCTCCTGCAGCAGCGGCTGGAACGGTCGCACGGCGCTCTACCTCGGCCGGGATCGTCAGCACGGAGCACCGGAGCTCGCTGCGGAGCAACTTCGAGCCCGGCACCACGCGCTGGGCCATGCGCCGGGCCCAGTGGACGGCACTCGGGCTGAGCGCGGAGGACATGGAAAAGCCCAAGATCGCTGTGGTCAACACCTCGTCCGACCTGGCGAGCTGCTTCAGCCACCTGGACGGCATCGTGGGACCGCTGAAGCAGGCGATCCGCGACAGGCCGGCGGCGTCGCGCTTCGAGGTGCGCACGGCCGCGCCCAGCGACGCGGTGACCAGCGCCGGCCGGGCGGGCAGTACATCCTGCCCAGCCGGGACCTGATCGCCAGTGACATCGAGGTCGCGGTGGAGGGCGCGCTGCTGGACGGCATGGTGTGCCTGTCCTCCTGCGACAAGACCACGCCCGGCCACCTGATGGCCGCGGGCCGGCTGAACATCCCGACGATCATCGTGGCCTGCGGCTACCAGCCCATCCGGGGTCTACCGGGGCGAGCACGTCGACTTCGAGGACGTCTTCCGCTACGCCGGCCACGTGGCCGCCGGCGGATGACCGTCAAGGAACTGGCCGAGATGAGCAGCCTGCGCGGTGGCCGGGCCGGTGTCTGCGCGGGAATGGGCACCGCGAACTCGATGCACATCGCCGCCGAGGCGCTCGGCATGGCCCTGCCGGGCAGCACCCCGGCGCTCGCCAACGGCCCGCGCATGTGGCAGGCCGTGGACCGGCGCCGGGCGCCGCATCGTCGAGCTGATCGCCGAGGACGTCCGGCCGCGCAGCATCCTCACCGCCGGAGCGTTCCGCAACGCGGTCACCGCGGTCCTGGCTGTCAGCGGCTCGGTGAACACGCTCAAGCACCTGCAGGCGGTGGCGGTGGAAGCCGGCTGCGACGTGGACGTCTACGCGCTGTTCGAGGAGCTCGCCCCGCAGGTTCCGCTGCTCAGCGCGGTGAAGCCGAACGGTGACCGGCGCATCGACGAGTTCGAGGCGGCGGGCGGCGCGCTCGGGCTGCTGCGCCAGCTGCGCCCGATGCTGGACGCCAGCCAGCCCACGGTGGCCGGCCTGACGCCTGGACGAGGCGATCGGCACGGTCACAACGGTGGACTCCAGGACGTGATCAGGCCGCTGGACGACCCGCTCGCCCGGCACCCAGGGATCGTCATCCTGCGCGGGTCGCTGGCCCCCGACGGGGCGGTGCTCAAGCGCACCGTGGCGGACGACGGGCCGCACCGGTTTCTGGGGCCGGCCAAGGTCTTCCGGTCGCGCGAGGAAGGGCTGGCCGCCATCCGAGCCGGCGAAGGTGCGGCCAGGCCAGGCCGTGGTGCTGACCGGGCTGGGCCTGCGCGGGTCGCCGGGGATGGGCTTCACGTCCGCGTTCGTGTTCGCGCTGGACGGGGCCGGCCTGGGGGACCAGGTGGCTGTGATCACCGACGGGCAGATGTCCGGCCTGGTCAACAAGGGGATCTCGGTCGGCTGCCCCTGCTGCCACCGCCGGCGGGCTGCGGCTGGCTCTCGGTCTACGCCCGCTCGGTGCGGCCGCTGGGGGAGGGCGCAACCCTCGGCGGGCTCTAGGGCTGGATGGCGGCGCGCCGGTCGTTATCCAGTTCGCACAGCCGGTTCATGGCCGGCACCGCCGCGGCGAGGGTGGCCGCCTGGTCCCGCGGGAGCTTGTCGATCAGGTCGGCGAACGTGCCGGCGCCAGCCCGCCGCCTGGTGCGGATGTAATCCGACCCGATTTCTGTCACTGCCACCAGCACGACCCGCTTGTCGGACGGGTCCCGGCGCCGCTCGGCCAGGCCGGCCTGCTCCAGCCCGGTCACCAGCACGCTCATCGACGGCTGGGTCACGCCCTCGATCACCGCCAGGTCGGTGAGGCGGCGGGCGCCGGTGCGGTCCAGGGTGGACAGCGTCGACGCCGCGGTGAGGCTGATCTCCCTGGGGCCGTCCCTGACCGCCAGCGTGACGAGCCCGTACAGGGCCTCCCCGATGGCGTTCCGGGTTTCCGCAGCGCCCGGTGCAGGTCGGTTCGGGGTGTCTTGCTTGGCCATACTTAACAACGTAGCTCCGGCTATATAGACGCGCTATGTATGACCCGGGCGGAGAGGGCGGGGCGGCCCGCTGGCGAGGATGGAAGCGTGCTCGACGATGTGATCCAGTACCTGGCCTGCCCGCATTGCGGCGGGGACATGGCGCGGGCGGGCGGCTCGCTCCGGTGCCAGGCTGACCACTCCTTCGACATCGCCCGGCAGGGCTACGTGAGCCTGCCGACGGCCGGGAACCCGGGGCCGGAGGCGACACCGCCGCGATGGTGGCGGCCCGCGGGGACTTCCTGGCGGCGGGCCACTACGCGGGCCTGGCCGCCGAGCTGAGCCGGGCGGCGCGCGCGGTCGGCGGCCCCGGGCCGGCGCCCGGCTGCGTGGCTGATGTCGGGGCGGGCACCGGTTACTACCTGGCCGCCGTGCTTGACCAGCTGCCGGGCCGGGCGGGACTGGCCCTGGACAGCTCGAAGTTCGCGCTGCGCCGCGCCGCCCGCGCGCACCCGCGGATCGGCGCGGTCGGCTGCGATGCGTGGCGGCCGCTGCCGGTCGCGGACTCGGCGGCCGCCCTGGTGCTCAACGTGTTCGCGCCGCGCCACGGCGCCGAGCTGCGCCGCATCCTGGCCCCCTCCGGGACGCTGCTCGTGGTCACGCCCGCGCCCGAGCATCTGCGCGAGCTCGTGGGGCCGCTGCAGCTGCTGGCCGTCGACGACCGCAAGCAGGAGCGCCTGGCCGGGAAGCTGGGCCCGCACTTCACGCTGTCCGGCCAGCGCGAGCACCGGGAGACGCTGGCCCTCTCTCACCAGGCCGTGGCCGAGCTGGTGGCCATGGGGCCCAGCTCCTGGCACATGGACGCCCCCGCCCTCGAGGCCCGCATCGCGGGCCTTCCCGAGCCGGTTCCTGTCACGCTCGCGGTGACCCTGTCGGCCTACCAGCCCCGGCCCGCGCCAGCCGTCCATTAGGGCCGGAAACGCGGGTCAGCCTGCCGGCAGCCGGTACACGCGGCGGGCGTTCTCCGATCCGATCAGCTGCCCGACCCGGTCGGCGTCCGCCGCCGACCAGACCCCGTCCGCCACGAACTCGCCGGTGACCCGGGCCAGGTCGCGCCGGAACCCCGCCGCGCCCAGGTAGTGCAGCTCGGCCAGGCCGAACGCATCGGACGAGTACAGCATCTTGTAGAACGGCGTCACTTCCAGCGCCTCGGCGAGCACGACCCGGGCGCGGGCGCCGACGTAGTTCAGCGCCTCGCCGACGTCCATGTACACGTGCGGGAAGATGAGGGACAGGATGGCCGCCTGACGATGATGCGGGTAGCAGTGCAGCAGCATGATGGACGTGCCGGCCGACTGGGTGGCCAGCATGAAGTCGTGCATCAGCGACGGGTCCGCCCGGTGCAGCCGCAGGTCGGTGTCGCCCATGCCCACGTGGAACTGGAGCGGCAGCCCGAGGTCCACCCCGGCCCAGATGCAGTGCCGGAGCAGGACCGGGTCTTCGAGCCGGGCCGCTGGGTTCCTGTCGAGTTCCCGGAGCCAGCGCCCGGCCGCGTCCCGTACCTCGGCGGCGCCCGGCCGCGCCGGATCGAAGTCCAGCCCGTACCGGTAGGCGACGATGGACTTGAGCCCGACCGCGTTCTTGGTCGCGGCGGTGAGCGCGTCAACCAACCGTGCCGCGTAGCCGTCCGCATCGGTTCCGTCCCTGGCCACCTGCTCCGCGACCGCCTCAATCCGGACGATCTCGTGCGCTGGCGTGCCGCTGGCCTCGGCGAACTGGGCCGGGGTGAGCACCTGGGCGGTCTGGTAGCCGCTGTCCACCAGCCACGACTCCACCTGTGCGGCCCGCAGCAGCCGGCCGTTCACCTCATCGGCCCCGAGCTCGGCGCGGCGCTGGAGGTAGCGGTCGGCGGGCGCGGACGGCTCGAGGTCGAGCAGCGGTGCGCACCAGCGGCGCACCGCGAAGCCGAGCTGGCTGTCGAACACCGAGATGGCGGGGACCGGCAGGTCCGAGGCCTCGGTGAGCAGGATCTCGACGCCGGCGTCATCGAGCGATCCCGCGACGATGCCGTGGACGTGGTGATCGATGAGCGGCAGGGTCTCCGCGGTCATGGCCTCTCCCATCTGGCGTGCGTCTCCATTCAGCTCATCACCAGCGCCAGCGGGTCTGCGCGGCGATCTCGTCCGGGTCTGTGTCGGCGAACAGGGCGACCTCGCCGCGGCGCACCGCGAGGATCGCCTCGAACATGGGATCTCCCATCGCCCGGCGCAGGACCGTGCTGCGCTCCAGGCTGTCGGCCGCATCGGCCAGCGACTGCGGGAGCCTGCGGATGCCGCGGCGGGCCAGCTCATCGGCGCCCAGGCCGATCGGGTCCCCTTCGATCTCGGCCGGGAGCGTGGTGCCGTCGCAGAGCCCCGCCAGCCCGGCGGCGATCAGCGACCCGACTACCAGATAGGGGTTGGCGGCCAGGTCGAAGCACTTGATCTCGATGTTGGCCCTGGCGTCCTGTTCCCCGGACGACCCGGTCACCAGGCGCAGCGCCGCCTCCCGGTTCTCCAGGCCCCAGCACTGGAAGACCCCGGCCCAGTGCGACGGCACCAGGCGCAGGTAGCTGGCCACGCTCGGCGCGCCGACCGCACACAGCGCGGGCAGCTCGCCGAGGATGCCGCCGATGAAGGCCTCGGCGTCGCGGGTGAGGCCGTGCCGCCCCGGTCCGCCCGCGAGCAGGTTCTGGCCGTCCCGCCAGAGGCTCAGGTGGACGTGACCGCCGTTGCCGACGGTGCCGGGAACCACCGACGGCGCGAACGAGGCCCGGAAGCCGTGACGCGCCGACACCGCCTGGATCGTCTGCCGGACGAGCATGCTGTCATCGGCCGCACCCACCGGGTCGGAGGTGGCCATGGAGATCTCAAGCTGGCCTGCGGCGTACTCCGGGTGGAACTGCTCGACAACGACGCCCTCGCGCTCGAGCGCCTCGACCACCTCGCGGCTGTAATCGGAAAGCTCGATGACCCGGGTCATGCCGTAGGCGGGGCCGGTACAGGCCGGGACGAAACGCCCCTCGTCGTCGGTGCCGAGCGCCCATTCCACCTCGAAGCTCATGCGGAAGTCCAGGCCCTGGTCGCTTGCTTCCTCGGCCATGCGGCGGGCGAACGAGCGCTGGCAGGAGGCGTAGACCCGCCCGTCCTGGGTGTAGCGGTCCACCGGCGCCCAGGCCCAGCCGGGCTGCCCGTCGAGGATGGCGACCCGCTCCAGGTCGGGGACCAGGCGCAGGTCGCCGCCGGGCCCGCCGATGTGCTTGCTCGTGGTGATGTCATCGTTGATGAGGAAGACGTCGAACACCGGCGACATCCCGACGCCCCAGCCCGCCGCCCGCTCCAGGCGCCCGAGCGGGATGGTCTTGGCCCGGGCGACGCCAGTGTTGTCGACCCAGCACAGCGCCACCATCGCCACCCCGGCCGCGGTGAGCCGCCGGGCCACCGGGCCAGCCTGCCTGACCCGTTCGGCCCGCTGCTGCGCGCCCAGGGCCACGGGTGCCGCCGTGGCCTGCGTGGTGGCCTGGCCGGATTCAGGCGCCGTGCCGTTGCCCGCCGACGTAGGTTCTCCGCCGGCCGCGGTGGACTCGATGCCCGGCATGAGCTGCCTCCCGTATCGCGCGAGGTCATGGTCTGTGCAGCAGTGATCAGTACGAAGCGTGGCAGGCAGGGCGTCGGGGCGTCAATTGAGCGGCCAGGCCCTGCTCATGGCCCAGCTCTGGTCCCGGGCATAAGCCGCATATCGGCGGATCGTGCTATTCAGCCCGCATAACGGGGTCATGATCGGCAATGATTCGCCGATGGAGGTTGGCGTGCGGGCGCGTCGCGTCCGGCCCGGCCGCCATCGGAGAGAGCTGGCATGTCACCGACCACGGGTCTCGCGGGCCGTCGCCGCAGGTCTCACAGCCCGGCCGCGTTCCTGGGTGCGCTGCGGGCCGGGGCCGTGCTGCTGGCCCTGGCCGCCGTCTGTGGCTGCGGCATCGCGGTTCACTCGGCGTCCTCGGCCCGTCCGCCGCAGCCCGGCGCGGCACCGCGGCCCGCGGCCGCGCAACCGGGGCGCGGCTGCCAGGACGCCTTTGTCCCGTCCTATTTCTATTCGGGCAGCGGCTGGATCCGGGCCATTGACACCAGGCCCGCGCCGGGCGTCATGCTCCTGAACGTTGACAACGGCGTGGGGTCCGCGCCGCTGTCCCACTTCGAGACGCTGGTGCGGCGGGCACAGGCGGCAGGGATCACTGTGCTGGGCTATTCCTCCACCCTCAACGGCCGGCGGCCGATCGGGGCGGTCGAGGCCGAGGTGGCAAAGTACAAGGCCTGGTACGGGGTAAACGGCATCTTCCTTGACCTCACCCAGGGCACCGCCGACAAGCTCTCCTACTACCGGCGGCTGGCCAGTTACATCCGCGCCACCGTGCCGAACGCCGTGGTCTGGCTGAATCCCGGGACCTACCCGGACCAGAGCTTCATGTCGATCGCCAACGTGGTGCTGGTCTACGAGGGCTCGTACGCCTCGTATCTCCAGAACCAGGCACCGGGCTGGGTCAGCCAGTACCAGCCGGACCAGTTCGCGCACGTGATCTACGCGACACCTAGAACGGACCTGGCCGACGTCGTCAAGCTGTCCAGGGAACGCCGGGCGGGCTACCTGTATGTGACCAACCTCTCGGTGTCGCCGAATCCCTACGCGGCCTTGCCCGGCTACTGGGCGCAAGAGGCCGCCGCTATTCAGGCTAATTGCTTATAGCGGAACACATCTGCGATACTGGGGCAATGTCTCACCTGCCACCAGCCCCGCTGAGCCAGCCGGTTATACCAATGTCGACGACAGACACGCTTCCGCAGGGCCTGCAGGGCCACGTGATTAACCGCACGAATATCCTGACCAGTCGCGGGCATGCAAATCCAGGATCGGCCAGGGATGCCCTTGCAGAATGGGCGTACACCAACGGCTTTAATGCCATCATCGGCGTCCGCATCGTCGCTATCCCGGAGGTAACTGCGCCGGAGGAGGCGACGACGGTGGTGAGATGGGCGGCCTACGGCACGGCGATCGGCTGGTGAGCGGCCGGCGCCGGACCCGGGTTCATGACCCGGGCGTGTGGTAGGCCACCAGCGGCACCCAGCGGATGCTGGGCATGGCCGTCACGCCGCCGGCCGCCAGCGCCTGGCCGAGCCTGGACTCCATGAAGGCCTGCTGGTCGGCCCGGGACGCCCAGACCTCCGTCACCAACAAGCTCCCGTCATCCCCCATGCCCGCGGCGTGGGAGATCAGCCCGGGAGGCCATTCGCCGGCCCCCGTGGTCATGTCGATGCCGAGCTCCGCGTTGACGGCGGCGTAGGCGGACAGGTCCACACCGGTGAACTCAAGGATTAGTGCTTCAGGCATCGGGTCCCCCCTTGTGATTGCAGCCCGGGAATTGACGGCTACTGGTCCCGGGAGCGGATCGGATCTTCGGTGTCCCGTATGGTATCGGCCTGCTGCTCGGCTGGGAACGCAGAAACACCGCCGGCCAGACGGCGTACTCGCGGAATTCATGAATCGGAGAGCCGCCAGGCGTGATATAGCAGCCTTGTAAGGGTTTGATTTAGATTATGGAGTTATTCGAAGAACGCCGGGCCCGAGGCCTCGCGGTACATCATCATCCTGCCCGCCAGGCTGGATGAGATGATCAGCTTGCTGCACGAGGCAGACCAGGCGGAGCACGCGGCGATCTACCGCAGGTATGAGTCCGAGCTCCTGGAGTGAGCGGGCCCGTGTTAGGCGGGCGGGTCGGCAGGCGTGGCGCTGGTGAGCGCGGGTGCCGAAGCCGGCATGACGGCCGCGTGACCGGTGGCGGCCTCGAAGGCCCGCGCCACGGCGAGCAGGTCCCATTCAGCCCGGGGCCTGCCCACCAGCTGCAGGCCCACCGGCCGGCCGTCGGCGGTGAAGCCCGCGGGCACGCTCGCGGCGGGCAGGCCGGTCGCCGAGATCAGGTAGGCCGACGCCATCCAGTCCAGGTAGGTCTGCTGCGGCTGGCCGTTGATCTCGTGCACCCAGTCCAGGGTCACGTCAAACGGGGCGACCTGGCTGGCCGGGCAGGCCAGCACGTCGACGTCGGCGAAGAACTCGCTGACTCGCTCGGCCAGCGCGGTGCGCAGCGCCGTCGCCCGGCTCAGGTCGGCCACGGTGAGCTCGAGCCCTCGCTGGACGTTCCAGGTCAGGTTGGCGCCGCCCTGGCCCGGGTGCTGGTCCAGCAGCTCACGGTAGAAGGTCACGAGCCGGAACGCGCGGACCGTGCGGAACACCTCGTCCGCGCCGGACAGGTCCGGTGCCGCGTCGCGGACGCTCCCGGCCAGCTCGGCCAGGACCTGCCGGGCCGGGGCCAGCACCTCGAGCACCTCTGGCTCGACCGGCAGGCCGAGATCCGGGCTCCAGGCGATCGTGATGTCCCGCAGGTCCCTGGTGAGCAGCGCGGGGATCTGCGCCGGGTCGGTCACCGCGGGTGGCGCCTGATCCAGCGCCAGCGGGACCCGGGGGTCGGGGCCGGACAGCACGGCCAGCAGCAGCGCCGTGTCGGCGACCGTGCGCGCCATCGGCCCGGACACGCTGAGCTGGTCGGTGACGTCGCCGAGCGGCCAGCCGGGGACCCGGCCCGGGCTGGGCCGCAGCCCGACCACGTTGCAGAAGCTGGCCGGGTTCCGCAGCGACCCGCCCATGTCGCTGCCGTCGGCCAGGCAGATGAGCCTCGCGGCCAGCGCCGCAGCCGCGCCGCCGCTGCTGCCCCCGGCGCTGCGGCCGAGGTGATACGGGTTGCGGGTGGCACCGAAGACCGGGTTGACGGTGTGCGAGCCCAGGCCGAACTCGGGCGTGTTGGTCTTGCCCAGGCTGATCGCGCCCGCCTGCGCCATCCGCTGGACCACGAGCGCGTCGCGGTCCGGGATGAACCCGGCGAACAGCGGTGACCCGTAGGTGGTCCGCACTCCCGCGGTCTCGACCAGGTCCTTGTGCGCGACCGGCAGGCCGTGCAGCAGGCCGAGCGGCCGGTCATGGGCCATGGCCTCGTCCGCGGCCGCGGCCCGGGCCAGCGCCACGTCGAAGGTGCGGGTGACGATCGCGTTGATGGCCGGGTCGAACGCCTCGATCCGGGCGATGTGCGCCGAGACGACCTCGCGGGCCGACACCTCCCGGCGCCGCACCAGCCCGGCCAGGTCGATGGCGTTGCGCAGGCACAGGTCATTCACGGGCGGCCCTCCCGCTGGCCAGCTGCTCGAGGTGCTGCGCCGTGCCCTGGCGCCGGGCCTGCCAGAGCCCGTACTTCGCGATCAGCCCGTTCGACACCAGCAGCAGCTTCTTGCGCGGCGGAGCCACGAACCCCTTGGCGGTGTGCGGGGCGTAGACGACGCCGTCCGGGCTGACCTCGAGCCAGCCGGTGAAGGTCCGGGTGCTCAGCCCGACCAGCTGCGGCCGGTAGGCGTGGGCGAGCAGGCCCGCGCGCCGGCCCCCGGGCGGCAGCAGCCCGGGCGCGGCGACCAGCCGCAGGCCCGCCTGGTCGTGCCCGGCGAGCTGCACGGGCACCAGCACCGGGAACCCGTCCGCGCCCCGGTAGGCCAGCACCCGGTGCGGCAGCGCTCCCACCTGCTGGGCCGCCTTGGCCACGTCGACCCGCGGGCCGGTCCCGTTCTTCGGCGGCCGCTGCGGCTCGGCCGGGCCGGGCCAGGCCGCCCCGGTCACCTCCATCGCGCCGGAGGCACTCAGGTCCGGCCAGGCGGCGACCCGCTCCAGGGCGATGTCCACGAAGACCCGCTCCTGGTAGTACTCGCGCAGCAGCCGGTCCCACACCGGGCCGCGCATGACCTTCCCGACGTACCGTTCCGCCTGGGAGGTCAGCGCCTCCAGCCGGTCGCGCGGCGGCGTGAGCTCCACCGAGGCCATGCCCTGAGCCAGCACGAACGCCGGGCTGGCCGAGTACCCGTGCTCACGGGCGTGATACGCCAGCGCGACGTGCGGGTCGCAGATGATCCGCTCGAGCTTCTTGCCGAAGCCCAGCGACGTGGTGAACCCGACCGTGCCCAGGTCCCGCTGGCCGATGCCGCACGGCGCGACGGCCGTGACCGCCGCACCGCCCGCAGGCGTGACGTACGCGACGGCAGCGGTGATGTCGCCCTTGATCACATCATCGGCCGCATCAGACCAGCGCACCGGATCTGACATCACGCCCCCCACAATTGCGTTAATAGTGCTTATGGTCGAGCATGCCACGCCGGCCCGGTGCCGCCGGATGGCCGTGGACGCGCTCCACCAGCGCGGCGACCTGGGCCTCCAGCGTCGCGGCCGCACTGAGACGGTTGTCGATCGCGGTGTGCGAGGCGGCGGGCACGGCGCCGAGCCGCATGCTGGCGGCGAAGGTCTCGAAGCCCGCGCGCTTCGCCGTGTCCCGCTCGGACCCCCGCGCGGCCAGGCGGCGGCGGAGGGTGGCCGCATCCGACCGGACCCAGACCAGGTGCACCGTTCCGCCGCCGAGGTCGGCCGTCCACGCGCGCCACCGCTCGCGGTCGTGGATCTGCTGGGTGAACGGGCCGGACAGCAGCACCGGGCAGCCGTGCGAGCGGATCTCGCGGGCGGTGGCGGTCATCCCCGCGTACTCGTGGATCTTGATGTGCTCGTCGTACCAGGGGCCTTCGCGTTCGCCCGGGAGCCGCCCGGCCGCGGCGAGCGTCGCGGCCACGAACGAGCCGTACATCGTGTCCTTGTCCAGCAGCGCCGGGGCCGGCTCGAGGGCGCCCAGCAGGAGGGCCGCGATCGTGCTCTTGCCGGCGCCCGGCGGGCCGGCCACCACCCACGCGGTTGCCGGAGCGGTCATGGGCCGACAGTACCGGGCGCCGCCGGGCGCGGGGTCTAACGGCACCTGGGGCTTGCGTGACTAGTGCCGCCGTTTAGTCTGTTGCCACCTTTGATGGGCAATGCGGAGTAAAGGGGTGGGCGTATGCCGCCGATCAGCAGTTATCTGGACTATTCCGGCCGGGATGACGTACTGGGCGGCGGATCACGGCGGATCCCGATCAGCACCCCAGCGGGCGAGCAGCACGTGTGGGTCAAGCGGGTCGGCAACAACCCGGACCTGCGGGTGCTGCTGCTGCACGGCGGGCCGGGGTCGACGCACGAGTACCTGGAGGCCTGCGACAGCTTCCTGCCCGGCGCCGGCGTGGAGTACTACTACTACGACCAGCTCGGCTCGGGCTTCAGCGACCAGCCCGACGACCTGTCGCTGTGGGAGCTCGACCGCTTCGTGGACGAGGTGGAGCAGGTCCGCCAGGCCCTGGGCCTGGACGCCGGCAACTTCGTGCTGTACGGCCAGTCGTGGGGCGGGATCCTGGGCATGGAGTACGCGCTGCACCACCAGCAGCACCTGCGCGGCCTGGTCATCTCCAACATGATGTCCAGCGTCCCGGCGTACAACGCCTACGCCGAAGAGGTGCTGATGCCCGCGATGGACCAGGCGGCCCTGGCCGAGATCAAGTCGCTCGAGGCGGCCGGCGAGATCGAGAACCCCCGGTACATGGAGCTGCTGACCGAGCAGCACTACGTTCATCACGTGCTGCGCATGCCGCCGGCGGACTGGCCCGACCCGGTGCAGCGCGGCTTCGCCCACATCAACCCGGCGATCTACGTGTCCATGCAGGGCCCGAGCGAGCTGGGCATCAGCGCCGACGCCAGGCTGGTCAACTGGGACCGCTTCGGGGACCTGGGCCAGATCCAGGTGCCGACCCTGGTGATCGGGGCCCAGCACGACACCATGGACCCGGCCCACATGCGGATGATGGCCGAGCGCCTGCCCGCGGGGCGCTACCTGCACTGCCCGGACGGCAGCCATCTGGCCATGTACGACGACCAGGAGACGTACTTCGCCGGGCTCATTGACTTCCTGCTCACCCTGGGCGAAGGCAGCTGACAGCGCGCCGGGCTCAGGGGACCAGCGCCCCGCTCAGCACGGCCTGGCCCAGCTCGCGGTCGCCGGACCAGGTCAGCGCGGGATCGTCGTCGGCACGCCGGCCCCACAGCAGGAGCAGCAGGTCGGCCGCGGTGCCGCGGATCGTGGCGACCGGGTCGCCGGGACCGAACGTCCAGGCCGAGCCGGTGTCGGCCGCGGTGAGCCGGACGGCATGCCGCGGTGCGGCGGTGCGGCCGAGCCGGACCTGGCGGGGGGCCATGGTGTCGATGACCTCGGCCACGCCATCGTCGGCCAGTTCGGGGTCGAAGCGGCTGCGGCGGCCGAGCGCGTGCTCGGCATCCCACCGGTGCACCAGCGTCTCCAGGCACCGTCGGCGCTGCCAGAAGCCCACAGTCGGCGGCGGAGCGATCGTCCACGCGGGGGCCGACGGATCAGTGTCCAGGGCCGCGAGCTCCGTGTCGCAGGTGCCCCGGAACCACGTAGCCAGCGCGCCGGGATCGCGCGGCGCGGGCGGAGGATCGCAGTCGCCATGATGTTCGGTCACGGCCGCCGCCGCCCACAGGTTCTGCCGGCCGAGGTGGTCAGCGAGGTCATACAGCGTCCAGCCACCGCAATACTCGACCCGGGCGGACAGGTCGCCGCTCAGGCAGGCGGCGAAGGAGTCAAGCTCGCGGCGCAGGTGGGCCACGTAACTGGCAGGGTCCATGCCCGGACCTTACACACGATTCCGGCCGGGTTACGGCCGGAGCCCGGCCGCCTGCTCCGGAATGAGCTGGGTGGGAGCGGCGTCCGGTCAGCCCGTGCCACTGGCCCGGGCGACGGCGGCGGTAATCGCCTGCGGGTCCGGCCCCACTTCGGCGCCGGCGACCAGCACGGTAGGCGTCCCGTGGACCCCGGCGGCGGTAGCACGCGCGGTCACGTAGGGCGGCCAGTCCAGGTAGGGCCCATCGGACAGGCAGGCAGCGAACGCGGCGTCGGCCAGCCCCGCGGCACCGCCGAGGCCGGCGAGCTCGGCGTCGCTCAGCCCCGGCCCGCCCTCGGGCGGCTGGCGGACGAAGAGCTCATGGGCGTAATCGAGGAACCGGCCCCGGTCGGCGGCGCAGCCCGATGCCGCGGCCGCGCGGGTTGAGTAGTTCGTGGTGGAGGCCCCGTCCAGGAAGTTCATGGGGTGGTACACGACGCTGGCCCGCCGGTCGGCCACCAGGCCGCCCAGCGCCGCTGCCGAGGACAGCTCGAACTGCCGGCAGTACGGGCACAGGAAGTCGATGAAGGCGTCCACCCGGACCGGGCCGTACCCGATGACAATTCCGTCGCCTTCGGGTGTGGCACCGGCCGGAACGCGGCCGGGGGTGGGCGGGTAGGTCATGGTCCCTCCGGGAAGGTTGGGCGCCGGCGCGATGAATTCCTCCGGTACGTCAGTCATACAGTCTCGAGGATCAGAGGGAGAGTGTCGTGACGCAGCGCACAGACGGAGGGCCGTCGGCGGCGCCGGGTGGCGGGCCTCGTGCCCGGTCAGGGCAGCAGCGTCCCGGTGTGGAACAGCATCCGCCAGGACCCGCCGGACCGGCGCCACAGGGAGCTGCGCCAGGCCCGGCGGCCCGAGTTATCCGAGACGTAGGTGAGCAGGATCAGGTCGTCGGCCAGGCGGCGTCCCTCCATGTCCTCGTCCAGGATCGGCGCCGCCTGCGGCCAGGTGGGCACCGCCTCGATTGTGGCCGCTCTGGTCCAGAGCCGCCCCGAGGCCCCGATCTCCCTGAAGTCGGGATCGAGCAGCCGGTCCAGGGCCTCGGCCGACGCCCTCACCTCGGGCCGGAGCGACTCCCGCTCCCTGGCGATCACCTCGGCCACGGCGTCATCCTGAGTCGCCATAGCCTCAGCATGACGTACATCCGGCGCCGTTAGCGTGCGGTGTACGTTGGGCACCGGCTACAGGAGGGCAGGAATGGCAACCACGGGCGTGGCGGTCGTGACCGGGGGCGGATCTGGGCTGGGCCGGGTCATCGCCCGCGCCCTGCTCGGGGCCGGGTGGCGGGTCGCGGTCGCGGGCCGGCGCGAGCAGGCGCTGCACGACAGCGTGGCCCCCGGTGCGTGGCCGGCCGAGGCCGCGCTGGCCGTGCCGACCGACGTCACCAGGCCCGAGGCCGTCGCGTCCCTGTTCGACGCGGTCGACCAGCGGTGGGGCCGGGTGGACCTGCTGGTCAACAACGCGGGCAGGTTCGGCCCGGGGGGCGCGGTGGACGAGATCTCCCCGGCCGACTGGCAGCAGGCCGTGGACACCAACCTGACCGGCGCGTTCCTGTGCGCCCATCACGCGGTGCGGATGATGAAGGCCCAGACTCCCCAGGGCGGGCGGATCATCAACAACGGCTCGATCTCCGCGCACACCCCCCGGCCGAAGAGCGTCAGCTACACCGCGACCAAGCACGCGATCACCGGCCTGACCAAGTCCGTCTCCCTGGACGGCCGGAAGTTCGGCATCGCCTGCGGGCAGATCGACATCGGCAACGCGGCCACCGACATGACCCAGGCCATGGGCAACGGCGTGCTCCAGGCCGACGGCAGCGTGGCGGCCGAGCCCACCTTCGACGCGCAGCACGTCGCCGACGCCGTGCTCTACATGGCGGCACTGCCGCTGGACGCGAACGTGCAGTTCCTGACCATCACCGCCACGACCATGCCCTTTATCGGCCGGGGCTGAGCCATTCCCCGTTTTTGTCAGAACGAAATGCGTGCGGCTGGCATCAGCCGAAGGTGAAGTCGTAGGCCTGGACCCCCGGTGAGGCGCGCAGCAGCAGTTTCCCGGTCGTGGCCGACCCCGTCTGGTACAGGGTGTAGAGCCGGGGCACGCCCCGGACCTCGATGGTCTGGACGTGGCGCCCGTCCACGGAGACCTGGAGGGTGCCGGTGCCGCCCAGGACCAGGTACACCTTCTGGGCCAGGAAGCCCAGCTCCAGCTCGGCCCCGGGGCCGGCGGTCGCCTCCTCGGCGTGGTCGGTCCAGGTGCCCGACAGCCCCATCTCGCCCAGCGGGAGCGACGCAGGGAAGTGGTAGCTCGCGGGCGCGTCGCGGATCACGTCGCCGCCGGGCACGAGGTACTGGAGCTGCTCGTAGCCGACGTAGGTCTCCGGGCTCAGCTCGCCGGCCGGGGTCTGGTTCGGCACGTCGGTCGCGCGGGGAAGGGCCAGCCCGGGATGGGCGGCGGTCAGCAGCTGGCGGATCAGCTGCTCGGTGCCCGCGTAGTCGCCCTCGCCGAAGTGCACGTGGCGCACGGTGCCCTGGGCGTCGATCAGGTAGTCGGCGGGCCAGTACTCGTTGTCGTACGCGTTCCAGGTGGCGTAGCTGTCGTCGATCGCGACCGGGTAGCGCACGCCGAGCGCGGCCGCCTGCGCCCGCACGTTCGAGACCACGTGCTCGAACGCGAACTCCGGGGTGTGCACGCCGACCACCACGAGCCCGTCCTTGGCGTACTCCCGGTACCACGCCTCGACGTGGGGCAGGGTCCGCTGGCAGTTGATGCACGAGTAGGTCCAGAAGTCGACCAGGACCACCTTGCCGCGCAGCGCGCGCAGCGACAGCGGCTTGCCGCCCGTGGTGTTCAGCCAGGTGGTGATCCCGGTGAAGTTCGGGGCCGGGCCGCAGTTCACCAGCGTGGTGGCGTTCGGGTTGCACTTGGCCAGCGTGGTGTGCGGCTCGCCGGCGAGCGCGTTGAGCTGCTTGCGGACCTTGGCCGATCCCTGCAGCGCGTCGGCGTACCCGGGAACCGCGCGCTGCAGCCCGGCGAAGGCGTTGAACGCGATGGCCACGGCCATGATCACGAGGATGACCCCGCCGACCTGGCGCACCAGGGGCGCGTGCCGGCGGATCGCGCCGACCCGGCCCGCGAGCTGGCCCCCGGCCACCGCGACCGCGAGCAGCGGCACCGCGGTCCCGACGGCGAACGCGGCGGTGAGGATGACCGCGGTCAGGCCCACGCGGTGGGTGGCCCCGATCACGGTGATCGCGGCCAGGATCGGCCCGGCGCACGGCACGTACAGCACGCCGAGCGCCAGGCCGAGCACGAACCCCCCGGCCCGTCCGCTCGGCCTGCGGGTCCGCACCCGCGCGAACGGGCGCTCGAGCAGCGCGCCCAGCGGCGGGATGAGGTAGCCGAGCCCGACCAGGACCAGCAGCGCGATGCCCGCGTCGCGCAGCGAGTCCTGGGGCAGGCGGAGCAGCGACAGGAGCTCCGAGCCCGCCAGGACCAGCAGGCTGAAGCTGAGCACCAGGCCCGAGATCACGGCCAGCGGCCGGGCCAGCCCGATCCGCGGTGTCCGGTGGCCGGCCCGTGGTTAGCGGCCCCGTGGTTAGCGGCCCCGTGGTTAGCGGCCCCGTGGTTTTCATGGCCGTAGTGGTCGGGCGGCCTGCCCCGCGGCCGTCGACCCCGTAGTAGTCGACACAGTGCCCTCCGGCCCGGTGTATTCAGGCCCCGTGCCGTCAGGTGCTGTGGTCCCCGGCCCCGTGTTTTCAGGAGCCGCGCTGGCCACGAGCACGACGGGCAGGACCGGCAGGATGCACGGTGAGATGCCGGCCAGGAAACCGGCCACGAGGCCAATCAGGACCAGTTCGACCACGCCGCCGCCCTTCCGTACCGCCACCTTGCCGTCACGCTTGTTATTCGTTTCCGGCAGGCCCGTGTCTTGGTCGGGCCGCGCAGATTTGCCGCCCGTCCCGGCTATCGGGCTAAGGGGGCGTCCTCGACGTCGACGAATAGCTCACGGCCGTCTGGCAGCATCACGCCCAGTGAGTAAGAGATGGCCCCGTTGGACATTTCCGTCTGGCCGACGATCTCGATGTCCATGACGTCGGGATGGCTGATCAGGAGGCGGCACAGCACGCTGCCTGCATGATCGGCTGGAACCGCCTCGAACTGGCTGGCGTCATCCGGAGATGTCAAGCGACCACCGATCGGACGTGCGAGACAAGCCGTGACGGAACGCTGTATGCGAACACATCTCTTAAGGTAACCCGGCGTGAGCACAAGAACCCGGAATGACGCGTAAGCAGCCTCTCTGGCGTGTCTTACGTTGCGTCAATTCCGGGTTACCCGCGGCCGGCCGAACACACCTGATCGCCGCCGCCTCGGCCAGGCCCGGACGGCTAGCCCATTAGTGTGAACGGCACGTTACTGCTGAAACAACGACAGTTAAGTGCCGTTCACACTAATGAAGCGGGCGAAGCCGGTCCTGCCGGGCTGACGAGCGCAAGCTGGGCACCTGTGGCGGGTCAGGTGCGTCGCTCCAGGGCGCGCCGGGTCAGCACCCGGGCCAGGTGCTGCCGGTACTCGCGGTCGGCGTGCACGTCCTCGCCCGGCTCGGTGCCGTCGGCCGCGAGCTCGGCCGCCTCGGCCACGCTGGCCCCGTCGGCCAGAGCCTGCTCGGCGGCGTGGGCCCGCAGCGGGACCGGGCCCATGTTCGCCAGCGCGATCCGGCCGTCGACGGCCGCCGCGCCCACGATCGCCCAGTCGTTGGCCCGCCGGACGAACTTCTGGTATCCCCAGGGCTGGCCCGGCCGGCGCGGCACCCGGACCGCGGCGATCAGCTCGCCCGGGTCCAGGCTGGTCTCGAAGTAACCGGCGAAGAAGTCCTCGGCGGCCACGTTGCGGGTCCCGCCGGAGCCCAGGACGTCGACGGAACCGCCCAGCGCGAGCAGCGCCATCGGCAGGTCGGCCGCGGGGTCAGCGTGGGCCAGCGAGCCGCCGATCGTGCCGCGGTGCCGGATCTGCGGATCGCCGACCAGCGCGGCGGAGTGGGCCAGCAGCGGCGCCTCGGCCTGCACGAGTTCCGAGGCGGCCAGGCTGGCGTGCGGCGTGGCCGCGCCGATCACTAGCTCGTCGCCGTCAACCCGGATCCCGGTCAGGTCGGCCAGCCCGCCGATGTCGATGAGCACCTCGGGCGTGGCCAGCCGCAGCTTCATCATCGGCAGCAGCGAGTGCCCGCCGGCCAGCAGCTTCGCGTCGTCGCCGTACTCGCCGAGCAGCTCCACGGCGTGGTCAGCCGACTCGGCGGCGACGTAGTCGAATGGCGCGGGGATCATTCGCCGGCCTCCCCGTTGCTCCCCGCGGCGGCGAGCACCGCGCGCACGATGTTGTGGTAGCCGGTACAGCGGCAGAAGTTGCCCTCCAGGCCCTCCCTGACCTCGGTCTCGGTCGGGTGCGGGTTCTCCGCCAGCAGGCTGACCGCCGCCATCACCATGCCCGGGGTGCAGAACCCGCACTGCAGTCCGTGTTCCTGCCGGAACGCGGCCTGCACCGGGTGCAGCTCCCCACCCGCCTCCCCTTCCCCCTTCGTGGCCAGTCCCTCCGCGGTGGTGACCTGCTGGCCGCGCGCCTGCGCGGTCAGCACCGTGCAGGACTTGACCGACGTGCCGTTCAGCAGGACCGTGCAGGCCCCGCACGAGGTGGTGTCGCAGCCGACGTTGGCGGCGCGCAGGCCGCACACCTCGCGCAGGTAGTGCACGAGCAGCAGCCGCGGCTCGACCTCGTCGGACCGCTGCTGGCCGTTGACGGTGAGCTCGACCTGCATCTAGCCGTTCTCCGATCCTGTGGTAGCCGCCTTGATGGCCCGCCAGACGCGCTGCGGCGAGGCGGGCATGTCGATGTGCCTGACGCCGAGGTGCGCGAGCGCGTCGACGACCGCGTTCTGCACGGCCGGGGTGGCGCCGATCGTGCCGGCCTCGCCGATGCCCTTGACGCCCAGCGGGTTGTAGCTGGTCCGGGTCTGCATATCGGCCAGCTCGAAGCTCGGCACCTCGGTGGCCGACAGGAACGGGTAGTCGGCGAAGCTCGCGGTCAGCGGGTTGCCGTCGCCGTCGTACACGACCTCTTCCAGGAACGCCTGGGCCGCGCCCTGGGCGATGCCGCCGTGCCGCTGGCCCTCGGCCAGCAGCGGGTTGAGCACGAACCCGGCGTCGTCGACGGTCGACCACCCGGCGCAGGATCACCTTGCCGGTCTCGGTGTCCACGTCGACGACCGCCACGTGCGTCCCGAACGGGAACGTCGCGCCCGGCTGCGTGAACACGGTGCGCACCAGCAGCCGCTCCGCCTCGGCCAGCCCGGCCAGCGGGACCGAGGCGTCCGGGTCGCCGGCCACCTCGAACGCGCTGCGCTCGACGTTGTACTGCAGGTCCGCGGGGCTGGCCTCGAGCTCGTCGCGCGGCGCGCTCCCTGGCCACCTCGATCAGCTCCTGGGCGGCCTGCCGCACCGCGGAGCCGCCGTGCTGCAGGCTGCGCGAGCCGCCGGTGCCGCCGCCCTCGGGCACCAGGTCGGTGTCGCCCCACTTCAGCGTGATCTTGTCGACGGGGATGCCGAGCTCCTCGCTGGCCAGCATCGCCCACGCGGTCGCGTGCCCCTGGCCGTGCGGGGAGGTGCCGGTGAGGATCGTCGCGGTCCCGTCGGGATGGACCTCGACGGTGGCGTTCTCCTCCGGCGGGATGTCCTCGCCGTCGCCCATGCCGGTGATCTCGACGTAGCTGGCCAGGCCGATCCCGAGCGCGACCACGTCGCCGCGGGCGCGGCGCTCGGCCTGCTCGCTTGCGCAGCTCGTCGTAGCCGGCCGCGGCCAGCGCCTTGTCCAGGGCCGCCGCGTAGTCACCGGTGTCGTACAGGGCACCGAACGCGGTCCGGTGCGGCTCGGTGAACGGCGGCAGCAGGTTGCGCCGCCGCACGTCGGCCGGGTCCAGGCCGATCTCGGCCGCGAACAGGTCGATGGCCCGCTCGAGCGCGGCCGTGGCCTCCGGGCGGCCCGCGCCCCGGTAGGCGCCCAGGGCAGTGGTGGTGGTCACCACGCTCTTGGCGACGGCCTCGGCCCGCGCAATGGCGTACGGGCCCGGAGTCATGAGAATCGTCAGGAACGGCAGCATCGCGCCGATCCTGCGGGTAGGCGCCGGCGTCCTGCACGATCTCCAGCCGGTAGGCCAGCACGGTGCCGTCCCGCTTGCCGCCGATGGTGACCGTCTGCTGCTGCGCCCGGCCGTGGGTCATCGCGATCAGGTTCTCGTACCTGGTCTCTGTCCACCGGGCCGGCGGCCAAGGTCCCGCGCCACCCAGGCCACCATCGCGTGCTCGGGGTCGGCGCCGAACTTCGCGCCGAACGCGCCGCCGACGTCGGGGGTGATGATGCGGACCTGGTCGGTGGGCACGCCGAGCAGCCCGGCCAGGCTGCCCTGGGTGCCCTGCGCCCCCTGGTTCGGTATCCACGCGGTCAGCCGCCCGTCCTCACCCCAGACGGCCGCGGCCGCGCGGGTCTCCATCGGGGCCGGGGCGACCCGCTGGTTCATGATCGTTCTGGTGGTGACGACCTCGCACTCGTCGAACAGGTGCTCGTCCAGCGCGCTGGCGTCGCCGAAGTTCGCCGCGACGTTGGTGCCCGCGTCCTCGTAGAGCAGCACCTTGTCCGATTCCGCGTCGGCGAGGTCGATCACCGCGGGCAGCGGGTCGTAGTCGACGTCCACGAGCTCCACGGCGTCCTCGCCCTGGTACGGCTCCTCGGTGACCACGATCGCCACCGGGTCGCCGACGTGGCGGACCTTGTCCGCGGCCAGGACGGGCCGGGTCATCTGCGCGTTGAACATGGCCGACGGCGTGATGAGCGGCAGGCCGTCCAGGTCCGCGGCGGTATACACGGCGACCACGCCGGGGGCCGCCCGGGCCGCCGTGACGTCGATGGCCCGGATCCTGGCGTGCGCGACCGGCGAGCGGACGAAGAACACGTGGCCGGCACCGGCCAGGCGGTCGTCCACGACGTCCTCGGTGTAGACGCCGCCGCTGGTCAGAAACCGCGGATCCTCGGTGCGGAGGACGCGCGTACCCAGGATGCTCACCGGCGATCAGCTCCCCTCGAACCCGGCGCCGGCTGCGGAGACCGGCTTGCCGCATAGCAGTCTTCCTCGTGATGCCGCATGGACCGGTGCCAGGCCGGCCGACGGCTGAACGCGGTGCTGCATCTCAGATGATCGTGCCTGGCCAGCCCCCGGAAGGTCAAACCGGAGGCTAGCAGGCCCACAACGTGGGCGGATCGCGCGTGGCCCTGCGGGGCAGCGGCAACCGTGCATAGGCTTGAGGTTTGATTTGCCATGTCCCGGCCGCATAGGCACGAAGTCACCGGCCACGGGCGCGGCGGCGTCCCCGGACGCGGGCGCTGGCTGACCGGCGCGGTCCGGCCGCGGCCTGCGGGACTCCCCGCCTGAGGTTCCGCAGGTCGCCGGACCTCAGGCCAGCGGGGACGGCGCGCCCGCCGGCCAGCCAGTGCGCCCGACCGTTCGATCGCACCATACTTTCGCCGGTTTTCATACCCAATCGTGTGATTACCACGGAATGTCAGGGCGTCGCCCTCCCGCGGCCCTCGCGAGCATGATTGCGGAGATTTTCGGGCGTATGGCGCCTGAACGGCTCCACCAGCACTGATGGGGTGCCGCGTCGTCAGGAATGGGACCGGGCCGGGGAGCGTTGTGCCTGGAGCGGCCGGGAGGTTCGCCGTCATCGGTGCGGCAGACCCCGCCGCCGGCGCGGCTCTCGCCAGCCGAAAAGGAGTTTCCGGCCTGCACGCGGATGACTAGCATTCCGATCCGGGCCCCTAGTCAAGATCGGAAGTACAGCAATGTTCGCGCGTACGGTCGTGCGCCGCTTCCCGGTGCTCGCGTACCGCGATTTCCGGCTGCTGCTGGCTGACCGCCTGCTGGCGCCGGCTGCGTTCGCGTTCTCGCTGGTCGGTGTCTCGTTCGCGGTGCTGTACACCACCGGGTCCACGGCCGACCTCTCGTACGTGCTGGCCGCCCAGATCGCGCCGTCGCTGGTGTTCACGCTGGTTGGCGGCGTCTTCGCGGACCGGTTCCCGCCGCAGTGGATCATCGTCGCCGCCAACTGCATGATCGCCGTCGGCGAGGGGGCCTTCGGCCTCCTGGTGCTGGCCGGTCATCCGCAGCTGTGGCAGATGCTGCTGCTCGAGACGCTCTCGGGCACCGGCATGGCCATCTTCTACCCCGCCGCACAGGCGGTGGTGCCGAGGCTGGTGCCGGGTGACCTGGTGCAGGAGGCCTTCGCGATCAGCCGTCTCGCGATGAACGCCGGGCAGATGGGCGGCGCCGTGGTCGCGGGCCTGTGCGTCGCGGCGTTCGGCCCCGGATGGGCGCTGCTCGCGTGCGGCGTCGGGATGCTGGGCTCGGTGCCGATGCTGCTGAGCATCCGCACCGCCCGCAACATCCGGGTGCAGAGCACCGGCATGCTCCGCGAGCTGCGTGAGGGCTGGTCCGAGTTCCGCTCGCACACCTGGCTGTGGGTGATCGTGGCCCAGTTCGGCGTGATCCTCATGGCCTGGTACGGAGGGTTCCAGATCCTCGGGCCGGTGGTGGCCAAAACCGACCTCGGCGGCCCGGCGGCCTGGGGCGCGATCACCGCGGCCGAATCCGTCGGCCTGATCGCGGGCGGCATCGTCTCACTGCGGTTCACCCCACGGCGGCCGATGCTGTTCGTGGTCGTGATCGGCGCGGCCATCGCGATCTCACCGATCTCGCTCGCGATGCTGTGGCCGCTGCCGGTGATCTGCCTGGCCGCGCTCGGCCTCGGCATCACCATGGAGATCATGATGGTGCAGTGGACCGTGGCCCTGGCCCGGCACATCCCGCCGGGCAAGCTGGCCCGGGTGTCCTCCTACGACGCGCTCGGCTCGGTCATGGCGATGCCGATCGGCGCCCTGATCGCCGGCCCGCTGGCCGCCGCCATCGGCGTCTCCGCGACGCAGTACGGCGCGGCCGCGCTGATCCTGGTGGCCTCGGCGCTGGCCCTGATCCCGCGCGACGTGCGCACCATGCGGGCCGACGGTGATCCCGAGCTGGACCCGGATCAGGCGACCAGCTCGGCGTCGCCGGTGAACGCGGCCCACATCGCCGCGTAGCTGCCGCCCGCCTCCAGCAGCTCGCTGTGGGTGCCGGCCTCGGCGATCCGGCCCGACTCCAGCACGATGATCCGGTCGGCCCGGGCCGCCGTGGTCAGCCGGTGCGCCACCACCAGCGTGGTGCGCTGCGCGGCGAGCTGCTCGGTGGCCCGGTTGACCGCCGCCTCGGCGGCCAGGTCGAGCGCCGCGGTGGCCTCGTCCAGCAGCAGGATGGCCGGGTCCACCAGGTAGGCCCGGGCGAGCGCGATCAGCTGGCGCTGCCCGGCGGACAGGTTGCGGCCGCGCTCGGACACCTCGTGCAGGAAACCGCCGGGCAGCCGGGCGATCATGTCGATCGCGCCGACACCCCGCGCCGCGGCCTCGACCTCGGCGTCGGTGGCGTCCGGCCGGCCGTAGGCGATGGCGTCGCGCACGGTGCCGGGGAACAGGTACGACTCCTGCGGCACCACGCCGAGCTGGTGCCGGTAGGCGGCCAGGTCGTAGTCGCGGACGTCGACCCCGTCGACCAGCACGCGGCCCGAGGTCACGTCGTAGAACCGGGCGACGAGCTTGACCAGCGTCGACTTGCCCGCGCCGGTCTGGCCGACCAGCGCGACGGTCTCGCCGGGCGCGACTGAGAGGTTGATCCCGCCCAGCGCCCGCTGCGGCTGATCCGGGTAGCTGAAGTACACGTCTCGCAGCTCGATCTGGCCGCGCAGGCGGCCGGGCTGCACCGGCGCCGCCGCGGCCGGCGTGGACGTCGGCGTCCGCAGCAGGCCCTTGATCCGCTGCAGCCCGACGCTGGCCTGCTGGTAGCCGTCGAAGACCTGCGACAGCTGCTGGACCGGCGAGAACAGCAGGTCGATGTAGAGCAGGTAGGCGATCAGCCCGCCCGCGGTGAGGGCCCCGCTGTGCACCTCGCCTGCCGCCGCGAACAGCACCAGCGCGCCCGCGACGGTCGACAGCGCCTGCACGAACGGGAAGTAGAGCGCGATGTAGCGCTGCGCCCGCAGCCGGGTGGTCAGGTAGGCGCCGCTCAGCCCGGCGAACCGGTCGCGGTTGACCTGCTCGCGCCGGTAGGCCTGGGCCACCCGCATGCCCGGCCACGTTCTCCTGCAGGTCGGCGTTGACCACGCTGACCTTCTCCCGGGCCTCGCCGGTAGGCCCGCGACGACTTCATCCGGAACACCACGGTCGGCCACGATCAGCACCGGGATGATCGACAACAGGGCGAGACCGAGCTTGAGGTTGATGAACAGCAGCGCGATCAGCACGCCGATGAAGGACAGACCCGAGTTGACCATGGTGATCAGCCCGGTCTGCAGGAACGAGGACAGCGCGTCCACGTCGGTGGTCATCCTGGTCATGATCCGGCCGGTCAGCTCGCGCTCGTAGAAGTCGAGCCCGAGCCGCTGCAGGTGCGCGAAGATCTTCACCCGCAGCGTGTACAGCAGCCGCTCGCCGTTGCGGCCGACCACCACGGTCTGCACCGGGTTGACCACCCAGTCGGCCAGCACGATGGCCAGCGCCGCCAGCGCGACCAGCACGATCACGCGGAACGCCTTGGCCAGCACGCCGTTGTCGATGCCGCCCCGGATCAGCAGCGGCATCGCGATGCTGGCCAGCGCGTCCAGGCCGTCCAGGATCAGCCCGGCGATCAGCGCGATCGCGAACGGCCGCAGCAGCCTGCGCAGCGTGAAGTGCGGGTCGGGCGCCCGGGACCAGGCCCGGCTGACGTCGGGCACGTCGTTGGCCGGCGGCAGCGCGGCCACCTTGGCCAGCAGCTCGGGGTGGGCGGCATGTCGGCCAGCATGCTGGTCGCGCCGCCGGCACTGCTGCGCAGGCTGCGCCGCCCGCCGCGGCAGCCCGCCCCTGGCCCCGGCCCCGGCGGCAGCCGTGGTCACCGGATCCCGCGGACCAGCCCGAACGGGAACCGCGGCGGCCGGTGCCAGCCCGCCACGGCCAGCGGTGGCCGCGGGGACATCCCGGGCCGCTGCGCGGCCGTCGCGGTCAGCGGGCTCCCGCCACAGCGACGGCGTGATGGCGAGTGCAGGCCCCCGGCCGCCATTCGCGCCTGCCCGCCGGGCCGGAGCCGGTGCCGGCGGCCAGGGCCGCCGCGCGGCGGGAGGCCTCGTCGGAGTAGCACTCGAGCTCGCCCGCGTCGATGCCCTCGGCGTCGTCCCCGGGCCCGGACAGCAGCAGCCGGTACAGCGGGCAGCGCGGCCGTCAGCTCCTCGTGGGTGCCCACGTCGACCAGCCGTCCCTCGTCGAGCACCGCGATCCGGTCGGCCAGCTGCAGGGTGGACCGCCGGTGCGCGATCAGCAGCGTGGTCCGCCCGGCCATGACCTGGCGCAGCGTCGCGTGGATCTGCGCCTCGACCCGGGCGTCGATCGCCGAGGTGGCGTCGTCCAGCACCAGGATCGCCGGGTCGGTGATCAGCGCCCGGGCCAGCGCGACCCGCTGCCGCTGGCCGCCGGACAGGGTCAGGCCCTGCTCGCCGACGACGGTGTCGTAGCCGTCGCGGCAGCTCGCTGATGAACTCGTCGGCCTCGGCCGCCCGGGCCGCCGCGACGATCTGCTCGTCGGTCGCGTCCGGCCGGCCGTAGGCGATGTTGGCCCGGACGCGTGTCGGAGAACAGGAAGCTCTCCTCCAGCACCAGCCCGATCGAGGCGCGCAGCGAGTCGAGGGTCAGGTCGCGGACGTCGTGCCCGCCGATCCGCACCGCGCCGCCGCGCACGTCGTAGAACCGGGGCAGCAGCAGCGAGATCGTCGACTTGCCCGAGCCGGAGGTGCCGACCAGCGCGAGCGTCTCGCCCGGCGCGACGCCGCAGCGACAGCCCGCGCAGCACCGGCTCGGACGGCAGGTAGCCGAAGCGTCACGTCGTCGAGCTCGACGTCGGGCGCGCCCGGCGGGCAGCGCCATCGCGTCCGGCTTCTCGGTGATCACCGGCCGGGAGTCGATCACCTCGAACACCCGGATCACGCTGGCCCGGGCCTCCTGGCCGATCGTGATCAGGCCGGTCAGCACCCGGACCGGGCCGACCAGCTGGGCGAGGTAGGAGGAGAACGCGAAGAACGTGCCGAGCGTGATCTGCCCCGTTGATCGCCAGCCAGCCGCCGAGCGCGAGCACGCCGACCTGGCCGAGCGCGGGGACGGCCTGCAGCGCCGGGTTGTACCGCGCGGTCAGCCGGACCGTGCGCACCCGCGAGGCGTACAGCGGCGTGCTGGCGCCCTCGAGCGCGCTCGATCTCCTGCTCCTCCTGGCCGAAGCCCTTGACCACGCGCACGCCGGTGACCGCGCCGTCGACCACGCCGGCCACGTTGGCGGCCTGCTGCTGCGCGTCCCAGCTGGCCGGGAACAGCCTGCTGCCGGGACGCGAGCGCGATCAGCCACAGCGCCGGGCCCGACCGCCAGCGCGATGAGGGTGAGCAGCGGCGACAGGAACGCCATGATCGACGAGCGACAGCACGAACAGCACGCACGTTGCCGAGCAGCATCGGCACCATGCTGAGCAGGCCCTGCACCATGTTGAGGTCGGAGATCGACCGGCTGACGATCTGGCCGGTGTGCAGCTGGTCCTGGCGGGCGCCGTCCAGCGCTGGACAGCGAGCCGAACATCTCGGTGCGCATGTCGTGCTGGACGTCCAGCGAGATCCGGCCGCCGAAGTACCGCCGGGTGAAGACGCCGACGAAGCTGAGCCAGCGCGGCGACGATCAGCAGCGCGGTCGCACCGAGCCAGATCGGCTGGTGGTGGGCGAGGATCGCGTTGTCGACGATGTCGCGCTGGATCAGCGGGATCACCGCGGTGACGACCGTGGCGAGCAGCGAGCCGCCGAGCGCCAGGATCACGGCACGAGGGTGCCGCCAGCAGTACGTGGCCAGCCGATCCAGCCGCGCGTGCGGGCCGCCGCCGTGGTGTCCCCGCTCGTCGCCCGGCCGCGTCCCAGCTGCCCTCACGCCTGGCCCCGTGGCGGCCGCGCTGCGGCGGGCGCGCCTGCTCGTCCATGGCCTGGTCGAGCGTGTCCAGCGCGTGCAGCGGCCGGTCCGGATCGCCGGCTCGGCGAGCAGCTGATCCAGCCACTGGGCGTAGACGGCGTCGGCCCGGCCCACCGCGTCCTGCCCGGCCTCGGTCAGGCACAGCCGGACCACCCGCCGGTCCTCGGGCTCGGTCTCCCGCCGCAGCAACCCGGCCGCGACGAGGCCGTCGGCCGTGCGCGGTCAGCGTCGGCTTGGCCACCGCCAGCCGCTCGGCCAGCTTGGCCGAGCGCTCACCGCCAGCGCCGACCAGCTTCAGGATCCGGTACTGCTGCGGCGTCAGCCCGGCATCGACCCGCTCCATCGAACGGAACAGCCGCAGCACGATCATCACCACCCGTGCGGCGCGCTCGCCTGCCGTCTCGTCCAGCCGCTCTCACCCGGGCCCGGCCGCTCGACGATCACTAAGCCCGCTCCTTGGTACGCCCATCTTACAGTTCGTCACCCTAACAAAATTCGCCGCCCAAAACTTCCGCGCGCCGCGCCGGGTCCTGCGGTCAGAGCTTGCCCTGCAGGCTGGTGATCATCGGCGAGGTGCAGACCTTGGCCGGCGGTTCGTTCGTCATCTTGCAGATGGCCGCGGTGATCAGGTTGGCCGCGCCGTTCACGCCCTGCGCGATCGTGCTGGACGGGTCGTGCAGGGCCGAGCGATCTGGGACCAGGTCAGGCCCTTGAGCACCGCGGGGTCATAGATCGGCGCCTTGATCAGGTACTTGCCGCCGAAGTCGATGAACGGGTAGCCGCGGGCGCTGATGTCCGAGTCGTATTGGTCCCACAGATCTTCTGCTGCTCTGCCGTGGTCTGCTGCAGCGGGGCCTGGGTGACCGTCTCGTTCTCGACCGGGGTGAAGATCAGGTACTTGCTGGCGTAGCTGGACTTGTAGAACGTCAGCGTCGCGGTGTTGGGGAACACGTCGGTCGGCGAGGAGTGGATGCCGCGCAGCGGCCAGAGCGTGCCGAACCGGCTCAGCGCCACGGCCATCGACCAGCGCATGGCCGCGCAGTACGGGCAGAACTCGGCGCCGATGTACAGCATCTCCGGCTTGCCGTTGCTGGTCAGCGCCGCGTCGGTGATCGTGGAGATCGGCAAGGGTTGCAGGAGAGCACCGAGCCCTCGCCGATCGTGTCCAGGGTGCTGACCGGGACGCCGGTGACGTCACGGTTGACGCTGGCCGGGAGCGCGGTTCCGGTCACGGAGCTCGATGAGCCTGACGTGCCGGACGAGTCCGACGACCCTGAGTTGAGCTTGATGACCACGAACACCAGCACGATGGCCAGGACCACGACGATGCCGCCGCCGGCGATCAGGAGGCGGCGGCGGGCCTCGGCCCGGCGGGCCGCGGCCTGCTGCGCCGCGATGCGCTCCCGGACGGATTGCTGCCGGTTCCTGGCTGCCTTGCCCATCTGCTCCGCCGAGCCTTCCGCTCTCTGCCTGTGCCGGCCGCCTTCGCTACCGCGTGCGCTTCGCCGCGGCCCCGCTGCCTGTGACCGCGCTGCCCGGGGCGGTGCTGCCGAGGGAGGCGTTGAAGATGAGCAGGCGAACAGCAGGAACGTGATGATGTGCACGCTGGTGCAGTCGACAGGCAGATCGCGCCGATGGTGAACAGCTCGGTGTAGATCAGGTACAGCACGAACACGATGCCGAGGATGACGGCCGAGCCGGGCCCAGTAGACCGCGGCAGCCTGGATCGCCAGGCCCACGGCGAGTTGATCGCGACCATGAACACGTAGAACGCCAGGCCGAGCACGGCGACCGGGAAGACGCCGAACACGATCGACTCCGGGCTGGTGGTGACCTTCTGGCAGTTGAACGTGGAGGTCGCCGGGCAGCCGAGGATGACGTCGCGGCGTGTAGTGCTGGACGGTCAGGTAGATCGAGACGCCGAGGCCGGCCAGCGAGAGAACCAGCGTGGCGATCTGGAACCAGCGTCCAGGGGCGGGCCGCCCACCCGGCGTAGCCTGCGCCGCGACCTCGCCAGCCCCCGGTCCCTGGCCGGGAGTCTGGCGGCGATCCGGCCGGCCGCCCTTGCCCTGGCCGTTCGCGCCGCCCTGGGCCTGACCGCCCGCGCGGGCCTGGCTGGCGCGGTGGCGCAGCCCCGTTGCCGCGCGCCGCCGTGCGGTTGCGGGACTGGCCCGATCTCGGCCGTGCCTTCTGGCTGGCCATCACAGCCCGCCGTTACCTGCGGTGACCGCGGGCGAGGTGCACACGGTAGCCGGCTTGTCGCCGGTCACCTTGCAGATGGCGGCGGTGAGCGTGTTGGCCGCGGCGTTGACGTCCTTGGCCACCGCGGACGACGGGTTCTGCAGGGCCGCGGCCACCTGCGGCCAGGTCATCCCCTTGAGCGCGGTCGGGAGGAACTGGGCCCCGATGACCAGGTACTTGTTGCCGATGTCGACGAAGGGGAACGAGCCCTTGTCGGTGGCCTGGACGTATGGCGGGGCGTCGTACTTGTTGAACACGGCCATCTGGGCCGACGTAGGAGCCTGCAGCGTCGGGTAGGTCCCCGAGGCGTTCGGCACGTTGCCGTACCACTCGACCGGGGTGAACGTCAGGTACTTGCTCGTGTAGCTGGCGTTGTGGAACGTCAGCGTCGGCGTGCTCGGGTAGACGTCGGTGCTCGACGAGTGGATGAAGTGCAGCCCGGAGAAGGTGCCGAACCGGCTCAGCGCCGCCACCATGGACCAGCGCTCGGCCGCGCAGTACGGGCAGTACTCGCCGCCGATGTAGAGCATCTCGGGCTTGCCGTTGGCCGTGAGCGGCGCCGGCGGAGCCCTGGACCGGGAGCAGAGGACTCACCTTCCCCCGGCCGGCCTGGTTCAGGACGGCGGCCGGGATGGTGGTGATCTGCTTGGTGACGGCCGCGTTCGATGCGGCGCCGGAGGAGGACGACGAGGGCGAACTGGACGCCTTGATCAGGATGAACGCCACCACGATGGCGATGACCGCGACCACGCTGCCGCCCGTTATCAGCATCCGCCTGCGGATCTCAGCACGCCGGGCAGCGGCTCGTTGCGCCGCTATCTTCTCCCTGGCGTTCTGCTGCCTGATCCTGGTTGCCTTGCTCATGCCCGCCCTGCCTCACCCGTCCGGATTCCTCTGGCCCGACTCTGCTGGCCCGTGCCGCGGCTTTCACGCGCGCCGCACCTCTGGCCCGGCGCATGGCCATGCCGCCGCGGGAGGCGGCCGCCAGAGACCATGCTAAGGCGAGCCAGGCGGTGGGGCTGCCCCTCCAACCTAAGCGCACGTTTCTGAAAGAAAACTGAACGCCGTCTCTTACCGAAGTAAGGGATTCGTCCACGCCAAGTCGTGGCTTCTTGCGTTGCGCAAGTGACGGTAGCTGTGATCCCGGCCGATCTGACCGGTTCCCGGGAGATCCAGGCCGCGGGGAGCGCATCGAATACCGATCCCGGCACGGGCAGGTCCTCCTCTGCCGTCGCACGCTGCCACTGGTGACATTCTCCCGCCCGGGCTACGCCGAGGACGAACACGGGCTCCCGGCCCGGGGCGATCGGGGCAGTGTGGGTGCCATGAGGCTTCTGGTCCTGGGCGGAACGCACCATGTCGGGCGGGCGGTCGTGGAGACGGCCCTGGCCCGCGGCGACGATGTCACCACGGTCAACCGCGGGATCAGCGGCCATCAGCCGCCCGGGGCGCGGGCCCTGCACGCCGACCGCAGCGATCGGGCCGCGATGCGCGCGGCGCTCGGCAGCGGTTCCTGGGACGCGGTGATCGACACCTGGAGCGGCGCGCCCCGCGCCGTGGCGGATGCCGCCGCGCTGCTGGTGGGCCGCGTCGGCCACTACGGGTATGTGTCCAGCCGGTCGGTCTACCGGTGGCCGATACCCGCCGGGCGCCGACGAGCGCGCGCCGGTGGTCGACGGGGACCCGGCCAGCACTGACAGCGAGGACTACGCGGCGGCCAAACGGGGCGGTGAGCTGGCGGCGGCCGGCGCGTTCGGTGACTGGGCGCTGCTGGCCAGGGCGGGCCTGATCCTGGGCCCGTACGAGCGGGTCGGCCGGATGCCCTGGTGGCTGCGGCGGATGGAGCTCGGCGGTGAGATCTTGGCCCCGGGCCCGCCGGACCGGCCGCTGCAGTACATCGACTGCCGCGACCTCGCGGCGTGGATGATCTCGGCCGCTGAGCGGCGCATCGGCGGCGCGTTCAACGCGGTCAGCCAGCCCGGCCAGGCCACGATGGCGAGCCTGCTCGAGGCGGCCAGGGAGGTCACCGGGTCCCGTGGCTCGCTGGTCTGGGTCGCGCCGGAGGTGATCGAGGCGGAGGGCATCGAGCCGTGGACCGAGCTGCCGATCTGGCTGCCGCCGGACGGGGAGTTCGCCGGCCTGCACGACGGTGATGTCTCGGCCGCCTACGCGGCGGGCCTGACCTGCAGGCCGGTCGAGGAAACCGTCGCCGACACCTGGCGGTGGCTGCAGGACGAGGGCTACCCGCCGCCGCCTCCGGCCCGGGCGGCCGTCGCACGGCCTGAGCCCGGATAAGGAGCGCAGGTGCTGGCCAGCCTGGGGCTGACCGCCCGGACTGACGGCGCGCCCGGCCCGGTGCTGGACCGCTCCTGGGCTACCGGCGGCCCAGTGAGCGTGGCGTGTTCACCTTGTCCGCGGCGATCCTTGAGTATCACCCGGCCTTGCGGCCCGATCGGGTTGCGGTAGTCGGCGCCCACGTACTTGCGGGACAGCTTGTCGATGTGCTCGCGGGCCTCGCTGCCGTCGATGGTCTCGACGACCCGGCCGCGCACCTCGGACCAGTCCCAGGGGTCGTGTCGGAGTGGATCAGCACCGTGATCCTGGGGTCCCGGCGGATGTTCCTCGCCCGCTGCCGCTGCGGCTCCGTGTTGACGAGCACGTACTCGCCGTCGCTGTCCACCCACGTCAGCAGGGCCTGCGGCTGGCCGTTGGGCATCAGGGTCACCACCGTGGCCAGGTTCTTGCCCTGGGCCAGACGCACCGTGTCCTCGTCGAGGGGCATCGGCTCTCCTCAGTGGCCGTAAACGGGAATGATCAGCGCCCGGGCGATCGTGTGGAACCGGAGGTTGAACCCCGCGACCGCGGGGGAGACGTCGGAATCGACGCCCAGCTTGTCGGTGTCGAGGGCGTACACCGTGAACACGTACCGGTGCGGCGGGTCGCCCGCGGGCGGCGCGGCGCCGCCGAAGTCCTTGGTGCCGTAGTCGTTCCGCACCGAGAACGCGCCGGCGGGCAGGCCGTCTCCGTCGCTGCCGCCCGCGCCCGCAGGCAGTTCGGTGACGGAGGCCGGGATGTCGAGAACCAGCCAGTGCCAGAAGCCGGAGCCGGTCGGGGCGTCCGGGTCGTAGCAGGTGACGGCGAAGCCCTGGGTCTCCGGCGGGAACCCGGACCAGCGCAGCTGCGGTGAGATGTTCTGCCCCGTCATCCCGAACCCGCTGTAGACCTGTTTGTCGCCCATGGGCTGGCCGTCGCTGACGTCATCGCTCTCCACCGTGAACGACGGCACCTGGGGCATGAAGTCGAACGGCAACGGCGCACGGTCGGTCATGGTCTCCTCCTTATGGCTGGGTTGCTGGGGCGGCGTGGCGATGCCAACGCTATCTCGCGGGCGACCGCGCGGTGGCGCCGGGCCGTGACCGGCATCCCGGCACGGAAGGTCACCGGAGCAGTCCGGTCCATGCCGCATCGGGTGCGAATTGGGTCTACGGTTATTGATCGGCGGGGGGTCGGCGTGCCAGGAGAAGGGGTCGAGGGCAGGCGTGAGCATGGCGCGCTGGTCATCGGTGTGGACGCGGCGTGGACTACTGGCCGTCGTGCTGATCGGGGCGGCCATCATCCCCGGCTACGCCAACGACTCGGCGACCGAGCACTGCGCCGGCTCGCGCTGCGAGACCACAGGGACGATCCGCTGGGTCCAGCCGCTCACCGGGTACTGGAACGCTGAGGGCGGAGTCGCCGGCACGGTGCTGGCGCAGGGCGAGGCCTATGTGGCGGCGGGCCCCCAGGTGGCCGTGACGGGCTACGGAATGAACGTCTACTCCTTTGACGCCAGGGCCGGAACCCCGCTCTGGGCCACGACTCTCACCGGGTTCCCTGATGGAGCAGCGATCGTGTCGGTGCGGTCGTGGCCGCAGGTGGTGACCGTAGGGGTGGCCCTTCCTGACGCCAGAACCGGCGGGACCGCGCGGGCCGAGGTGGTCCTCGGCGCCCGGAGCGGCCAGCAGATCCGGGCCTATCCTGCGGCCCTCTACGGCGGCGCGGTCGCCGCGGACGCCGCGCACACCGTGATAGTGGGCAACAGGTCCGTCACGAGCTACAGGAACGCGACCGGCCGACGGGCCTGGAGCCGGCCGACCGGGGCGGCGCCGCAGGCCTGGCGGGTGGACGGTCGCAGCCTGTACGTCACGGTGTCCGCGGCCGGCTACCTGGGCAGCGCACCGGTGACCGCAGTGCGCAGAATCAACCTGGTGACCGGCACCGAACGGGTGATCAGGCCCGCAGGCGGCTCCTTTGCCGGCACGTTCAGCGCCGCGTTCGATGGCATGCTGCTCTTCGCCGGGTCGGCCGACCTCAGCGCCTACCGCGCCACCACCGGGCAGCTGGTCTGGCAGCGGGCCGGCGTGGTGCCCCAAAGCGAGGACGTGACCCGGCAGACGCTGTACGTCACCAGCGGCAATGGCCTGACGGGCCTCGACCCCGGCACCGGGGCACCGATAAGACGGTCGGCGGTTCCGGCGTCATCCGGCCTGTACGGCGTCAGGGACGGCGTGGCGCTCGGCCTTGACCAGGGGGCGCTGGGCGACGCGTGGGGGTACGCCGTGGCGCAGCGGCGGGTGGTCTGGACCACGCCGCCGGTGCCGTGGCCGCACTACTTCGACGACCTCTCCGGCCTGGGCGGGAGCACCGACCCGGTCAACGGCACCGTGCTGCTGGCGGCGTGCGCCCTGCTGGGCGGTCCCGCGGCCGGCGGCGCCGGGCACGTGTGCCTGCGGCCCGAACTCGTGGCGATCAGCAGCTGACCCGGACGGCCGCCGGGCCCAGTCGGGTCGGCTAGCGGCCGAGGATGGCCGGATTCGCGACCACCGGCTCGCACAGCCGGGAGCGGGCGCTGGAGTGGGTGGTGTCCTGCGTGCGCATGGCAACCGCGCAGCGGCTCGTGTTGGGGAACGACCCGCCGACCAGGACCGCCGTGGCCACGATGGCCAGCGCCACCGGGAAGAACAGGGCCGCGCGCAGCTTGGCCCGGCACGGCGCCCCGAACCACCGGCCGAACGCGGCGATCCGGAACCAGACCCGGGCCAGGATGATGGCCACCCGGGCGCGGATCTCCTCCACCCGGGGCATCTCCTCGTCGCGGTTCAGCCGGGTGAAGATGGAAAAGAGCGCAGCGAGGCGCGGATCGGAGCCCAGCAGGGCGTGCTCGATCCTCTCCAGGATTCTGCGCTGGCTGGCGGGAAGGCCCATCGAGACCTCCGGTCTGGCCTGTGTGTTCCCCAGCCACAACCTAGCAGGACCGCCGGGGCACTCGGCGCCGGGTCAGCCAAGCCCCGGGCGACCGTGACATTTGTCATGGGAATATCGGTACACCGCGCACAGGACCGCGCCTGCCGCCGGATCTACCGTGAGGGTGGAACTCCATTCAGGACGGATTCAGGAGCGCGGCCACATGCAAGTGCTTGATCTTCTTCTGGGCATTCTCGTCCTCGTCTACATCGTCGTCCGGCAGGTGCGGGCCCGCCCGGTGCGCTCGTTCAACCCCCGCGTGCCGCTGATCCTCGGGGTTATCGGCGTGGTGGAGCTCGTGTCGTTCCTTAAGGCGGATCACGACAAGGTCGCGGTCGTGGCCAGCCTGGCCGGCAGCCTGGTGCTCGCGGCCGTGCTGGGTGCGGTCCGGGCCGGGACGGTGCGCATCTGGTCCGACGGGGGCGCGGCCTGGTCGCGGGGAACGTGGATTACCGCCGCGCTGTGGGTGGTGTCGCTGGCCGTGCACCTGGGCTATGACTATGTGCTGACCGGCAAGGACGAGCGCGGCCTGGGCAGCGCCAGCATCCTGCTGTACCTGGCGGTGACGTTCGCAGTGCAGCGCCTGATCGTCAGCTACCGCGCCCAGCGGCTCGGCCTGGCGACCGGGCCGGGACGGGCCTCAGGGGCGGGCGCCGAGCCGCTGGCCTGACCGCCGCGCTACGCCGCTCCGGCCCGGCGCGCGCGGTACGCCGCGACGTGCAGCCGGTTGCCGCAGGTGCGGCTGTCGCAGTAGCGGCGCGACCGGTTGCGGGACAGGTCCACGAACATGTTGCGGCAGGGCGCCGCGGCACAACTGCGCATCCGCTCGCTCTCGCCGGCCACCACGAGCTCGGCCAGGCCCATGGCGAGGTGGGCGGCGATCCGGTCGGCGAGCGGCGCGGCCGGGCGGGACACGTGGATGTGCGGCCCCCGGCCGTCGTGCGCGACGATCTGCGGGGTCGCGCCGGTCTGCGCCAGCAGCACGTTCAGCATCTCGATGGCAGCGCCCTCGCCGCCTGACGCGCAGGCCTCCGCGACGGCGTCCAGCCGGGCCCGGTGCGCGCGCAGCCGCGGCACGTCCCTGTCCCCGGCGGGGATGCCGTGGAAGCCGTAGCGATCACCGATCTCCTGCACGTCAGCCACGGTTTGCAGACCCTCGCCGGCCGCGTCGCGGCCGGTGTTGATCAGCTCGGCGCATGCCACGAGAGCCTCGGTCAGGTCAGGACCAAAACCGCTTTGACTCCTGTCTGGCCGCTCCCCTAGGGTGGACATCATGTCAGCACCATACGCGGAGACGGTCCTTACCGGCAACGGAGATGCTGACCAGGCCAGGCCGGCTGGCGGCCGCCGGCCCCTCGGGCTCGCGATTCTCGGCGCGGCCTCCATTTCCGCGTCGGCCGTGCTGGTCAAGCTGGCCGGCGTCGGCGCCGCCACCACCGGGTTCTACCGCTGCTTGCTCGCGCTGCCCGTGCTCGTCCTGCTGGCCGTGCTCGAGCAGCGGCGCTACGGGGTCCGCAGGCCGCCCGCCCGCATCGGGGCCTTCGTGGCCGGCCTGTTCCTGGCCGTGGACCTGGTGCTGTGGAACCACGCCATCGCCGAGGTCGGGGCCGGGATCGCCACGGTGCTGGGGAACCTGCAGATCCTGTTCGTCGCCTTCGCCGCCTGGGCGCTGTTCCGGGAACGCCCGGAACGCAGGTTTCTGGTCTTCCTTCCCGTGGTGATGGCGGGCGTGGTGATGGTGTCCGGCCTGGCCGGCGGCGCCACCGCCGGGATCCACCCGCTGGCCGGGATCGGGTTCGGCGTAGGCACCTCGGTCGCTTATGCGATATTCCTGCTCATCATGCGCCGGACATCGACGGGCACACGGCACGCCGCGGGCCCGCTGGCCGAGGCCACGGCCGGCGCCGCCATCGGCTCGCTGCTGCTCGGCGTGGCGTTCGGCGGGTTCCAGCTGCACATCCCGTGGCCGTCTTTCGGCTGGCTGCTGCTGCTCTCGCTGACCAGCCAGACCATCGGGTGGCTGCTGATCACCTCGTCGTTGCCCCGGCTGCCCGCGGCCATCTCCTCGCTGACCCTGCTGCTGCAGCCCGCCGCGTCCATGCTGCTGGCCTTCCTCGTGCTCAACGAGCGGCCCGGCCTGATCCAGATCGTCGGAGCCGTGGTGGTCTGCCTTGGCGTGCTGGCCGCGTGCTGGCAAGCCCAGCCGCAGCAGGACTTTCCCGCCGACCCGCCCGGCGGCCAGATGCAGCGCGCGTTCTGGCGCCGGCTGACCCCGGCGACCGAAGGCCAGCGCTGCTGAGTCCCGCTACTGGTGGTAGTCCTGCAGGAAGCGGGCCAGCCGGCCGATCGCGTCATCGAGCACATCGACCGCGGCCAGGAACACCAGACGCAGGTGGTCGGCGCTGGGCAGGTTGAACCCGGTGCCGTGGGAGAGCAGCAGGTGCTCCCGCTCCAGCAAGTCGATCACCATGCGCTCGTCGTCCGCGATCTTATGGACGTCCGGGTCCAGGCGGGGGAACAGGTACAGCGCGCCCTCGGGCTTGACGCAGTCCACCCCGGGGATCTCGTTAATCTTCTGCCAGGCGCGGTCACGCTGCTCGCGCAGCCGGCCGCCCGGCCGCAGCAGCTCGCCGATGCTGTCCCGGCCGCCGAGGGCGGGCGCGATCGCGTACTGCGCCGGCACGTTCGGGCACAGCCGCATGTTCGCCAGCAGCTCCAGGCCCTCGAGGTACTCGGCCGCGTCGCGGCGTGGTCCGGAGACCACCAGCCATCCGGAGCGGAAGCCGGCCAGCCGGTAGGTCTTCGAGAGGCCGCCGAGGGTCAGCACCAGGAGATCGGGGGCCAGCGCGGCCGCGCACTCGTGCACGGCGTCCTCGTAGAGGATCTGGTCGTAGATCTCGTCGGTGAGCACGAGCAGCCCAGCTCGGCGGGCCAGGTCAAGCAGCCCGAGCAGGGTCCCGCGGGAGTACACCGCGCCGGTCGGGTTGTTCGGGTTGATGAGCACCAGGGCGCGGGTCCGCGGGGTTATCTGGTCGGCCACATGCTCGAGGTCGGGCGCCCAGCCCTCCTGCTCCGCGCAGCGGTAGTGCACCGCCCGGCCGCCGCAGAGCCCGACCGCGCCGGTCCACAGCGGGTAGTCGGGGCTGGGAATCAGGACCTCGTCGCCCTCGTTCAGCAGGCCCTGCAGCGCCATCACGATCAGCTCGGAAACGCCGTTGCCCAGGAACACGTCGTCCGGGCCGACGTCCGTGACGCCCTTGCGCAGGAAAGACTCCGCGACCGCCAGCCGGGCCGGGTAGATGCCCCGGGCGTCGCTGTAGCCCTGGGCGTCGCCGATACGGCCGATGACGTCGGCGACCACGGGGTCGGGCGCGAACAGGCCGAACGGCGCGGGGTTGCCCAGATTCAGCTTGAGTATCTGGTGTCCCTCGGCCTCGAGCTGCCGCGCGCGGCGCAGCACCGGCCCCCGGATGTCATAGCGGACGTCTCGAAGCCTGCTGGCCTGCGACACCATCGCCCGTTCCGCTCCCTTCCTGAGCCAGACCATTGGTCAACAGCGCTCGTTGACGCTATCGCATCGGGACGTGTGGCCGTTGCTTACAGGCCGTGACCCGGCCATCAGCTGGCGCCACGGGCCTCGGCCAGCCGCCGGGCCAGGTAACGGCGCTCGGTGTCGGAGGCTGGCCAGGTCGAGGGCCTGCTGGTACGCGACCGCGGCGTCGGCGTCGCGGTGCAGACGGCGCAGCAGGTCGGCGCGGGTGGCAGGCAGCAGGTGATAGCCGGCCAGCGCTCCGGCGGCTTCCAGCCGCGTCCACCAGCGCCAGCCCGGCGTCCGGGCCATCGGCCATGGCCACGGCCACGGCCCGGTTCAGCTCGACCACCGGCGACGGCACCAGCCGGGCCAGCTCGCCGTAGAGCGCGGCGATCTCGACCCAGTCGGTCTCGGCCGCGGTCGCTGCCGTGGCGTGGCAGGCCGCGATGGCCGCCTGCACCTGGTAAGGCCCGGGGCGCCCGCGGCGCAGGGCCGTCTCGAGCACCCCCACGCCTTCGTCGATCTCGCTCGCGTCCCACCGCCCGCGGTCCTGGTGCTCCAGCGTGACCAGGTCGCCGCGCGTCGTCGGTCCGGGTGCCGCGCCGGGAATGATGCAGCAACATGAGCGCGAGCAGTGCCCTCGGGCTCGGGCTCGCCGGGCATCAGCCGGACCAGGAGCCGCGCCAGGCGGATGGCCTCGGCGCACAGGTTCTGCCGCACCAGGTCGGCCCCGGCGGTGGCCGCGTAGCCCTCGTTGAACAGCAGGTACAGCACGGCCAGCACCCCGGACGCACGTTCGGGCAGCAGCTGCGGGGGCGGCACCCGGTACGGAATGCCCGCGTTGCGGATCTTGGTCTTGGCCCGGACCAGGCGCTTGGCCATGGTCGGCTCCGTGACCAGGCAGGCCCGGGCGATCTCGCGGTGGTCAGGCCGGCCAGCGGTGCGCAGGGTCAGCGCGACCCTGGCCTCCATGGCCAGCGCCGGGTGACAGCAGGTGAAGATCAGGCGCAGCCGGTCGTCGCCGATGCCGCTCGTCGTCCTCGGCGTCGCCCGACTCGGCCAGGCGCGTGATCACCATTGCCTCCTGCACCTTGACGGCCTCGTTCGCCCGGCGGCGCAGCCGGTCCAGGGCCCGGTTGCGTGCCGTCGTGGTCAGCCACGCGCCGGGGCGGCGCGGGACGCCGTCGCGCGGCCAGCGCACCAGCGCCTGCGCGAAGGCGTCCTGCGCGCATTCCTCGGCCAGGTCCCAGTCGCCGGTCATCCGGATGAGGAAGGCCACGATGCGGCCCCACTCCTCGCGGAAGGCACTCGGCGACGGCGGCCTCGACGTCCGCGGTCACTCCGGCCAGAACGGCCTCACCTCGATCGAGCCGAACTTGGCCACGGGATGCCGGGCGGCCATCGCGATGGCCTCGTCGAGATCCGCGCACTCGAGGATGTCGTAGCCGGCGATCACCTCTTTGGTCTCGGCGAACGGCCCGTCGCCGAGCAGCGTCTCGCCGTCGCGTACCCGCACCGTCCTGGCCTCGCTCGGGGGCAGGAGCTGGCTGCCGTCCAGCCGCATGTCGCGGACCGCATCGAGCCAGACGTTGATCGGGCTGTCCGGCGCGGACTCGTCCGGGGCGGCCCCGGCGGCGGGCGGGGCTTCGACACGGGACGCGTCAACGCAGACCAAGAGCATGTACTTCATGGTGTTCTCCCCTCATCGTGGCCGCGGCGGCGCTGGCGCCCGGTTTGGGCAAGCTACCACCGCGCCGATCTGCGATCCCCGGGCCTCGCGGCCCGGTGCTCACATCACATCGACGATCGGGGAACCCCGGGATGGACACGGCCGCCGGACGCGGGCACCGCAGCCTGCTTGACATGTCAGTACCGTAGGAGCCTATAGTGCTAGGACCCTAGATAAAGTGAGGTACTGTGATCGAGTTCCACCTGGACAGCCGCTCCGGCGTCGCGCCGTACCTGCAGCTGGTCCAGCAGGTGCGCCAGGCGCTGCGGCTGGGGCTGCTGCGCGAGGGCGACCAGCTGCCCACGGTCAAGGACGTGGTGGCGCGGCTGGCGATCAACCCGAACACGGTGCTCAAGGCCTACCGGGAGCTCGAGCACGAGGGCCTGGCCGCGGCCCGCCCGGGCGTCGGCACGTTCGTGACCGGGACGCTCGACGGCGGCTCGCTCGCCGCGCACGGACCGCTGCGCCGCGACCTGCAGCGCTGGCTCGCCAAGGCCCGCCGGGCCGGGCTGGACGACGAGAGCATCGAGGCCCTCTTCCGAGCACGTTTCGGTCCGCCGCCGAGGAGGACATAGCATGACCGCCGTCCTGGAGACCAGCGGGCTCGGCAAGCGGTACGGCCGCCGCTGGGCGCTGTCGGACTGCACGCTGTCGATCCCGCCCGGGCACGTCGTCGGGCTGGTCGGCCCGAACGGGGCCGGCAAGACGACGCTGCTGCATCTCGCCGTCGGCCTGCTCGCGCCGACCTGCGGGCACGATCGAGGTGCTCGGCGGCCGGCCCGCCGCCGAGCCCGGCGCAGCTGGCCAGGGTCGGCTTCGTCGCCCAGGACACACCCACCTACGCGGGCCTGTCCGTCGCCGACCACCTGCGCCTCGGCGCGCACCTCAACCCCGGCTGGGACGCGCGAGCTGGCGCAGCGGCCGGATCGAGCAGCTCGGCCTCGACCCGGCCCAGCGGGCCGGGAAGCTGTCCGGCGGGCAGCGCGCCCAGCTCGCCCTGACGCTGGCCATCGCCAAGCGGCCCGAGCTGCTGATCCTGGACGAGCCGGTCGCCAGCCTCGACCCGCTGGCCCGCCGCGAGTTCCTGCAGGACCTGATGGAGGTCGTCGCCGAGCAGCGAGGTCAGCGTCGTGCTGTCCTCGCACCTGGTCGCCGACCTCGAGCGGGTCTGCGACTACCTGGTCGTGCTGACCGCCGCCCGGGTGCAGCTCGCCGGCGAGGTCGAGGAGCTGCTCGCCGCCCACCACCGGCTCACCGGGCCCCGCCGCGACCCGGCCGCCCTGCCCGGCGCAGCTGGAGGTGATCTAGGCCAGCCACACCGACCGGCAGACCACGCTGCTGGTCCGCACCGACGACCCGATCCACGACCCGGCCTGGACCGTCGCGCAGGTCGGCCTGGAAGACCTGGTCCTGGCCTACATGGGCCAGGCCGCCACCGTCGCGCCGCCGCCGTCCCGTACTGGAGGTACAGCGATGATCTGGCTCACCTGGCGCCAGTTCCGCACCCAGGCCTGGGCGGCCCTGCGCCGCCCTGGCCGTGCTCGCGATCGTCCTCGCGATCACCGGCCCGCACCTGGCCAGCCTGTACGACACCAGCGGGATCGCCACCTGCCAGGCCCACGGCGACTGCGGGACGCTGGTCGCCAGCTTTCATGGCCGAGCTGACAGGGCACGACGTCGTCCTCTACCTCCTCGGCGTCGCGGTGCTGTACGTCGTGCCCGCCCTCATCGGCATCTTCTGGGGCGCGCCGCTGGTCGCCCGCGAGCTGGAGACCGGCACCTTCCGGCTGGCCTGGAACCAGAGCGTCACCCGCACCCGCTGGCTCGCGGTCAAGCTCGGCCTGATCGGCCTGGCCAGCATGGCCGCCGCCGGGCTGTTCAGCCTCATGGTGACCTGGTGGTCCAGCCCCATCGACCAGGCCAACGGGCTCGACGCGAGCCGGAACGGATCGAGAGCCTCAACCGGTTCTCGCCGCTGCTGTTCGGCGCGCGCGGCATCGTCCCGCTCGGCTACGCCGCGTTCGCCTTCGCCCTCGGCGTCACCGCCGGGGTGCTCATCCGCCGCACCGTGCCGGCCATGGCCGTCACCCTCGCCGTCTTCGCCGTCAGTCCAGGTCGTCATGCCGAATGTGGATCCGGCCGCACCTGATCGCGCCGGCGCGCCGGACGTCACCGTGGCACTCACATCCGCAGCTCATCGACGAGCTGATCTGTCCGACAGAACGGTCACATGACCGTCGATCGGGGCCGTGAAGATGCCTGGCGCCTGGATGCTCTCGAACCAGACCATCACCGCGGCCGGCCACGCCTTCACCGGCCCGGCCACCGCAGGCCTGCCAGAGCGCACGGCATCATTCCAGGCCTGCCAGGCCTCGATCGCCCGGCTGCACCTCCGGCAGCTGGTGACCTATCAGCCGGCCAGCCGCTACTGGGCCTTCCAGTGGTACGAGACCGGCGATCTTCCTCGCTGCCTCGCCGTCGCGCTGGCCGGCTTCTGCTCTGGTGGGTCCGCCGCCGCGGCTCGCCTGACCGGGCGAGCCTGCGGCCGGCCGTTACCTGGCCAGGGCGCCCATCGGGTCCCAGGCGGGCAGCACGATCGGCTCGGTGTCGAGCGCCTCCTGCAGCTCCTCGGGGAGGGCGCTCGCGGCGCGCGGCGATCTCGAAGACGTACTCGTCGAACCACGAGTCGTTCATCGTGTAGAAGCCGTCCTTGCCCCGGTCGGTGCCCCAGCTGTTCTCCACCCGCCACCGGCGCGGGACGCCGTCGAGCACGTCCACGCCGGTGAACAGCATGGCGTGGGTCATCAGGGACTCGCGGAACAGGAGCCGGTCGGCCTTGTCCAGGGTGAAGTCGGTGTCGTAGACCGACGGCAGGTCGTAGCAGGTTGGCGTCCCACACGCCGTAGTCGTTGCTCATCATCTTGGCCACGTCGCAGCCGAACCAGACCGGCTCGCCGCCCTGCAGGGTCCGCGCGGCGATGCTCCTTGATCAGCGACATGTCGACGTTGAGGTAGGTGACCGGCGGCGCGCCCGAGCACGTTGCCGAGGTACTCGACGGTGAACGTCCGGCCGGTCGGGCTCGACGCGCGCGGGTCGTGCACGAGGCAGACGTAGTCGTCGAGCGGCAGCTCCACGTACTTGGCGGCGAACTCCTGCGGGGTGAGCATCGCCGTCGCGGTGGAACTCCTTGTCCTTGTCGGTCCACTGCCAGTCGAACCGCTCCGGCGGCGTGCCGAGGTGGATGCACAGCACGCGGTAGACGACGCGCAGCACCTCGGCCTTCTCGGCCCGCGCCGCGTCCTGCACCCCGGCGCGTGAGCCTCGCGCAGCGACTTGGCGCCCTGGCGCAGCAGGTTGCGCAGCACCGAGTTCATCCGGCCGGTGTTGGACGAGCTCTGCGTCTCCGGCATGACCGACTTCGGCACCAGGCCGTGCTTGTCGACGATGGCGACGAACATGTTCCACTGGCCGCCGTCGTCGGCCACGCGAGTCCAGCAGGTGGGCGACGGTGCGGTCGTCGACGTCGCGGTCGGCGGTCTCGATGATCGCCTCGAGGAAGTAGTTGGCTCGCTCGATCTTGTCCCAGAACATCGCGTAGTTCTGGGAGAACTCGAAGTCCTTGAGCCCCATCTTCTTCATGGCGCCGACCCGCAGCAGGTTGAGCCCGGCGAACAGCCAGCACCGGCCGCTGTGCTCCTGGTTGGTGACCTTCCAGTCGTCGAGCAGCGTGGACTGCGAGTGGTCGGTGCTGTTGACGATCTCCCGGTTGATGGCAACGTCGTCGACGGAGACCCGGGTCACGGCGTTCTGCGCGAGCCGGTAGGCCGGGTTGGCGGAGAAGTCCTTGCGCAGCAGTTCCAGGTCTTCCGCGGCGAGCGTCCCATTCATTCCTGGCATATCCCATCTCTCGGCTACCTGCGGCGATACCCCTCCAACCTACCAGCGGGGCGGCGTCGCGCCAGGGCCTGGAACCCGGCGGCGCCGCCGTGGGAGCCCAGCCGGCACCTGCGGTCCTGGCCCGGAGAATCACCGGCCAGAAACCGGCCAGAAGGTTGTCCTAAACACCGTCCCCGGGAGTCTTAAAGAGGGAACGCCCGCACCGCCGCCCGTGGCGCGGGCCGGGAACATCCGCGGCTGGCGTCGCCGCCGCCGGAACGGGGACCGTCCGCGTCGTCCACCTGCGACGCGGTAGGGGAGGGGACACGAACATGGCTCAGGCATCAACCCGCGCTTCTGTGGCGATCGCCGCGATGGGAATCGCCGCGATCGCCGGCTGCTCCAGCACCACGCAGGCCACGTCGAGCGCGGCCGCCACGTCCACCGCTACCACCTCCCCGGTGACCGTGGCGTCGCCCACCACGGGGCCCACTACCACGGGGCCCACCACCGGGCCGACCACCGGACCGACCACACCGCCGTCGTCCCCGCACTCCCGCCCCGCCGCGGTCCCCACCCTGGGCCAGCTCGCCGGCACCATCGCCCACGGCCAGGGCTTCGGGCAGGTCAAGCCGACCAAGATCTTCAACGGCGGTGACCCCACCGGGCTGGTCACGCACGTCACCTGGTCGTCCTGGGGCGCTGCCCAGGCTCAGGCCACCGGCACCAGCGAGTACGTCGGGCCGAACCAGTCGGTCGCAGCCGGCCGCCGGAGACCGCCACCGTGGTCGCGTTCGATCTGGGCCACTGCGGCGGCAAGCTCATGTACCAGGCCGTCGAGTGGTACTTCCCCCAGCACCGCCAGTCCTTTAACCCACACCATTACGAGAACATCTGCACTGGCAGTTACGTCCCGAACCAGTAGCAGGCCGAGTCGGCCAGGATGGGGCGATGGACATCGCCCTGTCCGCGCCGTCCCCGGCCGATGCCGATGAGTTCATCGCGGCCGTGGTCGAAAGCCGCTCGCTGCACCAGCCCTGGCTCGACCCGCCGGACTCGCCGGGACGGTTTGCGGCCTATCTGGTGCGTGCGGCGCGCGAGGACCATGCCGCGTTCCTGATCCGGCACACCGGCTGCGGCGGCCTCATCGGCTGGGCGAACGTCAGCAACATCGTTCGCGGGGCGTTCCAGTCCGGCTACCTGGGCTACGGCGCGTTTGCCTCCCACGCCGGGCGCGGCCTGATGACCGCTGGCCTGCGGGCCGTGCTGGGCGCGGTGTTCGGCGAGCTCGGCCTGCACCGGGTGGAGGCCAACGTCCAGCCGGGCAACGCCCGGTCGCTCCGTGTGATGCGGCGCCTCGGGTTCGAGAAGGAGGGCTTCTCCCGCCGGTACTTGAAGGTGTACGGCGACTGGCGGGATCACGAGCGCTGGGCCCTGATCGCCGAGAACTGGCCCCCGGGCTAGCCAGCCAGCGCGTCCCGGCGGCGCTGCAGGAAGGCCCGCTCGGCGGCGTTCCCGGCCAGCTCGATGGCGGCCTCGTAGGCCAGCGCCGCGTCCTCGTCCCGGCCCAGCCGCCGCAGCAGGTCGGCCCGGATGGCGTGGAACAGGTGGTAGCGCTCGAGCGGCAGGTCATCGAGCACGCCGAGGGCGGCGAGCGGGCCGTCGACCTCGGCCACGGCCACGGCCCGGTTGCAGCGCGACCACCGGGCTCGGCGCGACCGTCAGCAGCTGGTCGTAGAGCACCAGGATCTGCCGCCAGTCGGTGTCCGCGGCGGTCGCCGCGTCACTGTGCACGGCGTTGATGGCCGCCTGGATCTGATACGGTCCCGGCTGGTCCCGCCGCAGGCAGGCCCGGACGATGGCCTGGCCCTCGGCGATCAGACCGGCGTCCCACCGTTCGCGTTCCTGATCTGCCAGGAGTACCAGGTCGTCGTCCGGCCCGGTCCGGGCGGCACGGCGGGACTCGGTCAGCAGCAGCAGCGCGAGCAGCCCCATCACCTCGGGCTCGTCCGGCATCAGCTCGGCCAGCACCCGGGCCAGCCGGATCGCTTCCGCGCACAGGTCCTCGCGGACCAGCTGATCGCCGGAGCTGGCCGCGTACCCCTCGTTGAAGATCAGGTAGATGACCGCCAGCACCGCCCGCCGCCGGTCCGGCAGCTCGGCTTCGCGACGGCACCCGGTACGGGATCCGCGCGGCGCGGATCTTGCCCTTGGCCCGGACCAGCCGCTGGGCCATGGTCGGCTCCGGCACCAGGAACGCGTGCGCGATCTCCGCGGTGCTCAGCCCGCCGAGCAGCCGCAGCGTGAGCGCCACCTGAGCGCTCTGCGCGAGCGCCGGGTGGCAGCAGGTGAAGATCAGCCGCAGCCGGTCGTCGCTCACGGCCGCCGCCTCGGCCGGCTCGTCCTGCGCGTGCAGCAGCTGGGCCTGCGCGTGCCGGTCGTCGCGGGACGCCTCGCGGCGCAGCCGGTCGATCGCGCGGTTCCGGGCCGTGGTGATGATCCAGCCGGCCGGGCTGGGCGGCAGGCCAGCCGACGGCCACCGCGCGGCCGCGACGGTGAACGCGTCCTGGACCGACTCCTCGGCGATGTCGATGTCGCCGAACACCCGGACCAGGACCGCCACCGCGCGGCCGTACTCCGCACGGAACACCCGCTCGATCTCGCTCGCGTCAACACCCGGCACCGCAGCGTCAGTCCTCGGCTTCCTCTTGGAACGGCCGGACCTCGACCGGGCCGGCGCAGGCCCGGCTGGCCCGGGCCGCCAGGGCCAGCGCGGCGTCCAGGTCCGGTGCCTTGATCACCCAGAACCCGCCGATGTGCTCCTTGCCCTCCGCGAACGGCCCGTCGGTCATCATGACCTCGCCGCCCTCGGCCCGGACCACGGTCGCGGTGCTCGGCGGGTGCAGGCCGCCCGCGAACACCCAGGACCCCTCGGCCTGGACCTCGGCGTTGAACGCCGCCACGTCCTGGTACATCTGCTTGATCGCGCCGGGCGGCGGGAGCTCGGCGCCCGCCACGGAATGCACGCTGAGCAGGTACTGCTTCATCGGGTTCTCCTCTCCGGTGGCCGGGCTCAGCTGGCGGCGGGGGCCTGCGCCGGGGCGGGATGAAAGGTGAGCAGCTGGACGCCGGTGCCCACCGTCTTCGCCTCGCTCAGCGCCAGCGAGGCCGGGTCGGGCATGGTGTCAGGGAACATGCGCTTGCCGCCGCCCAGGATGATCGGGAAGACCATAATCCGGTACTCGTCCACCAGGTTGTGCTGGACCAGCGTATGCACCAGCTGGCTGCTGCCCTCGACCAGCAGGTCGCCGCCGGGTTCGGCCCGGAGCTTGGCCAGCTCGGCCGCGACGTCGCCCCGGATCACCGTGGTGGGCCCCCAGGTGGCGTCCGCGTCGGCCAGCGTGGCCGAGACCACGTACTTGGGAATGCTGTTCATCCTCTTGCCGAAGTCGTCGGTGCCCATGCCCGGCCAGGCCTGCGCGAACCCCTGGTAGGTGACGCGGCCGAGCAGCAGCGCCTCGCTGGCGAACAGCTCGTCGTACTTGAATGTGTCCCCCTCCGGCCCGCGGTCGAACTGGAACGTCCACCGGGGCTCCTCCATCACGCCGTCCAGCGACACGAACTCGGTCACCACGATCCTGCTCATTGCTTTCCTCCCGTCTTGTTGGCCGCCCGCGCCGGGCTGCTTCTCACTCCCCACACGAACGGTCCGGGCCCGGATCGACACCCCCGGCGAAATCTTTTCCCGGCACCGCGCCCGCGCTGCCGTAAGGTCTGGTCGGGTGAGCCCGCCTTTTGACAGCATGCGGCTGCCCGCCGCCCCCGATGCGGTCGCCCCCGACGGTTCGGCGGTGCGGGTGCTGCTGCGCCTGGCCGGCGGCAGCATGGCCCACTTCCAGCTGGCCGCCGGGCAGGTTTCCCGCGCGGTGGCGCACCGCCGCGTGGACGAGATCTGGTACATCCTGCACGGCCACGGCGAGATGTGGCGCGGTCAGGACGGCCGCCAGGAGACCGTGCCGCTGGACCCGGGCACGTGCCTGTCCATCCCGGCCGGCACCCGCTTCCAGTTCCGGTCCGCGGGCCCCGGCCCGCTCGCCGCGGTCGCCGTGACCATGCCGCCCTGGCCCGGCGACGACGAGGCCTACCAGGTCAGCGGCGCCTGGCCCGCAGGCTCCCGGCCAGCACCAGGCTGAATCCGGCCAAGTTCCGTTACGCACCATCCGCCGGCCGGTCAGGGCCGGCCGGGCGGATGTCCGCGGCGGCGCGGCTCCCGCCGGCATCCGGCGCTGGCCCGCGCGGGGCAGCGCGGCCCGTTAGCATGGCGCGGTGCGGGTGATGCTGGCCAGCGACCCCGGCTCACCCGGCTGGCCGAACGAGGACTTCGTCTGCGCCGGGCCGGGCGTGGCCGTGCTCCTGGACGGCGCGACCACCGTGCCCCGGCACGCGGACACCGGGTGCGAGCACGGCGTCGCCTGGTACGCCCGCGCGCTCGGCACCGCCCTGCTGGCCGCGGCTGCCGCCGAGCCGCGGCAGCCGCTGGCCGGGGCCCTGGCCGAGGCGATCGCCCAGGTGCGTGACCAGCACAAGGACACCTGTGATCTCACCCACCCGGCGACCCCGGCGGCCACCGTCACCACGGTGCGCGCCGAGCCCGGCGGCATCGCCTACCTGGCCCTGTCCGATTCCAGCATCGCCGCCGACTTCGGCGACGGCCGCCCGCCGCTGATCCTGACCGACCGGCACCGGGCCGCCCGCGCCCGCCCTGACGCCGCCGCCGACGCGGCCACCGGCACGATCCCGCGGGCCGGCCTGCGCGGCGTCGCCCTGCTCAGCGACGGCGCCACCCGCATCACCGACCTGTATCAGCTGCTGCCCTGGCCCGCCGTCATCGACGTCATCAGGGACCACGGCCCCGGCAGGCTCATCCGCCAGGTCCGCGCGGCCGAGGCCGGCGACCCGGACGGCAAGCGCTGGCCCCGCGCCAAGCTGTCCGACGACGCCACCGCCCTCTACTGGCACCTCACCTAGTGCGCTGTCCATGATCGTTGCCGGGCCGTTCTCGCTGCCGGGCTGGTTGGCGAGCCTGTTCAGGCCGGCGGCGCTGGCCCTGGAACGCTCTGAGTGAACGGGCTCGGCTGCTCGATGTGACCGGCATAACGTGGCGACGTGACCCATGCGGGTGCTGAGTTCTGGGATCGGTTCTTCCGGCAGCGGCGGGAATCTGGCCATGATCTCGATTGGGGTGGCTTGTGGACCGGGCCGTTCCTGGCCCCGCTTCGGGAACTGGGTGTACGCACCATCCTTGAGCTGGGGTGCGGAACAGGCAACGACGCGGCGCGGCTGGCTGATGAGGGTTATTCGGTCACGGCGATCGATCTGTCTGGCGAGGCCATTGAACAGGCGCGGGCCAGGTTCGGCTCGATGGTCAGCTTTGTGATGGCCGACATGACCCAGCGGCTTCCCTTCCCCGGCGGCGGCTTCGATGCGGTCATGTCCAACGTCGCCATGCACATGTTTCCTGACGGTGTGACCCGTGCGGTCTTCAGGGAGGTCAGGCGGCTTGTCCGCCCGGATGGGCTGTTCTTGTTTCACGTCAACGCGCTGGAGGACCGGCCGCTGCGCGCTCGCTGGCTGCCCGCGCGCGAGCTTGAGCCGGATTATGTGGCCGAGGAGTCGGGCCAGACGATGCACTTCTTCTCTGAGGCCTATCTGCGCGAGCTCCTCAGGGGATGGCGGGAGCTGCATCTGGTCTCGGTCCAGATCCCGCACCGCGAGACGGGTGAGCCGTTCAAGCACGTCTGGCGCGGCATAGCCCGCCGCTGAACCAGCGCAGATGACCTCCATAATTAGACATTGCACCATTTCCGGCGCCCGATGTTTTAGCGGCGTAACGGTGTTGCAAAGTGGCGTTGCGCCGCGGGCATCTGCATACTGCATTCCAGATCTATTTGATCATTAGCAATGGAGGCAGGATAACGATGTCCGCTCGCTCCAAGCACGTGAGCTTCCCGGGCCGCCGGCGTCTTTCTGCGCCAGGAGTCCTGTTCCGGATCGGCAGTGCTGCGTGCGTGGTGGTCTGCACCGCAGCCGCTGTTGCTAGCTCCACGGCGGCATCCGCGGCCGTGGCCAAGCGGGCCTCAAGCGCCGCTCCGGCATTTCCAGGCCACATTGTCGTGACGAATCTCCGCAATGCCGGTGAAGGTTCGCTCAGGCACGCAATTATGGTGGCTAATGCGGCGTCACCTGTAATGTCCAGTTTCATTGACTTCGCTGTATCAGGGACTATTACCCTGACCAGTCCGCTGCCCGCCATATCCCGCCAGGTGACGATCGATGCGAGGTCGGCGCCCGGGACAGGCCGTGGGCCGCGGATTGAGATCAATTTCAACCGGAACGCGGGCCTGCGGTATGTGCCAGGCTCCGCAGGCTCGCAGCTCCTGGGCCTCGCCATCGACAACGCCCGCGGCGACGGCGTCACGCTCGAGGCCAGCTCGATCACGCTCAACCGCGACTACATCGGCCTGAACCGCGCGGGTACGGCCTTCGGCAACCGCGGCGACGGGGTGTACGTGTCGCCGTCCTCGTCAGACAACGTCATCGGCCGGAACGACTCGGGCGTTTCCGGCGTCGTCGCCAACGTGATCTCCGGGAACGCCGGGAACGGCATCACCCTGGCCGGGTCGTCGCGCAACACGGTGGCGGCCAACCGCATCGGGACGAACCCGGCGGGCTCATGGGCGATCGGCAACGGCGGCGAGGGCATCGCGATCGTCGGTCCGTCCAGCCGCAACGAGATCGGCGGCACCGAGTTCGTCGACCGGGCCACGGGCCAGGTGAACAACCCGACCGGGGACAAGGGCACGCAGACCCCGGTCTTCGTGGTGCCTCCGCTCGGCAACCTGATCTCCGGCAACGGTCACGACGGTGTGCTGATCGCCGCGGGAGCTCACGGCAACGTGCTGAACGGGAACTTCGTCGGCACCACAGCCGATGGTGACGCCGCGATCGGCAACCACGGCGACGGCGTGTGGATCGACCGGGCGGACGGCAACTCGCTGGTGGGCTGCAAGTTCGTCAACAACCCGTTCGTCTACTACAACGTCGTAAGCGGCAACCACGGCAACGGCCTGCGGGTCACCGACTCGAACAACACCGTCGTCCAGGGCGACTTCTTCGGCGCCGGCGCCAACAACGCGGACGCGGTGCCCAACCGGCTGGACGGCATCCGGGTCGGCGGATCCTCGGCGAACACCCAGGTCGGCGGCGTTATCCCGCTGGGGAACGTGTCGGCGGGCAACGGCCGGAACGGCATCGAGGTGACCGGGACCGCGCACGGCTTCATCACGTTCAACACATTCGGCGGCCTGATGGCCTTCGGGGGCGCCGCCCCCAACCGCAATGACGGCCTGCTGATCACGTCGACCGGAGGCGACAACGAGGCCAGGACCAACGTGTTCTCCGGGAACGACAACAACGGCATCGAACTGGCGGGCGACGCGTCGGGGGTGACGATCGACCCATGCATCGCCGGCCTGAACACCGACGGGAACGGGCCGCTGGCCAACGGCGGCGACGGTGTGCTGATCACCGGCAACGCGCACGGCAACACCATCGGCGGCACGCGGCGCTCGGTGATCCGGCAGAACACGTTCTCCGACAACGGCGGCTTCGGGCTGGCCATCACGGGCCGGGCCCATCGCAACCGGGTGTTCAACACGTACATCGGCACCTTGATCCTCGGTGTGGAGCCGCAGGGCAACATGAGGGGTGGGGTCCTGATCAGCGGCAGCGCCTACGAGAACCTCATCGGGACCCGCAGCTTCCGAAACCACAACATCATCAGCGCCAACAGGGGCAACGGGGTGACGCTGGAGCAGCGGACCTCCCTGAACGCGGTGGTCCATAACTACATCGGCATCGGCCGGACCGGCCGCAGCCTGCCGAACACCGGGCGTCCGGTCGTGGACCGGGGCGCCCGCAACCTCATCCTGGGCAACCGGACGTAGCGGGTGCCATCCTGGCCGCCCGCTACGGGACGGGCGGGCGGGATGGCGCGGGCCTAGGAGATCAGGTCGAACGTGTCCGGGTCGGGCCCGGTGCGCATGTCCTTGTTCAGGGCGCTGATCGTCTCCATGTCCTGGGCGGACAGCTCGAAGTCGAAGATGTCGATGTTCTCCCTGATGCGCGCGGGAGTGACCGACTTCGGGAACACGATGTCCCCGCGCTCGATGTGCCAGCGCAGCACGACTTGGGCCGGGCTCTTGCCGGTCCGCTCGGCGACAGTGACGATCTCCGGGTCGCCGAGAACCTGTCCCTGGGCGATCGGTGACCACGCCTCGATGGCGATCTGGTGCTCGGCGCAGAACGCCCGCACGTCCTCCTGGGTCAGGTACGGGTGCACCTCGATCTGGTTGACCGCCGGGGGAACCTCGGACTCGCTGTGCAGCCGGCGCAGATGGTGCGGCTGGAAGTTAGACACGCCGATCGAGCGGGCGCGCCCGTCGCGGTAGAACTCCTCCAGGGTCTTCCAGGTCGACACGTAGTCGCCGTCGTACCGCGTGGGCAGCGGCCAGTGGATCAGGAACAGGTCGACAAAGTCGGTGCCGAGCGCCTCCAGCGTCTCCTCGAACGCGAGGCGGGCGTCGTCGGGGAGATGCGCGTCGTTGCTCAGCTTGCTGGTGATGAACACCTCGCTGCGGTCAACCCCGGACTTCGCGATGGCCTCGCCGACCTGCTTCTCGTTGCCGTAGCCCTCCGCGGTGTCGATGTGCCGGTAGCCCGCCTGCAGCGCCGTCACCACGGCCTCGACCGTGTCCTCCGGCTCGATCTGGAAGACGCCGAAGCCGAACTGCGGGATCTGCTGGCCGTTGTTCAGCATGATGTCCGGTATCGCGGTCACGACAGGTTTCACTCCTCAAGCGATGGTCGCTGGCCGATGGGTCCGACAGGCAACGCTGCCCGTTACGGCCCGAAGTACACACCCAACCTAGCCAGCCGGGCCAAGCCCGCTGTGCCCACCCGGGCTAAGTGACGAGGCAGTTCCGCGAGCCCGCGCCCCGGCCGGTTTGTGCGGCGCCCTGCGGGAAGGCGGCGGCGAGCGCCTTGGCGATCAGGTGGGCCCGCCACGCGTACCCCAGCGAGGTGTAGTGGATGCCGTCGGAGATGAACCACCGGTTCTTGGCCGCCGCCGCCCAGTCGTACACGCGCATGTTCGGGTAGTGCGCGCAGGCCTGGAGCAGCGTGCTGTCCCACTGCGCCATGTTCGTCTCCGCGTACGGCCCGCTGACCAGCAGCGACTTGACGTTGACCCACATGACCGGCTGATCGCCGATCAGCGTCATCATCTCCCGGATCCGGGTCGCCAGGCCGACGTGCGAGCCGACGGCAACGTCCGCGGTGTCGTTGGTTCCCAGCGCCAGCACCCAGCAGCCCCGGTACCCGCTGCGCATCAGCTGCTGCGCCACGGTAAACGCGTTGGGCTGGTTCTCGTAGGTTTCCACGATCGACCGGGCACCGGAGATTTCCGGGATGAACGTGGTCGCGCCCACCTTGGCGTACTGCGCGTTGATCCGCTGCTTCGGGTTGGGCAGGTAGTCGGGCGAGATCAGGCCGTCCGACGTGGAGTCACCGATGTGCACGACCGACCGGCAGGACGAGCGGGCGGGCCCATGAAGGGGGGAGGGGGCTTGCGCGGGCTGCTTAGTGCCCGGTCTCTTGGACCGGGCCGGAGCGCGTTTCGGCGGGGACGGCGACGGAGTGGCCGCCGCGGGGGACGCGGATGGCGACGGGGACGGGGACGGTGTGCTCGCCCCGGCAGGCGGCGGGGTGCCCGCGGCCATCGCCGCCGAGGCCGGCTGCACGATGCCGGTCAGGCCCGCGGTGGCCAGGCCGCACACGGCGACGCATCCCGCCAGGGCCATCCGGGTGGGATGCCGGGCCGCTCCCAGCTGGTACCCGGCCGCGGCCGCGTGCGCCAGGCCGCGGCCGATGGCCCCGTGGCGGACCGGTTCCTCGATGAACCGCCAGGACACCGCGGCGACGGCGATGCTCGCCGCCACCTGCAGCGTGCCGCGGAGCAGGGTCTCCTGGCCGTCGGTCGGGGTCGTCAGCACGATGATCGGGTAGTGCCACAGGTAGATGCCGTAGGACCGGACGCCGATCCAGCGCAGCGGCCGGCACCCCAGCGCCACGCCGACCCGGCTGGCGGGCGACGCGGCCGCGCCGACGACCAGCGCGGTGGCCACCGAGAGCAGAACCATCCCGCCGTGGTACAGAAACGCCGAGTACTCGCTGGTGCGCCAGATCAGTACGAAGATGATGGCCAGCCCGGCGATCCCGGTGCCGTCGAGGATCCGGCGCGCGCCGTCGGCGACGTCGCTGCGCAGGCGGCAGCTGGGCCAGACGAACGCCAGGGCCGCGCCGATCAGCAGGCCGAAGGCCCGGGTGTCCGTGCCGTCGTATACCCGCGTCGGGTCGTACCCGGGCTGGTAGAACATGGCCATGGCCACAGCCGAGGCGGCCGCGAGCAGCAGCGTGGCGGCCGCCAGCCGGGGACGGGCCCCGGTGCCCCCCCGGCGCCCGAACCAGCGCAGCCCGAACCACAGCAGCCACGGCCAGATCAGGTAGAACTGCTCCTCGACGGCCAGCGACCACAGGTGCCCGAGCGGCGACGGCGGGCTGAACCTGGCGAAGTAGGAGCTGTGCTGGGCGATCAGCCACCAGTTGCTCACGTAGCCCACGGACGCGGCGACCGCCCCGCGGATGGCCGGAAGCTGCGACCGGTCCAGCAGCGTGACCCAGGCCACGACCACGGTCAGCATCACGAAGAGCGCGGGCAGCAGCCGCCGGGCCCGGCGCAGCCAGAAATCGGCCATCTGCAGCCGGCCGGTGCGGTCGTACTGGTTGAGCAGGAGGTCGGTGATGAGGTAACCGCTCAGCGTGAAGAAGACACCCACGCCGAGCAGGCCGCCCTGAGCCCAACCCAGATTCAGGTGATAGGCGACCACCGCCAGTACGGCCAGAGCGCGCAACCCGTCGAGACCGGGAAGATAACGCTGGCCAGTCCGGACTGGCTTGGGCATGAACTCCTCCACCAGGCTGCCGCCTGGCACCATTCACTCGCCCGCGGTGCCCCGCAAGGACTACAGCCGCCATGACAATGAACCAAATGTCCGCCGGCCGAGCTGCTCGCTTCGCGTTCTGCCGGTCAGTTACCAAACTGATCCGGACAGTACCCGCCGAAACGACAATCGTCACTTAGACGCGCGGTCGCTCCCGGAAACGATAGGACGCCGATTTCGTAATCGGCGATAAGCAGCCCGCAGATTCGGCGTCCTCGACGTGTTCCCCGCCACTCTCTCCTGGGCACGCATTAGTCTCGGCTAGATGGAGGTGTCGGAGACTGAACGTCAGCTGAGCGACGGGCGCACTCTGCACTGCTATGACACGGGCGCGGGCCGGCTCGCGGTCTTCTACCACCACGGCACGCCCAACATCGGCGCTCCTCCCGCGCCGCTGTTCCCCGCCTCGGAGCGGCTCGGCATCCGGTGGGTCGGCTACGACCGGCCCGGATACGGCGGATCAACCCCGCAGCCAGGCCGTGACGTGGCCTCGGCCGCCGCGGACGTCGCGCTCGTCGCCGATGAGCTTGGCCTCGACCGGTTCGCGGTCCTGGGCCATTCCGGCGGCGGTCCGCACGCTCTGGCCTGCGGCGCGCTGCTGCCCGGGCGCGTGCTGGGCGTGGTCAGCATCTCCGGGCTGGCCCCGTACGGCGCCGTGGGACTGGACTGGTTCGCGGGCATGAACGCGTCCGCCGCGGCGTCGCTGCGCGCTGCCACCGAGGGACGTGCCGCCAAAGAGCAGTACGAGGCGAGTGCCGAGTTCGACCCGGAGATGTTCACCCCGGCCGATCACGCCGCGCTCGATGGCACCTGGTCCTGGTTCGGCAGCGTCGTCGGCCCGGCCCTCGAGACCGACCAGGGCGGGGCGGTCGACGATGACCTGGCCTACGTGGCCCCGTGGGGCTTCGACGTGGCCCAGGCCCGCGCGCCGGTCCTGCTCATGCACGGCGGCCAGGACCGGATGGCGCCCAGTACCCACAGCGACTGGCTGGCGCGCAGCTGCCCGTCGGCCGAGATGCGGCTGTACCCCGACGACGGGCACATCTCGGTGCTCAACTCCGCCGAATCCGGGCTGGACTGGCTCGCGGAGCACGCCGGCTAGAGCTCACGGGTCAGCGCCTGCCGCCGGCCGCGCATCGCGCCCCACCCGTCAGTCCTGGAACGTCCGCCCATCGCTCATCATGGCAGTATGAGCAGCTGGAGGCGTAGATGAGCGAGTTGCCTGCGCTCGATCTGGTGATCGTGGGGGCGGGGTTCTCCGGCCTGTTTATGCTGCACCGCGCCCGGGGCCTTGGCCTGTCCGCCCGCGTACTGGAGGCGGGCGACGGCGTGGGCGGCACCTGGTACTGGAACCGCTACCCCGGTGCGCGCTGCGACGTCGAGAGCATGCAGTACTCCTACCAGTTCTCGGACGAGCTCCAGCAGGAGTGGGAGTGGACCGAGCGGTACGCGAGCCAGCCCGAGATCCTCACCTACCTCAATCACGTGGCCGACCGGTTCGGCCTGCGCCGCGACCTCGAGGTCGGTGCCCGAGTGCGGGCGGCCGATTTCGACGAGGCGCAGGGGCGCTGGGTGATCAGCACCGACGCTGGCCAGCAGATGTCAGCCCGGTTCCTGGTCATGGCGACCGGCTGCCTGTCGGCGGCCAACATCCCCGACGTCCCCGGCCTGGACAGTTTTAGTGGCCCCACCTTTCACACCGGGCGCTGGCCGCATGAGCCCGTTGACTTCATGGGACAGCGGGTGGGGATCATCGGCACCGGCTCCTCAGCCGTTCAGTCGATCCCCGTCATCGCCAGGCAGGCCCGCGAACTGGTGGTGTTCCAGCGGACGGCCACCTATACCGTGCCTGCGCACAACCGTCCTCTCAGCGCTGAGGAGCAGCAGGCGGTCAAGGCCGACTATGCGGGGTTCCGTCAGCGGATCAGCCTGATGAACGCCGCGATCGGGTCGAGCTTTCCCGAGGACGGAGACGGCGAGGAGCGGCTCGCGCTCGACGCCGAACCGGGCGAGCGCGCCAGGATCTACGAGAAGCGCTGGGAGCACGGCGGCCTGCCCTTCCTGTGGGGGTTCACCGACCTGTACACCGATCTGGCGGCCAACGAGACGGCGGCGGCGTTCGTCCGGGCCAAGATCCTCCAGGTCGTCGACGACCCGGCCGTGGCCAGGCGCCTGACGCCGACCACCGTGATCGGCTGCAAGCGGCTGTGCGTGGACACCGGGTACTACGCCACCTTCAACCGGGACAACGTCGAACTGGTCGACGTGAGCGAGGCCCCTATCGAGGAGATCACGCCGCGCGGGCTGCGGGCCGGGGGCCGGGAGTACGAGTTCGACTGCCTCGTGTTCGCCACCGGATTCGACGCGATGACCGGGGCCCTGGCCAGGATCGACATCCGCGGCCGCCGCGGGCTGGGCCTGAATCAGGCCTGGGCCGAGGGGCCGCGCTCCTACCTGGGCCTGAGCGTGGCCGGGTTCCCCAACCTGTTCCTCGTCACCGGGCCGGGCAGCCCCTCGGTGCTGACCAACATGGTGGTGGCCATCGAGCAGCAGGTGAACTGGATCGCCGGCTGCCTGGATCACCTGGGCCGCAGCGGCGGCCAGCGCATCGAGGCCACCGCACAGGCCCAGGACGAATGGGTGACGTATGTGAACGACGTCGCCGACACCACCGTGTACCCGGCCTGCAACTCGTGGTACCTGGGGGCGAACATCCCTGGCAAGCCCCGGGTGTTTATGGCACTCGTGGGCTACCCGCCGTACGTCGAGAAGTGTGACGAGGTGGCGGCCAAGAACTATGAAGGATTCGTCATCTCATTACCGGCGGCGGTCTGAACCCGTCTGGGTATCGGTTCTTCAGGTGGAGGATCGAGCGCGAGGAGGCGGCGGTTGAGCGAGCAGGGCGATGTGGAGGCGGGCGCCGGGGAGCACGGACTCGGGATCGTGGGCGCGGGCACGATCGGCGCGTTCCACGCCCGGGCGGCCGCGATGGTGCCCGCGGCCCGGCTGGCGGCGGTCACCGACGTACGTCGGGACCAGTCGGAGGCCTTTGCGGCCGAGCACGGCTGCGCGGCCGAACCGAGCCTGGATGACCTGCTGAGCCGCGACGACATCGACGTGGTGTCGGTGTGCGTGCCGAGCGGGCGGCACGCCGAGGTGGGTATCGAGGTCGCCGCCGCCGGCAAGCACCTGATCGTCGAGAAGCCGATCGACGTCAGCCTCGACGCGGCCGACCGCCTGATCGAGGCGGCCAAGGCCACGGGGATCACGGTCACGGTGATCTCCCAGCACCGGTTCGATCCCGGCCTCATCGAGCTGCGTCGCCTGATCGACGAAGGCGCGCTCGGCCGCCTGCTGCTCGGCCAGGCCGCCACCAAGTGGTACCGCAGCCAGTCCTACTACGACAGCGCGGCCTGGCGCGGCACCTGGTCCCTGGACGGCGGGGCGCTGATGAACCAGGGCATCCACTACGCCGACCTGCTCCGCTGGTGCATGGGTCCGGTGGCCGAGGTGCAGGCCGTGACCGCGACCCAGGCGCACGACATGGAGGCCGAGGACTGCGCGCTGGCCATCGTGCGGTTCGCCTCGGGCGCGGTAGGGACCATCACCGCCAGCACGGCCGTGTTTCCCGGCTTCGCCCAGCGTCTGGAGATCAGCGGCACGGATGGCACGGTGATCGTCGAAGACAGCGCGATCACCTACCGCGGCTTCCGCGGCGAGCTGCCGGATCAGGGGATAACCGGCAGCAGCGTGCTGACCGGCGCGACCGTGCCGGCCGTGGCGGCCAGCGCCGCCGACCTCGAGGTCGCCGCGCACGCCACGCAGATCGCTGACCTGCTCGCGGCGCTGGACGAGGGCCGCGAGCCGCTGGTCACGGCCGCCGACGCCCGGGCCACGCTCGAGCTCGTCCGCGCGGTCTACGCGTCGGCGCGCGATGGCAGGCCGGTCACCTTGCCGCTGCGCGGGGACGCCGCACGATGACCGTCATTCTCAGCGGCTTTGCCGACGAGATCTCGCCCGATCCCGGCGAGCAGCTCGAGACCCTGGCCGCGCACTCCATTTCGCACCTGGAGCTGCGCAGCGCCTGGGGTACCAACGTGGCTGACCTCGACGACCGGCAGGTCGCCACGTTCCGCGCGGCGCTGGCCGCCGCCGGGGTCCGGGTGTCCGCGATCGGCTCTCCGATCGGCAAGATCGACATCAGCGCGCCGCTCGCGCCCGAGCTCGACCGGATGCGCCGCGTGGCCGATGTCGCCGTCGAGCTCGGAACCGGCCTGGTGCGCGTGTTCTCGTTCTATGTCCCGCCGGGCCAGCCGGCGCAACGATTCCGCCAGGCGGTCATCGACCGCATGGCCGCCCTGGCCGACATCGCGCTGGACCGCGGCCTGATGCTGGCGCACGAGAACGAGAAGGAGATCTACGGGGACATCCCGGAGCGGTGCGCCGACCTGATCGACGCCGTCGGGTCCCCGGCCCTGCGCGCCACGTTCGACGCGGCCAACTTCGTGCAGTGCGGTGTCGCACCGCACACCCGGGCGTATCCGCTGATCCGGCCCCATCTGGTCTACCTGCAGGTCAAGGACGCGCTGGCCGCCACGGGCGAGGTCGTTCCCGCCGGCCAGGGCGACGGCCAGGTGCGCGAGACCCTGTCCGGGCTGACCAGTTCGGGGTTCGAGGGCTACGTCTCGCTGGAACCGCACCTGGCCGTCGCCGGCCGCCACGGCGGCTTCAGCGGGCCCGACGGATTCGCGCGGGCGGCGTCCGCGCTCAAGGCGCTGTTGGCCGAGCTCTCTGTGCCGTGGCGGTAACCGGCGGGCGCGGCTCAGTTCCCGCTGGGAATGGTGCCGTTGCCCAGGATGCTGTTGTGGTTCCCGCTGATGCTGGTCTTCGGCGAACCGTGCAGGCCCTTGACCCATTTGACCCGGTTGTTGTTGCCCGACACCGTGAGGGTCCCGACCTTCTGGATGACGACGTAGTTGTTCGAGCCGCCGACGTGAACGTTCGGGCAGCTGCCGGTCAGGGTCAGGAAGTCGTTGTTGCCGGTGATTTTGACGTTATGCCCGTTGCACGTGTAGATGGCCTTGACGTCGGACCCGGTGATTTTGCTCGGCGCGGCCTTCATGGGCCCGCTGGAGCTGTTCGCCGCCGGCGACGCCTGCAGCGACGCATCCCCGGACGGGGCTGAGCTGCTGCAGGCCGCGGCGGCCAGGCCTGCCAGGCAGGCGGCCGCGAGCATCGTGATCGGGTACCGGTTCATCATCAGTCCTTATCTCCGTGGGCCCGCCCGCGGGCGGGCCGTGACAGCACGGCCCGAACCCCGCGAACCCTCTGATGGGCAAGTCATCACGATTCAGTGCAGAGAGGCGTAGTAACTCTCTGCATTCAACGTTAACTCTTCGTACTCGTGACGCTGCACCGGGGCCCCGGGTATCCCGGCGAGCACGCCAGAACCGGTGCTAGATCTCTTGGAGGGGTGCCGCTATGCGCGGCGAGCGTGCCATCCAGCCGGAGGGTCCTCGCCGACCAGCCCGTCCACGGCCTCGCGCAGCAGGTCGGCGTGCCCCGTGTGCCGGCCGTACTCCTCGATCAGGTCGAACACGAGGCGGCGCAGGCTGGCCTGGCGGCCGTCGGGGCCGGAAACGTGGACGAACTGGTCGAGCCCGCCGTTGGCCAGGGCCGCGTCGAGCCTCGCGCGGGACCTCTCGACCGCGCCATCCCAGAGCGCATAGAGCTCTTCGGGGGTGTCTTCGGCGGCTGAGGTGAACTCCCAGTCGTTACTGCCGTCCCACTCGGTCAGGTCCCAGGGCGCGCCGATTGGCTCCCCGCGCAGCTTGGTGGTGAAGACGTAGTCCTCCACCGCGGCGAGATGCTTGAGCAGCCCGCCGAGAGTCAGCTCCGAGGCGCCGATGCGGGTCTGCAGCCCCGCCACGTTGAGGTTGTCGGCCTTCCACCGGAACGTTGCGCGCAGGCGGTCGAGCGCGCCGACGAGGTGATCGGCCTCGGTGCCGGCCAGGGGCGGTTCCCACGGGTAGTCACTGTCCGTCATGGGGCCACCGTAGACCTCATCGTTGGTCCGCTCATGCTTCGGGAGCTGAGAGTGGCCGAGTTAGGTTAGACACGGTTTGGCATCAAGCCTCCGCGTCCGGAAGTTCCGTCGCGATCTCCCAGACATAGCCATCCGGGTCCTGAAAGTTGGCGGTTCGCATACCCCAGGAGCGATCCTCCGGACCGTTGAGCAACGCAACGCCCTTCTCATTTAGCTCCGCACATACCGCGTCGACGTCATCGACGATGATGGCGAACACATGTCGTGGTCCGTGGCCTGGACTGCCGACCACCGCAGGCGAAATCATCCTGGGCGCCTCGGACGACTTCGTCAAGAAGAGAAGCGTGTTTTCAAGGCGGAACATTACATCGTTTTCATCCTCGTGCATCGGCTGCAGCTCGAAGACCTTCTCGTAGAACGACCTCGCGCGATCGGGGTCCTCGACGAACAAGGTGATGGCGCCGATCTCCTTTTGCCAGTCACTCATTCCCAACGTTCCTTCCACTCACTAGGCTGGCGGGCGCTGAACGGTAGGCGTGGTCATTCGCTATAGAACGGGCGCACCTCAATCGCGTGGTGCCGGGCGATCGGATGCGCGGCGGCGAGCTGTATCGCCTGCTGCCGGTCAGCGCAGCTGACGACGTCGATGCCGGCGATGACTTCCGTGGTCTCGGTGAATGGCCCGTCACTGAGTAGCGTCTCCCCGTCGCGGACGCGGACCGTCGTGGCCGTATCCGGGCCGCCCAGCGCATTCCCCAGGATATGCAGGCCGCGTGCCTTCAGGTCCTGCCGCCAGGCGTCGCCCTCCCGCATAACCGCCTCGTCGTCCAGCGGCGCCGCAGACGTTCCGCCCATCCACATGATCAGCGCGTACGGGCTGGCGGCGCCGTCCTCGCCACGCCCGAACGCAAACGCCTCCTCACGCAGCCGCAGCCCGCTGGTGAACGGCCGGATCTCGAGCGTCTGGAACCACGACACCGGGCACGTGGCCGCCACCTCGATCGCCTCGTCCCGATCGGCACATTCGAGCAGGTCGAAGCCCGCCACGAACTCCTTGGTCTCCGCGAACGGGCCGTCGGTCACCAGCATCTCGCCATCGCGCACGCGCACCGTCGCCGCCGTCTGCGGGAGATCCAGTTCCCGGCCGAACAGCCGCACGCCGCGGCCATCCATCTCCTCGATCCAGCCTGGGAGTTCGCGCTGCATGACCGCCAAGGCCTCTGGTGCCGGCAGGCCCTCAGCCCAGATGAAAGACAGGTACTTCATCTCAGCCTCGCTTCCCGTAGACGTAACTGATGATCGCCTCTTCGCCCGCCGCCTGCGCGCGCTGGCTGAGCTGCCGGTGGGTGCGCTTCATGCCGCCGCCCTTCAGTCTGGATGTGGCGCCTACAACCAGGCGACGAACGGGAACCGCCCAGAAGGACACATGCGACGTGTTAACCGGGCGCAGCGCGCCAGCGCTTTCCGGGATCGGACCAGCCCGTCGGCTCTGCGTCAACTTCCTATTCGTCAGGCACGTAAGGACCCATGCGGCGGCGAAGTGCCCAGTGCCTGCAGGCCTTGATGGGATGTCTGAGTGAGCGGAGCCGATCCCAGCTGACCAGGCCGTACCAGTCAACAGGAACGCCAAGGACGCGCTGCGGTTCCCTGCCCTGCCTCGCGTGTGGAACTACCCCGCGCGGCATTCCGAAGACCCTGTTGCGTTCCTCGTGGTCACTCGCCATTGGGCAGCCTCTCTGGCGCCAGGGCTGGCCTAACACTCCTCAGCATAACTTGGTTGCCCTGACGGTCCGAGAGGGATGTGGCACCTGTCCCCGCAGCTCATATGCGGGTGTTTAGCGTGCCCGTGCTGTCTTGGCTCTGCGCAGCGTTCGGCTCCGAAATGGGAGACCGACGCGCGATTACTCGCGATTACTGCTGCGCGGCCACCGCGGACGCGGCCTGCTTGATGAGGGAGGCCACGGCATCCGGTTGCGATACATAAACGGAGTGACTGGCCGCCACCTCGACGGCGGTCGAACCGGTCCGCTGGGACATGGTGCGCTGGGCTGCCGGAGGGATCATCCGGTCTTCGGTGGTGACCAGGTACCAGCTCGGCTTGACTCGCCAAGCGGCATCGGTGACCGGCCCACCGAGGGCGTCCACGCCCCACGGGGCCTGCGAGTCGGCCATGAACGCGGCCAGGTCGGCGGGCAGGTCGCCAGCGAACGATGCGTGGAACTTGTCCCGGTCCAGGAACAGGAAGCCGTCCCTGGGCGGCAGGATCGGCGGCTGCGGCCCGTCGGCCGGGAATCAGCCGATGAGCGTGTTGACTGACTCGTCCTTGTCCGGCGCGAACGCGCAGACGTAGACCAGGCCCGCGACGTTCTGGCCGGTTCCCGCTTCGGTGATGACGGCACCTCCGTAGGAGTGGCCGACGAGCACGACCGGGCCGTCCAGCGCGTCGCTGATCAGCCGCGTCGCAGCGGCGTCGCCCTGCAGCGACAGGGTCGGATTCTGCACCACGGCCACCCGGTAGCCGTCCTGTGTGAGCAGATCGTAGACCGCCCGCCAGCCGGAACCGTCTACGAAGCCGCCATGCACGAGGACGACATTCGCCGCTGGGTTTGCGTTCATGATGATCCTTTCCTTCTCCCTAGCGGGCGTTCGGGGCGCGTCCGCAATTGTCCGCTTTGAAGATCCGGGGTCCGTGGAGACCGTGTGGAGACCGTGCGGACATCAGGCGGCTGGTGAATGGCAGATCATCATCTCCGGGCCGGGCGAAGCGCTCGATGTCGGACGTCAGTTCTCCTGTGCTGGTACTGGTGCCGGTCGAGCGCTGGCCGGGCTTCCGTCGTGGGAGGCGGTGTTTCCGGCGGCGGGGCGGGGTTGGTGTGAGCCAGGCGGAGGCCACGTATGCGACCACGACCGCCACGATCACCAGCGGCATGACGGCCAGGCCGTCCGAGGCCAGCAGCAGGGAGGCCAGCAAGACGGAGGTCAGCGGCAGCCTGAGCATCACGACGGACATCGCGCCGATGCCCATGGCGACGCCGTCGACAAGTGGCAGCCCCGGCAGGTGCGACAGCGCGACGCCGCCCGCCGCCCCGAGGAACAGGGCCGGGAAGGTCGGACCGCCGCGGAAGCTGCTCAGCGACACGCCGTAGGCGAGTCCCTTGCAGGCGATGAGCAGCAGCAGCGCTCCGACGGTGTAGCTGGCGCTGTTGGCGATGAACGGGCCGAGGGCGGATTGCCCGGAGAACAGCACCTCGGAGGAGGCCTTTCCGGTGGCTGCGGCGAACGCGATCGCCAGGCCCGCGACCGCCAGGCCAACCACCGGGGTGAGCAGCACCATCCGCCGCTCGACGATGAGGCCGCAGGAACAGGCCGAGCCATCGGATCCCGGAGCCGACCGGGACAGCCAGTACCCCGATCGCCAGCGCCCACAAGAACTCCGGCGCCCGTGGGCGTACCGACGGGCGGGAGGCCGGGAATCGCCAGCGAGAACGTGCCGAGCCCGGTCCAGGCGTCCAGGCCGATGAAGATGAGCGATCCGACGCCCGCGGCCAGCAGGCCAGGTACCAGCACAAGCTGCATCATGGGCCCGCCCAGCCCCGAGGCTTCCATCAGCAGGAACGCGCCGGTCAGGGGCGAGCCGAGCAGGGTGCTGATCGCGGCGAAACTGCCCGCCGCGGCCAGCACAGACTGGACTCTGGCCGGAGCGTCCCGCTTGACCAGACGAACCGCAAGGGCGCCCAGCCCGGCGCCGAGGGCGATCAGCGGCCCTTCAGGCCCGAGCACCACGCCCAGGCTCAAGGTGGCAAACGCCGCGAGCACGATGCCGGGAAGCTCGATCGCGGGCGGAGGGCCTTCGCCCGCCTTAAACCCATCGGCTGGCGAGTGGCCGCCCGTGCCGGGCAGGTACCGGATGGTCAGACCGACCAGCACGCCAGCCAGCAGCCAGCGGCAGAATCGGCCACCACAGGGGTTCGGCGTGAAAGCCCAGCTCCTTGGGCAGGCTGGTGAAGATCCAGCCCTGCAGCTTGCTGACCAGCGCGAGAAAGAAGTAGGCCGCCGCCGAAACGGGAACGCCGACAATGGCGGCCAGCACCAGCAGCACCACATAGCTCCTGGAGCGCAGCAGCGCAAGGGGATCGGGCGGTGTCGTCACCGGTGCCTCCTAGCCTGAGGCCTAACAGTCCACGCGGGATGTAGGCGAGTTACCGAGCAATCATCATGCGGCGGCAGCCGCCAAGACCTCACCCGCGCAGCGTGACTACCGCACACCTGATCATGTCCGGTTCCGCTTGACGGCGCCTACTACCTTCTAGGCCTCAGGGCCCTCGGCCAGATCAGCTATGTGTTGGGCCGAAGCGGCCCGGCCACACCGTGAACAAACGCGAACTGGTGTGAACCATAAAAGCACGTGCCGTCACCGACCTCAGGCGGCGATCACCCCGGAGGTACGGCTGCGATCAGCAGGCGACGTTGCTGATCCTTGTGGACTTCCCTGGGAGTACTGACTTCTGCCAGTTCTAGGAAGCTTGGAGGTGTCCCAGGTCTGCAGGCCGAAGCCGTAGGTGCGCGTGAAGCGCAGCAGGGTCGGCCAGTGCTACCGGATGGAGAGGATGCTACGTTGCCTAGACTTAGGCACGATGGCCTCGGAGGACCTATGCAGCGAGGACGGACACTTGTCTGGGCGATTATCGGAAGCGTCGTAGCTGCAGTGGCGGTAGCAACAGCATTGATCCTAGTCAACTCTGGCACGCCGCCAAAAGCAGCCTCTTCGCCCGTGCCTTCCATTTCGGCCAGTGCAAGCTCCCCAGCTGCCGAGTCTGCCCCAGTGGTGATTCCGAAGACTTCCAGCACGTCCTCGTTCTCATATCTCGCAGATCTGACCCCTTCCGGGAATCTCGGCGAGCTGATAATCCCGGGTCCGGTCAAGATATCCGGATCAATTTACCCCAAGAGTATCTCGTTCTACTGTAACAATGGTGACCCAGCTGCTACTCCTACATATAAGCTAAGGCAGAACGCTCGCCGGTTCAAAGCTACTGTTGGGCTTGAGGCCAAGTGGCCCCCCCATTTCGAAGCGGGTGTATCACTACTTGGCGATGGGCGCACTCTCCGGACTTTTAGTGTCAGCGTCCTTAGGCCAAAAACCGTCAATGTCAATGTAGCAGGAGTTCATACCCTCCAACTCGAATGCTTCAGCTCCGGTATTTCGCCGTCCGGAGGCTGGGCCCTTGCTGTAGCGTGGGGCAACGCACGTGTCACAGAAGGACATTGACCGCGGAATGGCGGGTCGTGCCCGCCGGTCTTCGACCGGGCGATCGGCCCGGCGGCGAGCGCCATTCCCGTAGCGGGGAAGGCCACCCACCTCATTCCCAGCACCCTCGCGAGACCTAGGCAGTCATCTGCGACCAGCCAGCCTCGTGACGAGAGCGATCACCGCGGGGCCGCCGATCACCAGAGCAATAAGCCCGCTGCGCTCATGACCCGTAGCCAGTCCAACGACCCCCAGCACCCCCAGCACCGAGAACGCAATGAGGCCCCCCGCGTTTCGGACGTTCATCAGTGCTCGCAGTCTCGGTCGGGTCTGCGCCTGACCTTCAGGATCCTGCGATGGGCTCGGCACCGTCACGACGGCTTACCCTCCTGCAGATCGTTCAACCACAGTACGTCGTATGACCTGGAATGCTGTAGCTGGCGCCCCGAGCGCGATCTGAGCTGACGAGCGAGTCGGCCTGTAGGCGCCCAACGGCGCGCGAGGAGGACACGATCATGAGCGACACCACGGCGGCGAGCGCGGGGAGCGCGGTCCGGCCGTTCCGGATCGAGGTACCTCAGGGCGAGATCGACGAGCTGCGCCGCCGCATCAATGCGACGCGCTGGCCGGCCAGGGAACTGGTCACCGATCGGTCGCAGGGTGTGCAATTGGCGGCGGTGCAGAACCTCGCGCGGTACTGGGCGGCCGAGTACGACTGGCGCCGGTGCGAGGCGCGGTTGAACGCGCTGCCGCAGTTCAAGACCGAGATCGACGGGGTGGACATCCACTTCATCCACGTCGGGTCGGCACACACGAACGCGTTGCCGTTGATCATGACGCACGGCTGGCCGGGCTCGGTCGTCGAGCTGCTCGAGACTATCGGCCCGCTCACCGACCCGACCGCGCACGGCGGCCGCGCTGAGGACGCGTTCCACCTCGTGCTGCCGTCGATCCCCGGCTACGGGTTCTCCGGCGAGCCGGCCGGGCTCGGCTGGGGCCCGATCCGTATCGGACAGGCGTGGGCGCAGCTGATGCGGCGTCTGGGTTATACCCGGTACGTCGCGCAGGGGGGCGATGTGGGCTCCCAGGTCACCGACGCGATGGGCCGCCTGGCACTCGACGGGCTGATCGGCATCCACACCAACCTTCTCACGCCGGCGCTGGGCGACGCCGAGGCCCTGAGCGCGTCGCCGCCCTCGGCAGAAGAACGTGCCGCCCTCGACGCGCTCGCCGGCTTCCATGCGACCGGCGCCGGGTACTTCGTGGAGCAGGCGACGCGGCCGCAGACGATTGGCTACGCCCTGCTGGATTCACCCGCCGCGCTGGCGGCGTGGATGATCGATCACGATACGGACAGCTACCTGAAGATCGCCCGCGTTTTTACCGGCGGGCAGCCGTCGGGCAATCTGACCCGCGACCACATCGTCGACAACATCAGCCTGTACTGGCTGACAGGCACCGGGGCGTCGGCTGCGCGCTCGTACTGGGAAGAAGGACAAGAAAATGCTGGCGCAGGCAGGCCAGCCTCCCCGGCCGGTCACGATCCCGGCCGGCTTCACGACGTTCCCCGGGGAGATCTGGCGGACCCCGCGCAGCTGGGTCGAGAAGGCCTACCCCAACGTCATCTACTTCAACGAGGTGGGCAAGGGCGGCCACTTCGCCGCCTGGGAGGAACCGGGGCTCTTCTCCGAAGAGTTGCGCGCCGCCTTCCGCCCGCTGCGCTAGCCGGCACTCGCGAGCCAGGCATCACCTGCACAACCGGTGCCCGGCCGTGCCACCGGCCGCCGCGGCAACGGCTCGACCGAACATACCTGCCGATCCGCGCCTCGCACCGGGGCAAACCTGCGGGAGCTATTGGAGCGTACGGGCCATTCCAGCAGCGGAGCCGCGCTGATCTACCTTCTATCTGTGGCCTGATCTGGTGTTTTGGCTGGCGCGCCTGGCAGGACTCGAACCTGCGACCGGCTGCTTAGAAGGTCTAATCGGACTGGCTGCGACGTACTGTTGTGCAGTTCAGTCCGTTGCTCGGTTCGCCGTGAGTAGCCGTGGGGTGCCGCTCTCAACCGCTCGTTCTGGCACGCACGTGGCACGCGTCGGTCCTGGGCAACCTGCGACTAGCACGCACACGGCTCCGGAGGCCGCCGTTGCAGGCTGGCGAATTTGTGCGCTGGCCTCGCGAGACGCCGCTGTTGCCGTGCTGACAGCGAAGATCGTTCCGCATATGTTCCGGATCATGCTCACCGGGGTGCTGCCGCGCACTCCTGTTCTGCTGATCATCCCGGCGCGAGGGCAGGCCGGATGGCGGACTTGCCATCGGTCGTTCAACGGTATATAACGTCTACATGGCCACGCGGGCGATGCAGGAAGCGACCTTCATGATCCTCACCGCGCTGGCCAACGGCAGCCAGCACGGGTACGGGATCATCGCCGACGTCCGGGACATCTCCGGCGGCCAGGTCCGGCTGCGCGCCGGGACCCTGTACACCGCCCTGGACCGGCTGCGCGCGGACGAGCTGATCGGGGTGGACCGGCAAGAGGTCGTGGACGGGCGGCTGCGCCGGTACTACCGGCTCACCCCCGCGGGCACCAGGCAGCTCGCGGATGAGGCGGCCCGGCTGCAGGCTCATGCCACCGTGGCGCTGAAGCGGCTGGACCTGGCCGGGGGGATGGCGACATGACCGATCACGAGCACCTGGAGCGGGCCTGCCGGCGATTGCTGGCCTGGTATCCCCGGAAGTTCCGGCACGAGAACGAGCAGGAGATCCTCGCGGTGCTGATCGCCGGCGCCCCGCCCGGCCAGCGCCGGCCCGGCCTGGCCGAGGCCGCGGACCTGATCCGCAGCGGCCTGTGGCTGCGGCTGTGGCCCAGCGTGCCACGCTCGGCGCGCACGGTGCGGGCCGCCGTCAAGCTCATGTACGCGGGCGCCGCGGTCAGCACCGTCAACCTGGTCGTCTTGCTGGCCCTCACCGTCGACATCAAGGGTAGCTGGCTGAACACGCCGTTCATCCCGGTGTCGATAGCCTGGTCCTTGGCCCCGCTCGCGCTGTGGCTGTGGATGGCCCGGGAGACCGGCCGGGGCAGGAACTGGGCACGCATCGTGTCCACGGTGCTGTTCGGCGCGGCGACGCTCGACCTGACCGGTCCCTTCGGGCTGCCGGGGATCCGGGTGAGCCTCGTCCCGGTGGTGCAGGGCTCGACTATCATCCCCGCGCTGTACTGGCTGGTCGGCGCCGCCGTGGTGTGGCTGCTGTGGCGCCCGGCCTCCAGAGCGTTCTTCCGGCCGCCGGGTTACACGCAGGCCCAGCACCAGGCACAGATGACCGAGTTCGACCATCAGGCGCAGATGACCGAACTCGCGCGGATCAGGGCACGGCTGCCGCGTCAGGCGTGAGCCGTGCTGATCTGCGTGCCCGCGCGGGTGCGGCCCGGCGTGCGCCGGGCGGGCCTCGCCACGGCTGAGCCCGGGCGCTGACGCCGGGCCAGCGCCTACTTAGCCGCGCAGGGCACCTGAGCGCACACTTGACAGTGGCCCTTCACCGGAGATCGAAGGAGGTGCTGACGATGGGACTGACCTGGCGGGACGCGGTCTCGTCCTGCGCCATCGCAGTGATCGCCTTCACGTGGGCCGTGTATCGGGGAGGAACGAGCCTGCTGCTGATCTCCAGCGCGAGGGCCACATCCGCCGTGATACTGGTCCTCGGCATCGGCTGCGCTGTCGTCGCGTCCGGCGACCTGTATACGAGACCTCAACCACGTACGGGCCAGGTCTTCAAGTGGATCGCCACCGGGTTCGGCACGATCGCGGTCATCGCTGGCCTGATCGGGCTGATCACCGGCAGCGCCCACGCACTGGAGATCCTCGTCGTAGTCACGATCACCTGGCTCGCGACGGGGATCTTCTGGCACGTGCTCACGATCGGATCGGATCGGAGCGATGAGCCGTCGTGACAGAGCGTGTCCTGAGGGCGACTGGTGCACCCGGCCGCGGTCCTCGTGCTGGACGTGGCGTTGTTCTAAAACGGGCCTGCGGATAGGTGTCAGTGGCCGCGGAAGACCAGGTAGCCGGGCGCGGCGCAAGCATGGGCCCACGATCAGGGCTGATAGATCGCGGAGCCGCCACCCGTCCGGCTGCCCCATGCAGGAACCAGGGCTACCCCCAGAAACCTCGCCTATCCCCAGGTCACAGCCTCAATGGCTGCTGCCGTACTAGGACGCATCCTGGCCGTGTGTTCATCCCCGTTCGGACTCCCGACAGGTCGTCCGCCCTGGTGGCTCCCGACCGATACGGTCTGACCTCTTCCTTATCAGGGATGTTTCAGCGACCAGCGCCACCTACTGCAACCCAGATCGGCGGGCCTGTCGGCCTGTCCGCGAGTGACCGCGACAGTCCCTGACTGACCACCCGATCGGGCACGTGGCGGGCACGGCCGTCTGATCCGTAGCAAGATTCCGGCCGTCCAGACCAGTCCGCAGTCGTCGGACGGGCCTGCTCGTACGGGTTTCTAGCGGTTGCCTGATCCAGCTCCGTCCGGGGTTGTCCACGTCCGTTGTTAGCAAATCCGTTAGCAAGATCAGCTGTTCATTGCCGGGCCATCGCGATTCGCAGCCGCTCTTCGGGTGTGATCAGGTGGTCGAGGTCTTCGGCGGCCTCGTCTCATCCCCTATGCTGCGCACGAGGTTGCCGCCGAACTCTCGCGCTTGGTCGTCCACACCTACGTCGCGTATGACGACGCCGGAGTTGCGGTCCGCTAACTTCGCGCAGACAACGGGAGAGGAGAACGAACATGGGGAAGGTCCGCACCGGGCTCGGAGTCTCGCTCGACGGGTTTATCAGTGGGCCGAACGACGGCCCTGAGGCACCCATGGGGGTTGGCGGCGAGCGGCTCTTGGCCTGGTATGGCGCTGGCGACACCGAATACCGGCTGCCTGGAACCGACATGGTCTTCATGGTCTCGGCCCAGACCGCCGAGTTCCTCCGCGAGACACGCGAGACGACCGGGGCGTTGGTGTTTGGGCGAAGGACCTTCGATCTCACCCATGGGTGGGGTGGCAAACACCCCTTGGATGTCCCGGTCTTTGTGGTCAGCAGCTCAGTCCCACAAGAATGGGTCTACGAAGGATCACCGTTCACGTTCGTCACCGACGGACTCGAGAGTGCCCTGGAGCAGGCCAAAGCGGTCGCCGGCGACAAGGACGTCGGCGTGGGCGCGGCGAGCATCGTGCAGCAGTGCATCCGGGCGGGACTCCTGGACGAGATCCACATCGACCTGGTGCCCGTCCTGCTCGGGGGCGGCGTCAGCTTGTTCAACCACCTCGGCACAGGGCCGGTCGACCTGGAGCGCACGAGGGTGATCGAGGGCGCTGGGGTGACCCATCTCACCTTCCGCGTCGTGAAGTGAAGTCCGCCCGATCTCGTCGTCACCTTGCGGTTTTCGCATCCGAATCCGGCCCAGGCCGGACGGCCTGGCGCGCCGGAGGGCGTGCCCTTGGCTAACCAGGGTCCTGGTCTGCCCCCGTATTCCTCACCGGCGTGGAATCCTTGCGAGTGGGTGCCGGGTCTAGGTTGGCGAAGCCATCGCGAAGCGACGCCCGGAGGGCGACCTAGAGGCGGTGCCTGCGAGCTGGGACAATTGAAGCCGAGGAAGATGACCCCGCGCTGCACCGGGCTTCCCCTGCCAATGAGCCGGATTGATCTGAAGCAGGCCAGGCAACGCGGCGCGCCCGTGCCGGGCGGGCGCCCCCAGCGCATAGCCCGGCGACGGGCGCGCCAGCGGGCGCCTGCGGCGCCCGCTCTTGATCTAGATATGGGCCAATTCGGCAACGCTTCGCGGTGATTGCTGTCCTGTCCCGGTAGATGCTTGACACTGCAGTCCCACCAGATGGCTTACAGGTGTGCTGTGAGTCGGCTTTCCTGTCGCATGTTCGCTTGCGGGCGTCGTGGGTGGGGAGCCGGGATTGGCACTGGTCGAGTTGTCTGTGGTCGAGCAGCGGTACCGGGCGGTCCTGGATGCCGCAGCCGGGGTTCCGGTGACGGAAGTCGCTGAGCGGTATGGCGTATCGCGGCAGAGCGTGCACGCGTGGATACGCCGCTATGAGCAGGGTGGCGGCCTGGGTGGTCTGATGGACCGCTCGCGGCGGCCGGAGTCGTGCCCGCATCAGGTCAGTGTGGAGGTCGAGGCGGCGGTGTGCGAGCTGCGGCGGGAGCATCCGCGGTGGGGTCCGCTGCGGCTGGCTCATGAGCTGGGCCGGGCTGGTGTGATGCCGGTGCCGTCGCGGATGAGTGTCTACCGGGTCCTGGTCCGGCACGGGCTGATCGAGCCGCAGCCCCGCAAGCGGCCTAAAGACAGCTATGTGCGGTGGGAGCGGGACGCCCCGATGGCGCTATGGCAGATGGACCTCGTCGGCGGGATTTTCCTGGGGGACGGGACCGAGGCGAAGCTGGTGACGGGGGTGGATGATCATTCCCGGTTCTGCGTGATCTGCCAGGTCGTGGTGCGCGCTACCGGCCGGGCGGTCTGCCTGGCCTTCGCTGCCGCGCTGCGCCAGTTCGGGGTGCCCGGGGAGGTGCTCACTGACAATGGCAAGCAATTTACTGATCGTTTCGGGAAGGGCGGGGAGGTGCTGTTCGACCGGATCTGCCGCGACAACGGCATCGTCCACCGGCTGACCCAGCCCCGCCATCCGACCACAACCGGGAAGATCGAGAGGTTTCACGGCAGCCTGCGCCGCGAGCTCCTCGACGACGCCGTCCCGTTCACCGACCTGGTCACCGCGCAGGCTGCGATCGACGGGTGGGTGAGCGAGTACAACACCACGCGACCGCATCAGGGCATCGGGATGGCGGCCCCGGCGCAGCGGTTCAGCACCGCGGCGGCGCGGGCTGAGGAGGACCTGCTGCCGCTGCGGCTGCCCGCCGTGATCGCCCTGGCCCCCGCGCCGGAACCCGGACCCGGGCGCCGGCGCGGTTCCAGCAGCCTGGCAGGGCGGCCCGGTGGAGTTCGACCGGCTCGTCCCGCCGAGCGGGAACATGGAGGTCCTGGGCAAGCAGTTCTGGCTCGGCACCACACGTTCGGGGATGACCGTCACCTTCTGGGCCAGCGTCGACGTCATCCACCTGAGCATCGCCAGCGTGCGGGTCAAGTCGGTCCGATCCCATCTGTCCACCGCCGATCTGGCGCGGCTGGCGGCCAGCGGCGGCTGGGCAGCAGGGCCGCCCCCATCCCCGCCGCCCAGCCAGGATCGGCGATCGAGGTGGACCGCGTGGTCAGCAAGGACGGCGCAGTCAGCCTCGGCGGCCGGTATCACATCGCCGCGGAGATCCTCGGCGGGATGCTGGTCTCCATCCGCATCGAGGAAAACACGCTGATGTTCTTCGACCCCGAGACCCGGGTGCTGCTGCGGACCCGGCCCAGCCCGCTGACCTGGGACCAGGCCCGGCTGCTCCGCGGCGCCCGCCCCGCCGGACCGCCGCCACGACCATCCGCTGAGCCGGTCACCGTCCAGCGCCGGGCCAGCAACACCGGCATCATCATGGTCGTCGGCCAGAAGATCGCCCTCGGCCGCATCCATGCCGGGCGCACCGTCACCGTCCACGTCGCCGAAGACACCATGACCATCGACCTGGGCGGTGAAGACGTCCGCACCATCCGGCGGAACACCACCCAGCCGGTCCGCAGCATCAAAGCCCACCGGCCCCGCAAGGCCGCCCATGTTTCCTAGGCAACCTGGAAAGCATGTCCTGGGACTGATCCGTCAATCATCTGGTGGGACTAGACATTCGCGGTGATTGCGGCGCGGGTGCCATGTCGATCTGGGCTATTCGGTTGGCTCCGTGCTGGCGGCCTGGCGCGGTCGCTGGCTGTGCCATCTGCGGATTGTCGCTGGCCGCCAGACAGGTTCACGGCCGATGCGCCGGTCGGCTTCGGGCATCTGACCGCGGGTGACGTACGCGCGGATGGTTGAAGGCGCGATGCCCAGGAAGGTGGCAACGTCGCGTGTGGTCCACCAGTCGGCCGGAAGCGGCTCTGCCATGGCCATCAGGCTACAGCGCTTACGCTGCCTCATCCCGGCTGGCGCCCTGGGGCCAGATGACCGTGACCGGCACGTCGCGTTTGTGTGCCTCGGCGACCACATCGGCGGTGCCGCCGTATCCCCGGGCGGGCTGGCCGTCCCATACGGCGTACAGCCGGTCCGCCCTGGCAAGCATGGCTTGGCTGGCCGCCATGTGCGCTTCCTCGGTCGATTCGACGTAGCTGAGGCGCTCCACCGTGGAGGCAGCCGCCAGAAGCGAGTCGTACCCGGCGTGGGCGGACTCTGGAAGGCCGTCCCGGTACAGGGCGGCCGGGACGATGACTTCGAGCTGCCCACCTGTGTCGAGGACGGCGCGGGCGAAGATCTGATCCGGCCCGTCTGCGAGGTTGCTCAGGCCGACGAGGTGATCACTGGCCGTATCGCTGGCGAGCTGGTCTCGGATCGCCTGGTCGACAAGCCGCTGAGTGGCGGCCGGAAGCCCGTGGTGTCCGCTGATCGCTATCCGCATCAGGTGCTCCGGATCGTGTAGGCGCTATGCAGGCGGTCATCTAGCTCTGCGACGATGCGCTGCGTAGTCCGACCGCCGAGGCTGGCCCGGAAGTGACGGACAGCCTGCTGCACGCGCTCGGACTCGTAAGTAGACCCGACGTCATAGGCGGCCACCGCCAAAGCGCACACCTGGTCGAGGTTGCCGCCGGTCGCCAGGACCCGAGCGTGCTCGACGGCGACCAGCGCGGCCTGCTTCGGGCTGCGTGCCGCTTCAGCTCGCCCAAAGGCATCCATGGCTATCTTCACCTGCCCGAGCCGGGACGCGGCGACTGCCCGGTAGCTAGCGACCTTGGACGAATCGAACGGGAACACCCACGGCCACACCGGATCGGCGCTGGCGCCCGCGTCGGCATACCGCTGCGCGTCATCGAGAACCCGCAGCGCCTGCTGATCGCCGAGGTGGCCGAGCGCGACGGCCTCCAGGCAGGCCAGCCACGCCCGGGCCGTTGCTGGCGCCGAGCGCGGTAGCCGCCCGGCAGCATCGCGGAGCAGCCGCAGCCCATCGGCTGGATCACCCGCAAGCGTGGCGTACTGGCCGAAGCTGCCTTGCATGTAGATGGCCAGCAAGGGGTGCTGCGCTTGCTGGGCTGCGTTTATGGACATCTGGTAGAACCGTCGTACCTGCTCTGGCTGAGCAAGATCGGCATGCAGCCACGCCGCCAGCCCGGCGATCTCGGGTCGCGTTCGTGCGCCTGGAGACCGACCCCGACCCGGTACGGGTCCGCGCCGCCTGGGTCTGCGACGACGACATCACCGCCATGGCCGCCACCTACGAGCCGGACAGGCAGGTCCTGGCGATCGGGGCAGGTGAGGCCGCATGAGCCCGGTCATCACCTGGCGCACCGACGACCCGTGCCCGCTCTGCGGCACCGGCCTGACCTGCACCGACGACGGCGCCTCGCCCATTCAGCAGGACTGCCTCTTGTGCGGCTGGTCAGCCACCTGGCAAGCACAGATGGACGGTGAGGCCGCGTGACCCGCACGACACGAGCCGAGCGGATGGCTCAGCCTCGTGCTGTGGATGCGGTCCGGATACTGGCCGAGGCCAGCGGCGGGTGCATCCGCCCGGTCCAGCTCCGCAAAACCAACCTCGACACCGGCCAGACCGAACAAGTAATCGTGCCCTGCGGCGCCACGCTGGAATCGGTCTGCCCGGCCTGCGCCGACCGGGCCCGGTCACTGCGGGTGCAGCAGTGCCGGGACGGCTGGCACCTCGATGACGAACCCACGGCACCACCTGCCCCACCAGACGATCACCAGACCTGGCTGCTCGAGCAACGGGCTGAGTTTCAGAAACTCCGCGACCAAGCCACCGGCGAGGAAGCAGAAAGACTCGATGAGGTCCTGGCCGAGCTCGACACCGAACTCGCCAAGACGGGCATCCGCGGCAAGGCCGACCCGGACCGCAAGGATGGCGGCCGCCGTCACCGCTCCACCCGCCGCCGCCAAGACGCTCCGGACCTGCCCCGGCGCAAGATCGCCCCGCGCACCACCGGGAAGGTGTACACCGCACCGGATGGCAAGACCTACCGGCCCTCCATGTTCCTCACCTTGACCTGCGGCAGCTACGGCAAGATCGGCGACGATGGCACGCCGGTAGACCCGGACGGCTATGACTACCAGCGGGCCGCCCGGGATGCACTGCATTTCGCGGCGCTGTTTGACCGGTTCATCCAGAACCTGCGCCGCTACCTCGGCTACGACGCCCAGTACTTCGCTGCTATCGAGCCACAGAAACGTCTCGCCCCGCACGCCCACATCGCCCTGCGCGGCACCGTTTCCCGCGCCGACCTGCGCCAAGTGATAGCCGCTTCCTACCATCAAGTCTGGTGGCCGCGTGCTGACATCGTGCGGTTTGGCGGTGACCAGCTGCCGGTCTGGCACGAGGCCAGCGGCAACTACTTTGACCCCGCTACCGGCGAGGTCCTGCCCACCTGGGACGAGGCGCTCGACGCGATCGGCGAGCATGATCAGCCGTTGCATGTGGCCCGGTTCGGGGCCAAGTTCGACGCCCAGGGTGTGCTCGCCGGATCCAAAGACTCTGGCCGGTGCATCCGGTACCTGACCAAGCAGCTCGGCGGCTGCAACCAAGCCGACACTCCCTCGCAGGAACAGCACGCGGCCCGGCTACTGGACGCCCTGCGGTATGAGCCGTGCTCGCCGTCGTGCGCGAACTGGCTGCGCTACGGCATCCAGCCCAAGAACCCACGCGAGGACTTGCGTCCGGGCGCATGCAAAGGCAAAGCACACCGGCCTGACAATCTCGGCTATGCCGGGCGGCGGATTCTCGTGTCCCGCAAGTGGTCGGGTAAGACGCTGGCCGATCATCGCGGCGATCGCAAAGCCTGGCTGCTTTCCATGCTCGGCCTGCCCGACCCTGACGACACTGGCCGCTACCGCTGGGAACTCGTCACCCCGGCAGACGCTGACTTCATGGCACATGGCAGACGGATGCTGCACGTCCTAGCTGACCGGGCCCGATGGCACGCCGCGCTCGCTGAGGCCAAGCGAAGAGCCGCTGAAGCTACCGGCGATCCACCAACCACCGGCAGGGCAGCATGATGGCCGCGAAATCCCGCCCGGTCATGGAGCAGCTGCTGACCGTGGCTGAGGTCGCCGAACTGCTTGGCACCAGCGAGCGGTTCCCTCGGCGGCTCATCGCCGAGCGGCGTATTAGGTTCGTCCGCGTTGGACGGCACGTGCGAATCTCGGAGTCCGCGCTTCGGGATTTCATCGCCGCCGGCCTTGTCGAGCCGGTCGCGCGGTCTCGCCGGGGGAGTGCTGCCTGATGGCGAATGCCAAAGGGCGGCGGCGCCGGTTCGGCGCTGTCCGGCAGCTGGGGTCAGGCCGGTGGCAGGCTCGCTACCGCGGCCCTGACGGACTCATGCGTGCTGCTGACCGGACGTTTGCGGCCAAGACTGAGGCCGAGGTTTGGCTCAGCCGCAAGGAAGTCGAGATCCTGAATGACGAGTGGATCAATCCGGATGGCGGACGTACCTCCTTCGCTGAATTTGCTTCGTCGTCGGTCGACGAGCGGCCCGGGCTGCGGCCAAAGACGGTGCAGCTGTATCGCTACCTGCTGCGCTGTTACCTGTTGCCATCGTTCGGCCCGGCTGCCCTGGGCGAGATCAGGGAGGCTCGTGTTCGGCGCTGGAGGCGGGAGCTGTTGGACGATGGGCCGGGTTCGGCGACGGTGGCCAAGGCGTACCGGCTCTTCAAGGCGATCCTGAACACGGCTGTTGACGATGGGCTCATTCGCCGTAACCCGTGCCGGATCAAGGGCGCGGGAACGGAGAACTCATCGGAGCGGCCCGTCCTGACGGTCAGCCAGGTCTACCGCCTGGCTGAGCTGGTTGACGAGCGATACCGCGCGTTGCTGCTGCTCGGAACTTTCGGCAGTCTGCGGTGGGGTGAGCTAGCCGCCCTTCGCCGAGCGGACGTAGATCTGGATGCCTGCACGGTACGTGTCGAGCGAACTCTTACCGAGCTATCGGCCAGCAAGCTGTTCTTCAGCCCGCCTAAATCAGATGCCGGTCGCCGCATCGTAGCGATTCCTTCGCTGATCGTGCCTGAGCTGCGCGCGCACATCGAGCGTTTCGCGCGGCCCGGAGAGGGCGGTCTGCTCTTCACCAGCTCCATGGGCAAGCCACTCCGGAACAGCAATTTCCGCGGCCGGGTGTGGCTGGAAGCCGTCGAGGCGGCTGGCCTGCCCGGCCTGCACTTTCATGATCTGCGGCATACCGGCAACGCGTTCGCGGCAGGTACTGGCGCGAATCTGCGCGAGCTGATGGAACGCATGGGTCACAGCAGTACCCGCGCCGCAATGATCTACCTTCACTCCAGTGATGAGCGGCAGCGAAACATCGCGGATGCGCTCGGCGAGCTGGTCCAGGAAGAGCTGCGCACGCCATCGAAATCAGGCAAGGCCCGGAAGGTATCTGGCACGCACGTGGCACGTCGAGCTGGTCGTGTGGTTAGGTGATCAAGACCTACGTGATGTCCAGGGTGCCTGACTTGGTGTTTTGGCTGGCGCGCCTGGAGGGACTCGAACCCCCGACCGGCTGCTTAGAAGGCAGCTGCTCTATCCGGCTGAGCTACAGGCGCACGGTCAGCAATTCTGGCGGACCTAGGTCACGTGCGGGCAACGGCGCGACGACGAGCCGGAACCGAAGCTGGCGCACGGGCAGGCCCCGATTGCCTATGGTCCTGTGTTGTGAAAACTGCGGCCGGCCGTTCTCGTGCGATCCAGTGCCTCGGGTCATGGGGCACCAGGTCACAGCCTGGGTCAGGCTGGCCGCTGGCGGCCGGCCTGCTGGCCGGCGCCGCCGCTGACGCGCTGCTCGGGGACCCGCGGCGCGGGCATCCGGTGGCGCTGTTCGGGCGGGCCGCACAGGCCGTCCAGGGCCGAGTTTATGCGGACAGCCGGCTGCGCGGCGCCGGGTACGCGGCCGGGTGCGTTCTGGCCGCGGCGGCACCGGCGGCGGTGGCGCAGCGGCTGACCCGCGGGCGGCCCTGGCTCCGCCTCGCTGCGACGGCGGCCGTGGTCTGGACCGTGACCGGGGCGCGTTCCCTGACCATTGAGGCTGAACGCACCAACGCAGCCTTGTCAGCCGGCGACCTGACTGCCGCCCGGGCCGCTCTGCCAAGCCTGTGCGGGCGGGATCCGAGCCACCTGGACGAGAGGGAACTGGCCCGCGCGGTGATCGAGTCGGTCGCGGAGAACACCAGCGACGCGGTCGTCGCGCCGCTGGTCTGGGGCGTGCTCGCCGGGCTGCCCGGGCTGGCCGCCTACCGGGCGGTGAACACGCTGGACGCCATGGTCGGGTACCGGTCGCCGGCCTACGCCAGGTTCGGCTGGGCCTCGGCCCGCGTCGACGACGTGGTCAACTGGGCGCCCGCGCGGCTGACCGGCCTGCTCGCCGCGGCCTGCGCGCCGGCCGCGGGCGGGCGGCCTGCCGACGCGTGGCGGGCCATGCGCCGCGACGGTGCGCGGCACCCCAGCCCGAACGCCGGGCGCTGCGAGGCGGCCTTCGCCGGCGCGCTCGGGGTCCGGCTCGGCGGGACCAACGTCTACGCGGGAGCGGCCGAGCACCGGCCCGCTCTCGGCCAGGGGCGCGAACCCGGGCCCGGCGACATCCGCCGCGCCGTGCGCCTGTGCCGTGCGGTTACGATCGCAGCGACGGCTGCGGCGGCCGTTGTCGCCTGGATCGGGGGTAGGTAATGCGGGGCGCGCTCCTCGTGGCGGGCACGACATCGGACGCGGGCAAGAGCGCGCTCGCCGCCGGGCTGTGCCGGTGGCTGGCCCGCGAGGGCGTGCGCGTGGCCCCGTTCAAGGCGCAGAACATGTCGCTGAACTCCTTCGTCACCGCCGACGGCGCGGAGATCGGCCGCGCCCAGGCCATGCAGGCCGCGGCCGCGGGCATCGAGCCCGACGCGCGGATGAACCCGGTGCTGCTCAAGCCGGGCGGCGAACGGCGCAGCCAGGTGGTGGTGCTCGGCCACCCGGACGGCGAGGTCGACGCGGTCGATTACCGGGACCACGCCGGGCGGCTGCTGGAGGTGGCCACCGACAGCCTGGCCCAGCTGCGGCGCGAGTACGACGTGGTGATCTGCGAGGGTGCGGGCAGCCCGGCCGAGATCAACCTGCGGGCGACCGACATCGCGAACATGGGGCTGGCCCGGGCGGCCGGACTGCCGGTGATCGTGGTCGGCGACATCGACCGGGGCGGCGTGTTCGCGGCGCTGCACGGCACCCTGGCCCTGCTCGAACCCGCCGACCAGGCGCTGGTGGCGGGCTTCGTGATCAACAAGTTCCGCGGGGCCAGAGAGCTGGTCGAGCCGGCCGTCCGCATGCTGCACGACCTGACCGGTCGCAGAGCGTACGGGATCATTCCGTGGACCGGCCGGCTGTGGCTCGATGCGGAGGACTCTCTCGCGCTCGAGGCCGGGCGCCCGCCGGCCGCAGGCCGCCCGCTCGGCCACGACGTGCTGCGGGTCAGCGTGGTGCGGCTGCCGCGGATCAGCAACTTCACCGACGCCGACGCGCTCGCCGCAGAGCCCGGGGTCCTGGTCCGCTTCGCCACCACGCCCGCCGAGCTGGCCGACGCCGACCTCGTCGTGCTGCCCGGCACCCGGGCGACCGTCGCCGACCTGGCCTGGCTGCGCGAGCAGGGGCTCGCCGAGACGATCACGGCGCGCGCGGCCAAGGGGCTGCCGCTGCTCGGGATATGCGGCGGCTACCAGATGCTCGGCCGCGAAATCGACGACCCGATAGAATCCGGCGCAGGGCGGGTGACCGGGCTTGGAGTGCTGCCAGTGCGTGTCGCGTTCACAGCGGAGAAGCAGCTGGGCCGGCCGGCCGGAACCGCTTACGGCGCGTATGTCTCCGGCTACGAGATCCACCATGGGATCGTGACCCCCGACCCCGGGGCCGAGCCGTTCCTGGACGGCTGCCGGTCCGGCTCGGTGTGGGGGACGGGCTGGCACGGGACGCTGGAGAACGACGCGTTCCGGCGGGCGTTCCTGACCGAGGTCGCCGCGCTCGCGGGCCGGGGCTTCATCGTGGCGCCGGACACCGACTTCGCCGCGCTCCGGCAGGCGCGGCTTGACCTGCTCGGCGACCTGGTGGCCGACCACCTTGACACCGAGGCGCTGCGCCGCCTTATCTCGGACGGCCCGCCGCCGGGGCTGCCCGTGATCCCGCCGGCCGGGCGGGTGAGCCGGTCATGAGGTGGGAAGGGCCGGACGGCTACTGGGCCAGCGACGATCCTGACCTGATCGACGTCGATCTGGTGCACGCCTGGATGAGCCTGGAGAGCTACTGGGCCGAGGGCCGTCCGCGCAACGTGATGGCCCAGGCCATCCAGAACTCCCTCAGCCTGGGCCTGTACTCGGCCGAGGGCAAGCAGGTGGGCTACGCCAGGTTCGTGACCGACTACGCCACCTACGCCTGGCTGTGCGACGTGTTCGTCGATTCCGCCGTGCGGGGGAGCAGGCTCGGCACGTTCCTGGTGGAGACCGCGGTCAGCCACCCCGGCGTGCGCGGGGTCCGCCAGGTCCTGATGGGCGAGCCAGGCCGCAGCCTGTACACCAGGTTCGGCTACCGGCCGCTGGCCCGTCCGGAACGCTGGATGGAACGGCCCGGCCAGGTTCCCTGAGAATACCGATACACCGGCCTCGGCCGCCGGCGCTTAGTCGACGGGCTCGGGGAGCCGGGCGGTCTCGGCCGCGGGGCCGGCCAGGGTGGCGTGGCGCAGGGCCGGGATCAGGGCGCCGAGGATCAGCGCGCCGGCCACGCAGGCGAGGCCGCCGCTGACCACGGAGAAGGTCACCGAGAACAGCTCCGCCACGAGCCCAGCCTCGGCGTTGCCCAGCGCCGGGGCAGTGGTGACCTGGGCCAGGTACAGGCTGCTCAGCCGGCCGCGCAGCCGGTCCGGGGCGTAGATCTGCAGCAGCGCGTTGCGCAGGATCTCGGAGATCATGTCGCCCATGCCGGCCAGCGCGAGGAACACCAGCGCGACCGGCAGGCTGCGGGTCAGTCCGAAGCCCACGATGGCGCCGCCCCACACCATGCCCGCCCCGATGATCACCATTCCCGGCCGGCGCAGCCGGCCGGTCCAGCCACTGGTCGCGGCGCCGACGATCGCGCCCACGCCCGGCGCGGCCACGAGCAGGCCGAACGTGGCTGAGCCGCCGTGGAAGTGCTCGGTGGCGATGGCCGGGAACAGCGCCTGAGGCATCCCGAAGATCATCGCGCTGGTGTCGATCAGCAGCATGCCGCCGAGCACGCCGCTGTGCCGGACGAAGCGGAAGCCCTCGGCCAGCGGGCGCAGCCCGGGCCGCTCCGCCCGCACGGTGGGTGGCAGCGGCCGCAGAAACAGCAGCGCGATGCCGAACGCGATGAAGCAGGCGGTGTCCACGCCGTAGCACACCGCGAGCCCGGGCCCGGCGATCAGGCCGCCCGCTATCGGCGGGCCGCACAGGTTGCCGAGCTGGTTGCCCATCCCGTTCAGCGCCGCGGCCGGGGCCATCCGGGACGGGCCCACCAGGGCCGGGGTGGCCGCGGTCGACGCCGGGGACCCGAGGCCGGCGAGCATGCCCATCGCCAGCGTGATCACGAATATCGCCCACAGCGCCGGGTGCCGGAGCAGGGCGTTCGCCATCAGCGCGGCAGCCAGCAGCGCCTGCGGCGCCCCGGTCGCCAGCAGCAGCGTGCGCCGGTCGTAGCGATCGGCCAGCATGCCCCCGGCCAGCACGCTGGCCAGCATCCCGACAGCGGAGGTCAGGCTGAGCAGGCCGACCGCGAGCGGCGAGCGGGTCAGCGCGTAGACCTGCCAGTTGGCCGCGGTGATCGCCACCACCTCGCCGGTGTTCCAGACCAGGCGGCCGCCGTACAGCCAGCGGAAGTCGCGGCTCTCCCGCAGCGGCGTGACATCGAGCACGATCTGCCCGATGCGCATGCCGACTCCGATGTTGTGCTTGCCTCTCGGGGGGACGACCCCCCAGACCCCCGCGTGCCATCCGCTCGGGCCGGGCAAGCCGGCCGTCGCGGCTGGCACCGGCTCCGCCGTGCTGGCGCCGGGTGGGCCGCAGTGGGTCCTGTGCCTGCAGCAGGCTACCTGAGCTGCGAAATCTGTGGGCATACCCGGGCGATCGGCGCGGTTGCGATCAAGGTGAGTGAGCTCTGCCCGCGCCCGGCACAGCCGTGCTAGCCGTCCTCGCGGCCCTGGCGTCGGCCATCGGCTACGGGAGTGGCGATTTTGCTGGCGGCCTGGCCTCGCGCCGGGCCAGCCTGATCAGGGTCGCCCTGCTGACTCAGTCGGTCAGCGCGACCATCATGGGCATCGCGGTCTGGTCGAGCGGCGCCGGCCCGCCCAGCATCCGGGCCGTGGCCTGGGGCGTGCTGGGCGGCCTGGGCGGGGCAGTCGGCGCGCTGGCGCTCCTGGCCGGGTTCCGCCACGCCGTGTTCAGCGTGGCCGCGCCGCTGAGCGCGGTCGGCGCCGCTGGCTTCTCGGTCCTGGCCGGGCTGCTGCTGGGCGAGCGGCCCACCGGGCTCGAGCTGATCGGAATCGTGCTGGCGCTGCCCGCGATCGTGGGCGTGTCCGCGAGTGCGCGCACCATGCCGGGCACGCTCCCGCCGCCAGGGGGCCGGCCAGAGCCGGGCGCGCCGGCGGAGGCGCCCGGGCGACCCTCCGCATGGGCGCGGTTTGCCCCGGCCGGGGTGAGCTACGGGCTCATCGCCGGCGCCTGCTTCGCGCTGCTGTTCATCGCGCTCAACCGGGCCGGCTCCGGCAGCGGCCTGTGGCCGGTGTTCTGCAGCCAGCTGACCAGCCTGGCCACCACCACCTGCGTCGCCGCGGTGACCGGGGACCTTCGTCTCCCCAACGGGCGGAACCGCCAGCTGGCCGGCCTGGCCGGGCTGGGCAGCGCGCCTGGCACCATTTTCTACTTCGTGGCCACGCGGCACGGGCTGGCCGTGGCCGCCGTGATCTCGTCCCTCTACCCGGCGGTGACCATCCTGCTCGCCCGCCTGCTGCTGGGGGAGCGGCTGACCGTGATCAAGCTGGCCGGGCTGGCGCTGGCCGGCGCCTCTATCGCCCTGATCGCCGTCGGCGCGGTCCGCTAGGGCCGGCCCCGCCGCGGGATCGCACCCTGAGCCGCCCCGGCTTAGACTGGAGTACCCACGCCCCGCGGGGCTTGTCGCACGGAGTTTGTCGCACGGAGTTGTCGCACGGGGCTCGTCGCACGGAGGCCGCGATGGTCGCCTGGCTCGTCGCCACGCTGACCCAGCTTGCCGGGTACTGGCAGGTCGCGAGCCACGCCGTCACGTCCCCGTCCGGGCTGCTGGCCCTGGCGGCGATCGTGCTGACCGGTGTCCTCGTCGCCTTCATCGCGCACGGCGCCAGGATCGCCGCGGCCGTCACGGCCCGCCCGCTGACCGGCCAGGCCGTCGCCCTGCGCGAGAAGTCATGGTCCGCGGCCTTCCAGCGGCAGCGTGATCCCGACGCGGCGGGCCGGGCCCGTCCCCGGGCACCGTCGGCGGTCCCGGCGACCGCCTGACGATCCGCCCGCTCCACCCGCTCCGGGAACCCGCCTGACCAGGTAACCCGGTGCTGCGGCTCGCTCCGCGGCCGTCTCCAGCAGTCAACCGTTGACCTGAACCGCTGGAGGGACCCAGTCATGCTCAGCCTGTTCGGCGACGCCGTGAGCGCCGCCTACCACGTCGTGTCCGCGCTCGCCCTCGTGCTCGCCCCGGTGACCGGGGGCCTGGCTACCGCCGCCGCCATCGTCGTCTTCACCATGGCCGTGCGGCTGCTGTTGCTGCCGCTCAGCTACTACTCGATCCGGGGCCAGGCCGCCCAGGCCCGGCTGCTGCCCCAGGTTCAGGAGCTGCAGAAGCGTCACGCCGCGCATCCGGACCGGCTGCAGCGCGACCTGGCCGCGCTGTATCAGCGGGAGGGCGCCGGGCTGCTCGCCGGCTGCCTCCCGGTCCTGCTGCAGCTGCCGTTCCTCAGCGTTTTGTACCGGCTGTTCCGGTCCGGCACAATCGCCGGGCAGCGCAACACCCTGCTCAGCCATGAGCTGCTCGGGGTGCCGCTTGGCCACCACTGGCTGAGCGCTCCCGGCCTGCTCAGCGCGCCGGGCGCGGTGTTCCTCGGACTGTTCGCGCTGCTGGCCGCCGTGGCCTGGGCCGGAACCCGGATCGCCCGCCGGGCGGCCCGGCCGTCGCCGTCCGGCCCGGCGCAGGCCGCCGGGGCCGTGGGCCTGCTGATCCGCGTGATCCCGTACGCCACCGTCGCGGTCGCCGCGGTCCTGCCGCTGGCCGCGGGCCTGTACTTGCTGACCACGACGGCGTGGTCCGTGGCCGAGCGGGCCGTACTCGGCCGCCGGCTGCTCCCGCCCGCACGCGGCGCGGCCGCGCCGGACCCGGACCGGCCGGCGCTCGCGTAGCCCAAGTTACGGCCCGCCCGGGTAGCGTGATGTACTCGCGCGGTCGCGTTCGGCATTATGAAGGCAGCAACCAGGCGCGAGAGGCCGTGCCCGAGGAGGACACCCCATGCATCAGCCGCCCGTCCCGCACGTCGCCAGCGAGGACCCGGAGGTTGCCGAGCTGATCAACTCTGAGGCGCGGCGCCAGTTCGAGAAGATCCGGCTGATCCCGTCGGAGAACTATGTCTCGAATGCCGTGCTCGAGGCCTCGGGCACCGTGCTGACCAACAAGTACTCCGAGGGGTACCCGGGCCGCAGGTACTACGAGGGCCAGCAGTTCATCGACCCGATCGAGACCCTGGCCGTGCAGCGGGCCGAGGCCCTGTTCGGCGTCGACCACGCCAACGTCCAGCCCTACTCGGGGTCACCGGCCAATCTCGCTGTCTACCTCGCGTTCCTGCAGCCCGGCGAGACCGTGATGGGGATGGCGCTGCCCATGGGCGGGCACCTCACCCACGGCTGGCCGGTGTCCGCGACCGGCAAGTGGTTCCGGTCGGTCCAGTACGGGGTCCGCGCCGACACCGGCCGGGTGGACCTGGACCAGGTGCGCGACCTGGCGCTGGCCGAACGGCCCAAGGTGATCTTCTGCGGCGGCACGGCGATCCCGCGCACGATCGACTTCCCGGCGTTCGCCGAGATCGCGGCCGAGGCCGGGGCGCTGCTCGTGGCCGACATCGCGCATATCGCCGGCCTGATCGCGGGCGGCGCGCACCCGAGCCCGGTCGGCCACGCCGGGGTGATCACGACCACGACGCACAAGACCCTGCGTGGACCGCGCGGCGCCATGGTCATGACCACCGCCGAGCACGCGTCCCGGCTCGACAAGGCGGTCTTCCCCGGCCTGCAGGGCGGCCCGCACAACCACACCACGGCGGCGATCGCGGTGGCGCTGCGCGAAGCCGCCCAGCCCGGGTTCCGGACGTACGCACAGCAGGTGGTGACGAACGGCAAGGCCCTGGCCGCGGCTCTGCTCGAGCGCGGCTACTCGCTGGTCTCCGGTGGTACGGACAACCACCTGATCCTCATCGACCTGACGCCCCAGGGCATCGCGGGGAAACCCGCGGCCAAGGCGCTGGACCGGGCGGGCATCGAGGTGAACTACAACACCGTCCCGTTCGACCCGCGCAAGCCGTTCGATCCGTCCGGGATCCGGATCGGCACGCCCGCGATCACCACGAGAGGCCTGGGCGAGTCGCACATGGCGCAGGTCGCCGCGTGGATGGACGAGGCGATCGCCGCCGCGGCCAAGGACGACGAGGCCATCATCGAGCGGATCGCCGGCCAGGTCAGGGAACTGCTCGCCGAGTTCCCCATGCCCGGCTGGGCGCCCACGCCCTGATCCCGGGCGCCGCACCCCAGCAAGCCGAGCCGGTTCGTCTGGCGCGGGCGCCTCTACACCGTGCTCGCGGTGCTGGCCGGAGACTCGCACGCCGCCGGTGATGCCGGCCGCGAGTCCTGGCGGGTGGAGCGTCGCCGGCCAGGAGCATCCCGTCCGCGGTCTATGAGCTTGCCCATGAACCGGCCGCAGGCCGGTGGCTGATTTCGCGGGCGCCCGGGCCGACCTTGCGGTGATTCGGAGAATTATCTCCGCAATTCTTTCGCCTAATTTGCCGCGCATCAACCGGGGCGTCCTTCCCGAATTCGGGCGGAAGAATTGGCTTCAGGTCGGCGAGTCGTGATGACTGGTGACGTTGGCAACAACTAGCTTGCTTTCCGGAGCACACTGGCAAGTCATGAGCGGATAACACATTCGCCGACGAGCCGCGCTCCTTTCCGGCACCGGCCAGCCGGTGGCGACGTCCTGTCGGGGGACAGGACGATGTGACGGGGGAGGGCATGTCAAGATCATGGCTCTAGGGGGATTCACCACGCCTTCCGCCCGCTGCGGCGGGCGGGTCAGCGCGCGCCTCCGGCGCTCAAGCAGACCGCTGGCCAGACAGCAACCCGGCCACTGACGCACCACGCCGTGCGCGGTGCGGGCGCCGTCCTATCGGCGACGCGGCGCTGAGGCCGGACCCGGCTCATTGTCGCGACCTGCCGGTGCGGTTCGCCCGGCCCGGCCACGGCCACGGCGCGGCCCATGCCACGCCACTCCAGATGAGACAAGAAGGCGGTATTCAGCATGCTCGCAGGCAAGCCGCCATGGCTGACACGGCCATGGCGCCCGCTCGCAGTGGCCGCGGCCGCGGTCGCCCTGGCGGCACCCATCACCGCGGCCAGCGCATCAACCCGGCCCGCGGGTCAGCCACGGCCGGGGGGCAGCGGCGTACAGCGCGTCCACGGGCGCCCATGCCGGGCTCCAGCACGTCTCGTACCGTGGGTACTCGTTCTGGGTGCCCAGCTCCTGGCACGTGGTCGATCTGCGCCAGAGCGGGCGCACCTGCGTGCGCTTTGACCGGCACGTCATCTACCTGGGCAACCCGAGTGTGAACCAGTCCTGCCCGAGCCTGCTGATCGGGACCACCGAGTCCGTGCTGATCCAGCCCGCCGCGGCCAAGGCGCGCCCGTCCGCGACCGAGAACAAGGTGGCCAGGCAGATTTCGGTGACCATACCGCGGATCAAGGTCACCGCCACGTTCGACTTCGAGCCGGGCCAGATCTTCCGGATCCTGGCCAGCGCGTCGCTGCCCGCGCCGGTCATCCGGACGCCCCACCCGGCCCGCGCCGGGCAGGCCGGGGCCCGGCCGATCACCCGGGCGAAGCGGGCCGGCGCGGCCAAGGCCGCCCCGGCGCTGACCGCGCAGGCCGCGAACTACCACGGTCTCGGGTTCGACGCATGCACCGCGCCGAGCGCGGCCTACATGAAGGCCTGGCGGGCGCACTCGCCGTACCGTGCGATCGGCGTCTACATCGGCGGCTCGGACAAGGCTTGTGCCCAGCCCAACCTGACCTCAGCGTGGCTCAGAAACGAGGCGGCCACCGGCTGGCACTTCCTCCCGCTGTACGTTGGCCCGCAGGCCGGCTTCGGCGAGCTGACGGCTCCGGCCCAAGCAGGGCCGCGCCGCCGCGAGCGACGCCGTGATGCAGGCCGAGCGGCTCGGGTTCAGCGCCCGGACCCCGATCTACTACGACATGGAGGCCTTCGCGCCCTCGCGGACAGGGAACGCGCTGCGGTTCCTCTCGGCGTGGACGACCCGGCTGCATGCCCTCGGGTATTCCTCCGGCATCTACAGCAGCTCCTCGTCCGGAATTGCCGTTCTTTCACAGCAATACTCGGGTCATAAGTACGCGATGCCGGATGTCATCTACGACGCTCTGTGGAATGGGAAGAAAAACACCGGCGACCCGGTCTTCAACGCCGATCAGTGGGCCAATCACCAGCGAGTGCACCAGTTCGCCGGCAACGTCGTGCAGACATTCGGCGGCGACACCATCAACATTGACAGAGACTTCCTCAATGTGAACCTGCCGGTGCCGGGCGGGACGCCGCAGGCATCGCCCGCCGTCATCCAGCCCAACGGCGTCATCGACGTCTTCTACCGGGGCTCGGGCAGCAAGCTGTGGTACGTCAGGTTCAACCCGGGATCGGGCTGGGCCGCGCCCGTGGCGCTGGCGAACTCGGTTGAGTCGGCCCCGAGCGTGGTGAACCGCGGGCCGGGCCAGGTCGACGTGTTCTACCAGGGGCCGCACGGCCATCTGTGTCAGGTAGCCCGCAGATCCGGCGGACGGTGGTCCCCGCCGATCGAGCTGGCGAAGATGGGGGAGATCGGCGGGCCGCCCAGCGCGGTCGCCCAGGGCAACGGTGTCATCGACATCTTCTGGAAGGGATCGGCCGACCCGAACCTGTGGCAGGGCGAGTTCAGCCCGGCCCCCGGCTGGACCGGCCCCCACCGCGTGGGCGGGAACCTGGATTCCAACCCGTCCCCGGTCGAGTCGACGCCGGGCACGCTGCAGGTGTTCTGGAAGGGAACCGACAGCAGCCTCTGGTCCGTGACCCGTCACCTGGGCGGCAGCTGGACCAAGCCCAAGAGCCTGGGCATGGGCCCGCTCGGCGGACCGCCGCAGGCGACCGCGGCGCCCAGCGGGGCGGCGCAGGTCTTCTGGCGGGGCTCGGGCACGAACACCCAGCTCTGGTACGGCTCGTTCACCCCGGGCCAAGGCTGGAAGGGCCCGAACCACCTGGGCGGCAGCCTCTCCGGCACGCCCACCCCGGTGACCTCAGCCGCCGGCCCGATCCGCATCTTCTTCCGCGGGCAGGACGGGCATCTCTGGCAGACCAGGGGCACCCCGGCCAGCGGCTGGCACGGCCCGGTGCGCCAGAGCGTCGGCCCCATCGGGGACACGCCGTTCGTGGCGGTCGGGAGCAGCCAGAACTCGATCGGCGTGTTCTGGAAGAGCGGGTCGGGCGACGGCCAGCTCTGGTCCGCGTCCCTTAAGGGAAGCACCTGGACCAAGCCGCGCACGGTCGGCAGCGACTTAGTGCTGGCCTCGGGGGGACGACCCCCCAGACCCCAGCGGTGATGGCCTGGGCGACCCCAGACCGAGCGGTGATGGCCCGGGGTCAGCCCCGGGCCAACACCCCTAGTTGCTGATGATGCTGGACGGCTTACGCCACTGGATCGTCGGCAGCATGGCCTCGGGGCGGACCCGGTGCGCGTACCGCTTGGTGATCTCGAACAGCGACTCGATCAGCGTGTCGGACAGCAGATGCGGCTCGAGCCCGAGCCCGACCAGCCCGGTGTGCACCACGTTGTAATGGTGGTTCTCGAGCTCAACCCGCGGGTTGGTCACGTACTCGACCTTGACCGCGTCCGGGCTCGCGCTGACAATCGTGTCCGCGATCTGCTGCAGCGACATGAACTCGGTGATCTGGTTGAACACCCGGAACTCGCCCTTGTCCGCCGGGTTCTCGCAGGCCAGCTGGATACACCGGACCGTGTCCCTGATCTCGATGATGCCGCGGGTCTGGGTTCCGTTGCCGTAGATGGTCAGCGGCTTGCCGAGCACCGACTGGATGACGAAGCGGTTCAGCACGGTGCCGAACACGCCGTCGTAGTCGAACCTGGTGGCCAGCCGGTCGTCCCTGGCGGTCTCCGGGGTCTGCTGGCCGTACACGACACCCTGGTTGAGGTCGGTGGCGCGGACGCCCCAGATCCGGCAGGCGAACTCGATGTTGTGGCTGTCGTGCACCTTGGACAGGTGGTAGAAGGAGCCGGGGCGCTTGGGGAACAGCACCCGGTCCCTGCGGCCCTTGTGCTCGACGTCCAGCCAGCCCTCTTCAATGTCGATGTTGGGCGTGCCGTACTCGCCCATGGTGCCGAGCTTGACCAGGTGGATCTCCGGGTTGATCTCGGCGATCGCGTAGAGCACGTTGAGGTTGCCGACCACGTTGTTGGTCTGGGTGTACACGGCGTGCTTGCGGTCCACCATCGAGTACGGCGCGGCGCGCTGCTCGGCAAAGTGGACGATCGCGTCCGGGGCGAAGTCCCGGATCATCTCGTACGTGAAGTCGGCGTCGCACAGGTCCCCGATGTAGCAGCCGATGGCCTTCCCCGTCAGCTCACGCCAGGCGGCCACCCGGGCCTGCAGCGACTCGATCGGCACCAGGCTGTCCACGCCCATCTCGAAGTCGTATCCCCGGCGGGCGAAGTTGTCCGCCACGGCGACGTCGTGACCGACCTCCGAGAGGTGGAGCGCCGTCGGCCAGCCGAGATAGCCGTCTCCGCCCAACACCAAGATCTTCATGATCTCGCTCCTGCCTTATCTGTCTGTGGGCTGTCGTTGTTTTATACCTGACCTGGCCCGCGCCGGCATTCGAACTACGTCAGTAGCCGTGCTGCGCCGGAGAGCTACCCCCGGGATCGCCTCGCGCACAGGGGGTGTCGCTGACCTGGAAGACCTCACCGTTAAGCCCTCCGCGAGCTCCCGTACTGTATACCTTTGTTACCGAACCAGCGGCCTTCGTCAAGCTAGGAAATCCATGAGCCCTGTATCGCCGAAGATCACCAACGCCGTTTGGCGTATGGTGCCCGGGCCGCTGCGGATAAAGCTCCGCAGCCAGGGCGGGAGGCGACTGGTCCGCTTCGCGCCCGCGGCGGTACTGGCCCTGTGCGCAACCCAGCTGACCTACTTCATCCTGCAGTTGCTGCACGTCACGGCCGGGATTGCCGGTGCGGCCGGATGGCTCGCAGGCGCGGCCGTGAGTTACATGGTCAGCCGCTGGGCGTGGGAGCGGAAAGGCAGGCCGCATCTGCTCAAGGAGACCCTGCCGTTCGTGGCGGTCTCTCTCTGCGTGGGGGTCATTCTGACCGCGACGAGCAAGTTCGCCCACTACGAGGCGCACGCCCGGGGCTTGACCGGGTTTGACGAAGTCCTGTTCGCCCAGGGTTTGTATCTCGCGGCCAACTGCGTGACTTTCGTTATCAGATTCTTGATCTTCCATTACTTGCTCTTTGCCGACCGCGGATCAAAGGTGGCGGACGTTCCCGAATCCGCACCTTCGGCGCCTTCCGGCCCGGCGACCGGGCCTGCGCCGTACGCGATGGCATCGTCGGGCAACGGGTCGGCACCGGCCAGCGGCTCCGCGCCGGGCAACGGCTCGGACCCGTCGGAGGACACCGGGCCGATCGGCGGCCCGTCGGCCGCCGACCCGCGCGCGCGGCGCTGACGCTCGCGCCACCAGGTCCCGAACACCACGCCCGCGAAGTTCATGGCGTAAAGGGCGTTGTTGCCCTTCTTGCTCTTGCCGATCTGGCGCCGGTGGATCGTGGCGGGCCGCTCGACGACGCGGTAGCCGTGGGTGATCACGCCGATCAGCAGCTCGGCCGCCTGGTACTGCGGCTGCTCGAGCCTGACCGCGCCGGTGACCTCGGACCGCATCGCGCGCAGGCCGAAGGTCGTGTCGCTGATGCGCTGGCCGGTCAGCAGGCTGATGGCCAGGGCGAAGAAGCGCACCCCCGCCTTGCGCACCGGATCCTTGGTCTCCTCGCTGCCCATCGTCCGTGAGCCGGTCACGAAGTCCGCCTCGTCGGCCAGGATGGGAGCCATCAGGCTCTCGATCTCGGCCGGGTTGTACTGGCCGTCGGCGTCGGTGGTCACGATGTAGCGGGCGCCGCCGAGGCGGGCGAGCCGGTAGCCCAGGCGCAGCGCGGCGCCCTGGCCCCGGTTGACGGGCACATCGCAGACCAGCGCGCCGGCCTCCCTGGCCTCCTTGCCGGTGGAGTCCACCGAGCCGTCGGAGACGACGATCTTCGTGGTGGCCAGCCCGGTGACGATGGCCGGCAGCGCGTCGACCACCGGGCCGATGGCGCCCTCCTCGTTGAAGGCGGCGATCACCAGGGCGACCGGCGGCATCTTGGTGGCCCGGTCACCGAACTCCTCGGTAAAGGCCCGGATGGCCGCGCTGTCGGTGTCCTCGTCGTCGACTGGGGTGGTGGTCACTGGGCTGCCTCCGAGAACTCTGGCCAGACCGTGGCGATGCCGGACTTGAGGTCGTGCGTCGGCTGGTAGCCGAGGGCCCGGGCCGCGGAGATGTCGATGATGACGGCGGGCATCTCGCCCGGCTTCGCTGGCACATGCTCGACCGGGATCTCAGCCCCGGTGATCCCGCGGGCGGCGGCGACCATGTCGTTCACCGTCACCGACTCGCCTGCACCCAGGATCAGCGGTCCCGTGTACCCGGACCGCCACGCGGCAAACATGCCCGCCACGATGTCGTCCACATGCACCAAGTCACGCACCTGCGTCCCGTCGCCGTACACCTGTACACCCGTGCCATCACGTGCGGCTCTCATCAGGCGCGGAATGAAGCTGTCTTTCTCCTGCATCCCCGGGCCGTAAACATTGGAGAACCGCAGCGAGCACCCGGTCATGCCGTAGCAGGCCGCGTACGCGCCGATCAGCATCTCCGCCGCCGCCTTGGTCGCCCCGTACGGGGTCAGCGGCCGGAGCGGGATCTGCTCGTTGATGGTCGCCCGGCCGACGTCGCCGGTCACGGCGTTGGTCGAGGCGAACAGGAACGTTTTCACCCCCTGCAGGCGGGCCTGCTCGAGCAGGCCCGCGGTGACGTCGACGTTCACCCGGTGTGTGGCCGCGGGATCCTCGACCGACAGCAGCACCCGCGTCACCGCGGCCAGGTGGATGATGACATCCGTCCCTGGCTGCACCGCCTCGGCCACGACCGACGGGTCGCACAGGTCCCCGATGACCGTGCGCACCGTGCCGCTGGGCAGGCTGTCCCCGGGGAATGCCCGCTTGTCGGCCACCGTGACGTCGGCACCGTCATCGAGCAGCGCGCGCACGACGCGCCGTCCGATGAAACCGGATCCTCCCGTCACGAGTACCCGAAAAGGACCATGCTCGCCCATCGACGCTCCCTTCGCGTGAGCTGTCCTGTGCCGTCTTGCCGTTCGGTCTGACGTTCCGGCATGCGGCGATTCTCGCCAGAGAGATCCGAAAGCCCCGAATGTCTCCCGGACGCTTGGCCGCAAGCCCCGGCGGCTCGCGCTCGCGCTCACGCTGCGGTGCAAGCCCCAGATGCGTCTCGACAGTGTATCGGCGGTCCAGGATGCGCCGGTCCGGAACCTCCAGTCATTTGCCCTGGTCAGTTGAACAGCCTGATTTGAACGCGAACTGCGGCGCCGGGCCGGGCCGGCTTCATGCGCAGACGGCGCACATCGGCACCCGGTGCCGTGATTGGCTCGTCCGGCAGGGAAACACCCAGTTCCCGGCCGTGAAGAGGGAAGGGGAGGTGGGCGGGGGCATGGTGACGTGGACACGCGAGGAGCCCGGCCAGCCCGGATCCGGCCGAGGAGGAGTCGTACCGGATCCTGCGCTCCCGCATCGACCTGTCCCGCCTGCCGAAGCACAGCCGTGACGTCACCGAGCGGGTCATCTACGCGAGCGCCGACTTCGACTACGCGACCGATCTGGTCTGTGATGAGGAAGCACTCGCGGCGGCCGTGGCCGTGCTCGCGGCCGGAGCGCCCGTGATCGTCGACGCCGCCATGGTCGCGGCCGGGATCACCGGCTGCCCGGTCATCTGCAAGATCGGCGAGCCGCTCACCCAGCGCCTCGCGCGCACGGCCAGCATCCCCGTCCCGGCGGCCGCGGTCAGGCTGGCGTTCGGCGAGGCGGGCCCGGGCGCGGTGTGGGTGGTGGGCTGCGCGCCCGCTGCGCTCACCGAGATCCTCACCAGGGAAGTCGAGCCAGCCTTCGTCATCGGCATGCCGGTCGGGTTTGTCGCCGCGGCGGCGGCCAAGGACGCGCTGCGGGCCAGCGGGCTGAGCTCGGTGAGTAACGTGTCGGAGAAAGGCGGCGCGGCCGTGGCCGCGGCCGCGCTCAACGCGCTGCTCCGCTCGGCCCTGACCGTCGACGGGACCCGGGCCGGCTGGGGCCCGGCCGGGGCAACGCCTCCCGGCGACCTCGGATCCGTGACCTGACAGGACAGCGATGAGCGAGCATTCCTACTCCGCCGAGCAGCGGGCGGCCGTGTACCGGGTAATCGAGGAGCGCCGGGACGTCCGGCGCGGCTTCCGGCCGGACCCGGTTCCGCCTGAGGTGCTGACCCGCGTGCTGGCCGCGGCGCACCAGGCCCCGTCGGTCGGCCTGTCCCAGCCCTGGGACTTCATCGTGATCACCGACCGGCCCCGGCGTGAGAAGATCAAGACGCTGGCGGAACGGGCGGCCGCCGGCTACGCGGCATCGCTGCCCGGCGTCAGGGCGCTGGCCTTCGACCGGCTGAAGGTCGAGGCCATCATGGAAACGCCGGTTAACATCGTGGTGACCTGCGACCCCACCCGGGGCGGCCGCCATACCCTGGGGCGATTCAGCCAGCCGCAGACCGCGGCCTACTCGAGCGTTCTTGCGGTCGCCAATCTGTGGCTGGCCGCGCGGGCCGAGGGGCTCGGGGTGGGCTGGGTGAGCTTCTTCGACGAACGGGAGCTGGCCGCCGAACTCGGCCTGCCCGCTCACCTCGACGTGGTCGCCTACCTGTGCCTCGGCTACGTCACGGAGTTCACGCCGGAACCGGAGCTCGCGCTGGCCGGGTGGGCCCGCAGGCGGCCGCTGGCCTGGGCGGTGCACGACGGGGATTACGGGAACCGCGGGCTGCCGGGAGGGGACGCGGCCAGCCTGCTTGACGACGTGCGCGCGGCGATCGGCCCGCCGGACGCCGCGGCGATGGCCGCCGCCCGGGAGCGCCTGGACCGGATGACCAAGCCGCCGGGCTCGCTGGGTGCGCTGGAGGAGGTGGCGGTCCGCCTGTCCGGCCTGGCCGGCTGCTGCCCGCCGCCGATGCCGAAGCCGGCCGCCGTCGCGATCTTCGCGGGCGACCACGGGGTGCACGCCCAGCGCGTCACGCCGTGGCCGCAGGAGGTCACCGCGCAGATGGTGGCCAACTTCCTGGCCGGCGGCGCCGTCGTCAACGCGTTCGCGGCGCAGGCGGGAGCCGAGGTCGTGGTGGTGGACGTGGGTGTCCGCGGCGAACTCGAGCCCGTCCCCGGGCTGCTCCCGCGCAAGATCGCGCCCGGCACGGCGGACTTCACGGCAGGCCCCGCGATGTCCCGCGCGCAGGCCGAGGCCGCCATCGCCGCCGGGGCCGAGGTCGCCCGTGACCTGGTCGCGGCCGGGAACCGGTGCCTGGTCACGGGGGACATGGGTATCGCCAACACCACCGCCTCAGCGGCGCTGGTCTGCGCCTTCACCGGGCGCGACCCCGCCGATGTCACCGGCCGCGGCACCGGGATAGACGACGCGACCTACGCCAGGAAGGTGGACGTGGTGCGCCGCGGGCTGGCCAGGCACCACCCTGACCCGGCCGACCCGGTCGGGGTCCTCGCGGCGTTCGGCGGGTTCGAGCACGCCGCGCTGGCCGGCTTCATCCTGGGCGCCGCGGCCCTGCGCATCCCGCTGATCCTGGACGGCCTGATCTCCGGTGCCGCGGCCCTGGCCGCCTGCGCCTTGGCCCCCGGCGCGGCGGGATGCTGCGTGGCCGGGCACCGGAGCGCGGAGCCCGGGCATACCGCTACGCTTGATCATCTGGGGTTGCGGCCGCTCATCGACCTCGAGCTGCGGCTCGGCGAGGGAACCGGGGCGCTGCTCGCGCTGCCGGTCACGGCGAGCGCGGTGCGGGCGCTGCGCGAGGTGGCGACGTTCGACTCGGCCGGGGTGACGGACAAGACGTAACCGGCCAGGCCCGCCGGATGCGGGCACGACCCGAAGGAGCGCGGACTTTCATGGTCGCCACCGATCCCGCGCCGTACCTGCTGGCGCTCCGGCTGCAGGGCCGCCGGGTGACGATCATCGGGGGCGGCTCCGTGGCCGCCAGGAGGATTCCGGCGCTGCTGGACGCCGGGGCCGAGGTCGTCGTCATCTCGCCGGAGATCAGCCCCACGCTGGCCGGGCTGGCCGCGGCAGGCCGGGTCGGCTGGACCCAGCGCGGCTACGCCCCCGGGGACTGCGCGGGCTCCTGGCTGGTCGGGGCCTGCACGAGCGACCCGGCGGTCAACGCCGCCGTCGCCGAGGAGGCCGACGCCGCGGGAATCTGGTGCGTGCGGGCCGATGACGGGGCAGCGTCGCGTGCGCTCACCCCGGCCTCGGGCCAGTCTGGGGACATCCAGGTCGGGGTCCTGAGCGGCGATCCCCGGTACAGCGCCGGGATCAGGGACGCGATCGTCGGGGAACTGGCCTCCGGGGTGATCACGGCGCCGCACGGCTGGACGCGACGGGGGCCGGGCGGGCCCGGCGGCGAGCTGCGCGGCCGGGTGGCGCTGATCGGCGGCGGGCCGGGCGATCCGGGGCTGATAACCGTGCGCGGCCGTCAGCTGCTGGCCCAGGCGGACGTGGTGATCACCGACCGGCTCGCGCCGACGTCGCTGCTGGCCGAGCTTCCGGACGAGGTGGAGATCGTCGACGCGGCCAAGGTGCCCAGGGGTCGGGCCATGGCGCAGGAACACATCAACGCGGTGCTGATCGCGAAGGCCAGGGCCGGCAACTTCGTGGTCAGGCTGAAGGGCGGCGACCCGTTCATCTTCGGCCGCGGTGGCGAGGAACTGCTCGCCTGCCTGCGCGCGGGCATCACGGTCACCGTGGTCCCTGGGGTGTCAAGCACCGCCGGCGTGCCCACCGCGGCAGGCGTGCCGCTGACCCACCGCGGGCTGGCCCAGGAGTTCCACGTGGTCTCCGCGCACGTTCCGCCGGGCGACGAGCGGTCGGTCGTGGACTGGGGGGCGCTCGGGTCGTCACGGGCCACGCTGGTGTTCTTGATGGCCACCCAGCATCTCGCGGTGATAGCGGATACATTGGTGCGAACCGGACGCAGCGGCCGGACACCGGTTTCGGTTATCTCGGACGGTACCCTGCCTTCTCAGCGCACAATTAACGCAACACTGGATACTGTCGGCCGCGAAGCCGCCAGGGCGGGAATCAGGCCCCCGGCGGTCGTCGTGGTGGGAGAGGTCGTGACGATCTCCGAGCAGATCTCTGAGCTGTGCGGCGGCCTGGCGACCGGGGCGCCGTGGGGAACGTTCGCGCCCGGCGGCAGCCAGGCCGAGGCAGGGCCCGCCGGACAGGGTGCAGGTGGGGAGGAAGGTCCTGGAACCGGCGGTTCGCCGGGGCCGGGAGCCGCGGAGAATGACTGAGGGTGAGGCGCAGGGCGTAACCTCCGCTTCGGCGCTGCCGGATAGCGCCGAAGCCGACGTTGCCGTGCCCGCCTCCGGGGCAAACCCGGTCATAAGCCCGGATTCCGCGCCGGCGACTGAGCCTGAAGAGATCGAGCCCCATGTGCGGGTCGACGGCCGCAAGCTCGAGTCGGCGCTGCTGGCCCTCAGGCACCCCATCGTCGAGGTGACGCTGGACCTGGAGGCCCCGGGCGTCGAGGAGGCCAGAGCCGAGCGCAGGAAGCTGCTCAGCCAGATCGACGACTATCTGCTGCCGAGGCTGCGCCAGTCCGGGGCGCCGGTCCTCGTCGCTATGGTCGGGTCCACCGGTGCGGGCAAGTCGACGCTCGTGAACAGCCTGGTCGGGACCCAGGTCAGCAACACGGGCACGCGCCGGCCCACGACCAACAGCCCGGTGCTCGCCTGTCACCCCAGCGACGCCCGGTGGTTCGCCGAGAACGTCTTCCTGCCGACGCTGCCGCGCGTCCGGCAGCAGGGCCTGGCCATGCCAGGGCGCGACGGGCTGCTGGTGCTCGCCGAGAACGAGGGCATCCCCGAGGGCGTGGCCCTGCTGGACACGCCCGATATCGATTCCGTGGTCCAGGCGCACCGCGAGTTCGCGCACCAGTTCCTTGACGCGTCCGACCTGTGGCTCTTCATGACCAGCGCCAGCCGGTACGCCGACGCCGCGGTCTGGGAGCTGCTGCAGCAGGCCAGGGACCGGGACGCGTCGCTGGCCATCGTGCTCTCCCGGGTGGCGCCAGGCTCGGCCCGCCAGCTCAGCATGCATTTCGACGCGATGCTGCAGGCCAACGGCCTGGCCGAGGTGCGGCGGTTCGTGATCGTGGAGACCACGGTCACCGACGGGCAGCTGCCACCCCAGGTCTACGGCCCGGTACGGCAGTGGCTTGAGGACACGGTCCGCGACGAGCGGCGGATCGCGGTCCTGACCCAGACCATGTCCGGGGTGCTCGACACCTTCCGGAGCCGGGTCCCGGCCCTGGCCGCGGAGGTGGAGACGCAGCTGACCCTGCGCGCGGAGCTGCAGGCGCAGGTCACCAGCGCCTACTCGGCCGCACTGGCCGAGTTCGACGAGGCGACGAGGAACGGGTCGCTGCTGCGCGGCGAGATCCTGGCCCGGTGGCAGGACTTCACCGGCACCGGTGACCTGCTGCGGATGCTGCAGGTGCGCCGCGGCGGGAAGGCGGCCGCCCGTCCGCGCAGGCGGCGCATGCCGGCCCGGGCCAACGCGCTGAAGGCCGCGATCCGCGAAGGGCTGGAGACCCTCGTGACCGCGGTGGCCGACCGTGCTGCGGAGGAAACCGTGGCCAAGTGGCAGCAGCACCCCGCGGGCGCCGCCCTGATCAGCCAGTTCGGCGGGCGGGACGTGAGCGAGCCGGAAGGCAGCGAGTTCGCCATGGCCGCGGGGCTTGACTTCATACCGTCCGCCCAGCCCCCCCATGTGCCAGAGAGGCCGAAGGGCATCGCCGACCTGGCGCGGTCCCTGCCGGACCTGGCCACGCGGTCGGCCCGCACCATCAGCGCATGGCAGGATCACGTAATGCACCTGGTACAGGCGGAAAACGTAACCAAGCGCTCGGTCGCGCGCGTTGTGTCGTTCGACGACGAATCGCTGGCGCTGGTGCTCACCATCGGGCTGCTCGGATACGGCGCGGGGGACGTGGCGGTCACCGAGGGCACCAGTGCCGTGCCGCAGCGCCTGCTCACCACGCTGTTCGGCGCGGGCCCGATGCGCGATCTGGGTGCGCGGGCGCGGCTGGACCTGCACCAAAAGATCAGCCTGCTCTTCGATGAGGAAATGCGGCGGTTCGCTGAGATCATCAACGACGCGGGCGCGCCGGACGATACCTCAGCCACCCAGTTGCGTGAGGCCTCCGTCGCGCTCGAGGCGGCACGATGACGGCCGCGCGGCCGCCGTGGCAGATCTTCGGGGCTAGATCCCGGGAGCCTGAGCAGGCCAGCGCCGGGCCGGAGGTTGTCAGCGGGCCGGACGAGGCCGGGCAGGAACCGGACGGCGCGCCGGACCAGCCGGGGCCGCCGTGGGCTGACGCGGCCCTGTCCGAGCCGCCCAAGACCCTGCCGCCCCGGGCGGCGCCATTCCGGTCCACACCGCTCAGGGTGGTGCAGCCCAAGGCCGCGCCCCCCTGGGCCGGCGAGTCGCCACCCCGCGGGCCGTCCCCGGATGGGCCGTCCCCGGATGGGCCGACGCCGGCGACGGGAACGCCGCGCACCGCCGGATGGCCGTGGGCCGGGTCAGCCAGTGCGGCCGCACCCGCCTCCAGGCCAGCAGCGCCGCCGGGCGGCGCCGTTTTCCCTCGGATAGCGCCCGTTCCGGCGAGGTCGGCAGCGGCGCCGGCCACGGCCAGACCGGCCACCACGGGGTCGGCTACCACGGGGTCGGCTACCACGAGGCCGCAGGCCACTGCGGGACCGTCGGCGGGCGGGCCGCCCAAGGCTGGTCCGCCCTGGGAGCCGCCGGCCGCCGGGTCGCCGGCCGCTGGTCCGCCCTGGGAGCCGCCGGCCGCTGGTCCGCCCTGGGAGCCGCCGGCCGCCGGGCGACCCGCCGCTGGTCCGCCCTGGGCCGGGCTGACCCCGGCCGACGTGTCGCGGCCCGGGCTGCCCGGGGCTGGGCTCTCGGTCCGGCTCACCGCGCTGGCCCGCCTCATCCAGATCGCGTCGGCCCGCGCCGCCGACGGCGGTTTCAGCGACGACCTGCTCACCGACGCCAGGGATCTCGTAGACCGGGCCGGCGAGCGGCTGCGGCTGTCCGCGGGCCATACCGTGGCGGCCCTGGCCGGCGGCACCGGCAGCGGTAAGTCCTCTCTGTTCAACAAGCTGGCCGGCCACGAGTTCTCCGCGGCCGGCGTGACCCGGCCGGTGACCAGGGACCCGCACGCCTGCGTCTGGGGCGCGGCCGGCTCCGGTCCGCTGCTCGAATGGCTGGCCGTGCCGCGCCGGTACCGGTACACGCGCGGCAGCGCGCTAGACGGCGGTGAAGCGGCCCTGAACGGGCTCGTGCTGCTCGACCTGCCCGATCATGACTCCGTCGTGACCGGCGCATCCAACCAGGTGGACCGGCTGGTCGGCATGGCCGACCTCATGGTCTGGGTGCTCGACCCGCAGAAGTACGCGGACGCGGCCGTGCACCGGCGGTACCTGGTTCCGCTCGCGAGCCACTCCGAGGTGATCGCGGTCGTGCTGAACCAGTCGGACCTGCTCAGCGCCGAACAGGCCGAGGAGTGCGTGTCCGACCTGCGCCGGCTGCTGGACTCGGAGGGACTGCACGACGCGTCGGTGCTGGTCACATCCGCGGTCACCGGTGCCGGGGTCGACCAGCTGCGCCAAAAGCTGGCCGGGGCGGTGTCCGAGCGCAGGGCCGCCAGCGCCAGGATCTCGGCGGATCTCGACGACATCGCGGCGCGATTCGCGCCGTACGCGGCGCAGCGGGCCGGGCCCGGTCAGCAGCACAGCCAGGCCGGCCAGGGGAAGGGCGCCCGGGTGCCGGGGACCGCGGCCGTGCTGAACGCCTGGCCGGGTGCCCGGCGACTGCTCCGACCAGCTCGTGGAGGCCTTCTCGCACGCGGCAGGCGTCGCGGCCGTGGCCGACGCCCTGGACAGCGCGCGCGAGCTCAGGGCCGTCGACTACGTCGGCTGGCCGGTCGCCTGGCTGGCGGAACGGATCACCAGCGGGCGCGACCCGGTGCGCAAGGTCCGGCTCGGGCAGCTGTGGGCGGACCTGAGGGGCATGAGCGCCGGGCCGTCCGGCGCGCAGCAGGCGGACATCGACAACGCGCTGACCAAGCTCGCCGACGAGGTCGGCCCGCCGCTGCCGAAGCCGTGGTCGCAGACCACCCGGGCGGCCGTGCGCTCCCGGGCCGAGGAGATCCCGGCCGCGCTCGGCACGGTCATGGGCGAGTCCCTGCCGCCCGAGGACAAGATCATGCCCTGGTGGCGGATGATCGGGGCGCTGCAGGGCCTGCTGCTCGGCTGTGTGATCGTGAGCCTGGCCTGGATCGTGGCGCTGGTGGTCTTCGGTGTGTTCCACGCGGTGAGCAGCCCGCCGAGGCTGTTCGGCGACGTGTCCCTGCTGCCCTGGATCGTGGTCATGATCGCGGCGTTCCTGTTCCTGGGCTGGCTGATCGCCTCGGGCTGCATGAACATCGTGCGAGCGGCGGCTGAACGGGAACGCGAACAGGTGCAGGCGACGATGCGCACCGGGATCGCGGTCGTGGCCCGCGACATGGTCGTGATCCCCACCGAGCAGGAACTCGCCGAGTTCAGCCGGTTCCGCAGCGAGTTCCAGGTCGCGGCCGGCGGCTGAGTTCCAGCGGGTCCGGGCGCTGTGGTCAGGAGGCGTCGGGCAGCACGCGCGGCTCGATCCGCTCCTCGCGGGTCTCGCCGCCGTCCCGGCTGACCCAGTAGGCGCCCTTGCCGCGGATCTCGGTCACGGCCTCCACGTACTCCGTGCCGTGATAGACGATGCCGACGCCGTCGTCGGTGGCGTAGCCGGCCGGAATTTCCCGGACCCGATCAGCTTCTGGTACAGCGGCCGGCGCTGCGGCTCGGTGTCGTAGTGCACCCCGGCCGAATACGGCACGAACGCGAGCCCGTTGGTGACCGGCCGCAGGTCGGGGCCGAACGAGTCGGTGGTGCCGCCGGCGTGCCAGCACACCGAGCCGGCCGAGACGCCGGCTAGCACCACCCCGGCCTGCCAGGCCACCCTCAGTACCTGGTCCAGGCCGTGCAGCCGCCACACGGCCAGCAGGTTCGCCACGCTGCCGCCGCCGACCCAGATCACGTCCTGCCCGAGCAGCAGCTCCGCCGGGTCCGCGGCACTCGGCATAGGGAACAGGTTCAGGTGCGAGACCGTGACCCCGGCGGCCTCTCCGGCCTCGGTGAACATCGCGTTGAACCAGAGCTGGTCGCCGCTGGCTGTGCCGATGTGACAAACCCGCGGCGCGCGGCCGGCCACGCCGGACAGCTCGATCGCGTGTGTCAGCAGCGGGGCGAACTCGAAGCTGGTGCGCGAGCCGCGGCGCAGGCCGCCTGATGTGGCGAGGATCGTGGGGGTGCTGGCTGGCATGACCAGAAACCTATCGCCCCGGTTTGGCCCCTGAGTCACCGGCCGGGACAGCCCGCCGCCGGGCGCGGCCGTCAGCACGGTCAGTTGCGTAACGGCCCTCACTGGTCTTCCGGTGTAATGTTGTAATTAGCTCGTCATGGGAGGTTGAAATGCCAGCTGACTTGCCGCTGGACGCCTACTCACAGGTCGTCTCCGGGGTCGCCGCCGAACTCACGCCGAAGGTCGCCAGCCTCCGCGTACCGCAGACTGCGGGGCCGCGGCGGGGAGAGCCTCGGATCCGCCGTCGTGTTCACCGGAGACGGGTTCCTGCTGACCAACGCCCATGTCGTCGGGAGAAGCCAGGGCGGCACTGCGCTGTTCGCCGACGGCACCAGCGCCGTGTTCACCGTGGTCGGGGCCGACCCGCTGTCCGATCTCGCGGTGGTCCGCGCGACCGGGCCGACACCGCCGCCCGCCGAGCTCGGCGAGGCCGATCAGCTCGTGGTCGGCCAGCTCGTGGTGGCCGTGGGCAGCCCGCTCGGGCTGGCTGGCTCGGTGACCGCGGGCGTCGTGAGCGCGGTCGGGCGGTCGCTGCCGACGCGCAGCGGCGCGGCGGCGCGGCTGGTGGAGGACGTGATCCAGACCGATGCCGCGCTCAACCCGGGCAACTCGGGCGGTGCGCTGGCCGACGCGCACTCGCGGGTGGTGGGCATCAACACGGCGGTGGCCGGCATCGGGCTCGGTCTCGCGGTCCCGGTGAACGCCACCACCCGGCGGATCATCTCCGCGCTGATGCAGCACGGCCGGGTGCGGCGGGCGTACCTGGGGCTGGTCAGCGTGCCCGCGCCGCTGCCCGCCGGGCTGCAGCAGCGGGTCGGCCGGACCAGCGGCCTGCGGGTCGCGGAGGTCGTGGCCGGCGGCCCGGCCGACCGGGCGGGCCTGCGGGCCGGGGACCTGCTGGTCAGCGCGGCCGGGCACCCGGTGCAGAAGGCCCAGGACCTGCAGCGGCTGATGTTCAGCGAGGCCATCGGGCAGCCCCTGGCCATCACCGTCATGCGCAACGGCGCGCTGGTGGACGTGATCGCCGAGCCGTCGGAGCTCGTCTCGGCGTAATGCCGTCCGCGACGGCCGGCCGGAGGTCGGCCGTGGAGGGGGACGGGGAGGTGGGCGGGGGCATGCCGCGGGCAGCTCCCGGATCACAGGCGCTCCGGGCCCAACCACACGCCGGGGGGCTCCGGGGGTCGTCCCCCCGGGCTAGCACCGCGGATCATCCCACATCGTGCACTCCATCCCGGCCCGGCTGTCCACAGCCGGGCCCGGCGGCATCGCGTCGTCCACAGGGCGTCCCGCCCGGCCGCGGCGGGGCCACCACATCCGCGAGCTTGGTGAGCAGCCCGGTGGCGGCGTGCCGCCACAGCGGCAGCCCGGACGCGACCGGCGCGCCGGAGCCGCAGAGTTCAGGAGGATCGCGATGATGTTCAACGAGGCGCAGGTGAGCCTGACCGGATACGTGGCCACGGAGCCCCGCTACCGCACGGTGAGCAGCGGGACCCCTGTGCTGTCGATGAGGGTGGGGTGGACCCGCCGCCGGCGGGATTACACGACCGGTGAGTGGTCCGACGGCAATACCTCCTTCGTGACCGTGACCTGCTGGCGCAAGCTCGCCGAGAACCTCTCCAAGTGCCTGCGCAAAGGCGATCCCGTGGTGGTACGGGGCCGGCTGGATGTCCGCTCCTACGTCAACAAGGATGGCCAGCGCCGGATCTCCGTGGACGTGGACGCGAACTCGCTCGGGCACGACCTGAGCCGTGGCGTGGCCAACTTCCAGCGCACCCTGCCGGCCACGGGCCGGACGGCCGAGGAGGCGGCCGCGGCGGGCGAGAACGCCGGTCTTGGTGAGCCGGCCGACGCTGACGAGGCAGCCGCGCTGGCGGCCCTGGCCAGCGACGCCGAGGGACTGGCCGACGACATGTTCGACGACGGCGCGATCGAGGAGCTGGCCCGGGAGACGGACAGCGCGGCGGCGCCGGCCTGACCCAGCGGGTGAGGGGCCCCGCGCGGCACCGGTGCCGTCGGCAGCCGGCCGTGCCGCACCGGCGCCGGGGCCGCGACCCGTGCGATCCGGGCCGGGCCTGCCCGTACCCTTGAACACATGCCCGAGTTCATCTATCAGATGCGCGCCGTCCGGAAGGCGTACGGCGACAAGGTCGTCCTCGACGACGTGACCCTGTCCTTCCTGCCCGGCGCGAAGATCGGCGTCGTCGGGCCCAACGGCACCGGCAAGTCCAGCCTGCTGCGGATCATGGCCGGGACCGAGCAGCCGTCCAACGGCGACGCGCGGCTGATGCCCGGCTTCACGGTCGGCCTGCTCGACCAGGAGCCGGAGCTCGACGAGAGCAAGACCGTGCTGGGCAACGTCGAGGACGGCGTCGCGGAGACCAAGGCGCTGCTGCGGCGGTACAACGAGATCGCCGAGCTGATGGCCACGGACTACTCCGACGCGCTGCTCGAGGAGATGGGCAAGCTGCAGGAGCAGCTCGACCACCGGGAGGCCTGGGACCTGGACAGCCAGCTCGAGCAGGCGATGGACGCGCTGCGCTGCCCGCCGCCCGACGCCGAGGTGAGCGTGCTGTCCGGCGGCGAGCGGCGCCGGGTCGCGCTGTGCAAGCTGCTGCTGCAGCAGCCGGACCTGCTGCTGCTCGACGAGCCGACCAACCACCTGGACGCCGAGAGCGTGCAGTGGCTGGAGCAGCACCTGGAGAAGTACCCGGGCACGGTGGTGGCCGTCACCCACGACCGGTACTTCCTGGACAACGTGGCCGGCTGGATCCTCGAGCTCGACCGCGGCCACGCCTACCCCTACGAGGGCAACTACTCGACCTACCTGGAGACCAAGGCGGCCCGGCTCAAGGTCGAGGGCGCAGAAGGACGTCAAGCGCCGCAAGCGGCTCGAGGACGAGCTCGAGTGGGTGCGGTCCAGCCCCCGCGCGCGGCAGGCCAAGAGCCGGGCCCGGCTGCAGCGGTACGAGGAGATGGCCGCCGAGGCCGACAAGAACCGCAAGCTGGACTTCGAGGAGATCCAGATCCCGCCGGGCCCGCGGCTGGGCAGCCTGGTCGTCGAGGCCAACGACCTGTCCAAGGGCTTCGGCGACCGGATGCTGATCGACGACCTCAGCTTCAGCCTGCCGCGCAACGGCATCGTCGGCGTCATCGGGCCGAACGGCGTCGGCAAGACGACGCTGTTCAAGATGATCGTGGGCGAGGAGAAGCCGGACCACGGCACGATCCGGGTCGGCGAGACGGTGCAAGATCGCCTACGTGGACCAGGCGCGGGCCGGGATCGACCCGAACAAGAACGTCTGGGAGGTCATCTCCGACGGCGAGTCCTACATCCGGGTCGGCCAGACCGAGATCCCCAGCCGGGCCTACGTGGCCGCGTTCGGCTTCAAGGGCCCCGACCAGCAGAAGCCGGCCGGGCTGCTGTCCGGCGGCGAGCGCAACCGGGTCAACCTCGCGCTCACCCTGAAGCAGGGCGGCAACCTGCTGCTGCTCGACGAGCCCGACCAACGACCTGGACGTGGAGACGCTGTCCTCGCTGGAGAACGCGCTGCTCGAGTTCCCCGGCTGCGCGGTGATCACCAGCCACGACCGCTGGTTCCTGGACCGGATCGCGACGCACATCCTGGCCTGGGAGGGCGGCGTCGCACTGGTTCTGGTTCGAGGGCAACTTCGAGGCCTACGAGAAGAACAAGATCGAGCGCCTCGGCGCCGAGGCGGCCCGCCCGCACCGGGTGACCTACCGCAAGCTCACCCGCGACTGACGCCGCTGTCCCTCGCGGGCCGTTACGCGATGCCCGGGGGCCAGTCCCCCGCGGCCTTGAGCTGATCAGGCCGGGCCAGTCCCAGGTCAGGGCCCCGCCGGTGTCCTGGTTGACCAGGCTGTGCGCGGCCATGACCAGGTAGTCCCACAGCTGCGCGTCGTGCGGCCTCGTCCAGCGCGAGCTCGTCCAGGGCCGTGCGCATGTGCCGCAGCCAGGCGTCGCGCTCGGCCTCCCCGATCGCGAAGTGCGCGTGCCGCATCCGCAGCCTCGGGTGGCCGCGCTGCTCGCTGTAGGTGCCGGGCCCGCCCCAGTACTGGATCAGGAACAGCCGCAGGTGCTCCTCGGCCGGCCCGAGGTCGCGGCTCGGGTACACCGGGCGGAGCTCCGGGTCGGCCGCGACCTCCTGGTAGAACCGGTGCACCAGGCGGCGGAACGTCTCCTCGCCGCCCACTGCCTCGTAGAAGCTCACTTCGGTCGTGTCGTCCATGGCGTGCTCCAGGTTACGTGCCCGGGGCGGCGGCAGGTCCCGACGGCGCGCCAGGTACGCCGGACGACTCCCGCGGCGTGGGCTGGTCGGTCAGCAGCGTCTGGGTCGTGGTCGGGCTGGAGGGGCGGCCAGGGGCCGGGGGGCCGGCCGAGACGGCCGCGTCGCCGTTGGTGTCGGCTCCGTGCCCGGCCCCGGAGCCGTTGGGCTCGGGCCGGGCCCGGGCATGACCCCGGACCCGTCGGCGACACCGGTCGCGTCGAGCGAGTTCTTCAGCCGCTCGGTGAGCTCCCGCTGGACCTCCCACTGCCGCAGCGGCACGGTGCGGGCCACGACCCGCAGCAGCACGGCGTCGGTGTATAGCGTCTGGACGCCCCACACCTCGGGCTCCTCGAGGATGACCTTCTGCCAGGCCGGCTCCTGCCACATCTCGCTCGCCGTCCTGGCCATTACGTGGCGCACCTGCGGAATGTCATGCCGGTACGGAACCGGGAAGTCGACCACGGCCCTGGCCCAGCCCTGGGACTTGTTGCCCGCCTTGGGGATGGTGCCGTTGCGGACGTGCCAGACCACGCCGTTCACGTCCCGGAGCCGGGTGATCCGCAGGCTCACCGCCTCGACCGTTCCCGACGTGCCGCCGACGTCGATGACGTCACCCACGCCGTACTGGTCCTCGAGCAGCATGAAGACCCCGGCCAGGAAGTCCTGCACCAGGTTCTGCGCGCCGAACCCGATGGCCACGCCCAGGACTCCGGCGCTGGCCAGCACCGGCGCCAGGTTCAGCCCCATGTCGCCGAGGATCATGACCGCCGCGATGCCGACGATGGTCAGCGACGCCGCGTTGCTCAGGATTGCGCCGAGCGCGGTCGCCCGCTGCTGCCGCCGCTCCCGGAACAGCAGCGCGTGCGTCCGGTCGCTGCCCTCGGGGTCCTCCTTGGCCGCGCGCGAGGTGATCCTGGCGATGGCCCGGTGCGCGGCCAGGCGCAGCAGCAGCGCGATCAGGATCACGAAGCCGATCCGGACCGCGGTCTGGGCCGGCCCGGCGACGAAAACCTTGGCCAGCGCCGGCGGCCTTGGCGCTGTGCGTGAGGTCCCACACGAGACGGCAGGCGATCCCCGGGTCCGAGCTACGGCAGGCCCCGATGAGCGTGTCGGGCCGGGGAACCGGGACTCCGGGCCCCCCGACCAGGGCGTGGGCGAACACGATGACCCCCTTTCGGTGACCAGCGGCCCACCATAGTCGCGACGCGAAAACGGCGTTACGGACTTGCAGATCTGAGGGGGCGGGGGGCTAGCGGGTGAGGCCGGTGTGGAAGCCGAGGAAGGCGAGCGTGTCCGCGGCCAGGGACGCCGACCGGCTGACCGCCCGGGCCCCGTGCCCGACATCGGATTCGCGCCGCAGCAGGATGGGGCGATCTGGCCACCGCGCCGTGGTGGCGTGCTGCAGCGCCGCGCACATCTTGCGCGCGTGCAGCGGGTCCACCCGCGTGTCGCTGTCGAACACCGTGAACAGGATCGCCGGGTACTCGGTTCCCTCGCGCACGTGATGGTAGGGGGAGTAGGACAGCAGCCAGCCGAGCTCCTCGGGATCGGCGGCGGTCCCGTACTCGTCGTTCCAGGTCTCGCCCAGCCCGAACCTCTCGTAGCGAACCATGTCCAGCAGCGGGGCGGAGCACGCGGCCGCCGCGCACAGGTCGGGCCGCTGGGTGACCGTGGCCCCGACCAGCAGCCCGCCGTTCGAGCCCCCGGAGATCGCCAGCTGCTCGCGGGTGGTCCACCCGTCGGTGATCAGCTTCTGCGCGGCGGCCTGGAAGTCGTCGAACACGTTCTGCTTGCGGTCGCGCATGCCCCCGCGGTGCCAGTCCTCGCCCTCCTCGCCGCCGCCGCGCAGCGCGGCGATCGCGTAGACCCCGCCCTGCTCGACCCAGGCCAGGATCGGCGGCGCGTAGCCCGGCGCCATCATCACGCCGAAACCGCCGTACCCGTACAGGATCGTGGGCCGCGGCTCATCGGGCCCGTCCGCCCCGGGTGAGATGATCAGCATCCGGACCGGGGTGCCGTCCAGGGACGGGTAGGTGACCTGGCGGGCCGAGACCTGCGGCGCGGCCACCGAGCCGGGGGCACGCTCCCACGTCTGCACCTCGCCGCTATGCGCGTCGTAGTGCAGCACCAGCGGGGGAGTGGTGTTGTCGGTATAGCCGAACCACGCCTCGTGGCCGCCTTCCGGCCGCTCGCTGAGCCCGCCGATGGTGCCGAGGCCGGGCAGCGGCACGGTGCCCGTCCGCTGGCCGGTGACCAGGTCATGGACGCTGATCTCGCTGATCGCGTGCCTGGTCCAGGACACCAGCAGCAGCGGCGGGTCCAGGTCGTCGCCGTCCAGGATCGCGAAGTCGGTCAGCACCGCCTCCGCATCCTCAGGGACCAGGTCACGCCAGTGCCCGCTGCCGGGCTCGGCCGGGTCGGTCACCGCCAGCCTGCCCCGCGGCGCGCCCCGGTCGGTCCACACGTACAGACGGCCGTCGCGGCCCGCGTGCACGCCGGTCTGCGCGTCGATCCCCTGCTGTATCACCCGCAGGTCGGGTGCTGACTCCGGCGACGCGGTCAGGTCCGCGATCCACAGGTCGTTCCTGGGTGCGGTGCCCGCCGCCGCGCCGACGGTCAGCCAGCGGCCGTCCCGGCTGACCGACACCGAGTAGTAGTTGGTCTTCTCCATCCCGTCGCCGAAGATCAGGACATCGTCGGCGACGGGGCTGCCCAGCCGGTGCAGGTAGACCCGGCGGTGGTACTGCTCCTCGCCCGCGGGCACCTGGTCCGGCGCGAGCCTTCGGCTGTAGTAGAACGCCTTGCCGCCGGGCAGCCAGGCCACGCGGGTGTACCGGCACCGGTCGATGGGGCCGTCGACGATCTCGCCGGTGGCGGCGTCCATGACCCGCAGCACGGACTCCTCGTCCCCGCCCTCGGACAGCTGATAGGCGAGCAGGCGGCCCTCGACGTCGGGCTGCCAGGCGTCGAGCGTGGTGGTGCCGGACTTGTCGATCGCCACCGGGTCGATCAGGACCTGCTCGCCGGGGCCGGCCGTGGCCGTGTAGAGCACGGCGTGCTCCTGGCCCAGGGCCCGGCGGGTGAAGAACCTCCGGTCCCCCCGCCAGATGGGAGCACCGACGGACCCCGCGCCGAGCAACTCGTAGATCCGAGCCGCCAGCGCCTCCCGGCCGCTCAGCCCCGCCATGTACTCGGCCAGCAGCTCGTCCTCGGCGGCCAGCCAGGCCTGGGTCTCGTGGCTGCCAGCGTCCTCAAGCCAGCGATAGGGATCGGCCACCGCCTGGCCGTGGATCACTTCGGTGAGGTCCTGGCGCCGGGCCGGAGGGTAAGAGGCTGCTGCGGTCATGGCCCGCACTCTATGTCCCCTGCCGCCCGCTCCTCGGCCGCCCGGCCCGCAGATGTCGGTGACCTGGCCCGATGCCAAACCGCCCCGTCGCTGCGATCGCCGCAGGACCGGCATGGCCCGGGACAGACCTGCTTCTGTCGCTCAGGCCGGCGTCACGCTATCCTTGGGCCTTCACCGCGTCAGTGCAGGCGGCTGCGTCACCGACGGGGCCTGGAGACGCCTGCCTGATAGGTCTCCTGGGTCTGCCGTACGTCCGTCACGTGCGTGCCGTCGTGGGGGCGTATGTACGGATTTCTCCAGTATGGGTATGGGGAGGGGCTTGTGACCACTGGGGCCGAGTCTGAGGTGGTGTTCCATTCCTCGGATCTGCATGCCCTGCTCGGCCTGGGCCGCTTCCTGGAACTGCACCCTGAGCCGCTGCTGCCCCGCTCCGACCGTGAGCAGGACCCGGTCCCCGAAGAGGTCTACCGGGCCTTGACCCGGGTGGTCGAGGCCCTGCGCGAAGGAAAGACGATCACCGTCCTGCCCCGGGCGCAGCGGCTCAGCACCCAGGAGACCGCCGACTTCCTGGGCGTGACCCGGGCCGCGCTGGTGCAGTTGCTCAGCGAGGGAAAGATCCTCTACGACCAGTCCGGCCGGCACCGCCGGGTCCTGTTCACCGACTTCCGCCGTTACGTTTCCCAGCGGCGTGAGGAGCGTCCCGCGGCCCCCGGCGTGCTGGCCGCCAGCGACCGGGACGACGACCTCTACGGGGTGCGCCCGGAGAACTACGCGGCCGCCCTGAAGAAGGCCCGGATACAGCGCGGCGACCTCGACCGCCCAGAAGGCCCGCGGTAGCCACCCGCACCTGGCGGTGAATCCGCAGCCGACTCGGCGGGTGCGATCGGCCGCGAGCCCGCGGCCGACCTCGGCCGTCAAGCTCAGTTCCGGCCCCGCCCGAGCCTGCGGCTGACGGTGCCCGGCGGGCTCGGCGGGCGGTGTCGTGAGCCAGAACTGACCCTGCCGCCGCGTTCGGCCGGAGAGCTGTCGCGCGCGGATTACGCTTATGGGGTTGGCGGACGGGCCATCTGGCAATCACACTGGTCACGGGTGCCCCGACACTATGGCGGCGCACCTGCCTGGGAGGTGGGAGTGCGTCGGGTTTTGCTGCTCAACATCACGTATGAGCCGCTCACCACGGTTGGCCTGCACCGGGCTGTGTGCCTGGTCCTCGGCGAGAAGGCCGAGGTTGTGCACGATAACTCCGAGGGAAGGGTGCTGCACTCCGCCTCGGTCATGCTGGTTGCCCCCTCCGTGATCAGGCTCCGCCGCTACATCCGGGTGCCGCATCGCAGCCGGGTCCCGCTGACCCGGGCCGCGCTGATGCGCCGGGACAACTACCTGTGCGCCTACTGCGGAACCAAGGCCGAGACCATCGACCACGTCGTGCCGCGCAGCCGCGGCGGGACGCACACCTGGGAGAACTGTGTCGCGTCCTGCATGCGCTGCAACCACCGCAAGGCCGACCGGCTGATCGACGAGCTCGGCTGGACCCTGCGGTGCGTGCCCGTGGTGCCCCACGGCGCGCACTGGCGGCTGATCGGGGCCGCCCACGACGGCGATCCGGAGTGGGCCGCGTACCTGCCGGAGCCTAGCGCCGCCTAGCGCCTGGCCGTACCCTGGCCACGATGCAGCGAGACATTTTCACCAGCGAGCACGACGCGTTCCGGGACATGGTCCGCTCGTTCATCGCCAAAGAGATCACGCCCTATCACGAGCAGTGGGAGCGGGACGGCGTCGTCTCCCGCGACGTCTGGCTGGCGGCCGGGCGGGCCGGGCTGCTCGGGATCGACATCGACGAGAAGTACGGCGGGGGCGGGAACCCGGACTACCGGTTCTATCTCGTCCTGAACGAGGAGATGACCCGGGTCGGCGCGCACGGCCCCGGGTTCTCGGTCCACAACGACATCAACGGCCAGTACTTCCAGCGGCTGGCCAGCCCGGAGCAGTGCCAGCGGTGGCTGCCCGGATACTGCTCCGGCGAGATCATCACCGCGATCGCGATGAGCGAGCCTGGTGCGGGCAGCGACCTGCAGGGGATCCGTACCTCGGCGGTGCGCGACGGCGACCACTATGTGCTGAACGGCCAGAAGACGTTCATCTCCAACGGCCAACTGGCCGACCTGGTCATCGTCGTCGCGCGCACCGACCGGGACGCGGGGTACCAGGGGATCAGCCTGCTGGCGGTCGAGCGCGGCATGCCCGGGTTCGAGCGTGGCCGCAACCTGGACAAGGTCGGTATGCACGCCCAGGACACCTCAGAGCTGTTCTTCTCCGACGTGCGGGTGCCGGCGGAGAACCTGCTGGGCGGCGAGGGAGGCGGCTTCGTCGCGCTGATGCAGAACCTGCCGAGGGAGCGGGTCGCGATCGGCACCGCCGCGCTGGCCGGGGCGGAGCAGGTCTTCGCCGAGACGCTGGAGTACTGCAAGCAGCGGCAGGCGTTCGGGCGGCCGATCGGCAAGTTCCAGTACAACCGGTTCGTGCTGGCCGAGATGGCGACCGAGCTCGCGGTGGCGCGCGCGTTCACCGACCGGGCCGTCACCGAGCACAACGCCGGCCTGCTGTCCAACGAGGACGCGTCGATGCTGAAGTGGTGGGACACCGAGCTGTGCAACCGGGTCGTGGACCGGTGCGTCCAGCTGCACGGCGGCTACGGCTACATGCGTGAGTACCCGGTCGCGCGCGCGTTCGCCGACGGGCGGGCGCAGACGATCTTCGGCGGCACCACCGAGATCATGAAGGAGATCATTGGCCGCGGCCTCGGCGTGTAGGACGCCGGCCGCCCCGGTACCTGCGGCCTGCGGCGTACCTGCGGCCTGCGGCCCGCCCGCGCCCGGCGCCTGTCGGGCCCGGCACCCGGCCTGGGCTGCGGATGTGTAACGATGTAATCATGGAGTCAATCTACGAGCATGCGGGCGGCCGGGAGAGCTTGCGCCGTTTCATCGACATCTTCTACAGCAGCGTGCTTGCCGATCCGGTGCTTGAGCCGCTGTTCGGCGCGGGACGGCCGGAGCACGTCGACCACCTGACCGCGTTCGAGGCCGAGTCGTTTGGCGGCCCGGACGACTTCACCCGCGAGCTGGGCTTCGCCCATCTCATCGACGTGCACCGCGGGCTGAACATCACCGAGGCGCAGCGGCAGCGGTTCGTGCAGCTGTACCTGGCCGCGGCGGACACGGCCGGGCTCCCCGACGACCCGCCGTTCCGGGAGGCGCTGCGCTCGCACGTTGAGTTCGGGTCGCACGTGGCCATGCAGAACTCCCACGCGGAGACCGACGACCAGCTGCACCCGCTGCGGGAGGTGCCGAGGTGGGAGTGGCCGGACGCCGGCCTGTGACGACAGAACGCACGTTCGCCCTTACAGTGTCATAAGACGCCGACGGCGTGGAGTGAGGTGGCGACGTGACGGATTCGGACCGCGAGCTGACGATCCCGGAGGGCGGGTTCTGGCCCGCACCCGAGGTCGTGCAGCCGAACATCTACCCGATGGAGTGGCGGGTCGAGACTGAGAAGCTGGCCTCTATCTACCAGAAGTCCAAGCTGATGGCCTGGAATCCGGCTGACCTGCCCTGGGAAGGACTGCGGGCCGAGGACTTCACCCCCGAGCAGCGCCTCGGGATCATGTACTGGTTCTCGGTGCTGGCCAACTTCGACGCCTCGGGCCCGGCGGTGTTCGCCCGCGCCACCATCCGTGCCTTCGAGCAGCACGAGGAGGACCCGGTCCGCAAGTGCTTCTTCTCGATCACCCGGGACGAGATGAACCACGAGGAGTGCTGCCAGCGCTCGATTGCGGCGCTGTGGCCCGGCGGCCCGCTGGACTGGACGCCCACCACGGACCTGGAGCGCGCGGCGCACAACAACATCGGCTGGCTGTACCACAACGGGGGCCGGTACTGGAGCGGCTACAACAAGGCCGTCGACAAGTACGCACTGGCCGTGCTGTTCACCAGTTTCATGATGGGCGAGATGGCCGCCTCGACGCTGTTCCGCGGCATGGCCTCGGGGACCACGCACCCGGTGTTCTCCGAGATGTTCCACAAGATCGGCCGGGACGAGTCGCGCCACCTGCAGATCTGCATGACCATCCTGGAGAAGGAGTGGCCCGGCCTGACCGATGACATCAAGAGCACCATCACGCGCCAGCTCAGGGCCGGTTTCATCTTCCTTTCGATGATCCTATGGGAACCGCCGGCCGAAGGATTCTGGGAGCTGCCGCCGTACTTCCTGGCTAACCACCGGGTGCTGATGAATTACGCCAGGGACGCCGGGCTTGGTGTGCTGTCGTATGACGAGCAGGCCGAGAACTGGAAGACCGCGATCGCCAAGGTGCGCACGATCGTGCAGCGCTGGGGTATCGAGTTCCCGGCGATTCCCGAGCTTGACATCGAGGGCGTCGATGTCTCGGCCGACATCAATCCCGAGGACATCATCCCGGTCTTCTGATCCTGCGGGCGGCAGATATTTCGCTTGCCCCCAAACGGAGCCCGATTGACTGCTGTAATTGACCACAGAGCACAGCGGGGCCGCCGATGCGAGGAGGGGTGCTCTTGTCCTGGTCCAATTTTGTCGCGCTAGGAGACAGCCTCACTGCCGGAAAAGGTGATGCTGGACCAGACGGGCGTCCGGTGGGCTGGGCGCAGCGGCTCGCCGACGTCCTGAGCGTGCGCACCGCCGTCCGGTGCGCGCTGACGAACCTGGCCGAGGACCGCGCCACCGTGGGCTCGGTGCTCTCCGAGCAGCTGCCCAAGGCCGCTCCGGCCGAGCCTGACCTGGTCAGCGTCACCGTGGGCATGAACGACATCCGCGCCCGCGGCTTCGACGAGATGACGTTCAAGTCCGACCTCGGGCAGTTGCTCGAGGGCCTGGCCGCCACCAAGGCCAAGGTGCTGACGTGCACCCTCCCGAACATCGCGGCCATCATGCCGTTGCCGCCGGAGCTGACCGAGATCGCCCGCGAGCGCATGCGGATGGCCAGCGACATCATCCGCGAGCAGGCGGAGTCTTACGGCGCCGTATGCCTGGACGCCTGGTCGCTGCCCGGCCTCACCGACCCGGAGCTGTACAGCCCGGACCGGATGCACCCCAACGGCAAGGGTCATCAGTTCATCGCGGCCGCGTTCGCCGACAAGCTGGCCCCGCGCTGATCCACAGACCCTCCGTCTGGCGCACCGCCGTGTGAGCAGCCGGTTTGGCCAGCTTGTGGACTGTTGTGTGGACGAAGCGGTGGATAAGCCGGGGAACGCGGGGGATAACGGCTGGTGTCCTGTGGATGGACAAAGAATTTTAAGATTGCCAGCTCAAAGCCCTTGTGCGGGCCCTCAGCGACGCAGTAGAAATGCATTCACCACCGAGCACGGGTGCCGATCCGGGGAGACCCCGGAACTCCGGGGGCAACCTCGGAACGCAGCGGACACCGGGTAACCGGAGTCTTAGGCGGGCGTCTGGTGCTGGTGGGGGTCGGCAGCGGACAGTAGCCGGGTGACCGGCAGTCGAGCAATCGGCACGCTGGGCTGCATGACTGGGCGAGGCCCCTCCATCTCATACATGGAGGGGCCTCGCTTGTTGTCGCGCGCTCACCGCAGCACGCCAGCCGATGCGCTAGTAGCGCCGACCCTATCGCTGTTCCGTAAACAAATTGCGCACAACGAGTAACGCCATGTGCAATGGCGGACGATAATGAGACAGACGCAGGTGACGTGGGTACCCCCGAGCTCACGTCGCCGCGTCTTTGTTTCCGGCTCTTCCCGCAGCGGGATGGCGAAGCCTGGGCCAGCCGCGACGGCCGGCCGGAGGCTGGCCCGAGCGGATGGCACGCGGGGGGTCTGGGGGGTCGCCCCCCGAGGCAATACAGTCCGACACGGCGACGCAGCAGGCCGGGAGTACCCCGCGGCGGCCCCGACCGGTAGCGTTCAGTTCATGACAGCAACCACACCGCCAGAGGGTGGCATCGCTGGCCCGGCCCCGTTCGGCCGGATGCTGACCGCGATGATCACGCCGATGACCGGCGACCGGGCGGTCGATTACGACGGCGCGGCGCGCCTGGCCGAGTATCTGGTCACGGACATGCGCAACGACGGCCTGGTGATCAGCGGCACCACCGGTGAGTCGCCCACCACGAGCGACGCCGAGAAGGACCAGCTGCTGCGCACCGTGGTCGGGGCCGTGGGCGACCGGGCCACGATCGTGGCCGGCGTAGGCACCAACGACACCGCGCACAGCTGCGAGCTCGCCCGGCAGGCCGAGCAGGCCGGCGCGGCCGCGCTGCTCGTGGTCACGCCGTACTACAACAAGCCGCCGCAGCATGGCCTGGTGGCCCACTTCACGGCCGTCGCGGACGCGACCAGCCTGCCCGTGATGCTCTACGACATCCCCGGCCGCACCGGGACCGCGATCGCCACCGAGACGCTGATCCAGCTGGCCCAGCACCCCAGGATCGTCGCGGTCAAGGACGCCAAGGCCGACCTCGGCGCCGGGTCGCTGGTGATGACCGCCACCGACCTGGTCTTCTACTGCGGTGACGACATGCTGAACCTGCCCTGGCTCTCGGTGGGCGCGGCGGGCTTCGTCAGCGTGCACGGCCACGTGGCGGGCGACCGGCTGCACGAGATGATCGACTCCTACCTGGCCGGCGACGTCAGCACCGCGCTGGCCATCCACCGCGACATGCTGCCGATCTACACCGGCATGACCAGAATGCAGGGCACGGTCTCGGCCAAGACCGCGCTCGGCATGCTCGGGTTGCCCGGCGGCCCGGTCCGTCTGCCGCTGGCGGACGCGACCACGGCCGAGTCCGAGCGGCTGCGCACCGACCTTGTGGCGGGCGGCGTGAAGGTGACGCCCTCGTGGCCGGCGCCGTGACGCCCCGGTGAGCCACCCGCACCCGGAACTCGGCCCACCGCCACCGCTCCCCCCCGACGGTCTCCGGATCGTCGCGCTGGGCGGACTCGGCGAGATCGGCCGGAACATGACGGTCTTCGAGCACGCTGGCCGGCTGCTCGTCGTGGACTGCGGTGTCCTGTTCCCCGAGCCCGACCAGCCCGGGGTGGACCTGATCCTGCCGGACTTCTCCTCCATCGAGGACCGGCTGGACCAGATCGAGGCGATGGTGCTCACGCACGCCCACGAGGATCACATCGGCGGGATCCCGTACCTGCTCCGGCGCCGGGCGGACATCCCCCTGGTCGGCTCGAAGCTGACGCTGGCCCTGGTCGCGAGCAAGCTCACCGAGCACCGGATCACACCCGAGGTCCGCGAGGTGGGAGAGGGCGCCAGGGTGGCGTTCGGGCCCTTTGACCTTGAATTCTTCGCGGTCAACCACTCGATCCCCGACGCGCTGGCGGTCGGCATCCGCACCCGCGCGGGCGTGGTCCTGCACACCGGGGACTTCAAGATGGACCAGCTGCCGCTGGACGGGCGGCTGACCGACCTCGGCGGCTTCGCCCGCCTTGGCGCCGAGGGTGTGGACCTGCTGATGTCGGACTCCACCAACGCCGAGATCCCGGGCGTGGTGACCACCGAGCGGGCCATCGGCCCGGTGCTGTCCGAGGTGTTCGACGGCGCCAAGCAGCGGATCATCGTGTCCTGCTTCGCGAGCCATGTGCACCGGGTGCAGCAGGTGATGGACACCGCGGCCGCGCACGGGCGCAAGGTGGCGCTGGTGGGCCGGTCCATGGTGCGGAACATGGGCGTGGCCCGCGAGCTCGGCTATCTGCGGGTGCCCTCGGTCCCCGGCGGCCTGCTCGTGGACCTCAAAGACGCCGAGGAGATGCCGCCCGAGCAGATCGTGCTGATCTCCACCGGGTCACAGGGCGAGCCGATGTCGGCGCTCGCCCGGATGGCCGGCCGCGATCACCAGATCCGGATCGCCGAGGGCGACACCGTGATCCTCGCGTCGTCGCTGGTGCCGGGGAACGAGACCGCGGTGTCCCGGATCATCAACGAGCTGACCCGGCTGGGCGCGCGGGTGGTGCACCGGGGCAACGCCATGGTGCACGTGTCCGGGCATGCCCCGGCCGGCGAACTGCTGTACGTGCTGAACCTGACCCGGCCGAGCAACTTCCTTCCGGTGCACGGTGAATGGCGGCACCTGAAGGCGCACGCGGAACTCGCGGCGCTGACCGGCGTGCCCGAGGAGAACATCGTGATCGCCGAGGACGGCGTGGTGGTCGACCTGGTCGACGGCCGGGTCTCGGTCGTCGGCGGCGTCCAGTGTGGCTACGTGTACGTGGACGGGCTTTCGGTCGGGGAGGTGACCGAGGCCTCGCTGAAGGACCGGCGGATCCTCGGCGACGAGGGCTTCGTGTCTGTGGTGATCGTGGTCGACTCCACCAGCGGCAAGCTCGTAGCGGGTCCGGAGATCCAGGCCCGCGGGTCCGGGATCGACGAAACAGCGTTCGACGAGATCCGGCCGCGGATCGAGGAGGCGCTGGCCCGGGCCGCGGCCGACGGGATCAGCGACTCCTATCAGCTGCAGCAGCTGCTGCGCCGGACCGTGGGCAAGTGGGTCAGCGACAACTACCGCCGCCGGCCAATGATCATTCCGGTGCTGCTGGAGGTCTAGGAGCTCAGCCGTCGCGGTCGCGGAGGCGGAACCGCTGCAGCTTGCCGGTGTTGGTCCGCGGCAGGACCGGCAGGAACTCCACCGCGCGCGGGTACTTGTACGGCGCGATCTGCTGCTTCACGTAGTCCTGCAGCTCGGCGGCCTTGGCCTCGCCGCCGTCGGTGCCGTCACGCAGCACCACGTAGGCCTTGACGATCTGGCCGCGGAACTCGTCGGGCACGCCGACCACCCCGCACTCGGCCACGTCCGGGTGACCGAGCAGGACCTCCTCGATCTCCGGGCCGGCGATGTTGTAGCCCCCCGAGATGATCATGTCGTCGCTGCGCGCCTGGTACCAGAAGTAGCCGTCGGCGTCGCGGACGTAGGTGTCGCCGGTGAAGTTCCAGCCGTCGTGCACGTACGTCCGCTGCCGGTCGTCGGCCAGGTAGGTGCAGCCGGTCGGGCCCTTGACCGCCAGCCGGCCTGACTCCCCGTCCGGCACCGGCTTGCCGTCCTCGTCCAGGATCGCCGCCTCGTACCCGGGCACCGCCCGGCCGGTCGAGCCCGGCCGGATCTCATCGTCGGCCGACGAGATGAAGATGTGCAGCATCTCGGTGCTGCCGATCCCGTCGATGATCTTCACGCCGGTGGCGTCGTAGAACGCCTGCCAGGTCGAGCCGGGCAGGTGCTCGCCGGCCGAGACCGGCCGCCGCAGGCCGCGCAGCTGCTCGCCCTTGCCCGCCCCGAGCATGGCCCGGAACGCGGTCGGCGAGGTGGACAGCACGGTCACGCCGTGCGCGGCGATCTCGTCGGCGAGCTCCGCCGGCGTGGCCTTCTCCAGCAGCAGCGTGGCCGCGCCGACACGCAGCGGGAACACCAGCAGCCCGCCGAGCCCGTAGGTGAAGGCCAGCGGCGGGGTTCCGGCGAAGATGTCGTCGGGCCGCGGCTTGAGCACGCAGGCGGAGAACGTGTCGGCCATCGCGAGCAGGTCGCGGTGGAAGTGCATGGCCGCCTTGGGCCGCCCGGTGGTGCCGGACGTGAACGCGATCATGGCCACGTCGTCGGCGGCGGTGGCCACGGCCGTGAAGTCACCGGGCTTCCCGGCGGCACGCTGGGCGAGATCGTCCGGCCCGTCGCCCCCGAACGTGACGATGTCCAGGCCGGCCACGCCCGCGTCGGCCAGCTCCTCGGTGAACCGGTGATCGCACAGGGCCAGCCGCGGCTGCGCCACCTGGCAGATCGTGGTCAGCTCGCTGGCCCGCAGCAGCGACATGGTGGCCACCGCGACCCCGCCGGCCTTGAGCACCCCGAGCCAGCACGCGGCCAGCCAGGGGTTGTTCGGGCCGCGCAGCAGCACCCGGTTACCCGGGACCAGGCCCAGGTCCTCGGTCAGCACCCGGGCCACCTGGCTGGAGATGCGCCGCACGTCGGCGTAGCTCCAGGTGACGTCCAGCGACATCAGGCACGGCCGGCCGCCGCTGGCCTCGGCGGTCGCGTCCACCAGCGCGGCCGCGGCGTTGAGCCGGTCGGGGTACTGCAGCCCGGGCAGGGTGAACCGCAGCTCCGGCCAGAGCTCGTCCGGCGGCAGGTTGTCCCGGCAGAACGTGTCAACATGCGCGGACGGCGTGAGCTGCATGGCTGGACCCCCTCAGGCGCAGACGGGACGACACCAGTATTCCGCTATGTTCCTTGCGTGACGACCTTCACCGAGGCGCCAGGGACCGGCGACGCGTGGCTGGCTGCGCCCCGGGCGCTGATCGTGACGATCTACGGGCTTTATGCCCGCGAGGCGGGTGGCTGGCTCAGCGTGGCGGCGCTGATCCGGCTGATGGCCGGCCTCGGCGCCGACGAGCCCGCCGTGCGGTTGCCGGTGGTTGAGCAAGAGTTGTCCCGAGTGTGTGGCTACTCGCCAATTCGAGGCGTCGTCAAAACGCGGGTATAGCCGGTACATCATGCCCGCATTCTCCATCAGAAATTTGCACCGAAAAACTTCTATCCGCTCGAGGGCCTTGGTTAGCCGTAATCCGAGATGGCTATCTTGCATGGGTGGCCAGTCGCTTGGAGCCTCAAAGTGATGGCGTACCGCCTTCATCGCCGGCGCTCTTTCTGGCTACGATCCAAGGCATGTACTCCCTCACCGCTATTGGCCGCCAGCTGTCGCTAAGACTGCCATGATCGAGCTTTCGGCATGTGTTTAAAACGCAAAGCGCGGGTGCGCCGGACAACGCCGCCACCTGAAAGCGTCGTTGCAGGCTGGTACGAGAACGCCAGCCTACTCGATAGCTACAGCATCGATTTGAGTTCATCGAAACAGTACAGCATGCGCGTGCTGGTGACCCGGACAGTCGGCGATCCGCCCGCATGGATCAAGGCGTTGGTCGCGGTGCGCGACGGCATGGTGACGCCCTTTGGCGTCAAAACCTCCGGCGAGGTCCGAGCGTCCAGGGCCGACAACGAACGCGTGGACTTCTTCCCGGTGCAATGGGAAAGCAACGACGAGATTGTGCTGGGTGAGGATGATCGACACCTGGACTTCCGATTATCGCTGCTCCGTCGCAATTCTCCAACCGGCACGCAGCTCGTCGCGACAACCGTCGTGCACTCCCACAATGCCTTCGGCCTCACCTATCTCAATGTGATCAGGCCCTTTCATCACCTCGTGGTCAGGACCAGCCTGGCACACTTTGCACGAGCACAAGGTTAGGTGGCCACAAAAATCTTGACTAAGGCAACGATGTGGACCGGCGCTGCGGCGGAGGGGGTCGGGTTCCATGGAGACGACCGGTACCTCTCCCCGAGCCGCTGGCATGACCAACCGCACCTCTCGACGCGGCAGTACGCGCGGATCGTGACATCGCAGACGCTTTGGGGAGAAATACCCAACTATTTCCCGCAATGACCTTCACGCAGGGAAGGACACCAACATGACCGCAACAAAAGGCTTTGTCGTACCCGCGGGTGGCGGAAAGCATTTCGAACTCGCCGACACCCGGCCGTTCTTTTCTTTGAAGCTCCTCGGCCGTGAGACCAGTGAGAGCATCATGCTGTTCGAGGAAACCCTGCCCGCCGGCACCAAGAGCCTCTTCCATCTCCACCACGACAGCGACGAGGTCGCCTGGGTGCTCGCCGGCGAGATCACCTTTCAGATCGGTGACGAGGTCACCGTCGGCGGGCCTGGCAACTGCGCGTTCATGCCGCGCGAAGTCCCGCATGCCTGGAAGAACACCGGCAGCGAAACGGCCCGCGCGTTGTTTCTCTACACCCCGGCCTCTGCCGGCGGCCTCCTTGAGGATCTTTCGGAGCGCCGCCCGATCGACGCCGACGAACACGACAAACTCTTCCAGCGCCACCGCTGGGAAGTCCTCGGCCCAAACCCGCTTTGAGGGGCGGGCCTGCTCATAAACACGTGATAAATCGGCCAGATTATCACGTAGCGGGGCGCTGATCTCAGACGTGGCGGTCGGCCGGCGAGCGGCACCATGCGATTGTCCCGCGATCGTGAACGGAGATAGTGGCTGAGTCGCAGGCTAGGGAGTTTTACCCATGTTCGTGATCCGCGTTGCGTATCCTGGCGGACATTCGGTCTGACTAACGCGCAGGTTCCCCACGGCTGCTTGGGGACCGGAGAAAGATGCGCTGTCGTTTCCGACGCAGACAGATGCCGCGCGCACGGCTGCGCGCCTCAGGCCCTCAGGCCCGGTTACCATTGAGCCTGTCCAACCTCGGCCAGCCGGGGATCTCGGATAAGATGGGCAGCATCTCGACGCGTATGACGGAGCGGTTCGGCTGCCGCCATCCTTTCGCCGCCGCAGGCATGGCCTTCGCAGGCAGCACTGCCGACCTCGCCCTCGGGGTCTGCGCTGGCGGCGGGATCGGAGCAATCGGTGTGGGCTTCACACCAGCCGAACAGCTCCGGGTCGTCATCCACCAGATCCGCGCGGCCACCGACGCACCGTTCAATATCAATTTCATCACCTGTTTTGACAATGACGCACAGATCCGCGTCTGCGCCGAAGAAAAGGTGCCAGTCGCCTCCTTTCACTGGGATTCATCCGTCGCCCGAGCACCTGACCCTCCTCCGCGATGCCGGCGTGTCGGTGTGGGAGCAGGTCGGCGGGGTGGAAGCGGCGAAGAAGGCCGTCGGCGACGGCGTCGAGGTGATCGTGGCCCAAGGCTGGGAGGCCGGCGGCCACAACTACGGTGGCCTGCCCACTATGGTGTTGGTGCCGGAAATTCTCGATGCGGTGGCACCCGCACTGGTACTTGCCTCTGGCGGCATCGTCGACGGACGGGGCGTCGCCGCGGCGCTCGCTCTCGGTGCCGACGGCGTCTGGGTCGGGACGCGGCTGGTTGCAACGCCGGAGGCGGCGGTCCACTCCGAACACAAGCGGCGCCTTGTAGAGGGCAAGGGCGAGCAGACGGTGCGCTCGTCGATCTTCGGCCCCGAATGGCCACATTTCAATCCGATGCGGCTCCTGCGCAACCGGGTAGTCGAGACGACCAGAGAGATCGCCGGCTTTTGGGGAGGATAATCCGTGACCGATTTGGCAACTCTGCGGCTGGCCTGGGAACCGCGCATGTTGAGCATTCTGCGCATCATGGTCGGCTTGCTGTACATGGAGCACGGTCTCGCGAAGGTCGTCGGCTTCCCACTCCAGCCGAACCATGCGCCCTACGCCCCCTTCACCTTAAATCCGGGCCTCCAAGGCTTGTTGGAGCTGGTTGGCGGATTGCTGCTCGCCCTGGGTTTGTTTCAGAGCCTGTTCCATGCGACTGTGGTGCTGATCGAGGACAAGGCCTCCGGGACCCAGCTGATCCAAGAACTGATCACTGATGGCTGCCACGGCGTCACCCGCTACCAGCCGACCGGCGACAAGATCATGCGTCTGCACGCGCAGACCGCGATGATCGAGAACGGCTTTGTCCACATTCCCGAGACCGCCCCGTGGCTCGCCGAATATCTTCATGAGTTGACGGTGTTCCTGAAAGGCAAGCACGCTGGGGGATTTCGAGTTGACCCGCCAGCCCACGGAACTCGATCGCCCGCTCGGTCGCTGCGGATCGCGCTGACCGGGATCGACTGCTTGTCGGCAAAGATGCCGGTGAAGCCGTCGAGATAAGGCAATCCCCAGTGGTAGTAATCGGGATTGCGGATGCCCGAAATCGACTGAGCGATCGGGCGCTGTCACACAGACGATCGACGGCTTCTACGCAACATAATGTCAGCGCGCCGCGGGGAGGTTTCGTGATGCCCCGCGACGCTACCGAACTGGCGCGCCGCCTCGCGCGCGATGCCGAGGCGGTATGCCGCCATTACCTGTCCAACAGGCGGCGCCAGGGCCGCTACTGGACGGTGCGCGACGTTCACAACACGCCCGGCCGGTCGATGTTCGTTCGGCTCAGCGGGCCGGAGTTCGGTCCCGGCGCTGCCGGGCATTGGACCGATGCCGCCGAGCCCGATCCGCGGTCAGTCGGCGGCAGCGCGGTTCTGCGCCACGCGCCGCATCAGCTCGGCTCCCGTCATAACGTGAGCGGTCGAGAAGGCTAGGACGATCAGGGTGGCTCGGTGCACCTCTTCGGCCGGCAGCGCGCCGTACCCGAGATCGGGGTAATCGAACGTGCCGGTGAGGTCCGACAGGAAGATCACCCGGTAATTGTGGAACATCGCGTCACGCGCTGTCGCGTGGCAGCAATTTTCCGTCGTGGTGCCCGAGACGACCACGGTGTCGATGCCCCATTCGCGCAGGATGAGGTCGAGGTCGGTCGCGAAGAACGCGCTGTAACGATGCTTTTTGATGACGTGCTCGCCCGGCGCCGGAGCGAGTTCGGAGAAAATCTCCGCGCCCCGCGTGCCGTCGACCAGTACCGAGCGTTCCGCGACCGGCGGATAGAGATCGTCGTACAGCCCCATGTCGCAACCGTCTCGGCGATGCACATGCGCGGTGTAGACGATACGGACGCCCCATTCCCGGCAGAAGGCGAGCATCTCCGCCAGCCGCGGCACCATGGCCGCGGCCTGCGGCGAGCGCAGCGCGGCGCCTTCGGCGACAAAGTCGTTCTGCATGTCGACGACGATCATCGCCGTCTTTTTCGGGTCGAGCGCATCAACGCGGTACGGCATGGCGGTTCCTCCCGTTTCGTGACTTGGCGGCGCGGCAACAAGTGCTGCACCTCTAATAATAAGTTATCACGGAAGGTTGCCCTGAGAATCGGCGCGGTGAGGTGAGCGTCGCTTTGCGGGTCTGCTTTTGGTTGACCCTGTCTCAGCGGCGGCGTCGCGGCCAACGGCCGGAAGCGGCGCCGCGCCGACGGCCGGTCCTGGCTGGCCGGAGTTGCTAAGGGTTTCGGATGCCGGCCCATAGGCAACCTATCCGCGCGCACGGAGGGCCGGCTAAAGCCTTCGCATCTCCGGCTGACTATCGGTTCTCGGGCTCCGTCCGATTGGGCGCGAACTGGGACTTCAAAATTGAGATGCCGTAATGGGCCTACGCCGGGTACCCGGCAAGGCGGCTGTCTCTCAGAGTGATGATGTCAACAGCGGGGCCCGAGGGTGTCGGCCCCAAGCATCATCGAGGGACAGCCATGGATCACTATGTCGGGATCGACGTGTCGTTGGAACAGAGCACTACCCGGGGCCGCCTATGGTCATCGCCAATCGTCGAGCGCGTAGACGCCGGCCGGCTGTAGCCCGGCGCGTTCGGGCGGTGCAGCGTGACGATCTGTGCCTGGCTACGGAAACCGCGGCCGATCATCTGGCGGTAGGCCTCGTCACGCGCGAGGTTGACCCCGGCGAACAGCGTGTTCATGCCGGAAGCGACGGCGAGCGCGCCCGCTGCATTGAGCAGTGCGTCAAACCGCTCGGCGGCGCCGGGGCCGGAGCGCACAGCGCCGAACTTGATGAACAGGCAATCGGCGCCGGCCTCGCTGCGCGGGCCCCAGTGGCAGATGGCGAGCCCGGCGAGCCGGCTGTCGCGGTCCCAGATCAGCAGCGCGTCGCCGAGCCCGCGCGCGGCGACGGTGCGCATCTCGGCGCGCAGGTCGAGCCCCTCGTAGAGGCTGTCTGTCAGCGCATAGGCAGCGTCTTCCGCCGCCGAGCGGTCGGCGCCGCCGAGCACCATATAGCGCGCCCGCGGCGGCAACGCGCCGGGCGCCGCCGGCATTGACATCAGCGCGGTCAGGAAGCGCGGGTAGAACCCGAACTTTTGGTAGAGCCAGACGTGCTTGGTGCTCTGGCAGAACGTGCACAGCCCATCATGGCTCGTCCCCCACCGGTCGAACGCGTCGCGCACTGCGCCGACGAGCGGCTGAGCAAGGCCGCGGTTCCACAATTCCGGCCGAATTCGACAGTGGGCCGAAAAACCCGACACTGCCCCAGCGCGTCGCGAAATTGCTGCCGGCAAGGTTGCCTGCCTCGTCGTCGATCGCGAACGAGACGGTGTGCTCGGCGCCGTGGCGGCCGTAGACGTAGTCGCGGTCAGTCCAGAAATTGTCGAGATCCGGCGCGCCGAAAAACGCGCCGAATGCGGTGCGCACGATGCGCTGCGCCTGTGGCAGGTCGCGCTCGGTGAGTGGGCGGATCGCGGTCAGAGCCAGCCTCCCTGGTCGGGCATTGGCGCCAAGCTAT
>CAVUBM010000016.1:0-17209 GCA_963739645.1 uncultured Actinomycetota bacterium
GACTAGGCGAGGGGGCCGGTCACCGTGCCTGGCCTGATCAGAAGGAGGGCACAATGGCTGGCACCACGGGCGCGGATCAAAGTTCCTATCCAATTCAGTTCGCCATTGAGTACCCGGACCGGCCGCTCAGCCGGCTGACGTCGTTCTTCCGTATTTTCATGATCATCCCGATCTCGATCGTGCTCGGCACCGTTTCTGGCGGAACCTGGCAGTGGACGGGTGGCCATTCCAGCATGGCCTACGGGGGTGCGGGCGCTGGCGGGCTGCTGTTCCTCGCCCCGCTGCTGATGATCTTGTTCAGGCAGAAGTATCCCCGTTGGTGGTTCGACTGGAATCTGGAACTGCAGCGCTTCGTCAACCGGGTGTGGACCTACCTGGCCCTGATGAGCGACCGCTACCCGTCGACTGATGACCACCAGTGGGTCCAGCTGGACTACGCCTATCCTGACGCAGCCGCTGATCTTAACCGGTGGCTGCCGCTGGTGAAATGGCTGCTGGCCATTCCGCACTACATCGTGCTGTTCTTCCTGGACATCGCGGTGTTCTTCGTCGTGATCGCGTCCTGGTTTGCGATTTTGTTCACCGGACGCTACCCCCAGGGCATATTCAGCTTCGTGGAAGGCGTATTCCGCTGGCACAACCGCGTCGTCGCCTATGCGTTCACCCTGGTCACCGATCGGTACCCGCCCTTCAGGCTGGCGCCCTGACATCAGCCAGCAGGACATGACATCTGGAGGTGACCCACAGACGGCCGGGCCAGACTCTGCCACGGCCAGCAGGCCAGGGAATCTGGAGACGGATCGGAAATCACCAGATCTTCACGGCGCCCCGGCGGCTCGGCAGGCGTTCTCGCTGACCCTTCTCCATCACTCAGCGCGATGCCGCCTATCGACGCAGCCTGACGCCGACCGTCGATTCGGTGCATGACCGGATGTTTCTCGTGTGGTCGGGCCGTTGCGTGTCAGCTGAGGCGTTACTCGCCAATCTCGCCGTCGGCGAGCTCGCTGACGATGTCGAGGTGGCCGATGTGCCGGGCGTATTCCTGGAGCAGGTGGAACAAGATCCGCTCGAGGGCCGGCGGGTCGCCCCCGTCCCACCCGTCGCCAGGCCGGCCGCGGTCAGCTAGATCATGGGATTCCACGATGGCTCTGGTGCGAGCGGCCTGGGCGTACAGCGCCGCCACCAGATCCTGGAGCGTCTCGCCGGGGGCGACGTACCAGCGGCCATCTCGGTCGTCGCCCCAGGGCTGGGCGATATCGCGGCCTTCGAAGCGCCATTCAAGCCATCGCAGCTCGTCGTAGGCCAGATGCTTGAGCAGTTCAATCGGGGTCCAGCCGGACGGCAGCCGGCTGACGCGCAGCTCACCGTCGGGCAGGGTTTCCAGCTTGCTCACCAGCCGCGAGCGGAAGTAGTCGAGGTATCCGAGGAAAACCTCGGCACGCGACGGCACCGCGGTGGTCGGCTCTGGGAACGGCAGGCTCACGAGGCAAGCCTGCCGCATCACGCCGACGCGAGGGCAGCAACGGCAATCGCGGCCTCATGCGGCGCCGAAGTCGTACGCGGTCTTAACTGGCCGCCGGGACCGGCGGTATCGCCCCGCTGACCGCGAACAGGCATCCGCAAAGTGCAGTGACGTTACGGATACCCCGCCTCGGTCTCGCTTCGCAGGATGGCAGTAAGACCCGACCGAGAAGGGACCACAGAGATGAACGCTCGACCGAACATCGTGCTTGTCCATGGCGCGTGGGCCGACGGCTCCAGCTGGAGCGGCGTCATAGAGCGCCTGCAGGCCGACGGCTACCACGTCACCGCACCCCAGTTCCCGCTGACCACGCTGGCCGATGACGTCGCCCGGCTGCGCCAGGTGCTGGACTTCCAGGACGGCCCCACCATCGTCGCCGGGCACTCCTACGGCGGCCAGGTCATGACCGCCCTGGGCCCGGACGCCCCGAACGTCGCCGGCCTGGTTTACATCGCGGCGTTCGGCCTTGATCAGGGCGAATCGCTCGGCGCGCTGCTGTCTCAAGGACCGGTGACCCCGGCTCTTGCGCACCTGTTCACCGACCAGCAGGGCTTCGGCTGGCTGTCCGAGGACGACTTCGTCAGCCACTTCGCCGCCGACGTCGACCCGGTCAAGGCAAAGGTGATGTACGCCGTGCAGCAGGCCCTGGCCATGTCCGCCTTCGGCGAGGTGATGGGTGTCCCGGCCTGGAAGACCCTGCCGTCCTGGTACCTGGTCGCCACCGACGACCAGGCGCTGCCGCCCGATGCCGAGCGCATGTTCGCCGCCCGCATGGGCGCCACCACCGTCGAGATCCCGTCCAGCCATGTCGCGATGGTCTCCCATCCCGGTGACGTGGTCCAGCTCATCAAGGCGGCGGCCGAAGCCGGGCCGGCTGCGAGCTAGACCGGCGCACCGCTCACGGCATGACAAGTGCGCCGATCTGGAGCGACTAGCGGCGAGCGGAGATCTCAGTAGCCATCGGCCAGGAGCACATTATGAAAGGAGCGCATAATGAGAAGTGAGACAGCCCTGACCTATCAGGTCTACGTGGCGCCGATCATCGCGATGGCGGGCAGGGATATCCCGCCTGGCCAGAGCCGCTCAACCTGGAGCCCCATCTCGGCCACCCTCATCTCCGGCCGACATGACGCCGTCTTGGTCGACCCCCTCATGACGGTCGAGCAGGGCATGGCTGTGGCTGACTGGGTGTCGACCACGGGGAAGAACCTCACCACGGTGTACGTCACCCACGGGCACGGTGATCATTGGTTCGGGCTCAGCGCGGTCCGCGAACGCTTCCCCGGCGCGCGGGCCGTCGCAACGCCAGCAGTCGTCGAGGGTATGCGCAAGTGGTCCGCGCCCGAGGTACTCCAGACATTCTGGCAACCCAGGTTCCCGGGCCAGATCCCTGATGACAACCCCGTCGCCGATCCGCTGGACGGTCCGTCCTTCGAGCTAGAAGGCCGTCAGCTGGTCGCCGTCGACGTCGGGCATACCGACACCGACGACACCACGGTCTTGCACGTACCGGATCTAGGGCTGGTCGTCGCCGGCGATGCGGCATACAACGACGTGCACCAGTACCTGGCGGAATCAGACTCTCAAGGCCGCGAGGACTGGCTCGCGGCCCTCGACATCATCGAGGCGCTCGATCCGCGTGCTGTCGTAGCCGGACACAAACGCTACGGCAACGACGACAGCCCGCGCATCATCGATGAAACCCGCCAGTACATCAGCGACTTCGACCGGCTCGACAAGGAAACCAGCACGGCGGAGGAACTCTACTGGCAGGTCCTGGCGATTCACCCGCACCGAGTCAACCCCGGCGCACTGTGGCTCTCGGCCCAGTCGGCAAAGGCCTGAACGGGCCCAAAGACAAGAGGGCTCAACATGCCCGGTCCGGCAGTATCCACCCGGCCGGCCCGCCGCTACAAGGCGGGCCGCCCTGGCCCCCTCCCTCGACGACGTGGCGCCGTTCGACTACGTCCGCCCCGTGGCGGCTGCCCTCATCGACCAGGCCATCCCGCCGACGCCGGCGCCTGAAACCGCCAACGTCTAGGAGGAACCCGCGATGCCCCTGTCCGGCATCCAGACCAGCCGCGAACGCGCGAGCGGCACCGCCGAACGGCACCACTGGCCCGGAATGAGGGCCGCGGCAGAGTATTGCCGGCGCACGGCGCCGCCACGAGCAGCCGCGTTCTGGCTGGCGGCCGGGGTACTCTGCCTGTTGTTCTTCGCGGCGGGAACCCCGTCGCCGCTGTACGGGATCTACCGGGCTCAGTTGCGGTTCTCGGCGACCACGCTGACCGCCGTCTTCGCCATCTACGCCGTCGTCCTACTCCTCACGCTGCTGGTCTTCGGGTCGGTGTCGGACTACCTGGGCCGCCGGCGCGTGATCCTCGCCGCCCTCACGGTGACCGCGGGCGCGTGCGTGGTATTCCTGGCGGCGCATAGCGTCGGATTGCTGTTCGCCGCCCGGGTGCTGCAGGGTGTCGCGGTCGGCGCAGCCACCGGTGCGCTCGGCGCGGCGCTGATCGACCTGCAACCCGAAGGCAGCGGGCTCGCCCCGCTGATCACCACCGCCGCCCCCCTCCTGGGCCTTGGAGCCGGCGCTCTCGGGTCCAGCGCGCTGGCCCAGTACGGGCCGGCGCCCACCCGCCTGGTGTGGTGGCTGCTGCTTGGCACCAGCGTGGCCGCCGCCGCCGGGATACTGGCGATACCCGAGCCCGGGACCCGGCGCTCCGGCGCTCTGGCCTCGCTCCGGCCTCAGGTGGGCGTGCCGCGCCAGGCGCGCGTGACGTTCGCCACCGCGGTGCCGTGCCTGATCGCGGTGTGGGCGCTGTCCGGCCTGTATCAGTCACTCGGGCCGTCGCTGGCCGCACAGATAACCGGCTCGGCGGACCTGCTGTGGGGCGGCCTGATGGTCTTCCTGCTCACCGGGGTCGCGGCCGCGGCCACCGTCGCGTTCCACGGCGTCACCCCGCGCACGGCGATGCTGTCCGGCTGCCTGGCCCTGCTCGCCGGCGTCGCGGTGACGTTCGCCGCGATCGCCGCGACCGCCGCCGCCGCCTTCCTGGTCGGCACCGCGGTGGCCGGCGTCGGCACCGGGCTGGCGCTGCTGGGCGTCAACCGCAGCCTGATCGCGCTGGCCCCTCCCGGCCAGCGCGCCAGGCTCATCGCCGCCATCTTCATCATCTCCTTCCTCGGGCTCAGCATCCCGGCGCTGATCGCCGGGGTGGCAACCGCCCACTTCGGCCTGCACCGCACCGCCCTGGCCTACTGCCTGGCGATCGCCGCGCTCGTCGCGGTAGCAGCCGGCAGCTTGATGCTCCGCAGGACCGGCCCTGGCCACCGGTCCAGAGGACTAGCCAGGTCGGCCCTGGCTCGACCGCGGGCATCGCGTGCACCGGGACCGGGCGAGTCGACCGTTCCAGCGGCGTCGCGGTGGCTGGAGGGTGAGGGCGTGACTCAAGCTGGGCGCAGATTTGGCGTGTTCGGTGTGCCCGTTGAACGGGCGCCCACAATCGTCGGGTTTGGCGTTCCGGCCGCTCCGGCCAGCACCGGGCGGGGCGAGTGCGGTCAGGCCAGGCGGAATAGGGCCTCGGCGTTGCCGGAGGCGATCTTAGAGCGGTCTGCGGGGTTGGGGATGGCGTCGAAGAACTGCCTGATTGCCGTCGCGTCGGGTTGGTGGAAGGGGTAGTCGGTGGAGAACAGCATCTGGCCGGCGGCGGTGAAGTCGAGGGTGTGGCGCAGCAGGCGCTCGTGCAGCATTCCGCTGCTGGTGATGTGGATGTTGGTCTTGATGTAGTCCTGTACCCGGCGTTCGAGGTGCTTTGCGATGCCGGAGAGGCTGTCGGCCCGGTCCATCCAGAACAGCAGCATCTCGCCCCAGTGACCGAGCACGAGCTGAAGATCAGGGTGGCGGTCGAACGTGCCCCGCAGGATCAGCCGCAGCGCAGACAGGCCCGTGTCCATGTGCCAGCCCCAGCCGAACGTCGCCAGGCCGAGGTCGACCAGCGGATCCAGGCCCCGGTAGGCAGCATCGCGCAGCTGGTTCGACGGGATCTGCGGGTGGATGAAGATGGGCTGATGCCAGCGGGCTGCGGTGGCGAACAGGTCGTCGTAGGCGGGGTCATCCAGGGTGCGGGTGCCGGTCCGCCCGTGAACCATGGCGCCGACGTGACCCAGCTGGGTCGCGCATCGTTCGAGTTCCGCGGCGGCGGCCTGCGGGTCGCTGGTCGGCAGGGTCGCGAATGCGCGAAAGCGCTCCGGATGCGCGCGGACGGCGCTGGTGGCCTCGTCGTTCGCGTCCCTGGCCAGCGCGACGGCGGCGGGTGCCGGAAGGGCCTGGGTGGCGGGGGTGACGACCGACAAGATCGAGACGTCGATACCGGCGGCGTCCATCGCCTCGACCCGGCCCTGGCCGATGTCCTCGAGCCGGGCCTGGTTGTCGCCCATGGTGTTGAAGGCGACACTTTCGTCACGTGCCCCGTTCGGCAGGCGGCCAAGCGCGTCACGGATGCCGGCGCTGTTCCAGTGTTCTTCGATTGCGATGATCTTCACGCTGATGTCCTCCAGGTCATCAGGGGAGGGCCGCAGGCGCTACCAGCGGACGGTCTGGCCCTGGTAGTCCAGGTAGTGCAGTCCGCCCTTTCCGGCTTGGGCCTCGATCGTGTCGGCCACGCCGGGGATGCTCTGGCCGATCGTCAGCGGAGCGGCGGGGCCGCCCAGGCCGGTCTGCACCCAGCCGGGCGCCATGAGCAGCAGCGTGTGCGGGTCGCCGGCGTGGCGCGCGGCGAAGCTGCGCATCAACTGGTTCAGCGCGGATTTGCTGGCCCGGTAGATCTCGAAGCGGTCACCTGCCAGCCCCGGGCCAGGTACTCGGCGGCCAGCGCGTAGCCCAGCCCACGTGACGCGCCAATGATCAAAGCGGTCTGGCCAGCAGTTGCGGTCATTGCTGTTCCTCGCTCCCGGGATGGGCGGACGGATCAGGCCCCCCGGGTCTCACTCATCACTTGTTGAGTCAACCGTACATGATTCACTCAACAACTGTAGAGTGAATCTGTGAGCAAGCCGAAGAGCAGAGCCGCCAAGCGGGCAGCCACCGCGCAGCGCATCCTTGACGCGGCGCGTGCGGAATTCGGGGAGCACGGTCTTGAGGCGACCACCATCCGCCGCATCGCCCACCGCGCGAACGTCGACCCGTCCCTGGTGATGCAGCACTACGGATCGAAGGCAGCCCTCTTCGCCATCGCCGTCCAGTTGGGGGAAGCGAGCCCAGGCGAGATCGAGACCCATCTGCACGACGTGCTGGACGTCCGGCTCGCAGCCCTGCCCCCGGAGACCAAAGCCCTTGTCCGGTCCATGCTCACCGCACCGGAGGCAGCGGACTCGATGAGCGCATTCCTCAACGAGCGGGTCGCCAACCTGAGCCGCGCCATGGACGGCGACGATGCCGACCTGCGGGCCGCGCTCATCGTCAGCAGCATCCTCGGACTCACCATCGCCCGGCACTTCCTGAAGCTCGACGCGCTCACCAGCGCCTCGGACGCCGACATCGCCCGCGTCGCCCGGCCATGGGTCACCACCGGAATCGACCCCACCTCTGAGCAGCATTCCCCGACACCCACGCAGGCCAGCTGAACCTCACGCGGGGCTCCTCGCCAAAGATCACAAGCCACGATCCCCTGGCAGGGCCACGAGGCATCGGGTGGATACCGTCACCTCGCGCCGCCGTTCGGCGCGGCTGCCGTCTGTTGCGTGATCACCAACTGGCGCACGCAGGTCAGGTCATTCTGTGTGCCTTCCCAGCACCCGGGTATGACGCACTCCCGGGGTCGTCTGCGGTGGAATCACGCCGTCGTCACGATGGTTGCTACTGCCATGAATGTGGAGATCTGGTCTGACGTCGTGTGCCCGTGGTGTTACATCGGCAAGCGCCGGTTCGAACGCGCGGTTGCCTCCTTCGGCCATCCTGGCGAGGTCACGGTCACCTACCGGTCTTTCGAGCTCGACCCGGACGCGCCCGCGCAGCGTGCCGGAACCCATGCCGAGCATCTGGCCGGCAAGTACGGCATGACGATCGCCCAGGCCGAGCAGGCCAACCAGCAGATGACCCAGCGGGCGGCCGCTGACGGCCTGGAGTTCCGGCTCGACCTTATCCGTGGCGGCAACACCTTCGACGCCCACCGGCTGCTCCACCTGGCCAAAGATCACGGGCTGCAGCCGGAGGTTAAGGAGCGCCTGCTGCGCGCTACCTTCACCGAAGGTCTCCCGATCGCCGACAAGCCCACCCTCGTGCGCCTGGCCACCGAAGCCGGCCTGCCAGCCGCGCAGGTCCAGGCCGTCCTGGACGGGGACGCCTACGCCGACGCGGTGCGAGCCGATGAGCAGCAGGCCGCGCGGTACGGCATCACCGGCGTGCCGTTCTTCGTCGCCGACGGCAAGTATGCGGTCAGCGGCGCACAGCCGCCCGAGGTGCTGCTGCAGCTCCTGGGGCGTGCTTACGACGAGACAAGCCAGCTCACGCCCGTTGCTGCCACGACCGACAGCAACTCCGAAGCGAGCTGCGACGGCGACTCCTGCGCGGTCGGCTAACGCGTCCACTCAGGCCGGCATCCGATCGATGACCGCGAATTCGCCTGCGCAGATGCCGCCGACAGGTGATGCACGATGCTGGGCTTAGGGCCGTCACCCGCGGCGGCAGCCTCGGCTGTACGGGCCGACGCGATCTGGCTGAGCAGGATGACCAGGCCGGCAACGGCCACGATTGCAGCCGCGAGAATGAGCCGCGTCCTGCCTGGCTGCGCGATTCGGGTGATGGTCACTGAGGTCTCCTTTCCTGGTATGCCCAGCGCCCGTGCGGACGCTAGGTTGTGCGGCTACAAGGGGGTCACCAGCGCTGACCGGTCTGCGCGTTGATGGTTCCTGGGTCAGCCCTTCGCCCGGCACGTCCTCAGACGCCCCAGGACGCGGCGCTGGTCCGGTGCCGGGTAACCTCGCACGGTCTGAGTCTGCATCTGGAACCTAGGTGCGGCGTATCCGCAGGCTTACTGCACTTCCTGGCGGGGCGCGCGGCGGACTGGCGACATGAAGCACACCGAATCATTGAGGTAGGTCCAAGCGCTTCGTCCGGTCCGCTACTGCTGCGCGGTGGCCTGCACCGAGTACCAGGGCTTCGACAGCGCAAACGCGCATGGCTGGTTCGGGGAAGCGACCTAGAGAAGAGTCCGGCTTTCGGCGCTTTCATGTGCTGGCGTTGGCGTGCTGGCGCGGGCGATAACGTCGCGTAGCTGGTGGCGGCGACTACGCCGTGCTGCGGTACCTGGGTCAGCTGGCCCGTCCGTTCTGCGACCGGCTCTGCGGTCCACCGGCCTGGCCTGGGTGGGCGATGAAGTCGAGCAGGGCCTGGTTGACCTCGTCGGCGTGGGTCCAGATGATCGCGTGCGGCCCGCCGGGAATGACGGTGGAGCGGGTGTTCTTCAGCAACGCGGGAAGCCTGCTGCCGGTGGCCTCGTAGGGCAGGACGCGATCCTGGTCGCCGTGGATGATCAGGACGGGGATGCTGATCGCGGCGAGGCCCCCCCGGAAGTCTTCTAGGCAGGCTGTGACGCAGCTGAGGGCGGCGTTGGCCGACGCGGAGATGGCGACGTAGAAGCTGTTCTGCCACGCCTGGTCGCTGACCCGGCTGCCGCCCAGGAGATCGATGTTGTAGGAGTCGTCCATGAAGTCTTTCATCGCTGCCGGCCGGTCAGCGGCGATACGTGCCGTCATCCCGTCGAAAACGCTCCGGTTAATGCCGTCAGGATTGTCGTGCGTCTTGACCAGGAACGGCAGCATCGGCGCAACCAGCACGGCTGCCCTGACCCGCCCTGAGCCGTGAACGGCCAGGTAGCGGGTTACCTCACCGGTGCCCATGGCGAACCCGGCCAGCACCACCTCGCGGAGGTTGAGCCTGCTGAGCAGGACATGGAGATCGGCGGCTAGTGTGTCGAAGTCATATCCGGTGCTTGGCCGGCTTGAGGCGCCGAAACCGCGCCGGTCGTAGGTGATCACCCGGTGCCCGGCGGCCAGCAGGGCTGCTTCCTGCTTTTCCCACGAGTGCCCGTTCAGCGCGTAGCCGTGCACCAGCACGACAGGCGGACCGGACCCGTGGTCCTCGTAGTAGATCCGGATGGCGGCTGAATTCTCCCGCCCGACAGTGACAAAAGGCATCGCGGTCCTCATCGTTCCGTGCTCGCGGTGATAACGCCTGGGCCAGTCATCACTGTGGCTCCAGGCAAGCACGGGCGGTATCCGTGGTGTGACTGCACTTTGCTGCCGGCATACTCAGGCCACGGTCGCGGTTTAGCCTGGGGACGGCGTTGATGAACGCACTGCCCGAGAGGACAGGCAGATGCCAGGCCCCGGCGAACTCCCCGCACAGCAGCCCGCACCCATCATTGGCCGGGAGGCCGGGCTGGCCCGGCTGCGCGGACTGGTGGATCCGGTCCCGCTGGCCAGCCAGGTCCTGGTCGTCATCGGTGAGGCAGGCATGGGCAAGACCGTGCTGCTGGCCGACGTCGCCGGACGGGCCTGGTCGGCGGGCATGCGGGTACTGTCGGTCACCGGCCGGGAGTCGGAGTCCAGACTCGCGTTCGCCGGGCTGCACCAGCTCCTGCGGCCGGTGCTGTCCGCCGCGGCCGGCCTGCCCGGCCGGGCAGGCCCAGGCCCTGCTGGGGGCGCTCGGCCTTTCTGCGGACCCCGCTCCTCCGGACCCGCTGCTGACCGGGGTGGCCGTCTTGACCTTGCTGTCGGATCTGTCCGAACAGTCCGCGGTCCTGGTGGTCGCCGATGACGCCCACTGGCTGGACCGCAGCTCGCTGGACGCCCTGGCCTTCGCCGGCAGCCGCCTGGACGCCGAGCGGGTGGTGCTGCTGGTGGGCGCCCGGGGGCAGGCCCCGCCCTCCGGCTTTGACCGGGGATTCCCTGAGCTGCATCTGGGGCCGCTGTCCGCGGCAGACGCCGGCCGCCTCCTGGACGCCCAGCCTCGCCGGCCCCGCGGACGGGCCCGGGCCCAGGTGCTCGCCCAGGCGGCCGGTAATCCCATGGCGCTGATCGAGCTGGCGAAGGTAATCGCCGACGATCCCGCGGCCAGCCGGTGGTGGGCCGCCGAGCCGCTGCCCCTGACTGACCGGCTAAGCGCCGTTCTCACCTCCCGGTTCGCCGCGCTGCCCGAGCAGACGCAAGCCGCACTGCTGCTGGCCGCGGTAGCCGACGGCCCGGACCTGCTCGCAGCAGCTAGCCGCGGTGCCGGGCCAGATGCGCGGGTCCTCGCGCTGGCGGAGCAGCTGGGCCTGGTCAAGGTAGACAGGACCGGGCTGCAGTTCTCCCATCCCCTCGTCCGCTCCGTCATCTACCACTCCGCACCCTTCGCGCAGCGAGCGGCGGCGCACCGCCAGCTCGCCGAGGCCCTGCACGACCAGCCAGACCGGCGAGCCTGGCACCTGGCGGCCGCGGCCCTGCACCCAGACGAGCACGTAGCTTCGCTGCTGGAGGCCACCGCGACCCAGGCGCAACACCGCGGCGGCGCGGCCGCCGCGGCGCTGGCCATGGAACGCGCGGCCGAGCTCAGCCCCGACCGCGCCGACCGGGCACGCAGGCTGGTAGCAGCCGCTTCAGCCGCCGTTCCCACCGGCCAGGGGGACTGGGTGCAGGAGCTCGCCACCCGCGCCCTCGCGGTCACGGCGAACCCCGAGCTGCGGCTGACTGCCCGCCACCACGCCGCGTGGGCGCTGGCCTGGTCAGGGCGGCGCACCGCCGCGCTGTCAGTGCTAATCTCCGTCGCCGAAGAGGCGTCGCGTGACCTGCCGGCCCTCGCCTGGGACGCGCTTGGGAGTGCAGCCACCGTCGCCTACCAGTCCGGAATGCCCGCCAGCCGCCAGGCCGTCAGCCGCACCCTCGGCCTGCTGGAACGCCAGGGTCCGCCGCCCCCCGGCCGGGCCATGGGCATTGATGTCAACGCGCTGAGACTCTGGATACGCGCCAGCGCCGACCCGGTCGGCAGCAGAAACCAGCTCCTCCCAGACCTGCGCAAGATCGTCAGCTCGCCCATTGAAGAGCCCTCTTTGTGGCGAATAGCTTCGACCGCATGGCTCCTGGACGAATCCGACCTGGCGATCACCTTGCTGCAAGACGCCATGCAGCGGCTCCGGGCTCCCGGCGTGCGGGGTACCAGCGGCGGGAGCCTGACCGTGCTGGGGTGGGCGTACATCGACACGGGGCGCTGGGACGAGGCGCTGGACGTTGCCGCGGAGGCCGCCGGCCTAGCCGAGGCGAACCAGATGGAACTCATTGCCGCGTCCGCTGACGTGATCACCGCCACCGTTCTCGCCTTCCGCGCCGACTCCGGCGCGGCACGCAGGCATGCGGCCCGGGCGCTCGCCACCGTCGATCCGGCCGAATGCGGGCTGGTAGCCGCACGGGCCCGGCGTGCCCTCGGCGTCGCGGGTCTCGCCGACGGCAGTTACCTCCAAGCGTTCACCCAGCTCCGCGGGCTGTTCAGCGAGGACGGCACGCCGCTGCACAACTACGCCTCCTACCTGGGTGTGGCAGATCTCGCCGCCGCCGCGGTCCGCGCCGACCGGCGAATGGAAGGATCTGACATCATCGAGCACGCACTCAGCCGCCTCGACGGAAGGGCCTCTGCCCGGCTCGAGCAGCTCATCGCCCGGGCTCGCGGCATCCTCGCCAACCCATCCAACTCAGAAGCCCATTTCGACAAGGCGCTCTGCGACCCCGCCGGGGACCAGTGGCCGTTCGAGCGGGCCCAGCTTCAGCTCGACCACGCCGAATGGCTGCGGCGGCGCCGCCGGATCAACGACGCCAAGGCCGTACTGACGGAGGCCCTGGGCACCTTCCGGCGGCTAGGTGCCGAGTCATGGGCGCAGCGCGCCCAGGCAGAGTTGAGAGCGTGCGGAGTGGCGGTTACCGGCGCGCCCGCCGACGCCGATGCCCTGGGGGAGCTAACCCCCCAGCAGCGTCAGATCGTCCGCCTGGCCAGCGACGGCCTGACCGACCGCGAGATCGGCGACCGGCTCTTCCTCTCACCGCGCACGGTCAGCTCGCACCTGTACCGGTCTTACCCCAAGCTGGGGGTAGCCAGCCGCCACCAGCTACGCGACGTGATCGCCCGCGCCAGCGCGCCAGAGCCAGCACACGAAAGCGCCGAGAGCCGGACTCTCCTTTAGGCCGCTTCCCCGAAACAACCACGCGCGGGGCGGGCAGCTCGCCCCGGGGAGCCATTGCCTGCGGGTTCGGCGCGTCTTAGCTTGAATGTCATGGCGGGGGACGAGCTGCCCGGCAGGCTGGGTGTGCTGGGCGGGGAGCTGACCGGATTCGTCGGGCGGCGCAGAGAGCTGGCCAGCGTCCGGGAGGCGCTGGCGAGCGCGCGGCTGGTGACGCTGACTGGCCCGGGTGGTATCGGAAAGACCCGGCTGGCCATGCGGGCGGTGGCCGAGATGCGCCGAGGGTTTCGTGATGGCGCGCGGGTGGCGGAGTTGGCGGCCCTTCGCGACCCCGCGCTGCTGGCTGCGGAGGTCGCGCGGTCGCTGGGCCTGCTTGATCGGTCGTCTCGCTGGGGGATTGCGGCGCTGGCCGAGGGGCTTGCTTCGCGCCAGATGCTGGTGGTGCTGGATAACTGTGAGCATCTGCGAGATGCGTGTGCGGTGCTCGCTGGTGCCCTGCTGCGCACCTGCCCTGAGCTGCTGATACTTGCCACCAGCCGCGAGGTGCTCGGGGTCAGCGGGGAGGTGACCCTCCCGGTGCCGTCCATGCCGGTTCCCGCGGAAGGCGGACTGCCGGGCGCTGAGAGCTTGCTCGGATATGAGTCGGTGCGCCTGTTCGCCGAGCGCGGCGCCGCGGTGCTGCCAGGGTTTACGGTCGATGATGGTAACGGCCAGGCGGTGGCCGAACTGTGCCGCCGGCTGGAAGGGATCCCGCTGGCCATTGAACTGGCCGCGGTGAGGCTGCGGTCGCTGTCGCCCGGGCAGATCCTCGCCAGGCTCGAAGACCGCTTCGGGCTGCTTTCTCTGGGGGACCGGGCGCAGCCGCGGCATGAGACCTTGCAGGCCGCGCTGACGTGGAGCTATGACCTGCTGACCGAGGCCGAGCAGGCATTGTGGGCCCGGTGCTCGGTGTTCACCGGTTCGTTCGACCTCGACGCCGTTGAGGCGGTCTGCGCCGGCGAGGGCATCGTCCCAGGCGCGGTGGCCGACCTTGTCGACGCGCTGGTGACCAAGTCCGTGCTGACGCGCCGCCCAGGCGGCGGCCAGGCCCGGTACGTCCTGCTGGACACTATCCGCGAGTACGGGCTGCGGCGGCTGCAGGAAGCCGGGCGGGAGCGGCCACTGCGCCAGAGGCACCGCGACTGGTACGCGGCACTGGCGGCGCGGCAGGAAGGGCTCGGGGCGCACCAGGTCCAGTGGATCGATTGCCTGGACGCTAACCATCAGAATCTGCGGGCGGCGCTGGAGTTCTGCCTGAACCAGCCGGACGAGGCCGCGGCAGGGCTGCGGATGGCCTGTGACCTGTGGCTGTACTGGGAGAGCCGCGGTCACCTGACGGAGGGACGGCGGTTCATCGACGCGCTGACCGGGCAGGCCGGCGCAGGCATGCTGCGGGCGCGGGGGATGTGGGTGGCAGGTTACCTGGCCCTGGTCCAGGGCGATGCCGGCGCTGCTCGGCGGTGGCTGGAGGACGCTCTGATGGCTGGTCAGAGCCTCGGTGCCGCGGAGGCAGTGGCGTACGCCTCGCAGTTCCTTGGCCGGGCATTGTGGTTCACCGGCGAGACCCCTCGCGGTACTGAGCTGACGGAGGAGGCGCTGGGACGGCACCGGACAGCCGGCGACTGGCAGGGCGTGGTGCTGACGCTGGTGCAGCTTGGTGTCATGCGGACTCTCACGGGCCAGCCGGAAACAGCGGTGGGCTTGCTGGAGGAGTGCGCCGCCCAATGTCAGGCGCACGGTGAGCGCTGGAACCGGTCGTACGCACTGTGGGGGCTTGGCCTGGCCACCTGGCTGCTCGGTGACCACGAGCGGGCGGAGGAGGCGCAGCGCACGGCGCTGAGGATCAAGCGTGACGTCGGCGACCAGGTTGGAACGGCCTTGTGTCTGGATGCGCTGGCCTGGGTCGAGGCCTCACGAGATCAGGCCGTCACAGCGGCGGGTCTGCTCGGCGCGGCGGCCACGGCTTGGAACACCATCCCCGCCACCTTGCCGGAGCCACTGGCCCCGCACCGGGAGGCCGCTGTCACCCGGGCCCGCGCCGCGCTCGGCAAGGTGTCGTTCACCGCCCACCTAGCCCGGGCCCAGGCGATGCCGACGGCCGCGGCGGTGGCCGCGGCGCTCGGGGAGCCAGCCCCGGGCGCCACAGGCAGCCCGGTCGGCGCCACCCCCGGCCTGCTCACCCCGCGCGAGCGCGAGGTGGCTGCCCTGATCGCCCGCGGGCTGTCGAACCGGGAGATAGCCGCGGGCATGGTCATCTCGGTGCGTACGGCCGAGACCCATGTTCAGCACATCATGGTCAAGCTGGGTTTCACCGCCCGCTCGCAGATCGCCGCGTGGGCGGCCGCAGGGGACCCCTCCAGGGCCACCGTGCGGCGGGCCTGAACGCGGGCAGCGCGCGGCACACGCGCCAGCAGGGCGCTGTCGTCTGGCCGGAACCTACGTAGCGGAATCCGCAGTCCCCCGGATGCGCCCGGATGCGGGCAAGGGCCATTCTCATGTGCAACGGCCGTCCGGTGGGGAACCTGACCCCGCGGGGCAGCAGGTGAGGAGGCCCGGTGGCTGATGATGACGCAGACCTTCGGCTGTTCCTGGTCGAGCACGACCTGCAGGGCCTGTCCTCGGCGCAGTTGGCCAGCGCCCACCAGGTGCTGGAAGAAGCGGTGTGCCGGGAACGTGGGCGGGGCAGCCGGATCCGGTATGTGCAGCGCATCGTCGCCCCGCAAGAGCGCAGGTGCCTGTGCCTGTTTCTAGCTCCCGCCCCGGACACGGTCCGCAGCGTGAACGACATCGCCCAGTTCCCACTGGCCCGCATCGTCGCCGTGACCAGTTCAGTGCCGCACAGTCACCGCGGCATGGCAGACCCTGAGGAAGGACATCCTGATGGCCAAACCTGACTTCCCGGCGCGCGCAGCCCGGCCCGCTCATCCACTGGCCAGACAGCCATCAGGAGAGAGGGCCATGAAGACCCGGTTCAGGACCGTCCTGGTTGCGCTTATGGCGTCGCTTTGCGCGCTGGCGCTGGTGCCCGCGGCTCGAGCCAGTGCGGATAGCGGTCAGTCCGGCCTGGCGGGGCCCAGAACCTGGCATGTCCTGGTGGGGGGGCAGTCAAAAGACAAAGCGATTCAGGGCGAAGGTTACTACCCTCACGTGATAACCATCGACGCCGGGGACACGGTCGCCTGGACACTGAACACAGATGAAATACACGCCGTAGCCTTTACCGGAACCTGTGATGATGTCTCGTGTATTCCGCCGTGCGCCTTTACCGTCAACATCGATGTCAGCCCCTGCGGATCACCCAGCTACGATGGTGTCAGCGCCCTGGACAGTTCTGGGAGAATGGTCCCCGCAGCATACAACTGGGATAACTCAATTCCCCATGGAAGCACGACCTACTCACTAACCTTCACCAAACCAGGCGTCAACGTCTATTTCGACCTGGGCGTCGCTGGCATGAGGGGGGTGGTGATCGTACATCCGGCGGGGGCACCGTATCCCTTCACTCAGGCGCAGTATTCTGCGCAAGCGCAAGAACAGCTGCGATCTGACCTCGCGGCGGGGGCCAGAGCAAGGAGTCGCTTCCAGCCAGTGACAGCCTCAGCCAATCCCGATGGAACCCATACCTATCATGTCGCCCTAGGCGCGAGTCCCCCAGAAAATGCACGCGTCGTTCTCGGCCCGGCAGCAGGCTCCGCCGCCCGCGGGCGCGCACTCCTCGAGGGATCGGGTATCGGAACCTCGCCGGACCCGGCCATTGCTGTCAAGATCGAACTCTCCGGGCTGAGGCCAGGCAGCGTTCATGCTGTCCAGATCCTCCCTGGCATCTGCGGAGCGCCAGCCGCGACGAGCGGCATAGTCTTCAGCCAGATATTCGTTCCGCCGGCATTCACACTGAACAATGTCACCGCCGGGCCAGACGGGAGAGCTACTAGCACCACAGTTATCACTGGGCCGCCCAACTCCAACGGCCCGGGACAGCTTCGGATCCCAAGCTCTGGCTGGTTCATCAACGTCGCCGCAGGCCCCACTGCAGACAATGGCGCTACCTCAGGCTCATGCGGCAATATGACATTCAACAACGCGTCCGTCATGAGATATCTTCCGCAAAACGTCCACATCCACGTTGGTGACAGTGTCGCATGGACCGACGACACCAGTAATGAGCCTCACGGAGTGACTTTCCTCGCCGGACAGCCCCTTCCCCAGCTCCCGGAACTGGTACACCAGCGACCCGACCGGGAACGGCGGAAGCTATGACGGCTCGAGTTTCTTCAACTCGGGCCTGCTCTACCCGCGGTGGCGGCCGGAACCACAGCCTTACTTTGACATTCACCAGAATGGGCACCTTCCCCTACGTTGATGTTGGTGACCTGGTCATGGGGATGCAAGGAAGCGTCATCGTGGCGCACTGATTCCGCTACATCGGTCAACTGAGACCAAC
>CAVUBM010000017.1:0-3036 GCA_963739645.1 uncultured Actinomycetota bacterium
GCACGCGCACTGGCTGGAGATCCAGGACCGCCTCGCCCGCGTTGCCGCCGAACAGCTCGCCCTGCAGCCGGGGACCGAGCCCACCGATCCCGAGCCGGCGGTCGCCGGCTGGGCGCTCGCCGGCCTGGTCCAGGTCGACATGAACTCGTGGGTGCGCCACATCCGCGTCGGCCGGCGCGGCACTCAGCTCGCCGACGCGGTCGCCGGCGACGTGCGCCAAGCCGAGGAACTGCTGGAGACCAGACTGGCATCGCTCAGCCGCGGCACTCAGGCCGGCGGCCGCAACGGCTCGGGATAACACATGGCCTCGGTGGTCACCGGGTCGTCCTGCGTCTCTGATCGGGGTTCGACCGTGCGCATGATCCGGCCAGACCGCATATTTATCCGCGATCGCTGACGTGGTGAACGTCCGGATCTGCCGCTGAGTGTCGGCTCGACCGGGTGTCTGGCGTTCTCAGTGGACGTGGGCGGCCCGGGCCCCCTACCGCCTGTGGCCCGGGGCTGGGAATGAAGCCGCAGTGGCCGCATGTTGATGGTCGGCGACCGACTCTCCTGCCCCCGGGAAGGAAAGCAGGGCCCATGACGTCCTCGCCGGCCATCATGCGCGCCGTCCGGCTCTCCGCCCCCGGCCCGGTGGACAACCTGCAGCTGACGACGCTTGCGCTCCCGCCCGAGCGGGACGGCTGGGTGCGTATCCGCGTCGAGGCGTTCGGCGTCAACCGCTCGGAGCTGAAGCTCCGGCTGGGTCTGGGCGTGGGCGTAACCTTTCCCCGGGTGCCGGGTATCGAGGCCGCCGGCACCGTCAACGCGGCCCCGGCCGGCAGCGGGCTGGCTGCCGGGCAGAAAGTCGTGGCGATGATGGGAGACATGGGGCGCACCTATGACGGCGGCTATGCCGAGTACACGTCGGTGCCGCTGTCCCAGGTCATCCCCATCGACACCGACCTGCCCTGGGAGGTGCTGGGCGGCCTGCCGGAGATGGTGCAGACCGCCTACGGCTCGCTTACCGTCGGCCTGGACCTGAAGCCCGGTCAGTCCGTGCTGATCCGCGGCGGCACCTCCTCGGTGGGCCTGGCCGCCGCCGCGCTCGCCACATGGCGCGGTGCCACGGTGCTGTCCACCACCCGGCGGGCCGACCGCCTGGCTTGGCTGAAGGAGCACGGTGTCGAGCACCCCGTGCTCGACACCGGCGAGGTCGCGCCCGCCGTGCGCGAACTGTACCCCGACGGCGTCAACGCCGCCCTTGATCTCGTCGGCACGCCGACCCTGCCCGATACTCTGCGCGCGGTGCGCGTGCACGGCACGGCCTGCTTCGGCGGCAGCCTGTCCAACCAGTGGACGGTGCGGGACTTCTCCCCGAACGAGTACCTGCCCAAAGGTGTGCGCCTGGCGGGCTATTTCGGTGACGCCGCCGACCTGCCCCGGGAGGCCTTCCAGGACATCCTCGACGCGGTCGCGGCCGGCCGACTGGCCTTCCCCGTGGACCGCGTCTACGACGGCCTGGAGCAGGTGCCGCAGGCCCACGACGACATGGAGCACGACCGCGCCACCGGCAAGCTCGTCGTCCGCGTCCGGCATTAATACGCCAGCTAAGACTGCAGACCACGCCAGGCAGAAGTGGGAAGCCAGGCGTGCATGCCCGTTCAGATCCAGCCGTCCACCGCCTGCATCGAACGAATGCGGAGAACGAAACACAAGGGCTCTCCGGAGACTCGTAAGCGTGATTCAGGACGCACTCATCTGCCGCAGGTAGCGCGCTGACCTGGGCGAAGGAGTTCTTTGCGCGAGCCTTGGAGTGCACCTTGGGCAGGGCGTCCGGTGCCGGGTCTGGCTGGGGCTTGGCTGGTCATCGGCTGGCGCGGACGGGCTTGGCTGGGAGCCCGGACACGAAGTCGAGTCCCCGCTGCACCCAGCTAGCGAGCGCGTCATCAGCAGCGAAGCCCGCAGGCTCGACACAGATGAAGCCGGACAGGGTCCGGCCGCCGAGCTGCATCGGCCGCACGTGCGGCTCCCGGAGTGCCTGCTCCCGGCCCTTGGCGCCCACCCGGACCATGAGCGCCCTATCCGTAATGCCACAGCACATATTGCCGTTGACCAGGAACGACAGGCCACCGACCATCCGCTTCTCCACCACGCCGTCGCGGCTGGATAGCAGTTGCCGGACGCGCTCGGCAGCTTCCGGGTCGTAATTCAAGGCCTGCTGCCTCCTCGGTTTCACGCCACCCGTCCTCTAGCCCGACGAGTGCCTTCAAGCTATCCGGTACCGCACAGAATGACCCGGGCGTTCCAGGCATCCGCACATGCCGCTGGTCAGCTCGTTGGGCGAATAACCCACCGCACGAGCCCGGCTTACCGGCGGCGCTCGATCGCCCGCCGCCGCCGGCGCTGAGATGGGCCCTGTCCGAGCCTGGTCCGGGTTACATGAGCAGCTTGCCGCCGAATCTGTCAGAGGACGGCGGCCTCAGGAACACAGACCGTGACCCGTGCGCGCACTACGACTGCACGCGAATGACCATGTGCCGGTCTTGGTTTCATCTCGATGTGGCACGAGTGTGGCTGGCTTGTCATGCTTGCGGGAGCAGGTGGACGTCATGACTCAGTACGACAGGTGGGTCAGCTACGTCGGGGATGCCAGGATCTGGCTCGCCGTCGGCCTGCTGGCCGCCGCGGGCGGCGTGGTCCTGGCCGGGATCTGGTTGCCCCTGCCGATCCGGTTCACCCGTCCTGGGCTCGCCGGCCGGGCCGCCATGATCGCGGCCTGGGTTGCCTCGATAGCGGCGCTCCTGGTCTGCTCGGCCATCTACCTCCGGCAGGAGATTCACGACGTTCAGGCGGGTGGGCTGAGCGTGACCGCGCCCAGGCTAACCATCCTCCCCGTCACCTTGACGGCGGCCGCGGTTCTCTTCGTCATCATCATCTCGCGCAGGTCCCCCGACCTCAGGACCAGGCTGGCCAGTGCCGCCATCGGCGCGATAGCCGCACCGATGATCTTCGAGCTTCCCTTCGACCCCTTCGTGATTGCCAGGGCCCGCGGGC
>CAVUBM010000018.1:0-51604 GCA_963739645.1 uncultured Actinomycetota bacterium
GCGGAGGGCGCACGCGTGGTCATCTGGGCCCGGCCCGACTTCAATACGGCCAGGGGCTCGTTTTCGCTGACCGCGATGGAGATCCGGACGGTCGGGATAGGTGAGCTTCTGGCCCGGCTGGAAAGGCTGCGCCGGTCGCTGGCCGCGGAAGGGCTCTTCGCTCCGGAACGGAAACGGCCGCTGCCTTTCCTGCCCGGCGTGGTCGGCCTTATCTGCGGGCGCGATTCCGCGGCCGAGCGTGATGTGCTCAGAAACGCTGCCCGGCGGTGGCCAGCGGTGCGGTTCCGGGTCATGCAGGTTGCCGTGCAGGGCTCGTACGCGGTGACCGAGATCATCGAGGCCCTGCGGGAACTCGACGCTGATCCGGACGTCGATGTGATCATCGTGACTCGCGGCGGCGGCTCGATCGAGGACCTGCTGCCGTTCTCTGACGAGGATCTGATCCGGGCGGTGGCCGCGTGCGCGACACCCGTGGTCAGCGCGATCGGCCACGAGCAGGACACGCCGATCCTCGACCACGTCGCCGACGTCCGTGCGTCGACGCCGACCGACGCCGCCCGGCGGGTGGTGCCCGACGTGTCCGAGCAGCTCGCTCTCATCGGCCAGCTCCGCACCCGCGCCCGCAGGTGCCTCGCGGGCAGGCTCGACCGGGAGATGTCCTGGCTGTCCGCCATTCGGTCCCGGCCTGCCCTGGCCAATCCGGTACGCGAGGTTGAAAGGCAGCAGGAACAGGTGTTGGCGCTGGCCCAGCGGGCGCGGCGCTGCCTGTCCGCCAGCCTGGACCGGGCGAACGACGATGTGGGCCACACCCGGGCCCGGCTGGTCGCCCTGTCCCCCGCGGCCACGCTGCGCCGCGGTTACGCGATCGTGCAGCACGGCGACGCCAGCGTGGTTCGTTCCGCTGCCGACGTCGACCCGGACGAATCGCTCACGGTCAGATTCGCCGACGACCAACTGACCGTCACCGCTGACCGGCCGCCAGGACCGTAGCCAGCTCTCTGGCCGCACTAGGGTGAGAACGTGACGGCAGCCGACAGCGGCGATGACGCGCAGCGTCAGGCATCGCCAGGAGGACCAGCCACGCTGATCGCCCGGTTTCAGGTCGACAGCTTCGAGCCGCGGCAGGTGACGGGCCTGGATGCGGAGTGGGTGGGTCTGATGACCTTCGCCGACTGGTCGGGCTCAGCGCGCATCGTCCACGACGACCAGGGTGCCTTTTTCGAGATCACACTGGCCTGAGGCCGGTGGCGCCGGGCTCAGCGGGCGAACCGCCTGCCGGCAGCAGCAATCACTAAGGCTGCGGGATGGATTCTCACAGTCAGTTGAACACCGGCACCGCGTACTCGAACGCGGCGTTCGGGGTGTCGCTGCCATGTTCTCGCGCGATCAAGGTCGCGAGCTCTCCCGGCCCCGGCGACGGCCCGGCCACGCGGGTGAGGCTGATCAGGACGAAGTTGCCTGTTGCCGTGATACCTCCCCCATGGCCGTTCTGACCGGGGCTCATGACATAGGTGAGCGCCAGGGCCATCGCGAGGACGTCGGTGCGCACGGCATCGTCGTCAATATCGGGGTTGATGGCAATGCACTCGCCGCACGCGACGATTGCCGCCGTGTCGTGGCCCAACCAGGGACCCTGGTCGTCGGCCGCATCGAGCACGATGATCCCGAGTTGGGCCGCCGTGTGACACATCCGGCCGAACGGCGTAGTCAGCTCAGGCACGCTGCCTCCGAGGCGTTGAGACTGGCGAAACCTGTTGCGTTTGACAACGTGGCTAGTGATGCGGGGGTTCACTTACGTAACCGCAGAGCTGGCAAATGATCTTGCCAGCGGGCATGCGATAACGCGGCAAACGGCCGGCATCGAGGCACAGGCGCGGGGGGATCTGGCCAACGCGTCGGCGGCCGCCGAACCTATGCCGAAACGCGACCCGGCGAGCATATCGTGCTCAGACTGTAATTACCCGGATTCGTGCCGCTAGCTAATTAGAGCCTTAGACCGTCGCTAACCGGCGCGGGCTGGTGCCGAGAAACCCCAGCTCAGGTCGTTAGACGGTCTCGCCATCGGCAAAATTTTCCGGCCAGCCGGGGGTACCCAGCGGTCCGCAGGCGCGCGACGTGGTCGTCGATGTACTGGAGATAGAGCGGGATGAGCTCCCGGCTCACGAGCGCGCCGGCCTGGCTATCGGCCGGCGGTTCCTGGCGCCAGCCCAGAGCCGCAGTGACGAGTTCGGCGGCCAGAGGGTGCGCACTGGCCAGGTAGTGCTCGGCGGCGATGTCATTGGTGCCCACGCGGCCGGTCTGCGCGGTGAACAGAAAGCGCACAGGGAAGAGCACGACCTTGGTCAGCCGTCTGGGTCCACGGGAGACCAGCAGCGACGGGGTGCGGATCTCCGCTACGGCACTGTCGGGGCGCAGGCGGAGATGAGCCCAGCCCCGCAGCCGGCCCGGCAGCGCGGGGTCCCCGGCCAGGGAGCCCAGCGCGAACTCGGCGCCTGCCACGAGCAGTTCGGCCTGGTCCGGGCGGGCGACCGTCTGACGTGCGTCCTGCCCGGTGATCAGGCGGCCGTACTCGAGCAGGTCCAGCCGGTCCAGCGGGGGAAACCGGCCGCCGCGCGCCTGGCCGGCCAGAGTGGCTGGCGTTCCCCAGAACACCGACAGGCGCCCGTGCAGCGCCGATCCCCCGGCTCGCACGGCTCCGGCCACTCTCCGGATGGTCAGGCGATCGGCCGCCCGGGACGGATCGGCCAGGATGATCCCGAGGTCAACGTCGCTGACCAGCGGGCTGAAGCCGCCGTGGGCGAGGCTGCCCAGCGCGTAGCCGGCGACCAGGCGGGAGCCGAGGGCTCGCCGGTAGGCGGCGGCCGCCTGGCTCAGCACGGCCTCACCCTGCTCACTGTCCGCCTGCTGGCCGCACATGGGGCGATGATCCTAGCCGGCCGCCCGGCGCGGGGTTATGACGCGGAGGTGCTGCACTAGGGTGAGATCGTGACGGCAGCCGATGGCGCGGATGGCGCTCGGGAAGCGAAGCCCGGGGCCAAGCGGCCGCCCTACGAGCAGGCGCGTGATGAGCTGACTGAGCTGGTCAAGCGTCTTGAGGCGGGTGGGCTGACCCTGGAACAGTCGCTGCAGCTGTGGGAGCGCGGAGAGCGCCTGGCCGAGATCTGCACCGACTGGCTCGAGGGTGCGCGGGCCCGGCTGGCGGAAGCGATGACGCAGCGGGACGAGGGCAGCGACCCGTCCGCGCCGTTCTGACCCGCTTTGGCCCGCGTGCGGCACCCGGCCTCACGGCCCGGCTACCGGGAGCGCTTAGAAGGCGGCCGCTCCAGCCGGGACAGCACCTCGATCACGCCGTCGGCTATCTTCCGGGTCCGTGCGGCGTCGGCGCTCAGCGAGAGTTCGGCCGCGCAGAGCCCGATCGCGCCGGTCATCACGATCGCCACCGCCTCGTCCAGCGGCTCTCCGCTGCGGACAAAGAACTCGGTGTTCATGCTCACCCAGTCAGCAATCCGCCGCTGCCGCAGCGGGTCGAAGCCGGGCGGGCCGTCGCCGCTGACGAACAAGCGGAGCAGCTCGCGCTGCTCCATGCATACGTCCAGGTATTCCCGCGCGCCGACCAGGAACAGCTGCTGCGGATCGGCTATCCCGGCATCGCGGGCGCCGCGAACGGCGCGCCGGGTTCGGTCGGCCTGCTCGTTGTTGAGTTCCTCAAACAACGTGAGATACAGGTCGGCCTTGCCGGAGAAATGGTGGTAAAGGCTGCCCACGCTGGCGCGTGCCCGGTTCACGATGCCGGTCACGCCTGCTTGGGCGTAGCCCTCGGTCGTGAACACATGCCGGGCCGCCGCGAGCAGCGCGGTCCTGGTCGCGGCGCCCCGCTCGGACGTCTTCTGGATCGGCTGTGCCTGCTCTATCGGCTGTGCCTGGTCTGTTGTCATGCGGATTCGCAGCACCCCTCCATGACCTGGCCGGTCAGGCATCCAGGCTACGCCGAACTGCCCGATGCATAAGATTTCATCACGACAACGGGAAGGCGTCCCAGTGACCGAGAATCAGCCTGCTGCCGCGCCGGCCGGACCTGGGCCGGCCATGTCGAGCCAGCTGGCCCCGCCCAGCGAGCCGACCGTACCCGCCGATGCGTCCGGCCAGGAGGCAGTGCCCGAGCCGCCCGCCCGGCACGCCCCTGACCGAAACCTCGCGCTCGAGCTGGCCCGGGTGACCGAGGCCGGTGCCATGGCCGCGGCCCGGTGGGTGGGCCGGGGCGACAAGAACGGCGCCGACGGCGCGGCCGTGAACGCGATGCGGCTGCTGATCAACACGGTGTCGATGAACGGCGTGGTCGTGATCGGCGAGGGCGAGAAAGACCGCGCGCCCATGCTCTACAACGGCGAGCAGGTGGGGGACGGCAGCGGCCCGGCCTGCGATGTGGCCGTGGACCCGATCGACGGCACCAGGCTGACGGCCAACGGCATGCCGAACGCCATTTCGGTCATCGCCGTCAGCGCTCGCGGGTCGATGTACGACCCGTCGGCGGTTTTCTACATGTCCAAACTGGTCACCGGCCCGGAAGCGGCCGGCGTGGTGGACATCAACGCGTCGCCGGCCGCGAACATCGCCGCGGTCGCGCGGGCCAAGCACTGCTCCTCGCACGACGTCACCGTGATCATCCTGGACCGGCCGCGGCATCAGGGCCTGATCGAGGAGGTACGCGCCGCCGGCGCGCGGATCAAGCTGATCACCGACGGTGACGTCGCCGGCGCGATCATGGCCGCGCGCGCGGGCACCGGCATCGACCTGCTGCTCGGGATCGGGGGCACCCCCGAGGGCATCATCGCCGCCTGCGCGATCAAATGCCTGGGCGGGGTCATCCTGGGCAGGCTTGAGCCCCGCGACGACGAGGAACGCGACCGGGCCATCGCGGCCGGCCATGACCTGGACCGGGTGCTCACCACCGACGACCTGGTCACGTCGGACGACGCGTTCTTCGCGGCCACCGGGATCACCGACGGCGAGCTGATGACCGGGGTGCGGTACCGGTCCGGCGGCGCTACCACGCACTCGCTGGTCATGCGCGCGCGGTCGGGCACGCTGCGCAACATCTACAGCGAGCACCAACTCTGGAAGCTGAGCGTCTACAGCGCGGTCAACTTCGACGGCGATTGAGCGCGTCCCGCCACCGGGACCGCCGCGGCCGGACAATTTTCACCCGGCCGCCGACTGACATCGCGCGTACCTCGATTACCGGCATCTCCGGCTGCCCGGGGTTCGCCTGCCTCAGGCCAGGCTCGCCGCTCTGCCGGCTCAGGACGGCCGTGCCGGTCACCTCGACCGTGATCCCGTCGGGCACGATCAGCTGCACCGTGCCGCCGAACAAGGTGGCGACGATGGTGGTCCGCTGGCTCTGCAGCAGCGCCTGGCGCAGGTCCAGGACGACCTCGCCCAAGACCGCGGTCACCATGAGCCGCTCGGGCACCACCCAGCGCCCGTCGCGGCGCTCGCGGCCGAAGATGCCGGCCACCGGCCGCCGCGAGTCCAGCCGGATGGGCTGCGCCGACGGCAGGGCCAGGTCGGCCGTGAGCGGGGCAAGCTCGCCGAGCGTGCGGGCCGTATACGCGTGCTCCACCCGTTCTGAGTGCTCGCCGAGGGTCAGCCTGCCATCCCCGGCCGCCTCGTTGAGCAGCGCGATGACCCGCTCGCGGTCCGCGTCAGAGGCCCGCAGATCACGGGGGCCGGGTCGGGACGTCACAACCAGAAGATAACAAGACTCTGGCGCTTCGGCGGGACACGGCAGCACCATTCCGCCCGGCTACTCGCCGCCCGGATGGTCTGTTAGTTTGGTCAAAGCAAGTATCCACCCTGAGCAAAGGGGAACGGCGCGGTGGGTGAGCCCGCGAACGGCGGCGGCGCGGCAGCGAGGACCATCAGGGGGCCAGCGTCCCGGGTCCGGAGCGAGAACTACAAGTGGGTGGCGCTGTCCAACACCACGCTGGGCATGCTGGCGGCAACCGTCAACGCTTCCATCGTGATCATCTCGCTGCCTGCCATCTTCCGCGGGATCAAGCTCAACCCGCTGACTCCCGGCAATGTCAGCTACCTGCTCTGGATGCTGATGGGCTACCTGGTCGTGTCGGCCGTGCTCGTGGTCACGCTCGGCCGCCTCGGCGACATCTACGGCCGGGTGCGCATGTACAACATCGGCTTCGCGGTCTTCGGGCTCGGCGCGCTCGCGCTCCCGTTCGACCCGCTGACCGGCCCCGCCGGCGCGCTGTGGCTGATCGGCTTCCGGGTCATCCAGGCCGTGGGCGGCGCGATGCTGATGGCCAACTCCCCCGCGATCCTGACCGACGCCTTCCCCGCCGACCAGCGGGGCATGGCGATGGGCATCAACCAGGTGGCGGGCATCTCCGGCCAGTTCATCGGCCTGATCCTGGGCGGCGTGCTGGCGGCCGTCGACTGGCGCCTGGTGTTCATCGTGTCGGTGCCCATCGGTATCGGCGGCACGATCTGGTCCTATCTCAGCCTCCAGGAGGCCGGGGCCCGGACTCCTGCGAAGATCGACTGGCTCGGCAACGTCCTGTTCGGGCTGGGCCTGATCGGGATTCTCGTCGGGATCACCTACGGGCTGATCCCGTACGGCGGGCACTCGATGGGCTGGACCAACCCGCTGGTGCTGGTCGGCGTGTTCGGCGGGGTGGCGCTGCTCATCGCGTTCTGCCTTACCGAGCTGCGGATCAAGCAGCCGATGTTCGACCTGAAGCTGCTGCGGATCCGGGCGTTCGCCGCGGGCAACGCGGCCACCCTGCTGGCCTCGATCGCCCGGGGCGGGCTGCAGTTCATGCTGATCATCTGGCTGCAGGGGATCTGGCTGGTCCTGCACGGCTATGCCTTCAAGGACACGCCGCTGTGGTCAGGCATCTATCTGCTGCCGCTGACCTGCGGCTTCGTCGTGTTCGGGCCGCTGTCGGGCAAGCTGTCCGACAAGCACGGCGCGCGCGCGTTCGCGTCCGGCGGGCTGCTGGTCTCGGCCGCGGCGTTCGCCGGGCTGATCTTCCTGCCGACTGACTTCGACTACCCGGCGTTCGCCACCCTGATCTTCATCGCCGGGGCGGGCATGGGGCTGTTCTCCGCGCCGAACGCCGCGGCGATCATGAACAGCGTCCCGGCGCGGCAGCGCGGCGCCGCGTCCGGCATGCTGGCCACGTTCCAGAACTCCGGCTTCGTGCTGTCCATCGGCATCTTCTTCTCGCTGATGATCGCCGGGCTGGCCAGCACGCTGCCGACCACGCTGACCAACGGGCTGACCGCGCACGGCGTGCCGCACGCGATCGCGCATCAGATCGGGCAGGCGCCCCCGGTGGCCAGCCTGTTCGCCGCGTTCCTCGGCTACAACCCGGTGCACCAGCTGCTGGGCCCGACCGGGGTGCTCCAGCAGCTGCCTCCCGCCCAGGCCGCCGTGCTGACCGGGAAGCAGTTCTTCCCGCAGCTGCTCACCGGCCCGTTCCACCACGGCCTGGTGATCGTGTTCAGCACGGCGATCGTGTTCCTGGTGATCGCAGCGGGTGCGTCCCTGATGCGCGGCGGCCGCTACGTGCATGACGAGCAGTCCGTCGCAACCGCCGACGCAGGTGCCCCGGCCCCGGCCCCGGCGGCCGGCCAGGCGGCCGCGGGCAGCAGCCAGCCAGCGAACGGCTCCGGCCAGCCAGCGGGCGCCAGCGGGAATGCGGCGGCGGGCCACGGCCAGCAGACGGCGGGCCACGGCCAGGAGACGGCCAACGGCGCCCAGCAGGGGGCCGACTCCGCCGTGCCTCCCCGCTCCACCTGACCCCCGGGCCAGACCCGCTCGCCTCACCGGACGCGTGGATGTACCGGAAGGGTCGCAGGAACGACCCTTCCGGTACATCCACGCCGAGCGCACCCTTCAGGCAGTGTGGCGGCTGGGGCCGGTGCGTCAGGTTTGCGGTGCTGTTGCCGGCTAAGCGCGGGGATGGCTGTCAACAGCCGCGCGCGCAGGCGCCAGGTATGCCCTGGGCGTCTTATAAGGCTCGGTTCTAGAATCCGTGGTTATGGGCATGTGGCAGGCCGGTGTTACGTGAGGCGGGCGGGGTGCTTGTGATGGAGCTGAGGCAGCTGGAGTACTTCGTGGCCGTGACCGAGGAGGCGAACTTCACCCGGGCCGCCGCGCGGGTCCACGTGGCCCAGCCGGGCGTGAGCGCGCAGATCCGGCGGCTCGAGCGGGAGCTCGGCCAGGACCTGCTGGACCGCTCGGGCCGGACCGTGCGGCTCACCGCGGCAGGGGCCGCCGTGCTCCCCTACGCCCGGGCCGCGCTGGCGGCCGTGGCCGGCGCTCGGCTGGCGGTCGACGAGCTGACCGGGCTGCTGCGCGGGCACGTCACCATCGGGACCCTCACCTCGATGCCGTCCTCCGAGGTTGACCTGCCCGGGCTGATCGCCGGCTTTCACGCCGACCACCCGGCCGTGGAGATCAGCCTCACCGCGGCCAATACCGACGACCTGATCGACGGGCTGGACACGGGCCGGCTCGACATGGCCTTCATCAGCATCGGCACCTCCGCGCCACCGGGCATCGGGATCCACGTGGTGACCAGCCAGCCACTGGTCGCGGCCGTCAGCCCCGGCGATGCCCTCGCGGCCCGGTCCACGATCACGCTGAAGGCCCTGGCCAGCCGCGCGCTCATCAGCCTGCCGTGCGGGACCGGCCTGCGGGCGTGCGTGGATGAGGCCTTCGCCGCGGCCGGGCTCCGGCCGCTGGTCGCGTTCGAGGCCGGCGACCCGCGCGTGGTCGCGCAACTCGCCGCCCGCGGTCTCGGGGTGGCGATCGTGCCCCAGTCCATCACCGACGCGCGCCGGGGGGAGCTGCACGCGATCGCGATCACGCCTACCCTGCGGGGCGAGGTCGCGTTCGCCTGGCGTTCCGAAGGGCCGGCCAGCCCGGCCGCGCGCGCGCTCATCGCCCGGGTGCGCGCCACGGTCCCTGAGGCCGGTCCAGAACCCGGCGCAGGCAGCGACTCCGCGGCACGCTGAGGGGCCGCGGCCGGCAGACCCGCGCCGCAATCGCGGGCCCACCGCCAACGAACGCCCGTGCGCCAAGGCGCTATCTTCGCCACCGCGGCCGGCGTCACCGTGTCAGCGCTGCTGCTCCCGCGCCTGGCCCGCTGAGCCCGGCCGGCCTTACTCGGGAGCGAAGGCCTCGTCGGGCGGGATGACGTGCGCGTCCGGGCGGAGAGCGGCGCGCAGGATGGCCTCGGCGGCGTCGGTCGCGGCGCGCGCGGTGATCGCGTGCTCGTGGGCGCGCTCCAGGTGGCCCAGGCCGACACAGTCGTAGGCGACCTGGGAATCGTGCACCGCCAGCTCCAGCTGGCGGGCCGCTTCGGCCAGGTCGACGTCGTGCTGGCTGACTTCGGGAATGCTGGTCATATCCACATCCTCGCCTTATGCGTCTCGGGCAGCCAGGGCTGAGGCCTCCAGCTACCCAGGTAAACGACATACATGCACCCCGCCCGGCCGCGCCGCCGGCCGGCACCGGCACCGCGCCGCCGATCTACGATGAGACAGTTCCCCGACGACGGCCCACAAGGATGTGCCCGCAGATGCCCGAGTTCTCCTACACCGACCTGCTCCCGACCGGCGAGGACACCACCGAGTACCGCCAGCTTGATGTGGACGGAGTCGGCGTGGACGTTGCGTTCGGGAAGGAATTCCTGCGGGTTGACCCGGGTGCGCTGACCCAGCTGACCAGCACCGCCATGCGCGACATCGCGCACCTGCTCCGGCCCGGTCACCTGCGCCAGCTGCGGGCGATCCTGGACGATCCCGGGGCCTCGGCCAACGACCGTTACGTGGCCCGTGACCTGCTGCAGAACGCGTGCATCGCGGCGGGCGGGGTGCTGCCGATGTGCCAGGACACGGGCACCGCGATCGTGATGGGCAAGCGCGGCCAGCGGGTGCTCACCTCCGGGCGCGACGAGGAGCACATCGCCCGCGGCGTCTACGACGCCTACACCACGCTGAACCTGCGCTACTCCCAGCTCGCGCCGCTGACCATGTGGGAGGAGAAGAACACCGGCAGCAACCTGCCGGCCCAGATCGAGCTGTACGCCACCGACGGCGACCAGTACAAGTTCCTGTTCATGGCCAAGGGCGGCGGCTCGGCGAACAAGTCGTACCTGTACCAGGAGACCAAGGCGGTGCTCAGCCCGGACGCGCTGCTGGCGTTCCTCGAGCAGAAGATCCGTTCCCTGGGCACGGCGGCGTGCCCGCCGTACCACCTGGCGATCGTGGTCGGGGGCACCACCGCTGAGTTCGCGCTGAAAACGGCCAAGTACGCCTCCGCCAGGTACCTGGACACCCTGCCCACGGGCGGGTCGGCCTCGGGGCACGGGTTCCGCGACCCGGAGCTCGAGCAGCAGGTGCTGGAGATCACCCGCCGGACCGGGATCGGGGCGCAGTTCGGCGGCAAGTACTTCTGCCACGACGTGCGGGTCATCCGGCTGCCGCGGCACGGCGCATCGTGCCCGGTGGCGATCGCGGTGTCGTGCTCGGCCGACCGGCAGGCGCTCGGCAAGATCACCCGGGACGGGGTGTTCCTGGAGCGGCTGGAGGCCGACCCGGCGCAGTACCTGCCGGACGCCGAGGAGCAGGAGCTCGACGCCGACGTGGTGCGGATCGACCTGGACCGGCCGATGGCGGAGATCCGGGCCGATCTGTCCCGGTACCCGATCAAGACCCGGCTGTCGCTGACCGGGCCGATGGTGGTGGCCCGCGACATCGCGCACGCCAAGATCTCCGAACGCCTGGCCAGGGGCGAGCCGATGCCCGCCTACCTGCGCGACCACGCGGTGTACTACGCGGGGCCGGCCAAGACCCCGGAAGGGTACGCGTCCGGCTCGTTCGGGCCGACCACGGCGGGGCGGATGGACTCGTACGTAGACGAGTTCCAGGCCGCGGGCGGGTCGATGGTGATGCTGGCCAAGGGGAACCGGTCGGCCGCGGTGACCGAGGCGTGCCGGAAGCACGGCGGGTTCTACCTGGGCTCGATCGGCGGCGCGGCGGCCCGGCTGGCCCGGGACTGCATCACCAAGGTGGACGTGCTCGAGTACCCCGAGCTCGGCATGGAGGCGGTCTGGAAGATCGAGGTCCGTGACTTCCCCGCGTTCATCGTCGTGGACGACAAGGGCAACGACTTCTTCGGGGGTTCCGGGGGTCGTCCCCCGGGCCAGCACAGTGGCGATGTCACGACCGCGAAGCAGCCGCTGCCTATTCTGACCATCGGTTCCGCACCCAGCTAGGAGGCTGGCCCATGGCCGACACGGCCGGGTTCCGCACCGAGCACGACTCGATGGGCGAGGTCCTGGTGCCCGCCGACGCCCTGTGGGGCCCGCAGACGCAGCGGGCGGTCGAGAACTTCCCGGTGTCCGGCGAACGGCTGCCGCGGGCGCTGATCGGCGCGCTGGGCTCGATCAAGGGCGCCGCGGCGGCGGTCAACGGCGAGCTCGGCGTGCTGGACGCGGACCTGGCTCAGGCGATCCACGACGCGGCCGCAGAGGTCGCGCGGGGGGAGCGCGACGATCAGTTCCCCATCGACGTGTACCAGACCGGTTCGGGGACCTCCTCCAACATGAACGCCAACGAGGTCATCGCGACGCTGGCCGCGCGCCGGCTGGGCCGCCGGGTCCACCCGAACGACCACGTCAACGCCTCGCAGTCGTCGAACGACGTGTTCCCATCGGCGATCCACATCGCCGCGGCCCGGCAGATCAAGCGGTCGCTGCTGCTCGCGCTCGACCACCTGGCGGAGGCGCTCGACGACAAGGCCACCCAGTTCGCCGACGTGGTCAAGAGCGGCCGCACGCACCTGATGGACGCCACGCCGGTGACGCTCGGCCAGGAGTTCGGCGGGTACGCGGCCGCGGTGCGGCACGGGGCCGAGCGGGCCGCGGGGGCGCTCTCCGACATCGGCGAGCTGCCGCTCGGCGGCACCGCGGTGGGCACCGGCCTGAACGCGCCGCCGGGGTTCGCCGCCGCGGTCATCGGCCGCCTGGCCGCGGACCTGGACCTGCCGCTGACCGAGGCCAGGAACCACTTCGAGGCGGCCGGGGCGCGGGACGCGCTGGTGGCAGCCAGCGGCGTGATGCGCACGATCGCCGTAGCGCTGTACAAGATCTGCAATGACCTGCGGCTGATGAACTCCGGGCCCCGGACCGGGCTGGCCGAGATCCGGATTCCCGACCTGCAGCCGGGCTCGTCGATCATGCCGGGCAAGGTCAACCCGGTGATCTGCGAGGCCGTGTGCCAGGTCTGCGCCCAGGTCATCGGGAACGACGCGGCGGTCACGTTCGGCGGCGCGGCGGGCAACTTCGAGCTGAACGTGATGATGCCCGTGATCGCGCAGAACCTGCTCGACTCGATCACCCTGCTGGCGTCTGCCTCGCGGCTGCTCGCGGACCGGTGCGTCAGCGGGATCACGGCGGACCCGGCCCGGCTGCGCCGGCTGGCCGAGTCCTCACCCTCGATCGTGACCGCGCTGAACCCGTTCATCGGCTACGAAGCGGCGGCCGCCGTGGCGCATGAGGCGCTGGAGACGGGCAAGACCATCCGGGAGGTGGTGATCGCGCGCGGGCACGTCGACCGCGGCGATCTCACCGAGGCGCAGCTGGACACCGCGCTCGATGTCCTGGCCATGGCCCGGCCGCCGGGCCAGGCGGATGAATGGCCGGGATAAACCGGACGGCGGGGGACGCAGCGAACGTGTGCTGAATTCACATCCGGCTCTCAGGAATATCGCTGGCTCAGTGGGTACCGTCCGGGCATGCACGCTGTCACGAACGGGCATCTGGTCACCGGGCGCTACCGGCTGCTGGAGCCGATCGGCCGCGGGGCCATGGGGATCGTCTGGCGGGGCAGGGACGAGCTTCTCGACCGTGAGGTCGCCATCAAGGAGGTCCGCGCCGCGGGGCTGGCCACCGCGGCCGAGAACGAGGCCATCTACCAGCGGACGCTCCGCGAGGCCAAGGCTGCGGCACGGCTCAACCACCCGAACCTGGTCACGGTGTTCGACGTGGTCGAGGAGGACGGCAGCCCCTGGATCGTGATGGAGCTCGTGCCCGCCCGGCCGCTCGACCGCCTGATCGTCGAGGACGGCCCGCTGCCGCCGCTGCAGGCGGCCCGGGTCGGCGGGGACCTGCTGAGCGCGCTCGCCTGCGCCCACGCCGCCGGAGTCCTGCACCGGGACGTCAAGCCCGCCAACGTGCTGCTCAGCACCGACGACCGGACCGTGCTGACCGACTTCGGCATTGCCACCTTCGACGACGACCCCGGCCAGACGCAGGCCGGGATGGTGTTCGGGACGCCCGGTTTCACCGCGCCCGAGCGGGTTCGCGGCCAGCCCGCGACCCCGGCGTCGGACCTGTGGTCGCTCGGCGCGACCCTGTACACGGCCGTGGAGGGCCGCGGCCCGTTCGCGCGGCCCGGCGGTTCGCAGGTCATCACCGCGGGTGTGCTCACCGAGGCCGCTCCGCGGGCGCCGTCGGCGGGCCCGCTCGGCCCGGTCATCGACGCGCTGCTGCAGACCGACCCGTGGGCTCGCCCCGACGCGGCGGCGGCCGCCGCGCTGCTGGCCGACGCGATCGCGCAGGCCAAGGCGGGCCCGGCGTATCCGGCCGATATCCCGGGCGCCAACGGCTCCCCGGCCTTCGCTGACGTCCACGAGGTCCCTGACCTGGCGTTCCCGCCCGACCTGCCCGGGCCGGCGGGGCCGCTGGCATATGACGGGCTGCCCGCGCCCGCGGAGCTGCCCGCGTTCCTGGACCAGCCCGCGTTCCTGGACCAGCCCGCGGTCCCTGACCAGGCCGCGTTCCCTGACCAGGCCGCATTCGCCGCCCAGCCCGGGGCCGCCGGCCCGCCGTGGCCGCCGCCTGCCCCTGGCATCGTGGCCGGCCAGCCCGCACCGCCCGGGCCCGGCCCGGCGCTACGGCCGCACCGGCACCGACGGCGTCAGCCGCCTGCGTTCACCGTGGTCGCGGTGGCGGTCGCAGCCGCCGCGGCCGTGGTGGGCTGGTCGGCGTACTCGCATACCGTGGGCGCGCCCAGCGCGCGGCCGGCGCGACCCAGGCCGCGCACGGCAGCACCGGACCCGCCGGGAACAGCGCAGGCCGCGGTCCCGCTCCGGCCGGATACCGGTGGCTCCGGATCCCCGCCGCGAGCACGGGCACGGTGGCGGGCTTCCAGATCGCGGCCCCCGCTTCCTGGCAGATGACCCAGCATGGGCTCGCCACCTACCTGAAGGCTCCCGCGGGAGACTCCGTTATCGAGATCAACCTGGCGCGTTTCACCAGCCCGCAGCCGCGGCAGGAAGCCAGCGCCGAGCAAGGCCGCGCGGAGCGGCAGGGCCTGTACCCCGGTTACCGTCTCATCGCGATCAGGCCCGGGACGTACCTGCACTTTCCGTCCGCCACCTGGAGGTTCAGCTGGCGGCAGGACGTGATGCGCCGGATCGGAGTCCTCGAGCTGTTCGCGAGCATCAACACCAGAGCCGGTACGCAACCCTACGTGCTGTCTGTCTCCGCACCCGCCATCGCGTTCCCTGGTGCGGCGGCGGCGTTCCGCCAGGTGCTGCGGACCTTCCGGCCACTGCCGTAGACCGCTGCGCCCGGACGGGCCCTGGGGCCTATGGGCAGCGGCCCCCTGGCCCGGGCCAGGGGGCCGCTGCGTCATTCGGACGGCGGCGGTCAGTACCAGCCGTCGGCCTGCTCGTGGCCCCAGGCACCGCACGGCGATCCGTAGACGGACTTGATGTAGTCCAGGCCCCAGCGGATCTGGGTGGCGGCGTTCGTCTGCCAGTCGGCCCCGGCACTGGCCATCTTCGAGCCCGGCAGCGCCTGCGGGATCCCGTACGCCCCGGACGAGGGGTTGGTGGCGGTCGCATTCCAGCCGCTCTCCACGTTCCAGAGCGAGACGAGGCACGAGAACTGGCCCGATGACCAGCCGTAGGATCCGAGCATGCCCGCGGCGATCTGCTGTGCCGACCCCGCGGGAGCCACGGGCGCGGGCGAAGGCGCGGGGGCCGGGGCCTGCTGGGCTTGCTGCTGCTCGGCCGCCCGCTGCGCTGCGGCTGCTTCGGCGGCCTTGCGCGCCGCCGCCCGCCTGGCCGCCGCCCGCCTGGCCGCCGCCTGCTGGGCGACCTTCTGCTGAACCGTCTTGAACTGGACGGCGCGCACCGCGTTCTCCAGCCGCAGTTGCGCAGCGACGGCGACGTGGGGGATCTGCGCCTTCTGGCCCGAATTCGTGTGGACCTGAGCGGATGTTAACGAGCTGCCAGCGTCCGCCGAGTTGGCCGGCCACAACATCACTACGCTGGCGGCCGCCGCAGCCACCAGGACGGTTGAGCTCGTGACCGCGAGTGTGAGTTTCGAAGGCTTTCTGTGCTTAGGAGGGATACGGCGATGAATGCGGGACAAAATGATCCCTTGGTCGGGCACATAATGCGTGCTCGGCTTTCACCCGGTGACGCTGCCAGGGTCACAGGGACCGGATGCTGGCAGCGGCGTACAGACGCGACGCAGGATCAGGGCGACAAGTTGCTCGGGGCAACCATCACGCACGCTGGGTGCTGTCGGCCAACCACACTGCCGAATGTTCACCAGGTGCGTGGCCGGAATCTGCCGAGAATCCGTATGACGTAGATCACATCCGCCTGTCCCCCGTTGAGATGTTCGTCCTATTCTGGCAGATCGGAGTCACATCACCTATTACTCTTCCCGCACAGTAAGTAACGCAGCGCTATCAACAGTCGGGATTACCGCGTGGCATTAGCTCTAGGGCCGATGCCCGGTGCTTACCATCGGCACGAAGCAAGGCCGACTACCCACAGCTAGTTTGGCTTTCTCCCCGTAGCGGATAGGGAGGGAAACCACGCACAGTGAAGGCCGTGTCCGCGCCGTGATCTGACTTAGTAGAAGCCGTTCGCCTGCCAGAACGACCACGCGGAGCAGGGGGTCCCGTACCTGCTCCTTGATGTAGCCCAGGCCCCACTTGATCTGCGTCGCCGGGTTGGTCTGCCAGTCTGCGCCCGCGCTGGCCATCTTGTCCCCGGGCAGCGCCTGCGGGATGCCGTAGGCGCCGCTGGCGTTCTCGGCGCTCCAGCGCCAGCCACTCTCCCTGGTCCAGATGCTGTTCAGGCAGCTGTACTCCGTGCTCTGCGGGGTGAAGCCGAACGAGGGCAGCATCTGGAAGGCGATGGCCTGGGCCGTTCCCGGGTCGGGCGGCGGCGCGTTGACGATCGAGCTGGACGCCACCGCCGATCGATGTCACCGGGCGCTTGGCCAGCTTGGGGGCGCCGACCATGCTCAGCGTCTTCGATGCGGCATCCACGAGGATCATCTGCTGGCGTTCCTGCACCAGCAGGGCCCCGGTCTTGCTGCCCGGGATCGCGGCCAGGGCCGCCGCCGCCGGATCGGTACCTGTGCCCGCGCGCACTATGGCGACAAGAACGCCCGCTGCGATTGCCACTAGCGCGGTCAGCGTCGTGACCAGGAGAAAGCTAATCCGCCTGCGCTTGCGGCGCTTAGCGGGAGCCCGCCTCCGTGCTCTGACAATGCGGTCCTTCCGTCGGCCAAGCGCAGCGAGGCGGAACGCCCAGCGCGCAGACCGCTGCGGTAACCAGGGCAGCGAGTCATGACGGTTCGGCCCATTGCGGTACCACTGGGTGGCGAGGGCAGAAACCCTCGCATCTGGTCCAGTACCGTCGCCGCACTACGTTGCCAGAAGGACAGGAACCGACCAAGCGTTTCCGCAGAAAAAGTTGTGTTGGAAACGGAGGAATTTGTGTTCCGCAGATCACAGTTAGGCAACGCGTACTGTAACAATTACTGGGCGTAAGGACGCCATCCTGTGATCACAACTGCAGCGCAGATACTTGCGAAGACACGCCGGGCATACCCTGAATCCAGGGATGCAGTTCGCATTCAGCGGTCCATGAACCGGCCGGACAAGGGGTGACAATGAGTAACAGCCCGGGCTCCGAGCCGGGACCGGGCGGTACCGGGCCGGTCACCGGTAAGGGCGGTATGGGCCCGCCGGCGCAGGCGGGCGTGGGACCTGGGTGCGGGCGATGCGGAGACGGTGCTGGCCGAGGCGCGCAAGGCGCTGTTCGTGATGGTCGGCTTCCTCGCGCTCATCTGGCTCATCCAGATCGTCAACTGGGCCGGTCACTACCAGCTCACGTTCTCCTACGGCATCCGGCCCCGCGATCCCGGCAGCCTCCCGGACATCCTGTCCGGCGCCGTTCCTGCACTTCAGCTGGGCCCACATCGAGGGGAACTCGGGCCCGCTGTTCATCTTCGGCTTCCTGGCCGCCTACCGGGGGGTGACCAAGTTCCTCGGCGTGACCCTCGTGGTCATCCTGACCAGCGGGCTGGGGGCCTGGTTCTTCGAGAGCCCGGGGAGCGGTCGGGGCCGGGGCCAGCGGGGTGGTCTTCGGGTACTTCGGCTACATCATGGTGCGCGGGTTCTTCGACCGGCACCCGATCGACATGCTGATCGGCGCGGTGATGGCGCTCTGCTTCGCCTATCAGTTCACCGTGCTGCTGCCTCAGGCCGGGATCGGCTGGCAGGCACACGTCGGCGGCCTGGTGGGAGGCATAGCATCCGGCTGGGTGTTCCGGGACCGGCGGCCGGGGGTCCCGCGCGGGTCGCGATCCGGGCCGGGGCGCCCTCCCACGCAGTTCGGCGGCGGCCCGCGGGCCGACCTGCACAAGCAGCTAGATGACCTGGGATTGTGAGCACCCCATGACCATCATCGATGCACACCACCACGTCTGGGATCTGTCCGTGCGCCCTCAGCCGTGGCTCGATCAGCCCGGCCTGGACTCGCTGCGCCGCAACTTCCTGCTGCCGGACCTCGAGCCTGAGGCCGCGGCCCAGGGCGTGACCTCCACCGTGCTGGTCCAGACCGTGGTGGAGCCGGGCGAGACGCCGGAGATGCTCGCGCTGGCCGCGACGGCGCGGCCTGGTCGCCGGCGTGGTCGGCTGGGTCGACCTCGAGGCGCCGGGGGTGGGCGACGCGCTCGCCACGCTCCGCGGCCTTCCCGGCGGCGAGTTCCTGGCCGGGATCCGTCACCCGGTGCTGATCGAGCCCGACCCGGACTGGCTGGCCCGCCCGGCCGTGCTGCACGGGCTCGCCGCCGTGGCCGCGGCCGGGCTGGTCTTCGACGTGGTCTGCGAGCCCCGGCATCTTCCGGCCGCGGTCGCCGCGGCCGCGGCCACGCCGCAACTCACGTTCGTGCTCGACCACCTGGGCAACCCCGACCTGGCCGGCGAGGTCGATGAGGTGTGGGCGAACGCGTTCCGCGGCTTCGCGGCCCTGCCGAACACGGTGGCCAAGCTCTCCGGCATCCTCGGCGAGCGCCGCCCCGGGAAGCCCGGCCGGGACCGGCGGCGGTCCGCCGACCGCGCACATGCGCCCGTACTACGACCTCGCGCTGGCCGGGTTCGGGCCGGACCGGCTCATGTTCGGCTCGGACTGGCCGGTCTGCACGGTGAACGCGCGCTATGCCGACGTTCACGCGGCCGCGCGGTCCCTGACGGCCGGCCTGAGCGGGGCGGAAAAGGACGCGGTGTTCCGCGGCACAGCGCAGCGGGCCTACCGGCTGGACCTGGTCCGCCCGACGCACTGATCCGGATCCGCGAGTCCCTGCCCTGGCGGCCGGGCCCGCTTACTCGCCGCTGGCCGGGTTGTCGCCGGGGAGCGGGGGCTGGTCGCCCGCGGCCGGATTGCCGGCCGGGGCCGCTGGCTGGCCGCTCGACGCGGCCGGCAGGTCGCCGGGCGCTGGCTGGTCCCCCGCGGCCGCGGGCTTGCCGCCGGGAGACCCCCGGCCGCCCGGGAGGCCGAGATGGCGCTCGATGACGGTAAGCCGCTCCGCGATCGTGGCCAGCGTGGTCTGCACCTCGATCAGCAGGTGGTCACGCGTCACCGCGCTCCGCCGGGCCTCGCGTCGCGCACTGCTGCCCTCATAACCCTCAAGGACGAGGATGACCTGGTGCCGGACCCGGCTCAGGTCAGCGCCCATCCGGACAAGCACCTGCGCGGCAACGCCGTGGCCCTCGCGGATCAGGCCGAGCAGGATGTGCTCGGTGCCGATGTAGTCATGGCCAAGCTGCAGCGACTCCCGCAGCGACAGCTCGAGCACCTTCTTGGCCCGGGGTGTGAACGGGATGTGCCCCGCTCGCGTTTCCTGGCCCTTGCCGACGATCTCCTCGACCTGGCTGCGCACCGATTCCAGGCTGATATCCAGCGCCTGCAGCGCCTTGGCCGCGACGCCCTCGCCCTCATGGATCAGGCCAAGCAGGATGTGCTCGGTGCCGATGTAGTCGTGATGCAGCATCCTGGACTCGTCCTGAGCCAGCACCACGACCCGCCTCGCCCGGTCGGTAAACCTCTCGAACATCTCGCACCGCCTTCGTTTCAGTGTGCACCCGTGTGCGCAGTCCGCAAACCGCAGCGGGTTTGCGCCACGCTGCGCCTGGCAGGAAGGCTGGGAGTTCTGGTTGGGAGGGAGCCATGACATATACCGCCGATCCTCGGGTTGATGCCTATATCGACGCCCTGCCCGGATGGCAGCAGGCCGTCTGCCGCGAGGTCCGCGATCTGGTCCACGCGGCCGACCCGGAGGTAGCCGAGACCATCAAGCGAACCCGGCAGCCCTATTTCGTCCTGGACGGCAACATCTGCGCGCTGCTGGCGGCGAAGGACCACGTCAACGTGTTCCTCTACGACGGCGCCATCGTCCCGGACCCCGAGGGGATCATCACCGCCGGGCACGACAACAAGACCGCCCGCACGGTGGCCGTCCGGCGGGGCGAGGCCATCAACGCGCCCGCCCTCACCGCCATGTTCAGGCAGATCATCGCCAACAACCGGGCGGGCGGCTGGCGCAAGCTGAAGCGGGGAAGCTGACGGCGGGCGGCGGGCGGACGGTGAGTGCCCCGCCGCGCCTGCTCTGGCAGACTGCGGGTGGTGAGCGAGAGCGCGCCCGACCTGCACATGCTGAACGTGATTGTCCGGGACATGACGGCCAGCCTCGATTTCTACCGGCGGCTTGGGGTCGTCCCGCCGGACGGCGCGGAGGCGGTCGGCGGTCACCTGCAGTTGCGCATGCCCGGCGGCTTTAGCCTCGAGCTCGACACCGCGGAGTCGGCCCGGCTGTGGCACGCGGGCTGGCGCGCCGATCCGGCGAGCGCCCGTGTGGTGATCGGGTTCTCGCTGCCGACCCGCGAGGCGGTCGACGAGCGCTACGCGGAGCTGACCTCAGCGGGCTACGTGGGGCGGCAGCCGCCCTTCGACGCCTTCTGGGGTGCGCGTTACGCGATCGTGGCCGATCCCGACGGTAACGACGTGGGCCTGATGAGCCCGCAGGACGAATCGCGCCGCACCTGGCCGCCCGCACCGTCCCCGGCTCCGTAGGCCAGGGGCGGCTCGGCAGGCCGGTGCGGGACCGTTCAGCTGTGCGGCGTCGCGACGGCCCGGACCGCTACCACGGGCTGTGCGTGCGGGTCAGAGCGGGGGACCTCGCGAGTGTCCTGGATGGCCTGCTTCACCAGGCGGCCATAGACGTAGGTTCCCGGCATCATCGGGTGGGTGTGGTCCGGCCACAGCAGATAGAGCCGGTCCTTGATCGTGTCGTACCAGTCCGCGAGCACGACATTGGGATGTGCCTGGACATAGGCCGCGTCCGTGGCGTTGACCTGCTTGCTCCACCCGTCCTGAACGTAGGTGTTAATAAGGACCAGTTTGCGGTGCGGCCCGATCAGCTTCATCAGCGTGTTGAGCTGCGCGGTGGTCACGATGTAGTTGGTGCCGAGGCCCATGACCACGACCGGGCGCAACTGGCCGGTTTGCGCAAGATGGCGCACGATGGCCAGGCCAGCCGGCATCTGCCGGTCAGGCTTGGCGTCGATGTAAATGCCGGGAATCATGGACGCCATCGTCATGGCACTCGCCGACATGACCGAATCGCCAATCGCGGTCACATCCCAGCCCGGCACCGGGCGCTGGGCCGATGCCAGCGAGGCCTTGGCCTTGGCGCGTGGAGCCGTCCGCGCCGCGTGCGCCCGCGTGGCCGCGCCAGCCTGCTCGCCCTGCGTGATCTGCTTTTCCATGCCGGATGGAGCGGACGGCGCGGCGAAGACACTGCATCCGGCCGTACAGGCGACGGCCAGGATGGCGGCGGCGCGCAGCAGCGGCAGAGCGCGTCTGCCGGCCGTGGCCGAGGTCCCGCCGGCCAGGTTCACAAAGCCGGGAATCGGCCCGCTCCGAGGCCGGGCCCGGCCGCCGGCATCGGCTGCGATCGCTGTTTCCTCCCGGGCACTCCCCCGCTGCCCGGCCGCGTCTGCACTCACGTGCGCACCTTTCCGTATCAATTTCTTGATTGGTTCTTTACTAATCCCCCGATGAGCCTTTCGCTTGCAGCATTCTTTTTGCCGCGCGAAGGCAGGACTAAACTGCGCATCAGTTAATAGGAGGGCGGGCCAGCCCGCGCATTCTCGACCTTATTGACCAGAACCGGCTGTTACCGCGGGCACGTCATTCCCCCGTGACCGACCAGCGCTTCCCGGCGGGTCACCGGGCGCTGACGGCCGCCGCCCTCAGCTGCTGGCTGGTGCGGTCACGCGGTGCACGGCCGGCGGCTGCGGGGCGGGGACGGCTCCCGGGTGCAGCACCGAGGCCAGCGCCTCGACCCCGTCGACCAGGCGGGGCCCGGGCCGGACCACGATGCCGTCGGCGTCGATGGCCCAGACCGGGACGCCGGGCACGGCCCGGGCGGCGGCCTGGGCCTGCCCGATCGCGCCGGCCAGGTGGTAGCCGCAGGGCGCGACGATGATCAGCTCGGGTGCGGCCGCGGCAACCGCGGCCCAGGTCGTCTCCTCCGACCGCGCCCCCGGGTGGGCCGCCACCGGCCGCCCGCCGGCCGCCCGGACCAGGTCGGGTATCCAGTGCCCGGCGGTGAACGGCGGGTCCACCCACTCGATCACCGCCACGCTGGGACGGCGCCGTCCGGCGACCGCCGCCGCGACACGGTCGAGCCGGGCGCGCAGGTCCTGCACCAGCCGTGCGGCGCGGCCGGCGACGCCGGCCCGTTGCCCGACCGCCAGGATCGTGTCCAGTACCTCGTCGAGCGAGTACGGGTCCAGCGAGAGCACGTCCGCCTGGCAGCCCAGATAGCCCAGGGCGTCTTCGACGTGCCCGGACGGCAGGGCGCATACCCGGCAGAGGTCCTGGGTCAGGATAAGGTCGGGGGCCAGGTCCGCCAGGGCCTGCGCGTGGAGCGTGTAGAGATCCTCGCCCGCGGCCATCTGCGTGCGGACGTAGCTGTCGATCTCGCGGGGGGTCATCCCGCGGGTATCCCGGCCGCCCACGACGACGGTCTTCTCCGACCGGGCCGCAGGCGGCTCGTCGCACTCGAACGTGACCCCGACTAGCTGATCGCCCAGGCCCAGCGAGTACACGATCTCGGTCGCGGAGGGCAGCAGCGAGACGAGGCGCACGAGGTAAGGATAGGCATCAGGGCTGCCGGGGCCCGGCCGCAGCGGGCCAGTTCCGGCCGCCTTGAGGCAAATGGCCCGTGATTATCCGGAGGCAATCTGGGATGCGATCTCGGTGAGCGCCGTACTGGTAGCTAAGGACCTGGCCGCCACGCACGGCGATCGGGTGCTGTTTTCCGGGCTCGATCTGGTGGTGGGCCCGGGCGATGTCGTCGGCCTGGTCGGCGCCAACGGCGCGGGCAAGTCGACGCTGCTGCGGGTGCTGGCCGGGCTGGACACGCGGCAGGCCGGCACGGTGACCATCAGCCCGGCGGACGCGTCGGTCGGGTACCTGCCGCAGGAGCCGGACCCGCGCCCGCAGGAGACCATGCGGCAGTTCCTGGCCCGGCGCACCGGCGTGGCCACCGCGCAGGAGGCGATGCAGGCCGCGGCGGACGCGCTTGCGGCCGGGTCGCCCGGTGCGGATGAGGACGTACTCCCGCTGGCTGGAGCGGTGGCTCGCCCTGGGCGGCGCCGACCTGGACGAGCGGGCCGACGCCGTCGTCGCCGGGCTCGGCCTGGCCGTCGACCTTGATCAGGTCATGACGGCACTGTCCGGCGGCCAGGCCGCGCGGGCGGGCCTGGCCTCGCTGCTGCTCAGCCGCTACGACGTGTTCCTGCTCGACGAGCCCACCAACGACCTGGACCTGGACGGGCTGGCTGAGCTGGAGCGGTTCGTTCAGGGCCTGAGCGCCGGCGTGGTCCTGGTCAGCCACGACCGGGAGTTCCTGAGCCGGACCGTGACCCGGGTGGTCGAACTCGACCTCAGCCAGCAGCAGGTCCGGGCGTTCGGCGGCGGTTACGCGGCCTATCTGGCCGAGCGGGAGGTGGCCAGGCGGCACGAGCGCGAAGAGTACGACGAGTACGCCGTCCGGCGGGCTGGCCTCGAAGAGCGCGCCCGGTCGCAGCGTGCCTGGATGGAGAAGGGGGTCAGGAACGCCCGGCGCAAGCAGCCGGACAACGACAAGATCGGCCGGAAGTTCCGCACCGAGGCGACCGAGAAGCAGGCGGCGAAGGCCCGCCAGACCGAGCGCCTGATCGAGCGGCTCGATGCCGTGGCGGAGCCGCGCAAGGAGTGGCAGCTGCAGATGGAGATCGCGGCCGCACCGCGGGCCGGGGCGATCGTCGCCTCGCTGCGCGGCGCCGTCGTCCGGCGCGGCGCGTTCACGCTCGGCCCGATCGACCTCCAGATCGACTGGGCGGACCGGGTCGCGATCACCGGGGCGAACGGCTCCGGCAAGACCACGCTGCTGCGGGCGCTGCTGGGCCAGATACCGCTGGATGAGGGCTACGCCACTCTGGGTGCCAGCGTCGTCGTCGGCGAGATCGACCAGGCCCGCGACCAGTTCCTCGGCGGCGAGCCGCTGCTGGACGCGTTCCGGGCCGCGGCGCCGGGCCTGACCCCGGCGGACGCCAGAACGCTGCTCGCGAAGTTCGGGCTTCGCGCCGATCACGTGCTGCGGCCCGCCAGCACGCTCTCCCCGGGGGAGCGCACCCGGGCCGCGCTGGCGCTCCTGCAAGGCCGCGGCACGAACCTGCTGGTCCTGGATGAGCCCACCAACCACCTCGACCTGCCCGCGATCGAGCAGCTGGAATCGGCGCTGGCCACCTACCCGGGCACGCTCCTGCTGGTCACCCACGACCGCCGGATGCTCGACGCGGTGCTGACCAACCGCCGGATCGAGGTCGCCGGCGGCCGCATCACGAGCCGATAGGCGCTCGGCGGCAAAACCCGTTGAACAGCGGCTGCGCTACGTTCTACCGTTTTGCGCATGTCAGGTCGATGAGCCGACGCCGCGCCGGGCCGGTGCCCGCTGCGGCGCGCCGCCCACCGGACGCGATCGATACCGCGCCGGTGGGCTCGTCCCAGCTCATCGACCGGCGAGGTTCCCATGAAAGCGCTGCAGCAGATCGGCTTGCAGCATCCGCAGATACGGCAGATCCGCCACGTCGCCGACCACGGCACGCGCGGTCACCGCCAGTTGCTCGTCGCGGAAGGCCGGTGGGCCCACGAGGTCCTGGCCGATCTGGGCGCCGCCATCGACGTGTTCCTGTGGTGCCCGGAGGCAGCGTGCTCGCCCGGGGCGCCTGTGCTCGGCGCCGAGATCGCCGCGAGGGCGAAGCACGCCTACCGCATCTCTCCCCGGGTCCTGGACCGGCTCTGCGAACGGGAACGGCCCGACGGCATGGTCTCGCTGGTCGCGCTCCCGGAATGGGACGCCGACCGGATCGAGCTGCAAGCCGAGGCCCTGGTGCTGGTCGCCGACGCGATCGAGATTCCCGGCAACCTGGGGTCGCTGCTGCGGACGCTGGACGCCTGCGGCGCCGACTGCCTCATCGTCACCAACCGGCGCACCAGGCTGAGCCATCCCAAGGTCTTCCGCGGCAGCCGGGGGATGAACCTGCGCGTGCCGGTCATCGAGTTCGCCGAGCCGGCGGACGCGGCGCGCTGGCTGCGGGACCGGGGCTTCGCCGTGTTCCTCGCCACGGTCAGCGCGGGCGCGACGCCCTATCAGCAGGTCACGTTCGGCAGGCGCAACGCGATCGTCGTCGGCAACGAGCGCACGGGCATCACGCCACCCTGGTTCGAGCACACCACGGGCGAGGTCACGATCCCGATGCACGGCCGGGCCGACTCACTCAACGTCGCCGTCAGCGCGTCGATCCTGATGTACGGCATCAGCGAGCGGGTGCTGGACGCGGGTGCGGCGCGCCCTGACTCATGCGGCCGGGCCGGCTGACTCCGCAGGGCCGTACGCCGGCCCCACCGGCGGGGCGGCCGGGCCAGCGCGGAGGCGTAAGGTCGGTTTCATGGAGCTTGCCGGACGTAACGTCCTCCTGTTCGCCGCGGACGACTTCGAGGACATGGAGCTGCTGTACCCGCTCTACCGCCTGATCGAGGAGGAGGTCGCGGTGACCGTGGCCGGCCTCGACGACCATCCGGTGCGGGGGAAGAAGGGCCACGGGCCGGTGCCGGTCGACACGACCGTCGACCAGGTGGCCGAGGCCGACTTTGACGCGCTGGTCATACCCGGCGGGTTCGCGCCCGACAAGCTGCGGCGCTCCGACGCCGTGCTCAGCCTGGTGCGGGCCTTCGACGACGCCGGAAAGCCGATCGCGTTCATCTGCCACGCCGGCTGGGTGCCGATCTCGGCGAAGATCCTCAAGGGGCGGCGGGCCACCAGCGTCGGCGCGATCCGCGACGACATGGTGAACGCCGGGACCGACTGGGTGGACGAGGCCACCGTGGTCGACGGCAACCTCATCTCGGCCCGGACCCCGGCCGATCTCGGCCCGTGGATGAAGGCACTGCTCGCGGCGCTGGAGAAGGCCGGCCGCTGAGGGCTCAGAGCGCGGCCGGGCGGGGATCAGACGCGGGCGCGGTGGTGCGCGGGTGGTGCGGCCGCGTGTCCCGACGTCGGTCAGCCAGCCGCCCAGCAGCGGCCCGACCGCGTTCCCGAGTCCGGCCACGCCCAGGATCAGCCCGCCGGCCAGGCCCTTCTTCGCGGGCGGCAGGATCGCGTAGGTGAGGCCGAGCACGGCCGGCCACATGACCGCGCCGCCCACGCCCATCAGCGCCCGGCAGATGATCACCAGGATGGCGGTCGGCATGAGCCCGGTCAGCAGCGAGAAGAACCCGAACACCGCGGCGCCGGCCAGGAACACCCGCTTGCGGCCGAGCAGGTCGGCCAGCCGCCCGCCGGTGACGATCAGCACGCCGAACACCAGCGCGTATCCGTTGATCACCCACTGGGCCTGGCCCAGCGTCGTGTGCAGGTCGGTCTCGATCCGCGGGATGGCCACGCTCAGCGCGGTGAAGTCGTTGGCGATCACGAAGACGCCGAGCGCCATGGCGCCCAGGGCCAGCCAGGCCCGGGTGCCAATCCGGTTCTCATCCGCCACACTGGACACTTATTGCATCTGCCCAGTTACGCGACGTGATGAACTCCGGGGTTACCCGCCGCGGGCTGACACGGTCATCTCGGCTGGGTTCGCCAGCGTCTGGTAGACCACGCAGTACCGCTCGGTCAGCCGGAGCAGGGTCTCGATCTGCTCGGCGCTGGCCGCGGTCTCGAGGTCGAAGGCCAGGCGGATGGACTGGAACCCGACCGGTGCGTCCTTGCTCACCGCGAGCGTCCCGCGGAAGTCCAGGTCGCCCTCGGCGCTGACCGTCCCCCCGGTGACCGCGATCCCCAGCGAGGTGGCCACGGCCTGCAGGGTTACGCCCGCGCAGGCGACCAGCGCCTGCAGCAGCATGTCCCCGGAGCAGGCCAGCGAGCCGTCCCCGCCGGTGGCCGGGTGCAGGCCCGCCTCCGCGAGCGCCCGGCCGGTGGACACCGAGCACGAGATGGCCTGGTCGCCGAGCTGGCCGTCCGCCCGGAGCGTGATCAGCGCCTGCCCGGGGTCCTCCCGGTAGGCGTCCTTGAGCGGCTGCTGCACGGCGCGCAGCTCGGCGCGGTCCACGTGGCCCTCCAGGTTCCGGCGCAAAGGCACGCCAGCTGCGGAAACGTCCCGGATACCAGGCTGGCAGCCCGCGGCGGACCGTGTCCACCCGGGACCGGCGGGGCACCGGCCCGCCGGTCCGTGGAACAAGTTCTCACCGGCGGCTGGTTGGATGGCGGCGTGCGGATCGCTACCTGGAACGTGAACTCGGTGCTGGCCCGGCTGCCCCGGCTGGTGGAGCTGGCTGGAGCAGGCGCGCCCCGACGTGGTGTGCCTGCAGGAGACGAAGGTCGGGGCCGACGCGTTCCCGGCCGACGCGGTCACGCCGCTCGGCTACGCGGTGGCCCACCACGGCGAGGGGCGCTGGAACGGCGTCGCGGTGCTGTCCCGGATGGGCCTGGACGACGTCGTGCGCGGCCTGCCCGATGACCCCGGCTTCGCCCGGCCCGGGCCGCGCGAGGCCCGCGCCGTCGCGGCCACCTGCGGGCCGGTGCGGGTGCGGTCGGTGTACGTGCCCAACGGGCGCGCGCCCGATGACCCGCACTACGCCTACAAGCTGCGCTGGCTGGCGGCCCTGCGGGCCGCGGTCGCCGCCGACGCGGCGGGCGAGCCGGCCGTTCGCGGTCATGGGCGACTTCAACGTCGCCCCGACCGACGCCGACGTCTGGGACCCGGCGGCGTTCGCCGGCTCCACCCACGTCACGCCCGGCCGAGCGCGGCGGCGCTGGCCGCGCTGCGCGACACCGGGCTCACCGACGTCATCCCCCGCATCGCCAAGGGCCCGCACCCGTTCACGTACTGGGACTACCGGGCGGGCGCGTTCCACCAAGGGCATGGGCATGCGCATCGACCTGGTCTACGCCAACGCGGCGCTGGCCGGCGCGGTGACCGACGCCTGGGTCGACCGCGAGACCCGCAAGGGCAAGGGACCGAGCGACCACGCGCCGGTGATCGTCGACATCGACCTGTAGCCGCGCGGCCCGCGCCGTCAGACGCCGTTACGCTCCATCCCCTGGCGGGTCCGGCCGGTAGGAGAGGAGAACGAGCCCGGAGGTAAGCGTAACGGCACTGATGAGACGGAGCCGGACGGGCGGGCGCCCGGCCTGGAAGGGCCGCACGCCATCGCCCCACACCACCGGATGGAGCCCGAACCGGATCTCGTCGACCAGCCCGTGGCGGGCCAGGTGATAGGCGAGCTCGCCGCAGCCGTAGATCAGCAGGTTCCCGCTGAGCTCCTGCTTCAGCTCGGCCACGCGCCCGGCCGGGTCGCCCTCGATCAGGCTGGCGTTCCAGCGCAGCGGCGGGTCAAGCGTCCGTGACGCCACGTACTTCGGCATGCTGTTGATCCGGTCGGCGAGGCCGTACGGGTCGGACATGCCCGGCCAGACCGTGCTCAGGCCCTCGTAGGTCAGGCGGCCGAGCACAAGCGCGTCGGCGGAGTTGATCTGGTCCAGCGCGTACGGCGCCGGAGCCGTCCCGTCCTGGCCGCCGAGCCCGTACGCCTCGGCCTCGAGCCGCGGGTTGAACCAGCCCTCGATGTGGTCCATCACGGCGTCGGCGGTCATCTGCGCCGACACGATCAGCCTGCCCATGCCGTCTCCTCCTGGTTACCTGGCCAGCCGGGCCAGCAGCTCGGCCAGGCGCTCGTCCGAGTCGCGCACCCCGTGTTCCATGCCCGAGGCCACCATCGCGTCCCGGTCCTCGACCGACTGGAAGCTGGACACCGAGCGCACCAGCGTGCTGCCGCCGCGCTCGGTGAACGTCCAGGTGTCCAGGGACACGTGGCCGGGCGCGCCCTCGAACTCGAAGGTCTGCACCACGCCGTCCGGCGACGGGGTGCCGTGGAACACGCCGTGGAAGCCGTACTCGTTACCGTCGGCGTCCGCGTGGACGTAACGCCACCGGCCGCCGTCGCGGGCCTCGTACCGGCCGATGGTCATCTTCAGCTCGCGGGGACCGAGCCACTGCACCAGCAGCTCGGGATCGACGTGGGCGCGGAACACCAGGTCGCGGGGGGCCGTGAACTCACGGGTGATCACGATCTGGGGCACGCCGGGCTCGGCGGTGATCTGGGTCCTGGACATCGTGGCCTCCTTCGGCGGGGTCGCCGCCCGGCCGGCGGCCGGGGTCAGCGTCGGTCTGCAGCGCCGCGAGCAGCTCGTCAAGCCGCTCGTGGCTGGAGTCCCAGAAGTGCTGGTAGCGCGCCAGCCACGCGGTCACCTCGCGCAGCGGCTCCGCCTCCAGGCGGCTGAGCCGGGCCGTGGCCCGGCGGCTGCGCGAGATCAGGCCCGCGTCCTCCAGCACCCGCAGATGCCGGGAGATGGCCGGCTGCGACATGGCGAACGGCGCGGCGAGCTCGCCCACCGTGGCCTCGCCGTCCATCAGCCGGACCAGGAGCGCGCGCCGGGTCGGGTCGGCGAGCGCCCCGAACACCAGGCTGAGCCGGTCACGGATCATCTATAACTCTTTCCTTCTAGAACTGATTAGTTATGAATATGCCTCCCCTGCTCCCGCTTGTCAAGCCGGGCCGGGGCCGCGGGCCGGGAACGCGAGGTATAACCAGAAGGACCGATTTCTCCGAGGATGGGCCATGCGCGGCACGGTCAGCGGCAGTGCCAGAGGCACCGGCAGAGGCACTGGCATGGGCACGGCCAGGGGCATCGCGGCGGCAGCCGGGCTGCTGGCTGCGCTCGTGGCCGGCGGGTGCTCGGCGGGCCCGCCCGCCCCGTTCCGGGCCACCGTGGACACCTGCTACGCGTTCGGCGTGCGGGCGCTGCAGCGGCACGTCACGGTGACCACCGCGCCGCGGGCCTGCGCCGGCCTGAGCCATGCCCAGGTCAACCTGGCTGTCGCCCGGGCCGTGCGCGAGGTGGCCGGGCCCCGGCACAAGGCCGCGGCCCGCCGCCAGGCGAGCCGGGAGGGCGGGTACCTGGCCCACCTCATCAACACCGTGCCGCCGGGCCGGCCCGCGTCGCTGGCCGGCGACGCCCGCCCGGTCCGCGTCGGACCTGTCGCTCAGCCTCGCGGCGCTGGCCGCCTGGATCGTCACCGCGGCCGCGGGTGTGTACCTGCTCGCGGGCTGGCTCGCGCACGGCGGCCTGCGGCGCCGCCACATCCGGGCCGCCGGCCTGCCGCCGCTGGTCATCCTCGGCCACGTCGCGCTCGCCGTCGCCGGGCTGGGCATCTGGATCGCGTTCACGGCCACCGGCGTGCCCGCCCTGGCCTGGACCGGCGTGGGCCTGATCCTCCCGATCGCCGGGCTCGGCCTGGCCACGCTGGTGACCGGCCTGCCCGAGCCAGCGGAAACCGCGGCCACCGGGCCGGCCCGGACCCGGCCGGTGCGGGCCCGGCCGGTGCGGGCCCGGCCGGTGCGGCGGGCGCCGGAGGGGACGGCGCCGGTCCCCCGCTGGCCACGCGGACCGCCGCGGTGGCGGCACCCGCCAAGGTGCGGATGCCGTGGACCGTGATCGCGGCCCACGGGGTGCTCGCGACGGCGACCATCATGCTGGTGCTGCTCGCCGCGATCGCCGCCTGACCGTTACCGGCGGCCGCCCGGGGCGCCCGCGCGATCACCCCGGCGCGGATCCGTTGGCCGGGAGAATTTCGCGCGGAATTACCGGCGCCTCGGCACGCCGGGCCCATTCTTCGGGGTAGCCGAGGGAAACCTCCTCGAACCGGACCCCGTCGTGCCAGGTGGTCCGCGGGATATGCAGGTGCCCGTAAACGACGGCGGCAGCGCCGAACTTCACGTGCCAATCGGCGGTGCGGGTGGTGCCGCACCAGAGCGAGAATTCCGGGTGACGCAGCCTGCGGGTGGGTTCGCTGATAAGCGGGAAATGGTTCATCAGGATGGTTCGGGTACCCGGCGCAAGGCCGGCCAGGCGGCGCTCGGTCGTTTCCACCCGGGCCCGGCACCAGGCCTCGCGGCTCGGGTACGGGTCCGGGTGCAGCAGGCGCTCGTCGGTGCCGATCACGCCCGCCTCGCGGGCCAGAGCCAGCCCCGCGGACGGCGTGGCCGCGCCCGGGGGCAGGAACGAGTAGTCGTACAGCAGGAGCAGCGGCGCGACCACGGCCGGCCCGCCCGGCCCCGCCCACACCGGGTACGGGTCCTCCGGGGTGACCACGCCCAGGTCCCTGGCCAGCCGGACCAGGTGCTGGTAGCGCTGCTCGCCCCGCAGCCGGACCGGGTCCGCGTCGTGGGTCCACAGCTCGTGGTTGCCTGGTGCCCAGATCACCGTGGCGAACCGCTGGCTGAGCACCCGCAGCGCCCACTCGACGTCGGCCGCCAGCTCGCCGATGTCGCCGGCCACCAGCAGCCAGTCCGCCGCCGACTGCGGCCGCAGGCGCTCGACGATCAGCCGGTTGACCCGGTGGCCAACGTGCAGGTCGCTGACGGCGAGCAGCTTCGCATCGGTCATGCGGGGCGCCGGCACACGGGTCATCATCACACCGGCGAAGATGCCCCGGCAAACCGCGGCAGGCCGCGTATTACGCTAAACCGATCGCGTGCCGGCCTCCCCTCGCCATTGATTCCCTGGAGGCCGGACATGGCCGGACCTCCAGGGAGACGCCCGATGACCGCGCAGACGGATCAGGAAAGCTTCAGTTTCCAGGCCGAGGTGGTCCAGATCCTGGATCTGATGATCCACTCGCTGTACATAAACAAGGAGATATTCCTGCGCGAGCTGATCTCCAACGCCTCGGACGCTATTGACCGGCTGCGCTTCGAGACGTTCTCGCATCCCGAGCTCGAGGACGAGGAATCCGGCCCGCTGCAGATCCGGGTCGGCTTTGACGCCAGCGCGCGCACGATCACCGTCAGCGACAACGGCGTCGGCATGAGCCGGCCAGAGGTGATCGACAACATCGGCACCATCGCCAAGTCGGGCACCCGCGAGTTCCTCTCGGCGCTGACCGGCGACCAGCGCAAGGACGCGACCCTGATCGGCCAGTTCGGCGTGGGCTTCTACTCCGCGTTCGTGGTGGCGGACCGGGTGACGCTGACCACCCGGCGGGCCGGGCTGCCCGCCGCCGAGGGCGCCCGCTGGGAGTCCGACGGCCGGGGCGAGTACACGCTGGAGACGGTGGACAGGCCCGAGCGCGGCACCGAGATCGTGCTGCACCTGCGCGACGGCGAAGACGACCTGCTGAACGACTACCGGCTGCGCACGATCATCCAGAAGTACTCCGACCACATCAGCCTGCCGATCATGATGGCGCCCGCCGGCGGCCAGCAGGACGGGGACACCCCGGTCAACCGCGCGTCGGCGCTGTGGGCACGGTCCAAGAGCGAGATCACCGAGCAGGACTACACCGACTTCTACCGGCACATCACCAACGACGTCGCCGAGCCGCTCGCCTACGTGCACAGCAAGATCGAGGGGAACTACGAGTACACCCTGCTGCTGTACATCCCGTCCCAGGCCCCGTTCGACCTGTGGCTGCCGGAGTCGGTCCGCGGCATCAAGCTGCACGTCCGGCGGGTGTTCGTCATGGAGGACACCGGGCAGCTGATGCCGCTGTACCTGCGGTTCGTGCGCGGCGTGATCGACTCCAGCGACCTCCCCCTGAACGTCTCCCGGGAGCTGCTGCAGAGCAGCCGCGTGGTGGACAGCATCCGTTCCAGCGCGGTCAAGAAGGTGCTGAAGCTGCTCGCGGACCTGGCCTCCAGCGAACCCGGCAAGTACGCCACGTTCTGGAAGGAGTTCGGCGCCGTCCTCAAGGAGGGCGTGGCCGATGACTACTCCAACCGCGACGAGATCGCCAGGCTGCTGCGCTTCAACTCGACCAGAACCGGCACCGAGGCCGAGGACGTCTCGCTGCGCGACTACGCCGGCCGCATGAAGGACGGCCAGGAGAAGATCTACTACCTGATCGCCCCCACGCTGGCCGCCGCGGGCAGCAGCCCGCACCTGGAGGCGTTCCGCAAGAAGGGCATCGAGGTGCTGCTGCTGGGCCACCCGGTGGACAACTGGGTGGTCACCAGCCTCCGCGAGTTCGACGGCAAGCAGCTGCAGTCGGTCGCCCAGGGCGATCCTGACTTCGGCACCCTGGAGGACGAGGCCGAACAGCAGGCCAAGAAGCAGGCCAGCGCCGACTACGCCGGCCTGATCACCCGGCTCAAGGCCATCCTGGCGGGCACGGCCCATGACGTCAGGGTCACCACCCGGCTGACCACCTCGCCCGCCTGCATCGTGGCCGACGAGCCCGAGATCGACTTCAACCTGATGCGCCGGATGCGGGGCTCGGGCGTGCCGAGCCAGCCGGTGCTGGAGATCAACCCGGAGCACCCGCTGGTGCGGCGGCTCAACCGCGACCCGGACGACCCGCGTCTCGGCGACTGGGCTCACGTCCTCTGGAACCAGGCCGTGCTCACGCTCGGGGCCCGGGTCGACGACCCGGCCGCGTTCGTCGGCCAGCTCAACGACCTGCTCGTGGCCCTGGCTGGCGACGCCGACCAGCCCGCCGCGGGCCGCGGGACCGGGGGCAAGGGCGCGGCGGGCGGGACACAGGCGCCCAGGAAGCGGCCGGCGAAGCCGAAGGCCGAAGACTAGGGCCAGCCGCGACGGCCGGCCGGAGGCTGGCCATGAAGGGGGATGGGGAGGCGGGTGGGGGCACGCGGGGGGTCTGGGGGTCGCCCCCCGAGGCCAGCGTTAGCCCGGTGCGCCTGGCGACGCCACGGGCACCTCGTCCCGCAAACAGGCGAGCAGCAGCGCGAAGTTGCGGATAAACGAATCCGCTTCGCTCTCCTCGAGCTGGCTCAGGAAACGGGCCACGGGCTCGGCGTTGCGGCTGCGCATCTCGGCCACCACCGGCCTGGCCAGGTCCGACAGCGAGACGATGATCCGGCGCCGGTCCCGCTCGTCGTGCTCGCGCTCGACCAGCCCGGCCTTGGCCAGCTCGCCGACCACCAGGCTCGCGTGCGCCGTGGTCATCTCCGTCCGCTCCGCCAGTTCAGAGACGCTCTGCGGCCCGGTGATCGCGATCGTGATCAGCGTGCCGATGTGGCGCTGCCCGAGCAGCCCGGCCTGCCTCAGCACCTCAGGGATCTCTCCCCGGCGCCGGTAGGCCAGCACGAACTGCGGCAGCAGCGGCGCGAGGCGGGCCAGGTACGGCCGGATATTATTCAAGACAGTTTGACTTTCTAGTCGACTTGACTAAATTGTAGCGCAACAGCACCGCATCGATGCCGGTCCCGGCCGCCTCGACTGAAGGAGCCAGACCATGACCACGACAGCTGGACCCGCCCACCCGGCAGGCGCGCCCGACGGCCGGCCGCTGCACGGCCGGGTGGCCCTGATCGCCGGCGCCAGCAAGGGCATCGGCCGGGCGGCCGCGGAGGCGTTCGCGGACGCGGGCGCCGCGGTCGTCCTGGCCGCCCGCGACACCGCCTCCCTGGACCTGGTCGCCCAGCACATCCAGGCCCGCGGCGGTCAGGCCACCCCGGTCCGCGCCGACGTGGCCGACGCCGACTCCATGCGGGGCCTCGTCGACACCACCCTCGCCACGTACGGCCGGCTGGACGCGGCCTTCAACAACGCCACCGACGGGCCGATGCCCGCGCCGCTGGCCGAGATCGACCCCCGGGAGTTCGACCTGGGCATCGCCACGAACATCCGGGGCACGTTCCTCGGGATGAAGTACCAGATCGGCGCCATGCTGCGCACCGGCGGCGGCGCGATCGTGAACATGGCCTCGCTGGCCGGCCTCACCGGCGTGGCCAACCTGGCCGCGTACGTCGCGGGCAAGGCCGGGATCATCGGCCTGACCAAGGTCGCCGCGCTCGACTACGCCGACCAGGGCATCCGGGTGAACTGCGTCGCGCCCGGCACGATCCTCACCCACCACCTGGAGGCCGCGGGCGCCGAGGCGCAGCGGCGGGCCGCCCAGGCCGCGCCCATGCGCCGCATCGGCCGCGCCGCCGAGGTCGCCGACGTCGTGGTCTGGCTCTGCTCCCCCGGCTCGTCCTACGTCACCGGCACCGTCATCCCCATCGACGGCGGCCAGCACGCGGGCGTCAAGCCGCCGCAGATGTACCGGCAGGGCCAGCCCATGGAACCCGCGGGCTAAGCCTGAGCGCCGGCCCCTTGACACCGGGCGCCAGGGGAGAGGAATGTTCGGGTTCGGCAGGGTTTGGTGGACGCTCGACGGCGGCTGACGCCGGGGCTGGGCGGCGGTGTCCCGAGGAGGAGCCACATGGCCACGTCGGCTCGCGTGCGCAGGCACGTCGTGGGAGTCTGCACGGCATTAGTTACGGCCGCCGCGATGGTGCCCCTGGCGGCATCCGCTGCGGGCGCCACCACCGTGACGGACGCGACGGCCAGTGCGACGTCCGCGCCGGGGGCGCCGGGCGCGATGTCCTACTTCGATCTGGCCCGCAAGGACTGCGTCGGCACGTCGGCGGGAACCCGGTCCAAGGTCTGGTACACGGTCGCCGGCGGCGTGCTCTCTGACACGTACGAGCCCACCATCGACAACACGAACGTGAGCACCCTGCAGTACCTCGTGACCGACGGGTCCACGTTCACTGACCTGCAGACCAGGGACATGACCTACTCGGTCAGCGCCGATCCCACCGGCATGGCCTGCACGGTGACCGCGACCGACGCCCAGCACGGCTATCAGCTGACCACGACCTACATCACCGACACCGCGCGCGACACCGTGCTCATGCACACCCGCCTGGCCGCCCTCCCCGACTCTGGCACCAAGGTGTCCGGGCTGCACCTGTACGTGCGGCTGGACGCCCACGTCAACGGGAACGGCGGCGGCGGGGCCGATAACGCCGGCGCCAACACCGGCGTGGTGACCACGTCGCATGGCTCGGCGGTGCCGGTCGTGTTCAGCACCAATACGGCCACCGACGCCAGCAACCGCAGCTACGCGGTGCCGACGTACATGGCGCTGCAGGACAGCAACCCCGCACCGGCCGCCAGCGTTGGCTACGCCGGCACCGCCAGCGACGGCCTGACCCAGCTGGACACCGCCCGCGTCCTGACCCCGTACGATTCCGCGCCGGACGGCCACATCGTAGCCACCCAGGAGCTTGCTCCCAGCCCCGACGGCTCCATCACCCTGGCCCTCGGTTTCGGGCGCACCCAGGCAGGCGCCCTGAGCACGGCGCAGGGTTCCCTGGGCACTCCCTTCAATCTGCAGGAACGCAAATACGCGGGGGGCTGGGCCGCCTACGATGCCGGTCTTAACCGGCCGCCGGACCGCTATCCGGGCGAGCCAGCCAGCGCCACGGCCCGCCTCGACCGGCGCTACTACCTGTCCGCGAACGTGATCAAGGCGAGCGAGGACAAGACCTTCCCCGGGGCGATCGTGGCCTCCCTGGCCAGCCCGTGGGGGCAGGCGGTGCCGGCGGGCACGGACTCCAACGGGGAGCCTGCCTACTTCGGCTCCTACCGTGAGGTGTTCTCCCGTGACCTGTACGAGGCCTTCACCGGGCTGCTGGCCGACGGCGACCTGGCCACGGCGCGGGCCGCGGTCCGGTTCCTGTTCGACCGCCAGCAGCTGCCGGACGGGGCCATGCCCCGCAACTCGCTGCTCAACGGCGAGGCCGCGCCCGATACGGGCGGTCTCCAGCTTGATGAGGTTGCGTACCCAATCCTGATGGACTTGCAGGCGGGCCTGGCCGGGGACAGCACGCTGTGGGCCAGTCACGTCCGGACCGCGGCCGACTTCCTGGTCGCGCACGGTCCGTCGGACGGCAACGAGCGGTGGGAGGAGCAGAGCGGCTACTCGCCCTCAACCATCGCTGCCGAGATCGCCGGGCTCACCGCCGCGGCGGTGATCGCCGCTGACCACCACGATCAGGCGCGAGCGCGGCTGTACCAGGCGACCGCCGACTACTTCCAGCGCAGCATCACGTCCTGGGCGGTCACGACGACCGGGCCGGATGCGCCGCGCTACTTCATCCGGCTGTCCAAGACCGGCGACCCCAACGCGGCGATCAGTTACAGCCTGGGCAACGGCGGCCCCACGGTGGACCAGCGCAGCGTCATCGACGGCGGCTTCCAGGAGCTGGTGCGCCTGGGCGAGCTGCCGGTGAGCGACCCGGACGTGCAGGCCTCGCTCGGCGTCCTGGACAAGCAGATCTCGGTCAGCACACCCAGCGGGACCGGCTACTACCGGTACGGCACCTCGGCTGCCGACGGCAGCGCAGACGGGTACGGCGACTGCTACCAGCCGAGCCAGACCTCATGCACCACCCCTGGCGCGCCGTGGCCGCCCACCGACACCGGCACCGGGCACCTGTGGCCGGTGCTGTCGGGCGAGCGCGCCGAGAGCGACATCGCCGCCGGGCAGAGTCCCCCGGCCGCCGCGCTGCTGAACGCGATGCTGAACTTCTCCTCCGGCGTCGGGCTGGTGCCCGAGCAGGCCTGGGAGGACCCGGACCTGGCCGCATCACCGTACGGCAGCGATCCCGCGACAGCCTCGATCGGGTTCACCGACGGCCAGGCCGCGGGATCGGCGTCCCCGCTGACCTGGGCCCAGGCGCAGGAGCTGCGGCTAATCGCAGGCCTGGGCGACCGGCGCACCGTCGAAACGCCGGCGGTCACCACGGACCGCTACGTCACGCACGGGCCGCCGGGGGCGCTCACGGTCACCCTGACCGCGCCGGCCGCCGGCGCCACGATCGGGTCCTCGACCACGACGGTCACCGGGACCACGTCACCGGGCGCGTCGGTGGACGTCGCGTCGGCCGACACCACGACCGGCGCCCTGGCGTCGGTCACCAGCACCGCCGCCGCCGCGGACGGGTCGTTCTCGGTGACCGTGCCGGTCGGCTTCGGCGACGACGTGATCACCGCGACGGCCACCTCGGCCGGCGGGCGGAGCACCGGGTACGCCCAGGTCGCGGTCACCGGCGACGTGACCGGCGGGACCACGGTGCTGAACGTCACGGACCCGTCCGGTGACGACAACGGGCCCGGCACGTACCAGTACCCGACCTCGTCTGACTTCCACCCGGGCGCGTTCGACCTGACCGGCTTCCAGGTGATCAGCGACGGCACCACCGCGTACCTGCGCGCCACGCTGGCCAACCTCGACCCGACCTTCGGCGCTGATTTCGGGGCCCAGCTGCTCGACGTGTACGTGCACACCCCGGGCGCGGCCCAGACGTCGACCCAGGCCGCCTTCGCGTCCCGCAACTACACCATCGCGCCCGCGGGTGCCTGGAGCGAGCGGGTCGAGGCGCAGGGCTTCGCCGCGCCGGTCTGGGTGAACGCCAGCGGCACCCCGGCCGGCACCGCGTTCATGGTGACCGACGACGCCAGCCGTACGGTCACGATCGCGCTGCCGGAGGCCCAGTTCGGCACCCCGGGTGCCGGCTGGGCGTTCAGCGTGGTGCTCACTGGGCAGGACGGGTTCCAGCCCGACCTGGCCCGCGCGTTCGCGGCGGTTCCGGACGCGTTCACGTTCGGGGTCTGCGCCGTCGGCGGCACGAGCCCGGTCTGCTCCGCGGACCCGGCCTCGGTGCCGAAGGCCGTGGACGTGATCACCCCGTCCGGGGTTTCCCAGGGCGCCGAGCTCGACCCGACCCTCGGGCCCGTCGTCATCCAGCCCGTTGCCGTGCCGTAGGCCGGGGGGCCGCGGGTCGTACACTGTGGTGATAGCAGAGCAGAGGCTGCCGGGGAGTGATATGGCTCATCAGGGTCATCGAAGGACAGACACCGCTGCCACCGACCGCAGACTATGAGCCGCCCGCTGACTGTGATGGTCAGCCGCCGGGAATCGTTCAATGCTGCGCACCAGCTGCGTGACCCTGGCCTGTCCGACGACCAGAACCGGCGGCTGTTCGGGAAATGCGTGAATCTGCATGGGCATAACTACCTCCTGGACGTGGTGGTGTCCGGAAAGATCGATGACGCCAGCGGCTACGTCTGGGACCTGAAACAGCTTTCCGATGTCATGCGCCGGCAGATCGTCCAGGACGTTGATCACCGCAATCTGAATACCGACGTGCCGTGGCTGGAAGGGTGTATCCCGACGGCCGAAAACCTCGCCCTGGCCTTCTGGGAACGGCTCGAATCCGAGCTGCCGGAGGGCCTGCTACGGTCAGTCCGCGTGTCGGAGACCGACAAGAACTGGGCCGAGGTCGGTGATCACGTCTGAGCATGCGGCCCGGGCGGGCCGGGGCTTGCGCAGGCGCTACACAGCTGAGGACCTGGCCGTGCTCACCCGCGACGAGGCCAGCCGTTTCGTCCCTGAGGGGGGTGGCGATCCGCAGACCGATGTCACGTTGGCCTGGGAGTTGCTGTACCGCCTCGAACCTGAGCTCTATGACCGGCTGGTCACGGCGGAGCGTCTCCATCCTGGCGTCCTCGGTTGGCTGCCGCGTACCGCGGACCGGATTGTCGAGGTAGGGGCCGGAACGGGACGTCTGACGCTGGATCTCCTCGACCGTGGGCGGGAGGTTGTGGCCGTCGAGCCGGTGGCGCCGTTCCGCCGGATCCTGCGGCGCAAGCTCGCCGCGGCCGATCATGGATACCGCGCCCGGGTGACGCACGGATTCTTCGACGACCTGCCCGTGGCGAGCGGATTCGCCGATCTGGTCGTCGCGTGTTCGGTCCTCACGCCGGCCCCGGGCCACGGCGGCGGGGCCGGCCTGGCCGAGATGGAGCGGGTGTGCCGGCCAGGGGGCCGCGTCGGCATTGTCTGGCCCAACAACATCGACTGGCTCGCCGCCCACGGCTACAAGTACGCGAGCTTCGCCGGGCCGATGACGGTCGACTTCGCGAGCCACCGCGAGGCGGTTGAGCTGGCCGAGATCTTCTATCCGCACGCGGTCCAGGAGATCCGCCGCCGGGGCAGCTCACGCGTTCCCTATGAGGTGCTGGGGATCAATCCCCCCCGGGACGTCGCGTTCAAGGTAGTGACGCGATGAAGGTCGCCGTGGTCGCGCCGCTGGTGTCTGCCATCCGCGAGCCGCAGGGCGGCGGCTCGCAGGCGTTCGTCTCCGATCTTGCGCGCGGCCTGGCCGGCCGGGGCCACGAGATCCATGTCTACGCCGCCACCGGATCAGAGATACCAGGGGTGACGGTGATCGATACCGGAATCGATCCCGGCTCGCTGCTGGCCACGCTCTACCGGGCTTCCGGCCCGGCGGGCGGTGACCAGGCCGCGGCCGCGGGCGCCTTTGCGGGCGTCTACGCCCGCGTCCAGGACACCCGGTACGACGTTGTCCACAATCATGCGTTCGACGCCCCGGCCATCGGGCTCGCCAGCGTGCTGAGCGCGCCTGTGGTGCACACGCTGCACCTGCCGCCAGACCCGGCCATCGCGGCCGCGCTGCGCGACGCGGCCCGGGGTCCTCGGCCGCCAGCCGTGGCCGGCGTGTCCGCATTCCAGGCCAGCGCCTGGCGCCAGGTCGTCCGGGTGGACGCGATCCTGCCGCCTTACGTGCCGACGCGTGTCATCCCCTGGTCGCCGGCCGCCGGGGATGGCGCTGTCTTCGCCGGCAGGCTGAGTCCCGAAAAGGGAGCCGCCGAGGCCATCGACATCGCCCGGGCGGCCGGGATCGCGATCGACGTGTACGGCGACACCTATGATGCCGAGTACGCCCGCGAGCAGATCGGCCCGCGGCGGGACGGGCCAGGCGTGGCGGTTCACCGGGGGGTGGCCCGAGCGTCTCTCTGGGCGGTGATGGCTCGCGCGGCGGTGGTTCTCTGTCCGTCGCGGTGGGACGAGCCCTTCGGGATGGCCGCCGCCGAGGCCCAGGCCTGCGGGACTCCGGTGGTCGCGTTCCGCCGCGGCGGGCTCGGCGAGATCATCGTGGATGGCGTGACCGGTTTCCTGGTCGCGCCCGACGACCTCGGGGCCGCGTCGGATAGCGTCCGGAAGGTCGCCGGCATCTCGCGCCCGGCCTGCCGCGGCCACGCCGAACGCCATCTTGACCTGGAACGGAGTCTGGACGCACATGAACAGCTCTACGAGCGGGTCGCCCTGGCCGGCACCGGGACCGCAGCCGGTGCATGACCGGGGACACTGGCTGGCCGGGCGGGTGGCGGTGGTCACGGGCGCCAGCCGGGGCATCGGAGCCGCCACCGCCGAGGCTCTGGCCGGGGCCGGTGCGCGCGTCGTGCTCGCCGCGCGCGACCGGGACGCTCTCGCCGCCGTCGCCGGGCGGATCCGGGACGCCGGCGGTGACGCCACGCCGGTGCCGGCGGACGTGAGCCGCCTTGGAGACGTCGAGCGCCTGTTTGCCGCCGCGGCGGAGGTCGGCGCGCTCGCCGCGCTGGTGTGCGCGGCCGCCGTGCTGGAGACGGCGCCGTTCGCCGAGACCACGCCCGAGATCTGGGAGGAGACGCTCCGGGTCAACCTGACCGGCTCCTTCCTCTGCTGTCGCGCGGCGTTTACCGCCATGCGCCCGCAAAGCGAGGGCCGGATCGTCACCATCGGCTCACTGTCTGGCGTCTACGCCACCGAGAAGTTCCCCGGGCTGGCCGCGTACAACGTCTCCAAGTACGGCGTCATCGGGCTCACCGAGGCGATCGCGGTCGAGGGCAGGCCGCACGGCATCAGCGCCATCTGCGTGAGCCCGGGCGCCGTCGACACCGAGATGCTGCGCCGGGCCAATCCCGACCTTCGTCCCGGCCTGACCCCGGCCGATGTCGCGACGCTGATCCTCGCGCTACTGGACAGCCCGCTCGCCCCGGCCAGCGGGGCGAACATCCCCCTGTTCTCCAACGCGTAGCCGGACTATCGGCTGAAAGCCGGGCCAGCCGCGACGGCCGGCTGGTGACAGCCGCGACGGTCGGCCGGAGGTCGGCCCGAGCGGATGGCACGCGGGGGGGTCGCCCCCCCGGGCTAACACAGCGACCAGAGGTCCGTCCGCTCGTCGGCGAGCTGGCCGCGAGCGGGCCGGGCCTGGCGGGCTACCAGCCGGCTGCAGGCCGCCATCTCCGAATCAAGGTCCAGTTCCGGGTCGCCTCCGCGGTCGAGCCCGACGGCGGCCTGCACCAGCCCCCCGGTCAGGTAGAACCCGATCAGCTTTCCCTCGTCCAGGCTCCCGCGGACCACGAACTCATCCCAGGTCGCGGCGTGCCCGACGTACTCCAGCTTGTGCTCATATTGATCGGACCAGAACGAATGAATGTAGTCGTACGGATCGGTCGAGCCGAGCATCGATCTCGCCACCGCGCCGCCTTGTTTCTCGGCGTTGTTGTAGTGCTCGACTCGCACCCGGCCGAATAGCGGGTGGAGCTGGTTCGCGACATCGCCGGCCGCATAAATGTCAGGCGCGGTAGTCCGGCACAGTTCGTCCACGAGAAGACCGTTGTCCTGCGCGGCCGGCGGCCCCGCCATGGCTGGCACGTCCGGATCTATCCCGATGCCTGCGACGGCGAAGTCGCAGGCCACCCGGACGCCGCTCGCGGTCACGGCCGTCTCCAGTCTCCCGGTTCCCTCGAACGCGGCAATCTGCTCCCCGGCCAGCAACTCGACGCCGTTCCCGCGATGGAAGGCGCCGATAACCGCGCCGACCTCCTCACCCAGGACCCTCTGCAGGGGAACCTTCCCCGGAAAGACGGTGGTTACGTGAACTCCGAGCTGAGTCAGGGAGGCCGTCACCTCGCAGCCGATGAAGCCCATGCCCACGACCACCGCATGCCGCCCCGGCCGGGCTTCGCGCTTGATCGCGTCGCAGTCGGCGACCGTGCGCAGGTAGTGCAGGCCGGGCAGGTCGGCACCCGGGATCTTGAGCCGCCGGTTCCGCCCTCCCGTGGCGATCAGGAGTCTCTGATACCCGAGTTCCTGGCCCGAGTCCAGCAGCACCGTGTGCGCGGCGGCGTCAACGCTCACGGCACTGGCCTGGCCAGGCCGGTCGACATCGTGTTCTTCGTACCAGCTGGCCGGCCTGACGTACCAGCCGTCGAGATCCTCCTCCGACCGCAGGTACGTCTTGGAGAGCGGAGGCCGGCCAAAGGGGATGCCCGGTTCCCGGCAGATGAGCGCGATCCGGCCCCGGAACCCTTCCTGCCGCAAGGTCACGGCGGCGTTGCCCCCGGCCATGCCGCCGCCGATGATCACGATCTGTTCCCCGCCGGTTCTCTCAGCCACCGACTGAATCTGCCCCGCAGGGCGCCGCGAGAAACTCACCGCGCGGCCAGGGTCAGCCGGCGGTGACCCGGACGTCGAGCACGGCCGACTGGCCGCCGTGCACGGCCGCCAGCGCCACCTTGAGCGCGTACGGGAGCTCACCGGGGTCGGTCACGGTCGCGCCGTGCGCACCCCCGGCCGCCCGCGCGATGCCCGCCAGGTCGGCCAGCGGGCTGAAACTGACGTGGAAATCGTCGGCGGACGCCGCGGCGCCGTGCGGGTGCAGGGCCAGCGTGGACTGCTTCGGCGCCTGCCAGCCGCCGTTGTTGAGGATGACGGTGAGCGCCGGCGCCTGGTAGCGGCGGGCTGTCCACTGCGCCGCCGACGGCACGCCGAACAAGAAGGACCCGTCGCCGACCAGGCAGACCACGGTCCGGTCGGGGGCCGCCAGCTTGGCGCCGACCGCTCCGCCCCCGGCCCAGCCGAGCGATCCGCCGCCGCTGCCGATCAGCGAGCCGGGCCGGTCCGGGCGCAGGTGCTCCGCGACCACCTGGAAGTTGGTGATGGCCTCGGTGAGCACGAGCGCGTCCTCGCCGGTGAGCAGCTCCCGCACGCACGCGGTCAGGTAGGCCGGGGTGATCACGTCCCCGGGTGCCTCCTCCCTGGCTTGCCAGCCGGCGCGCTGCCGATCGTGGATCGCGGTGATCTCGGCCCGGCGGGCGACCACCGCCGCCTCGTCGACCAGGTCCGAGGTGGCCAGGAATTTCGTGAGCTGGTGCAGCGCGAGCCGGGAGTTGGCGGCGGCGAACCGGCGGGCCGGGATGTGCCACATCGGCATCCCGGATTTGAGCGGGTCGGCGTCGATGCAGTAGATGGCGGCACCGGGCGCGGGCCGGTGGTGGTGTGGATCCACGGCACGTCGCTGTCCACGGACAGGATCACATCGGCCTGAGCCAGCAGCGGGTTCTGGCGGCTGGTGTTCCACTGGTAGCCGCAGTGCAGCGGGTGGCTGGCCGGGAAGTTGACGTGGTTGGGCACGGATTCGAGCACAGGTATCGCGAGCAGGTCGGCCAGCCCGATGAGCGCGGCCACGGCGGCAGGCTCGCGGCCTAGGTACGAGGTGATGATCAGCGGGTGACGGGCGCCGGCCAGCGCGCCCGCGACCTCCGCGACCACGTCCTCAGCCAGCGCGGCCGGTGCCACCGGGGTATAGCTGGCCGGGTCGGCCGTCTGCGGCGACAGCTCCTCCTCCATGACCTCACGGGGCCCGACCAGGTACACCGGGCCGGCAGGCTCGCTGCAGGCGATCTGCAGCGACCGCTGGACAAGCTGCTTCACGTTCCGCCCGGTGCGCAGCTCGTTGTCGTACTTGACGTAGTTCCGCAGGATGCCGCGCTGGTCGTGGACATCCTGGATCCAGTGGATGAACTCGTTCCGGCTGCCGGGCAGCTCGCCCTCGATCGTGTACGGGGCCGCCCCGGCGAAAATCAGCACCGGCACCCGGCCGCGGCTGGCGTTGTTCACGGCGCCGCCCAGGTTCTGGGTTCCCGAGTCGACGTGCACGAGCACGGCCTGCGGCGTCCGGGTTACTGCGGCGTAGGCGTGGGCAGCGCTCAAAGCGACCGTCTCGTGCGGGCACACGACCAGCTCCGGGAGGTTGCGTACCGGCACTTCTGATTGAGCCTGGGCCAGCGCCTCGATGATGCCTGGATGGTCACTGCCGAGGTTGGCGAAGAGATAGCGGATCCCGGCTTCGGCCAGGGCCTCGAGAAATGCGGTGCTGGTCGTGTAGTAGCGGTCGTTCACCGCGCCCTCTCCGGGTCTCGGGATACGCGACTATGCCTTAATAGTCACATATCGCCGTGACGGCCGGCGGCGGGCCGGTCATGCGCCGACAATGGCCAGGTCGAGCTGCTGCAGCCGGTCGGCGTCGGCGGGCCCCTCTTCGGCCCGGAGCGGCCTTAAGGCAGGGGGTCACTGGCGCTACAGGTGTTCGGACAGCCAGGCATGCACCTCGGGTACGCGATTCTGCAGTAGCGTCAGGTGCCCGTCGTTGTCGAGCAGCCGGGCCTCGACGCCGAGAATGTGCGCGGCCAGCCATTCGCCGTGGCCGAACGGCACGAACATGTCCTGCCTGCCGTGCAACAGCAGGACCGGGACAGGCATGTCGGCCAGGTCGAATCCCCACGGCCTGACCATGCAGTTATCGTCCCACCATCCCTGGCTGCCGGGCGCCAGACCGTCCTGCATGGAGGAGGTCAGGTACTCGGCCAACTCGCCGTGCAGAGCCGCGGCATCTGTCGGCGTGAGGAGCGATTCCATCGCCTTGGCTGCGTCCTCGGGCGACGTGGCCAGGAGTTCCTCCCGGTCCTGGTCCGTCTTTGCCTTGGACGCAGCCTCGTCGGTGAGGAACAGGCGCGTGTCGTCCACGTTGTCCTGGCCCATGCCGGCGAAATAGTCAAGGCCTTCAGCGCCGTACGGCGCGAGCGATGCGAGCGAGGCGGCGGCGGTCACCAGATCCGGGAGCAGGGCAGCGCACGCGAGCACGTGCGGACCGCCGCCTGAGAAGCCCCACGTCGCCAGGCGATCGATGCCGAGCTCAGCGCAGATCGTGCGGACATCGCCGGCGCAGTCGGCGACGGTGCGCCCCGGCTGGGGCGAGGAGCCTCCGTAGCCCGGCCTGTCGTAGCTGATCAGCCGCAGCCCGCGCGCGGCGGCATCCTGCACGTTCGGACCATAGAGGTGCCTGGAGTTTGGCGTGCCCATGTGCACAAGGACCGGGCGGCCGGCGGGATCACCGGAGTCCTCGACAGCCAGCGCCCGGCCGTCCGGGGTGCGAACGGTGCGTTCCACGCTGCCTCTTTCCTCTGCCCGGATCGTCATCGGGCTCTGGTTATTTGCGCGAACAGTCTGTCACCTGCAGAATCCAGTACTTCCTTCATGGCGGCGCTACCGGTATGCCCGGAGTCGTCGATGATGACGAGGCTCGGCGTCAGGCCATGCCTGTGCCAGTTCCCAGGCGGTGATCACTGGGCCGCCGAGATCGGTGCGCCCCTGGACGAGGATGCCTGGGATGCCACTCAGCCTGCCTGCGTCGCGGATAAGCACGCCGTCGTCGAGGAAGGCGTCGTGGGCGAAGTAGTGCGCGCAGATGCGGACAAACGCCAGCCTTGCCGCGTCTCGCCGGTTGCTGTACAGGCCCGGTGTGCCGTGTTGCTCCAGGGAGATGACGGCATCTTCCCAGGTCACCCACTCGGCTGCCGCCTGTGCCCGGATGGCGGGATCGGAGCTTTCCATCAGCTGCGAGTAGGCCATCAGCAGGCCCTCGATCGGGGGCTCGGTGTCGGTCGGGAGCCGGTAATCCTCAGCCCCGACGAAGTCGCGAAACCGTGCCCAGGCTTCGGGGAAAATGCGCCCGGCACCGCGATACAGCCAGTCTATTTCCGACCGGCGGGTCGACGTGACGCCAACCAAGATCATGCCGTAGACGCGGTCGGGGTGGCGTTCGGCGTAGGCCAGCGACAGTGTCACGCCCCACGACCCTCCCCGCAGCAGCCATCTTTCCACGCCAAGATGCTGGCGCAGCTGCTCCATGTCGCCGAGCAGATGCTCGGTCGTGTTGAGGCTCATGTCGACCGTGGGGTCGCTGGCGTGCGGCGTGCTGCGGCCGCAGTTGCGCTGGTCGAACAAGATGATCCGGTAGCGCTCGGGGTCGAATGATGAGCGCATTGTGGTCGTACAGCCGGAGCCCGGACCGCCGTGGACGATGAGAGCGGGCATGCCGTCCGGGTTACCGCAGGCCTCCAGTAAATGAAGTTGCCATCTCCGGCGTCGAGCAGGTCGGCCTCATACGGCTCGATAGGCGGGTACGGCACACTTCATCCCGGGAAAGTTTCCGCAGGTCAGTGCTTCATTTCAGCAGCTGGCGGGCCATGACCACGCGCTGGATCTGGTTGGTGCCCTCGTAGATCTGCGTGTTTTTGGGCGTGGCTGGCAGCGATCAGCACATACGTTCGACGCCTGCTGCTGGAGCAGCCGATAAGTCAATGGCCACTGATGGTCATCTTCGCTGTCTTCCAGGCTCGGACGGAACAGAGACGGAACAAGATGCCCTCTTGCGGTCTCCTTGTCGGCACAGCGCCTACCTCCTCGACCGTGCCCAGCATCGGGTAGGAGGCAGGCGCTCAGTCCCAAGTTAGCTCTTGGGCCTGACGCTTGGTGACCACCTCGGTGTGAACGAGCCGCCAGGGGATCGACCGAGGTCGTTGATGCAGGTCAGAAGCTTGTGGCGGTTCGGATAAGGCCGATGCCGGTCGATGTAGATCTGCACTTTGCTGCTGCACTCTTGATTCTTAATTGTCAAGACGGGAAGCAGTCGAGTTCGCGCCCCGTCTATGACACCCTGGGCATGCTCCTCGCCAGCACAGCGCCTACCTCCAGTACCGTCCCCAGCGTCGGGTAGGAGGCAGGCGCTCAACTCAAGCTAGCTCTTCAGTCTGACACTTACCTGACGAGCGGCCATTCTCGGTCGTATGGTGCGACATCTGACGTCGTCAATGGTGGGAAGGTTAGGGCACGTTCGGGGCGAGGTAGCCCTCGAAGTTGCTCGCTTCAGAAGCGCGAAAGAAGTCCCGGACCGGACCACCACTGGGCTGCGAGTTGGCCAAGAGGCCCTCCGATCGAGGTACCGAGATCCTGGCTGCCCCGCCGCTTACGGAACACACCCCAGGCCACCACCGGAACTTTTGCGCCGCTGCCGCTCGAAATCACCGCACGCCAGCCGGGCTCGGCCGAGCACAGACCGATCAGCTCAAAGGTCGTTTCTGCCATGACGTCCCTCCTTTGACGTTGACATTACGGGAAGTAGATCACGAGAATGATTGTCACATGGCGTGCTCGATCTTTGTTTACTCCGGTGTTGCGGCGTGGTAGAACAGCACAAAATCGGAGAGTTGCACATTCGCTTGCCTGTTGACAACGATGACCAATTCGTTGTCGTCGGCTTTTAGATTGTCACCTTGAATGATCTGGTGCTGCGAAAGCCAAGGCGGCCACAATTCCGGACGGCAGATGATCGAAGACGGCGAAGGGCTCATGGTCGTTGAAACGCATCTCCCAATGCTCCACAGCGCCATCCATCGCCATCTTGTTGGGGCGAGGATCGCCGTACGTCCTGTATCCAGGTTCGGAAAGTTGAGGTGCCGAATATGGGCCTCATGTTGTCCAGTGTCCGGATCAGGAAGGATGACCGGGCCGGCCTGGTGGAAAGCGACAAATTGGGCGAATTCTGACATTGGAACCCCTGAACTTTGCGTGCCGGATCGATTACCTCTCTTGCATCTCGTGGACAGGTGATATCGATCCTGAGCATGGACTGCAACTCACCGTTGGTCAAGCCTTCGCCTGGAATGCACCTTGTCAACTCAACAGCGTGAAGTAAGCCGTGCCTGACATCAGGCGCCTACTGCCTGGCACGTGGCCTGACCTGCATCGGGCACCCACCAGCTGCCCGCACGGTTATGCTCTGGATGGGACACTGGCTGCCATTCCTGTCAATCGCGTCAATGCCGCCCGCCGAGTCGAGAGCGGTGAATTCCATACGATCTCCACGCTCTCTTTACACAGGTATTACACGGGCCACCGCAGTAGCCATGGATAATCAGAGCCACGTGCAGCAGAAAGTGCAGCAACCGCAGGGGCCAACGTCGCCGAGCCCATTGAGCCGCATCAGACTCGCGCCAGAGAGTCTCCGACCGGACCACCACTGGGCTGCGAGTTGGCCACGAGGCCCTCCATTGAGGTACCGCGATCCTGGCTGCCCGCCGCTTACGGACACACCCCAGGCCACCGCCGGAACTTTCTGCGCGCTGCCGCTGAAAAAACCGCGCGCCAGCGGGCTCGGCCGAGCACAGACCGATCAGCTCGAAGGTTGCTTTCCTGCCATGACGTCCCTCCTTTGACGTTGACATTACGGGAAGTAGATCACGAGAATGATTGTCACATGGCGTGCTCGATCTTTGTTTACTCCGGTGTTGGCGGCGTGGTAGAACAGCACAAAATCGGAGAGTTGCACATTCGCTTGCCTGTTGACAACGATGACCAATTCGTTGTCGTCGGCTTTTAGATTGTCACCTTGAATGATCTGGTGCTGCGAAAGCCAAGGCGGCCACAACCCGGACGGCAGATGATCGAAGACGGCGAAGGGCTCATGGTCGTTGAAACGCATCTCCCAATGCTCCACAGCGCCATCCATCGCCATCTTATGGAGCAAGATCGCCGTACGTCCTGTATCCAGGTTCGGAAAGTTGTCGTGCCGAATATGGGCCTCATGTTGTCCAGTGTCCGGATCAGGAAGGATAACCGGGCCGGCGTGGTGGAAAGCGACAAATTGAGCGAATTCTGACATTGGAACCCCTGAACTTTGCGTGCCGAATCGAGTACCTCTCTTGCATCTCGTGGACAGGTGATATCGATCCTGAGCATGGACTGCAACGCACCGTTGGTCAAGCCTTCGCCTGGAATGCACCTTGTCAACTCAACAGCGTGAAGTAAGCCGTGCCTGACATCAGGCGCCTACTGCCTGGCACGTGGCCTGACCTGCATCGGGCACCCACCAGCTGCCCGCACGGCTGTGTCTCTGGATGGGACACTGGCTGCCATTCCTGTCAATCGCGTCAATGCCGCCCGCCGAGTCGAGAGCGGTGAATTCCATACGATCTCCACACTCTCTACACAGGTATTACACGGGGCACCGCAGTAGCCATGGATAATCAGAGCCACGTGCAGCAGAAAGTGCAGCAACCGCAGCCAACGTCGCCGAGCCCAGTTGAGCCGCATCAGACTCGCGCGAGAGAAGTCTCGGACCGGACCACCACTGGGCTGCGAGTTGGCCACGAGGCCCTCCATTGAGGTACCGAGATCCTGGCTGCCCCGCCGCTTACGGAACACACCCCAGGCCACCACCGGAACTTTTGCGCCGCTGCCGCTCGAAAAAACCGCGCGCCAGCCGGGCTCGGCCGAGCACAGACCGATCAGCTCAAGGTCGTTTCTGCCATGACGTCCCTCTTTTGACGTTGACATTACGGGAAGTAGATCACGGAGAATGATTGTCACATGGCGTGGTCGATCTTTGTTTACTCCGGTGTTGCGGCGTGGTAGAACAGCCGTACCTGACGTTCTGGCGCCTGCTGCCCCCCCTTGGGGCGTCATCGATTGCGCGCTCTGCATTCTCATGCATGCGTAGGACTCCCCAAGGGGGTCGGCCGGGTCCCGTTTTCAGTTTGTCAAGTTCTGTCGGGAGTCTCCTTGATGCGTTCCCTCGCCTTTCGGAGTTCGCCTAAAAGTGCCACCTGACGAAGTGGTACAGTCCGCTCGAGGCGTCTCGCTGCTTATTAGCCACGTAGACATCGCCACGAGGGCCACTTCGTGTTCCCCTCGATTGACATGAAACCCGAGCCGTGAACACGCAGGACGAATCCGGTGTGCTTACCGTCGCCTTGCGGGTGAAGATGTCACACGTACCCCTCTTCGGCTGGGGAAAGACTCTCCCGTTCCTCTTTCCCCAATCCGTGATGTTGGCCACCCAGGACGGAGGGCCCCACGGCAGCTTTTGTGTCTGCGATGCCGGTTACGTCAACGCAGTATGAAACGAAGTCAGCGCACCACTCTTGACAGCCGAGTCCAAAGTAGCTGCTGTATCGATTACAGTTGCTACCCACCGGGTGCTCTCGGATGCCCTTTAGGCTGTTTGCCGTAAACAGCGCCTTCCGTTGATGGCGTGTGATCTCTGGTTCAGCAGCTCCTCCGCCAGCAGCCGCCCCGGCTCCTTCCTCGAAGAGTATTAAGTCTACGGCAGCCTTCGCTAGTTCATGCGCCTCGAACTCCGGATCATCCAAGATGCCCTCTTTCGCCTTGTTCTGGCCCGCAATCAGCTCCGGATACTCCTCCAGTTCTTTGAAAGTGAACACCCGTTTCTCCTCTGTGGGTACTGCCAAGTCATCTCCGGTTTCAGACATCCGAGGACCCCCCTTTCCTTGATCCGAGTTGACTGTCTCCGCGTATCCCGTGGATCGCGGGGCGGCAGTGGCATGATGAGCAGCCTCTAACCGATTGCGCTCCGAGGGCAGGGCTATCCCGCTCGACTGGTTCATCATCTGCTACCCCGTTTCCGGCTCTTCGGGGCACTTGCTGGCACCGGTTTCGGCCCACCCGCAAGACCTTGGCCACCACGTCATGCTCGCCTAGCCCACAGCGCCATGACCTCACCCGCGACGGGTGATCTGTTGACCGGCGCGTTACCTGCCGATTACCTGACGCAAGATGTCACCGTCCGGCAGGACAGGCTAAGACGCGAAGACACGAGGTGCGACGCCACATCGCGTCACCAAACGGCCGAGGCCGCGTCCCGCCGGATGGTGTATAAGATAACAACCTCACGATCGGGCCCTGTTAGCACCAATAGCCACAATTGCCACGTTGTTCCCGTTAGTTTGTGCGGAGGTTGCTCCTCGGCCCGGTCGTTGAC
>CAVUBM010000019.1:0-31542 GCA_963739645.1 uncultured Actinomycetota bacterium
CGCTGCTCGACCTCACCGCTCTGGGCCGGCAGGAAGCCTGGGAGGAGCCCACCGGCCGCGCCCCTGTCCTGCACGAGACCTAGCCAGGAAAGAGAGGCGCGACATGGCTGAATGGGAGAAGCAGATCAGTGCCATGACTCTGGTCGTCGCGGACCTGGAGCGCTCGAAGACGTTCTACCGGGAGGTCTTCGGCCTGCTTCCGCTGGACGAGCAGGAGGACTTGGCAGTATTCCGGTTCACGAGCATGTACGTCGCGTTGCGGAAGGATCCGGCTCATCAGCCCCCGGGACGCGACGTGCTCGCCCTGGCGCAGCGGGGCTACGGGCAGTTCTCCATCTGGGTTGAGGACGCTGATGCGGTGCGCGCCGAACTGGATGAGCATGGAGTGACATTGATCAGTGGCCCGGCGGATCGTGACTGGGGAATGCGCACGATCACCTTCGCCGATCCGGACGGCTACATCTGGCAGATCGCGCAGGATTTGCCCTAGCGCCCTGGGCTCTTAGCGCTCACGGCTCCGGGCCGATTCTCCTTGACCCATTCCGCTTCGGGCTGCTGTGAAAGGGCGCCCCCGCCAGGATCGGAACTGCGCACACGGCTACCATTTCGGGGCCGACGGCGACAGTTACGGAGGTCATGAATTCCGCCGGGGCGGGCGGGTCGCCAGTCAAGCTGGCTGCTGTGTTCGGTGCCGCCACGCGAGCAGGATTACTGTCGCGGCGATCGGCAGCGCCCCGACGAGCATCGGGGCGCGTATCCCGCCGACGGCGGCAAGAGCACCGCCCACGAGTGCGCCCAGGGCCTCTGCGCCACCGGCTATGGTTCCGTTCAAGCTGGTGACCCGGCCGAGCAGCGGGTCGGGTACCTGTCGCTGGCGCATGGTGACCGCGGTCATGTTGAACAGCGCCCAGGCCGCGCTGCTGGCGAACAGCATTGCGGCGGCAACGATCACGTTGGCGGTGAGCCCGAGCCCGGCCTGGGTGACTGCCATGACCGCCCCGGCGACTAGCAGGGACCGCCACGGGCCAGCCCGCCGGGCCACCCGCGGCCCGATGCTGCCTACCGAGATGCCACCCAGCGCGGCCACGCCCAGCAGCAGCCCATAGACGCCGGGGCGCTGGTGCAGGATCTGGATCACATACAAGACCAGTACCGCGAACCACGCGGCGTCCATGGCGGCGATGACGCCGGTGGCGATGGTGACGTCCCGGACGTCGGCGTGCCGCCACAGCCAGCGGGCGCCGTCGCGAAGGTCACGCCGCGCGGATGCCAGCGGGGATGCGGCGTCCGGATCCCGCGCCGCGGGTACCGGCCGGAACACGCTCGGCAGCGTCAGCAGCAACAGCACGGCAATCCCCAGCGCCCCGGCATTCACTGCGAACGGCAAGATCGCAGCCAGGCCAAACAGCCAGCCCCCGGCGGCGGGCCCGGCCAGCTCGTGGCCGACGATCTGCCCCGCGATCACGCGGGCGTTAGCCCGCTCGAGGTCGGCCGAGTCGACCAGCCGGGGTATGCAAGTCACCGCAGCGGTATCGCGCACCGCCGATCCCAAGCCGGTGGTGAACGCGGCCAGGTAGATCAGCGCCAGCCCAGCGGTATGGGTGAGGACCGCTGCTGCCAGCCCCGCGATGATGGCGGCTCGCGTCACGTCCACGACCACCATCAGGCGGCGCCGGTCGCTACGGTCCACCAGCACACCCGCCCCGGCGCCGGTCAGCAGCCACGGCAGGCTCTGCACGGCGGTAACGGCCGCTACCGCCGTGGGCGAGCGGGTGAACTGCGCAGCGAGCAGCGGGAAGGCCGCCAGCCGGATGCCATCACCGAAGTCGGCCAGAAACCCCGACAGCCAGTAACGGGCGAACGGAGCACGGAACCCTGCGGCGAGCGCGGCCACACCAGCATCATGCCGGACCCTGCAGGTGGATGGTGCCTGCGCGCTGGGCGTCGAGGAAGGCCTGTTCGACCGGGTTCGTGGTGAGAGAGCGGGCGGTAGCGTAGGCGGCCGCGGCTTCGGTGCTGCGGCCGAGGCGGCGTAGCAGGTCGGCGCGTGATGCGTGGAACAAGTAGTAGCTGTGCAGGCCCGAAGAACGCAGGTCGTCCACTGCGGCCAGGCCGGCGGCGGGGCCACGGACCTCGGCGAGCGCGACTGCCCGGTTGAGTGCGACTACCGGAGTCGGCGTGAGCGCGTGCAGCTGGTCGTAGAGCATCAGGATGGCGTGCCAGTCGGTGCTGTCAAAGCTGGGCGCAACGGAATGGACAGCATTGATGGCGGCCTGGATCTGGTACGGGCCGGGGCGGCCACGCTGGACGCACGCACGCACGATGGCCTGGCCTTCGGCGATCAGGCCCGGGTCCCAGAGCCGCCGGTCCTGTCGGGCCAGGCGGACCAGCGAGCCGTCGGCGGCGACGCGGGCGGCGCTGCGGGCGTGCAGCAGCAAGAGCAGCGCCAGCAGCCCCTGCGCCTCCGGCTCGTCGGGCATCAACTCGGCGAGCACGCGGGCGAGCCGGGTTCCCTCGGCGCACAGATCGAGCCTCATCAGAGAGTCGGCGGTCGCCGCGTAGCCTTCGTTGAAGATCAGGTAGACGACGGCGAGGACGGGTTTGAGGCGGGCAGGAAGTTCGGCTTCCGCGGGCACGCGATAGGGGAAACGGGCGTCCCTGATCTTGCGCTTGGCCCGGACGATCCGCTGGGCCATGGTTGCTTCGGGAACGAGGAACGCCCGCGCGATCTCCGGCGTCCCGAGCCCGCCGAGCAGCCGCAGGGTCAGCGCGACCTGGGCGGGCTGGTTCAGCGCCGGATGACAGCAGGTGAAGATCAGACGCAGCCGGTCATCGGGCACGGTCTCCTCCTCCCGCGTCCAGGCATTGTCCCCCGCGGCCTGAGCGGCGGCACTGTACAGGTGATGCGCTTGCGCGTGCCGCTCGTCACGGACCGACTCGCGGCGCAGCCGGTCGATGGCCCGGTTGCGGGCGGTCGTGACGATCCACGCACCGGGATTAGGCGGCTCGCCATCCGACGGCCACCTGGCGACGGCCACGGCGAACGCGTCCTGGACCGCTTCCTCGGCAGCCTCGATATCGCCGAGAAAACGGATCAGGGTGGCGACGCAGCGACCGTACTCGCGGCGGAAGACAGTCTCGACAGTCACTGCGCGAGAGTCTATGGTCGCTGCACGGATACGCTCACTGCGCGTCGGACGCGTTAGCCCGTATCGCGTCGTCGAGGTCCCCATCGAAGAACGGGCGGACCTCGATCGGCCGCTGCTGCGCGACCGTGGTGAGCTTGGCCCACTCCAGGGCCTCGTCCAGGTCGGCGGCGTTGATGACCCAGAACCCGGCGAGGTGTTCCTTGGTCTCGGTGTACGGCCCGTCGGTAATCAGGAAGCCGCCGCCGGACTGGCGCACCACGGTCGCCGACTCGGCCGAGGTCAGGCCGCCCTGGAACACGAACGCACCGGCTTCCGTCAGCCTGTCGCCCAACGCGTTTACGTCGGCCCACACCTGCCGCGTCTGCTCCGGGGAACGGGACTCACTGTCGGCCCTGTAGAGCGCGAGCAGGTACTGCGTCATGACGATCACTCCCGTTCGGCATCCGGGACCGGTCTCTGGTCGGCCCTCACTCCCGCTACGAAGTGGCCACCGCCGAATCGACACCCGTCTGCCACGATGCCAGAAACTTTGCGCCGGGGGTCCTTGGGTGGCGAAGCCGATCGCATGCGCCGCGGCCTCAGTGCGATGAAGGACTCCCTAGGCCTCGGAGTGACCTGGCCTAACGGCGCCCCGACGGTCCGGGCATGTTCCGGGAACGTCCATCCCGGGGTGGGCGGCGTACCCGCGCCGGTCGCCTTCTTCGAGCGCCTTCTGGCGGTGGAACAGCAGCCCGTGCATGTCCCAGAACCGGCCCTGCCGGGCGGCAGCCTCGGCTGCGCTGGCCGCGGCGAGGGCGTGCGGGTGGATGCTGGTCAGCGGAAAATGCCGGAACGCGAACCGCACGTTCCCGCCGAGTTCCTGTTCGACATGCTCGATCGCGTGGAACGCCTGCCGCGAGTACAGGCACTCGTAATCGCCGTACTCGATGATCAGCCAGCCGGCCGGCGAACCCCTGACGTGATCGACTTTCTCATCCAGCGGCGCCAGGGCCAGCTGGCGGTCGCCCGGCATCGCGCTGAGGATCATGGGCGGCCTGATGGTGCTGCGGGCGGGTCCGGCTGGCTTGGCCATTTCAGAACCCGACCTGCTGGCGGATGAGGACGAGGTGGATGCGGCCGGGCAGTTCCTGGTGGATCTCGAGGATCTTGCCGACCTGGCTGTGCTGCCCGTAAGCGGCCTGCGCGCGGGCATCTTCCAGCGGCAGGCTGTGCTGGTAGATCCGCTGGTGGGCGGCTTCCAGGGTGGGCACCAGCTTCTGCGCGCTGGCGACGAAGATGACGTTGGCCGCGCCCCAGGCATAGGAGGCCAGCTGGCTGCCCGACGCTGAGGCGATGACCAGGGTGCCATCGGCGGTGATTGCGTGCACGCTGCCCAGGGCGTAGTCCGGCTGGCCGCCGATCGCCTTCATTTCCTGGGCCTGGGTGGCGAAGTCGAGCGCGAACATCTTGTTCCGCGCCGATTCCCACCGGCCGTCGCCATCGTTGATCGCGTCCGCGATTCCGGTCTCGGACAGCGTCACCGAGGCGTTGGTCATGACCGACGAGCCCTGCGGGATGCGGGCCAGCACCGCCTGGCGCGCGGCATCGAGGTCATCGGCGACCTCGACACTGAACCCGTGCTCCTCCAGTGCCACAACAGTCGCCTGCAGGCTGTTTTCATCCGGCAGCGTGGTAAATCGGTCAGGGACCGCGGTAGTGCTCATTTGCTCGTCCTCCTTGATGCAGCTAGCTGGCTGGCTGAGTGCCCCGAAGCTACTGAGCATCAAGGTGAGGCAGCTGTCACCTGGTTCCGGTGATTTGTGGGCCAAGGTCCCGCGAACCGGTGAATCACCTGGATCAGACGACGATTGCTCACTGGCCTAGCCCGGAGAATGCGGACTGGCCGTCGAGTTCTCATTACCGGGGAGATCCCAGCCCCACTCATCCCATCCAGGACTTAGCCAATGGACGCGCTGACAATGATGGTTCAGGCGGCGGGATCGCGTTGCGGAGGAGGCCGGGCATGAAATTGCACGCAGGGGCCGGGCTTGAGCCGGGCACACCGGCGGCCTGCTGGCGGGTGCCGTGACAGCCCCGGGGCCGCCGTCTTCGGCCAGCGGGAATCCGGCCGCGCCCGCCCACACGAACCGAAGTACTGCCCGCCGGGTGGTGCCGCTGTTCCGCCCCTACCGGATACAGGTGGCCGCCGTCGTCGGGCTGATCGTGGTGACTTCGACGATCGGCATCATCAACCCGCTGCTGATCCAGGCTGTGTTCAACAAGGCCCTGTTCATCCCTGGCGGCCCCAACCTCAAGCTGCTCGTCACCCTGGTCGTCATCATGGCCGTCGTTCCGATCGTCAACGGTGCCATCGGCATTCTGCAGACCTACGAGACCACCCGCGTCGGGCAGCAGGTCATGCGGGACCTGCGGGACCGGCTCTACTCGCATCTGCAGACGCTCCCGCTTGCCTTTTTCACCGGCACCAAGACCGGTGAGATCCAGTCCCGGCTGGCCAACGACGTCGGTGGTGTTCAGTCGGTGGTCACCACCACCGCATCGACCATCCTGGCCAACGTCGTCATCTTCGTGTCCACCGTCGTCGCCATGGTCATCATCAGCTGGCAGCTGACCATCGTGGCGCTCATCACCGTGCCGGCGTTCTTCTGGCTAACCAAGACAGTCGGCGAACGGCGCCGTCAGGTGGCACGCTCGACCCAGGAGTCGCTGGCGGCGATGAGCGCCCTGTCCGAGGAAACCCTGTCGGTGTCAGGGGTGCTGCTGGCGAAGGTATTCGGCAGCCAGGCGCGCGACACTACCCGCTACCACCAGGAGAACCAGCGCCTGGCCGACCTGGAAGTCCGCCAGCAGATGATCGGCCAGGGCTTCTACGCCATCGTTCAGTCGTTCCTGTCGATCACCCCGGCCGCGGTGTACCTGGTCGCCGGCCTGCTGCTGGCGCACGGCACCGCCATCTCCGCGGGCACCGTCGTCGCGTTCACCACGCTGCAGACCCGCTTGTACTTCCCGATCGGGCAGCTGCTGCAGGTATCGGTGGAGCTGCGATCGTCCCTGGCCTTGTTCGACCGGATCTTCGAGTACCTGGACGTGGTGCCCGACATCGTCGATGCTCCCGACGCCGTCGAATTGCCGGCGGTCAGCAGCGGCGGCCAGGTGGCTCTCCAGGAGGTCTACTTCCGCTACCCCGGCGCGCCGGTGGACGCGCTGGCCGGCGTCAGCTTCGAAGCCGGCCCCGGCCAGCTCGTGGCGCTGGTCGGGCCGAGCGGGGCGGGCAAGACCACCATCAGCTACCTGATCCCCCGGCTGTACGACGTCACCGGCGGGTCGGTCCAGATCGAGGGCGTCGACGTGCGGCACGTCCGCCAGGCATCGCTGGCTGCCGCCATCGGCTTTGTGACCCAGGAGAGCTACCTCTTCCACGACAGCATCCTGGCCAACATCCGTTACGGCCGTCCCTCGGCCTCCCTGGCGGAAGTCGAAGAGGCCGCCCGCGCGGCGTACATCCACGACCGGATCATGGAGTTCCCCGATGGCTACGACACAATCGTGGGCGAGCGGGGCTACCGCCTGTCCGGCGGCGAGAAACAGCGCCTGGCTATCGCGCGGGTGCTGCTGCACGATCCCCGCATCCTGATCCTGGACGAGGCGACCTCCGCCCTCGACACCGCCAGCGAGCGCGAGGTCCAGAAGGCCCTCGATGCCCTCATGGGATCCCGGACCACCATCGCCATCGCCCATCGCCTGTCCACCATCGTCAACGCCGACGTCATCAACGTCATCGACGCCGGACGTGTGGTGGAATCCGGCAGCCACGGCTCCCTGCTGCGCCAAGGCGGCGTTTACGCGTCGCTGTACCAGGGGCAGTTCGATGGCGGCAGGGTCCAATGGCAGTGCACCGACGGCGACATCATGGCCGACGGCACCATCCGGCACCGGCATCCACAGCCCGCGTAATCGCTCGCCGGCGCAGCCGAGCTCGTCATCGAATCTCCCTGGCTATGCGATCGGCAGATCCAGGTTGCTCCGAGGCAGGTGAGAGGTCGTCACCGGGTCCAGGTGATCCGCCGCACCGGGACAACGCCGGACGGGATGGGATCGCGGCGGCGCGTGGATGACAGCGCGGCAGAACGGGGTTCGGGCGTCGTTGACAGTACGCGCGCTGGCCTGGTAGCGAGGAGAAGGTGCCGGGGCTGTGTGACCGGCGCCAGGGTTGTCGGGCGTGGATATCAGGGCGGGCCTTTGACGGTGGCTCCAGCAGCTCCCCGGCTGATCGACCGGGGTGATCTTCTCGCTGCCCTGGATCGCGCGGCGGCGAGCAAGGTGACGGTCATCTCGGCCCCGGCCGGGAGCGGGAAGACGTCGCTGCTGCGCGCCTGGGCTGGCCGGCCGGATCAGCCGGGCCGGCTCGCCCTCGTGCAGGTGCAGCGCGGCCAGCAGGACTCCCAGCAGTTCTGGCTGGCCCTGCTCGACGCGATCCGTCACGCTTCGGCGCCGGCCGACCGTGGCGAACCGCCAGCAGCGACACCCGACTTCAACGCACCGGCGATGATCGACCGGGTGCTCTCGGAGCTGACCGGCGCTCATGACGGCGTCACGCTGGTTATTGATGATCTTCACGAGCTGCGCTCGCCAGACGCCCCCGCTCAGCTCACCCAGCTGCTGACCAGCCTTCCCCCGAACGTGCACGCAATCCTGACCACGCGTCACGATGTGCGGCTGCGGCTGCACCGGCTGCGGCTGGCCGGCGAGCTGGCCGAGATCCGCGCGGCGGACCTGCGCTTTTCCGAGCGCGAAACCCGCGAGCTGCTCGAAGCCTCGGGCATCGCGCTGTCCGCGGCCGGGACGGCGCTGCTGCACCAGCGGACCGAGGGATGGGCTGCGGGCGTGCAGCTCGCGGCCCTCTCCCTGGTCGGGCACCCCGACCCGGAGCGGTTCGTCGCCGAGTTCTCCGGCAGCGACCGCATGGTCGCCGAGTACCTGCTCGCCGAAATGCTCGACCGCCAGCCGCCCGACGTCCAGGATCTGCTGCTGCGCACCTCCTTGCTCGACGCCGTCAACGGCGAGCTGGCCGACCTGCTGACCGGCCACCCGCGCTCGGAACAGATCCTGCTGGACCTCGAGGACGCCAACGCGTTCGTCGAATCGCTCGACCCCGGACGCACCTGGTTCCGCTACCACCACCTGTTCGCTGATCTGCTCCGGCTGGAACTGCGCCGCACGCTGCCCGCGGAAATACCCGCGCTGCACCGGCGCGCCGCCGGATGGTTCACCCAGCACGGCCAGGTGGCCGAGGCCATCCGGCACACCCAGGCGGCCGGCGACTGGCCGGAGGCGGCCCAGTTGCTCGCCGACCATTCGTTCAGCCTGGCCCTCGACGGGCAGGCGCAGACCATGCAGGCGCTGCTGCGGGCCTTCCCACCGGGCGCGGACCACCCCGAGCTGGCCCTGGTGCGCGCGATGGGTGATCTTGCTCAGGGGCGCCTGGACGAGGCGGCCGCCCACCTAGCGGTCGGCGAGACGTACGCCGAGACGACGCCGCCAGGTCGCCAGCGCCGCCTCCAGGTGGCGATCGCGTCGCTGAAGCTGTCGCTGGCCAGGCGGGGCGGTCACCGGGCCGGCGTCATCGAGCAGGCCAGGTTCCTCGCTTCCCCGGTCACCGGGCCGTCCGACGAGGACATCGCGCTCCGCAGGGACCTGCGCGCGGTGGCGCTGATGAATCTGGGGACCGCCGAGGCGTGGTCGCTGGACCCGCCAGACGCGCCGGACGCTGAACGCCACCTCCGGGAGGGCGCCGACCTGGCCCGGAAGATCAGCCGGCCCTACCTCGAAGTCGGCTGCCTGGCGCAGCTCGGGTTCGCATCGCTGGTCCTCCACTCGTTCGCCACGACCAAGCGGCGCTGCCGCGAGGCGATCGCGCTCGCCGAACGGTACGGCTGGAGCGCGGAACCGGTGATCGCACCCGCTCTGATAATGCTCGCCGCCACGATGATCTGGACGGGTGAGTTCGACGAGGGCGAGCGATGGCTGCAACGAACCAGACAGGCCCTGCAAACCGACACCGGGCCGGACATCGCGCTCCTGCTGCACCAGACGGCTGGGATACTGCACGCTGGCTGCGGCCGCCACCATGAAGCGCTCGAGGAGTTCGGCGCGGCCGAATACCTGGGATCGCAGCTAGCGGACTCGCAGGCGCTGGCGACCCGGACCACCCGCTGGCTGCTGGCCACCCAGGCCCGCCTCGGGATGACCGGCGAGGCCCGCGCCTTGCTCGCGGCACTCGGTGACGAGCGGGCCAGCTCCGGTGAGATCCGTAACGCCCTCGCGGTGATCTGCCTCGCGGAAGACGATCCGGCCGCGGCTCTAGCCGCGGTGGCCGATGTTCTGGACGGCACGGCACCGGTCCTCGGGTACGTCACAGTCATGGAGGCTCACCTGCTGGCCGGGCTGGCTCATCGTGAGCTCGGTGACCAGCGCGCGGCGAACCAGGCGGCGGAACGCGCACTGGCCCTGGCAGAGTCTGACTGGCTGGTCCTGCCGTTCGCGATGACCGGCTCAGCCGGGCTGCTGGAGGCGCTGCCCCGGCACCAGACCGCGCACGCTGCGCTGCTCGCCGACATCCTCGGCGTCCTGCGCGGCTCATCCCCGGCGGCCAGAGAGCAGTCCTCGTTGGCGTCGGCGGAGGAGCTCAGCCCGGGCGAGCTCAGAGTGCTGCGATATCTGCCGAGCAACTTGTCCCGGCCCGAGATCGCCGGCGAACTGTCAGTCTCGCCGAACACCGTCAGCACGCACCTGCGCAGCATCTACGCCAAGCTCCAGGTCCGTGACCGGTCCTCGGCCGTGCGGCGCGCCCGGGAACTGCGGCTGCTGACGGGCGGCCGCACGCACTAGCCCGGCAGTCACCGGATCTTGGTGATCCGGGGTCACCTGCCCGTCTGTGATCATGGTCATGGACCCGGCAGCCGCTCCATACATGGCCTGGATCAACGGGCACCTCGGCGCCACAGTGCTGGCCGGGATCGAGGCGCTGGGCGTGCCGGCTAGCAGAACCGGCAAGGGCGGACTGCCGCGGCGAGGGCGGCTCGGTCCTCATGCTGCTGCACAGTCGGGGGCTGCTGCTGCGCAGTCGGGGGCTGTGGTGCCGCCTCTTGCGGCATGGGCACGGCACCGGTCAGTTCCTGGCGGCGGATCCGGATGGTGGCGATCGCGATGAGCAAGGCGAGCAGCCCGATCCCCGCGGCAACAGCGAACGCACGGGAAAAGCCGACTGTCAGGGCGTGATCGTAGATGGACGCACGTGGGAGTGCGCCCGGCTTCGGCAATGGCTGGCCCGCCTTCGCGCCGGCCGCCGCCGCGTGCGCGACCTGGGTCCTGACGCTGCCCGCCACGGTCGTCCAGGCGACGGTGCCGAGCAGTGCAAGCCCGATCGCGCCGCCGACCTGCTGGGCGGCGTTGAGCAGGCTGGAGGCGACGCCGGAGTCCTGTTCGGCCACGTTGTGCAGGGCGACCAGGGCCAGCGGGACGAACACCAGGCCGAGCCCGCACGAGCTCACGAGCATCGGGCCGAGCAGCTGGCCGGTGTAGCCGGCGTGCTCGGTCAGCGTGGAAAACCAGAACATCCCGCCCGCGACCGCGGCGGTGCCGGCCACGATCAGCGGCCGTGGGCCGATCCGCGGCACCAGCTGCGAGGCCAGCCCGGAGGCGGCCACGACCCCGATGGCGAACGGCAGGTAGGCGATGCCCGACCGGATCGCGCTGTAGCCGAGGACGTCCTGTATGAAGAGGGTGAGGAAGAAGAACAAGCCAAAAAGGCCGGTGGCGACGCACAGCATGATCAGGTAGGCACCCGACCTGTTACGGTCGGCGAGTACCCGCATCGGAAGCAGCGGGCGGGAGCTGCGCCTCTCGATCAGCACGAACGAGACGAGAAGCAGCACGGACGCGGCCAGCGACGCCACCACCTGCGTGTCACCCCAATGCGATACCCCGTCGGGCCCCGTGGCCGCCTTGGACAGGCCGTAGACCAGCAGCGCGACGCCGCCGGTGCCGGTGACCGCGCCGGCCACGTCGATCCGGCCCGGCCGGCGGGGCGATTCGGCCAGCACGCGCGGTGCCGCGGCCGCCACCAGGATCCCGATCGGGACGTTGACGAACAGCACCCAGCGCCACGACGCGTAGGTGGTCAGTATGCCTCCCAGCAGCAGGCCCACCGCGCTGCCGGCGCCAGCCATCGCCGCGTAGACGCCAAACGCCCGGTTGCGTTCCCCGCCCTCGGGAAAGTTGGTGGTGATCAGCGCCAGCGCGGTCGGCGCGATCACCGCGCCGCCGACTCCCTGTAGCGCCCTCGCGCTAAGCAGCCACCACTCGCTGGTGGCGAACCCGCCGAGCAGCGACGCTCCGGAGAACAGCAGCAGCCCGAAGACGAACACCCGCCGTCGGCCAAGGATGTCACCGGCGCGGCCGCCGAGCAGGAGCAGGCCGCCAAAGGTGACCGCGTAGGCGTTCACCACCCACTCCAGGCCGCTGCCCGAGAAGCCAAGTGCCTGCTGGATGTGCGGGAGGGCCACGTTCACGATGGTCGCGTCGAGCACGACCATGAGCTGGGCGGTGGCGATGACCAGCAGAGCCAGGCCGAGGCGGCTGCCACCGCCGGTCGCGGCGGCCGGTGAGGCCGCACGCCCAGTCCCGGATTGCGCCGACCGAACGGCAGGCGCGTAGTCGGGCAGGTCGGGGGCGCTGTCTGCGCCGGAGGCTGGTGAGGTCACGGTACCCCCTGGAATCTCGGGCACGTCCCTGGCGGCCGTGCAAGCCTTCGCGACAGGCCCAGGCTCGCCGCCAGGGAGGTGAGAGGCCGTCACCGGATCACGGTGATTCAGGAGGCTGTGTTGAGCTGGCCGCCCGACTGATCCTCTTGATGCAGATCGCGCCCCGGGAACCGGGGTCGCACGATGGCCGCCATCGCCGAGAAACAGCACCTCACCTGCGCGAGGAGGCACGCGTTCCGGGTCGGGCCATGACCCTTAGCGGGTTCGAATTAAGCCTCTGAGAAGCGCCTCCGGCAGTTGCCGTTGATTCACATGGGCCTCCTGGTGATCAGAGACCCCACCTGTCAACAATGTCCGTCAGTTCTAGACAGTCCGCGAGTGGCGGCCTACGCCTGCTCTGGCTTCTCCGCATGCAAGTGCCGCTCGGCGATTTGAGGCGTCGCGCGGCTCCGTTCTTCCGTCGGCTAGCTGCGGCGGGTTGCCGTATAGCAGAACTGGGTGACCGTGAAGAAGAACTCGCCACGGTCGCCGAGTTCGCGCTGCTCATCGGCCCAGGCCTTAGCCTTCTGGCTCATCCCGCGCTGGTCGGCCACGTACTGCTCAAGCAGAGGCACGAGCGAGCCGCCATAGGCATCGGGGATCAGCTCGGTCGTCGCGAAGGCGTGGGCGTCCATCCGGACGTCCTCGAAGCCCGCGTTGCGTAGCTGCGCCGCGAGTGTCCGTGGCAGAGAGGGATGCGTCAGGTGCTTGTCCCACACGGCGAGCACCCGTCGTGCCAGCTGCCGATCGATCGCCTGCCACGAGACGGTGGCCCAATCGACGTCCCACACCAGCACCCGGCCGCCCGGGCGAAGCGCTCGGTACATCTCTTTGAGCGCCGCTGGCACGTCGCGGACGTACTCGAGGACCTGAACGCAGATCGCCCGCTCGAAGCTGGCCTCTGGGACCGGGAGCGAGGTCGCGTCCGCCTTATGGAACGTGACGTTGTCGTGCCTTTCGGCACGCTTTGCGGCCACGGCGAGCATGTCCGCGCTGGCGTCCAGGCCGACGATCGAGCCCTCGCGCCCGACCGCCTCAAGCAGCTCGGTGATGTAGAAACCCGGCCCGCAGCCCACGTCAAGAATGCGGTCGCGGGGTCGTGCGCCGAGCGCAGCTCGCGCCGGCGCAGCACGTCGCGCGTCGTGTAGAGCCTCTCCAACCGCTCGACGAGGCGCCGATCGAACTCCAGTTGACTCACTTTTACTTCCCGTTCCAGTAAGGGGAGACTGCCCTTCCGCGCGAGAGCAGCGGGCGTCGACTCGCCTCGCTCCACGCGCTCGGCCACCGACACACCCGCTCGGCAGAGCGGGTCGACGGACCGGAGCGGCGGCCTCCCGGACGGATCCAATTTGGCCCTCACGCGGTCGCTGGCGTGACGGATATGGCGTGGCCAGGTGGCCGTCCCGTGACCACGCCGAGGCAATCGGGGACGACGCGGCCGTGCTGGACGAGTTGATCGTCTCGCCGGGTAACGGTCGTGCGACTTTGCCCGCAGAAGGAACCCACCGACATGCCATAGCCGGGCCATGCCACCGATGCCCCTTGTGGGCCTTGGCCCTTGTCACACAGCACGGCAATTCGCGCGCGTCCAGGAGCGATGCAGAACGTGTGCAGGCGGTGTGGAGATCTTCGCGGCGCTGCTCCATAGTCTCAGGTGAGCCTGCCCAGTATCGGCGGCAGTTCTTTGGCGAAGTGCTCGGGTTGGCCGAGGCAGCCCATGGGCGCGCCGGGCGGTTCGATTACAGCGGTTTGGAGGTGGGCGGCGAGCCATTGCTCTGCTTTGTATCCCCAGTGGCCGGCAACCGCGCTGTCCCGGTTGCAACCGGAACTGCCTGCTTGGGTGGGTTGGCGTTTGACGAGACCTGGCTGCCGGCTCCGGCCGGTGGAGCTAATGTCTCCTAGGGATCCAGCCTTGGCCCCATCGGTGCGGCCCATGGGGAGCGGCATGCTTGCGCCTCGGCGACCTATCACGAGCGATTCGGTGCACCTTCTGGTTGGGCCTGGCACTTCTTATGACGGGCGATGAGGCTCCCGTTAGCGGTTGGCTCGCCCGGAGCCCGGCGGCTCCCCGACGACGCCCCGGAAGACTGCGCGGAACAGCGGTATCTGCTCGTGCCGACCGGATTGCAGAACCTTGGCGAAGGCGACGCCGCCGGCGCATACAGCGCGTTCAGCCAGCTGCTGAGATCGGCGGCCGCTTGGGCGAGCGGGACCTGACGGCTTTCGGCCAGCCCGGCCAGTGTCAGGCGCTGATGGCACGGGGAGAGGTGGCTGAGGGCATCGCCTTGCTCGACGAACGATGGTCGCGGTCACGGGGGAGAGGTCTCCTGCCCAGCGCCTGACCGGCTGCCGCCTCCTCCCCCCGCCGCCTCTCTGTCGTCGCCGGTCCGTGCTCCTGCACATCATCGCCACCATGGCAGCATCGCGTCTGCACAGCCGCCGGCTTGGCTGATCCGGGCAAGCGCGCCTGGCCAGCCGGCGCAGGCGCGGCCGGCCAAGGCCCAGCGAGCCCAGGCACCGCGACCAGCACAACCGACGCAAACGGAGCCGACCGGCGTATATACGCAGAAGCGGCAGCCGCGGACACAAGACCTGGGCTCATTACATGACCACCGGTCGGGGAGGTGGTTGGGTGTCGAATGCCATGTCAGCGGCGGAGCTTGTCGTCATGGCCGCCGTCATCTGCGTGTCGCTGGGGGTGATGGTCGCTCTGCCCTTCCTTGCCGAGCGCCAACCGGATCACCACCGCCCGCTATCTGGCGAGCAGCGGCGTCGCTCGCACGGACCAGACGTGGACCAAACGTCGGACCGGGCCGGGATCCGCGCAGCTAAGCGTGCTGGCGGCCTACCGCCTCCGCAGCCGTGAGCGCAGGTTCGAATCCTGCCGGGGGCACCTAGCTACATCATCGCCTGGCAGGTCAGTAGCCTGACCAGGGTCGCCCTTCTGGCCGCTTGCCCTTCGGCGTAGCGGCCGGCCGGTGGAGCTGGACGCTCTTCGTCCACGGCCTCGGCATTCCGCCTGTGGCTGAGTAGCGCCATCCCGGGGGAACACAGCGCCCGCAGAGGACCCAGACCCAAAAGCCAGAAACCCTGAGGCCCCGGCCCCTGCACGATCAGCCCCCTTGCCCGCAAACGTGCAGCCGCCATTCTGAAAGCCCGAGCGCATCGCCGCCGACATGTGCGCAACTCCCGGTCTGCCAGAGCGCCGTCAGGACCGCGCCGAACATGCGATCTACTGGCACCCTCGCGTATCCAACTGGGGCGTAATCGCTGGCCGATCATGGACGGTCTGCCGACTCCGACGGAGCGCACCGCAGAACGAGCGACTGGCCGAGGCGAACGAATGTTCGACAAGCCGGCGGCGGGGCGTCCAGGATGACATCGTGGCCTACGTTGAGCAGCTTCCGGGGGAGTGCCCGAACGGCCATGTGTTCCGGGACTGGGGCAGTGTGCTGGCCGGCTGGCTGCCGTGCAACTGCACTATCGAGTCCATCGGGGTGATGGGCCATTGCACGGTCAGGTGCCTGGTCTGTGAGATCACCTGGTGCGACCCGGCCCACGACGGCCGGGACTGGATACCCCATGACAAGCTGCGGACATCCGATGGCTGGCGGCCTTAGCCATCCTCGGCGAGCCATGCCGTGACGGCGCAGGAGGCGTGCCGGTCGGCCGAGACTACGGAGCTGCCCGCGGCCGGGGCGAGGGCCGCTACCGAGCCGGAACTCCAGCCGCGCACGGCGGCCACCGAATACATCTTCCCGCCGCCATCCGGTGGCCAGCCGCCCACCAGCTACTAGATCGATGATTCCTCACCCGGATTAGGGCCGGAGGGCGTGTCGGATTGATCCGGGCATGGGAGGACGGCATCCATGATCGTTTATGACAACAGACCTGGACACCCTCCTGACGGTACTGTACGTGCTGATCGACGATCATGTGATCCCCTCTGGGCAGCGCCGCCCTGGCCATCCGAAGAAGCTGTCCGGCGCGGAACTGGTGTGCCTGGCTGGGGCACCTGTTTCCCTGCCTGCCAAAACAGCCGGGCTACCACAAGCGTCTTACGGCTGCCGCGCCGCTGATCTGCACGACCATGCTGTATTTGGCGGGGCTGTGCCCGTCGCAGGGCGATGGACTGCGGCTACTGGATGCCACCCGGTGCCGTGCGGCACGTCCCGGCAGATAGTGAAGCGGTCCGCACTGGCGGGCTGGGCGAGCTACGGGTTGCGCCGCGCATTCCCGCTGGTCCTGGGCCTGAAGCTCTACCTGCTCACCACCGCAGAGGGCATGCCGGTGGCCTGGTGCCTGGCCGGACCCAAGCTCGGCGAACGCGACGTGGCCGCCGAGCTGCTGGGCCATGCCCGCGACACCGGGGCGCTGCGTGGCCAGATGATCGTGCTGTGCGGCAAGGGCCTGGCCGGGCGGGAAATGGGAACACTTCGCGGCCGATCAGATCGGTGTCCTGCTGGCCCGCCCAGACCGCAAGGACGAGCACCCCGCGGAGTGTTCAGCCGCATCGCCCAGCGCCTGCTCGCCATGGCCGCCTGCATCTGGCACAACTGGCGGACCGGCGCCAGCGACAAGCGATCCCTGATCGCTTACGACCACTGACCCGTAAGGAATCACTGATCTAGGGCGGCGAAGACGGCGGCGGCTTCTGCGAGCGCGTATCAGACTGTCACGTATTCGCTTCGGCGCAGGACTGGCATTCGGTAAGAGTGGAGGCCGGTGAGCGTGCCCGCAGTTCAGGACCTCCTGGTTTGTGTGTTCCTCAGGCGGCCGACGGTTGGGCTAGCGCGCTTCGAGAAAGGTGATGACGGCGAGGACGCGCCGGTGGGTATCAGGGGCGGCGGGGATTCCGAGCTTGCTGAAGATGTGCTTGATGTGTTTTTCGACCGCGCCGTTGGTTATCCAGAGGGCCTTTGCGATCCCGGCGTTTGATTGCCCTTGCGCCATGAGCCCGACCACCTCGCGTTCTCGTGGCGTGAGCACATCGAGCGGGTCGGCCCGCCGTGCGCGGCCGAGGAGCTCCGTGACGAGGTTCGGGTCGAAAACGGTGCCGCCCTGGCTGATCCGGGTGAGTGCGCCGGTGAGTTCATCGAGGTCGGACACAGAGTCCTTGAGCAGGTAGCCGACGCTGCTGGCGGTGGCCGAGAACAGCTCGACTGCATCGTCGATCTCGGTATGGGTTGACAGCAGCAGGATTCCGACGTCCGGGAACCGTTCGCGGATCTGGAGTGCCGCGCGGATGCCTTCTGTCGTCTGCGTCGGGGGCATGCGGATATCCACGATGGCTACGTCGGGCTGATGTTCCTCGACGGCGCGCAGCAGCAACGGCACGTTACCGGCTTGCGCGACCACTCGGACGCCAGCCCGTTCGAGAAGCTCCGCGAGCGCCCGGCGGATCAGGGCCGCATCGTCGGCCAGGACCAGGCGCAGCGGCATGGCGGAGCTACCTCCCTGCGGGTGGCCCGGGAATCGGGAGATCAGCCGTGAGGACGGTCGGCCCGCCGGCCGGGCTGATCAGCGTGAGGTGGCCGCCCGCCGCGTCAGCCCGGTCGCGAAGGCCCTGGAGTCCTGTTCCTCCGCCGAAAGCCGCTCCGCCGACGCCGTCGTCGGTCACCGTGAGCTGGAATGCGTCTGATGTGCGGGCCAGCGCGATCTCGACTTGACCGGCACTGGCGTGCTTGACGGCATTGGTGATTGCCTCGGCGGCGATGTAGTAAGCCGTAGCCTCGATCTCAGGATGCAGCCGTCCGACATCTGCGGCTTTGACGTTAACTGGTATGACCGAGCGCCGGGCGAGTGTCCGCAGGGCGGCCGTGAGTCCGCGCTTCGGCAGTTCTGCCGGATGGATTCCATGGGCTAGGCGCTGGAGTTCTGCGATTGCCTCGCGGAGGTCGGCGTGCGCGGCATCGACCAGCCGCGCCGCGTCGGCCGGCGCGGCTTCGATCAGGCGCCGGGCGCTTTCCAGTCGCATCGCGACGGCGACGAATTGCTGCTGGGCGCCGTCGTGCAGGTCGCGTTCGATCGTCCTGCGGGCGTCATCGGCGGCTTTGGCGATGCGCGCGCGCGAAGCCTGCACCTCGCCGAGCCGCAACCGGTCGGAGATATCCCGGAATGCCACCACCGCCCCGCGGCCGCCGGTGAGATCAACCGGCGCGGACGAATAGGAGACCGCGACCTGCGTGCCGTCTTTGCGGACGAACCAATCGTGCTCGAGGTGCAGCGTTTCCCCGGTCAGGCGGGGCCGCAGCAGCGGGCACTCCGCTGCCGGGAACGGCGAGCCATCCGGGCGCAGGTAGTGGATCGTCTCGTGACTGGGCCTGCCGAGCAGCTCGTCCTCACCCGCGTACCCGAGGATCTTCACGGCGGCCGGGTTAAGGAAGGCGATACGTCCCGCAGCGTCGGCCACATACAGGGCGTCCGCGACGGCCGCGACGGCCCGGAACAGCGTTTCCGCATTATCTGGCAGGTCCGGTCGCGCGATCACGCCTCCATTGTGGCCCGCTGGCCGCTGCGCGTCACCACCGGATAGACCTGCAGGCCCTACCCCCACCGGGCCGCTGGCCGCAGCGACATCAGGCATAGCGGCGCGCATCGTAGAGCTCATGTAAGGCAGCCGTAGATGGAGGTGGGCGCACATGCTCATCGCAGACACTCATTTCGGGCACCGGGAGACCGCCGGGATCGTCGTCGACCTGTTCTGGAGTCATGGCGATTCCGGCGACCGATTCCGCGTCGAGGTTCAGGACACGCGCGCCGGAGACCAGTTCGTTCTCTACCCGGCGACGGGATCGGAGGCGATCCAGGCATTCCACCACCCGTTCGCATCGGCGCGCGCAGCCAGGACCCGCCACCATGACCGAGCGCTCCACCGCCGCGCCGCGGCCTGACCGCCGCGGTGGCGTGCATCCCGCCCTGGGAAACCGACTTCCCGCGCCGACCTGCCGAAGCTCGACGTGCCGATGCTGGTCACCCAGGGTGACGCGACCGCATCCGGCCCTTCCCCAGACCGGCCAGCGGCTACCCGGCCTGATCAATGACATGCAACTCGTCGTCATCGACGGTGGCCCGCACGCCATCGCCTGGACCCACAGCGAGCAGGTCAATCAGGCACTCCTCACCGTCCTCAAATAACCCGGCGCGCACAAACACACGGCGCTAATTCCTGCCACACCTACCGAAAGGAACCCAATGTTCTTCACACGAGCCCCGCGGCTGACCAGGCCGCGGCTCATCATCCTGGCTGGTGTCCTGGCCGTTGCCGGGCTGCTGCTGGCCAGCATCCAGGTCGGCTCCGCCCACGCCGCCACGACGCGGACCGCCGACGCGACCGCGCAATCCGGCGCCAGCGGGCCCAAGCCCACGATCGTGCTGGTGCACGGCGCGTGGGCCGATTCCGGCAGCTGGAACGCGGTCACCCGCATCCTGCAAGCAGACGGCTACACCGTCTACGCCCCGCCCAACCCGCTGCGGGGCCTGCCGTACGACACCGGCACGATCAGCAGTTTCCTGCACTCCATCAGCGGTCCCATCGTGCTTGTCGGGCACTCCTACGGCGGGGCGGTCATCACCAACGCCGCGGCCGGGGACAGCCAGGTGAAAGCCCTGGTTTACGACGACGCCTACCTGCCGGCCAAGGGCGATTCCCTGCTGACGCTCACCACAGGCGGGTGCTTCGCCGTTTCAGACCCGTCCACGGTGTTCAACTTCGTGCCCTTCCCCGGGGCGCCGCCGGGCGTCTCCGACGCCTATGTCAAGCCCAGCGTGTTCCCCGGCTGCTTCGCCAACGGCCTGCCCGCAAGTGAAGGCGCGGTGCTGGCCGCCACCCAGCGCCCCCTGGCCACGAGCACGTTCACCGATCAGTCCGGGACGCCGGCCTGGGCCACGATCCCGTCCTGGGCCATCGTCGGCACCAGCGACCACGCCATCACCCCGGCCGACCAGCTGTTCATGGCCCACCGGGCGGACGCGCACATCACCCAGATCAACGCACCGCACCTGTCCATGATCTCCAACCCGGGAGTCGTGGCCGGCGTCATCATCCAGGCCGCCCGGGCCGCCGGCTGACCCTGGTCCTTCGCCGGTGCACCGGTCCCCGCGGCTGCCGCCAGCGGCGCGGGCGACCGGTGCACAGTCCATGTCCGCGGCACCGGCACAGCACCCCCCCCTGACATCCCGAAACCTCCAAAGTCCGTGCAGGAAGGGAATCTCATGAGTGACTCCGTCACCGTCCGGCAGCGCATCGTGCGGAATGTCAGCATGGACAGCGGGCCGCCGTACGCCGAAGCTTCCGGGGGGGGGTTCCGGTACTCGCCGACCGTCCTGGCCGCCCGGAGCGAATCGTCATCGCCGGCGGCGGCTTCGCCGGCTTCCACGCCGCGTGCACGCTTTCCCGTACGGTTAACCGCCGCCGATGGCTGCGGCGGACTGTCACCGATCAGGTCGAGATCGTTCTGATCAGCCCCACTGACTACTTCCTCTACCTGCCGCTGCTGCCCGAGGCAGCAGCCGGAATACTTGACCCGCGCCGCGTCACGGTGGGCAGCGTAGGCAAGCTGCTCCCGGTCCCTGGTCTCACCGAGCACGCGATTGGCTTCCGCAGCACCCGAGAGGGCCTGGCGCTGCGCGACCATCTCGTGCGGCAGATGGAGCGGGCTGCCGCGGCCGGCATTGCCCCGGCAGCCAGCTCGTCCGGCCCGGACGGAGCGCCGGTCGTCGAGCTATCACCCACGGACGCCCGCGAAGTACTGCGGCAGGTCCAGGCAAGCGTCCCCGCCGAGCTGCCGCCCGCCCAGATCGACGACCGCGTGATCCCGGGCGGCCCGACCGGCGAAGTCAGCATCCGGATCGCCCGCCCGGCCAACCCGACCCAAAACGAGCAGGCCTGCGCCGCGCTGCACTGGGTCACCGCCAGCGCCGCCCACATCAGCGCTGACCCGACCCGGGTCGTCCTGATCGGCGGCAGCGTCGGCGGCAACACGACCGCCGCGCTCACCCTGATGGCCAAGCAACGCGGCGGACCGCAGATCGCGGCGCAGCTGCTGTTCTACCTGATCACCGACGCCAACCTCGATACCAGTACCTACCAGCGCTACGCCGAGGGCCCTTGGCTCAGCCGCGAGGCGATGCGCTGGGTCTCGGACTCCTACCTCCCCAACCAGGGACGCCAGTCGGAGGTGACCGCCTCACCGCTGCAGGCATCGCCAGAGCAGCTACGCGGACTGCCCCCAGCCCCGATCATCAACGGCGAGCAGGGCGTGCTCCGCGACGAGGGCGAGGCTTACGCCCGCAGACTCTCGCGGGCGGGCGTGGCGGTCACCCAGGTCCGCTACGGCGGCACGATCCACACCGTGCCGCTCAACCCGATCACCCACACCGTCAACGACATGTCGGTGTGCCAGGGCCAGGTGAGCCGCGCCCGGGACAACCTTGTAGCCGCCGACGCCATCATGTCCGCCGCTAAGGCGCAGGGCCGGCAGCGCACCATCGCGGCTAGCCGGAAGCTGAGCACGCAGTGAGCCAGGTACTCCTAGGGTTCGGTTCCGCTGCCCTTGCCGCCGCCAACCTCGCCTCCGCCGCAGCGGTCACCCAGGGCGGCAGATGGCGCAGGGCCAGCTTCGCGTTTTCCGCCGCGATGCAGGTTCCTTGGACCTACTACGACATCGCCACCCACCAGTGGGGGTTCCTCGCGCTCACCGTCGTCTGCATCCCGGTATATGCGAGGGGATGGTTCCGCGAGCGTAGACCTGAGGCTGCCTCAAACGGTACGTCGCCCGCGAGGCCTACTCACACTTCCGCGCCGCCGCTGGCTGACGGCCTCTAGCTCCGGGGGACGGCCTGACCCTGTAATAATGCTCGCGGACGAACGCGGCCAGGACCTCCATGATGGTCGGATGGCCACGGGCGGAGTCGCGGGCCACCCGCTCAAGGGCATAGCTGCCACCGATCCGCACATCGAGCTTGGCAGATCCGATTTGCTCGATCGCCTTGGTGTAGCGATCGGTCACCTGTCCTTCCCGTGACAGCGTGAAATTCCGCGCGGTGCAGATCAGCGCGCCAGCGGCGAACAGCCCCGCGTGAGCTGAGGCTGCACCAAGTCATGGCGTTGTTCACGGCCAGGCGGGCATGTCTAGACCGAAGGCCGACCCACTCGCCGCTAGATCAGTTATTCCTTATGTTCAGTGGTCGCAGGCGGTCAGCGAGCGCTGGCCGGTCGTGCTGGCAGACCAGTTGTGCCAGGTGCAATCGGCCATGGCGAGCAGGCGCTGGGCGACGCGGGTGAAGGCCCGGCGGGTGTGCGTCCGCCGTGTCGTTCCAGGCCGAGCTGGGCTTGAGGGTGCCGATGATGGCCTCGATCCACTGCCGCATCCCGGCCAGGTTGCCGACGCGGCGCCGTTCGTCCTTGCGGTCGGGCCGGGCTAGCAGCACCTTGACCTGGCCGGCGGCGTAGCGTTCCATCTCCCGCCCGGCCAGGCCCTTGTCCGCCAGGACGATCATCTGGTCCCGCAGCACCCCGATGTCGCGGGCATGGCCCAGCAGGTCGGCAGCCACCTCCCGCTCGCCGATCTTCGGGTCCGCCAGCCAGCCCGCCTGGATCAGCCCGACATCGCTGCTGACCGGTTTCCTGTTCGTCGGCGCCTGCGGCTACCTCGCCGCCGTCTACCTCACCGGCGAGGCTGCACGCCGTGGCGACCGGCGCATGCAGGCCTACTTCACCCTCCGCGCCCAGGCCGCCGGAATAGTGGCCGGCGCGCTGTCGCTCGCCACCCTGGCCGGATTGCACAGCTCGAATCCGGCACTCTTCAGCCGCCTCACCGGGCGCGCGCTCCCGCTAGTGATCATCGCCGGGTTGTGCGGCCTGGCCGTCCTCGCCCTCCTCACCGCTCCTTGGCGCAACCGTGTCTGGGTCACCGGCGCCCGGGTCATCGCCGCGCTTGGTGTCGCCGCCGTGGTATGGGGATGGGGCGTGGCCCAGTACCCGGTGCTGCTGCCCGGCACGGCGGTGACCCTGACCAACGCGGGCGCCCCGCACACTACCCTGGTCGCGATCATCTGGCTGTTCGCCGCCGCCGTGCTGCTCGTCGGGCCCGCCTTCGCGTTGCTGTTCGCCCTGCAGGGCCGCCGCCTGCTGTATGCCGACGATGCGGGACTAGCGCTGGCCGGTGTGCCGGGCGGCGCGACGCGGCCGCCCGCGGGACGACCAAGCCAGCAGCCAGCCTCCGGTAGCCCAGGCCCGGGCAGCCGTGCCGTCGTCCTCGGCCTGGTAGCCGCCGGCGCAATCGTCCGCGCCCTCATCCGCCGCCGGGACCGCTGAATCCCCGGCCGTCCAGCCAGCCGCACTCCCTAGCCGGGCCGGCCGATCGTAGCTGGAAACGGCCGGCGGGCCGGCCGCGCGGCTTGCCGGAAGCGTCAGGCAGCCGGCTCGCCCTGTTCGCTGCGGCGCTGGCGCTGCGGCCCGACGGTGTATTCCGGGTCCCGGGCGGAGGCCCGGCCGGCCTCGAAGACGCCGAACCGGGTCAGTGCGGAGGCGGCCATCAGCGCGGCGCCGGCCAGTGCCGCTACGGCCCGGCTCCGGCCGGCCAGCACCGCACCCACCAGGCCGGCAGCGGACAGCGCCTCAGCGGCCTGCATCATCGTGCCCGCCCGGCCCTGCTGGTAGGGTTCGGCGGCCGGGCCCAGGCGGCGCACCAGCAGCCTTTTGGCGGTGAGTTCAGCCGCGGCCCCCAGGACGGCGAACCTGGCGGCCTGCGCGGCCTGGCCGGGGCGGACGGTTAGCATGCCGAGGCCCCCCGCGGCGGCTGTCGCGGATCCGGCGAACAGGAACGGCATCTCACGGTGAGCCTCGTGCCAGGCGGGCACCGCGGTGTCGCACAGCAGCACCGATGTGTACGACGCGACGGCGGGGCCGAGCGCGGCCGCTGGCAGCGTGGCGGCCAGGCCGGCCCGCGGCAGCTTGCGCGTGAGGGTGGAGGCGGCGGCGCCCAGCGCGAGGGGGGTGTAGGCGGACAGGATCCAGGTGCCGACGCTCATCGGCGAGGTCACCTTGAGCACTCGCAGCATGTTGATAAACCGGGCGGGCCGGCCGAGGTCGTGCACCAGCGCCACCATCGACAGGCTGATCGCCCCGGCCGCGCCGGCCTTCGCCGCGTGGGCCAGCTCCGGGCGACGGGACAGCTGCGCCGCTGCGGCGAGCGTGGAGGAGGCGCCGGCGCAGCCCGCCGAGGAACAGGTAGCTGGGAATGTCGGGCCCCCACACCGTCTCCTTCAGCACCGGCCGGCCGTAATAGGAGCTGAAGTCGGTCTCAGGCACCATCTGCTTCTCGCCGCCGCGGCGGCGGCCGCCGCCGGCCTTCATGCCCGCCCCGCCACGCCTACGGCGACGGCGGCGGCGGCGATGCCCGCCGCGGCGAAGGCGGCGTTGCGCCACATGCGGGGCAGATCACGCGTAGTCACCACCGGGTCCGGCGGCAGGCCATACACCTCGGGCCGGTCGAGCAGCAGGAAGAAGGCCCCCGCGCCGCCAACGCCGTCACCCGGATCCGCCCCATAGAGCTGCGCTTCTGGCCGGCCCGCATCGTGAAGTTCGGCTACCCGCAGCTGCGCCCGCTCCCGCAGCTCATCCAGCGGCCCGAACTGGATAGATTCGGTGGGGCAGGCCTTCGCACAGGCCGGCGTCAGCCCGTCACCGATCCGGTCGTAGCACAGCGTGCACTTGTGCGCACCCCCGTCTGACTCGCGCCGCGCGATCACACCGAACGGGCACGCCGACACGCAATAGCCGCACCCATTACAGACATCGTCCTGGACCACCACCGTGCCGAACTCGGTGCGCATCAGCGCACCGGTCGGGCAGACATCCAGGCAGGCCGCCTCGGTGCAGTGCTTGCACACGTCGCTGGACATCAGCCAGCGAACATCATGGCCCCCGTCGGCGGGAGGCTGTTCGATGAACGCCACGTGCCGCCAGGTCGAGGCGCCCAGCCCGCCGGTGTTGTCGTAGGACATGCCGAGCAGGTTCAGCCCGTCCTCCGGCACGGCGTTCCATTCCTTGCAGGCCACCTCGCAGGCCTTGCAGCCGATGCACACCGACGTGTCGGTGAAAAATCCCATCCGCGGCGGGTGGCCGGAATAGCCGGCCCGCGCGGCCGGGTCCAGGCCAGGTTCGGCATTGCCGCTGCTCAGGCCGGCTGGCGGAACGTCCATGTCACATCTCCGTCCCGGTCTCGCCGGTGATGCCGGCCCGCTGCTGGTATGTCCGCACGAGGTCACGCAAGGCGGCTCCCCTGGGCCGCCGCCCAGGGCGGATGTCGCACGCCATGGCCTTGACCTCCTGGATGTGCACGTTCGGGTCCAGCGCCAGGTGCGACAGCTCGTTGGCCGCGTCCCCGGTGGTCAGCCCGTTCGGGCCCCAGTGCCAGGGCAGGCCGATCTGGTGCACCGGGCGCCCGCCCGCCCGCAGCGGCTTCATCCGCCGGGTGACCAGGACCCGGGCCTCGATGGCGTTGCGCGCGCTGATGATCGTGGCCCAGCCCATATGCTCCAGCCCCCGCTCGGCGGCCAGTTCCGGCGACACTTCGCAGAAGAAGGCGGGCTGCAGCTCGCTCAGGTAGGGCAGGAAGCGCGACATGCCGCCCGCGGTGTGGTGCTCGGTGAGCCGGTAGGTGGTGGTCACGTACGGGAACACGGCCGACCCGGGCTCGCTGCCGCTGGGCTGGAACCGGTTCTCCGGGTCCGCGATCATCTCCCGGACCGGGTTGTGCTGCTGCCCGTACAGCGCGTTGGGCAGCGGTGACTCCTGCGGCTCATAGTGCGCGGGCAGCGGCCCGTTGACCAGGCCGGCCGGGGCGAACAGCCACGCCCGGCCGTCGGCCTGCATGATGAACGGCTCGTGGCCGGCGATCGCAGCCACCCCGGTGGACCCGGCGGGCGGGCGGTAGGACGGCGGCCGGTCGGGAATGAAGTCGGGCACGTCATGCCCGGTCCACTTGCCCTGCTCCTCGTCCCACCAGACGTAGGCCTTGCGCTCGCTCCACGGCTTGCCGTCCGGGTCAGCCGAGGCCCGGTTGTACAGCATCCGCCGGTTGGCCGGCCACGCCCAGCCCCACTCGCCAGCCACCCAGTTCTGCTCGCGGCCGGGTTTGCGCCGGGCGGCCTGGTTGACCCCGCCGGCCCGCACGCCGCAGTAGATCCAGCAGCCGCACGTGGTCGACCCGTCGGTTTTCAGCTGGTTGAACGTGGACAGCGGCTGGCCGTCGGCGTCCCAGCCGTTGATCTCGGCCAGCACCGCGTCCGCGTCCGGCTCCTGCTGCCTGCCCTCGGCCGGGTAGTCCCAGGTGAGGTCGAGGAGCGGCCGGTCGGTCTCGTCGGTGGACGCGGCCAGCTTGGCCCGGATCCGGCGGCCCAGATGGTAGATGAACCACAGGTCACTGCGGGCGTCCCCGGCCGGCTCGACCGCGGTGTGATGCCACTGCAGCATCCGCCCGGTGTTGGTGAAGCTGCCGCTTTTCTCGGTGTGCGCCGCAGCCGGCATGAAGAACACCTCGGTGCTGATGTCCTCGGTGCGCATCTCGCCGGTCTCGATCTCCGGGCCGTTCTTCCAGAACGTGGCGCTCTCGATCATCACCAGATCACGGACCACCAGCCAGTCCAGATTGGCCAGGCCCATCCGCTGCATCCGCGCGTTGGCCGAGCCCACCGCCGGGTTCTGCCCGAACAGGAAATACCCCGTGCACACGCCGTCGATCTGGGCGAGAACGGTCTCATAAGTGCTGTGGCTGCCGGTCAGCCGGGGCAGGTAGCCGTAGCAGAAGTCATTGTCCGCGGTGGCCACGTCGCCCCAGTACGCCTTGAGCAGGCTGACCATGTAGTTGCGCGTATTGGCCCAGAAGCCCTTCTCGGTCTTCTCGGCCTCGACGTAGGTGTCCAGGTCCTCGTTCCCGTACGCATGGGGCATGAGGAGGTAACCGGGCAGCAGGTCGAACAAGGTGGGGATATCAGTAGAACCCTGGATCGACGCGTGCCCGCGCAACGCGAGGATGCCGCCGCCGGGACGGCCCATGTTGCCCAGCAGCGACTGCAGGATGGCCGCGGTGCGGATGTACTGCACGCCCACCGTGTGCTGGGTCCAGCCCAGGCTGTACACGAACGCGGTGGTCCGGTCCCGCCCGGAGTTCTCCGTGATCGCGCGGGCCACCTGGTAGAACTGTTCCTCCGGCACCCCGGCCACCTCGGCCACCATCTCCGGCGTGTACCGGGCGAAGTGCCGCTTGAGAATCTGGAACACGCACCGCGGGTGCTGCAGCGTGGGATCGGTGTCCGGCTCCGGATGCGCGGCCGCGCCGCCCGAGCCGTGCGTCTCCCCGCGCGCCGCCCGCCGCACCTGACGCAACTGGTCAGCGGGAAGCGGGCCGCGGGTCGAGGCGGGGCTGCGCTCACCCATGGCAGGGCGAACCTCCGCACCCTCATACCGCCAGGTGTTCATGTCGTACAGCCGGTGGTCGCGGTCCAGCCCGGAAAACACGCCGCCGAGGTCTTCGGTATCGCTGTAATCCTCGGTCAGGATCGTGGCCGCGTTCGTGTAGGCGACCACATAATCGCGGAAATACTTGTCGTTTTGCAGCACGTAGTTGATCAGGCCGCCGACGAACGCGATATCGGCACCCGCCCGGATCGGCACATGCAAGTCAGCCAGCGCGCTGGTCCGGGTGAACCGCGGATCCACGTGGATGACCCTGGCGCCGCGGGCCTTGGCTTCCATCACCCACTGGAACCCGACCGGATGGCACTCGGCCATGTTCGAGCCCTCGATCAGGATGCAGTCGGAGTTCTGCAGATCCTGCTGGAAAGTGGTCGCGCCGCCGCGGCCAAAGCTGGTCCCCAGACCGGGAACGGTGGAGGAGTGTCAAATCCGCGCCTGGTTCTCGATCTGGATCGCGCCCAGCGCCGTGAACAGCTTCTTGATCAGATAGTTCTCTTCATTGTCCAGCGTGGCCCCGCCCAGGCTGGCAAACCCCAGGGTGCGGCGGGTACGGGCCCCGTTCACCTCCCATTGCCAGCCCTTGCGGCGGGATTCGATCACCCGGTCGGCGATCATGTCCATGGCCGTATGAAGGTCCAGCGGTTCCCACCCGGCGCCGCCCGGCCTGCGGTAGAGCACCTGGTACTGCCGCCCGGGACCGGTGGTCAGCTGGAGGCTGGCCGACCCCTTCGGGCACAAGCGGCCCCGGCTCACCGGGGAGTCCGGGTCCCCCTCGATCTGCACGACCCGCTCGTCCTTGACGTACACGTTCTGCGCACAGCCCACCGCGCAGTACGGGCAGACCGACTTCACCACCCGGTCCGCGGTGGACGTCCGGGCCTGCAGCTTCGCGGTGCGGCTGCTCTTGGCCGCGGCACCCAAGCCGCCCCGGTCTGGCCCAGTCAACTGCCGGTAGACCGGCCATCCTTCCAACCACGTACGAACGCCCACGACACGCCTCCCCCTGTCAGCACTGCCGCTACCTGGCAGCCTACGCCGCGCCTGCAGCGTCCCAGGGGCGAGAGCCGGCTCAGGTACCCAGGTCCGGGCCGTACGTGTCGTCCCAGTCGCGGCGCTCGACGTCGAGGTCGAAGTCGCCCGGGGCCTCGAAGGTCACGTGGGTCGCCGCTGCGCCGGGCGTTGCGCCGTGCCAGTGCCAAGCGCCAGGTGGATTGCTCACCACGTCGCCGGCCCGAACGACGTGCACGCCGTCCTCATCGGCGACGGCGCCGACACCTTCGACGAACACCAGGTGCTGGCCGTTGCGGTGCTGGTGAGGCACGGTTCGCGCGCCCGCGCCGAAGTACACGGCCATGGAATCGAAGCCCGGCAGCGCGCAGGGAAGGGCTTGCACCCGTACGTCGTCCGGGTGGTTGAACAGCGACCTGAGCTGGCCGGGTACCGGGTCTCCGCTTAGGCCTACCGTCGTACCGAACTCGTCCATGGGATGCCCCGATCCTTGTCTTGGAGGATGGACGAAGACCTACCCAGGCGAACCGCCTGTGCACCCGTTGCGGGGAGTGAACCTGACCATCGACCAGGGTGAACTCGCCGCCATCGAGGGCCTTGCGGGTGAGCTCGCCGAGGGGCGCCAGGTGAGGTTGGCGCGGTTACGCCGGGCGCCGGTGAGGTGACGCCGGCGCAGGTCCTTCCCATGAGCGGCCCAGGCCGACGATGCCTTGCTGGCGCAGAATCGTTGCTGCCTGGGCTCCCGCTGTTAACGGCCGCCATGGCCGCGTGGGTAGCTGGTCCAGGTCCCGCCGGCTTCGGTGAGCATTTTGGTGGTCGTGCTGTGGTTGTAGCCGAGCGCGCGGGCCACGACGGGTGCGGGTGCCTGGAGCACGAGCTGGCGAAGCGCCGCGGTGCGGGCGGCTCTGGCGGGGACGCCGAGCTGGCGGACGAGCTGGCCGAGGTAGACCGGGCTGAGCGGCTGGCCGGCGCGCTGGCCGGGAAACAGCCAGCGGGCGGCCTGGTTGGCCGGGGTGTTCATGTTGGCGCGATCAGCGGCCAGCTGTAGCAGCATCGTCGCGAAGGGTTGGGGGACGGGCGCTGGCGGGTCACCGAGGCGCAGGAAAACCTCGGCGCCATCGCGGATGATGTCGTCGATGGTGAGCCGCGCCAGGCGGCTGGCCGGCTGGGCGTACAGCAGCATCAGGCAGGCAGCAACGCGGGAGCGCAGTGGCGGCTCCTGGCCGGTGAGGATGCGCTGCAGCAGCCTGATTCTCTCGTCCTGGCTGATCGGGCTGGCCTGGTAGGCGAGCTGGGGTGGCAGCGACAGCCGCGGCATGTGGCGGGCGCTGATAGCCCAGCGGAGGAATCCCCGGGCGGCCCGGTAACGGTGCGCTGGGTGACAGGCGCGCCAGGTGTCCAGGTCGGCCTGGGTGCACTCGGAGAGGGTGCGCCCCTGCTTCCGGAGCCAGGCCAGGAAGTAGCGGGCGGCGGTGAATTCCTCGGCGGCGAACCGGCGGATTGCCGGAGTGAGCGCCCGCTGCCCAGCCCGGGCGCGGAGTCTGGGCAGCTGGTGCCAAGTGCCGTACTGGCGCAGCAGCCGTTCGTCCGGCTGCCCGGCCAGGCCAGCGAGCTGGCGGTGCAGCCATGTCTCGGCGTGCAGGAGCTGCTTGTCGGCCACGGGGAGCACGCCGCAGACCATCAGCAGGTCCCGCAGGTGGGCAGCGGCGCGCCAGTTCGGCCATTTGTGCAGGCCGTCGTGGGTTAGCGGTATTTCCCCGGTGGCGACGGCGGACAGCAGTCCGGGGCCGTGCGGGTGCCGCAGCCAGGCTACCACCGCATCGGGATCGGGAGCGCTGACCAAAGCGTCATACAGCGGCAGCAGCGGCTGGCTGATCTGGCCGGTCCCATCATCGAGCAGTACGGCCAGCCGCCGGGCCAGGGTGCACCGTTCGCATCGCGGGTGCCGGCCGTGGCCAGCGTAGCCCAAGGTGATCCCCGCCGAACCCGGCCGGCGGCCGCTGGACGCAGGCATCGTCAGTCGGGGCGCACGCGGGCGCGCTTAGGCCGGGCCGTGGCGGCCAGGTCCACCACCGCAGGGCCGCCGCCGGCCGCGGCCTTGCGCGGCTCTGCGTTGGCCGCTTGCGTGGTGATCAGGTCGGCCGGTGTGACGTCGAGGATGTCGCACAGCGCGGCCAGCACCGCCAGGGTCAGCCGTTCCGGGGTGCCGCTGACCAGCCGGTGCACCTGGGAGGCCGACAGGCCGATACCCCGCTCGGCGAGCAACGGCATCAGCTCGGTCGCGGTGAACATGCCCCGGGCCGCCATCAGCTCCCGCAGCCGCCACTGATAGCTGACCTGCCGCCGCGGCCTCACCGGGCGCTCCCGGCGTTCAGGGCGCTGGTGACCGCCTGGTCGAGGGCCTGCCGCAGGGTGCGGGTGCGGTAGTCCGATGACACACCCGTGTAGAGGGAGGTGGTGGAGGCGTGTGCGTGCCCGGCTTGCTGCTGGACGAACAGGGCGTCCCAGCCGGCCTCGATCAGGTGGGTCACATACGCGCGGCGCAGTGAATGGAAATCCAGCCCGCTGTCGAGGCCCAGCGCGTCCCGGTAGGCGGTGAACCGGGTATTGATCTGGTGCAAGCCGACTCGTTCCGCCCGCTCCGAAGGCCACAGTGCGGCATTGTTCCCGGCTGCCATCAGCGGCCGGATCTCGCTGACCCACTGGCCCAGAATGTCCGGAAGCCACGGCCAGACCGCCAGCACGCTGCGCCGCTTGGGCGGTGATCCCTTGTTCGCTTTGCCGAACCGCACGTAACAGACACCGTATTCGCCGAACTCGGCGGCCTTGGGATTGCGGCCGAAGTCCGCAAGGTCGAGCATCCGCACCTCGCGGCGGCGCAGCCCGTAGGCGTAGGCGACCTTGAACAAGGTGGCGTCCCGGAACGCCGGCAGCCAGCCTTTCCGCCCGGCGCTGCGGATCCGGGCGACCTGCTCATCGGCGTAATCAAAGAACGCCTGCAGCTCATCGAGCGTGAACGCCCGCCTGGCGGGATCTCCGTCTGCCTCCTGGGCGTGGACCGCGGTGTTCCACTCATGGCACACCTGCACTGGGTGGCTGCCGA
>CAVUBM010000020.1:0-12247 GCA_963739645.1 uncultured Actinomycetota bacterium
GGGGAGTCAATGTCGGCAGACGCCGGGCTACACCAGGCGACGACGAGCCATGGCTTCCCAGGTAGATCACCTATCGGGCCCCGGCCAGCCGCGTGCAGCGACCCGGCGGATGCGCCTGAAATGCGGAAGGTCGGCGGTTCGACCTCGCACCTGACCACCAGTCTTGCAGTGTAATCAGATCATTTAGGCGGCTGCGGGGAGCCAAAGTGGCGGGCGGGTCGGCCTGCGCGGTGATCGGCCGCGCCTAACGCCAGCGGAAAGGCCGGCTCCGGCGGCCTCAGACCGCACGATGGCCTCCTGGCCGGGTTCCCGTTCCTCGGCCCGCCGAATCTCTAACCCGAAGTTGCGCAGCTTGGGATGCGTGAACCGCCAGCGGAGCTGGGGGTTCACCGCCACCCGCGTCCATGCGGCGGGCGATCGCGCACACCAGATCAGGGGGGCGGAGCCTATGCGCCCGAGTCCGTCTCGTCGTCGTTGTGCCGGGCCGCTGCGTCCGGCTGCGCCACTGCTGCGGCGGCCAGCTTGCCGTTGCCCACCTGCATGGGCAACGTGGGGATCGGCGGGACCTCGGGTATCGAGAGCGGCGCTCCGCTCTCGATTTCCGCCTCTTGCTTGGCCACATCCTCGTTGCCGAAGTCGGCCAGTGAGGCCGAGTCCGCGGCTGACTTTTTGTCGCCCGCGGGCGCCGGGGGGGTGAGGTTGTCGAAGAACCTGAGCAGCTCGACCGGTACCGGCATGACCAGCGTGCTGTTCTTTTCCGCGGCGACCTCGACTACGGTCTGCAGCAGCCGCAGCTGCAGTGCGGCGGGGTCGCGGGCCATGACGTTGGCGGCCGCGGCCAGGCGCTTGGAGGCCTGGTATTCGCCGTCGGCGGTGATGATCCTGGCGCGGCGCTCCCGCTCCGCCTCGGCCTGCCGCGACATCGACCGCTTCATGCTCTCGGGCAGCGAGACGTCCTTGATCTCGACCCGCTCCACCCGGACGCCCCACGGGCCCTCAGTCGGCTCGTCGATGATGCGGCGCAGCTCCCGGTTGACCGTGTCCCGCTCCGACAGCAGCTGGTCCATCTCCGACTGGCCGATGATCGAGCGCAGTGAGGTCTGCGCCTGCTGGGAGATCGCGAACATGTAATTCTGCACGTTGATGGTCGCCTTGATCGGGTCGACTACCCGGAAGTAGACGACCGCGTTGACCCGGACGGTCACGTTGTCTTTGGTGATGCCGTCCTGGGCCGGGACGGTCATGGCGATGATCTGCATGTTGACCTTCTGCATCCGGTCGCCGACCGGCCGGATCAGGGTCAGCCCGGCGCTGCGCGGCCGGCCCAGCACCTTCCCGAACCTGAAAATGATGCCCTGCTCGTACTGCTGCACGACCTTGAACGAGCGGCCGGCCGCGATGAGCCCGGCCACGACGAGTATCACCAGGATGATCACCAGGGCAACCATCACCAACACCTCTTCTCCGGTGACGCCGTGGTGGCTGGCCGCCCTCGGCGGCTGGTCCCCGGTGCCTGCCTTCAGCCTATCTACGTAATCAGAAACTAGCAAAGTATTTCTAGAAACCTTGACGGTTTCTTAGACTGCGCCGGCCGTGATGAGGAAGATGCTCGTGCCGGTGCCCATCGCGCACCTTCCGCCTGCCAGCGGCTGGCCAGGCGGCCCCGGCCTGTCGCCGTGTTCATCGGTGTGCCGTACGGCGGCCGCTCCGCCCGGTGACCAGATGGAAGGCCAGCAGCAGGATGGCTGACCCGGCGATGGCGCTGAGCCAGGTGGACAGATTGAAGAATCCCTGCAGGGAGTGGATGTGGAAGAACTCGGTGGGGACCCCAGCCGCCGCCGAGCGCCCCGGCGATGCCGATTAATGCGGTGTCGTGGGCGGCCGCCTTGCGGCCCGTGGGCCGTGGGCAGCGCTAACCGACGCCCAGCCCGGCAGGCGTCGCCTGGTGGGCCTTCTGGCCGTGTTCCGACCCGGTCGCTTCCGCTTGGCTGGCGGCCGGCTGCCCCGGGCGGGCCACGCGATATGCGTGGCTGGTCTGGCCGTCGGCTGGCTGGGGCGAACTCACCGTTGGCGGTGCCCCGTCGTCATCGAGCCGGGCCAGGGCGAGCAGGTCTGCAGCATCAAGGGAAGGGGAGATGAAGGTATTCATGGCGTCCCCGTTTCGGATCAGAAGGGCGCCCGGCCATAAGCATGGCCCGGCGGGCTTGCGTCCGGGCCTAGCGCTTCCGGCGCATGCGCGGCACCGCGACGATCATGATTACGGCGACGATGACGACCAGGACGATAAGGAACATGGCCCGCTCCTTCCGCGACCCGGGGTAACTGGCCGCCGACGGCGGCTGATCCCTGGTAGCCACCCTCAACCTACATTAGAACTAGAAAACTAGCAATTAATTTCCGGAAACTGTGTTAATCTTTGATGATGGATAGGTGGAGTTTCCTGACCAACCATGCCCGCGTCCTGCTGTGCCTGGCCCACGACCCGGGCGCGCGGCTGCGCGACATCGCGGCCAGCCTGGGCATCACTGAACGCAGCGCCCACGGCATCCTCACGGACCTGACCGCAGCCGGCTACGTCGTCAAACAGAAACACGGCCGCCGTAACCTCTACCAGATCCAGGCGCACCGCCCGCTGCCAGAACCCGCCAGCCAGGAACCCGCCATCGGCGAAGTCCTGGCCCTCCTCATAGGCAACCGCGCCAGGCAGCGGCCCAGCGAGACCCGGCCCGCCTGACGCCATTGCGGCGAGCACGCAGCCCGGCATCTTCCGCGCACGTGCGCTCACCAGCTGCGGGCGGCCGCCCAGCTGCCCGCGAGGCCAACCCCGGGCACCCAGAAGATCCGGGCAGGCATCTCCACCTGGGCTACATACAACTCACCGCGAACCAGCCGAGCTCCATGGTGCGGCGGCCTCACCCGGCGCACGGTCCGCGGCGCCAGCCCCCGAAGATCTAGGATCATTGGTGGCCGGGCGCAGGGCCCGGCGCAGAGCCACGGCCTGGTATCCCGCGCGTTCACAACACGGCGATCGGGGGGCGCCGCCGCCGTCGACCTCGAAGCTGCAGCCGCCCACATCAGTCCGTCGGTACCAGCGCAGTCAGCCAGCGCCCCAGCCCACTGTGCGCACCGAACGGCGGGCCAGCGGAGCTGGGCGGCGGCGACGTGGGATAGTTGATCTTGCGCCTGGCGAACCAGCGGCCGGGGAAAAGGTAAGCCGACGATCTGACGCCAGGTGGACGGCTACATCCACTAGGCCTCGCGCGCGCCGTTTACCCACCGCGTTGCGCTAGCTCACAACGACGGCCGTCCCGCTTGCGGTCACCATGAGCATTAAGAGCCCGTCGGCGGCGAGCGAAGCGACCTCTTGAGAGCTGTCGGCCGTGGGTTTTATGCGGTCGGCGTGCTGGCTTGGACCAGGCGTCCGGGGTTGGTCTCCCGGTCGCGCCGCGATCTGTCAGCTCGGCAAGTCATCGAACGTTAGCTGCGCTAACGAGATTGGGGAGCCAAACGGGGAGCCAATGTCGGCAGACGTTGGGCCGCACCAGGCGACGACGAGCCATGGTTTCCCCAGCTAGATCGCTCCTCAGGCCTCGGCCAGCCACCTGCGGCGACGCCGCAGATGCACCTGAAAGCGGAAGGTCGGCGGTTCGACCCGCCCCTGACCACCAGATCAGAGTCACATTGAGATCCTGATCGACAGTAGCCGGGGCACTAGCTGTCCTTTGACTGGCAAGGCCGGCGTACCGCCAGTCGTGCGCCCGACGTAGTTGGAACGGCCGGAAGCAACCGGCGACCTCTTGACCCCCAGGCAACCTTAGCGATCGAAACAGGTGGGAATTTGCGGTGCTGAGTGGGAGGACTAGTACGTCACGATCCGCGAACGTTCGCTGGTGCTCGCGCGGGTCGTCACTCGGCTAGTCACTCAGGTGCTGACCTCTTGCCATGTGGGGCTGGCGCGACGGTGGCGTTCCCGTCCTCGGCAGCCAGCGCGTGAGCGCCATAACGACGGCAGGGGATGACCAGGAGACTCTCCCCGCTCGACTACGCCGCACACCCGATAAGATGATCATGCACAACAGCGCCGGCATCATGCCTGGCGGAGACGTTGGCCTCCGATTTGGCTGGGATTTACCCGGATGAAGTGCTCGGGTTCGCCCTCCACCCACGACTCGAGGCCGAGGTCGGCGATCGCTGCACGCTCGGCCTCGGTGTCTATGTGATGGGCTGCGCCCTGGACGAGCACCACCCATCCCTCCCGCGTTTCAGGATCAGTCTGGTCAACCTCCATAGCGACCTTGTACTCGGCATACGCGATCCCAGTACGCAAGTCCTCCTCGGTGAAGAGGGTCCGGTAGGTGCGGAAAACGATCGATCCTTCATGGATCTTGTACTCGGACGGCACCGCCACCGGCCCATACCGGCTGTTGTAAACCAGGCGCCCGATCTTTGCAGTGCTGAGCAGCTCCATGCATTCGGGCTCATCCAAGCGCTCCACCACGCCCCGGGCACTCACTCCCGAGCCGGGCGAAGCGGAACCAGTGGGAGAACTGAGGTCGGCTTCGTTATCCCGCATAGCTCCACACCCTAGCCACCGTCCTTGGCGAAGGGTAACTGCGGACCGTGGTGCATGTGCACAAGGTGTCGCCCTTGACCTGCGGCGCGGGTCCTGGCATATGGATGCCTGCGGGCGACGCGCAGCCGCACCCGGCGACTGCCTGGAAGTGCCTCCTAAACAGTCGCTCGCGCGTTCGAACCCCGATCGGCCGGACAGATAGGGCGAAATCTGTACCGGAGGCGACGCTTGGCCACGCCATCGGTCTCTGCCATGGCCGCGGCGGAGAACAGTGAGTCAGCGGAGCTTGCCTGGACGGGGGAGTGCCGGGCGGCACTGGCCCCAGGTCCGGGCAGCGGTGAGGTCGTGAGTACTGCCTGGCAGCGCACCAGATAGCGACAAGATCTCACCCCCGGCTGGCGATGAGCTGCAGCTTCATGCCCCTCCCATCACCAGCGGTAAGCCAGGTGGGCGGATGGCGTCAGAGCGGGGGCGCGGCCTTGTAGCTGTCGGGAAGCGGCGTCCCCGTCTCCGGCGACTCGACCTCGACGATGTCACCGCGCGTCGGGATGATCAGGGCGACCAGCTCGTCCTGGTCCGCCTTGGGGACGTTGAACTCGTCGAGCGTCGCGTCCAGATGCTGCATGACGACGTCGAACTCGCCAGCCGTGACCGCCATCCCGTCGTGCGTCTCCCGCATGCTCCGGCCCGTGTAGGCACAGGGACCGTCGGTGACCTCACACAGCTGGTCGGCGACCTCCTTCTTGAGCCGCGGGATGTCCGTGCGCACGAATTTCCCGTTGGCCCGCGGATCGCCCCCCACACGCGCCACCCACGATTCCGTTACTGCATTGATCGCATCTTGACCGCCGAGCCGGTCATACAGCGACTTCGTCTGCGTGGTCATCTGATCCCCCTCAAATCCCCTCGCGAGACCATGGCCGTGCTCGCATCTGGAAGCCGCACCGGCTCCCGCCAGGCTCACTCCGGGCGCCGCTTAAGGTGACGGGCGATGTTTGCACGAAGGCGCGCGGCAGAAGGAACGCACCGACATATCGCAGCCAAGCCACGCCACAGATTCCCCCTGCGGGCCTTGGCCCCTTTTACTCAGCATCGCAACTCACGTGTGCACGAGCGGTGCAGAACGTGTGCAGACGGTGTGGAGATCGCCCTCCCTGCCGGGTTCACGAGACCGTGCTGGAAGCCGCATGCGGCCGTGTCCTGCTTCGGTGCGGAGTGGGTCCGGGTGTGGGTCATCTACCAGGGGCTCTGCCATCTCCCACGCGGCCACGCTGGCTGCGATCAGCCCATACGCCGAGCCGTTCCAAGATCAGGATGAAAGGCTCAGTCTGGCGGAACGCCGGATTACTGTGAACATGTACCAGCCGCGCGTGTGCACGCGCGGCGGGGGGTACCTGACGGGGTCTGCGTCATGAAGAGATTGCTGCTGCTCGGGGTGAGCCTGCTCGCGGGGTTGCTGCTCCTGACGCCTGCTGGGGCTTCCGCGGCGGGCACCGACACGCTGGCCGGGTGCCTGGCCAAGCAGCATGTGTGCGTCAGCGGCGCGGGCCACGCCCTGCTATCCCAGTCCCAGGAGGCGCAGCTGGAGCGGCAGATCGGCGGCGACGACATCTATCTGGTGGTAGCCGCGTCCGGCTCCCCGGGCTACAACAGCGCGATGAACCAGATCATCCGGGGTCTGAACGGGCATCCCCAGTTCACCGTCGGCTTCCTGGACAGCCGTCTGCGGCACTTCGGCGCGTACAACAAGGGGATGCTGCCGGCCCACGGCGCCGCCAGCATCGCCACCGAGGTCGTGCAGCAGCACCAGACAGACATCTTCGGCGCACTGACGGCGTTCGTGAGCGACGTCAAGACCGGAGCCGTCCCCGCGGACAGCGACGGCAGCTCGGGAGCGGGCGCACTCATCGGGGTGCTGATCGCGGCGGGGGTCATCGTTCTGCTGGGTCTGCTGGGGTTCTTCTTCGTCGCCCGGCCCATCCGCAGGCGCCGCCAGCAGGAGCTCAAGGATGCCAAGCTGGCTGCCCAGGACGATCTGATCGCGCTCAGCAGCGGCATCACCGACCACGGCGCCGACCTGACCATCCAGAGCAACCAGGAAGCAGCGGAGGAGCAGGCCGCGGCGCTGACCGCCTACGAGCGGGGCACCATGGCCCTCGACGCTGCCCAGCATCCCCGTGACATGGGCAGAGTCAGCCGCCTCATCGCCGAAGGCCAGTACCACCTGGCCTGCGCCGAGGCGGTGGTCGCGGGCAAGCCGCGGCCCGATCGTCGGCCGTCCTGCTTCTTCGACCCACGGCACGGCATGTCGGTCCGGGACGTGTACTGGACGCCGGCGGACGGCGGCCCCGGGCGCGAGGTCCCGGCCTGCTCCGCCTGCGCGCACAAGGTCAACCAGGGCATCGAGCCGGAATTGCGCACCGTGGACGTGGCCGGTGACCGGGTCAGCTACCTCAACGCCGGCTTCGCCCCGGCATACTGGGGCGGGTACGGCTTCCTGCCCGGTATGTTCGCCGGGTTCTTCCTGGGTGAGCTGCTCACCCCGCAGCTGGGCTGGGGCGGAGGCTACGGGGACAGCGGCTACGGCCCTGGCGGCGGTGACTTCGGCGGGGGAGACTTCGGCGGTGGCGGCTTCGGCGGGGGAGACTTCGGCGGTGGCGGCTTCGGCGGAGGAGACTTCGGCGGCGGCGGCTTCTCCTGACCCGCCGGGCTCACCGCCACTCGCGGGCCAGCCCGCGTACAGCAGGTCGTCGGTCCATTTGCCCTCGGCCCAGGTGCTCTCGCACGGGTGCCTTCCCGGCGCATCCCCAGCCGGACCAGCACGGGCAGCCGGGCCGGCGTTCCGCGCATCGCAGCGCGCACTGACCCGGTGCTTGCCCCACGGTGAACAGGTAGCCCATCAGCGTGCACACTGCTTCGGTGGAGTAGCCGCGGCCCTGATGAGCCGGGTGCGATCGTGAACCGATCTCGTACTGCCGGGGATCGCCGGCATGATGCCAAGGCCGATCTGCCGCCGGATCTGCCCAGTCGCCGTGGCCCGAACGGCGGGGCAAGTCCGACCTGGCGTACGCGTTATAGGACAAGCGCCTGCGGGATTCGGATCATAAGGACTGGGAAGCGGTAACGCCTGGTCTCTGAGGCCTGGGTGGGGGTGTCGTCGAGAAGTCGATGATGGGGCATCATGGCGGCCACGAAGACGTGCCCTCCCGCGGTAAGTGGCCGCCGACGGTCATCGGATTGCAGGCGGCGATCACAGATCAGCCCTAAAGGATCTTGATGGTTCTACGTTGGCTACCTGGCGAGGCTGTCAATTTGTGATTGCCTACCCATGCACCAATGCAAACCCCCTCTATTCGGCTACGAGCGAGCGGCTGGTATCAGGCTGGCGATGTGGTGTGGCGGGTGCACCCCTCATAAGATGGCCGGAAACTGCCGGTGTGCGGGGGGCGTGGCGGGGGCCGTGCGGTGAGGGGGAGCCGATGGCAGGACAGGGGTCTGCGGGTCGGCGGGCCGCGGTGGGCAGGACAGTGCCCGGCCCGGCGAGGCGGGCGGTGGGGGGCGGCAGGTGACGGCGGCGCCGGGCGGGATTGCCGGGCTGGGCCGGATCGCGCAGGTCAAGCTGCCGGTCACCGATCTGGCCCGCAGCGTGACCTGGTACCGGCGGCTGCTGGATCTGCGGTGGTGGACGGAGTTTGTCGAGGACGGTGTGCTGCGCGGCGCCGGGCTGATCGACCCGCAGGGCCGGTTCAGCATCGCGTTGCGGGACCGGGCCGCGTGTGCCAGCCAGCCCCGCCTCGAGGGGTTTGATGTGGTCGCGTTCCTGCCCGCCTCACGGTCGGTCCTGGAGGACCTGGCCGCCCGGTGGGACCGGCTGGGCATCGCGCACAGCGGCATCTGCCAGACCGGGGCTGGGCCGCGCCTGGACGTGCCGGACCCCGACGGCACCGTGGTGCGTTTTTACTGCTGCACCGGCCCCACCGGCCAGTTCACCGGCCTCGAGATGCGCGACGGCCAGGTCGCCGGGACCTACCACACCCCACGCCTGCACTAACCCCCGCCCCCACAGGCCGGCACCGGCCCTCGATCCCGGGCCCGGGGCGCGGCCGGAACGGCGGCAGCGGGACCGGCGCTGGTGAACCCTGGGCGGCCAGCCAGCCAGTGCGGGCCGCGGCCGCACCGCAACAAGAATCCGCGCAGTTAGTGCTGACAAGACTCAGTCACTGATCGTGATCACATCTCAGCCCTGGGTGCTGCCGGATTTGCCGAATAACGCGCGAGCCGTCGAGGTCATCCAGCGCGCCGGGTGACGGTACCCAGAAGTTTTGTGATGCCCGGCCGGGTGAGCTCCTGGAGCCGATGGACTCCGCCGGTCCTGGGGAGCCCCTGCGGGTACCGCTTTCAGGGGCGCGACCGCAGCCCAGCCTTGAGCGGCTGTCAGCAGGAGTTGTCTGATGGCGGTCCTTTATCACGGATTTGCGCTGTCTTGGGGTTGACATGGGGGTGGGTGTCTCACATGCTGGTACGGCACGGATCAGCCGCGTGCCCGGCTGGGGGGGCCGTGCTATGCGGAGTTGCCGCTCTCATCAGCATCCCTCTCATTCGGGCGGGTGGACCCGTCGTAGAGCGCTGGGGTGGGGGGCGGTCATGGGCAGGCATTACGGCTGTGAGCAAGGTAGGAAGCTCTCGGTACGGCCTCACCGGGCGATCACGAACTTCTGGGTCGTTGTGGCGCTCGCGGCGGCCGGAGCCTTGGCCCCGCTAAGCAGTGCGGCTGCATCGAGCCCGGCCCGGCCGCAAGCGGTGCGTGCGTACTCGACAGCCGTAGCGGCAGCAGCTTCGGCCAATGGCCGGATCGCGTTTTCTCAGTGGGATCTGCTCCCGGGGGGAAACCTGTCGGGTCACTCGAACGTGTACACGAGCAACCCCGACGGATCCGGCCGGCGGCAGCTCACCCACGTGAGCGCGGCCCGGGCGGCTGGCGCGCCGGACTGGTCTCCCGGCGGCGCCAGGATCGTTTACGAGAGCAATCAGACCGGTGATTACCGGATCTGGGTCATGAACGCCAACGGGTCGGGCCACACTCGGCTTACCAACGATCCCGGGTTCGCGGACCTGGAGCCCTCCTGGTCTCCGGATGGCAAGCGCATCCTGTTCAGCCGGTGCGACGATCACGTCGGCTCCATCCTGACCTGCGATCTTGAGGTGATGAACGCGGCCGGCGGCGGCATGCGGCGGCTGGCCGGCGGGCACTGGACCTACGTGCGCGGGCAATACTCCCCGGACGGGCGGCACATCGTCGTCGGGACCGACCGGGGCGGTTTCCAGAGCGCCCTGTGGCTGATGCGTTCGGACGGGACGGGGCTGCACCGGATCACCCGGCCGTCGCTGCAGGCGTTCTGGCCGGGCTGGTCCCCGGACGGCCGCCGCATCGTGTTCACCGACAACTGCTGCCAGTTCGGCAGCAACATCTGGACGGTGCGCCCGGACGGGACCGGGCTGCGGGAGCTCACCCACTTCGGCCCGGCACCGCTGCAGGGCGGCTTCGCCAGCTACTCGCCCAACGGCCAGCGGATCGTCCTGCAATATAACGGGAAATGCCCGGCGCGCGGACTCTGCCGGTACTTCTACGTCATGAACGCCGACGGCTCCGGCCTGCACGCGGTGCACACCGGCGTGGCCAACACATTCCTCACCGACTGGGGACCGGCCCGCTAACTGTGTTCCCCGGGCCGAGGGCAAGGCCGCCAAGAGCAAGGAGAACCGACATGAGACGAGCAGTAGCCGCGCTCGGGGCACTGGCGGTGGCCGCCTCGCTCGCAGCCGGCAGCCTGACGATCACAGCGGCGCCAGCCGCGGCCACCAGCCCGCCGGCCACTGGCAGGATCGCTTTCTCCGACTTTGTGACCAGTCAGATCTACGCGGTGAACCCGGACGGCACCGCGCTGGCCCAGCTCACCCGCGAGCCAAAGGGGATCGCGGCGCGCTGGCCCGACTGGTCGCCCAATGGATCCCACATCCTGTTCGTCCGGTTCAACCAGTCGAATGGCATGGGCCGCATCTGGATCATGAAAGCTGACGGAACCGGCCGGCGCCAGCTTGCTTCCGACGCGCCGGGATATCGCGACTACGAGCCCAGGTATACACCCGACGGCCGCCGCATCGTGTTCAACCGCTGCTCGCCGAATGACGGCCTGTGCGCGATCTGGATCATGCGGTCCGACGGAACCCACCGTCACCTGGTGATCCCCTTCATCGAGGCCCCCAACGAGACCAACAACTTCGACCCGAATGTGTCGCCAGACGGCCGGAGCATCAGCTTTACCCGGTTTGGGTTCCACGGAGTCATCTCGCAGGTCTGGGTGGCCCTCATCAACGGCACGCACGCGCGCCCGCTGACCGCTCCGCGCCTGGAGGCGGGGCAGTCGGCCTGGTCACCGGACGGCAGCCACATCGCGTTCGCCAGCAACTCCTCCCGGCCTCAGTCCAGCATCTATGTCATGCGGGCTGACGGCAGCGGCGTCACCAGGCTCGCCACAACGAAGTGGCCGACCAACAACTTCGGGCCCTCATACGCGCCCGGCGGGGGCCAGATCGCCTTCTCTAGCGACCGGCGGCACCCCGACCTGTGCTGCGAAGAGCTCTTCGTGATGCGCGCGAACGGCTCGCGGCAGCACCTGGTGGCCACCGGCCTTCAAGGCGTCGTCGACGTTGCCTGGGGCTCCGCGCCACCGGTCCCCGCCGGATCGCCGGGCACGCTCTCGCGCGCCCCGGCGGGCGCCCCAGCGACCGGCGCCTCGCGCTATGCGGGCTGCTACAAAGCACCGGCCTGGCTAACCGGCAACATGCCATTTGCCCTGGCGCCGAGTGGCCATCCACAGACCGGTAGCAAGTCACATAGCGCGCGGCGCGCCAAACCGTGTGCCTAACACCGGTGTCTTCTGCCTTGAGGCGTTTGGTCCGGTCAACGCAATTGTCGTGGCGTGGTTGCGTTCAGGCTGCCCGGTGGTGGCGTCTTCCCGCTGGCGGGTTTCGCGCGGCAAAGCGCCCCGCCACCGTGATCTGGGGGCGGGGCGCCTTGCGCGGCGGGTGTCGGCGGCGGGCTGGTCCCTGTCTGGCCGCGCACGTCGTGCGTGCGTGACCAGTGCGGTGCTAGCGCCGTCATTGCTCCAGTCCCGCGCGCAGCCGCAGGGCCTTGCGGACGGCCCGGCGCATCCGCCGTTCGGCCCGCTCGGCGCGCCGCGATGCCCTGGCCAGCGCAGCGACCTTACGCGCTTGGTGCTGCCGCTGTGCCTGGGCCAGCATCTCGCGGCGTCGTTCCCTGGCCAGCTGGCTGCCCATATGTGGGGGCATATACACGTGACTCACCTCCTTTCTGCGCGGTTGATGGATGGGAGGGTCTGTGCGGTTGATGGATGGGAGGGCCAGCGCGCCCCGGCGGCACGCCGGCGCGAAACGCGGGCCCGCGCCCGGGGTCCCAGACGGGCCGGAGGCGGCCGGTGCTGAGGAGCACGGCCAGGTACAGGTCACCGTGCAGACACACCGACGACGGTGCGGCTCGCCAGCATGATTGATTGGGTGCAGGCGGCTACCGGGGGCCGAGCTCGCCCTGACCCACCCGAGACCGGAGCGCCGGGTACATTACGCCCGGTCCGGTGGGCTCACCGGTGTCCCTAG
>CAVUBM010000021.1:0-14848 GCA_963739645.1 uncultured Actinomycetota bacterium
ACTCATCGCGGGCATGCGGCACCTCGCCCGCAGAGCACGAGACCTTCGGTGTGCCGGACGTAGTTGACGAGGGTTGACCGGGACTGGAACGCCAGCGCGTTATCGACGGCGACGGCCAGCGCGGGGGATGTGCCGTGCGCGAAACTGAACCGGTAGGTGGCGCAGCCGCCGGGGAGTGTGTAGAAGCGGAGGCCGGAGAACTGCGGCGCCAGGCTCAGCGGATGCTCGAACCGGCGCGTGCCGGGCTGGTCGGAGGGGATCTGCTGGGCGCCCGAGGTGTCGCAGGTCGCAGTCAGGGTTACGGTGACCGCTCGCGGCCCGGCGCGATCGGAGTCCAGCCAGAAGCTGGCCTTCCCGCTGGCGATGTCCGCGCCGCCAATTGTCCAGCCCGCCGGGAGCGCGGCGATGCAGGGCAGCAGGGCGGCGGACGGGACTGCCTGGGCGCTGAGGATCATCGAGTGGCCGGTGCCGCAGGCGGGGGCCTGGACGCCCAGATTCCGGGCCGCCGGGAAGAAGGCATTCCCCGTTTCCCCCACGGCGGCGGTGATGATGGCGAGCATCGCGACGGCTAGAGCGACCCGCCGGATGCTCCAGCGTTGCAGCACGATCGGCTTGCGCGGCGGAGCCAGGGCGCGGAACGTGCCCAGCAGGTCACGCGGGTCCCGCTTCATGAACGCGCGCAGCTGGGTCGGGCTCGCCACCCCGCGGGTGGCGGCGAACGCCTCGGATAGCTCGGCCGGGGTGAAGTAGCTCAGCGCCTGCCGGTAGACCCGTTCCGGGTCGGTGCGCACGGCCAGGACCAGCATCATGTTGCCCAGGTTGACCGCCTGCCGCCACGGTGACGGGAGCACCTGGACGAAGGCCACGTCGATCAGCAGCAGCTCCCCGGAGCGGACCATCAGGTTGCCCGGTTTGATGTCGCGGTGCGCGATCCCGGCGTCCCACAGCGTGCGGATCATCACCAGCCCCTGGTCGATCACCGTGTCATCGACGTCGGCTTCGCCGATTTCAACGGCGCCGGCGAAGAACTCGGTGACCAGCATGTACTCGCGCTCGGGCGTGATCTCCACGATGCCGTACGGCCGGGCCGTGCGGACCCCGATGTCCTGCAGCAGGCGCAGGGCATAGTCCTCGTAGGTGACCAGGCGCCGCACCGTCTTGAACGGAGACTCGTCCTCCAGGGAGCCGTACAAGATGGTCCGCCACAGCTTGTACCAGCGGTCGGCGCGGACGTGGCCCTTGGTATAGAGCTTGGCGAACAGGAACTCATCCGGGCCGCCCTCGACCCGCAGCCGCAGCGGCGTCGAGCCTGCGGAGGACTCCAGCCCGACCGGCTTGATCTCGAGCACGGTCAGCCCGAGCCGGTCACGCACGGCCTGGCGGATCGCCTCCCCCCGCCGGCCCGTCACATCGACGTGCGCGGTGCGGCCGCGCCGGTAGGCGACCGGGAACACCTCGTTCGGGGTGAAGAAACGGAACGCGGTGACCGCGATCGCCACGGCGAACGCGACGCCGAGCAGCACATCGCCGGGGTGATCGACACCCAGGTACAGGCGGGCCAGAGCGAACATGGCGACTACCGCGGCCACCGCCGCCTTGGTCCAGGAGCGGGCGCGGCCCGGCACGGACAGGCAGTAGACGGCGCCCATCAAGAAGATCGTGACGACCGCCACCGGGGCGGACACCCCGGAGTACCCGCCCCAGCTGCCGATGATCGGCACGCCGTACGGGCGCGGCCGCGACAGCCCGAAGTAGATCGATGTCCCGGCAAGCTCCAGGAACAACACGCTGCCAAAGAACACCAGCAAGTGCCGCCAGCGCCGGAACGCCATCGTCAGGGCGACCACCGATAGGCCGAGCACGGTAGCCCCCCAGCCGGAGCCCGCCCCGTTGATCCCGTTGGCCACGTCGGTCAGCCACGGCGTCCGCATCCCCGCCAGCCAGCGAAGGACCCAGGTACTGAATCGGTCATCAAGCCGGAGCCACGGCGTGTGCTGGGACGCCAGGAAGGCGCCGGCGATGACCACGGCCCCGAGGACCAGCCACGCCGCGGTGCTGACGGCGAACGGGTGCGGCAGCGGCGGCGGCGCCCCGGTCGGGCGGCGCTGACGGCGCTCCTTATGGACGGCCGGGCCCGGCGGCGAGCTGGCCGGGCCGTTCCCGGCGGCCACGCGCCCGATGTCGTCACCCAACGTGCGTCACCCCCCTCCGGGATCAGTTCGCCGATGATGCGGGCCTTCGAGCCAGCCGCTTCGCTTGGCGGACGGTGCTCGATGCAGCGGCTCAGGCAAGGTGAAAGAACAGCAGCACACCGATGACGAAGGTTGCGGCAGCACCGGCAAGTGTCAGGATGAGCAGAATCCTTGAAGTGGCTCTGGTGTATGCGAACGTCAGTCCGGCAGAAATTACCAGCACGGATCCCATCAAGGTGTCATGCCAGTCCATTGCCATTACGACGTCCTTTTCCGGTGACAGTTATCGAGCTGGGCCAGGAGCTGTCAGGCCCTGGGTGGACAGGTCCGCGGATACCGGCCGGGTTGCGTGGCCTGGCCGGTATCCGCGGGTCTGACGCGGGCGCCGGGACAGGTGACATTCAGTGGCAGGCCCTTCTGGTCAGGGCTGCGGTGCCGCTGAACGGTACGGGCGGGTTCGGCGGCAGGCTGCACGTTGTGTGCAGCCGGGGGGCGGCTGCCAGATCCGGGGCCAGTACCAGGGGCCTGCTTTGCCACCAGCCGAGCCCCGCGAGCGCGGCCGGCAGGACAGTGCTGTGCGCCAGGTTGTACAGGCGCGCGTCCAGGCGGGTGCCGCCGAGGTAGCCTGCCGTGAGCACGTCGAGAACCAGGATGGCGACGGGAACCAGCTACCAGGGCTAACCGGTGGCCGAGAAAGCGATCAGGGAGCCGGCCAGCACCGCGGCTTTCCAGGCGGGAGCCGGTGAGAATCAGGCCAGCACCGGCTTGGGCGCCATCGGCCGCAGGACGGCCTGCGCATCGCTGACGAGCAAGCCCCGGTGGCCGCTGACGAAGAGCGGGCCAGATGAGGGCAGCCGCTGCCATATGTCACCTCGGCTTCGCTGCGCGCTAGGCGCCACCGAGGTCCAGAGCAGCCGGGAAGAATCCGAAATCTCGTCTACACGCAAGATAAACGAGCACACCTTCTTAATCCGGACGCTACGCCCCATCCGTTGGGCAGACAAGAGAGCCGGGAGACGATTGCGTGACCGGCGGCGGAGCAGCGCTGCCAGCTCTCGACGTGAACTTCTCACGGCGTGCCGCCACTGCTTACATGCCCACCACCCGGTACTGGCTGGGCCGTGCCGCGGGTGCGCTCGAGGCCGTCGAGCATGGCGACAGCAAGGTCCGGGACTGCCGGGCTCGCTACGGAGCGCCGATGCTGCAGGGCATCAAAGCCGGCGCCGAGATCCGCCGTTCCGTTCCCGAAGCGGCCCGAACCAGGGAGCCACCGTGTCCATGCCCGCCCCGTATCCCCTCCAGCTGGAGCTGCGCGCCGACCTCCACATCACCCGGTGGCGCCCCCTGGTGCAGTGGCTGCTGGTCATCCCGCACCTGGCGATCGCCTATGCCCTGCGCTCGGTGCGGCAGGTCTGACGCTCATCAGCTTTTTCACCGTGCTGTTCACCGAGCAGATGCCGCGGCCGCTGTTCGACGCCATCGTCATGACCTACCGCTATGAGTGGCGGGCCATGAGCTACGCCTTTTTCATGTACGAGGACTACCCCCGTTCGACATCCCCTTGTCTAGCTCGGCGAGTTGATCAAGGGAGGAGACGCTAGGGAACTGCCGTCTCGGGACAGGCCGCACATTCAGCACACACGGCATCCCGAACTACTCAGAACCACACCGAACCGCCCCGATGACATTCGCGCACGGCAGAGTACGTTCCCAGTAACACCCGCTGATGCTGTTCGCGAAGATCTTGTTATTGGTCAGGATGTCGGCGATAAGCCGGGCGGCGGAGAACAGGTTCGCCACCGTGATAAATGCGATGACGATGCCGGTGACGACCCACAGCGAGGGCTTCTGCCCGGGGTCAATGCGGCCCGGGTCCCCGATGACCAGAGCGGCCAGCAAGACGAGCAGGACAACGGGGACTGCCCATCTGGAGTTCACCCGGTACTGCGCGGGCAGCGCCACTGGCCACAAGTGCTCGCTCCGCCCGGCGGCCGCAGCCGTCTTCACCGCGGCGCCGCGGAAAGGGGACCGCCGGCCGTGGTGGTGTTCTGGCTGCTCATCGGGTCCTCCCACCGCGTCCACGGTCGGGTTAGTCCGCACCTGTTAGATCACGCAGACATAACGAAAAGAGCGAAACGTAACGATTAGTCAGCCCGGCTGCCCAACGGCGGCAGGACTGATCTGGACGAGGTCGCGGTTGAACGTGTGCCCACGCCCCAGCCCCGGTGCCAGCGGCATCCGCGAGGCAGAGCCGTAAGCTCCCGGGATCCACTGATCGGCAGCAGTTGCGGTCTGCCTGGCCGCCCAGGCGTCCCCCGGCAGTGGACCGCCCGTACCCCGTTATCGCTCCCTGAGGCTGCTTGTGTCGCCGGTGGATCGGGCGTAGCTTCACAAGAGGAAGTAGTGCTCGTTTATCCACGTGTAGACGAGATCAATATTCCGGCCTGCTCCGGACCTCGGTGGCGCCTCGCGCGCAGCTAACTGAGGGACAATATGGCAGCGCCTTTCCGTGAGCGGGTCCGGCTTTCTGTCTATGGCGTACGAGCCATCCTGCGGTGTCGCGGCACGGTGCCTGCGAGTATCGGCCACTGGCTTGCTGCCTGCCCGGTTACAGCCAGCCCAGCATCGTGGCCTGAGCCCGGGGGCTGCCCGGGCGGAGTCACCGCCCGCGCTCGGTGCCGGGTTCATCCTCACCATCCCGACACCATCCGGGACCGAGACCATTCCCGCCGAAGCGTTGCTGGCCTGATGGCTCACCAGGCGCGGGCCGAGGGCCCAGGAAGCACCGTCGGGGCAAGCCGTTCCCGCAGACACGAATTGCCGGGAGACACGGGAATAAGGAGAACCCGATGCGAAATCCAACCCCGGTTGACGGGGATCGGCATCAGTCGCCGATGCCTTCCGTTCTGGATAGTGCAGGCCGGGCACGTCAGCGGGTGCTAGCCCCTGTTCCTCCCCATCGCAGCCGCGCTGTATATCAGTGCCGAGGCCGTCAACCCCCGCGGCACCGACCAGCCGATCACCAGCCGGGCCACCGCGCTCAAGGAACTGACGATTGCCGCGCATCACCCGACTCAGCTCTTCGTCTCAGGCTCGCTGACCCTCTTCGCGCTGGGAGCGCTGGCCGTCTCCTACGCGGCGATCGCCACCCTGGTCAGGAACCGTGGTTCGGCCATTGCCACCATCGCCGCGCTGATCGGGGGAATCGGTGCCTTCTGCGGAGCTCTCATCAATGTCCTGGTCGGGTACAACCTCGCCGCGGCTGCGACAGCTCACATGTCCTCGGACGCGGCCACGCAGTTCCTGGTCACCACCGTCAACTCCCAGGCCTATCAGGTGTTCGCTGCCGTCTACTTCATCGGCATCTTCGTCGCACCGGCGCTCATGGGGTTTGCCCTCTGGCGGAGTCAGGGCGTGCCGCGCTGGCTGGCGGTCTTGTTCTTCGCCGGCCTGGAACTGGCCCAGCAGCTGGGATCAATCGGCCCGGTCCGTGTCATCCTGCTCACGCTCCCCCTTGCGGTGGCAATGGTCCTGCTGGCCGCCCGGATCTGGCGGGCAGCAGCGCCGCCGGCCAGCCTCAGCCCGGAGCCCGTCGCCGTGCCCGTGAGCAGCCCGTGAAGATGTCCCGGCACAGGCCAGAAATAAGCCAGGTCTTGCGCTTCCTGAAATCGGTTGAAGCCCGTGCCTAGGGCAGGGCACATCCGGCCCAGCATGTCCGGGGAGACGGGGGCGGATCGGCGGCGAGGTAACCCTGCCGGTGAACCGGAAATGACTGCGACCAGGCGTACCTCTCCAGCCGCTGCGCGCGCTAGCGGCACCGTCACCGGAGAGCCGCCCACAGCGGATTCGCCCAGGATGCGGCTGGCCGCTGGTGAGCGGAAGTGGCGTCCGCGGGGCCGTGTCCTGTCGGCGACGCGGTACCGCCATCCGGGCGATGTGATCCGCCTGGTCGCCGCGGCCTGGGTGCTGGTCGTGGCGGCCGTGATCGCTGCGTTGCTGCCTGCCCTGCTGCGGCCGGCTGCAGCCGCGATCACCGGGGTCGGGCCGGCGACCGCGGCCGGGCGGGTGCTGACTGGCCTGGTGCAGGTGACGATCGCGGCGGCGGCCTTGGTGCTGCTGGTGACCGCGCTGCGGTACCGCCGGTTCCGGGTGCTGGCCACCGTGGCGGGCGGGTTCCTGGCGGCGGCTGCGCTGATGACGGCAATCTCTTATCTGGCCGGGCCGGGCGGCTCTGCCGCGCTGCCCGCGGGGCTGCGAACGGGTTCGTGGCTGACCGGCGCAGGGTTCCCCGATCCGGCCGTTCTGGCGGGACTGGCGGCTGTCGCGGTGGCCGCGGCGCCGTGGCTGAGCCGGCCCTGGCGCCGGGTGGCCTGGGCGGCACTGCTGCTGATCGGCGTGGCCCGGCTGATTACCGGCGGGCTGCTGCCGATGCAGGTGGTGCTGGCGCTGGCCGCCGGGGTCACCGTGGGGGCGGGCCTGCTGGTGGTGTTCGGGGTGCCGGACCGGCGGATGGGGCCGGCCGGAGTGGCAGCGGCGCTCCGCGCAGGTGGCGTGCCTGTCAGCCAGGTGACCGGACCGGTACGCGATGCGAAGGGCTCGCGGCCGTTCCAGGCCGTGACCGGCGACGGCCGGGCCCTGTTCGTCAAGGTTTTCGGCTCGGACCAGCGGGATGCCGACCTGCTGTACCGGGCCTGGCGTGGCATCCGGCTGCGCGGCGTCGGCGACACCAGGCCCGCGGCCTCGCTGTTCAAGGCCGTCGAGCATGAGGCGCTGCTGGCCGTGATGTCCGAGCGGGCCGGCGTAACGGTGCCGCACGTCGGCCAGGTCGTCAAGGCCGGCGACGGGTCAGTACTGCTGACCATGGAACTGGTAGCGGGCCAGTCCCTGGACGACACCCCGGCCGATCACATCACCGACCAGCTCGCCCGTAGCTTGTGGCGCGAAGTGGACCGGCTGCACCAGGCCAGGATCGCGCACCGGTCGCTGCACGGCGGCAACATCATGATCAGCCATAACGGCTGTCCCGTGCTGGCCGACTTCAGCTTCGCCGAGCTCGCTGCGAGCAGCCGACAGCGGGCGATCGACGTGGCCGAACTGCTCGCCTGGCTGGCCGGCCGGATCGGCCCGGACCGTGCCGCCGCCACCGCGGCGGCCGCGATCGGCGCCGACGGTGTGGGTAGCGCCGTGCCGCTGCTGCAGCCGCTCGCTTTGTCGGCCCGCACCCGGCGCGAGATCAAGGGCCAGGACGGGCTGCTGAAGAAGACACGCGCAGCCGCGATCGCAGTCTCTGGCGACGAGGGAGACCAGGATCTTGCCCGGCTGCAGCGGGTGCGGCCGCGCACCCTGCTGGTGATTGCCGCGCTGGCCGGGGCCTTTTACTTCCTGCTTCCGCAGATCGCGCAGGTGAGCAGCAGCTGGCACGCACTGCAAAGCGCTAACTGGGCCTGGCTGCCCGTGATCATCGGCTTGTCCGCGCTGACCTACGTGGCCAGCGCGATAGCGCTCATCGGCTCTGTGCCTGGCCATGTCCCGTTCGGGCCGGCCGTGCTGGCGCAGGGCGCGTCGTCGTTCATCAACCGGGTGTCGCCAGCCAACGTCGGCGGAATGGCGCTGAACGCCCGGTTCCTGCAGAAGACCGGCACCAAGGGCCCGGCCAGCGTGGCTGCGGTCGGGGTGAATAGCCTCGCCGGCGCCGTCACGCACGTCGTGATGATCGTGGTGTTCTTCGCACTGGCCGGCCAGGGCCTCACGAAAGCGTTCAAGCTGCCGCCGGCCAGCAAGATCCTGCTCATCCTGGCGGTGATCCTTGCGGTCATCGGCGCGCTCCTGGCGACACGACCCGGCCGCCGCTGGACACGCAAGAAGCTGATCCCCGGAGCCCGGTCCGCAGCCGGTAGCCTGCGCCAGGCCGCAGCCAGCCCGGTCAAGCTGGGCCTGCTGTTCGGCGGCTCAGCCCTGATCACCCTCGCCTACATAGCCGGGCTGGCCGCCTCGGTCCAGGCGTTCGGCGCGGGTCCTGGCCTGGTCGTGATCGGTGCGGTGTACCTGGGTGCCGCAGCGCTGGCGGCGGCCGCCCCCACACCAGGCGGCCTCGGCGCGATCGAGGCAGCGCTAGTCGCCGGGCTGACCGGCGTCGGCATGCACCCCGGACCTGCGGTCTCAGCCGTGCTGCTGTACCGGCTGGCGACCTACTGGCTGCCGGTGCTGCCGGGCTGGCTGTCCTGGCGGTCCCTGCAGCACCGGGGATATGTGTGAGCGCCAGCCCGGCCCGGGCGGCCCAGGGCGCACCCGCGCGGGCGCCGGCCTTTCCGGCCGGCCGCCGGCGCCTCGCAGGCGGGGCCCCGCCCGGAGGAACGGGGTCCCAGGCTCCGGGCACATGCGGGGCAACCTTTCTTCTCGACCCGTACGGAACGTGATGAGAGCAGTGCTGCAACGGCGGAACATGTTGCGCGCAGCCTGTCTGGCGCTGGCCGCCGCCTGCTGCGCCTGCACTTCCGCCAGCGGCAGCGGACCGGCTGGCCGGGCCGGTGAGGCCGGCCAGCACGGCGCCATGATCATGGTCGGGTCATTCGATTTCCCGGAGAGCGTGCTGCTCGCTGACATCTATGCAGGCGCGCTCGCGGCGCAGCGTCTCCCCGCCCGTGTCCTGCCTGATCTGGGCTCTCGCGAGCTGGTGGACCCGGCGCTGATGAGCGGTCTTGTCCAGATCGTGCCGGAGTACTCCGGATCAGCGCTCGAGTTCATCAGCGTGGGACGGCTGTCCGCGACGTCCGATGCCGCGGCGGCCAGCAGGGCCCTGGCCGGGCAGGCGGCTGGCCGGGGGCTGGTGGCGGGCCGCCCGTCTGCCGCCCAGGACGGCAACGTCATCGTGGTCACCGCCGCGACCGCGGCCCGCTATGGCCTGCGATCGATCGCCGACCTGGCCCGGGTGGCACCCCGGCTGGCGTTCGGCGGCCCGCCCGAATGCCCGGAGCGTGCCTACTGCCTGCGGGGGCTAAGGCGGGTATACGGGCTCCGCTTCCGGACGTTCGTCCCGCTCGACGCCGGCGGCCCGGTGACACTGCAGGCTCTGGAGGCAGGGGACATCGGCGTCGCACTGCTGTTCGGCACCGATCCGGCCATCACGGCGGACCATCTGGTGGTGCTGGCCGACGACCGCGGTCTGCAGCCAGCCGAGAGTGTCATCCCGCTGGTGCGCCGGAATGTCGTCGCCCGCTACGGGCCGCGGCTGCTCGCGGTGCTCAACACGGTGTCGGCGCGGCTGACTACCAGCTCGCTGCGCGCCCTGGACGCCCGGGTCCAGCTACACGGGGAGGATCCGCGCCTGGTGGCCGAGAGCTGGCTGAGGACGCAGGGACTGGCCTCGTTGGGAGGTGCGTTCCATTGAGCGAGAAGGCGGAGACGGTAACCACACGGGCCGGCACAGCGAACCTTCCGCCGGGTGCTGCCGTGCGGCGGACGAAGCGGCACCGACGCCCGACCGGTGCGCCCCCGCCGCTGCCGCACCCGGTCTCGGCGACCACCAGGGCCTGGCTGGCCCTCGCGGTTGTCGTCCTGGCCGGCGTGATCGTGATCTCGGTGCGGGCCCCGTCGCTGCGGCTCGATAATCAGGTCAACGCGGCGGTGCTCCGGCTTTTCGCGCGGGCCCGGACGCCGTGGCTGACCGGTGTCGCCAACGGGATCTCCGCGGTCTGCTCGGGCTGGGGGGCCACGGTGGTCGGGCTGTCGGTGGTCGTGCTGACGATGGCGTTCCGGCGCTGGCGGCATCTGCTGGTGTTCCTGTGCAGCCTGTTCCTCCTCGAGCTCGCCATCCAGCTGATCGCCAGCGGACTGACACGGCCACGCCCGTACGGCGTGCCGGCCATCGCGGGCTGGGCCGGCTTCTCGGCGCCGGCAATCTCGGTGACGATCCTCACGTTCTTCCTGATAGGCATCGCCTACTGCCTGGTCGTGCCGGGACGGCCGCGCTCTTATGCGAAGGCGGTCATCGCGGTTATCGTGACCGTGTTGTGCCTGGCCTGCCTGTACCTGGCGGTCGATCACGTAGATGACCTGCTCCTGGGCGTGGCGCTCGGTGTCGCGATCCCGGTCACCGCGTTCCGCTTCTTCACCCCCAACGACCTGTTCCCGGTCGCCTACCGGCGCGGCAACACCGCGCATGTGGACGTAACCGGCCGCAGGGGCGAGGCGATCCGGCAGGGCACGCGCGACCAGCTCGGTGTCACCGTCACCGAGATCGCGCCGGTCGGGCTGGAGTCATCGGCCGGGTCCACGCCGCTGCGGCTGCGGGTCGAGGGCAGCCCGCAGGAGTACCTGTTCGGCAAGCTCTACACCAAGGGCCACGTGCGCGCCGACCGCTGGTACAAGCTGTGGCGGGCCATCCTTTACGGCTCTATGGAGGACGAGCACCCCTTCCAGACCGTCCGGCGCCTGGCCGAGTATGAGGACTACGTCCTGCGCCTGCTGCAGGACGTCGGGATCGCGGTAGCCAGGCCCTACGGCATCGTGGAGATCACCCCCGAGCGGGAGTACCTGCTGGTCACCGAGTACTTCGACGGCGCCGTGGAAATCGGCGACGCCCACATTGACGACGCCGTGATCGACCAGGGCCTACAGCTGGTCCGCACGCTATGGGACGCCGGGATCGCCCACCGCGACATCAAACCAGGCAACCTGATGGTCCGCGCCGGGCAGCTACTGCTGATCGACGTGGCCTTTGCCCAGGTCCGCCCGTCGCCGTGGCGCCAGGCAGTCGACCTGGGCAACATGATGCTGGTCCTGGCGGTCCGCACCGACCCGGCGCGCGTGTACCGGCGGGCGCTGCGCTATTTCACCGAGGCCGAGCTCGCCGAGGCCTTCGCCGCCACCCGTGGGGTCGCCAGCCCAACGCAACTGCGTGCCTTCATGAAGCGAGACCCTCGCGACCTGCTCGCTGAGTTCCGCCAGCTCGCCCCGCAGCGGCGACCGATCGTGCTGCAGCGCTGGAGCGCCCGGCGGGTCAGCCTGGCCGCGGCGATGCTCGCCCTCTTCGCCGTGCCCACCATTTTCGGTATCGGCCTGCTGCTCCCGGCCAACGCCCCAGGTGCGCACGTGCCCGATTGCGGCCCGGGCCACGCGATGATCCTGGCGGCCCAGGCGGTTCCCTCGGCGGCCTTCCTCCCCTGCATTGCCGCGCTCCCGTCTGGCTGGACTACGGCCGACGCCGAGATCGCCAGCGGGCGGGCCAGCTTCGGGCTGGACTCCGGCCAGGCCGGGCTGCAGACGGTTACGATCACCCTGACCGCGACCTGCGACATTTCCGGCGCCCAGCAGATCCCTTCCGACCAGCCCGGCATGCGCCGGTTCGAGCGCCCGCTGAGCCTGGTCCCGAAGTACTCCGACGTCCGTTACTACACCTTCCCCGGCGGCTGCGCGACCTACCAGTTCGTCTTCGCCCCCGGCGTGTCCCCCGCCCTGGCCACCACCGTGGACAGCGCTGTGGCGTTCATGCCCCGATCCGCGCTGGTCAGCTACGTTCGGCGCACCGAAGGCCTGGCCCTGTGCGGGCGGGGTGCGCCATGCCCGGGATAACCCGGCCGGCCACAGGGCGCCCGGAGGAGGAGGCGCTTCTTGGCCGCCCACGGCGGGCCGCTTTCCTCACCGCCGGGGTGGTGGCGCTCACGGCCGTCCTGTTCGCCCTGGCCGCCGGCCACGGCACCATGGCCCCCATACAGCGGCTAGACGATGCGTGGCTGCGGCTGATGGTCTCCGGCCGGGCGCCCCCGCTAACCGCCATCGCCAAGGTTTTCAACGTTCTCGGGCTGGTGTACGTCACGCTGCCGGTGCGGATCGCCCTGGCCGGGTACCTGGCCCTGCGCCGCCGGTGGTGGCACCTGGCCGCCTTCACCGCAGCCATAGTGCTGTCGGAGGCGCTGATCGGATCCCTGAAAGGGATCTACGACCGGGCCAGGCCGCCCGGGTCGCTGGTCGCGACCAGCGGCGCGTCGTTCCCGTCGGGGCACGCCATCGCCGCGTCGGTCACCGTCGTCGCAGCGGTCATCGCCCTGGTTCCCGCGGGGCGGCGCCGCACCCTGTGGGGCGCGGCTGCAGTGGCGTTCTCCATACTGATGGGGCTCTCCCGCGCCTACCTCGCTGCCCACTGGCTGTCCGACGCCGCAGCTGGGATCCTGCTCGGCACCTCCTGCGCCCTGCTGACCGCCCTGATAGCCGACCAGTTCCAGCGGCAGCAACGCGGGCGGTACCCTCACGGGACGCAACGCCCGCCTGCCGTTGCTCCACCAGACCACGCAGGCAGAGGACGGGGTCGGACATGAACCGGAACCGTCCGGCCGATGCGACCCACCGGGGAAACCAGCTGACAGCCGCAATGAGCCGCGGATCGGTGCTGCAGCACCGAGCACGCTCAAACGCAGCGTGGCGGCCTGGGTCAAGGACGCGATGGGGCGGTAGCCGTGGCCGCGCTGATCGCCGCCCGGAGGGCGGATGGCATCCCGGTCGCGGTGTCGTGCCGGGCGCTGGGGATCTCCCGCGCGGGTGAGAGCCGCCGCGGCTGCGGAGCGGGTGTTCGGTTTCGCCGACGCCGCCGGGCACTGGCTGCGGGCGATCGAGTTGTGCCAGGCCGTTCCTGATGCCGCTGACACGGCGGGGATCGGGGTGCCGCAACTGTATGTGCGGGCCATCGACGCGCTGGAGAATTCCGGCGAGAGCGTGCACGCTGGGCGGGTCGCTGAGGAGGCCTACAGCCGGTACGGCAGTGATCCCGACCCTGCCACCACCGCAGTCGTCTGCCAGCGTGCCGCGCAGTTCCGGGCGCTCGACTCGCCGGCTGCCGGGCTGCCGCTGATCAAACAGGCGCTCGGGCTGCTCGCGCAGGCTCCGCCGTCGGCCGAGCACGCCAAGATCTGGTTGGCATACGCCGATGCGTTCCTGCGGTCGGCGCAGGGGCGGACGGAAGACCGAGGCCTCGCGCTGCACCGGGCGCTGGAGATCACCGAAGCAGCCGGTGCCGCCACGGTGATCCCCCGCATGCTGGGCAGCCTGGCAGACGACGCGCTGCGACACGGGCGCGTTGAGGAGGGCTGGCTTTCCTGCAGCGGGGGCAGGCGCTCGCCCAGGCGGCCGGGCACGGCCGGGCGCTGGTATATCTGGCGGTCGTCGACAGCGACGTGCAGCTTAAGCTGGCCAAGTTCCACAAAGCCGCCGAGGCGGGGGTACGCGGCCTGGAGGTGGCCGGGCAGGTGGGCCTGGCCGGCTCGCTGGGGGCGAGCATCTTGGCCGCTAACGCTGCGGAGGCGCTGGTAGCCCTGGGGCGCACGGGCGAGGCCGGGGGCCCTCGTCGATGCGCTGACGCCTGGGCCGCCGGATCGTGACCACTGGGTGCTGCACGACATGCGCGCCGAGATCGACCTGCTGCGCGGGGACACCGAAGCGGCGGGACAGCGACAGCAGCTACTCAGCGTCATCACCGCCCATAGCGGCTTTGAGGACACCGCCTGGGAGACCGCGCAGCGGGCCGCGGAGCTCGCCCTGTGGGCAGCGCGCGCCGGCGACGCCTTGGCCGAGGTCCAGCAGGTCCTGCCGCTGTTCCAGGCCCCGGACCCGGCCATCATGTGTGGGCGGCTGCTGGCAGCAGGGATGTGGGCGTGCGCCGATCTGGCTGAGCAGGCGAGGGCCCGCCGCGACGAGCCCGCCGCCGAGGACGCCGTATCTGCTGCTGATGGCCTGGTCTCGTGGGTGGGCCAGATGGGCGGGGCCCCGTTCACGGACCACCCGTTCGTAGCCACCATCCCGGCCTGGCGGGCCACCTGGGAGGCCGAGCGCGCCCGGCTGGCCGGCGCGAGTGACCCAGCGGTGTGGGGTGGGGCGGCGAAGGCCTGGCAGGACCTGGGGTGCCCGCACCGGGCGGGGTATTCCTGGTGGCGCCAAAGCGCAGGCGCGCCTGGACGCCGGGCAGCCGGCCACGGCGGCGGCCGCCATGCTGCGGGCCGCCGCCGCGGCCGCCGAGGGCCACGTGCCTCTGATGGCCCAAGTCCAGGCGCTCTCAGAGCGGGCCCGGATCCCTCTGCACGAACGGCCAGCCGCCCCCCGGCCCGGGCCCGGCTGGCGAGCCCGCACCATATGGGCTGACTGGCCGGGAGCTGGCGGTGCTGCGGCTGCTGGCCGTCGGGCGGACCAATGCGCAGATCGGTACTGAGCTGTACATGAGCCCGAAGACCGCCAGCGTTCATGTGACCAGCATCTTCCGCAAGCTCGGCGTCTCCGGCCGGGTCCAGGCCGCCGCCCTGGCCGAACGGGCCCTGCTGGAAACCACCGGCCCTAAGGACAGCCAGCCAGGGATCTAAGGACTCCCCAGCCCCTGATTCGGCGCGATCACCCGATCCGCACCAGCTTGCCTTAGCCGCATCCTCGGGAAAAAGCCCGGCCATGTCACCGAGGAGACCGCAATGAACCCGACCATCCACCAGCAGCTGGCGCAGGCCAAGATCGCGCCCTGGTCCAAGCCAGCATGCAGACCGCATAACCCACGACCGACAGCTCTCAAAAGGTCGCTTCACTCGCCGCCGAGGTGCTCTCAACGCGCGAGACTGCACCCGTCCGCGGGACCGTCTCGACCACTGCAACCATCCTCACCGACGTGCATGATCAAGTCGCCCGCT
>CAVUBM010000022.1:0-63670 GCA_963739645.1 uncultured Actinomycetota bacterium
CAGGTGTTGGCGCCGAGCGTCGTTCCTGGGGTTTCTGTGGCTGCGCGGGCACCAGGCGGCCGGCGGGATACCGCTATCCTGCGGGCGTGGCCAGGCCGGCAGCGTCCTACGCGCGCTCGGGGCAGCGGGTCGCTGAGCTGTGCGCGTCCACGGCCGACGCCAGGGAGCTGCGGCTGGCGGTCCTCACCGAGCTGCGCCGCGCCATCGGCTTCGACGCCTACGCGTGGCTGCTGTCCGACCCGGAGACCTGGGTAGGCACGGCCCCGCTCGCGGATGTCCCGGCCCTGCCGGAGCTGCCGGAGCTGATCCGGCTCAAGTACCTCACCACGGTCAATCGGTGGACCACGCTGACTGACGGCCGGGCAGGCACGCTGCAGCAGGCCACAGGGGGTGACCTGTCACGAAGCCTGCTGTGGCGAGAGCTCCTGCACCGTTATGACGTCGCCGATGTGGTGTCGGTGACCTTCACCGACCGCTTCGGCTGCTGGGGGTTTCTCGACCTGTGGCGCTCGGCCCCGGCGCCGGCCTTCGATGATCAGGAGGCAGGATTTCTCGGCCAGCTCTCCGGCCCGCTCACCACTGCGCTGCGCTGCACCCAGGCGGGCACGTTCCGCCCGGTCGCACCGGGTGTCCCTGAGCGGCCCGGTCCTGTCGTGCTGCTGCTGTCGCCGGGCCTCCGGGTAAGCGCCCAGACCGCCGAGACGCAGGACTACCTTCGCCGCCTCGTCCCTCCCGACGGGGATCATGCACCGGTCCCGGCAGGCGCCTACAACGTCGCCGCGCAATTGCTGGCCACCGAGATGGGCGTCGACTCCCACCAGCCATGGGCCCGCGTGCACCTCGCCGAGGGGCTGTGGCTGACCCTGCGCGCCGCCCGCATCGGAGACGTGGCGCCCCCGGCCGAGCGCGATATCGCGGTGACGATCGAGACCTCCACCCCCGCTGATCGGGCGGCGCTGTTCGCGCGGGCACACGCGTTCAGTCCCCGGGAAAGCGAAGTGCTGAGCCACCTGATCACCGGGGGCGATACCCGTGAGGTGGCCCAGCGAATGTTCCTGTCCGGCCATACCGTGCAGGATCACCTGAAATCGATCTTTGCCAAAAGCGGCACCCAAAGCCGCCGTGCCTTGCTGAACCGTGTCGTCGGCACCTAGCGGACTCGATAGGGCGCTGAACGCTGAGGCTTCACACAATCTCCACATCTTCTGTATGCGGCCTGCACAGGACTTTTCCTGTCTTGATGGCGGGGGAAGGGGTCGGAAAATGATCAGAGCCCGCCGCGGCATGCCACGAGCAGGGATTGGGCGCACGGGCTTAGCGACTCTACTTTTGCGCGCCTGCTGGCCGGAAGGCGTTTCTCCGCTCACGCGCGGGACGTGAGAGACATGGGCTACGAGCGCACGTCCAGCATCACTGACCGCGATGGGACGGCCGGGCTGACGCTGACCGGGGATTTCGAGCTCGTCATCGGCGGGCGGCAATCGTGGATCCCCCATAGAGCTGAGCGTGTGTTGACGTACCTTCTCTGGCTGACTTAGCTCCTTCGTAGTCATGGAAGGAGCAGAGGTCAATGTGGGGCGAGCCATAACAGTCTGGTAGTCGGCATGAGATTATTTGCTTTGGACTCACCCATTTTGCCCGCGGATCGCGGTGAAGTCCGGGAGTCAACCTCTGCCGAGTCTCCCTTGGTACGTTACTGAACGCATTCCGCCTCAGGGAAAGCACTGCCCTATTAGCTTGCGCCTGCCCGATATCGGGACTCAGGAATCAATGCGACGAGAAAAGAAGGAACCTTACATGCGCAATTTGCCGAAACGGATCAGCGCGGTAGTGATAGCTACACTACTCGCCGCCGCCGGTGCCGTCACCCTCGCTGTTACCAGCGCCTCCGCCGGCCCAACATGGAGGCAGACCTCGTTCACGATGGTCCGCTCAACTACCGCCGCCACAGCCAGGTGCCTCAAAGGAGCGGTAGCCAAGGTGACCATCCGGTCGCTGGACCAGGTCGAGGTCATGCGGGTCTCGGCCTGGCACCTGCCAAGGAATACGGACTTCGACCTGTTTGTCATTCAGGTCCCCAACGCGCCATTCGGCATCTCCTGGTACCAGGGGGACCTGGACAGCAACCGCTGGGGCCACGCCCAGGGCACCTTTGTCGGGCGATTCAGCATCGAGACGTTCGCCGTGGCGCCCGGCATGGCCCCGGCTCCCCAGGTGCACACCGGACCGCCCTTCCCCGACGCTAAGTCGAACCCCGCCTTCGGCCCGGTGCACACCTATCACCTGGGCCTGTGGTTCAACTCGCCGAAGGACGCCGCCAGAAACGGCTGCCCGAACACCACCACGCCGTTCAACGGTGACCACACCGCAGGCGTGCAGGCGCTGAGCACCCGCAACTTCCCGGACCAGTTTGGGCCGCTGCGCCGGGTCCAGCCCTGACACCAGATGGAGGGGGGAGCACATCTGTGCTCCCCCCTCCATCTGTCTGGGCCTGCGCCGGGCAGACGCCGTTACGGGATGAGCGCGATCTTGCCGGTCGTGTGGCCGGTCATGATCGCGCGGTGAGCGTCGGCCACGTCGGCGAGCGGGTAGGTGCGGGTCACGAAGACCCGCACGACCTGGTCCTGGGCCAGCCGGGCCAGCTCCAGGCGCGCCGCGTCGCGGATCTCGGTGCCCGGGTCCGCTCCGGGCGCGCCGCCGAGAACCTTGATGCCTTCCTGCTGCCCGCGCGCGAACGCGGCGATCGTGGCGATCCGGGCCCGGTCGGCGACCAGTGCCAGCGAGACGTCAACGGCCTCATCGGTGCCGATGAGGTCCAGCGCAGCGTCGATCCCGCCGGGCGCTGCGGCGCGGACCCGGTCGACTAAGCCTTCACCGTAGGCCACGGGAACCGCGCCGAGCTCGCGCAGGAGCTCGTGCCGGACCGGGCTAGCCGTAGCCACGACCACCGCGCCGCGGGCAGTGGCGAGTTGCACCGCCATCAAGCCGACGCCGCCGCTCGCGGCGTGAATCAGCACCGTGTCACCCTCTTTCACACCCGTGGCGGCGAGGGTGTGCCAGGCGGTGGCGCCGGTGAGCATCAGCCCGCTGGCCTGCGGCCAGTCCAGGACAGCCGGCTTGGGGACTAGGGCCTGGGCGGGCGCTACCAGCTCGGCGGCGTAGGCGCCGGACGCCCGGAACGCGATGACCTCATCACCCACCGCGACCGGCCCGGCCGGGCCCACGGCATCCGGTCCGGCGGCGGTGACCACGCCCGCGGCCTCTGATCCGAGCCGGATCGGAAGCCGGTCCGGGTCGGCGCCAAACGCCCCGCTGTAGACCTTCGAGTCAACCGGGTTCACGCCCGCGGCCATGACCTCGATGCGCGCCTCGCCCGGCCCGGGATCTGGAACTGGCTGGTCGGCAACGGACAGCACCTCAGGGCCGCCATAGGCGGTAGCGATCACGACAGCTGGCATGCCTCCCGCAACATCCGCACCACCAGCGGTCATTCCCTGGAATGGACGTCCATGATCTGGGTTAATCGCCGGCGTTAGGTACGGGTGGACAACCCGGGTCATGAGCCGGCCGTCGCGAGGAGCATGGGCCGCCGCCTAGGCCGGAGTTACCACCGGCAGCAGCACGGCTGACGGCCGGCCGGGGTCGTGGTAGACGGCCTGCTCGGCCCGTTTGCAGCGAGCTCGCCGTGGCCAGCGGCTCGCCCGTGCCCGGGTTGCGCGCGTACCGGGGATGGGAGCCGCTGGAGACCTGCAGGCGGATCCGGTGACCGGGCTCAAACCGGTGCGCGACCGGCCACAGGTCTACGCGGATCGGCCCGGGCCCGCCCTCGGTGAGGCGCAGCAGCCCGTCGGTCACGTTCACCGACTTGCCCTTCGGGTCCACGTCGCACAGCCGGACGAAGAAGTCGGTGTGGGCGCGGCTGGACACGACGTGCAGCTCAGCGCTGACCGGGCCGACGATCTCGAGCGCGGATTCCACCGGGGCGCTGGTGAAGGTCAGCACGTCCGGGCGCTGTTCCAGGGCCCGGTTGTCCTTGGGCCCGGAGTTCTGGCTCAGCGTCGACCCGCCGACCGCGGGCGTGGGGTCCGCGGGGTCGTACCGGTAGCGGTCGGGCTCGCTGGCGGGCGGTGGCGCGGTGTCCAGCGCACGCCCGGGATGGAGGTGCCAGCGCTGGACGCGGGCGGGCGGCGGCCACTGCCGCAGCCCGCGCCAGCCGCCCCCGCCCATGACCTCCACGCGCACCGGGTCGTGGCGCGGCAGCGGCTGGCGGCGCAGGTGCGCGTCAAACCAGCCGAGGGCGTCATGGAAGCCGTACTTGAACACGCCCGGGCTCGAGTGCCGCCAGGCGCCGACCCGCAGCCGGACATCCTGCCCGTCCTCCCGCAGCGCCTGGTAGTCCGCCAGCATGTACGGCAGGAAGATGTCGTACCACCCGGCGACCATGGTCACCGGAATGCCGAGATCGCGCAGCACCGGCCGGAAGTCGGTGGGCGCCCAGTAGGGGTCGCCCGGCTGGTCGTGCTCCAGCCAGTCCCGGTAGAAAGCCGACCGGGTGCCCGACCGCCAGCGTGTCGGCGTCGATCAGGGGCAGGTGGCGCAGCGCCGGTTTCAGCGCCCGCTGCGACCGGAAAATGGCCAGCTTCGAACGCTCCTGGTTCTGCATGAGGTAAGTCCAGGTCAGCGCCCGGTCCAGGGAGAACGAGCCGCCCGGGTAGGTGGCCGCCCGGCGCTCGGCCGCCCAGACCGCGATCGCCATCGCCTTGAGCTGAGGCGGTTTCGTCGAGGCCAGGGCCAGCTGGGTGAAGCTGAGGTAGCTGGCCCCGAAGCTGGCGATCTCGCCGTTGGACCAGTCCTGGCCGATGATCCAGTCGGCGGCCGCGCGGCCGTCCGCTGCCTCGCTGTCGAAGTCGAGCTGCCCGCCCGAGCCGAAGGTGCCGCGGGTGCTCTGCACCACGGCGTGGTAACCGCGCTCCGCGAACAGCCGGGCACTGAGGCCATGGATCCCCCGGCGCCCGTACGGGGAGCGGATCAGGACCGTGGGCAGCGGCTCCCGCGAGCCGGCCAGGTAGAGGTCGGTCAGCAAGCGGGTTCCGTCGGGTGCGGTGACCGCAACGTCCCGCTCGACGCTCAGGTCCCGCGTCAGCGCTGGCGGGGCCTGGAGAAAGGCCGCGAAGGCGCGGCTGCTGAGAGCCACGGCAAATACTCTATGCCGGGCGGGTTATCCCGCTTTGACCGGCTGCGCCTACTCCCCCGGCGGCCCAGGCAGCAGCGGGCGCATGAACGTGCGCTCGTACCGGAGCACGCAGCCGCTCTCGTCCCGGATACGGTCGGCCTCGATGAAATCGGGGTCCACACCGAACCGCGTCCGGTACTGCTCGTACGCGGCGAGGCTGGGGAAGCTGAACAGCGCCAGGGCCCGGTCGCTTGCGCCCTCGGCCGGCAGGAAGTACCCGTGGTGGGTGCCGCCATGCCGGTCAACCAGCTCCATCCACCGCCGCCCGAAGCGCTCAAAGGCCTCGATCTGCGCCGGGTCGATGACGTAGTCGACGACACAAGTGATCATGCTTCAGCCTATGCGGCCGGATAATTTGGACACCGACGACGCCTGGGCGGGCACTGGCGGGCGGAGTAAGCGTTCGGGATGCTGGGCAGAGTTGGCCATCGGGAGTGGCCAGGCAGGAGGGCCTCGTGATCAGCCGAGCTAATCATGTGCCGCTGACCCCGCTCGGGTTCCTGGACCGGGCGCGCCGGGTCTTCGCCGGGAAAACGGCGGTCGTGGATACCGACGGAACCGAGGTCAGCTACGCGGAGCTGGGCCGCGACGGTGACGCGCTCGCGGGAGCACTGCGGGCCAGCGGCGTGCAGCCCGGCGACCGGGTGGCGATCCTGGACTTCAACACCCGCTGGCTGCTGGCCGCTCACTACGGGGTGCCCGGCTCCGGCGGCGTGCTGGTGGCGCTGAACACGCGGCTGGCCGCGGCCGAGTACCGCGAGATCCTGGCCCACTCCCGGTCGCGGGTGCTGCTGCTGTCCGCCGGGTTCATCGAGCAGCTCGGCGTGACCAGCGCGGACCAGCTGCCGGTGGAACGGGTGGTGCTGCTCCCCGGCGCCCCGGACGGGGCGCTGCCCGGCGCGGAGGCGTTCGGCGCCTGGCTGGCCGGCGGCGACGGCGGGGGCATGCAGTTCCCCGGCGACGAGGACAGCATGATCGCGGTGAACTACACCAGCGGGACGACCGGCCGGCCCAAGGGCGTGGTCTACACCCACCGCGGCGCCTACCTCAACGCGGTCAGCATTGCCCTGGAGTTCGAGATGTCGCCGTCCAGCTGGCATCTGTGGACGCTGCCGATGTTCCACTGCAACGGCTGGTCCCTGACCTGGGGCGTGACCACGGTCGGCGCGACCCATCTGTGCCTGCCCTCGTTCGACGCCGAGCGCGCCCTTGACCTGGCCGGCCGCTACCCGGTCACGCACCTGTGCGGCGCGCCGGTGGTGCTCAGCGAGCTGGCCCGGGCCGGCGCCCAGCGCGGCTTCAGGGCCAGCCGCCCACTCCGGGCCGCGGTCGGCGGTGCCCCGCCGACCAAGGAGACGATCGCCGCGGTGCAGCAGATGGGGATCAGGGTCACCCACCTGTACGGGCTGACCGAGACCTACGGCCCGTCGCTGATCTGCGAGTACCAGGAAGGCTGGCCGGACCTGCCCGCGGCCGAGCTGGCCGAGAACCTCAGCCGGCAGGGAGTGCCCACGGTCTCGGTCGCGGCCGTGCAGGTGACCGACGAGCGGCTGCAGCCGGTGGCGGCGGACGGGCAGACCACCGGCGAGATCGTGATCAGGTCCAACACCGTCGCGGCCGGCTACCTCGACGATGACCAGGCCACCGAGGACGCGTTCCGCGGCGGCTGGTTCCACACCGGCGACCTGGGGGTGATGCACCCGGACGGCTACGTCGAGCTGAAGGACCGGAGCAAGGACATCATCATCAGCGGCGGGGAGAACATCGCGTCGGTCGAGGTGGAAAAGGCGCTGGCCGCGCACCCCGGTGTGATCGAGGCAGCCGTGGTGGCGGTACCGGACCCACGGTGGGGTGAGCGACCGGTGGCCTTCGTCACCACCAGCCGTAACGATATAACCGAGCGTGATCTGACCGACTTCGTGCGCGGCCGCCTGGCGCGCTTCAAGGCCCCGGACCGGGTGTATTTCGAGACCCTGCCCAAGACGTCAACCGGGAAGATCCAGAAGCACGTGCTGCGCGCCCGCGCCCGTGAGCTGGCCGAGCCGGAGGGAGCGGCCGCCGCCCCGGACCGCCCGGCGTAGCCGCGCGGTTCATGCGGCCGCCGGCTACTCCTCCGCGGCCCGGGCCAGATCCCGGCGAGCGGGGACCACCGGCGGGGCGGAGCGCCAGTCCGGCGTGCCGTCGTCGGGCAGGCCGCGCGGCGTCTTGTCGGCGTGGATCTCGGCCCAGTGCGCGTGGTTCAGCTCGTGCAGCGTGAAGCACGCGTTCAGGGCGTTGTAGAAGCCCATGTTGTCCACGGTCTGGTTCACGGACTCCTTGATGAGCAGCGCCGTCATCGTGGGCAGGGCCGCGATCCGCCGGGCGAACTCGAGCGTCCGCTCGGCGAGCTGGGCGGCCGGGAACACCTTCGCCACCATGCCGAGGCGGTACGCCTCATCAGCGTCGATCGAGTCGCCGGTCAGCAGCAGCTCCTTGGCCTTGCGCGGGCCGAACTCCCAGGGGTGGGCGAAGTACTCGACGCCGCACATCCCGAGCCGGGTTCCCACCACGTCGGCGAAGATGACGTCGTCCGCCGCGACGATCAGGTCACACGCCCACATCAGCATGAGCCCGGCCGCGTAGACCGCGCCCTGGACCTCGGCCACGGTTATCTTCCTGAGGTTGCGCCAGCGGCGGGTGTTCTCGAAGTAGAAGTGCCACTCCTGCAGCGTGCGCTGCTCCGCGCCGGTCCGGGTGCCCCCGTACCCGCGGTAGCTGGCGTGCTGCCCGGGCCCGGGCGTCCGCTCGGCCACCGCGTCGGCCGAGCCCAGATCGTGCCCGGCCGAGAACAGCGGGCCGGCCCCGCCGAGGATGACCACGCGCACGCCGTCGTCGGCCTCGGCCGCCAGCATCGCGTCGCCGAGCTCGGCCAGGAGGCCGCGGTTCTGCGCGTTCCGGGACGCCGGGCGGTTGAGCATGATCTTCGCGATCGTGCCGTCTTCGAGCAGCTCGTACGTCAGGTACCGGTAAGCGGGCATGCGTCCTCCTCGTCCGGGCGGCCAGCGGTCGGCGGGGCCGATGGTCTCAGTACCTCACACGTTAGGGATCGCCTCGGCGGGGAACTGCCGATAGCGCGTGCCGGACAGCACGCGACCTGCCGGAGGTGGACGACGTGGAGATCAAGATGGTGCTGTACCTGCCGCGCGACGCCGAGAGCGTGCCGGTCAGCCGCCAGGTTCTCGACGGCTGTCTGGAGACGCTGGGCGTGACGGCGGACACGCGCACCGACATCGCGCTGGCCCTGAGCGAGGCGTGCGCCAACGTCGTGCTGCACGCCGGGCCCGGCGATGAGTACGAGGTCATGGCCAGCGCGCGGGACGGGCGGTGCGTCATCGAGGTGGTGAACACCGGGAACGGCGCCCTGGCGATGGCGGCCGCCAGGGACGCGGTGGCCCAGGCGCCGGACCGGGGGCCTGGCGTCCCGGAGCACGGCCGCGGCCTGAAGATCATGAATGCGGTGGTCGACAACTTGCGCCTGACCGGCGACGGGCGCGAGACGACCGTGCACTTCGAGAAGGCCCTGCACTGGGTGCCGGGGGCCGCGGGTGAGCACCTGTCCGGCCACGACGGATAGCATCCAGCCCCGGGCTATGCGTGGGTCGGGAGGCTGGGATGACACAGACGCCGGAGGTAAGCGAGCTGCGGCTGGTGGTGACCGCGCCGGATTATGAGGAGGCGCTGCGGTTCTACCGCGATGTGCTCGGGCTGACCGAGCGCGCCGCGTTTAGCTCACCCGACGGCCGGGTCACGATCCTCGACGCCGGCCGGGCCACACTCGAGCTGGCCGATCCGCCGCACGCCGCGTTCATCGACGAGGTCGAGGTCGGGAGGCGGGTTGCCGGTCACGTGCGCGTGGCGTTCGGTGTCGGTGACGCGGCCGCGGCCGCCGCCACGCTGGCCGACGCCGGGGCCACGGTCCTCGCCGGGCCGACCCCTACCCCGTGGAACTCGGTGAACGCGCGCCTCGACGCGCCGGCCGGCCTGCAGCTCACCCTGTTCACCGACCTGCCCGGCCCGGCCCCGGGCGAGTAGCACCTCAGGGCAGCTCGGCGGGCAGGCCGAAGCGCGCGAACACCTCCGCAGCCGCACCGGGGGCCTGCGGATCCGCGTGGACCACGAAGGCGGTGACCGCGGCGATCCGGTCACCGTCGAGGGTCAGCACGTCGATAACGCCCGGGGTGTAGCACCCCTGGCCCTGGTCAAACAGGTAGCAGCCGACGGCAAGCTGCCCGTTCGCCTGGGTGGGCAGGTGCCGCCAGCGCTCGCGGAGCGGGTCGCTGACCAGCCATTCCCGCAGAGACTCGCCCTGGAACCAGGCGGCATCCGGCGGCATGCACCAGGTCGCATCCTCGGTGAGCATGCTGACCAGCGTGTCGGCGTCGCCCCGCTCAATGGCGGCTGGCGTACCGCTCGACGATGTCCCTGGTGCGCTGATCACCTAGGGCGCGCAGCGCCGACTGCTGGCTGCGCCCGGGCAGGCTGGTCTGAGCCGTGGCCCTGGCCCGCTGCAGCGCGCTGTTCACCGACGGCAGCGACGTACCCAGCTGGCTGGATATCTCGGCCGCGGAAAAGCCCACCACCTCCCGCAGGATGAGCACCGCGCGCTGCAGCGGCGGCAGGTGCTGCAGCGCGATCATGAAGGCCAGCTCCACGCTCTCGCGCTGCTCGTAGCGCGCCTCGGGCGAGGATCCGGCCACACCGGTCAGCCACCGGTCCGGGTAGGGCTCCAGCCAGACCGGGTCCATCCCCGCCGCGACGCGGTCGTCGCCCCGCCCGTCGGCCGGGCCGAAATCCACCGGAAGCTCACGCCGGGACCGGTGCCTGGTGATGTCCAGCGCGGCGTTGGTGACGATGGAGTACAGCCAGGAGCGCACCGAACTGCGGCCCTCGAACCCGGCCAGGCCGCGCCAGGCGCGCAGCAGGGCCTCCTGGAGCGCGTCCTCGGCGTCGTGCACCGAGCCGAGCAACCGGTAGCAATGCGCCCGCAGCTCGGCGCGGTGCGCCCCGACCAGCTCGCCGAACGCGCTCTCGTCACCGGCCTGGGCCCGCTGCAGCAACGCGGTCTCATCGGCGCGCGTGCGTGCGCCAGCGCCCATGGTCATAACGCTAGACCTCCTCGGCGAGCCATCCCTGTCATCGGTGTTGAGACGGAGTGAGGGCGCCTGAATCATCGCCGCCGGCGATGCCAAAACTCGCCGGGCGCGGCCGATGATTCTCCGGCCATGGCCCCGTCCAGATCTCCGTGGAACATCACGACGGGCTCCTCCGGGAGCCCCGACCGGAGGAGGAAGCCATGCACCCGACACTGACCCAGGCGCTCGCTGCCGAGCGGACCGCGGACCTGCAGGCCCAGGCGACGGCCGCGCGGCAGGTGCGGGAGATCCGCCGCGGCCGGAGAGCGCGGCACCCGCGGCCGTCGCCGGGATCCGCCACCTTGCCCGACCGCGTGCGCAGCGCGCTCAGGCCAGCTGCTCCACCGTCAGCCTGATCGCGGCGGCGTTTCCGAGCAGATTCAGGCCAGCCGGCGGCAGGTCGATCGTGCAGGCCAGCGCACCCTCGCCGTCAGGCACCAGGCCGCGCGGCTGCGCGGTGATGGGATCGCGGACGGACGTGACCTCGGGGTTCGCGGTCTGCCAGGCCGCCCACACGTGTTCCGCAGGATCGTCATCGCCGGGACCGACATCGACGATGAGCGTGTCCTCCCACTCGGGCATGGTCTCCAGATGGTTGTGCCAGAAGAACAGCCCGTGCTTTTCCTCCAGATGCAGGACGCTCACGTGCAGGAAGTAGCGGCAGCGGGGCGAGACCGCGCCAGGCTCCAGGTCCTCGCGCTGCATCCGGAGCGCCCGCACCGGGTCGAGCAGGAAAACCATGGCCAGCGGGACCGGCGCGCCCGGCCCGGCGGCCTCCAGCTGCCCGCCGGTTATCACGTCGTCGTCGGGGCCGGGGGCGTTTCCTGCCGCCGCGCCCACCACCTTGCCGAGCTCGATCGGGCAGTAGTGAGCGGCCGTGCGCTCGGTCATCAGCACCGGCAGCCCGCGCACGCTGAGCCGCACCTCTGCCTGCCAGACATCAACCACGTCCGCGTCGGTCGACGGGGGAAGCTGGGCGTTCACGAGCGCGGCGGTCGCCTTGCGGGTTCCGAAGAAGAACCGCCGCAGGTTCTGGTATCCCTCCTCGGAGTTCACCTCGCCGTAGCTGCCCGAGTGTGACCGGTGCACGAAGGCCCGGCTGGCCCTGAGCACATAGGCGTTGTCGATCTGCACGACCCCGTCGCTCTTGGGGCCTACCACCTTGGAGACCATCCCGTAGTCGGCGGCGTTGGTCCCGATCAGGCAGAACACGCGGGCCGGGTCGAGCCCGGTGATCTCGCGGGCGTCCCAGCCGGCTGGCATGTCAGGAACCGCGCCGAGCACGGAGTGGGCGGTCAGGTAGCCGTACATGACCTTCCGGTTGAAGATCTTCGCCCCGAACGGGGCGATCTGCGGGACGGTGATGTCCAGGTCGGCGACCTCGAGTGAGATGCCGTTGTGCGGCGTCGCGTACGTGAAGAACTTGTCGACCACGCCGCTGGGATCGCGGCCGGCGTCCGGGCAGATCTGCTGGATCATGCTGCGGCAGATCAGGCCGCCCATGGAGTGGGCCACCAGCCATACCTTGGGCACGCCGGTCTTATCCCGGACCAGGTCGGCGAACGCGAGCAGGCCGCGCGCGGCGGCCGGAAGGTCGTAGGGAATCGCCGGGGCGCCGAACGTGTCCGCGGCCGGGTCGTAGAACCGGTAGATCCAGATCGAGTTGGGCGGCTGCGTGCCGTTCCCGGCGCTGGCCAGGTAGGCCTGCTGATTGCCGTGCACGACGACCCGGTAGTCCTCGTCCTCCATGAGCCGCACCAGAGGACCCGCGAACTGGTAGAACTGCGGGTTCCCGTCCCCGTTGATCCGCACATGCGTGGCGCCGGCGTTCAGGCCGTAGAAAGGGTCGTCCGTGGCGCTGTCGATCCCGGACGTACCCCCGGCGAACCCCCGCACATAGATGACCGGGTACGCATCCTGGCCAGCCATTGGCCCCCTCCTCGCTAGGTCACCTGACCTGTGGCAGCACCATAGCGGCGCGACGGCGGCCGGCGGGCCAGGCCGCGCTCAGGCCGTGGCCGTCAGATAGCGCAGGGCGTACCCGCCGCAGTGGGCCTTCGCCTGATTCGAGTCATATCTTGTCATCAGGAGCATCCCGTCATATGCTGCCGATATATCGTGATCGTATCGCGAGAGCGGAACGGGGGCACGGGATGCCAGCATCAAGGTGGCGGGCCGGGGACGTCGATCCCGGTCTGTTCGACGTGATCGGCTGCGCGGCCGGCGTGCTCGGCCTCGCCCGCCGGGCCGCGTGGCTGATGGCCACCGCCCAGCGCAGCGGGACCACGCCGGGGCAGCGGAGCTGCGCCGGGCCCAAGGGCCCGGGGTTCTGGGGTGGTTCCGGCGGGACGTGGGGCGGCTGGTGGCCCGGGCCGCCGGGCCCGCCTGGTCCGCCGCGCGGCGCGAAGGCAGGCCGCGGTGACGTGCGGGCCGCGATCCTGGCCCTGCTCCGCGACGCCCCGCGCACCGGGTACCAGATCATGTCCGATATCGAGGAGCGCAGCGGCGGTGCCTGGCGGCCCAGCCCCGGCGCGGTCTACCCGGCCCTGTCCCAGCTGGCCGACGAGGGACTGATCGTCGGTGAGGAGGCCAACGGCAGGCGCACGTTCAGCCTGACCGACGCCGGCCGCGAGTACGTCGGGCAGAACCCCGACATGGCCCGTGGCGCGTGGGAATCGATGGCCCAGCAGCAGGCCTGGCAGCCGCCCGGCCTGCTGCTGGAGGCCGCCCGGCTGGGCGGCGGCATCATGCAGATCGCGCACGCCGGCACACCCGAGCAGGTCCGCGCCGCGGAACGGCTGCTGGAGCAGACCCGGCGCAGGCTCTACCAGATCCTGGCCGACGACCAGGCCGGACAGGACGAGTCACAAGGAGAAGAGCACGGCAATGAATGACCGCATCCGGATATCCGACGCCGACCGGGAGCGCGTCACCGCCCGGCTGCGCGACCATTTCGCCGAGGGCCGGCTGACGCGCGAGGAACTCGACGAGCGGGTCACCGCAGCGCTGAGCGCCAAGACCGTTGGTGACCTGCGCCGGGTCATGGCCGACCTGCCGGGGCCGGGCCTGGGCCTGCAGCCGGCCGGGCCGGTGCCCTGGGCGGCCATGCGCGGCCCGGTCATGATCCGGCGTGGCCCCCGGCTGCTGCCGCTGGCGCTGCTGCTCCTGCTCGGGGCGGTGCTGCTGCCGGGCGGCGGGTGGGTTCTCCTCGGCTTCCTCCAGGCGCTGCTGGTGTTCTGGCTGGTGATGGGCGTGGTCGCGGTGTTCGCCGCGGCCAGGTTCCGGCGGCGGATGCTCCGTCAGTGGCAGCAGGTCCACAGCCAGTACCAGTCCTGGGAATGGCCGGGCGGTTACCTGCGCGACCCGTCCTGACCTGGGCGATCGCGGCCGACGCCGCATCCCAGGCGCCGGCTGCGCGGGGCACCAGTGCCGCTCGAGGTCTGTGAGCCGTGCACCAGCTTCCAGGGGGGAAGAAGGCGAGCGGCGTGACGCCGATCTGGTAGAGGGGGCCGCTCGGCGATCCACTCGGCGCTGTCATTCTGGCAGGTCGTGCACGACTGCACGGTGGAGAAGCTGTTCGCCGGCGTGCGGGCGTCCTTGATCGACAGCGTGTACGACGTGCCAGAACGCGAGACCGACGCGGTGATGAGGTCGCCAGGCCGTCAGCCGCTGCCCCCGGCTGCAGACTCAGCGCGGCGCCGCTAGGCCTATCACCCTCGTTCGCGCTCGCGGTCTATGCACCTTCATGTGCATCCTCTTCTTTCCGGGAGACAGATGGGGCCGGGCCAAAAGTTACACCCCTGGTGTGGCCTATGGAACCTCTCGCCCGTATCGCGCGAATTAAGCTTTCTCGCCCATTCGCGCAATTATCGTTCTGCTCGCTTTTACTGATTTTTGTCACTATTCACTCAGCTCTCATGAATCACTTCAGACAGCTGAGTTGACAAGTTAACGTCAGGCGGCCGGGATGATCAGGTAATCGCCGACCGCGGCCAGAAAAAGAGCGCTGCGCATCGCGCTGGCCCGGAAGGTCCCGCGCCGGCGTGCGCCAGGCCACGGCCGCCGCGGCGGCGGGATCCTGCCGGTCTGCGCCAGCAGGCACATCCCGGTGCCGATCAAGCTCCAGCCGATCGCCGGAAGGTCAGCGCCGGACAGCTCGCCTGCGAGCCGCTGCCGGATCTCGCCCAGGCTGCCCGCCATGGCCCGGTGAAACTCGCGGCGCAGTTGCGCCGGGTCGGCCGTGGCCGCCGATGATGACGGCAGCCCGGAGAACTCGGTGTACACCCCGGACATGTCGAGGCGCGCAAGCTCGGGGCCGACCTCATGCGCGGCGCCGCAGGGCCAGGCCGCCGGCCGCGCCGACCCGACCAGCGCCTCGCCCACCCGGCTGGCCAGGAGCATTGACGTGCGCTCACCAGACCGCTCACCGGGCTGGCCAGGCACCGCGCCCGCGCCGGAATCGGCGTCCGGGCACAGCAGGGCGGTCACCGCAATGATGCCCCAGCCAAGCTCCGTGGGGTCGGCCCCCGGCAACTGCGCGACGAGCCACGCCGCGACGTCGGATCCGTAGCTGATCGCCGCGCCGGCGGCCGCCTGGTACTGCTCGAACTCCCGCTGCAGCAGGCCGCGGCTGGCCGCCAGCCGTGCTGAGGGGTGCGCCGCCATCCAGGCACACTAGCGGCCAAATCGCGCCGCGCACCGCGAGCAATCATCATCTTGGCAGGTCATCGACCGGGTCGTCGGCCCGGCCGGCCGGCCGCGGCCCCTGATACGGCCTGCGGCCGGGGTTCGGCCGGGCCGCCGGCGGCTGGTCGTGCCGGCCAGTGAGCAGATCCTGAACCCGGATCTTCGCGTTGATCACCGGCAGCCGCAGGCGCTCCTCACGGCGCCTGGCCCGGGCGAGCTTGCCGGGCCGGTCCCGGTAGCGCCAGCGGGCCCAGGGTGAGCCCGGCCGGGCCAGCCGCACCGCGCCGGCGATGAACAGCGGCGGCACGAACACGCCGAAGAGCCCGGTCCAGATCTTGCCCTTCAGCAGTGTGACCACGGCGAGCGCGAACAGCGCCAGGACCGCCAGGATGAGCGTGGCGACCGCGCCGGCGCCGCCGGGCAGCCACCGGTCGCTGGCGACGTCCCCGACGCCGACCGGGCTGACCCCGATTAACAGCAGCGCGGTCACCCCGGCGGCGACGAACACCGCGTCGATCGACAGCCGGCCCTCGTTGCTCCAGTACACGTCGCGCAGGTGCAGGATGAGCGCGAACTCGTCCAGCACCAGCGCGGTGCCGAGACCGAACACGGCCCCGGCCCCCGCTCGCCAGCCCAGCGGGTTAAGCGGCGCGGCGAGCTCGGCGACGCCGCCGACGCACATGAGCACGACGCCGAAGACCATGTGGTGGACATGCACCCGGCCGGCGACAACGTTGCCGGGCCACCACCGGACCCGCGCCCGGATGAGCCGGGCCGACAGGCGGATGAAGCCGAACCCGACCACGAATGTCACAAAGAAGCAGAACAGCGGGAGCCGGCCGGTATGCACGATCTGCGCTCCGAACCAGCCGTACATGACCACCCCCGTCCTGGCCGCGATGCAGGGGCTGGGCCGCCTCGTGCGCTCGCGCCTTGTAGCCGACGCAGCGCAGTGGGCACACAGAGCGACTAGTCTGATCGCTGTGTATCACAGTTAGCTGCCGCCGTACTCGTGCAAACAGCCCACGACTGGCTGTTTCCGGACTGAACATCCGAGAACAACGATCATGCCTGATGAATCCCGAATACCATACGGCAACGTGACTGACCCCAGCCAGGCAGCGGAACCGCTGCCCCGGCGGGAGCCACTGCCGCAGCGCGGCAAACCCCTGCCCCAGCGCCAGGAATCCCTGCCCCAGCGAGGGAATGCGGATGCGGGTACGGAGCCGCTGCCCCGCCGCAGCGAGCCCCTGCCCCAGCGCGGCGAGCCCTCGCCCCCGCGGGAACCGCTGCCCCGCCGCGGCGAGCCCCTGCCCCAGCGCGGCGAGCCCCTGCCCCCCGCGGGAGCCGTTGCCCCGCGGGAACCGCTGCCCCGGCGCGGCGAGCCCCTGCCGCGCCGCGGCGAACCCCTGCCTCACCGCGGCGAGCCCCTGCCCCAGCGCGGGGAACCGCTGCCCAGGCGCGGCGAGCCCCTGCCCCAGCGCGGGGAACCCGTGCCGCAGGCTGGTGATGCGCTGCCGCGCCGCACGGGCCGGACCCGGCGCGCGGGCCGCCACCGCAGCCCGCACCGGCTGACCCTGCCCCCGGACGCACCGACGCTCGTGGTCGCCGTGCCGGGCAGCGCCAGCCCCGCCAGCGATGAAGTCAGCATCGAGGTCGCCGAGGCGGCCGCGCAGTCCTGCCAGGGCGCCCACGTCCAGGTTGCCTACCTGGAGGGCACTGAGCGCCGCCTGGATGAGGCCCTGGCCGTCCCGGCGAACGGCCCGTGGCCGGCTCTCGCGGTGGTGGTCCCGCTGCTCGCCGGGCCGCACCCCCGGGCCGACGCTGCCCTGCAGCAGGCGGTATCAGCAGCGGCCGGGCCGGTCGTGCTGGCCGAGCACCTGGGGCCGCACCCGCTGCTCGCGGAGGCGCTGCACGCCCGCCTGGCTCAGGTGGGGCTGGCGCGGGAGAGCCGCGCCCGGGGACTCAGCATCATCACCCCGGCCAACGGCGTCCTGGTCATCGCCGACCGCGGGGACGACGCGGTCCGCGCGGCCGGGGTAGCCGCGGTCCTGCTGGCCGGGCGGCTGGCCGCCCCGGTCATGCACGCGTCGATCGACGACCCGCAGGGCATCGCCACCTCCGTGGCGCGGCTGCGCGACGCCGGAGCATCCCGCGTGGCCATCGCCCCGTGCCTGATCGGGCCGGAGTCCGATCCGCGTGAGCTCGACGCGATCAGCGGCGCGATCGGGGCGCTGGCCGCACCACCGCTCGGCGCCCACCAGGCGATCGGTCAGCTGGTCTCGATGCGCTACGGCGCCGCCCTGGTCGGCGTGCGCCCGGCCGATTCGACGGGCTGACACCACCGGTTGCTGCACCAGGCGAACAAATCTGCGCAGGGCGAACGAAAAGCATTGACAGGCGGCGCCGCCGTGCGCTGAGCTTCGTACTGCGGGCGCCGCGGCGGCGGGGGTATCTTCCCTGCGTCAGGCCCCTCGTCCGGCCCGGCCGCCGGCCCCAGCAAGGCGGCGGTAAAGATCACCCAGAGAGGGATGAGCGGCAGTGACCGAATGGGACGCGACGTCATACGAGGGCAAGGACACCATCCTGCGCGTTGTCCGCAATGAAGCGGAGAACCTATTCGCGATGGCGGAAAAGCCGGAGGCGTGGGATTCTCCGACCGCCTGTGAAAGCTGGACGGTCATGGACATAGTCGGCCATCTCATCGACACGACCGAGGGATACTTCGCCGCTTTCGACACCGCCCGCAGCGGCGCCGCCGCCCCGAGCGCATACGGCCTGGCCGGCATGCATGAGCGGGCCGGCGAGCAGGCCATGGCGCTGCGCAACCTGTCGCAGAAGGAGACGATGGACCGGGTGCGCGGCGACCTGGACAAGATGATGGGCATCCTCGAGCCGCTGTCGGCCGAGGAATGGACCGGCTTCATCGTCCCGCACTTCTATATGGGCCCGCTGCCCGCGTTCTTCTACGCGGCCGGCCAGCTCATGGACTACGGCGTGCATTCGTGGGACATCCGCCAGGGCACCGGTGCGGCGCACGGCATGTCGGGCGATGCCGCCGACCTGCTGGTGCCGTTCATGTTCGTGCTGTGGCAGTCGACGATCAAGCCCGACGCTGACCTCAGCCCGTTCCAGATCGGCATCCGGGTCACCGGGCGGAACGCCGGCGAGTACCGGATCTCCGTCAGCGATCAGGGCATGCAGTACGAGCCGGGCGACGTGGATGACCTGCCCGCGGTCCTGGACTTCGACGCCGGGAGCCTGGTCCTGACCACGTTCGGCCGCAGTAACTCGGGCACGGTCCGGGGCGATGCCGCCCTGGCGGACCGCTTCCTCAACCTGTTCTTCCGGATCTAGGCCCGCTCGGGGCCGGGCCCGCGCGGCGTTAGCGGCGGGAGCAGCCGAAGGGCGTGTGCCTCTCGGCTGCTTCCTGCCAGCTCAGCTGGCCGGCGAGCTGCCCGGCGGATCGCGCGTGCACCGAGAAGGCCGGGGCGCCTTGGTGGTAGTCCTGGATGAACCCGCCCCGGCGGCACGCGTGCCACCCGGTCTCCATGTCCGCCCAGATCCGCCAGCGCGGGAACAACTCCGCGAGCGCTTCGACGCCGGCGTCCGCCAGTACCGCTGCACGCATCCCGCGCGACCCCCTCCCCTTTCGTGTGGCAGCAAGCCACCGTTTGTTCATATCAGAACGCACCCAATTGCGTGAGTGCTTCGGGCCCTATGTCTCAGCTATGTCTCAGCGCATATGTTACGGCAATCCGGGGCCGTCTTTCGAGCCTATAGCCGGCGGAAGACCAGCAGGGCGGTGTCATCGGCGGCCGGGCCCGACCCAAATTCGCTCACCGCTCGCTGGATTCTGGCCACGATCGAGCCGGCATTCTGCCCGGAACATTCGCGGAAAAGATCTTTCAGGCCGTCGTCGTCGTCCAGCAGCCGGTCCCCCGCCCGGCGCTCGGTTACCCCGTCGGTGACGCAGAGCAGCACGTCACCCGGTGACAGGCGGATGACGTCGTGATCGAACGTGATGCCCTCCAGCACGCCGAGCAGCGGCTGGGTGCCCGCCGCGGCCTTCACGCGGCCGCTTGCGCGCAGCACGAGCGGGGGCGGATGCCCGGCACACACCAGCGATACGGTGGCCGCCCGGCCCGGACCTGCGGCGGGGATGAGCTCGCCGTGGATCAGCGTGACGAACGGCGCCCGGGACCCCTCCTCGACAATGAGCGCGTTGAGCCGCTCGAGCACGGTCGGGATGTCGTGTCCCTCCCGGGCCAGGATGCGCAGCGCGTGCCGGGTCAGGCCGGTCACGGCGGCGGCCTCCGGCCCTTTCCCGCAGACGTCGCCGATCGCGAACCGCCAGCGGCCGCCGCTCACCTCAAACACGTCATAGAAGTCGCCGCCGACCTCGTTTCCCTCGCCAGCGGCCTCGTAGGAGGCGGCGAGCTCGATCCCGGGAATGTCCGGCAGCTCGGGCGGCAGCAAGCTGCGCTGCAGGGCGTTGGTGGCCTTGCGCTGTTCCGAGTACAGTCTCGCGTTGTCCAGGGCGAGCGCCACCCGCCGGGTGAGGTCCTCGGCCAGCTCCACGGCCTCGCGGGCCAGGGCCCCGTCGCGCGGCCGGCCGATCACGAAGATACCCAGGCTGCGGTCCCGCGCGACCAGGGGAAAACACCAGGCCGGATCGGCGGCCAGCTCAGCGGCGTCCGGCCAGCGCAGCCCCGCGGACGACCCGGCCAGCGGCCACTGCCACGCGCTGTTACCGAGCGGAACCTGCGGCGCGGGAATCTCGCTGAGCAGGCCGGTGAGCGCATCGACCTGGGCCTCGTCCGCGTGCCAGACGTATACCGGCCGGAGCTCGCCGTCGTCGTCGTCGGGGAGCAGCGCGGCGCACCAGGCCGCCAGCCGGGGCACCACCAGCTGCGCGGCCAGGGCCACGGTCTTCTCCTGATCCAGGGTGCCCGCGAGCAGGTCGCTGGCCTCGGCCAGGAAGGACAGCCGCCCCCGGCGGACCCGGTCGTGCTCGGTGATCCTGGCCCGCTCGAGCGGCGCGGCGCACTGGTCCGCCACCCGCTGCACCCGCGCCAGGTCGGCCTCGTCGAAGCGATCCGGCTCGGCCGCAGCCACGGCGAGCATCCCGGTCACCCGCCCGTCGACCTGGAACGGAACGGTCAGCAGGGAGCGCAGCGGCTCGCCGCCCTCGCCCAGCCCGCTGAGCGCGCCACGCTGAGCCTGGGCCAGGTCGGCGCCTCGCTCGGCGAACTGGTTGTAGAGGTCAAGGAACGTGCTCATGCCGGTCGCGTCGGCCGAGTCCTGGCCAGCTCCCCGGGCTTCATCGAGCCGCAGGTACGGCACCCCGCGCCCGGCGGCGGCGCGCATCCTGAGCTCGCCGTCCTCGTCGGCGATCAGCGCATAGGCGGCATCGGCGCCCACGGCCTCGCGGGCCAGCGCGACCGCATGACCGAGCAGTTCGTCGTAGCTGAGCTGGAGCAGATCCTTGGCCCGGCGGTCAGCGTCCGGCCGGTACCGCCCGCCGTCCGGCCGGTCTCCGGCCAGGATCTCCTCGAGGGCCGGCCCGGCCCGGCCCCGGCGGGCCCGTCCGCGGCGGCATCGGGCCCGAGCCGGAACCAGATCATCTTGGCCGCGGACGCGTACGTCACCCCCCATGACGATGAGAGCGCCGCGGGAAGCAGCAGCCCACGTCCGCTGGGGCGGTCCACGTCGGCGGCCGCGCTCGGCGGGTCCGGGATCACCCGGGCCGGGTGCCGGTCCAGGACGGAAACCTCTACGGTGGCTCCCTCCAGCCTGCAGGTGAGCTGGACAGGCGTCCCGGCATGCACGATCGCGTTCGTGACGAGCTCGCTGGCCAGCAGGACCGCGTCGGCTACCCGGTCATCCACATAGGACAAACCCCATGAAATCAATGTTTCCCGGACGAAACGGCGGGCGGCAGCCACCGCCGCTGGATCGGGCTCGAAGTCGGCGACCGCGACCAGGTCCTGGGGTTCGCCCACGCTCTCTCCCGCGCAAACGCTGCCGTTTGCAACTAGCTGACTCTCCCATCGTGGCAGACTCGTGCCGTTGGCACATCGGGGAGATTGTTGTCCGGCCCTGCAGCTGCCAGGCCGGATGTCGCGGGCCAAGCTGAGGAGGACACGCGATGACCGAGTTTACGGCCCGCTCTCGTGTCACGCACGGAAACGGAGCTCTCGGGCACGCCGGCACGTCAGGCAACGGTTCAGACGGCAACGGGGCGAGCGGCCAGGCCCGGTACAGCGACGCCGACCTCGAGCCGATCCGCGCCGCCCTGGCCGCCTTTGCCATCGGCGACTACCGTCCGCGCACCGGGCTGGCCGACGACACGCACCAGCCGGGCGCGCCGGCCTCGGCGCTCGCCGAGATCGGGCGGCTGACCGATGACGTGGGCGGCCACCTGGCCTCGCTGACCTCGGAGGTCGCGCAGCGGGCCGAGCAGGTGCGTGACATCGCCCTGATCACGACGGCGGTGGCCCGCGGCGACCTCACCAGGAAGGTGACGGTCGAGGCCACGGGCGAGATGCTGCAGCTCAAGCAGACCGTGAACATGCTGGTCGACCAGCTGTCCGCATTCGCTGACGAGGTGACCCGGGTGGCGCGCGAGGTCGGCACCGAGGGCATCCTGGGCGGTCAGGCCCAGGTCCGGGGCGTGTCCGGGGTGTGGAAGGACCTCACCGACAACGTCAACGTGATGGCGAACAACCTGACCGGCCAGGTCCGCAACATCGCCCAGGTGGCGACCGCGGTGGCCAACGGCGACCTGTCGAAGAAGATCGACGTCAGTGCCCGCGGCGAGATCCTCGAGCTCAAGACCACCCTCAACACCATGGTCGACCAGCTCTCCGCGTTCGCCGATGAGGTGACCCGGGTGGCGCGCGAGGTCGGCACCGAGGGGCGGCTCGGCGGTCAAGCCCAGGTCCGCGGCGTGTCCGGGGTGTGGAAGGACCTCACCGACAACGTCAACTTCATGGCCGGCAACCTGACCGGCCAGGTCCGCAACATCGCCCAGGTCACCACCGCCGTGGCCAACGGCGACCTGACCAAGAAGATCGACGTCGACGCCCGCGGCGAGATCCTGGCCCTCAAGACCACCATCAACGACATGGTGGACCTGCTGTCGGCGTTCGCCGATGAGGTGACCCGGGTGGCCCGCGAGGTCGGCACCGAGGGCATCCTGGGCGGTCAGGCCCAGGTCCGGGGCGTGTCCGGGGTGTGGAAGGACCTCACCGACAACGTCAACTTCATGGCGAACAACCTGACCGGCCAGGTCCGCAACATCGCCCAGGTGGCGACCTCGGTGGCCAACGGCGACCTGTCGAAGAAGATCGACGTCAGTGCCCGCGGCGAGATTCTCGAGCTCAAGACCACCCTCAACACCATGGTCGACCAGCTCTCCGCGTTCGCCTCCGAGGTCACCCGGGTGGCCAGGGAGGTCGGCAGCGAGGGCAGGCTGGGCGGCCAGGCCGAGGTCGAGGGGGTGTCCGGGACCTGGAAGCGGCTGACCCGGGGAGTGAACGAGCTGGCCAGCAACCTGACCACCCAGGTCCGCGCGATCGGGGCGGTCGCCAGCGCGGTCGCCGAGGGCGACCTGACCCAGTCGGTCGAGGTCGCGGCCCGGGGCGAGGTCGCCAAGCTCAAGGACAACGTCAACCTGATGGTGGCCAACCTGCGCGAGACGACCCGGGCCAACGAGGAGCAGGACTGGCTGAAGACCAACCTGGCCCGGATCGCCGGCCTGATGCAAGGTCACCGCGACCTGCTGGAGCTGGCCCGGCTGATCCTGGGCGAGCTGACCCCGCTCACGGCCGCCCAGTACGGTGCCATCTACCTGGCCACCGATGTGGTGGACCCGCGCAGCCTGCGGCAGGAGTTCACCCGGATCGCTACCTACGGTTTCGTGAAGGGCGGGCTGACCCGCTTCGAGCTGGGCGAGGGCCTGGCCGGCCAGGCCGCGCTGGAGCGGAGGCCGATCCTGATCACCGACGCCCCGCCCGGGTACCTCAAGGTCGGGTCGGGGCTCGGCGAGGCCGCGCCGGTGAGCGTGGCCGTGCTGCCGATCCTGTTCGAGGACCAGGTGCTCGGCGTGCTCGAGATCGCCTCGCTGACCCGGTTCAGCGACGTGCACCTGGCGTTCTTCGACCAGTTCGTCGGGACGATCGGCGTGGCCATCAACACGATCATGGCGAGCTCCCGCACCGAGGCCCTGCTCGGCGAGTCCCAGCGGCTCACGACCGAGCTGCAGGAGCGCTCCACCGAGCTGCAGCGCCAGCAGGCCGAGCTGCGCCGGTCCAACGCAGAGCTCGAGGACAAGGCCGCGCTGCTGGCCAAGCAGAACGGCGCCATCGAGGTGCAGAACCGCCAGATCGAGCAGGCCCGGCGGACGCTGGAGGAACGCGCACAGCAGCTGGCGATCTCGTCCCGGTACAAGTCGGACTTCCTGGCCAACATGTCGCATGAGCTGCGGACCCCGCTGAACAGCCTGCTCGTGCTGGCCAAGCTGCTCTCGGAGAACCAGGACGGGAATCTCACCGGCCAGCAGGTCGACTTCGCCCGCACGATCCACGCCGCGGGCTCCGACCTGCTGCAGCTGATCAACGACATCCTGGACCTGTCCAAGGTCGAGGCGGGCAAGATGGACGTCAACCCGGCCGATCTGAAGCTCTCCGCGCTGGTGGACTACGTCGACGCCACGTTCCGGCCGATGGCCGAGGACAAGGGCCTGGGGTTCAGCGTCCAGGTGCGCCCCGGCACCCCGGACCGGCTCTGCGTCGACGAGCAGCGGCTGGAGCAGATCCTCAGGAACCTGCTGTCGAACGCGGTCAAGTTCACGTCGGCCGGCGAGGCCAGGCTCACCATCGGCCGGGCCGACGAGGTGGAGTTCCGCGGGGTGCTCGGCAAGGCGGCCGAGGTCATGGCGTTCGCGGTGTCGGATACCGGCGTGGGCATCGCGAAGCAGAAGCTCGGCACCATCTTCGACGCGTTCAGCCAGGCCGACGGGACCACCAGCCGCCGCTACGGCGGCACCGGCCTCGGGCTCTCGATCAGCCGCGACATCGCCCGGCTGCTCGGCGGCGAGATCCGGGCCACCAGCCGCCCGGGCAAGGGCAGCACGTTCACCCTGTACCTGCCGGCGCGGGGCACGGTCAACGGCAGCCGCCCCGCGGGGCCCCCGGCCACGGCGGGTGCTGTGGCCGTGCTCGAGGGACCGGCCGCTGCTGAGGTGGCCGAGGCGGCGCCCGCCGCCGCCGACGACGCGCTGAACGGGGCCCGGATACTGATCGTCGATGACGACGCGCGCAGCGTCTTCGCGCTCACCGGGGTGTTCGAGCGGTTCGGGGCCGAGGTGCTCTACGCCGAGAACGGCCGGGCGGGGATAGAGTCACTGGAGCGGAATGAGGACATTTCGCTGGTGCTCATGGACGTCATGATGCCGGAATTGGACGGGAACGCGACGATGCGGGCGATCCGGAAAATGCCGCAGTTCGCGGACCTGCCGATCATCGCGCTTACGGCCAAGGCCATGAAGGGCGACCGGGAGAAGAGCATCAAGGCGGGCGCTTCCGACTACTTCCCCAAGCCTGTGGAGACCGATCATCTGCTGCAGCTGATGCGGCACTGGCTACGGCGCAGCGCGGGGCAGGGCAGCTTAACCAGGCTCGCCAACTCGAACTAGGAGCAATCGAGTGGCAGAGAAAGCCAAGATCCTGCTGGTTGACGACCGCGCGGAGAACATCGTCGCGCTCGAGGCCATCCTCAGCTCGCTGAACCAGACGCTGGTTCCGGCGCGCTCCGGGGACGCCGCACTCAAGGCGCTGCTCAGCGACGAGTTCGCGGTCATCCTGCTGGATGTGCTGATGCCCGGCATGGACGGGTTCGAGACCGCCGCGCACATCAAGCGCCGCCCCAAGACCCGCGACGTGCCGATCATCTTTCTCACCGCGCGCAACGCCGAGCCCGACTACGCGTTCCGCAGCTACTCGGCCGGGGCCGTGGACTATATCGCCAAGCCGTTCGACCCCTGGGTGCTGCGGGCGAAGGTGTCGGTGTTCGTGGACCTGTACATGAAGAACCGCCAGCTCAGCGACCAGGCGGCCCTGCTGCGCGTCCAGCTGGGGGACTCGCTGGAGACGGCGCGGCTCGAGGCGACGCAGCGGGACGCGGCGGAGAACGCCACGGCCGACGTCAGCCCCGTGCTCGCCGAGATGTCCGGGCGGCTCGCGGCGGTCGAAGACATGGTCACGGTGCTGTCCGGGCAGGCCGCCGCCGCGGACGGCGCCGGGATGGCCGAATCGGTCGGGCAGCTGGAGCACCGCGTGGCGCGGCTGCGCGGCGTGTTCGACGCGCTGCGGGTGGAAAGCTGAGGCAGTGTTAACCCGGGGGACGACCCCCGGACCCCCGCATCCCGTCCCCCACCCACCTCCCCATCCCCTTCACTGGCAAGCCGGCCGTCGCGGCCGGCATACCGGTCACGGCTCCGGCGGCTGGTAGCGGATGCCCTCGTCGGCCTCGCGGTAGATCTCCGGCCCGGCCGGGCGGCGGATCTCCTCGGCCAGGTGGCCGAGCAGCCCGGCGGTGCGGGCCAGCAGCGCGAAGCCGCGCAGGATCTCGGTGTCAAAGCCCAGGTCGGCCAGCGCGGCGCCGCACACCCCGGCCCCGTTCAGCGGCAGGGTCCGGCCGAGGACCCGCGGGTGCACCCGGCCCACGGCCTCGAACAGCCGCAGGTGCGGGCCGAACCTGCCCTCCTCCCGCGCGATGCGGAACATCACCGGGGTGCGCGGGTCACCGGCCTTGTGGATCGGATGGCCCAGGCCGGGCACCAGGCGGCCGGCCTCCCGCTGGGCCCGCACCGCCGCCTCGGCCATGGCGTCCCAGCCCGCGTCGTCGTCGGGCAGCGGGCCGTCGTGGCGGGCCAGCGCCTCGGCCAGGAACCGGCCGCAGTCCTCGGTCACGCCCAGGAACCGCGAGCCGCCGCCCAGCAGCCCGGCCGCCAGCGCGCCCTGCACCGACTCCGGGGCGCCGGTCAGGGTGAGCCGCGCGGCGATGGCGGACGGGGTGAAGCCATGATCGGCCAGCGCCACCAGCACCGCCTCGAAGACCCGCAGCTCACCGGGCTCCGGCAGGCGCAGCGCGACCAGCCAGAACGCCAGCTCGCCGAAGGACACCTGGCCCATGAGCTCGCCGGCCAGGTCGTGGCCGAGCAGGCTGATCGACGTCGCGTCAGAGGTCCCGATCGACGTGGGGTACGGCTCGCGCTCTTCGGTCATGCGTCCGCATCGTACTCACCGGGCTGGTGGCCGGCCGGAAGCCGGTGCTTGGCCACCCGGGACGTGGGGGTGCGCGGCAGCTCGCCGATCACCTGCCAGTAGCGGGGCACCTTAAAGGCGGCGAGCCGGGCCGCAGCGAACGAGCGCAGCTCGTCGAAGTCCACAGCCGCCCCGTCGGCGGGCACCACGAACGCCTTCACCTCGTCCTCGGACAGCTCGGACGGCACCCCGACCACCGCGCACTCGAGCACCGCGGGGTGCGCGGTCAGCACCTCCTCGACCTCGAGCGGCGACAGGTTCTCCCCCCGGCGCCGCAGCACCTCCTTCTGCCGCCCGACGAACGTGTAGGTTCCGTCGCCCTCCGCGGTGACCAGGTCACCGGTGCGCAGCCAGCCGTCGCCGGTGAACAGCGCGGCGGTCTCCTCTGGCATCTCCCAGTACCCGGGTGTGAGCACGGGGTTGCGCAGCTGCATCTCGCCGGTCTCACCCGGGCCCAGGACGCGGCCGTCCTCGCTGGCCACCCGCGCCTCGTTGACCGTGCCCAGGACCGGGTGCTGCCGGGCCGAGCCGAGCGTGCCGTACGGCCGCGTACCCCGGGCCCAGATCAGGCCGTACGGGGACTCCGACATCGCGTAGCCGACCACGATCCGGAACCCGAACCGCTCCTCGATCTCCAGCTGCCGTTCCCGCTCCAGCGCCGGCCCGGTGTAGCACAGCCGCAGCGGGTTGTCGGCGTCGTCAGGGCGCGGCGGCTGCCGCATCAGGATCTCGAGCATGGCCCCGATCGCGTTGAACTCGGTCGCCCCGTGCCTGCGGGCCGCGTCAAGGAACCCGCTGGCCGAGAACCGCGGCAGCAGCACCAGGCCCGCCCCGCAGGCCAGCGAGCCCATCACCGAGTACGCGGGCGCGTTGATGTGGAACAGCGGCAGCGAGGTCATCAGCCGGTCCGCGGCGGTCAGCTCCATCCAGAAACCGAAGCCTTCCCCCGCCATCGCGTAGGCCCGGTGGGTCTGCATGACCAGCTTGGACCGCCCGGTCGTGCCCGAGGTCGGGATCAGCACGGCCAGGTCATCCGGGCCGACCCCGGCGTCAGCCAGCTCGGCCGCGCTCCCCGCGGCGGCCCCGCTGACCAGCTCGTCGCAGTCCAGCACGCGGAGCCCGGGCTGCTCGCCGACCGCCGCGTCGGCCAGCGGGCCCAGCCCGGCGTCGCTGATCAGGGCCCGCGGCGATACCTGCCGGACCAGCCCGGCCAGCTCGGCGGGGGTGCTGCGCGGGTTGACCGTCACGATGACCGCGCCCAGCGAGGGCAGCGCCAGCCAGCACATCAGGTATCCAGGGGTGGATCTGGCCGTGGCCATTACGCGATCCCCGCGGCTGATTCCCGCGTCCCGCAGGGCCCGGGCCGCGCCGGCGACTCCGGACGCCGCCTCGCCGAAGGTCAGCGTGGTCTCGTCGGTGCGCAGCCAGACGCCGTCGGGATCGCGTTCCGCGGCCGCGGCCAGCAACCGCGGGATCGTGCCGGTGTACCCGGCCACGCCAGAGGGCTGGGAGCCTGTCATGGCTGAGACGATACGTGGCCCGGCTCAGCCGTCCGCAGGGCCCGGGCCCGGCGCACTGCCCGGCCGAAGCGCTCAGACAGTGGTGCCGATGCCGCCGTCCACGGGGATGACGGCGCCTGTGACGTAGGCGCCTGCCCGTGAGGCCAGGTAGATCGCCACGCCGGCCATGTCATCGGGGCGGCCGATCCGCTTCAGCGGAGCCGTGTCGGCGATCACGTCCCCGAGCTCCTTGAGGGTCGCGGCCATCATCTTGGACTCAAACGGACCGGGGGCGACGGCGTTGACGGTGATCCGCCGGGGGCCGAGCTCGCGGGCGAGCACGCGGGTCAGGTGATGCAGCCCAGCCTTGCTGGCCGAGTAGGCGTAGGTCGGGAAGGGCGGCACCCGGAGCCCGTCGATGCTGCCGATGTTGATGACCCGCGCCGGGTCCTCATGGGTCCCGCCGGCCTCCAGCAGGGGCAGGAACGCCCGGGTCAGGAAGAACGGGGCCTTCAGGTCGAGGTCGACGACCTTGTCCCAGGCAGCCGCAGGGTACTCCTCGATCGGCGCTCCCCAGGTGGCACCGGCGTTGTTGACCAGGACGTTCAGGGCACGTTCACGCTCGGCGACCTCACCGGCCAGCCGAAGGCACCCTGCCTCCGCCGACAGGTCGGCAGGAACGGCTACGACCTTCCCGTACCTGCTCAGTTCCTGCTCGGCGGCGGCGCAGGCATCGGCCTTGCGCGAGCTGATGTACACGCGGGCCCCGGCCTCCAGCAGGCCACGCGCGATCATGAACCCGATCCCGCGGCTGCCCCCCGTGACGACGGCTGTCTTCCCGGACAGGTCAAACAGATCCATGACGGCTCTCCGCTCCACAGTCACGCTACCGGCGGATCCGGTTCGCGGCGCGGGGGGAGGCCGCGGGCCAGCACCTCGAGGATGTCGTCGAGCACGTCCCCCGGCACCTGCCCGCCCGCGGTCCAGTCGGCCCAGCGCATGCCGACGAAGTTGCCGATGCCGGTGTAGAGGTACGCGATCACCTCGGGGTCGTACCTGGCGTCCACCTCGCCGGCCAGCTGGGCCCGGCGGACCCCGCGGGAGTAGCCCCGGGCCAGGCGCTCGTAGTACTCGCGGAACAGACCGGGGTCAACGAACTCCGACTCCCGCACGATGCGGTCGATCCACGGCCGCGTGGACAGCATGTCGAAGAAGGCACGGAAGGCGGCGCGCTCCCGGGCCCGCTGGTCGTCAGGCACTTGCTCCAGGACGGCGCTCATCGCGGCACGCAGGTCCGCGTTGATCTGGCGGACCACGGCCGCGAAGATGTCCGCCTTCGACTTGAAGTGGGTGTAGAAACTGCCGGTGGCGATCCCGGCCCTGGCGCAGATGCCGGCCACGCTGGTCCGCTGGTAGCTGCGCTCGCCGAACAACTGCTCGGCCGCGGACAGCAGCCGCTCGGCCGGCGGCCGGTCAACACCCGGCGCGGGCCTGCGGCTGGCTGCGGCACTCACTCGTGCTTCTCCGTTCTGGCGGCGGGCCTGGCCGCGGGGCGGCCGGCCCTCCAGCGCCAGGGGCCGGCCGCCCGGGTTGTCCGGGCGGCCGGCCCGCCGCTGGTCAGGGCGACGGTATCCCGCTCGCCGGGGCCGGCGGCTGCGTCGTCGAGTAGGTCGTGATCGCGCCGGTCGGTGAGGTCGTCGGTCACCTGGACCGGCCCGATCGGCGACGAGCGCGCCGTTCTTGATCACGGCCATGTAGGCACCGGTGATGCCGTTGTGGTCGCTGGACGAGTAGGCGTACGGCGCCACGGAGACCCCCTGCGGCAGCCCGCCGTTGATCGCGTTGATCAGGTCCTGCCGGGTCGGGTTCCGCCCGGCCTTGAACATGGCCTGCACGAACGTGTAGCCGACCGCCAGCCCGTAGGCCACGTTGCCGTCCAGCGGCAGCTTCGGGATGTACTGGCTGTGGATCTTCGTGAACAGCTGGATCCAGCTGTTGCTGGTCTCGCCGAGCGACGGCAGGTAGCCGTCGGTGATGATGCCCTGGGTCAGCGAGTTGCCGAAGCCGGCCGTCTTGTTCTTCGCGAACGCGGCCAGCAGCCCGGCCAGCGTGATCGGGTCCGAGCCGACGTCGCTGACCACGAGCTGCGGGTTGAAGCTTGAGCTCCGAGCTGGTGAGCTTCAGCAGCGCGGTGAACGCGGGCACCGAGAACGAGACCACGACCTGGGCGCCCGGCCGCCTTGAGCGCGGCGACCTGCGGGCCGATCTTGGTGTTGGTCGGGTCGTAGCTCTCCTTGGCCACGATCTGGGACTTCGGGATCTCGTAGTCCAGGCCCTTGACGCCGTCCTGGCCGAACTCGTCGTCCTGGAAGAAGAAGCCGATCTTCTTGCCCTTGAAGTGCTGCTCGATGTACTTGCCGAGGATCTTGCCCTCGCGCACGTAGTCGAGCTGCCAGCCGAACGTGTCCGGGTAGGTGCTCGGGGCGTTCCAGCACTCGCAGCCGGAGGCGACGAACACGTCGGGCACCTTCTCGCTGTTCAGGTACTGCACCACGGCCAGGTGCGTCGGCGTGCCGAGGCCGTTGAAGATCGCGTAGACGTTGTCCTGCAGCACCAGCTGGTGCACCACCGTCGAGGTGATCGTCGGGTTGTACTGGTCGTTCAGGTACTTGTAGACGATCTTCCGGCCGTAGATGCCGCCGTGCGCGTTGACGTACTGGAAGTAGGCGTTCGACGGCCGGCGCGATCTCGTCGTAGCCGGGCGCGGCCACGCCGGTGAGCGGCTGGTGGCTGCCGATCGTGATCGTGGTCGCGGTGATGCCCGGCGCGGAGGCGGTGAGGGCCGAACTGCCGGACGAGGACGAACTCGAGCTGCCGCTCGAGCCGCCGCAGGCGGCGGCCACCATCGCGACGACAGCGATCCCGGCGACGGCCGCGAGGTTCGCCCGATGTGATCTTCTCATGTAGTGCCTTCCTCCTGGTGTTCACTGGCCGGCCTGCGCCGGCGCAGCGCGTTGAATGGCACGGCCGCGGCGGGGGCGGCAGGCCCGAAGAGGCGGCGGAGGCCGCCCTGGATGCCCGCGGGAAAGACGAGCATGACGACGATCAGGACGACGCCGTAGGCGGCGATCGGGATCGCTGGAGCTCGCCGCGCCGGACAGGCCGTGGCTGGTCGCCACGTTGGTGAGGTAGGTCGGCACCAGGACCAGCAGCAGGCTCCCCCAGACCGCGCCGGGCAGGCTGCCGAGGCCGCCGAGCACCGCCGCGGTGAGCAGCCCGATGGACAGGGTGAGCGTGTAGGCACCCGGCGAGACGATCCCGGTGACCACGGCGAGCAGGGCCCCGCCGAGCCCGGCGCACGCGGCGCTGACCACGAACGCCAGCACCTGCAGCCTGGCCACGTTCAGCCCGGACAGGGCCGCGGCCACCTCGTCGTCGCGCACCGCCCGCCAGCTGCGGCCGACCCGGCTGCGGCCGAGGTTGGCCAGCAGGACCAGGGCGATCAGCGCGGAGGCGCAGGTCAGCCAGGCCAGCCAGCGGGTGGGCGGGAAGGTGGCGCCGAGGAAGGCCGGGGTGGTGATCGTGACCGACAGGCCCTGGTCGCCGCCGAACACCCCTGAGTACTGGTCGGCCACCGACGGCAGGGCCACCGCCAGCATCAGCGTGGCCCCGGCCAGGTACGGGCCCCGCAGCCGGGCGGCCGCGATGCCCACGATCGCGCCGCGCCAGGGCGGCGATCACGGCGCTCGCCGCGAACACGAGCTCCAGCGGCCAGCCCAGGTGCAGCAGCAGCAGCGCGGCGGCGTAGCCGCCGATCGCCATGAACGCGCCGTTGCCGATCGAGATCTGGCCGCTGAGGCCGATCAGCAGGGTGAGCCCGGCCACCGCCACGACGTACGCGGCGACCTCGGCCAGCTGGTAGTCACGGTAGGAGCCGAGCCGGACCGACAGCGCCACGATCACCAGCGCGACGCAGATCGGCGGCGGCCAGGTGGCGGGCCAGGGTCATGGTCACACCCTCCGGGTGGCGGTGGCCGAGAACAGGCCGGACGGCCGGATCATCAGGACCAGGGAGAGCACGACCAGCCCGTAGACCAGGACCAGGTCGTTGCCCAGGTAGCCGCCGGCGTAGCTGAGCACGACGCCGAGCAGCACCCCGCCGGCGACCGCGCCGACGGGGCTGTCCAGGCCGCCGATCACGGCCGCGGTGAAGCCGAGCACGAAGATCGAGTCCATGCTGTTCGGGTACAGGAACGTGGTCGGGGTGACCAGCACGCCCGCCAGCGCGCCGAACAGGCCGGCCAGCGCCCAGCCGAGGGTCAGCACCCGCCCGATCCTGACCCCGAGCAGCCTGGCCACACCCGGGCTGAACGCGGTGGCGCGCAGCCGCAGGCCCACCGCGGTGTACCGGAAGACCGCGGCCAGCGCCAGCGCCGCGAGGAGCACGGCCGCGGCGGTGAACAGGTCGTTCCGGGAGATCCCGAGCGCGAACGTGCCGATCTTCAGCCCGGTCACCGAGAAGGCCGCGGGGAACGAGCGGTACTGGCCGCCGTAGAGGATCCCGGCCAGCCCCTCGAGGAAGATCAGCAGGCCGATGGTCACGATCACCGAGTTGAGCGGCGCCTTGCCGAGCGTCGGCCGGACGACCGTGCGCTCCAGGATCGCGCCGAGCACCAGCCCCGACGCCAGGGCCACAACAAACCCCAGCCAGTAGTTGCCGCTGTGGGTGATGACCAGCCACGCCACGTACGTGGTGAACATGGCCATGCCGCCCTGGGAGTAGTTGAGCACCCGGGTGCCGCGCCAGATCAGCACCAGCGACAGGGCGATCGCCGCGTAGATCATGCCGATGCCGATGCCGCCGAGGGTGAACTCGAGGAACTCCTGCACGCGCCCTCCTAGAAGCCCAGATAGTGACGGCGCAGCCCCACGTCGGCCGCGAGCGTGGCCGCGTCGTCCTTGGCGACCACCTTGCCCAGGTTGAGCACCAGGCCCTGGTCGGCGATGCCCAGCGCGCTGCGGGCGTTCTGCTCGACCAGCAGCACGGTCAGCCCCGCCTCGTCGCGCAGCTGCCGGATCAGGTCCATGACCTGCGCGACCATCCGCGGCGCCAGCCCCAGGGACGGCTCGTCCAGCAGCAGCACCCGGGGCGCGGCCATCAGCGCCCGGGCGATGACCAGGATCTGCCGCTCACCGCCGGACAGCGTGGCCGCCGCCCGGCGCCGCCGTTCGGCCAGCACAGGGAAACGGCGGTAGGCGTCGTTCAGCGCCGCGGCCCGGCTGGCCCGGTCGCCCCGGGACAGCGCGCCGAGGCGCAGGTTCTCCTCCACGGTGAGCTCGGTGATGACGCCCTGCCCCTCGGGCACGTGCGCCACCCCGGCCCGGGCGATGTCCTCGGGCCGGCGGCGGGCCAGGTCGGCGTCGCCGACCAGGATCCGGCCGAGCCGGGGCCGGACCAGCCCGCTGATCGTGCGCAGCAGCGTGGTCTTGCCGGCTCCGTTGGCGCCGAGCACCGCGGTGATCGTGCCGGGCCGGGCCGAGACCGAGACCCCGTCGAGCACGGTCACCGCGCCGTACCCGGCCACGATTCCGTCCACGGTCAGCGCCACTGCGCCAGCTGACGCCGGGCCGGGCGCGCCCGTGTCCCTCGGCGCCGGCGTCGTTCCTGGCTGGGTCAGTCACGGCCGGCCTCCCCGGCCTGCGCGTCGTCCGCGTCCCCCGATCCCGCCCGGCCCGTCCCGGCCGCGGCCGGTTTCCTCGGCCCCGAGGTACGCCGCGGTCACCGCCGGGTTCGCCTGCACCTGCTGGGGCGTGCCGGTCGCGATCAGCTTGCCGAAGTCGAGCACGAAGAGCGTGTCGCAGACCGACATCATCAGGTCCATCCGGTGCTCGATCACCACCACGCCGGCGTCCTCGGCCAGCGTGGTGATCAGGTCGCCGAGCTCGGGCAGCTCCTTCTCGGACAAGCCGCTGGCCGGCTCGTCGAGCAGCAGCAGCCGCGGCTGCGCGACCAGGGCCCGGGCGAGCGCGACCCGCTTGCGCAGGCCCGTACGCCAGCGTGCCGGGCATGCTGTCGGCCAGCTCGCCGACGCCCAGCCGGTCCAGCGCCGCCATGGCCACGGCCCGCAGCCGCCGCTCGTCCCGGTCGGACCTGGGCAGCCCGAACAGCCCGGACCAGAACCCGGCGCGCCCGCCCGGGGTCGCGCCGATCATGACGTTCTCGACCACGGACAGGCCGCTGAACAGCCCCACGCCCTGCAGCGTGCGGGCGATGCCCAGGCCCGCGAGCCGGTGCGGCCGCACGCCGGTGAGCTCGCGGGAGCCGAACGTGATCGTCCCGGAGTCCGGTGTCACGAAGCCGCACACGGCGTTCAGCAGCGTGGTCTTCCCGGCCCCGTTCGGGCCGATGATCCCGGTGACCTGACGCGGTGCGGCGCTGAGCGAGACGTCATCGAGCGCGGTCAGGCCGCCGAACCGCACGGTCACCCCGCTGATCGCGAGAACGCCGGCCGCCGCCGTCAGCTGGCCGGTCAGCCCTGCCTGTGATGAACCATCATTCATGCGGCTCATTCCCGCTCTATGAGGCATGACTGTCGTGTTATGAACCTCTATTCAGGACCTAATGCCGTTATCGTGCAAGGCCCGGTGCGAGAGTCGGTGTCGATTTGTTGCCGATCCGAGACCTTGAGCGCCGGGCGCCGCGTGCTCTCCGCGCGGTGGCCCGCGCCCGCGGCGCGCGGCCAGGATGGAGCGGTGACAGCGGGCCGGCCAGCCGACGCTGGTTCCTGGCAGGTCCCGGCACAAGGCAGCATGGAGAGGTGACCGACACACTGGACGGCACGCCCGGCGCGCTCGCGGGCCCGGCGGACCCGGCGACGGACCCCCTGGGTGAGCTGGCTGGCCTGGTCGCCGCCGGTGGCGTGCTGATCCTGAGCGGGGCCGGGCTGTCCACGGAATCCGGGATACCGGACTACCGCGGGCCCACCGGGCGGTCGCGGCGGGCCGAGCCGATGACATACCAGACGTTCACCGGCAGCGCGGCGGCCCGCCGCCGGTACTGGGCGCGCAGCCAGGCCGGGTGGCGGCACGTGGCGCGCGCCGTCCCGAACGCGGGGCATCACGCGGTCGCGGAACTCCAGCGCCGCGGGCTGCTCGCCGGGATCATCACGCAGAACGTCGACGGCCTGCACCAGGCGGCCGGCGCGCGGCAGGTGATCGAGCTGCACGGCAGCCTGGACCGCGTGGTCTGCCTCTCCTGCGCCCGGCGGTCCTCCCGCGACACGCTCGACCGGCGGCTGCGCGCGGCCAACCCGGGCTGGGCCGCCCGCGTGGCCGGGTTCAACGCGGATGGCGACGCCGTGCTGCCCGACGATCAGGCGGAGCGCTTCGAGGTCGTGGACTGCGAGAGCTGCGGCGGCGTGCTCAAGCCCGATGTGGTGTTTTTCGGCGAGAACGTGCCGCGACCTCGCGTGGACGAGTGCTACGCGCTGACCGGGCGCGCCAGCGCCCTGCTGGTCCTCGGGTCCTCGCTGACCGTGATGTCTGGCTATCGGTTTGTCCGGCATGCCGCGAGGCTCACGACCGCCGTCGCGATCATCAACCAGGGTCCCACCCGCGGGGACGCCCTGGCCGGCCTGGTCGTCGACGCGCCGCTCGGGCCGACCCTCACCGCGCTCGTCGCCGAGACAAATCGCAGGTCACAGGCGTCTCACTGAACCAGCCACCGGTCCGTGACGTACCTAAGGAGACGGGGCAGCGTCACCGGCCACCGCCAGCACACAGCGCTGACGACGACGGGGAGATCATGAGGACCGATCCGCTTTCCGCGCGGGCGGAAACCGGCAGCGGCAGGCCCATCCCGGAGCTGGAGCTGGCGGGGTGGCGCCGTGAGATCAGCGAGCTGTACGCCGCGGTCCGCGCGGAGGAGCAGCCCCGGCGCGGCCACGAGCTGTGGCGGCGCCGCCGGGATGAGCTGTTCGGTTCGCACCCGCAGAGCCCGCTGCCACCCGGCGACCCGCTCCGCACCAGCGGCCTCCCGTACTGGCCGTACGACCCGGAGCTGCGCTTTGAGCTGCCGCTGCAGCCCCCGCCCGAGGCGTCGCAGCTGGCCGTGCCCACCGACAGGGACGGCACCACCCAGATGCGGCTCATCGGCCGGCTGGAGCTGCCGTCGCCACTGAACGCGAGCCTCGACGTGTGGTGGCTGCGGCAGTACGCGGGCGGGCTGTTCCTGCCCCTGCGCGACGGCACCGCCGGGGACACCAGCTACGGCGGCGGCCGCTACGCCCTCGACACGGCCAAGGGCGCCGACCTCGGCGGCAGGCCGGACGCGCTGCTCATCGACCTGAACTTCCTCTACCACCCGTCCTGCCGGTACAGCAGCGACTGGGAGTGCCCGCTGGCACCCCCGGGCAACACCATCGGCGCCCCGGTCCGGGCCGGCGAGCAGCTCTGATCCCGGGCCATCCGTCCCGCCGGGTTGACGTCGCCCGCTCTATCGTGCAGTCTTACTGCAATAAATGCATCACTAATGCATTAGGGGGATCTCCATGAGCACACCAGGAACACCCGCGCTGGCCGGCATTCACCACCTGAAGCTCCCGGTCAGCGATCTGGCCAGGTCGCGTGCGTGGTATCAGAGCCGGCTCGGCTACCGCGTCGAGGGCGAGTTCGTGGACCAGGGCACGCTGATGGGCTACAGCCTGGCCCACCCGAACGGCGGCCCGCCGCTCGGCCTCCGGCTCGATCCCGACCGCGCCCGGGCCGCGGCGGGCTTCGACTACTTCGCCATCGGGGTACCGGACCGGGCCGCCATCGAGGACCTCGCCCGCCGCCTGGACGCGCTCGGCGAGAGCCACGCGGGCGTGCACCGGGCCAGCTTCGGCTGGATCCTGCCCATGCTGCACGATCCTGACGGTCATGAGGTCCGCTTCTATACCATGGAGCACCACACCGACCCCCGGACCGCGGGGGTCACCACCATCTACGACCCCCGGGAGACCGCAGAGCGCCTGGAACGCGAGGCCGCGGCCGCCGACACCCCATGACCGGCCGCCCAGGTCAGCGCCAACTGAGCCAACTCTGCGCTCCTTAGTTCGACCCCCAAAGGATGGCAACGCGTTGGTCATACGAATGTGGGAGATTCCCGGCTTGCGGCGCCCGGACTGGCTACGGTAGCGGAGGTGGACTCCGGAACTTCCCCAGCTGAGACAAGCTCGCCCGCCGAGGCCGAGGCCGAGGCCGTGGACCGAAACCGCCCGGCCGAGAAGACCGCGGCGCCGTCGGCCAAGAAGACCGCGGACTCTGCGGCGGACAAGCCCGCGGCGCCTCCTGACGACGGGGCGGCACCGCCCGCCGCGGAACCGGCACCGGCTGCGGCTGCCGCGGAGCCGGCACCGGCCGCCGCGCAGACCGGGGCACCGCCCGCCGCCGCGTCGGCCCGGCCCCCGGAGAGCCGCAGGGACCAGGCCAGGCTCGCTTTCTCCAGCTTCCTGATGCTCTTCGTCGAGCTGGCCCTGATCCGGTGGGTCACCTCGAACAACGTCTACGTGACCAAGGCCACCAACTTCGTGCTGCTGGCCAGCTTCCTCGGCATCGGGATCGGCTTCCTCAACGCCCGGGCCAGGCGCGACTACGTGCGCTGGACGCCGGTGGCCCTGCTGGCGCTGGTCGGCTTCGTGCTCGCGTTCCCGGTGATCCTCTCGTCGCTCAGCGGCACGCACCCGTTCCGCGGGCTGAACGGCATGCTCGCGCTGCCGCAGCCGGTGAGCCTCAGCATCATCTTCGTTCTGACGGCCGCCGTGATGGCCGGCATCGGCCAGGCGGTGGCCCGGCTCTTCGTCAGTTTCCGGCCGCTGAGTGCCTACCGGCTGGACATCGCCGGCAGCATCGCCGGGATCGCGGTGTTCTCCATCCTGTCGTTCCTCAACCAGCCGCCCGCGACCTGGGGCATCATCGCCTGCGTCGGAATCCTGGTCATGCTGGCCCCCAAGGTCCGGTGGTGGCAGATCGCGGGCGTCGTGGTGGTTGTGGTGCTGCTCTGCCTCGAGTCGTTCGTGCCCGACCAGACCTGGTCGCCCTACAACAAGCTGTCCGTGGTGGAACAGGGCGGTAAGTCGCCCGCCCTGGGTGTGTCGGCGAACAACATTCCCTACCAGGCGGCCCGGGCCCTGCCGGTGCTCAGGGAGCAGAAGCCGTTCTACTGGTACCCGTACCGCCACGTGAGCAAGGCCAGCCTGAACAACGTCCTCATCATCGGCGCGGGCACCGGGAACGACACCGCGGTCGCGCTCTCCGAGGGCGCCAAGCACATCGACTCGGTCGAGATCGACCCGCAGCTGCTGCAGATCGGCCGGACGCGGTCCCCGAACCACGCCTACAGCAGCCCGCTGGTCACCACCCACGTGGGCGACGGCCGCGAGTTCCTGCAGGACACGAACAAGAAGTACAACCTGATCCTGTTCGCGCTGCCGGACTCCCTGGCCGCGGTGTCCGGGCAGTCCGCCGTCCGGCTGGAGAGCTTCCTGCTGACCACCCAGTCGGTGGCGGCGGTCAAGGCGCACCTCGCTCCCGGCGGCACGTTCGCCATGTACAACTACTACGCGCCGTTCCTGCTGAACCGGTACGCGACCACGATCAATGACGTGTTCCACCGGTCCCCCTGCGAGGACGTGGGGCCGCCGCTCGGCGGCCGGAGACTGGCCACGCTGACCGTGTACAGCAACGGCCCGGTGCCGCGCTGCAGCACCTTCTGGAACGGCACCAGGGTCGCCGCGGCCACCGACGACTACCCGTTCCCTTACCTGCCCGCCCCCGGCCTGCCGATGGTGTACGTGTGGATGCTCGGGCTCATCCTGCTCGGGTCGCTGATCCTGGTACGGGTCGGCGGCGGCACGTACCGCGGCATGCAGCGCTACGTCGACCTGGCCTTCATGGGCGCGGCGTTCCTGCTGCTCGAGACCAAGAACGTGGTGCAGTTCGCGCTGCTGTTCGGCACCACCTGGTTCGTGAACTCGCTGGTCTTCGCCGGGGTCCTGATCGCGGTGTACCTCGCGGTGGAGACGGCCAGGCACGTCAAGCTGCCCCGGCCGACCATCCTCTACGCCGCCCTCATCCTGTCGCTGGCCGTGTCCTGGCTGGTGCCTCCCGATGCGCCGCTCAGCCTGCCGCTGATCCCGCGCTTCCTGGCCGCCACCGCCCTGGCGTTCGCCCCGGTGTACCTGGCGAACCTGGTCTTCGCGCAGCGGTTCGCCGGCGTGGACATGGCGGGAACGGCGTTCGCCGCCAACCTGCTGGGCGCGATCGCCGGCGGCGCGATCGAGTACATCGCGCTGATCACCGGCTACCGGTTCCTGCTGATCGTGGTGGCCGTGCTGTACGGGCTGGCCTTCGTGACCAGCCGCTGGCTGAGAAAGTCAGCCCCGCAGCTGTCCTGACCGCAGGCCAGAAGCCTGGGAAAGCTCAGAAGCCAGGGAACACCAGGCGCAGCCGGTCGAGGTCCGCGGCGTCGGCCTCGACCTCGGCCGGCGTGTGCCCGGGATCCAGCCGGCCGTAGGCCAGGCGGAGCAGGGCCTCGGCGGGCATGCGGGCCTCGCTGCCGGCCCCGGCGCCGTCGCCCGGCCAGTCCGGCATGCTGATCGACTCCCCCGCGATCAGCAGGTAGTCGCGGTCCGGATCGGTGGTGACAATCCGGATCCTGAACGCTTCCGCCGGGGGCCGGCCGAGCCGCGGGGCCAGGAACTGCGGCACGTTGTCGATCAGGAGCGTCACCGCGTCCGGCGGCAGCGTCGCCGCGGGATCGAGGCTCACCGCCACGTCCCACGTGTGCGGCACGTGCTCGCCGAGGCGCAGCCTGATCAGCCCCACGCTGTCCAGGTTCATGCCGAAGAGCTCGAAGCTGATCCGGCCCAGCTCGTCGTCGCTGAGCGCCTCCAGGGACTCGACGTACTTCTCATCGGAGATCAGGCCGTCGGCGACCTGCTCATCTGGGGTCTTGGCGTTCCAGACGTCCCAGATCGGCTGGAACATCTCCGGTCCTGGCGCCTCGGCCTCCCCCAGCGCGGCCGGCAGCATCAGCAGCGAGATCTCGGCCCCGCTGCCGAGATGGGACAGCACCTGGGCCACGTTCCAGTCACGGCAGTAGGAGGGCCCGCGAAGCCGGTCCGAGCTGAGCGACGTGACCAGCGCGGCGAGGCGGTCGTGGGAGTTGCGCAGGGCGGCGATCCAGGCACGGGGGTCTTGCTCCACTGATGGCTCCGTTCTCGTGGAGTGAGGGCGGGCGGACGGGTTGCGTAACGGCGGCGGGAAGATCAGGTGGGATGTCGGGAATCGATGGTTACCTAGCTTCATAGGCTGCCATGTCGGTACAACGGTGCAAACTCGGGGCAGCCCAGCGAAGGAGTCAGGGGAGGCGGGTGTGGGGGGCGGTTAACCCCGCGGACGCGCGGGAACGCCGGCCAGGCCGGGCCAGCCGGCTTCGTGCGGCGCCCGGCGCGGACCCGTAGGGTGGGTGGAATGAAGATCGGTTTCGGCGCCCCGGTCTCGGGCGCCTGGGCAACCCCGGACAACCTCGCCGCGTTCGCGGCCCGCGCCGAGCAGGCTGGCTACGCGTCGCTGTGGAGCTTCCAGCGGCTGCTGGTCCCCGAAGGCTCGGGCATGGACCCCGTCTATCACAGCGTGCTCGACCCGATGGCGGCCCTCGCCTACGCCGCGGCCGGCACGTCGCGGATCAGGCTCGGCGTGGCCGTGGTCAACCTCCCGTTCGTGTCCCCCGCCTACCTGGCCAAGCAGGCGGCGACCGTGGACATCCTGTCGCACGGCCGGCTCGACCTCGGTCTCGGCATCGGCTGGATGCCGGAGGAATTCGCGGCCACGGGCGCGTCCATGGCCCGGCGCGGCGCCCGCACCGCCGAGTACGTTGCCGTGCTGCGCACGCTGTGGGCGGACGGCCTGGCCGAGCACACCGGGGAGTTCTACGAGATCCCGCGCAGCAGCGTGCTGCCCAAGCCGGTCCAGCCCGCCGGTCCCCCGGTCCTGCTGGGCGGGATGGCCCGGCCGGCCCTGGAGCGCGCGGGCCGGATCGCGGACGGCTGGGTCACCTCGAGCCGGACCGACCTGTCCCGGATCGCCGAGGGCATCGGCGTGGTCCGCGCGGCCGCGGCCGGGGCCGGGCGCGACTCCGACGCGATACGGGTGATCTGCCGCGGCGTCCTCCGGGCCGGCGCCGAGGAACCAGCGGCCGCGGGCAGCGGCCGCCTGCTGCTGTCCGGGAGCACGTCCCAGATCCGCGACGACGCCCGGTGGCTCGGTGAGCAGGGGGTAACCGAGCTCTTCTACGACCTGAACTGGGATCCGCTGGTGGGCTCCCCGGACGTCGAGCCCGCGGCGGCCACCGCCCGCGCCCAGGAGCTGCTCGACGCGCTCGCCCCGGCCGCGGGGTAAGTCAGCGCAGGCACCGCTCCGCCCGCCGGCGGGTCCGGCCACGCCAGCCCGCTAGGTGCGTGCGCCGCGAGCCCGGCTGTCGCGCCCGGCGGCGCCGGGCGCGGCTCCCTGGGCCCAGCCGTCCTCGGCCGCGAACTGCAGCGTGCGGGCCTTCTCCCGGCCTCGGCCGCGCTGTGTGCGCCGTCTCCTATTGCCCGGCACCGCCCGTGCAGCCCTTTTTATCCGGGCGGAATTGGCCGGAATGGCTCTTTGAAATCGTTGAAGAACTTCTGCGCCCCCGCTGAACCGCCCTGGCTCACGTGTCGTTCCACAAGCGGAGGTCATTTCAGCGCCGAAATGCCTCCGCTGCTCAAAGACATTCCTGGCCGGGGCAGGCAGGTCGCAAGGTGCGACCCGCCTTTGGGGAACGCAGGCCGCGAGGCGGCCCGCCTTCCGAGAGAACGCAGGTCGCGGAGGCGGCCCGCCTTCTGAGGGAATGCGGGTCGCGGAGGGGCGGCCCGCACCAGAAGGCGGGTCGCGGGGAGACGACCCGGTCCGGGGGGGGCAGGCCGATGGGGAGCGGCCTGTCTGGGGGGAAGGCGGCCCCCTGGAGGACGGCGGCTCCCAACGGGCGGCCGCCTCCAGGGGGGACCCGTCTGGCAGCACCGGACGGGTCGCCGCAGGGCAGGCGGCCGTCCCGCAGCCCTGGCTAACGGACCCCGCGGGGCCGGAACTGGACGCTGATCCTCGGCCCCGCCGACCGCGCGGTCTTGGGGATGGCATGCTCCCAGGTGCGCTGGCAGCTGCCGCCCATCACGAGCAGGTCACCGTGGCCCAGGTCATGCCGCAGCGTGCCGCCCCCACCGCCGCGCGGCCGGAGCAGCAGCGAGCGGGGCGCGCCCAGGGAGACGATGGCCACCATCGTGTCCTGCGTGCTGCCGCGGCCGGTGGTGTCGCCGTGCCAGGCCACGCTGTCGCGGCCGTCCCGGTACAGGCACAGCCCCGCGGTCAGGAACGGCTCGCCCAGCTCCGGGCCATAGTGCTCGTCGAGCCGCCGCCTGGCCTCGTCCAGCATCGGGTCGGGCAGCGGCTCCCCTTCCCCGTAGAAGCTGAGCAGCCGCGGAACGTCGACCACCCGGTCGTACATGTGCCGTTTCTCCGCGCGCCACGGCACGGCCGGAACCAGCCGCTCGAACAGCGCGTCCGCACCCGTGATCCAGCCCGGCCGCAGGTCGATCCAGGCCCCGCGGGCCAGGGCCGTCCGCTGCACCGACGATCCCAGCGGGCCCGGGCCTACGCCCGCGCCGTCGGCCAGGTCGAGCAGGGACCCCTGAAACGCTGCCGTCACCTGGCCAGTTTATCCGCGCGTCAAACACATATTCGATGACGTGGGCGGCCCGGCGCACCCGCCCGGCCGTGACGGCACCCTCCTGGCCAGCCTGTGGCTGGGGGTTTCACGGCTCGCGCAGCGCGGCAGGGACATACTCCACCGTGACCGGGAGATGGTCGGAGGCCCGGCGGGTCATCTCGGTGTCCTCCACATGGTGGGCGCGCAGCGCGGCCAGCACGTCCCTGGTCACCCGGATGCTGTCGATGCGGCGCCAGATCCCGTGCGCCCCGTACGGGTCGTCCAGATGGTGACCGACCGTGGCGTGCCAGGGCGCGCGCAGCGCGGCCGCGGCGTCGTGCAGGCCGCCGGCCCAGAGCACGTCACCGGGCCGGCGGTCGGCCCAGTGCCGCCGCTGCCCGCGGGAGTCGTACTCCCACTCGCAGTGGTAGACCATGCCGTCGAACCATTCGGTCCCGGCGAAGGGGTCGGCGGGCTCGTACAGGACCCACTTCCCCGACTCCTCGTCACGGACCCGGTCCGCGCACTCGGTGTTCCAGTCCGCTCCCACGAGCGTGGGCAGGCCGCCGCGCGGGATGGCCAGCATGGCGATGACCAGCTCGTTCTGGTCGGCCCGCAGTTGCCTGCCGAAGGGGGTCGCGTGGTGGGCCGCGTGCCGGACCAGGACGCCGCCGCCGACATCCAGGATGACGCTGGCCAGCGAGTGCCAGAAGTAGCCGGCCCGTAGCAGCGCAGCGAGCCGGGAACCGGCTCGATGCCGTCGCGCCACATCAGGCCGCAGTGGTAGCTGTGTGGGCCCACGGCCAGCGCGGTCTGGGCCCGGTCGCCGTCCGGGCGCGGCACCGCGCACCGCATCCCCACCTCGCCGGCCAGCCGCCGCAGCCGCGCCCGGGCGGTCTTCCGGTCCGGCGCCCGGATCTCCTGGATGGCCAGCACGTCCGGGGTCAGGGCCTGGATCGACTCCGTGACCAGCCGGTGGCGCTGGCGCCCGGCGGGCGATTCATCCTGGAACAGGTTGAGCACGTTGTAGCTGGTGAACAGCACGGAATCGGGGGCGGTGCGGGGCAGGCCCAAGGCAGGCTCCTTTGCATGCTGGCCGTGCGGGCACGGGCGACCGGGCGTGGCACGTGCCGGACACGGGCAGTGCCTCGCAGGGGAAGTCGGGCGCGGCAATGCCAGCACGGGCAGTGCGCCGCGCGGGGCCTGATCCAGGCCATGGTCCGCACGGCAGCGCGCGCCGGGCCCGGCAGCGCGTGCGGTGCGGCCGATGGCTCAGCGGCTCCGCTGGGCCGGCAGCGCGAGGCCCTGCGCGTGCGCGATGGCCGCGGCCTCGGTCCGGCTGCTCGCGCCCAGCTTGGCGAGGATATTCGAGACGTGGACGCTGGCGGTCTTAGTTGCGATAAACAACTCTGCGCCGATCTCCTTGTTGCTCATGCCGGCCACCAGCAGCCGCAGCACCTCCACCTCCCGGCTGGTCAGCCCGGCCAGCGGGTCGCGCGCCGCCGCTCCGGTGGGCTGCCCGCCGTCGCGGCCCGCGGCCGCGGCGGGCGCGGGCCGGTCCGCCAGGCGGGCCCGGCGGGCCAGGTCAGCCAGGGCGGAGCGCAGCGGCCTGGCCCCGATCCGGTCCGCGGCCTCGATCGCGAGCAGCAGTTCCTGCTGGGCTTCGTCGCGGCGGCCCGCCTCGGCCAGCGCCGCCGCCAGCCGCCAGCGCGCCCGCGCGGTCTCGTAGACGAAGGCCGACCCGAACACGCCGACCACGGCCTGCCACGCCGCCGGGTCGTTGTCGCCCTGAGCCCGGCGCCACTCGGCTTCGGCGCGGGCGAGCCAGCCGCGCCCTTCCACCCCGAGCACGAACTTGGGGCGGCGCGCGAACGCGGCACCCTCGCGGGCGATCTGCACCAGGCTGCGGGCTGCCTCCACCGCCGCTTCGGCGCGCTCCGCGTTACCGGCCGCGCGGGCCTGCCAGGCCCGGTCGGCCAGCGCTCCCAGCCCGACGGCGGCGGGCCGGATCACGGTCGGGCCGTAGCCGCCGTCCCAGACCTCGATCGCGCGGATCGTCGCGTCGATCTCGGCCAGCCCGGTGTCGGTGTCGCCCGTGCCAGAGCGCGTGCTCGGCGAGCAGGCCGCGGCCGATGGACTCGGTGAACCGGTCCGAGGCGAGGAACGGCTCCAGCCAGGTGCGCCGGTCGGCCACCGCCGGCCGGTCCATGGCCACATCCACGAACAGCGCCATCGCCGACAGCCTGCGCTTCGGGGGCGCTGATGACCCGGGTGGCGAAGCCGTCGGTGAGGGCCCGCGCGTGCTCCCATTCGCCGGCGGCGTAGTGCGCCAGGTAGTGCAGGTACTGCAGGTCGTAGCCGTACGGGGCCAGGCCGACGCCGGCGTCCTCGGCCCGGCGCACGCCGTGGTGCGCGGTCTTGCTCGCGTCGTCCAGGTCGCCCCGCTCCAGCTGCATCCGGGCCAGCTGGTACGCCGCGCGCAGCTCGACGCCGAGCACGGCGGCACTACGCGCCTGCCGGTGGGCCCGGGTGAACAGGCCGATGGCGTCCTCGATCTGCCCGTCCTGCTCGCTCAGCTGGCCGAGGGTCACCAGCGCGTCGGCCTCCACCCACGGGGCGCCAGCGGCCGCGGGCGGCCTCCAGGGCCAGCTCGGCCCGGGACCGCGCCGGGCCCTCGTCCTTCATCGACAGCAGCGCCCGCGCGTGGGTCGCCAGGGCGCGGGCCCGCTCCCAGCGGGGCGGGTCCTCGGGCAGGGCGTCGACCGCCGCCTCGGCCGCGGCGATGGCCGCGTCGTCCTCGTCGACATCGAGCAGGAAGTACGACGAGCCGCTCGCTGGCCCGGCAGAACAGCACCGGGTCGGCCGGGCGGGCGTCGCCGAGGAAGCCGATCAGGCGGCGCAGCTGGTGCACGGCGCGCGCGATATCACCGTCGTCGGCGGCGGTGAGCGCGGACCGGAACGCGAGCTTGCCGCGGCTCATCCCGCTCAGCGTCTCCGGGTCGGCGACCCGTTCCCAGAGCGACAGCGCCCGGTCGTAGTGCCGGTGCGCCTCGGCCGGCGCGGCCAGCCGCTCGGCCTCCCGCCCGGCCGACACCGACGCGGCGAACGCGCCGGGGACGTCGTGGCTGGCCAGGCTGTGGTGAGCCAGCTCGGCCGCGGTGCCAGGGACCTCGGCCAGCCGGCGCTCGTCGTTGAGCAGCTCGGCCAGGCGGCCGTGCAGCCGGGTCCGCTCGCCGGGCAGCAGGTCGCCGTAGATGGCCTCGCGCAGCAGCGCGTGCCGGAACGAGTATCCCTGCTCGCCGTCGGGCACCAGCAGCTGGTGCGCGACCGCCTCCCGGACCGCGTCGTCGTATTCGGGCCCGGCGAGCCCGGACGCCTGCCGGGCCAGCTCGTCGTCCACCCGCCGGCCGGTGACCGCCGCGGTCCGCAGGACCTGCTGGGCGGCGGATGACAGCCGCTCGGTCCGGGCCAGCAGCAGATCGGCGAGGCCGGCCGGGAGCCCGTCGCCCGCGGATGACGCCGCGAGCAGCTCCTCCGCGTAGTAGGCGTTGCCTTCGGCGCGGGTGATGAGGCTGTCGAGCATCGCGGCGTCCAGCGGCCGCCCGGACAGCGACGTCAGGTGCTCGGCCATGGCCGACGGGCTCAGCGGGTCGAGCGCGATCGTGGTGACGTTGGGCAGCCGGGTCAGCTCGCCGACCACCGGGCGCAGCGGATGCCTGCGGTGCATGTCATCGGTGCGGTAGGTGACGACGATCGCCAGCCGCTCCCGGTGCAGCGCCCGGCTCAGGAACGTGACCAGGTCCCGGGTGGAACGGTCAGCCCAGTGCAGGTCCTCCAGGACCAGCAGGACCGGGCTGGCCTCGGCCAGCTCGGAGAGCATGCCGAGCACCGCGCCGAACAGCTGCTGCTGGGCCAGTCCCGGCATGTCGCCGCCGGGTGGCCGACCGCTGTCGACGTCGGGGAGCAGCTGGGACAGCACCGGCCGGGACGCCAGCGCTTCGAGCAGCGGCCCGGCCGCCAGCGCGCCCGCAGCGGCATCCCGCAGCGCGTCCGCGAGGGGCAGGTAGGGGACGGTATCGGTCAGCTCGGCGCAGCGGCCGGTCAGCACCGCGTAGCCGGTGTGCCGCGCCGCCACCGACAGCTCGGTGACCAGGCGGGTCTTGCCCACCCCCGCGTCGCCGCTGACCAGGGCCACGACGGGCCGGCCTGCCGCCGCCTCGCCCAGCAGGGTCAGCAGGCGGTCAAGCTCGGCCTCACGGCCGACCATCCGTCCTTGCGAAGCGTCGGGCATACCTCGATTATCCCAGGAGGTTCGGACATCCTGAAGCACGCGGCTCAGCCACCTGAGCCGGCCCTCGGTGCGCTGGGCAGTGCCGGGGTCAGCCGCTGGTCTATCCATTCCAGCGACTGCGGGAGCTGGCGGTTCCAGGTGCGGTAGTTGTGCCCCCCCTGAGCCACGATCAGCGAGTAGCCCTGCATCGGCGGGCGGATCAGCCGCAGGAAGGCCAGCGTGCCGGGCAGGTCCTTCTCGCCGACCCGGCTGGAGGTCACCAGGACCGAGACCGGCGGCGGCGGCAGGTGCGTCAGCCGCCAGTCCAGGTTGTTCTCGTTCTGGTAGGCGGGGCTGCCACCGTAGAGGTTCCCGGTGGTGCTGTCCTTGATCGCGGTGTAGTAGCCGGCCATCGACATCGCCGCGGAGAACTGGCTCGGGTACATCATGGCCAGCTTGGCCGCGCAGTAGCCGCCGGTGGAGTAGCCGATGACGGCCCACCCGCTGCGGCCGCTCTCCACCCGGAATGTCCGCTCGACCGACAGCGGCACGTCCTGCGCCAGGAACGTCTGCGCCTGCGGGCCCCCGGGCGCGTTGGTGCACTCGGTATCGCGGGGCAGCGCGACCGACACGTTCATCATCACGTAGACGGCCGGCCGATCTTTCCCTGGTCGACCAGGCGGGCGGCGGTGGCGGGAACCATGAGCCGCTTCACGATGCTCCACGGGTCGTTCGGGTACCCGGTCAGCGCGAGCACGACAGGGAACCGGGTCCGGGCGAAGGCCTTCTGGAAATACTGCGGCGGCAGGTAGATGTAGTTTGCCGGGCTCGGCGATCCCGGTGTGCTCACCCCTGACCGTGACCTGGAGCACCTCGCCCACCGACCGGGCGCGGGCCAGGTCACCGACGTCCGCGCCTGGCACGATGCCCGTCCCCGGTGCTGCGCCGGTGTGCGGTGGCTTGGATGCGGGCTGCCCGTTGGTCAGTTCCGGCAGGGCCGACCCGCCGCCGGGAGCCGGGCCGAGATCGGTGCCGGTGATCGTGATGGGCCGCGACGACGCGACGATCCCGGCCGAGGCAGCGGGCGGCGGCGAGCCGCTGCCGACCAGCGCCGACCAGGAGTCGAAGAACGAGAAGTAGCCGTTGACGAAGGACAGGATCGCGGCTATCACCAGCACCTGGCCGCCGGCGATCAGGCCGAGCCTCGCCGCCACCATCCTGATCCGCTGGCTGGCGAGCCGCGGCCACAGCCAGACGGTGACGGCGACCGAGCCGACCGCCGCGACGGTCATCAGCCCGATGAAAGCTGGGGTGGCGGGTCCCATCGGGTCAGCTCCGCGCCGCCGGGTGCGGATTCACCGCGCCGCCGACCCAGTCGAGGACCCGGGCCAGCGGCCACTTGCCGGTGGCCAGGCCGACCTGGCCCGCGCGCATGGGCGGGCGCGCCTGGGACAGGAACGGCTGTGCCCGGCCCGGGCCGGTGAACAGCACGGAGATCGGCTGCATCGGCTGGTGCCCCAGCAGCCAGGCCAGATTGTCCTGGGTGCGGATCTCGGGGCTGCCCCCGGATACGTCGCCGCCCGGCGGCCCGGTGTACCCGCCGGGCGGCACCGCCGCCGCAGAGAACGTTTCCGAGTTGGTCATCGCCAGCTGCAGCGCGCAGTAGCCCCCGGACGAATCCCCCATCAGCGCCCACCGGCGGGTCGCGGGCGCCAGGACACGATAGGCAGAGTTCATGGCCTGCGGCAGATCCTCGGTGAGGAACAGGGCCGCCTGCGAGCCGCCCGGCACATCCAGGCAGCCCTGATCGTCCTGGCCGATGTGGGCCGGAAGCACAACCAGGATGAGGGGAGGCAGGTTCCCGGCGGCCATCTGCCGGGCGGCGGTGGCCGCCAGCCGGCCTGCGCTGTAGGCATCGCCCGCCCGGGCGGCCTGATCGGAGATCGCCACGGCGACGGGCAGGCGCCGCACCGACGCAGCGGTTCCGCCGTAGCCGGCGGGCACGTAGACGTAGCCCGGCACGCTGAGCCCAGAAAGCTGGCCGTGGAACCGCACCGTCTGCAGCAGCCCTTCGGGCACCCGGGGCCATCCGGGAACCGGGACCGCGGCGCTGCCCGCCACCGTGAGCGGGGCCGCCGCCTGGATGCTGCCGTCCTGGCCGGTGTCGTGACCGGCCGGCGATGACCGCGCCGCCGCCGGACTGCACGCCGAGCAGGTCAGACCAGGACGCGTAGAACTCGGCCGCCCGGTTGACGACCACGAAGATGAGGCCGAGCACGCTCACCTGCAGCGCGAGCAGCGCGACGATCCGCATCAGCACCGGCCGGATGCCCCGCGCGGCGAGCTTGGGCCACCACCAGAGGACGGCGGCCAGCAGCACGCCTGCCGTCACCGCCAGTACCGCCACGAGCGCAGGGCTGGTCAGACCCACCCCGGTACCCCCGCCTGCTCCGTCAACACAACAAACCCCCGTGCTGAGATGCCCGTGCTGAGATGAAAGCGCCGGCGCGCCATCAACGCCCGGCTACTAAGACGCGCGGCAGGGCCCGCCTGTTCCCCGGGCCGGCTGCTACCAGCAGAAACCCGCCCACAAAGCCCCGGCCGTGCCTCGTGGATGTACCGGAAGGGTCGCTCCAACGACCCTTCAGGTACATCCACGGACCCCTACGCAGGCCCGGGCGGTGTGCGGAGAGTCAGGAACGCAGGGGCGAGGGGGTGAATCGCACCGGCATGTGCTTGATCCCGTTGAGGAAGTTCGACCGCAGCCTGCTCACCTCGCCGTCGAGCCTGATATCCGGCATCCGCTCGGCCAGCGTCTGCAGCAGCACCCGGAGCTCGAGCGCGGCGAGGTGCCGGCCCAGGCAGAAGTGCGGGCCGCCGCCGCCGAAGCCGACGTGCGGGTTGGAATCGCGCGCGATGTCGAACTCCTGCGGGTCCGCGAACACGTCCTCGTCGCGGTTGGCCGAGGCGTAGAAGACCACCACCTTGTCGCCCTCGGCGATCGCCTGGCCGCCGAGCTCGGTGTCGCAGATCGCGGTGCGCCGGAACAGGTTCACCGGGCTCACCCAGCGCACGATCTCCTCGGCCGCGGTGGGGATCAGCCCCGGATCGGCCAGCAGCCGCTGCCACTGGCCGGGATGCTCGAAGAACGCGAGCATCCCGCCGGACGCCGCGTTGCGCGTCGTCTCGCTGCCGGCCACGGTCAGCAGCAGGAAGAACAGGTTGAACTCGTCGGTGGACAGCACCTCGCCGGCGTCGTCCGGCTGCAGCAGCCGGGTCACGATGTCGTCGGCCGGCTGCTGCCTGCGGCGCTCGGCGAGCCGGCCGGCGTAGGCGTAGATCTCGGCCGCGGCCTGCAGCCCTTCCTCCGGTGCGGACCTGAACTCGGGGTCATCGAAGCCGACCATCTTGTTGGACAGCTCGAAGATCCAGCCGCGGTCCTCGGGTGGCGCGCCGACCAGCTCGCAGATGACGTGCAGCGGCAGCGGCGCGGCGATCTCGGTCACGAAATCAGCCTCGCCGCGCGGCAGCACCTCGTCGATGAGCGTGTCGCAGATCTGGATGACGTGCTTCTCCAGCCGCCCGATCATCCGCGGCGTGAACCCGCGGTTCACGAAGCTGCGCTGCCGGGTGTGCTGCGGCGGGTCCATGTTGAGCATCATCAGGCGCTGCATCTCGATCTCCGCGTCCGACGCCTCGTGCAGCAGCACGAGCCGCCGGTGTGAGGAGAAGATCTCGGGGTGCCGGGAGATGTGACCGATGTCGGCGTGCCGGGTCACCGCCCAGAACCCGGGCCACCCGGGAGCGCCACCGTCCGCGGTGCCAGTACACCGGTGCGTGCCGCCGCAGCCAGGTGAACTGGTCATGCGGGGCGCCGCCGAACCGATAGGTATCGGCGTCCACTAAGTTGATTTCGGGATCCATTCCGGCCTCCGTCCGTGGCTGGAACCGACAGCATCGACGATACGGGTATTTCTGCTGGAACACCCGCCCGCACGCGGCCGGCGGCGGACGGGCGAGGAGGAGGCTGCACGTGTCTGACCACTCGCCGGCCTCCGGCGATGAAGAGCTGACCACGATCTCCTACCACGCGGTCAGCATGGGCCTGCCCGTGGTCACCCACTCGGGCGAGCAGTTCGGGATCGTCGAGCACGTCCTCGAGGTCCCCGAGCTCGACCTGTTCGACGGCATCGTGGTCTACACCGGGACCGGGCTGGGCGCCATCCACCCGAAGAACGAGAAGATAGCGCGCGCCGAGATGCTGCGGGTCGGGCAGGCGCGGGGCTGGCTGCGGTTTGTCGACGCCGACCAGGTGGCGGCGATCACCCCCGGCTACGTGAAAACCACGTTCGAGAAGTCCGAGGTGGCCAACCTGCCGGTACCCGACGGCCCGCCGGTCTACCACCCGGACATGGACCGCGAGGACCGGGCGGCGGACCGGGCCAGGTTCCACCACTGGTTCGGCCAGTGGTTCGGCCGCCCGCACTGGGTGCGGAAGTAGCGCCTGCGCCGCGCCACGGTCAGCCGCCGCCGGTCAGCGGCGGCGCCGCGACGGCTCGGTGAGGCTGGGCGGCTCGTACCCGCGGTCGGGCGGGTTGAGGGTCCGGCCCGGGCGGCACGATCTGGTCGATCCGGTCCAGGACCGCCGGCCGCCAGGGTGACGTCCGCGCGCGCCGAGCTGGCTGTCCAGGTGCTCCATCGTCCGCGGCCCGATGATCGCGCGACGTAACCGCGGGGTGGCTGATCACGAAGGCCAGCGCCAGGTGGATCAGGGACAGGCCGGCCTCGTCGGCCAGCACCGCGAGCTGCTCGGCCGCCTCGAGCTTGGCCTGGTTGCCCGGCAGGCTCATGTCGAACCGCACCGGCAGCCGCTCGGCGCGCCGGCTGACCGGCACCTCCGCGTTCTTCCGGTACCGGCCGGACAGCCAGCCGCCGGCCAGCGGGCTCCACGGGATCACGCCCATCCGGTACTGCTGGCAGACCGGCAGCACCTCGTCCTCGACGCCGCGCACCAGGATCGAGTACGGCGGCTGCTCGCACACGAACCGCTCCCGGCCGCGCGCTGCGCCACCCACTGCGCCTCGACGATCTGCGACGCGGGAAACGTCGAGCTGCCCGCGTACAGGATCTTGCCGGCCTGGATCAGGTCGGTGAGCGCGCCCAGGGTCTCGTCGATGTCGGTGTCCGGATCGGGCCGGTGGATCTGGTACAGGTCGATGTGGTCGGTGCCGAGGCGGCGCAGGCTGTTCTCGCACTCCTGGATCAGCCAGCGGCGGGAGTTGCCGCGCTCGTTCACGTCGTCGCCCATGGCGCCGTGGGCCTTGGTGGCGAGCACGACGAGATCGCGCCGCGTCCCGGCCAGGGCCTTGCCGACGATCTCCTCCGACTCCCCCGCCGCGTACACGTCGGCGGTGTCGACGAAGTTGACGCCCGCGTCGAGCGCGCGGTGGATGATCCGGACCGACTCGTCGTGGTCCGGGTTGCCCCACGCGCCGAACATCATCGCGCCCAGGCACAGCGGGCTGACCCGCACTCCGGTGCTGCCGAGTACTCGCATCTGCATAGCGTCAGCCTAGAAGAGACGCCCAGAGCGCCTGCGGCGGGCGAGCACGGGCCGGGGCCGTCGCGCTATGATCAGCGCATGAGCCCTGATTCCCGCCCCGCGCTTGACGGCCTTGAGGACAAGTGGACGCGCCGGTGGGAAGAGGCGCGTGTAGTACAAGTTTGACCGGACCAAGCGCCGTGGCGACGTCTACGCCATTGACACTCCCCCGCTGACGGCCAGCGGCTCACTGCATCTCGGGCACGCGTTCTCGTACACCCACCCGGACATCTTCGCGCGGTTCTGGCGGATGCGCGGCAAGGAAGTCTTCTACCCGGTCGGGTGGGACGACAACGGGCTGCCCACCGAGCGGCGGGTGCAGAACTACTACGGCGTGCGCTGCGACCCCGCGCTCCCCTACGACCCGGACTTCGTGCCGCCCGAGCCGGGAGCGCCACGGGCCGGCCCAGCGGGCCTGGTCCGCAGGTCCCGGTGTCACGGCGCAACTTCGTGGAGCTGTGCCGCCGGCTGACCGGGCAGGACGAGCGGGCCTACGCCGAGGCCTGGCAGCGGCTCGGCCTGTCGGTGGACTGGTCCATGTGCTACCGGACCATCGACGACGGCCCGCGGGCCATCTCGCAGCGCGCGTTCCTGCACAACGTGGCGCGCGGCGAGGCGTACCTCGCGGACGGGCCCTCGCTGTGGGACGTGACGTTCGGCACCGCGATCGCGCAGGCCGAGCTCGAGGACCGGGAGATCGGCGGCAGCTACGCCCGGATCGCGTTCTCGCTCGACGACGCCGCGGCGGGCACCGCGAGCGAGATCGTGGTCGCCACCACCCGGCCGGAGCTGCTGCCTGCCTGCGTGGCGCTGGTGGCGCATCCGGACGACGAGCGGTACGCCGGCCTGCTCGGCACCACCGCGCGGACCCCGCTGTTCGGGGTGCCGGTGCCGGTGCTCGGGCACCGGCTGGCCGAGCCGGGCAAGGGCACCGGCATCGCCATGGTCTGCACGTTCGGCGACACCACGGACGTGACCTGGTGGCGCGAGCTCGGGCTGGAGACCCGCCCGGTGATCGGCAAGGACGGCCGGCTGCTGGACGGGCCGCTGCCGTGGCTGACCCGCCCGGACGGCCAGGCCGCCTACGCGCAGCTCGCGGGCACGCCGGTGAAGGCCGCCCGGGCCCGGATCACCGACCTGCTGCGCGCCGCCGGCGATCTGCGCGGCGAGCCCGAGCCCGTCCGGCATGCGGTGAAGTTCTACGAGTACGGCGACAGGCCGCTGGAGATCGTCACCACCCGGCAGTGGTACATCCGCAACGGCGGCCGGGACCCCGGCCTGCGGGACGCGCTGCTGGCCCGCGGGCGCGAGCTCGCCTGGCATCCCGCCGCACATGCAGGCCAGGTACGAGGACTGGGTGCACGGCCTGGCCGGTGACTGGCTGATCAGCCGGCAGCGCTACGCCGGGGTGCCGATCCCGGTCTGGTACCCGCTCGACGCCGACGGCGCGCCGCGGTACGACGCGCCGATCCTGCCTGCCGAGGACATGCTGCCGGTCGACCCGGCCGCCGACGCGCCGCCTGGGTACGAGGAGAGCCAGCGCGGGAAGCCGGGCGGGTTCACCGCGCGACCCGGACGTGATGGACACCTGGGCCACGTCGTCGCTCAGCCCGCAGATCGCCGGCGGCTGGGGCACCGACGAGGACCTGCTGCGCCGGGTGTTCCCGATGGACCTGCGGCCGCAGGCGCACGAGATCATCCGGACCTGGCTGTTCTATACGGTGCTGCGCTCGCACACCGAGTTCGGCCAGCTGCCGTGGAAGCACGTGGCGATCTCGGGCTGGATCCTCGACCCGGACCGCAAGAAGATGTCGAAGTCCAAGGGCAACGTGACCACGCCCAGCCAGGTGCTCGGCGAGTTCGGCACCGACGCGGTGCGGTACTGGGCGGGCAGCGCCCGCCTGGGCGTGGACACCGCCTTCGACCCTGGCCAGCTCAAGATCGGCAGGCGTCTGGCCATAAAGATCCTGAACGCCACCCGCTTCGTCCTCGGGATCGCCCCGCCGGATGGAGAGACACCGGTCACCGAGCCGCTGGACCGGGCCATGCTGGCCCGGCTGGCCGGGCTCGTGGACGAGGGCACGGCGGCGCTCGAGGCCTATGACAACGCGCTGGCGCTGCAGCTGACCGAGCGGTTCTTCTGGTGGTTCTGCGACGACTACCTGGAGCTGGTCAAGGCCCGGGCGTACGGCGACAGCGGGCCGGCCGCCGCCGGGTCGGCGATCGCCGCGCTGCGGCTCGCGGTCTCGGTGCTGCTGCGGCTGTTCGCCCCGTTCCTGCCGTTCGTCACCGAGGAAGCGTGGTCGTGGTCGCAGGACGGGCTCGGTCCACACGTCCGCGTGGCCGGATCCCGGGCAGCTCCGCGGGATGGCCGCGGGCGCCGACGAGGGCCTGCTCGACGCCGCGTCGGGCGCGATCGGCTCCATCCGCAAGGCCAAGTCCCAGGCCAGGCTGCCGATGCGCTCCAGCGCACGCCGGCTCGTGGTGACCGCGCCCGAGGACGGCCTGGCGGCCCTGGCCGAGGTGCTCAGGGACGTGCAGGCGGCCGGGGTCGTGGCGGACGTCGAACTGCGGCCGGCACCCGGCGGCGAGCCGGTGTACGAGGTCGCGATCTGAGCCCGGCCGCCCGGTAATCTGACCCCATGAGCAAGGTGCAGCGCACAGACGAGGACTGGCAGCAGCGGCTCACGCCCGAGGAGTACGACGTGCTCCGCGAGGCGGGCACCGAGGCGCCGTTCACCGGGGAGTACACCGACAGCAAGACCGAGGGGGTCTACCGCTGCCGCGCCTGCGGGGCCGAGCTCTTCCGGTCGGACGCCAAGTTCGATTCCCATTGCGGCTGGCCCAGCTTCTACCAGCCGACCGAGGATGACGCGGTGATCCTGCTCGAGGACCGCTCGCTCGGCGGGGTCCGCACCGAGGTACGCTGCGCCGCGTGCAACTCGCACCTGGGCCACGTGTTCGAGGGTGAGGGCTACGACGTGCCCACCGATCAGCGGTGGTGCATCAACTCGGTGTCGCTGAGCCTCGAGCCGGCCCAGTCCAGGTGACCGACGCGCCGGGCAGCCCGGCCGAGGCAGCGGCGCCGCCCAAGCTCGACACCAGCGTCCCGCACCCGGCCCGGGTCTACGACTACTGGCTGGGCGGCAAGGACAACTACGCCGCCGACCGGGAGGCCGCCGAGGCGGCGATCGCGGTCAACCCCTTCATCATCCCCGGCGTCCGCACCAACCGGGAGTTCCTGGGCCGGGCCGTGCGCTTCCTGGCCGGCGAGCCCCGGCATACGCCAGTTCCTGGACATCGGCACCGGCATCCCGTCGGCGGACAACACCCACGAGGTGGCCCAGGCGGCCACCCCGCGGGCGCGCGTCGTCTACGTCGACAACGACCCGATCGTGCTGCTGCACGCCCGAGAACTGCTCACCAGCACCGACGAGGGCGCGACCGCCTACATCCAGGCCGACCTGCACGATCGCGGCCACATCGTGGAGGAGGCCGCGGCCACCCTCGACTTCAGCCAGCCCGTCGCGGTCATGCTGCTGGCGATCCTGCAGTTCATCAGCGACGACGCGGACCCGTACGCGATCGTCGCCGGGCTGATGGACCTGGTGCAGCCCGGCAGCTACCTGGTCATCTCCCATCCGGCCAGCGACATCCAGGCCGAAGCCATGGCCCGGATGGCCCGCGGCCTTAACGAGCGGCAGCGCGGCAACGAGCAGGTCAGGTTCCGCGCCGAGGCCGAGGTTCTCCGGTTCTTCGACGGCCTGGACCTGGTCGAGCCCGGTCTGGTCCAGCCGCATCACTGGCGCCCGGCCGCGGGTACGTTCGCGCCGCGTCACGACGTGTCCGCCTGGTGGGGGGTGGCCCGCAAGCCCTGACGGCAGTGGCGGCTGACCCGGACGAGCCAGCCGCCATCGCAGCGTTCAGGATCCTTCTTTGACGGCTATCCGCTGACGACCGCACCGGTGGTCGGGTTGAGGATCAGCGGGCGTGAAGTGCGGCCTGGCTGAAGTCGAGCACGCCGCCGGGGGCGTCGAGGCTGCCGGCGATCGTGTCGAACGAGCCGTCGCCGATCTGCTCGCCGTGCAGCCAGTTGTCCTCGATGAACTTGATGACCGAGGACTGGTCGGTCAGGTTGTGGCTGACGTAGTTGTCCGGCGTGTACGGGCGAGATCACCAGGAGCGGCAGCCGCGGGCCGTAGCCGCACCGGTCCGGCGGTGCCGCCGAGCCGCGATCGGCGCGGAGGTGCAGCACCGCCGGAGTCGGTCGTGGCGTCGTTCGAGCCGTTGACGATCGGCGGGTCCTGGTGGTCGTACCAGCCGTCGGAGTCGTCGTAGGTGATGACGATCGCCGTGGACGCTCCAGTACTTGGACTTCTCGATCTGGTTGATCGTGTTGACCAGGAAGTTCTGCTCGTCCAGCGGGTCGGAGTAGCCCGCGTGGCCGTCCTGGTACTCCGGCGCCTTCAGGAAGCTCACCGCGGGCAGGTTGCCGTCCTTGCAGCGTCTCGTCGAAGTCCGACAGGTCGTACTGGTGGTTGGCCTGGTCGGTGTGGCCGATCATCGCCTCGCGAGGTCGGCGGCAGGTGGTTGGGGTTGGCGGTGGACTTGTAGTACTCGAACGGGTTGTGGTGCGGCGAGTAGTCGGCGACCGCGATCGCCGCCGATGTTGTTGTGGGTGGCGCCGCAGACCGCGAAGCCGGCCGCTGTTGGTGCGAGGTCGGCGCGAAGCCGCCCTGGAACCAGCCCCAGGTGACGTGCCTTGGCGTTCAGCAGGTCACCGATGTTCTTGCCGGTCATCACGCCGAGCGGGTTGGTCGAGGTGTGGTTGTTGTCCGAGCAGTCGTCGAAGGCCGGGTCGATGTCGCCGTAGATCGTGCCCACGCCGTTGGCGTTCAGCGAGCTGACGCTGCCCGGGTCGGGGACCTTGGCCGCCGGTGGTCGGGTCGACCGCGTAGCCGCCGCCGGTGTTGCCGGAGATCAGGTTGAGCGCGCCCGGGGTGGACGGCCCGAAGGTCGTGTCGTAGTTGTTGTCGCTCATCGCGTAGTTCTGCGCGTAGTTCCACAGCGCGGTGACGGTGTTGCCGTCGTAGTAGTCCATGACCAGGCCGGGCGTGGCCGAACAGGATCGGCTGGCCGGTGCACGTGTCGTGCGTCGGTGTTCTGGACGAACTTGTCCATCTTGCCGTTGTCGTCGGCCTGCTGCTCCGGCCGGTAGCCGTGGTTCTGGTCGCAGGTCAGCGCCTCGGAGTGGGACAGCCGCATGCGGGTTGAAGCTGTTCGGGTTGTGGTGTGCAGCAGCTGCTCGGCGGTGCAGGCCGTTGACCTCGGCGTGCCCGGCTTGGCGCGTGAACGTCGTGCCGTCGGTGTTGGCCGCGTTCGGGTACGTGCCGAAGTAGTGGTCGAACGACACGTTCTCGTCGAAGATCACGACGAGGTGCTTGATCGGCGTCGCGGTCTTGCGGCGTCGGTACTCGCTGGCGGACACGGTCGCCGGCGGACCGTGGTCGCCGGCGAGACGCGCTCGTCGAGCTGGCGCAGCGCGACCGTGCTGACGGCCAGGCGGCGCCCACGGCGACGCGCCGCGGCCACGATGCCGCAAGTGCGCCGGAGCCGCTGACGGTGCCGGCCGGGCCGCTGGCCGGAGCCGCTACTTGGGCCATCGCCCATACTGTCACCCTCCTAGTTCTGCGTTACACGGCTGAGTCAGGTCCAGACGAGGCCGCGCTGACCAGCGGCAGCGCGACGCCGACGCTGCCACGGCGAATACTGGCCGCAACGGAAGGCCAGATGGCACGCGCAGAAGCTGAAGCAGCAGGCTGAACGGCCGGCACAGACCGGCATCTGCAGGCAGCAGCCCGCAGGCATCGGGCGAGCTGCAGGTCAGGCCAGCAGCGCCCGGCCGTAGTAGTCGCTCGGCGCCGGTCACGCCGGGCAGCGCGAAGAAGTAGCCGCCGCCGAACGGGCTGATGTAGTCGACCAGCGGCTCGTCGATCAGCCGGGTCTGCACCGCCTCGAACTGGCGCTCGATGTCCTGCTGGTAGCAGGTGAAGATCAGGCCCATGTCGAGGTCGCCGACCTCGTCGATGCCGCGGTCGTAGTTGTAGCCGCGGCGCAGGATCCGGCTGGCGCGCGCGTCTGCGGCGTGCGCGGGTTGGCCAGCCGGATGTGCGCGGTCAGCGGGATCACGGCGCCGGTCGGGTCGGTCGCGTAGTCCGGGGTGGCGAACTCGCCGTTGCCGTCGAGCGGCGCGCCGGTGTCGCGGCGCCGGCCGATCATGTTCTCCTGCTCGTCGATCGACGACCCGGTCCCAGAACTCGACGAGCATCCGGATCAGCCGGACGACCAGGTAGCTGCCGCCCGCCGTCCAGGCCGGCTCGCCCGCGGCCCGGCTGGACCCAGACCAGCTGGTCCATCTCGGCGGTCGCTGCCGTGTCGGGGTTGGCGATGCCGTCCATGAAGCCCGAGCAGGTTGCGCGGCGTCGTGCCGGCCGGGCGCGGCGGGCTGGCGAAGCCGTCGATCCGCCAGCGCACCTGCATGCCGCCGCGGGTGTGCTTGGCGATGTCGCGCAGCGCGTGCAGCACGGTGTCCGCGTGCCCGGCGCACAGCTGCAGGCTCAGGTCGCCGCGGCACTGCGCCGGGTCGAGGTCGTCGTCGGGGAACGGCGTCATCGGCGGTCGAGCCTGGCGGGCCTGCGGCCGGCCAGCCCGAACCGGTCGTCGAACAGCGAGGCGCCGACGCCGACCGTGACGGTGAGGCCGTCCGGCACGACGGTCGGGCCCGAGCACGCCGGAGTCGGACGGCGGCGCGCCGATGCCCGACCGGCGGCGGCGTGCCGCCCGCGGTCAGGAACCGGGCCCGGTCGGTCATCGTCTGCAACAGGTCGGTCAGCTCGGCCCGGTCGTCGGCGGTGACGTCGAACGAGACGACCACGGTCTGCCGCTGCGGCGCGGGCAGGATGCCGGCCTGGTGACGGCCGTGGAACGGCACGGCCGGCAGGCGGCCGGTCTCCGCGGCGAGCGCGGCGGCCGGTCCGCGGGCGCCGGCCGGGTGCCCGGTAGGCGTACCCGGCCGCCGCTCCGCCGGCGGCGGCACCGGCGACGCCCGCGCCCAGCGCGCCGCGCAGGAACGCCCGGCGCCGGGCGCGGCCGGCGCGCCGGCCGGAGCCGGCCGTCGAGCCGGCGTCGGCCTGGCTCGCTCATCAGATTCTCCTCGGCTCGGTGATGACGGCGATCGGGGCGAGTTCCTGCAGCGCCTGGCTGGCGGCCGCGTCGATCTGCTGCCGGGCGGCCGTGCTGAGCTCGCTGACCGGCGTCCAGCTGCCGTCCGGGCGCTGCTGCGCGCCGATCAGGGCCTGCAGCCGGTTCAGCCAGATGTAGACCGACGGGCAGGCCCGGGTACCGGGTCACGAGCAGCGGGTGCAGGATCGGTCAGCAGCTCCCTGGTGCCGGTGATGTTGGCGCGCGTGGTGGCCAGCGTGGTGCCGCTGCCGTAGTCGTCGTGGCCGGTGAGCTGGAACTGCAGCGCGTTCTCCAGGATCTCGTGGGTGCGCAGGCCGATGTCCAGGAGGTCGATCTCCATGGTCGGGAACGCGGCCTGCAGGGCGCGCACGTCGTGCGTAGCAGCTGGCGGCCGGCCGGTCAGCTCCGCGGCGCTCTGGCCGTGCCACAGCCCGTACTCGACCCGGTAGAAGCCGGTGAAGCCCGGGTCGGTCACCCCGCCGGGCAGGCCGTCGGCGCGGCCGTCGATCTCGTCGTCGAAGTCGCCGAACGTGCCGTAGGCGGCGCCCAGCCGCTCGTAGGTCAGGTGCGCGGTCAGCCAGGCCGCCGCGGCGCGGCGGCCAGGTCGCCGCGCCGGACGTCGGCGGCCAGCGCCGCGGTCTGGCGCGCCAGCGACCGCCAGGCCGGCGGTGACGTAGGCGTGGTACTCGTGGGCCGGCGGCGAGCAGGTCGTTGTTGGTGACCGGCACGATGGCCGGGTCGCCGCGCGACGTGCCCGCCGACCTTGACCGCCGGCCCGGTGATCGGGTCGATGTCCTCGATCACGCAGCGGAACGCGTACGTGCCCGAGCCCAGCGTCGAGCGCGCATCGGGCTGGTGGTGCCCGGGCCCGAGCGCCTCGACCTCGGCGTAGATCGCGCCGCTGGCCGGGTTGACCAGGTCGACCTCCGCTGCCGCGCTCGCCTCGTTGTGGATGCGGAACGTCTGCAGGCCAGGTGCCGGGCCTGCCAGCCGGCCGCAGGCCCCGGTGGAGACCGTGATCATGCTGCCCGCGGCTCCGGCCGGGTGCGCCGAGCAGGCAGCCAGCAGACCGGCGGCCACCAGGCCGACGGTAAGGCGGGACGCGCGGCGCGTTAAAGCCGGGAACCGGTGATGGGATGGGCAGGCAGCCGGCTCGTCAGCGGCTCCCGACCTAGCAATCACCGGCGTCCTCATTGATGGAAGGCTGGCGCAGGACCCACGAGGACAGACTAGGGATCCGCTACCTCGCTGCGAAATATACTCGCGCGATCCGGCTCAACATTCACGTATCGCTCTCCCGGCGTTCGCCGCCGCGCCACCCGGCGGCGGCGGGCGCGGCAACCCCGCGTCCCGGGCGGGCAGCCCATGCGCAGGGCCAACGAGGAGGTCGCGGCGCTGCTCCAGGAGTACTCCGACCTGCTCCTGATCACCGGCGGCGACGCGTTCCGGGCCCGGGCCTACGAGAAGGCGGCCCGCGCCGTGGCCGGCCATTCCGGCGATGTCGTCGCGGCTGGTCGCCGCCGCGCTGCGGCGGATACCCGGCGTCGGCAAGTCGATCGCGGACAAGATCAGCGAAGCAAGGACCGCGGGCACCATCGGCGCGCTGGAGGGGCTTCGCGCGCTCATCCCGCCCGGGGTCCGTGAGCTGACCGGCATCCCGGGGCTCGGGCCCGCGCGCGCCCTGCAGCTCTACCGCGAACTGCAGGTCGAGCTCCGTCGCCGAGCTCACGGACGCGATCAAGGCCGGCGGCTGCGCGGATCTCAAGGGCTTCGGGCCGCGGAGCGAGGACCGGATCCTGCACGGCATCGAGGTCATGCGAGACGGCCAGCCAGCGGGTCACCCTGAACATCGCCATGGATACCGCCGCTGACCTGGTCGCCGCCATCAGCGCGGCGCCGGGCTGCGTGCGCTGCGGCTACGCCGGCTCGCTGCGCCGGATGCGGGAAACCATCGGCGACATCGACATCCTCGCCGCCGCCTCCGACAGCGCGCCGCTGATGACGGCGCTCACCGGCGCTCCGCGAGACAGCCGAGGTCATCGCGCGCGGCGAGGCCAAGACATCCATCCGCACCGCCCGCGGCCTGCAGGTCGACCTGCGGGTGGTGCCGCTGGACAGCTGGGGCGCCGCGCTCCAGTACTTCACCGGCTCCCAGGCGCACAACGTCAGGATCCGCGAGATAGCGGTCCGCAAGAAGCTCAAGCTGTCCGAGTACGGCCTGTTCGACATCGAGACCGGTGCGCTGATCGTGTCCCGGACCGAGGAGGACGTCTACGCCGGCTCGGCCTGGCCTGGGTGCCGCCGACGCTGCGGGAGGACACCGGCGAGGTCCAGGCCGCGCTCCGCGGCGACGCTGCCGGCCCTGGTCACCGACGACGACATCCGCGGTGACCTGCACACGCACACCGACCTCACCGACGGCGTCGCCTCGCTGGAGCAGATGGTGACCGCGGCGGCAGGCCCGCGGGCTACGCCTACTACGCGATCACCGATCACGCGCCGAACCTGTTCATGCAGCGGATGACCAGCGAGAAGATGCTGGCCCAGCGGGATCAGGTCCGGGCGCTCGGCGAGCCGGCTCGCGGCCGGCCCGGCGACGCCGCGATGACCCTGCTGCACGGCACCGAGCTGAACATCGCCCCGGACGGCACCGTCGACTGGCCGGATGAGTTCCTGGCCGGGTTCGACCTCTGCGTCGCCTCGGTGCACTCCCATTTCGATCAGCCGCCGGACGCGATGACCCGCAGGTTCATCGCCGCCTGCGAGAACCCGCACGTGAACATCATCGGCCACCCGCTGACCCGCAAGATCGGCCGTCGGCCGCCGGTCGAGGTCGAACCTGGCCGAGCTGTTCGCCGCGTGCGCCAGGACCGGCACCGCGCTGGAGATCAACTCGCATCCGGCGCGGCTGGACCTGCCCGTCGGAGCACATCAGGGCGGCCCGCGACGCGGGCGTGAAGTTCGCCATCGACACCGACGCGCACTCCACCGGCGCACCTGGACTACCTGCGGTACGGCGTCGGCAGCGCGCAGCGCGGCTGGCTGACCCCGACGACGTGATCAACACCTGGCCGCTGGCCCGGCTGCGGGACTTCCTGCGCAAGGGCCGCAGCGAGGCTGCGCTTCGCGGCAGGCACTTCGCGGCCAGCGCGGGCGGGCAGGCGGTCCGGTCAGCCCCAGCCCCCCGGCCGTGCGGCTCGTCCCAGTCGGCCTGGAGCGGCTCGACCGCGATGCGCCACGGCGCTTCGTTGAAGAAGCTGAGCGCCCGGCCCGGACCCGAACCGGGCGAACGCCGAGAAGTCCGTGGTCTCGCGGAACGCCGGCTGCTGGTAGAGGTCACGCGCGTAATCCCACAGCACGGGGAAGTCCACCAGCCGCCGCTCGCTGATCTTCCCGAGCGGGTTGTACCCGAGGTCGAACCGGGCCAGGGTCGGCCACAGCCGCACGTCGGCCTCGGTCACGCCGTAGACCGAACGGTCGCTCTCGCCGGCCAGCCGCTCGGGCCGAGCTCGGTCAGCGTCCCAGTCAGCCGGTGCCGCAGGCTGGGTGTACTCGGGCTCGGTCGTGGCGCCCGCGACCCGGTATGTCCCGTTGTTGACGGTCTCGTACACCCGCTCGTTCATCGCGTCGATATCGGCGCGCAGGTCCGACGGGTACAGGTCGGGCGACGGCGTGCCCCACGCCTCGAACTGCGTATCCAGGTCGATCGTGATGTCGGGGAAGTTGTTGCTGACCAGCCTCCCGGGTCTGACGGTCCCCAAGCGCCGGCACGGAGACGTGGCCGTCGTAGCCGGGCTCGGTCGCCTCGTACGCCTGCGGCCAGCAGGGTGAACCCGTTCACGGGTCGGCGCCGCGCCGCTCGCGGAACGC
>CAVUBM010000023.1:0-60910 GCA_963739645.1 uncultured Actinomycetota bacterium
TGGTCGGCATCATCCCGGTCCTGGCGGCCGTGGTCATCGGCGAGAATGATCTCCAGCAGTCGCTGGTGGTCGGCAAGCAGTTCGCCGAGTTCCTGGGACGCCGGGGACTGGCGGACCGGGAGAAGCTCCATGAGATCGGCATGGTGCGCGGGGAGCCCGGGGAGCAGCGCATGCTGCTGAGCCTGGCGGGCGTGGGCCGGCTGGAGAAGCTGTTCGCCAAGCTGTTCGACGAGAGCGAGTTCTTGTCCCCGCACGGCCTGCGCGCCCTGTCGGCCTGGCACCGTGATCATCCCTACGAGCTCGACGTCGAAGGCGTCCGGGCGAGTATCGACTACGAGCCGGCCGAGTCCACCACCGCCATGTTCGGCGGGAACTCCAACTGGCGCGGCCCGATCTGGTTCCCGCTGAACTACCTGGTGATCAGCGTGCTGGGGCGCTACCAGCGGTTCTTCGGTGATGAGCTCACGATCGAGTACCCGACGGGGTCGGGCCGGAAGCTGGCCCTGGGGGAGGTCGCCGCCGACCTGCAGGACCGGCTGATTTCGATCTTCACGCGCGACCCCGACGGCCGGCGGCCCTGCTTCGGCGGGACCGAGCTGATGCAAACCGATCCCGCGTGGCACGACAACCTGATCTTCAGCGAGTACTTCCACGGTGACAATGGCGCTGCGATCGGCGCTTTCCACCAGACCGGCTGGACCGGGGTGATCGCCGACGTGATCCGCCGCCGGCATGGAGCGGTCGAGGACATAGGGGACGTCATCCGCCGCCGCATCGGGACGGAGACCGGGCCATGACCGCCGCCCCGGAAGCCGGGGCGTTGCCCGTCCACCCGGGCAGCCAGTTCCCGCTGGGCGCGACGCCGACGGCGGGGGGCACGAACTTCGCCGTGGCCTCCGGCATCGCCGACGCGGTCATGCTGTGCCTGTTCGACGGCGCGGGCCGGGAAACCCGTCTGTCGCTGCCGGACTACGACGCGGGCGTCTGGCACGGCTTCGTCCCCGGGGTCGGGCCCGGGCAGGCCTACGGCTACCGCGTCACCGGCCCCTACGATCCGGCGCGGGGGCTGCGCTGCAACCCGGCGAAACTGCTGCTCGACCCCTACGCGCGGGCGACCAGCGGCGAGGTCACGTTCGGGCCGGAGGTGCTGGGCTACGCGGTGGACGACCCCGGCGCGCCGAGCGCGCTGGACTCCGCCGGGCACATGCCGCGCAGTCTGGTCACCGGCGAGCAGTTCGCCTGGACCGACACCCGCCCGGTGCGGCGGCGCTACTCCGACACGATCATCTACGAGGTGCACGTCAAGGGGTTCACCATGCGCCATCCGGGCGTGCCCGCCGAGTTGCGCGGCACCTACGCCGGGCTCGGGCACGAGGCGGCCGTGGCCCACCTGGTGGACCTCGGCGTGACTGCGGTCGAGCTGCTGCCGGTGCACCAGAGCGTGCCGGAGGCGTTCCTCCCCCAGCGCGGGCTGACGAACTACTGGGGCTACAACACGATCGGGTACTTCGCGCCGCATAGCGGGTATTCCGCGGCGGTGCGGGCGGGGAAGCGCGGCGGCCAGGTCGCCGAGTTCCAGGCCACGGTGGACGCCCTGCACGCGGCGGGCCTCGAGGTCATCCTCGACGTCGTGTTCAACCACACCTGCGAAGCCGGGCCCGACGGCCCCACGCTGTGCTTCCGCGGCCTGGACAACCCCGCGTACTACCGGCTCGAACCCGGTGACCCGAGCCGGTACGTCGACACCACCGGCTGCGGCAACTCGCTCAACGCCGGGGACCCGCTGACCCTTCAGCTGATCATGGACTCGCTGCGGTACTGGATCACCGAGATGCACGTCGACGGCTACCGGTTCGACCTCGCGCCCACGCTGGCCCGCCAGGACGGCGGGTTCGACCAGGTCTCGGCGTTCTTCGATCTCGTGGCGCAGGATCCGGTGGTGGCCCAGTCGAAGCTCATCGCCGAGCCGTGGGACGTGGGCCAGATGGACTCTTACGACCTGGGGCGATTCCCCCCGCTGTGGCGCGAGTGGAACGGGAAGTACCGCGACAGCATGCGCGACTTCTGGCGCAGCCACCCGATCGGGATCGGCGAGTTCGCCACCCGGTTCACCGGCTCGTCGGATCTCTACAGCGGCCCGGGCCAGCGCCGGCCGACCGCGTCGGTGAACCTGTTCACCGTGCACGACGGATTCACGCTGCGGGATCTGGTCTCCTACAACGACAAGCACAACGAGGCTAACGGCGAGAACAACCGCGACGGCACCAGCGACAACCGTTCCTGGAACTGCGGCGCGGAGGGCGCGACCACCGATCCGGACATCCTGGCCCTGCGCCAGCGGCAGGCCCGGGCCATGCTCACCACCCTGATGCTGTCGTTCGGCGTGCCGCTGCTGCTCGGCGGGGACGAGTTCGGCCGCTCCCAGCAGGGCAACAACAACGCCTACTGCCAGGACAACGAGATCACGTGGTTCGACTGGTCCGGCAAGGACGATGACCTGCTGGCCTTCACCCGGCGCCTGATCGCGTTCCGCCGGGAGCACCCGGTGTTCCGGCGCCGCCGCTTCCTGGGCGGGGTGGAGGCGGCCGAGCTCGGCTGGTTCACGCCCGCGGGCACGCCGATGACCGGCGCGGACTGGGCTGACCCTGACGCTCGGTCCCTGGCCATCTATCTTGACGGCGCGGATGACCCGGACCCTGCGGAGGACGGCACCCCCCTGCTCGACGACGACTTCCTGGTCCTGGTCAATGCCTGGTGGGAGCCGCTAGCGTTCGTGCTCCCTGTCACCAGGCGGAACGCTGCCTGGCAGACCGCCATAGTTACCTACGCGCCGGCCGCAGCCGCAGGTCCCGTGACCGCGCCGCGAGCCGCCGGTGATCACATCACCGTCGGCCCCCGGTCCATCGTGGTGCTCGCCGACCCGCACCGGGACTACTCCTGAGGCCCATCCCGGCCGACGGGACACCCTCGCCCAGTCACCTCCCGGCCCCCCGCCGGGTTTCGCGGCTTACCCGAAAGAGGCAGCGCGGTTGGTGTCCGGCTCGGCCTCGATGAGCCGAGTCACGGCCTCGATCAGGGCCAGGTGGGTGAAGGCCTGCGGGAAGTTGCCCATGTGCTCGCCGGTGGTGGCGTCGATTTCCTCCCCGTACAGCTGCAGCGGCCCGGCGAACGACAGCAGCTTCTGGCACAGGGCGCGGGCGCGGTCGGTTTCGCCGATCATGGACAGGGTGGTGACCAGCCAGAAGGAGCAGATCGTGAAGGTTCCTTCCTTGCCCTCGAACCCGGTGTCGGTTCCGTCGACCTTGTAGCGCAGGACCAGGCCGTCCTGGGTCAGTTCGTCGGCGATGGCCAGCACGGTCGCTTTGATGCGCTTGTCGTCGGGGGGCAGGAATCCCATGATGGGCAGGAGGAGCAGCGAGGCGTCGAGGTCGTCGGTCTCATAGTGCTGCCGGAACACGCCCCGCTTGGACACGCCATTGGCCGAGGACATCGGCCATGATCTCGTCCGCGCCCGCCCGCCAGCGCTTGGCGCGTTCCTCATCGCCGCGTTCTTTAGCGAGATCGGCGCCGCGCGAGGCCGCGACCCAGCACATCACCTTGGACGCGGTGAATTGCTTGGGGTCGCCACGGACTTCCCAGATCCCCTGGTCGGGCTCGCGCCAGTGCGTCAGGGCGTCCTCCACGAACGTGCCCAGTCCTTCCCATACCGGCGCCACGATCTGGCCGGCCCCGGTGTGGAACTGGACATCGAGGGCGTCGAGGATCATCCCCCAGACGTCGTGCTGTTGCTGATTCCAGGCCCCGTTGCCGACCCGAACCGGACGCGCCCCGCGGTACCCGGACAGGTGGTCGAGGGTGTGCTCGGTCAGGTCGCGTTCCCCGCCGATGCCGTACATGATCTGGAGCTCGGGCTTGTGGTTGGGGTCACCCCCGCGGACTGCTTCGAGGACGAAGCCCCAGTACTCGATCGCCTCCCAGTCGAAGCCCAGCCGGTACAGCGAGCGGAGCATGAACGCTGAGTCCCTGATCCAGGTGAACCGGTAGTCCCAGTTGCGGGCCCCGCCCCAGGTTTCCGGCAGCGAGGTGGTCGACGCGGCCATGATGGCGCCTGTCGGGGCGTAGCTGAGCCCCTTCAGGGTCAGCGCGCTGCGGTCGAGGTAGGTCTTCCACGGATGGTCCGGGATCCTGGCGGAGCTCAGCCAGTCGCGCCAGTAATCGACCGTGCAGTTCAGCGCGCGCAGCGCCTCGTCCAGATCAGCCGGGACCTTGCCCTCGCCCCAGGACAGCGCGACGAAGGCCGACTGGCCCGCAGTGAGTGTCGTGCGGCCGTAAGAGCGGGCGCCCAGCACGCCGAGCGGAATGGTGCCCGCCAGCTCAAGTTGCATGTCCCCCTCTGCGGGGACGATGGTCATCGAGTCGTAGGTGTCGCCCTTGTAGTTCCAGGTACCACCGGTCCGCCCGTAATCGAACAACGGACCGCAGTTCACGACGGCCTCGACCCGGCCGCTGATACATGTCGCGATCCGCACGAGCGCGCCGACGGCGCCGAAATCGGTGGGCGCCCGGTGGTAGTCCGGCCGCCGGCCCTCGTGCGGCAGCGGGCCCATGGCCAGGAAGTCCTGCACGACCATCCAGCCCGTCGGGGTCTGCCAGGTCGTTTCCAGCACCATCGTCCCCGGTACGTAGCGCCGATGCTGCGGCACTACCGTAAGGCCGGGACCGAACCTGAACAGGCCGGCCGCCCGGTCGAGGAGCGCCCCGAAGACACTGGGGGAATCGGGGCGGGGCAGGCACAGCCATTCGACTGAACCGTCCGGCGCGACCAGGCAGCTCTGCTCGCAATTAGACAGGAACCCGTAGTCGGCAATGGGCGGGAACGTGCTCATGTGTATCTGGCCTTTCCTAGTCGGGAGCGAATGCTCCGACTCCGCTGGCGGGGCTGAACATGATCATGCCATCCGGCTGAGCAGGTGCTCGCCGACGCGGATGGCGTTAGCCATCGCGGTAAGCGCCGGGTTCACCGCCCCGATGCTGGGGAAGAAGCTCGTGTCAACGACGTACAGGTTGTCGACCTCGTGCGCCTTGCAGTTGACGTCCAGCACCGAGCTGGCCGGGTCGGTGCCGAACCTGCAGGTGCCCGCCTGGTGGGCGCACCCGGCTATGGCGACGTTCATCTTCATGTAGAAGTTCTTGTCGAGGATGTGATGGTCGGCCAGCCCGACGTGGTTGAGGATCTTCCTGAGCTCGTGGTACAGCCCGGTGGCTTCCTCGTCGTTGGTTGTGGTGTAGGCGAGCCGCACGTGGCCGTCGCGGTCGACGGTGACGCGGTTGTCCGGCTGGGGAATGTCCTCGGTGGTCAGCCAGAAGTCGACGGCGTGCCGGGCGACCTCGTCCAGGCTGAAGCGCGGCGCGAGCTTGGTGAGCTTGGGCTCCTCGCCCTTCATGGCCATCGCGTTCGACTTGCCGAGCATCTGGATGTTGCCCAGCGGCCACTGGCGGCCGTTCCCGGCGAAGTAGAAGTCGTTCAGGGCGAGCGTCTTCTGGAAGACCGTGTCGTTGCGCTCCTTGTCCAGCGCCACCACGGCCTTGCTGTTGTGGAACATGTAGTTGCGGCCCACCTGGTCGGAGCCGTTGGCGAGGCCAGCCGGGTGCTGATCCGAGGCCGACCGGAGCAGGATCTTGGCGCTGTTGGCCGCGCCCGCCGCGACCACCACGATGTCGCCCGCGTAGACCTCGCGCTGGCCGTTGCGGGTCACCACGACGCCGGTCACCGACCCGCCGCCCGGGTCGGTCTCCAGCTGCTCCACCTCCGCGTTTACCAGCAGCGTCACGTTCGGCTGATCCAGCAGCGGGCGCACGGCGATGGTGTCGGCGTCCGACTTGGCGTGCACCAGGCACGGATAGCCGTCGCAGGTAGCGCAGCGGATGCAAATGCTGGCCGGGCGGTTGGCCTCGTCCAGCAGGATCCCGCACGGGGCATGGAATGGGTGGTAGCCGCCGCTGGCCAGGGCGTCGGAGATCTGCTGGACCCGCGGCTCGTGCGAGACCGCTGGCCACGGGTACTGGCGGGACCAGTGCCCCTCGGTCGGGTCCTCGCCGTGCGCTCCGTGCACCTGGTACAGCCACTCGGCCCTCGTGTACCAGGGCTCGAAGTCGTCGTAGCTCAGCGGCCACGACGGCGATACGCCGTCGGCGTGCTTGAGCTCGCCGAAGTCCTCGGGGCGCAGCCGGTACAGCGCGGCGCCGTACAGCTTGGTGGCCCCGCCGACGAAGTAGTGCACCTGCGGCTGGAATGGCTTGCCGTCGGCGTCGTACCACGTATCGGCGGAGATGTACTTCCCGTCGACGAAGACCGGCCCCGGGTCCCAGTTGTCCAGTTCCCTGGGCAGGAAGTCGCCCCGCTCAAGCAGCAGGATCCTCTTGCCGGACGGGGCGAGCGTATGCGCCAGTGTGCCGCCGCCAGCCCCGGTGCCCACGATAATCACGTCATAGTGCTCCACATGCCCACCATCACGGCTGCGGCGGCACGGCGCATCATTCCTTGGGGGTGAGCCCGGCCCGGGGCGGCAATCACCCGGGGCGGATGATGCCCGACGGTAACTACGCGGCCACAGTACCGATCATGAGCAAGTCTGATGGACAGAGCACCGGGCCGCAGCTCAGATCCGGCCCGCTGGTATCAGGGGCGGTGCTCGTCGGCGTCGGCGGCCTGATCGCCCTGGCGGGCGTCGCCGTCGGTGGCTTCCACCTGCTGTCGGCGATCCGGCAATGGGTCGACGAAATGGAAGTGCCGCCGAGCGAGCTAGCGAGACAGAAGCTGGCGCAGGCCAAGGCGGCGGCCGTCGCCGGGGCCGGCGCCTGGCAGAACGGGCCCGCGGACAGCCGCGCCAGTGTTTCGTGACCCACCGGGCGGCAGCCGTACCGCGCCTGGTGCCTGATTTCCCGGAGCCCTCTGAACCCGGGGGAAGTAAATGACGAACGTCGATCTCGCGCGGTGGCAGTTCGCGTTTGTGACGATCAATCATTTCTTTTTTGTCCCGGTCACGATCGGACTGGCGTTCCTGACCGCGTTGCTGCAGACAACCTGGTATCGCACGCACCGCGACGAATATCTGCGGCTGACCCGGTTCTTCGGCACGCTGCTGGTCATCAACGTCGCGATCGGCGTGGTGACCGGCCTGGTGCAGGAGTTCCAGTTCGGGATGAACTGGTCGGCGTACTCCCGGCTGGTCGGCAACATCTTCGGCGCCCCGCTGGCCATGGAGGGCCTCGCGGCTTTTTTCCTGGAGTCGACGTTCCTCGGACTGTGGCTGTTCGGCTGGGACAAGCTGCCGCGCCGGATCCACCTGCTGACGATCTGGGCGGTCTCGTTCGGCAGCGTGCTGTCGGCGGCGTTCATCATGGCGGCGAACTCGTGGATGCAGCATCCCGTCGGCTACACGATGGTCAATGGCAAACCCCAGCTGAACGATGTCTGGGCGCTGCTGACCAACCCGGTGTTCGTATGGGGATATTCGAAGGTCCTGCTGGCGTCGCTGGTCACCGGCGCGGCCGTGATGCTGGCGGTCTCCGCCTGGCAGCTGCGGCACGGCGGGAACAAGGATGTGTTCACCCGGTCGGCCAGGCTGGCGCTCGTAGTGCTGGTCCCGGCGATTCTGTTCACCATGCTGGTCGGCGATGAGCTCGGGGTGATCGAGGCCAGATACCAGCCGATGAAGATCGCGGCGGCCGAGGCGCAGTGGACCACCTGCCAGCCGTGCTCGTTCTCGCTGATCCAGATCGGCGGCGGTAAAGATGACCACACGCCGACCCAGATCCTGGCGATTCCGCACCTGCTGTCCCTGCTGGCCACCAACCACTGGGACGGCAAGGTGGTCGGGCTGGACCCGCTGCAGTCGCAGTACACCAAGACCTACGGGCCCGGTGACTACGTGCCGAACGTCTTCATCCAGTACTGGTCCATGCGGGTCATGGCCTACGCGGGTGTCCTGGTCCTGCTCCTGGCCCTGTGGGGGCTGTGGCTGATCCGCCGCCAGAAACTCGTGACATCCCGGCGGTTCCTGTGGGTGGCGATATGGGCCGCGATATTGCCGTTCCTGATGAATACCGCGGGCTGGCTGCTGACCGAGAGCGGCAGGCAGCCGTGGATCGTGCAGGGCATCATGCTGACCAAGAACGGCATATCGCCGTCGGTCGGCACCACGTCCCTTGTGATCAGCCTGGTGGCGTTCGTCCTGATCTATGCCGCGCTGGCCACGGTCGACCTGATGCTGATGCTGAAGTACTCACGCGAGCAACTCCCGCCCGCGCGAGCCGAGACCGACCTGGACGCGCCCGTGCCGGCCGTCCAGTACTGAGGTCACGATGAGACTTGTCCCGTTCTGGTTCATCGTCATCGCGATCCTGTGGACCGGCTTCTTCGTCCTCGAGGGCTTCGACTTCGGTGTCGGCATGCTGCACAACGGGGTCGGCCGGGATGAGGCGGGCCGGCGTGCGGCCATCAACACGATCGGGCCGCTGTGGGATGGCAATGAGGTCTGGCTGATTGTGGCCGGAGCCGCCATGTTCGCGGCGTTCCCCGGCTGGTACGCGACGATGTTCTCGGGCCTCTACCTCGCGCTCGTCCTGCTGCTCGCGGCGCTCATGGCCCGCGGCGTTTCCTTCGAGTACCGCGGCAAGCGCGACGCGGTGCGCTGGCGGCGCACCTGGGATGTCTTGCTGACCGCGGGCAGTCTGCTCGCCCCGCTGCTGATCGGCGTGGCCCTCGGCGACCTGCTGCACGGACTGCCCATCAACTCCAAGCAGGAGTACACCGGGTCCTTCTTCGACCTGCTACAGCCCTATGCGCTGTTCACCGGCGTCGCCCTGGTGCTGATCTGCCTGCTGTACGGTGCGACGTTCCTGGCCCTGAAGACCACCGACGAGATGCATGAGCGGTCCAGGCAGCTGGCCCGCCGCGTGGCCCCGCTGACCGGGGCCGCGGTCGTGGCCTTCGTGATCTGGACGCACGTGACCGCCAGCAACCAGTTTTTCCTCAACCTGATCGAACTACTGGCCGTGCTCGCCGTCCTGGCGGCCGTCTGGCTGGTCTACGAAGGCAGAGACGGATTCGCCTTCGCCGCGACCAGCGTCACGATGGCGTCGTGCATCCTGTCGATCTTCGTAGACCTGTACCCCAACGTCATGGTCTCGAGCACCAACCCGGCCTACAACCTCACGGTGCACAACACCGCGTCCGGGGCGTACTCCCTCAAGGTGATGACCGTCGTCGTCATCCTGTTCCTCCCGTTGGTGCTCGCCTACCAGACCTGGACCTACTACGTGTTCCGCCGGCGGGTCAGCCGGCAGGACTTCGTGCCCTCGCCCCAGCCGCACACACCAGGTCCGCCTCACCCGGCCGCAACTGGCCCCGATGGGAGCGCCACGCCAGCCGGACAGGGAAACTGACCCAGAGAGCATAGCCAGGCGGGGACGGGCGGCTACTGCAAGATATTGGCCGCCCGGGCAATCACCAGTCCCAGAATCATGAGGGAGCAGACCGACTGCGCAGTCATGGCCAGTTTGGCCCAGCGGGTGAGCGGCATCACATCGGTCGGGCTGAACGCGGTGGCGTCGGTGAAGCCGAGGTAGAGGTAGCAGCCAAGCCACTCGCTGGTCACCGGCCCAGTCAGCGGTACCCGCACCGTCACCTGCCCGTCGGCCGGGTGAAGCTCGATGTCTGCTCGGGGATCGATGTCTGTCATCTAGGCCCGGCCTTCCTGCACAGCGCCGGCCACCCTCGGCTCCGGCCGGGTGGGAGATCACATGATCGCAATCGGGTTGATCGGGGACCCAGTGCCCCGATCCAGCCGCAGCGGCGCGATCACGCAGAAAAACGACCAGCGGCCCGCCTCATCGCAGAGCCGGACGAGATCCTCGAACTGCAGGTAATCAAGCAGATGCAAGCCCATCGCGTTGACCGCGAGCACGTGTACGGGGAAGTCAACGCCCTCGGCCGCGCTGGGCGCGGTGTCGTTGTTGCTGTCGCTGCCCAGTGCCGCCACCCCGCGCTCGGCCACGAACTCCAGGGCGGCGGGATGCAGCCCGGCGCGGGCGCTGGCGGCGTCCCACGGGCCCAGCTCCGTCCGGCGCTGGCGGTGCCCGACCCGCACGAACAGCAGGTCCCCCCGGCCCACGCGCACCTGCTGCGCGTCCTCGGCCCGGGCGAGGTCATCGGCGGTCACGTGTTCACCAGGCTCCAGCCAGCGCACCCCACGCAGCCGCGGAATGTCGAGCAGGACGCCGCGGCCGGCGACCCCGTCCTTGGCCACTTCGATGGACAGCTCGGATGCTCCGGTCCCGGTAACGGTGTCCGCTGGCACGCCGTTGTACAGCAGGGCGCGGTAGATGACGTGGCAGAGCGCGTCGATGTGGCTGTCGGCGTTGCCGTGGATGTTGATCGCCAGCCGGTCCATGGCAAAAGACAGCCCCGCCGGGTCGGCTTGGTCCCCGGTCCCGGTCATCTTGTGCACGCTGGGATCGGGATTGTCGGCCGTCACGGTGCCCTCGATGGGCGCGGCGAGCGTGGCCGTGCGGCCGAGCCTGATCTCGCCCGCCGCGGCCAGCACCTGGGCCGGCGTGATGTTGTTCAGCGCGCCCCGCCGGTCCGCTGGCCCCCAGGACGCCGCGCGGCGCAACCGCTGGTAGAGAGCGCTGAAAGTGGCGGCGTCCATGATGGGTGAGCTCACCCGGTCAGTGTCCCCGGCCGGATCAGATGGCGCCATCACCCGCTTGGAGTGATGGCAACAGCGGCAGGCCGCGATCAGATGGTTACGTGGCGATCAGGTTAGAGGAGCTGATATGGCGACAGATGGTGTCGACGCCCTGGTGATCTTCGGTGCCACTGGGGACCTGGCCAAGATAGAGACGTTTCCCGCACTGGTGGGCCTGGTTCAGCGCGGCGTGCTGAACGTGCCCGTGATCGGGGTGGCGAAGAGCGGCTGGGGGCTCGAGCAGTTCCGCGACTACGCGGCTGCCTCGCTGCGGCTCAACCACATGGACCCGGACACCCCGGCCGCACGGAAGATGCTCGGGCTGCTGCGTTACGTGGACGGGGACCTGGGCGACGATGCCACCTACAAGGCGATGTCGGACGCCATCGGCAGCAACGGCGCGAGCGAACGGGTGTTGTTCTACCTGGAGGTGCCCCCGGTGCTGTTCGGGCGCATCGCCGAGGGGATCGCCTCGGCCGGGCGCACGAAGAACTGCCCGGGTCATGGTGGAGAAGCCGTTTGGCACCGACCTGGCCAGCTCGCGGCAGCTCAACGCCACCATGCATAAGTACTTCCAGGAAGATGCGATCTTCCGGGTCGACGACTGGCTGGCCTTCGACCCGGTGGAGAACGTGCTGTTCGTCCGGTTCGCGAACTCGACCTTTGAGCCGCTGCTCAACCGGGATCACGTGGAGCGGATCCAGATCACGATGGCCGAGGCGTTCGACGTGGCCGACCGGGGCCGGTTCTACGACCGGACCGGCGCGATCAGGGACGTGGTCCAGAACCACATGCTCCAGGTGCTGGCCACCGTGCTAGCCGAGCCGCCGGACGGGCAGGGCCTGGCCTCCTGGCCGGAAGCCAAGGCGCGGGTGATATCGGCGCTGCGGCCGCTCACCCCGGAGGACACCGTCCGCGGTCAGTACGACGGCTATCACGAGGTGGACGGCGTCGACCCGAAGTCGACCACGGAGAGCTACGTCGCGATTCGGCTCGCGGCCGACACCTGGCGCTGGGCGGGCGTGCCGATCCTGATCCGGGCCGGCAAGTGCATGCCGGTCACCGCCACCGAGATCGACATCAAGTTCAAGCAGCCGCCGCATGACGTGTTCGGGATCGAGCCGTTCGCGGTGGGCAACTCGATGCGGTTCCGGGTCTGGCCGGAAACCGCGGTCACCCTGGAGCTGGCCGGCAAGAAGCCGGGCGCCGGGATGGAGCCGCAGCCGGAGGAACTGACGTTCGCCGGGGAAGCGGGGTCAGACATGCGCCCCTACGACCGGCTCATCGGCGCGGCCCTGGACGGGGACCGCTGGCTGTTCGCCCGGCAGGATACGGTCGAGGCGGCCTGGGAGGTCGTCGACCCGGTGCTCGGCGACGTCACGCCCGTGCACCCTTACGCGCGGGGTTCCTGGGGCCCGAAGGAAGCCGACCGGCTGCTGCGGGGCCGGGACACCTGGTACGACCCGTCGGGATGAGCGGGGGATTTCCGATGACAGACGAATCAGGCCGCCGCCGCGTCGTGATCGTGGGCGGCGGCTTCGGGGGGCTGTTCGCGGCGCGGGCGCTGAAACGCGGCAACGTCTCGGTGACGCTGATCGACCGTGCGCAGCACCACCTGTTCCAGCCGCTGCTCTACCAGTGCGCCACCGGGATCCTGTCCGAGGGGAAGATCGCCGCCCCGCTGCGCGACGTGCTCAAGAAGCACAAGTACATCAACTGCGTGCTGGCCGAGGTCGTCGACTTCGACACCGCAGGCCAGCGGGTCATCGCCCAGCGGATCGGCGGCGATCGCCTCGAGTTCGGCTATGACGACCTCATCGTCGCGGCCGGAGTCCGGCAGTCCTATTTCGGCCATGACGAGTACGCCCGCTGGGCACCGGGCATGAAGACGCTCTCGGATGCGCTGGCCATCCGGCGCCGGGTGTACGGCGCGTTCGAGATGGCGGATACGGCCATCACCCCGGAGGAGCAACGTACCTGGCTGACGTTCGCCCTGGTCGGCGCCGGACCGACGGGCGTGGAGCTGGCCGGGCAGCTCAGGGAGGTCGCCACCAAGACCCTCCGGTCCGAGTTCAGGAACATCAAGCCGGAGGACGCGCGGGTGCTGCTGTTCGACGGCGGCAGCGCGCCGCTGGCCTCGTTCGGCCCGAAGCTGTCACAGAAGGCCGACAAGACCCTGCAGGCACTCGGCGTCGAGCAGCACATGGGCTCGATCGTTACCCATATCGACCAGGGCTGGCTGCAGGTCCGAGACCAGGCGGGCAAGGAGACCCGCCACGACGTCGGCACCGTGCTGTGGACGGCGGGCGTGGAGGCCCCTCCCGTCGCGGAGGTCCTCGCGGGCGCGACCGGCGCCAAGCGCGACAGAGCCGGCCGCATCCTCGTCGAGAAGGACCTCACCATCCCTGGGCATCCCGAGATCTCCGTCGTCGGCGACATGATGAGCCTGGACAAGCTGCCTGGGGTGGCCGAGGTGGCCATGCAGGGCGGGCTCTACGCCGCGCGCCGCATCCGGCACCGGGCATCCGGAGCCGCGACTGAGAAGCCGTTCCGTTACCACGACCTCGGCTCGGCGGCCTACATCTCCCGCGGCCGTGCCGTCGTCTCGGCCGGGCGGCTGGAGGTCGGCGGCTTCATCGGCTGGTGGATATGGCTGTTTATCCACATCGCGTTCATGACCGGCTACCGGAACCGGCTCGGAGCCATACTGACCTGGTGGGTGGCCTTCACCCGCGACGTCCGTCGCGAGCGGGCCTTCACTACCCAGGACGTCAAGGCGACGCGCGACGTCTACACGCAATCCCTAGCTGCCGACACGCCCACCCCCGCCGAATAAGGCCGCAGGGCGTCCTGCCACCACCCGGCCCAGCTCGGTGAACGTCGAGCCCTCCAGCAGCTGTACGGTCCGCGCCGCCGGGGAGGGCCGCACCGCGTGACGGGGCAGGCGGACCCGGAGCGCACCGGGCAGGGACTCGAAGACCAGCGGAGGATCCATCAGCAGAGCCTCCCCGTCGATCCCGATCTCCACCGGAGCGCTCGATCCGACCTCGAACCTCGGCGCACTCCACTCCTGCCAGCCAGGAAAGCGGCGGACCTGCCCGGCCGCCTCGAGCGCCACGAACCGGCGGGCGTCGGCCGCGTCCGCGATCCTGGCCGCCAGGATCCCGAGCACACCAGCGTCGAGCTGCTCCCGCGTCCCCCGGCCGCCGATGTGATCAAGCTGATAGGGATCGTTGGAGACCAGGATCAGATGGGCGGTCGGGTACTCCGTGCCATCGGGTCCCAGGAAGCGCAGGTCCAGCGGGGCCGCCTCCGGCCCGAGCAGGTCCGGCAGCATCGTCGAGGCGGTCCTGAGCTTGGCGTCGCGGTACTCGGGTGACTGCACCACCTTTGCGTAAAGCCCGAGTGACGCATTGTTCACGAAGACCCGGCCGTTGACCGAGGCGAGGTCAATCTGGCGCTCGACGCCGTCAAAGTACGCGTCGAGCGCTCCCACCACGTCGTCGCGGTCCAGGCCGAGATCGAGCGCGAAATGGTTCCTGGTCCCGGCCGGGATGCACACGTGCGGGACGCCGCGGCGGCTGGCCACGGTCGCGACCAGCGCCTGCGAGCCGTCGCCGCCGGCCATGCCGATCACGTCGGCACCGCGCGTGACGGCGTCGTCGGCCAGCTGGAGCAGGTCGTCCGCGGGCTGCAGGATGATGGGCTCGATGCCCCGCTTCCGGCACTCATCGGCCAGGCGGAACTTTTCCGCCTTTCCGCCTCCGGATTTCAAGTTCATGATCAGAACTGGGTGCCTGGCTCGCGTGACCGGGGCGAGCTGCTCGGTGAACGCGTGCCGCCGTCCCCGGCTCGTCCGCAGCGCATACCGGGCCAGCAGCACCGATACCGCGGCCACGACGACGACCAGAAGCATCCGGAGCACGCTGAAGTTGTCCAGCACCAGGCCGGTGATCATGGCCGCCAGTGCCACCACCACGACGATCAGCCCGATGACGCGGATGACCCCGCGCCGCGACACCGCGTACCAGCCGGCGGTAACGCACACCAGCAGGCCGGCGATCGCGATCAGCAGTGCGATGACGTTGAGCACGGCGCCGATCAGCGCCAGCGCCGCGGCCACGACGAGGGTGAACAGGGACCCCACCGCAGCTGCCCGCTCGCCAACCGTGGGGCGATACGTTCCGTTCGGCGGCACGTGGCCTCCTTGCCGGTCTGTTCGGTCTCGTCTGCCGCTCCAGCCATCGTGCTCTGCACCGGGGCCCCGCACCATCCCCCGCCCCGGGTGAGCGGCCCGCCGCGCCCGGCCGGACCGGCCCCGCGCGGGCCCGCGCGGCCCCGGCTGACCAGCGGCCTATCACCCGCCGAGGGTGGGGCGCGGCCGGGGCCGGGTTGATGGACTGGGCGGACCTTGATACCGGCCAGACCTGTCACGCTCCGTGCCGTCCGGCCCACCAAGAGCGTGACCATACGGAGGGTCATGAGGCAGGCACCGCTTGTCAGGTGGTGGGAGGGCGGCGGGCAAGGCCGTTCCGGGCCCTCCAGCGCCAGCCGTCCCGGACCGCCGCCATCCGGCGGCCGGTACGGCCTGCTGCTGCTGTTGCTGATCCTGACCTACCTGCTCTCTGCCTCCGGCCTCGGCGTGGTGGTCGCGGACCTACAGGCCGTGCTCTTCTTTGGCGTGGTGCTGCTGGCGCTGCGCACGTCGCGGATGAGTACGCGGCAGGCGACGCTAGTCGGCGTCGTGGCGCTGATCGGCACCGTCGCGGCCACCGTGGCGCAGCTAACCAATACCCCCGCAGGGGAAGGCGCATCGGCCATCTGGAAAGGGCTGATGCTGCTCCTCACCGCGGGACTCATCGTGCACCGGGTCCTGGCCCGGCCGACGGTCACCATACAGAGCATCTACGGCGCCCTGAGCGCCTACCTGATCATCGGGCTGATGTTCGCCGCCTTCTACGCGGCGTTCCAGCACCTGGGCTCGATGTCGTTCTTCGCTGACAAGCAGCCCGCCAATCCACAGACGTTCCAGTACTTCAGCTTCACCACGCTGACCACCCTTGGCTACGGGGACTTCACTGCCGCAACCAACAGTGGCCGGGCCGTGGCCGTCATGGAGGCCCTGACGGGCCAGGTGTTCCTGGCCACCCTGGTGGCCCGGCTGGTCACCGCCTACCGGACGCCGGCCGGCCAGGCCCCCCCGGCCGGCCAGGCCCCCCCGGCCGGCCAGGCCCCCCCGGCCGGCCAGGCCCCCCGGCCTGCCGCCTGCCGGCCAGGCCGCCCCGGCCGCCCGACGGCGCTGGCCGCCGAGCAGCGTCCGCAGCCGGAACCCGGCCGTGCACCACCGCAAGCCGCCGGGGGCTGCCAGCCGGACCGGATCTCGGCCGCCCCGCCCGTAGCCGCTGACCCGCACCCCGCTCCCCGGGCCGGCGCACACGACGGTTGCTGGCTGACCGTCGGCGCGGGCGCCGGGCGCCGCCGTCACCCCGCTCCGCCGGCGACGCGGGAACCGGAGGCGGGCGCCGCCGGCCGGGCCCAGGCTGCGGCGGAGGCGCGCCGCCGCGGCTGGGGGCGGCGGCCCCGGCTGCTTTCCCGGCCCGCCGCCGTTTCCCACAGCGCGGCGAGCTCCGCCGTCTTCTCCGGGTGCTGCGCGGCCACGTTGCGGATCTCCGCCCGGTCGGCGCTCACGTGGTACAGCTCCCAGGTCCCGGCGGAGTCGTGGCTGCCACCTGCGGTCACCCGGCGCCCGGCGACTGCCTTCCAGCCGTCCCGGTAGATGGCGTGCGCGCCGGGCATCTCGTAGAGCTGGGTTTGCCTGGTGCTGGGCGCACCGGGCGCGCTGAATGTATACCGCATGCTGACGCCGTGCATCGGGGTCTGCGCGTAGCCGTTGATGCGCCGCGGCCGGTCGAGGCCGGCGCAATCGAGGATCGTGGGCACGATGTCGACCGCGTGATGGTACTGGTCGCGTACGCCGCCCGCCACGTCCGCCATCTCCCGCGGCCAGCTGATGATCAGCGGGCTGGCCACGCTGCCGCCCAGCGAGTACTGCCGGGCCAGGTGGTACGGCGTCCGGAAGGCCCAGGCCCATCCGGCCGCGTCGTGGCCGGCGCCCGCCGCGCCGGGCCGCAGGTCGCCGCCCGGGGGGCCGCCCCGGCCGCCTGCCGGGCTCATCGCGTTGGCCGAGCAGACCACCACGATCGTGTCCTTGAGCTGCCCGGACTCCTGCAGGTACCCAAGCAGCCGCCCGACCTGGTGATCGGTGTAGCAGCCCAGGACCGCAGATGACTCGGCGAACTGCCTGCTGACCCGCCGCTGCTCCGCGCTCAGCGAGCGCCACGGCCGGGCCGGGCGGCCGTCGGGCGCCGTGCCGCCCCCCGGGCGCCGGCTGGGCGGGGCCAGGCCGGTGTCCGCTGGCACCACGCCGAGCCGCTTCATGCTGGCCAGTACGAGCTCGCGGTAGCGGTCATAGCCCAGGTCGAACCGGCCGCGGCAAGCGTCGGCCCACTCGCGCGGCGCCTCCTGCGGGACGTCGTTCGGGCCGAACGACAGATAACAGAGCCAGGGCGTGGCCGGGCCGGTGCGCTGCCCGTCCCGGATGAACTCCATGGCCATGTCGGCGAGGTCCCCGTTCAGGTGGTAGCCGTCCTCGGGCGGGTACGAGGGGTCGATGTGCTGGTTGTCGTAGACCAGGTCGGGGCACCGCGGGCTGGTCTGGCTGCCGAGGAACCCGTAGTAGCGGTCGAACCCCCGGGCCAGCGGCCAGGTCTGGCGTGAGCTCGTGATCAGGCCGGCCTGAGACGGGCTGAGGTGCCACTTGCCCACGCAGTAGCTGCGGTAGCCATGACTGCCCAGGATCTCCGCCAGCGTCCCGGAGTCCGGCGGGATGATCACGCTCTGCTCCTGCCACCCGCGCAAGCTCCGGGAAGCCCAGGCCCGGCAGCCGTCGTGGTACTCGCTCCCGGTCAGCAGGCAGCACCGGGTGGGTGAGGACAGCGCTGGCGTGTGCCACTGCGAGAAGCGCAGTCCCCGCCCGGCCAGCCACGTCAGGTTCGGGGTCTCGATCAGCCCACCGAACGCGCTCCACATCGCGATGCTCGCGTCGTCCCAGACGATCACCAGCACGTTGGGCCGGTGGCGCCCCGCCGCCGGCGGCAGGCCGGTCATCTCCTGGCCACCCCCGGTTCGGCGGCCCGGTCCTGGCGGGCGCCCGGGTCTCCGCTGGCCGGGGCCGCCGCACCGCCGGCGGCCTGCGGCCCGGGTTTGGCCGGGGACGGCAGCAACCGCGCCGAGAGGACGTAGGCCACCACGACCGCGACGATCACCAGCGGCATGACCGCGATGCCGTCCGACGACAGCAGCAGCGTGGCCAGCAGGACCGAGGTCAGCGGGAGCCGCAGCATCACTGCGCACATCGCGCCGATGCCCATGGCCGCGCCCGCGACCGGCGCCAGGCCGGGCAGGTGCGCGAGCGCGATGCCGCCCGCCGCCCCGAGGAACATCGACGGGAAGACCGGCCCGCCGCGGAAGGCGCTCAGCGAGGTCCCGTAAGCGAGGCCCTTGCAGGCCAGCAGCAGCACCAGCGCGGTCACGGAGTACGAGGCGCTGTGCGTGATCAGCGGCCCCAGGGCGCTCTGGCCGGAGAACAGCACCTCGGATGAGGCCCTCCCCGTCGCCGCCGCGAACGCGACCGCCAGCCCGGCCACGGCCAGGCCGGCCACGGGCGTGGCCAGCATCAGCCGCCGCTCGATCCCCGGCCGCAGCCGCAGCCCGAGCCTGCGGATCCCGGACCCGAACACCGCGGCTACCGCCCCGATCGCCAGCGCCCACCCGAATTCCCCGATGTGCGGCGGGCCGAGGTGCGGCACATGCCCGATGGCCAGCGAGAACGTGCCCAGACCGGTCCAGGCGCCGAGGCCGATGAAGATCAGCGAGCCGACGCCAGCGGCCAGCAGCCCGGGCAGCAGCAGCAGCTCCAGCGTGTCACCGGCCACTCCGGCGGCCTCCATCAGCAGGAAGGCGCCGAGCAGGGGCGAGCCAAACAGCGTGCTGATCGCGGCGAAGCTCCCGGCCCCGGCCACCACGGCGCGGGCCCGATCAGGAGCGCCCCGCTTGACCAGCCGGACCGCGCAGACTCCGAGCCCGCCGCCGAGCGCGATCAGCGGTGCCTCCGGCCCCAGCACCACGCCGAGGCTCAGCGCGGCGAGCGCGGCCAGCACGACGCCGGGCAGCTGGACCGGCGAGGGCGGCCCTTCGCCCGCCTTGAACCCGTCGGCGGGGGAGCGCCCTCCCGTACCCGGCAGGTACCGGATCGTGAGCCCGACCAGCGCCCCGGCCAGCACCAGCGGCGGAACCGGCCACCACAGCGGCTCGGAGCCAAAACCCAGCCCGCGGGGCAGCGTGGTGAAGATCCACTCCTGGGCGCGGCTGACCAGCGCGAGGAACCCGTAGGCGGTGGCCGAGACCGGCACACCGATGACCGCGGCCAGCACGAGCAGCCCCAGATAGCTCCGGGACCGCAGGACCGACAGCAGATCGAGCGGGGTGGTCACCTCGGCGCCAACACCCTCCTCACCCTGCCCTCACAGATCGTGCTCTGCGGTGATCCGTCCCGAGGAGGCCGCGGCGACCAGCGCGGCGTGATCGCGCTCGTTCTGGTCGGCGTAGACCGCGGCGAATTGCGTAATGGCCTGATCGAACTTGTCCGAGCCGCCCAGATAGGACGCGATCGCGATCCGGTCGCCGGACCGGGCGTGGGCCCGGGCCAGCGTCCACCCGCACAGCTCCCCGTACAGCCGCATCCCGCGCGCTGGCATGACGTCGATGTCCATGGAGAACTTCCAGTCACGCAGCTGGCGGACGTAGAAGTCCCTGGACTTGCCGTCCGGGCCGGTCCCGCGCTGCCAGCCCAGGAAGATGTCGCTGGAGGCCTGCATCAGCCGCTGGCCCGCGACCACCCGCTGGCCCTGGTTGGGGAACTTGCTGGCCCCGACGAACGGGCAGAGCACCGACGTATCGGCCTCCTTGACCTGCAGGAACAGCGGATCAGAGTCATCGCGGCCGAGCAGCAGGATGATCCAGCAGCGGGTTCCGACGCTGCCCACCCCCACCACCTTGCGGGCCATGTCGCAGAACTCGAAACTGCTCCAGCAGGAACCGGCGGTCGGTCTCCAGCGTGCGCCGGTACCCGGCGATCAGGCCGGTCAGCTCCCGGACGAACTCCACCCGGTTGATCCGCTCAGCGATCAGCTCGTCGATCGGCACCAGCAGCGGCGGGTCGGAGACGATCCGGGGCCGGCCGTCCACCATCCGGGTCAGCTTGGCCACTTCCTGCATGCTGTCCCTGGTCCGCGCCTTGGCCATGCCCTTGTCGAGTTGCTTGCGGCGCTTGGCGTCCAGCTGGTCCTGGAACTGCTGGCGCAGCTCCTCCAGATCGGCTCGCGCGTACCAGACCGCCAGGTCGCTCAGGCCGGCGAAGGTGCGCATCGCCTGCCGGTACCGCGCGACCATGGCGGCCACGATCGCGGCCCGCTTCTTGGCCGGGATCCCGTTGCCCCGCGCGGCGACCTCCAGGCTGGCGGCCAGCCGCTTGACGTCCCATTCCCAGGGACCGGGCAGGGTCTCGTCGAAGTCGTTGACGTCGAACACCAGGCGGCGTTCGGGGGAGCCGAACACCCCGAAGTTGGATAGGTGAGCGTCGCCGCAGGCCTGCACGGCCAGGCCCGACACCGGGGTGGTGGCCAGGTCGGCGGCCATGGGCAGGGCCGCGCCGCGGTAGTAGGTGAACGGGGAGACCATCATCCGCCCGTAGCGGACCGGCACCAGCGTCCGGCACCCGGGTCTTCGCCTGCTCCTCGAGCAGGCTGATCGGGTCGGGCCGGTTCGGCGGCGGGTCGAACACCGCGTGGCTCTCGAGCGGCACCTCGGCCCGCGCCGCCTTGCCCCGCACCGCGCGCTCGGCCGGGGTCAGCCGGCCCAGCGCCGAATCGAGCTGGTACCGCGGTGCCGTCCGGGTCGGCCTCGTGGCCGTGGACACGCTCATTGTCGGCTCCCCTCTGCCTGGTGTGCCAGTACCATGCCCGGCGGCCCGGCCCGCTGTGTCACCCTGGCCGGGTGAACGGCCGGTGAACGGCCACCTAGCCGCTGGCGCCCGCGCCAGCGTCCCCGGAGGCCCGTCGGCCGGCCATGAGGATGTCCAGGCTCAGCGCCAGGATCCACGCCGGGAACAGGAGCTCCACCCAGACCGAGATGCTCACGCCCACGAGCAGCACCAGGGCGGTCGCGAGCCCGGCCACGCTGAGCCATTTGGGGACGATCTTGGTGTGCCGCGCGATGGTGACCGTGGTGATCGCGAACACCGCCTCCATACGCACCGAGTAGATGCTCAGCAGGGCGTCGGTGACGTTGCGGCCCAGGGCCAGGGTGCCCGTGTCCGGCGAGCCCGAGTGCCGGGACCCGGCGGTGGCGATCAGCCCGCCGGCCACCGCTGCGGCCACGAACATCATGCCGACGAACAGGATGCCGCTGCCCATGAAGATCGTGGCGAAGAAGCGGTCCTCGCGCCGGCCGATCCGGTCCCTGATCACGCCGATGAACCACAGGAAGGCGATCCCGGCGAACGGGATCAGGTTCAGCGCGACCGACACGACCGTCCGCCGTCCCGAATCGGTCAGCCATACCCCGGGGTCAGCCGGATCGGCAGGGGTGGCCACTTCGAGCAGCACCAGCGAGGTGATGAGGAGCACCGAGAACACGATCCCGGCCACGGCGGCCGCCCGGGGCGTCCGCAGCGGGCTCGTGGCCTGGAGCAGGTCCTGGTTCACCGGCGGTGCGGTCATGGCCGTCCCCTTCCCGCGCCGTCGGGCGGCAGACCACCCCCATCGTGTGATGCGCGAGGAGCCCGCCCGGCCGGATCCTGGCGGAGTAGAGGTCGCAGGAGGGGGACCGGGCCCGGGGTGCGTTGCCGGACCGGTGCCTGCAGGCAGTGCCGGAGAATCCGCCGATCACACGAAAGAGGTAACAACATGGCAATTGGCCCTGTGCAGCTCCTCGTGTTGGGGTTCAACCAGCCCGACTTCCACGGTGAGATCATCGCCGAACTCGAGCGCCTGCGCGCCACCGACACGGTGCGTGTGATCGACTCGCTGGCCGTCTACAAGGACGCGGACGGCGAGGTCGAGGTGGAGCACCTCAGCAACCTGACCGAGGACGAGGCCGTCGAGCTGGGCAGCACGATCGGTGCCCTGGTCGGTCTCGGCGTCGACGGCGAGGAAGGCGCGGTGGTCGGCGCCGAGACCGCGGCCGAGAACGGCGTGCACGCCTTCACCGACGAGGACGGCTGGGATGTGCTCGAGGACATCCCGAACAACTCGGCGGCCGCGCTCATCCTGCTCGAGCACCACTGGGCGGTATCGCTGCGCGACGCGGTCGCGCGGGCTGGGGGCTTCCGCATCAGCGACGGGTTCATCAGCCCGCTCGACCTCATCGACGTCGGGCTGATGTCGGCCGAGGAAGCCAAGGAACTGCACGACATCGAGACGGCGGGCGCGGCCACCTGACCGGACCATCCGGTCACTCTGTTCAGCCGTTCGCCCGGTACCGGTCCATCCGCCTCATAACCCGGGAGGATGACATGTTCGGATCACGCAGAGTCTCGCGGCGCACCGCGCACCGCACCGCACGGCGCGTGTCCCGCCGCCGCTGAGAGCGGCCGCCGGCCGGGGTGGCGCCTGCCGGCGCCACCCCGGCGGCAACGGCCGGCTATCCCCCGGCTGTGGCCGGCCGAGTCAGCCGCCGAGCAGCTTCGCCTTGGCGGCCGTGAACTCGGAATCGGACAAAGCGCCCTGCTGATGCAGGCTGGTGAGCTGGTTCAGCTGGTCCAGCATGGACGGCTCGGCGGGGGCGGCGGCCGGGGCGGGTGCCGGCGGGGCCGTACCCTGCTGCTGCTGCTGTTCCACGCCGGAGATGCGCTCGTTCTGCTCATCCTCTTGCTGTTGCTGCTCTGCTGATCGCTGAGCTCTTCTCTTGCCCGCAACATACGCGCCGCCGCCGACTACGGCCGCGCGCATCAGGGGACGTCGTCGCCTGAACATGAGTGCCTCCTCAGGCTGACTCGGGGGTTATTCGAATCGCTCGGGCAGCTCAAGCCCGAGCGCGACCATGATTTCCGGCGCGGCCGCTATCGCCCGGGGCCCGCCCACCTGCGGCGTGACCGCGCGCAGCACGCCCAGCATGTCCTGCGGCGTGGCGCCGGCGTCCAGCGCGTTGGCTACCTGCCAGAGGTAGGAGGCCGGAGGTGCGTCCAGTGCGATGAGGGCAGCGATCTTCACGAGGGAGAAGGTGCGCGCGTCCAGGCCGCTCTTGTGCTGTTCGGACTCACGGAACTCCAGAACCTCATCCAGAACGCTATGGTCGCCCGTGGACAGGCCGGCCAGCGCCTCTCTCGTCGCGTCGTCAACTTCGGCATTGGCGGGCACGGTCATGAGCACAGTCCTTTCCGTAGCTCGGGGTGAGGGCACACTCCGCGTGAGGTTAACTCTGGCGCCTTCCCGGCTCCGCGACGTCACCCGCGGCGGATGGTCGCGCCGGTCACTCTGTGCCGGTTTCATCCACCTTTGGGCGATCCTGACCGGGCTGGCGGGTGAGGAAGCCGAGCCGGGCGGACCGCGCGTCCCAGGAGTACACGACCGTGGTGCCCGCGATCACGTCGTACAGGGCCCGGTGCTCGCGCCCGACCAGGATGCCGAGGAAGCCCAGGCCGAACAGCAGGAAGCCGAGCGGGAACACCAGTGCGCGCACGACCCCCCGCCACGGATCCACGACCGCGCCGTCGGCGCGGACGACGCGGATGCCCAGGATCGCCATGCCGATCGTCTTGCCGCCCGCGGCCCACGAGTAGCCGAAGTAGAAGAACTGCCAGAGCACGAAGATGGCGGCCACGGCGATGTTGCCGCGGTTCCAGCTGACCGAGTGCCCGGTCACCACCGACGTCACGTAGGACACGACGGCCAGGCCCAAGGCGAACAGGCCCGAGCTCACGGCGGTGTCGATGGCGTAGGCGGCGAACCGGGACACCGAGCCCGCGTAGTTGCCCTGCAGCGTGCCCCAGCCGGGGTCCTGCGTGCGGGCGGTCACGGCGAGACCTCGGCATCAATCGCGGTGCCACTGCGCAGGGCCCCCGGGGCCAGCGGGCGGGGATGCTTGCGAAAGAACACGCGGCCCACCCAGTGGTCGATCAACCGGTCCAGCCCCACGGCCCCGCTGCGCGCCGCATCTAGCACCTCGGTGGTCACCCCGGCCGAGGACCTGGCGATGACCGCGCCCAGGTTCGTGTCCTCAATTATCCGGTCCATGTCGATGCGTCCGACGATGTCATTGACGTCGACGCGATCGATCAGGCGGCCCACGTCGACACGCTGGAGAACCTCGTTGAGGTCCACGCGGTCGATCAATGCGGACACGTCCACCTGAGCCAGGATCTCGTTCATGTCCACGCGGGCGACCAGCGCGGACACATCCACCTGGGCCAGGATCTTGTTGATGTCGACCCGGTCGAGCACCGCGTTGAGGTCGACCCGCCGCACCAGTGCGTTCACGTCCAGGGCCTGGACGACGAGATCGACCACGCGGTCAGCGACGTGCTGGGAGAGCGACTCCAGCGGGTCGGTCACGCGCTTGCCTGCCACGCGCAGTCGGTCGATCGGATCCACGGGATCAAGTATGACCGCCTGGGGAGTTCGGGAATCATCCGGCAAGGGTGAGGCATCGGTAAATTAACCCGGTCCGGCCGCCACGAGAACCCCGATGACGATAGCGGTCCCGTTCCCGCGCAGCCAGCCGGTCACGGGTGGCCGCGGCTGGCCTGCCGATCAGCTCGATCAGCCCGAGAACCACCAGCAGCAGGATCGCGATCAGGATCACGACCACCGCCGTGGGCTGGCCCCAGAACACGAACACCAGTGCGGCCAGCGCCACCGCGCCCACGCGCAGCCCGGTACGGTGCGCGTACGTCCACCTGCCGACCGGGCCGGTGCTCAGGCCCGCATGCTCGCCGCTGCGCCGGAGCCAGCCCAGGCCGGAGCCGAGGGCGGACCGGGTCCGGACCGCGGTCACCGACGGCCCGGTGAAGAAGGCGCCGGCCGCGATGACCAGGCCGGCGACGAGCAGGGTGCGCAGCGCGGTCCTGATGAACCGGACCAGCGTGTCGAACAGGGCGGCCGCGGCGTCGGCGGGCACGCTGCCCGGAACGCTGTTCAGGTACATGCTGCGGAAGATCGTCAGGCCAGCGCCGAGCACCAGCATGGACGCGGCGAAGCCGAGCCCGGCCCCGATCAGCGCCCGCCGGTGGCCGCGCGCGATGTACACCCCCGCGGCGAGCAGCAGCAGCGTGAGGATCGGCAGCACGATCTTGAGGTCGTTGATGAGCCGGTATCCGGTCTGCGCCTTGACCAGGTACTTGGCCGAGAACAGGGTCAGCGTGGGGTGAATGTCCGGCAGGCTGTTCACCAGCGTGAACCCGTGTGCGGCCAGGTCCTGCTTGACGATGTTGATGAAGGGCGCCAGGTCGATCACGACCTGCCCGTTGCTGACGCTGACCGCACCGCCGCGCCCGGACAGCGCCTTGACCAGTTGCTGATGCATCACGGTGTTGGCCTGGACCCAGGCCCGGGCGAACCGCGGGCCGGTCACGATCTTGTGGATCTGCCCGTGGATGAAACCAGCCACCGAGCTGGCGATCGACGGGCCAAACGTCTTGAGCAGGCTGCCGACCCGGGTCAGGCCCCGGCTGGACAGCGCGGAGGCGGCCTGGTCGGTGAGGCCGGTCACGTCGAGGCGACTGGTGATCGCGTTCGTGAGCTTGTCCGTGAGGGCGTTCTGGATCGCCGGGTCACCCGCCAGCGGCTCCACGTTCGCCACGTAGCGGCTGGTGTCGGAGACCTGGTTGGCGGTCCATACGCCCAGCACCGACACCGGGGCCAGCACACAGCCGATCACGATCAGCACCGACGCGACCGGAGCCCGCCAGCCCATCCGGCGGCTTCGCATCTGATGAGCCCGCTGGACGCGAAGGTCGGTCACCTCGGCGCGAAGATGTTCCAGCTCAGTTCGCTCGTCCTGGCTGAGGTCCGGGTTGCGCATCGGGTCACCGTCCCTGAGCTGCAGCTTCTGCACGTCACCCGGCTAGGGTGAATCGGCGCAGGCGCTCGCTGCGGCATGCTGCGCCCGTGAGGAAATGCCGTGCGGCCGGTTGATCCACGTCTGCTCCGCTATGCGCGGGCCGCCCGCCGCTACCTGGCGGCCGCCGTGGGTCTCGGGCTCGCGGGCACGGTGCTGATCCTCGCCCAGGCGGGCCTGCTCGCACATGCGCTCGCCGGCGCCGCGCGGGGGAGCGCGGCCGTGACCGCGCTGTGGGGCACGCTGCTGGCGCTGCTCGGCGTCGTGGCCGCGCGGGCGGCGGTGACCTACGGCGGCGAGGTGGCGGCGCTGCGCGCGGCCGCTGACGTCAAATCCCAGCTCCGGCGCGCGCTGGCCGCGCGCTCGCTGCGGCTCGGCCCGGCCTGGCTCGGGCGAGCAGCGGACCGGGGAGATCACCACGCTGGCGACCAGGGGACTTGACGGGCTTGACACCTATTTCGCCCGCTATCTGCCCCAGCTCGTGCTCGCCGTGGCGGTCCCGGTCGCGGTGCTGGTGCGGGTGGCGCTCGCGGACTGGATCTCCGCGGTCGTCATCGCCGTGACGCTGCCACTCATCCCGGTGTTCGCGGTGCTGGTGGGCTGGCACACCAAGGCCAAGACCCAGCGGCAGTGGCAGCTGCTGGCCACCCTGGCCGGGCATTTCCTCGACGTGGTCGAGGGCCTGCCCACGCTGAAGGTGTTCGGCCGTGCGAAGGCTCAGGAGCAGGTGATCGGGAAGGTCACCGGCGAGCACCGGGCGGCCACCATGTCCGCGCTGCGGGTGGCCTTCCTGTCCGCCCTGGTGCTCGAGCTGTCCGCGGCGATCGCCACCGCCCTGGTCGCGGTCGAGGTCGGGCTCCGGCTCCTGGCTGGTCACCTGGGGTATGAGACGGCGCTGCTGGTGCTGTTGCTGACCCCCGAGGCCTTCCTGCCGCTGCGCGCGGTCGGCGCCCAGTTCCACGCGAGTATGGAGGGCGCCGCAGCCGCCGGCCAGGTCCTTGAGATACTGGAGACTCCGCACCCGGGCGGACCGCGGGCACAGGCCGCGGCTCCCGGCCGGGAGGACACCCCCAGCCCCCGCCCAGTCGGCCCCGGCCGGCCGGTCGCCGACCCCGGCTGGCCGGTCGCGGGCCCCCCTCCCACCTCCCCGGTCCCGTCCGCTGGACGCGTCGACCTGCGCGCCGACGCGATCAGGCTGGACGGCGTGACCGTGGCCTACCCCGGGCGCCCGCATCCCGCGCTGGACGAGGTGTGCCTGACCATCCGGCCGGGCGAGCGCCTGGTGGTCACCGGGCCGAGCGGCGCGGGCAAAAGCTCGCTGCTCGCGCTGCTGCTCCGGTTCATCCAGCCCGCCGCGGGCACGATCCAGGCCGGCGGCGCCGACCTGGCCACGCTCGGCGCCGATCCGTGGCGGGCCCAGATCGCGTGGGTGCCGCAGCAGCCCCACCTGTTCGCGGGCAGTGCCGCGGACAACATTGCGCTGGGCCAGCCCGGCGCGAGCCCCGGCGACATCGAGCGGGCGGCCCGGCTGGCGGGCGCGGCGGAGTTCATCGAGGCCCTGCCCGGCGGGTATGACGCGGAGCTGGGGGAGCGGGCGCTGCGGCTGTCCGCGGGCCAGCGGCAGCGGATCGCGCTGGCCCGCGCGTTCCTGCGGGACGCGCCGCTGCTGCTGCTGGACGAGCCCACCGCGCACCTGGACCCGGCGGCCGCCCGCCAGATCGCGGAGGTCCTGGACACGGTCCTGGCCGACCGGACCGTCGTGCTGGTCACGCATCAGCTGACCGACGGCCCGGGGTGGGCCGCTGGCGCCGGCCGCGTGATCAGGCTCGAGCGCGGGCGGCTGCTGGCCGAGCCCGCCCGGTCCGCCGCCGTGCCCGCGGCGGTGACCCGGTGAGCCTGGCCGCGCGCGCGGCGCCCGGCCGGCAGGTCCCGCGGGGGCCAGGCCTGGGCCGGGCGGATCCGCTGGGCCCCGCGGCGCGGCCGCGGCCCGGCCGCTGCTCCGGCTGCTGTGGCTGGCCCGGCCGCTGCGCGTTCAGCTGATGCGTGTCGGTGCTGGCGGGCGCGGCCGCCACCGGATGTGCCGTGGCGCTGCTGGCCGTGTCCGGGTTCCTGCTCGCCCGCGCCTCGCTGCACCCGAGCATCCTGGCCATCTCCGTGGCCGTGGTCGCGGTCCGCGGGCTCAGCATCGGGCGCGGGGTGTTCCGCTACGTCGAGCGGCTCGCCTCGCACGACGTCGCGTTCCGGGTCCTGGCCGACATCCGGGTCACGATCTACCGGCGGCTGGAGCGCCTGGCCCCGGCCGGGCTGGCCACGTTCCGCTCCGGCGACCTCCTGGCCCGCCTGATCAGCGACGTGGACGCCACCCAGGACCTGTTCATCCGCGGCGTCGGCCCGCCGCTGGCCGCGGCCCTGGTCGGCGCGGGCGCGGTGACCGCGGGCCTGTTCATCCTGGTGCCGGCCGGCGGCGTGCTGGCCATCGGCCTGCTGCTGGCCGGCGTCGCGGTGCCAGCCGTGGCCGTGGCGGCCTCCCGCCGGGCGGCCCGGGTCACCGCCCCGGCGCGCGGTGAGCTCGGCGCGACCCTGACCGACGTGCTGTCCGGCGCGGCCGAGCTGCACGCGTTCGGAGCGCAGGACGCTCGCGCTCGCCGCCGCCGACGCCGCGGACCGCAGGCTCACGGCGCTGGCCCGGCGCTCGGCCGCGGCCGCCGGGCTGGGCAGCGGGCTCACGGTCGCGGTCGCCGGGCTGACCCTATGGGGGGTTCTGGTCCTCGGGGTCGCGGCCGTGGGCGACGGCACGCTGACCCGGGTGCCGCTGGCCGTGGTGACCCTCACCGCGCTGGCGGCCTTCGAGGCGGTCACCGCGCTGCCCGCCGCCGCCCTCCAGCTCGGCGCCTCCCGCGCCTCGGCCGCGCCGGATCGGCGCGGTCCTCGACGCGCCCGACCCGGTTGCCGACCCCGCGACGCCGCTCCCGCTGCCCGCCGGGCCGCTGCCCGTGCGGCTGCGCGGGGTGCAGGTCAGGTACCAGCCGGGCGGCCCGCTCGCGCTGGACGGGTTCGACCTCGACCTGCCGCCCGGGCGGCGGGTGGCGCTCATCGGCCCGAGCGGCGCCGGCAAGTCCACGGTGGCCGCCGTCCTGCTGCGCTTCTGCGACCCCTGCGGCGGGACCGTCACCCTGGGCGGCGCCGACCTGGCCGCGGTACGCGGCCGACGACGTCCGCACGGTGATCGGCGGCTGCCCGCAGGACCCGCACATCTTCAACGCCACCCTGCGGGACAACCTGCACCTGGCCCGGCCGGGCGCGTCCGGCGCCGAGCTGGATGCCGCCGCGGCACGCGCCCGGCTGCTGCCCTTTATCCAGTCCCTGCCGCACGGGTGGGACACCCGGGTGGGCGCGCGACGGCGCAGCTCTGTCCGGCGGCGAGCGGCAGCGGCTGGCCCTGGCCCGGGCGCTGCTCGCCGACCCGGCGGTCCTGGTGCTGGACGAGCCCACCGCCCATCTCGACCCCGAGGCCAGAGCCGCGCTCACCGCCGACCTGCTGGCCGCGACCGCGGGCCGGGCCACCCTCCTCATCACCCACGCGCCCGACGGGCTCGATCAGGTCGACGAGATCGTCGTCCTGGACCGCGGCCGCGTGGTGCAGCGCGGCCCCACGCGAGCTCATGCGGGCCGACGGCCCCTACCGCCGCCAGTACGCCTGACCACCGCTCACCTGGTGGGGATGACGACACCGGGCTCGGAGCGCAGGAGGCTGTCGCGGAGGCTGCCGGAGCCGACGGGGGGTTGCCGATGTCGCTGCCGATCCAGGATTACGCGCTGATCGGCGATCTGCACTCGGCGGCGCTGGTGGGCACCGACGGATCGATCGACTGGCTCTGCCTGCCCCGGTTCGACTCCGAGGCCTGCTTCGGCGCGCTGCTCGGCGAGGACCGGCACGGGCGCTGGCAGATCGCGCCCGCCGCCGGGAACCGCCGGGTACAGCGCCGCTACCGGCCCGGCACCCTGGTGCTGGAGACCGAGTTCAGCGTGGACTCGGGCCGCGTCCGGGTGACCGACTGCATGCCACCCAGGGACACCGACCCGGTGCTGGTCCGGATGGTCGAGGGCATCAGCGGTCAGGTGGACCTGCGGATGACGCTCGGCGCGTCCTTCGAGTACGGGTCCGCCGAGCCCCGGGTGCAGCGGCGCGGCGACGCCTACCGCATCTCCGCCGGCGCCCAGACGCTGTGGCTGTTCGGGCCCGCGCACGTGCGCCGCACGCGGGGCGTCGCGGCCGCCAGGCTCTCGGTCGGCGAAGGCGACAAGGTGCCCTTCGCGCTGGTCTGGCGGGACGCCCGCGCGGGCCAGCCCGATCCGCCGCTGGTCCCGGCGGTGATCGACCACACCGCGCGCTGGTGGCAGGACTGGGTCGCGGGCCTGACGTACGCGGGCGAATGGCACGAAGCGGTTATCCGGTCCCTGATCACCATCAAGGCCCTGACCTAAGCGCCGACCGGGGGGATCGTGGCGGCACCGACCACATCGCTGCCGCAGCAGCCGTCGGGCTCGGCGAACTGGGACTACCGGTACTGCTGGCTGCGCGACGCCGCGGCCGCGATCGGCGTCCTGCTGCACTGCGGGGCCCGTGATGAGGCCGCGCGGCTGCTCGACTGGATGATCTCCGCGGTCGCGGGCGCACCCTCCCGGGTGCAGGACCTGTACGGGGTGACCGGGCAGCGGTGGCTGCCGGAGATCGAGCTCGGCTGGCTGTCCGGCTACGACGGCGCCCAGCCGGTGCGGATCGGCAACGCCGCGGCCGGCCTGCTGCTGCTGGACGCGTTCGGTGAGGTGCTGACGGCCCGGCTGGCCGCGCGGATGGCCGGGCTGGCCGGGTCCCGCGACCCGTGGGACGCCGAGGAGGTGCTCGACCTGCTGGAGTCGGCGTGGCGCGAGCCGGACGCGGGGATCTGGGAGGTGGGCGGCCCGCTGCGCCAGTTCGTGCACTCCAAGGTCATGGTCTGGGCCGCGGCCGACGCGGCGGTCAAGATGATCGAGCGCTTCGGTGATCCCGGGCCGGCCGACCGCTGGCGCAGGCTCAGCTCGGACATCAAGGCGGACGTCCTCGGCCGTGGCTACGACACCAGCGCATCGACTTTCGTTCAGGCCTAGGAAAGAGCGGGCCCGGACGCCAGCCTGCTCCGCCTGGCCCAGCGAGGATTCCTGCCGCCCGGGGACGAGCGGATGCGGGGCACCGCCGCGTTCGTCGCGCGGGAGCTGGACCGCGGCGGGGTGCTGCTGCGGCACGAGCGGGGTCAGGGGGACGGCGTGGCCGGTCTGCCGGCGGGGGACATCGGCTACCTGCCCGCGACGTTCTGGCTGGCCCAGGCCCTGGCCGCGATGGGGCGCGGGGCTGAGGCGCGCCAGGTATTCGTGCGGCTGCTCGAGCTGCGCAACGACGTGGGCCTGCTGTCCGAGGCGTACGATCCGCTGCGCGGGTGCCTGGCGGGCAACTATCCGCTGACCGCGAGTCACGTGGCGCTGGCCGAGACCGCCGCGGCGCTCGACGCGCTCGGGGACCGGGCCGGACTGCGCGCGGCCACCTGAGGCGGGCACGGCGAAGCCCCGGCCTGGCGGGCCGGGCCTTCGCGTGTGGCGCCGGATCTCGGGCCTGGTCCTGCTCGGCCCCGGGCGGCGTCCGGTCAGCTGACCGGACGCCTGGCCCCGCTGACGAGGGCCCAGATGATGAACACGTCGAGCGCGATCACCACGATCGACCAGAACGGGTAGTACGGCAGGAACAGGAAGTTCGCGATGCCGCTGATCACGGCGAGCACGATGCCCACGACCCTGGCCCACGTCATGCCGAGGAGCAGGCAGACGCCTGCCGCGAACACGACCGCGCCGAGGATCAGGTGGGTCCAGCCCCAGTTGTGAATGTTGTACTGGAACGTGTAGTTCGGGACGGTGGTGAAGAACGAGCTCTTGATGACCCCGGTGACCCGACGAAGAAGCTCCACAGGCCCGAGAGGATCATCAGGATCGCGGCCAGGGCGGTGAACCCCATCACCGCCACGGTCCTGCCGTCGCCCGGCTCGGCGTACCCGGTGCTCCGGTGCGCACCACGCTGGTAGCCAGACGTGCTGGCCGGCGTGGTGGCGCCGTCGGTGCCGGTGGGCGGGGTGCCGGCCGTCCCGGCGGTCTCGGTGGTCCCGGTCGGTCGCTCCTGTGCACTGCTCATGAAGCAGCCCCCCTTTCTGCGGGCCGCGAGCCAAGCGCTCGCGGTTCCGGCCCCGTCGGCCCTGATTCCCCTCGCGGCCAGCGGGTTGCCTGGTGTCCGGTGTCCTGACCGGATCTGCCCGGTGCCGTACTCTCGCGACGCTACGGACGGGGCAGGGCGAACGGCATCATCCGGGCAGGGTGATCGCGCCGCGGACCTATTTCTGCAGGTGACGGCCGGGCCTCAGGGGTGACGGCCGGGGATCAGGTGACGGCGAGGCTCAGGGGGTGACGGCCGGGGTCAGCGCGGGGGCTCGGTGTACCGGCGCTCCTCGTAGACCTGCTCGCCGCCGCGCCGCCGGTTCTTGCTGATCGCCAGCGCGAGCGAGATGATCAGGCCGACGACGCCCGCGATCAGCAAGATCAGGCCGACCAGGGGAAGGTTGATCCCGTTCGGCTCCCACGATATGGCGAACCTGAGTATCGCGCCGACGATGATGAGCGCGATGCTTGCTCCGATGGTCACCGGGGGCCTCCTCCCGTTTCTCGACAGAGCCTACTGCCCGTCCAGGCCGGGCCCACGCACTCTGGCGTGACAATAGCCCGCCGGTGAGGCCAGGGTCGCCCGGTCGTCCAGCCGCCGGGGACGAGGTTACTGCGCGGGACAGGCCGGCCCCGTGTCGTGTGCCATGTCACCCGGACCGGGTGAGGGGTTCCGGCGTTATGCCAGGCCTGATGGCGATTGGCCGCCGCGGACCGGGGGTACCGAGGCTGAAGAGGGCAGCGGGCCGCATGTCACCCGACAGGGTGAGGATCGGACCTTCTTATCGCTTCGTGCCGGCCGCTGCCGTCGTCGGGGGATGAGAATGTCGAGCACCATCAGCGGGTCTGCTGCGGCGCGCCGGATCAGGACGGCGGCTGTCGGGGGGACGGACCTACTCGGGGACAAGCTGCGGGTACCGCGGCTGAGCCTGGCCATCCTGCGCCGCCGCCGCGTGATCGACCTGATCGAGCAGGCCGCGCAGCACCGGGTGACCGTGGTGTCCGGCCCGGCCGGGGCCGGGAAGACCGTCGCCTGCGGGTCATGGGCCTCGGCCGCGCCCGCGTCCCGCCGGGTCGCGTGGCTGACCCTGGGTGCCGAAGATCGCGACCCGGCCCGGTTCTGGCCATATGTCCAGGCCGCGCTGACCCGCGCGGGCACCGTGGCCGCCGACGTGGCGCAGTCGCTGCAGGACACGCCGCCGGACGCGGTCCCGCTGCGCCTGGTCGAGGCTGCGCAGCTGCTCACCGAGCCGGTCACCCTGGTGCTCGACGACGTGCACGAGCTCGCGGACGACGGCCCGGTGCTGGCCGGCCTGGACCTGCTGATCCGGCACGTACCGCCCACCCTGCGGCTGATCCTCAGCGGCCGCTGCCCGCCGCGGCTGCAGCTGGCGCGGCTGCGGGTGGCGGGCGAGCTGGCCGATGTGACCTCGGCGGACCTGGCCTGCACGGCCGAGGAGGCCGCCGCGTACTTCGCCATGCTCGGCCTGGACGTGGATGCCTACGCCCGGGACGAGCTGCTCCGGCGTACCGAGGGGTGGATGGCCGGGCTCCGGCTGGCGGCCATGGGCGTCAGGGCCCGGGAGGAAGACGGCCGGATCACCGACATCGCCGGGGACGAGCCGCTGGTCACCGACTACCTCTGGGACGAGGTGCTCGGCCGGCAGCCCGCGGAGACCCGGCTGTTCATGCTGCGCACCAGCGTCACCGACGAGATGTCGGGCGACCTGGCCGACACGCTGACCGGGGAGCCCGGCGGCGCCCGCACGCTGCAGCGGCTCAGCCGGGAGAACAACTTCGTCGAGGCGGTGGGCCACGACCACGCGGCCTACCGCTACCACCCGCTGCTCCGCGACGTGCTGGTGGCCGAGCGGAGCCGCGAGATCCCGCACGAGGTCCCGATCCTGCTGCGCCGCGCGGCCCGCTGGCACGCGGCCCACGACCGGGCCATCGACGCGCTGCGCAGCGCGGCCCAGGCCGAGGACTGGGACTACGCCGCGCACATGCTGGCCGAGGCCGGGACCGCCGCGCTGGTGCGCAGCGGCGCCACCACGCTGGAGCAGGTGCTGGCCCAGTTCCCGGCTGAGCGCCGGGCCGATGACCCCGCCGTGGCCGCGGCCCTGGCCGCGGCCAGGCTGTGGAACGGCGACCCGGACGGGGCCGCGCATCACCTGGACGGCGCCCAGCGGTCGCTCGAACGCTGCGCCCAGGGCGAGCGCCGGGTCCTCGAGCCCTGGCTGGCGGCCCTGCGGGTGATGCAGGCCGCGAGCCGGGCGGCGGCCGACCCGGGCCTGCTGGCCCAGGCCTGGAGTCTGGCCGAGCAGGCCCAGGCCACCGCGGGCACCCAGCCGGAGCACCGGGCGCTCGGGCTGCTCTGGTTCGCGCTCGGGACGGCGCGGCTGCGCCGCTGGGAGCTCAACGAGGCCCGGTACGCGCTGAACCACGCGACCCGCCAGCTCACGGCCGGCGGGCTGCCCGAGCTGTGCGCCCGGGCCCGCGGGTGGCAGGCGCTGGCCGAGGCCTGGTACGGGGACCTGACCGCGGCCGAGAAGGCCCTCGGCGAGCCACGGGAGGCCGCCTGGAGCCGCGACCCCGGGGTCTCGTGCCTGACCGGGCTCGCGTCGGCCCAGCTCAGCCTGGCGCGCGACGATCTGGGCGGGGCCAGGAAGCTGCTCGACGACGCGGACGAGTACGTGGCGGGCCGGCACCAGGTGCCCGGCGAGCCGCACCTCAGCGTGGTGGCCGCGCTGATCCGGGCCCGGGCCGTGCTGGCCGACGGAGACGCCACCGGAGCCCGGAGCCTGGTGCTGCGGCTGCGCGACCTCAGCGCGCCCGACGACCCGCAGCTGGACTGGGTGCTGACCATGCTGGACTGCGAGATCGCCCTGCGCACGGGCGACACCGAGCGCGCCAGGGCCGCTCTGGACGGCGAGGCCGACGGGCCGCAGGCCGGCCGGGCCGACAGCCTGCTGATGCGCGGCAGGCTGCTGCTGGCCGAGGGGGAGTTCGCCCCCGCGCTCGAGGTGGCCGGCCCGGTCCTCGACGCGACGGCCGATGAGATGACGCTCCAGGCCAAGACGGCGGGGCTGCTGGTAGCCGCGGTGGCGGGCCGGCGGCTCGGGCGTACCGAGACCGCCGCCGAGCTGCTCGAGCAGGCGCTCGCGCTGGCCGAGCCGGATGACGCCTGCCGGGTGTTCCTCGACGCCGGGCAGCCGGTCCGGTCGGCGATCACCGTGCTGGTGCCGCCGACGAGCCGGAGCGCCGGGTTCGCCGGGCGGATCCTGGAGCGGTTCGACACCCAGCTGTCCCATGTCTCGCGCACCACGCACGCCGAGGGCGGCGGCGCGGGGGAGCACGCCGAGGTGCTGCTGACCGACAGCGAGCTCGCGGTGCTGCGGTTCCTGCCGTCCCACCTGACCAACCAGGAGATCGCCGAGGCGCTGTTCCTGTCGATCAACACGGTGAAGACGCACCTGCGCTCGGCCTACCGCAAGCTGGGCGTGGCCTCACGCCGCGCCGCGATCGCCCGGGCCCGCCGCCTCGACCTGCTCTGAGCCCGCCGCCGCGGCTGGGCCGGGACGGCGCGGCGGCCGGCCCGACGGCCAGATGGCCCCGGCGGCCACGTGCACGTACGCGCGACGCTGCGCCAGGAGGTGCTTTTGATCACCACCCGACCCGGGTGAACACCCCGGGACTGCCCTAGACTTGGCGGCCGTAGCCGTGCGTGACCACCTGTGCCCGGGCCGCGGCCTGAACCCGCCCCGGAACGGGAGCCAAGGAGTGACCACGTCGTGAAGACCGACGTCGAGGAACTGAGCCCGACCCGAGTACGGCTCACCGTCGAGGTTCCGTTCGAGGAGCTCAAGCCGAGCCTGGACCACGCCTACCGCGAGGTCGGCCGCCAGGTCCGGATACCGGGATTCCGGCCCGGCCACGTCCCGCCGCGGGTCCTCGACCAGCGGGTCGGCCGCGGCGCCGTGCTCGAGCACGCGATCAACGAGGCGGTGCCCGAGCTGTACGCCAAGGCGCTCGAGGAGCACGAGGTGTTCGCGCTCGGCCAGCCGGAGGTGGAGATCACCAAGCTCGACGACGGCACGGAGATCGCGTTCACCGCCGAGGTCGACGTCCGGCCGAAGTTCGAGATTCCCGATATCGACGGGATGCCGGTCACCGTCGAGACGCCGACGTGAGCCCGGACCAGGTCGAGGAGTACCTCGGCGCGCTGCGCGAGCGGTTCGCCTCGCTCGGGCACGGACGAGCCGGCGGGCGAGGGCGACTACGTCTCGATCGACCTGTCCGCCCAGGTCGACGGCAAGCCGGTCGAGGACGCGCAGGCCACCGGCGTCTCCTACGAGGTCGGCAGCGGGCAGATGCTGGACGGGCTCGACGAGGCGCTGATCGGGATGTCCGCCGACGAGACCAAGACGTTCACCGCGGAGCTGGCCGGGGGCACGCTGGCTGGCACCTCGGCCGACGTGACCGTGACGGTCGCAGCGTCAAGGTCAAGGACCTGCCCGAGCTTGACGACGACTTCGCGCAGTCGGCCAGCGAGTTCAACACCGTCGGCGAGCTGCGGTCGAGGACCCGCAAGCAGATGGAGACCATGCGCCGGGCGGGCCAGGCCGGCCAGGCCCGGGACCGGGCCATCGAGGCCCTGCTCGCCCGGATCGACATCCCGCTGCCTGAGGACCTGGTCGAGCACGAGATCGAGAGCCGCAGGCAGTCGCTGGCCGAGCGCCTGGCCCGGCCGGGCTGACACCATGGAGGAGTACCTCGAGGCCGCCAACCTGACCGCCGGACCTCGACAAGGAGTTCGCCGAGGACGTGCGCCGGTCGGTCAAGGCCGGGTTCATCCTCGACAAGCTCGCTGCCGAGGAGGAGCTCGGCGTCGAGCAGGACGAGCTGGCCAGTACGTGACCCAGCTCGCCTACCAGCTGGGCATCTCGCCGGACCGGCTGGCCAGGCAGCTGTCCGACCGGGGCCAGCTCGGCGCGGTCGTCGCCGACGTGCTGCGGTCCAAGGCCGCTGACCTGATCGCGGAGCGGGTCAAGGTCACCGATGAGGCCGGGCACGATGTCGACATCAGGCCGCGGCCGAGGAGGCCGACGCGACGCCGCCGAGGCGGACGACGGTGACGCGGACGAGGGCCCGCGGCCGAGCGATGACGCCGAGGCGGCGCCAGGACCCGGAATCAGCCTGCGTGACCTGCTGACGCCGCCGGAGCCTGCGCCCAGAGCGAACAGGTCGCAGCGGGGGACTTCCCGGCCTGGCCACGGGTTAGGGTCACTGTCAACGACATAGAGCAAGGAGGGCACCGTGACCACGTCGCCGATGATCAGCTGTCGCGCCTGGTCGCGCGGGCCACGGAGGCCCCGGCGCTGCCGCTGGGCGACCAGCTGTTCCAGCGGCTGCTGCGGCACCGGATCATCTTCCTCGGCCAGCAGGTCGACGACGATCTCGCGAACCGGATCTGCGCCGAGCTCGTGCTGCTCGCGGCCGAGGACGCCAAGCGCGACATCAGCATCTACATCAACTCGCCCGGCGGCTCGGTCAGCGCCGGCCTGGCCATCTACGACGTGATGCAGTACGTGCCGAACGACGTCGCCACGTACGCGATGGGCATGGCCGCGTCGATGGGCCAGTTCCTGCTCTGCGCGGGCGCGCCAGGCAAGCGCTACGCGATGCCGCACGCGCCAGATCATGCTGCACCAGCCGCACGGCGGCATCGGCGGCACCGCGTCGGACATCAGGATCCAGGCCGAGCAGATCCTGTACGTGAAGCGGATCCTGGCCGAGCGCACGGCGATGCACACCGGCCAGAGCGTCGAGCAGATCGAGACCGACTCGGACCGGGACCGGTGGTTCACCGCCGAGCAGGCCAAGGAGTACGGATTCATCGACCACGTGGTGCGCAGCGCCGACCGAGGTCCCATCGGAGGGCGCGGTTTCATGAGGACTCGACCGGGAGCGGAGGAGCAGACAGTGAACACAGGCAACCGGCCGCCGGCGCATGCTGCCGACGGGCTGTGGCAGCCGCCGCAGGCCAGGTACGTCCTGCCGTCCTTCGTCGAGCGGACGCCGTACGGGATCAAGGAGATGAACCCGTACAACAAGCTGTTCGAGGAGCGGATCATCTTCCTCGGCGTGCAGATCGACGACGCGTCGGCGAACGACGTGATGGCGCAGCTGATCACGCTGGAGTCGATCGACCCCGACCGGGACATCCTGATGTACATCAACTCGCCCGGCGGGTCGATGACGTCGATGATGGCGATCTACGACACCATGCAGTACGTCAAGCCGGACATCCAGACCTTCTGCCTCGGCCAGGCGGCGTCGGCGGCGGCGGTGCTGCTGGCGGCGGGCACCAAGGGCAAGCGGATGGCGCTGCCCAACTCGCGGATCCTGATCCACCAGCCGGCCATCGAGAGCGGCTACGGCCAGTCCAGTGACCTGGAGATTCAGGCCAGGGAGATCCAGCGGATGCGGCCGGCGATGGAGCTGGTGCTGGCCAGGCACACCGGCAGGGACGAGGAGCAGATCCGCCACGACATCGAGCGCGACAAGTTCCTGACCGCCCATGAAGCCAAGGAGTACGGGCTGGTTGATGACGTACTGACGATGCTGAAGCGCCAGCCCGATGTAGTGTCGTCTTAAGCGCGAGGACTCAGCTGCCACGGCGCGCGCGGCGGTGGGGTCCGAAGGCGACAACGAGAGGCGCCGAGGCGGTACCGTCTAGGTTCTACCGGCAAATAGACGGCGCAGCAGCCGCCCGCTGCGGATCGGCTCACGGTCGGGCTGCGGCGGCCCCAGGGGAGAGGGAGTAATGCGGTGGCACGCATTGGCGATGGCGCTGACCTGCTGAAGTGCTCGTTCTGCGGCAAGAGCCAGAAGCAGGTCAAGAAGCTGATAGCTGGGCCTGGCGTGTACATTTGCGACGAATGCATTGATCTGTGCAACGAGATCATCGAGGAGGAGCTCGCCGAGCCGTCCGAGGTCAAGTGGGACAGCCTGCCCAAGCCGCGCGAGATCTACGAGTTCCTCGACTCGTACGTGATCGGTCAGGAGAAGGCCAAGAAGGGCCTGTCGGTCGCGGTCTACAACCACTACAAGCGGATCCAGTCCGGCGGCGAGCGGGTCGCCGAGGACGGCGTCGAGCTGGCCAAGTCGAACATCTTGCTGCTCGGCCCGACCGGCTCAGGCAAGACCCTGCTGGCCCAGACGCTGGCCCGGCTGCTGAACGTGCCGTTCGCGATCGCCGACGCCACCGCGCTGACCGAGGCCGGCTACGTCGGCGAGGACGTCGAGAACATCCTGCTCAAGCTCATCCAGGCGGCCGACTACGACGTGAAGAAGGCCGAGACCGGGATCATCTACATCGACGAGATCGACAAGATCGCCCGCAAGAGCGAGAACCCGTCGATCACCAGGGATGTCTCCGGCGAGGGCGTCCAGCAGGCGCTGCTGAAGATCCTGGAGGGCACGACCGCGTCGGTGCCGCCGCAGGGCGGCCGCAAGCACCCGCACCAGGAGTTCATCCAGATCGACACCACGAACGTGCTGTTCATCTGCGGCGGCGCGTTCGCCGGCCTGGAGAAGATCATCGAGCAGCGGGTCGGCCGCAGCGGCATGGGCTTCGGCGCGGTGCTCCGGGTGAAGACCGACCGGTCACGGCCGACCAGTTCGCCGACGTCATGCCCGAGGACCTGCTCAAGTTCGGCATGATCCCCGAGTTCGTCGGGCGGCTGCCGGTCATCACGAGCGTGCACAACCTGGACCGCGAGGCGCTGATCAGGATCCTGACCGAGCCGAAGAACGCGCTGGTCCGCCAGTACCGGCGGCTGTTCGAACTCGACGGCGTCGACCTGGAGTTCACCGACGACGCGCTCGAGGCCGTCGCCGACCAGGCGATCCTGCGCGGCACCGGCGCCCGCGGGCTGCGCGCGATCCTCGAAGAGGTGCTGCTGTCGGTCATGTACGAGGTGCCGAGCCGCAAGGACGTCGAGCGGGTTGTGATCACCGCCGAGGCCGTGCTCGAGAACGTGAACCCGACGCTGGTGCCGCGCGAGTCGCAGCGCCGCACCCCGCGCGAGAAGTCCGCCTAAAGTCGGCGTCTGTCTCGCGATCGCTGGCTGGCAGGCGTCGGCGACGCTTCCCGAGGTAGGGCCCGAGACGCGTTGGGCACGTGGTGCGGTGGCAACGGTTACGCCTGCGATCGCGACACAGACGCCGAAGCGCACGGCGGCGGGGGCGCCCTGATGCCGGTTTTTCATGATCCGGTGGCCAAACCCGTAAATACGGCGGGTTTCGTCACAGGATCATGGAAAGCGTGATCCTGGAAAGACCAATGCGGAGCGGCATTAGACTTCCCTCTCGTGACCGGACCGCAGCAGGCTGAACTTCCTCCGCAGTACGCGCCCGCCGACGTGGAAGGCCGTCGCTATCTCCTCTGGGAGGAGCGCGGCCTGTTCGCGGCCGACGCGTCGTCCGACGCGCCCCCGTTCGCGAATGTCATCCCGCCGCCGAACGTCACCGGCTCGCTGCACATCGGCCACGCGCTCGACCACACCCTCATCGACGCGCTGATCCGGCGGCGGCGGATGCAGGGCTTCAACGCGCTGTGGCTGCCCGGCATGGACCACGCGGGCATCGCCACCCAGAACGTCGTGGAGCGGGAGCTGGCCAAGGAGGGCCTGAGCCTGGCACGACCTGGGCCGGGAGGCCTTTGTCGAGCGGGTCTGGCAGTGGAAGGCGGAATCTGGGGGCGCGATCCTCGGCCAGATGCGCCGGCTCGGCGACAGCGTGGACTGGTCCAGGGAACGGTTCACGATGGACGAGGGCCTGTCCCGCGCCGTGCAGACGATCTTCAAGCGGCTCTTCGACGACGGGCTGATCTACCGCGCGGAACGGATCATCAACTGGTGCCCGCGCTGCCTGACCGCGCTGTCCGACATAGAGGTGGATCACACCGAGGACGAGGGTGAGCTGGTCTCGATCCGCTACGGCGACGGCGCGGACTCGGTCGTGGTCGCCACCACCCGGGTGGAGACCATGCTCGGCGACACGGCCGTGGCCGTGCACCCCGAGGACCCCCGCTACAGCGGCCTGGTCGGCCAGGAGATCGAGCTGCCGCTGTCCGGCCGGCGCATCCCGGTGGTGGCCGACCCCCACGTCGACCCGGCGTTCGGCACCGGTGCGGTCAAGGTGACGCCCGCGCACGATCCGGACGACTTCGAGATCGGCCGGCGGCACGACCTGCCCAGCATCACGATCATGAACGAGCGCGGCGTGATCACCGCGCACGGCCCGTTCCAGAACCTGGACCGGTTCGAGGCGCGCCCCGCCGTGCTCCGCGCGCTGCGCGAGCAGGGCCGGGTGGTCTCCGAGCAGCGGCCGTACCTGCACGCGGTGGGGCACTGCCAGCGCTGCAGCACCACGGTCGAGCCGCGGCTGTCGCTGCAGTGGTTCGTCAAGGTCGGCCCGCTGGCCAAGGCGGCGGGGGACGCGGTCCGCGACGGCCGGGTGCGGATCCACCCGCAGCAGATGGCGGCGCGCTACTTCGACTGGGTGGATGACATGCACGACTGGTGCATCAGCCGCCAGCTGTGGTGGGGGCACCGGATCCCGGTCTGGTACGGCCCCGGCGGCGAGGTGATCTGCGTCGGCCCCGGCGAGGACCCGCCGGCCGGCCAGGGCTGGCACCAGGATCCCGACGTGCTGGACACCTGGTTCTCCTCCGCGCTGTGGCCGTTCTCCACGCTCGGCTGGCCGGACGACACTGCCGACCTGCGCACGTTCTATCCGACCAGCGTCCTGGTGACCGGGTACGACATCCTGTTTTTCTGGGTGGCCCGGATGATGATGTTCGGCCTTTACGCCATGTCGGACGCTGATCCCGACCACTCCGTGCCGTTCCGCGTCGTGGCCCTGCACGGCCTGGTGCGTGATCAGTACGGCAAGAAGATGTCGAAGTCGCGGGGCAACACGGTCGACCCGCTGGACTGGATCGACCGGTTCGGCGCCGACGCCACCCGGTTCACCCTGGCCCGCGGGTCCAGTCCCGGTGGCGACGTGGCCATCAGCGAGGAGTGGGTGGCCGGGGCCAGGAACTTCTGCAACAAGCTGTGGAACGCGGCCAGGTTCGCGCTGCTGAACGGGGCTGACGCCGACGCGGTGCTGCCCGGGCCGGGGGCGCTGTCGGTGCCCGACCGCTGGATCCTGTCCCGGCTCGCCGCGGTCACCGCCGAGACCGACCAGCTCTTCGAGCAGTTCGACTTCGGCAAGGCCTGCGACGCGCTGTACCACTTCGCCTGGGACGAGTTCTGCGACTGGTACCTGGAGCTGGCCAAGTCGGCCCTCTCCAGTGAGGACCCCGAGGCGGCCGCGGCGACCCGGGCCGTGCTGGGCCACGTGCTTGACCGGCTGCTGCGGCTGATCCACCCGGTGATGCCCTTTGTCACCGACGAGCTGTGGACCCACCTGACCGGCGGGGACTCGGTGATGACCGCCGCCTGGCCGGGCCAGCCCGCCCCGGGCGCGCCCGCCCTGGCGCCGCTGCCGCGTGACCCCGCCGCCGAGGCGGAGATCGGGGCGCTGATGCGGCTGGTCACCCAGGTGCGCCGGTTCCGCTCCGACCAGGGCCTGCGCCCGGCCCAGCCCGTGCCCGCGGTCCTGGCCGGGATCGGGGACACCCCGCTGGCCGGCCACGAGGCGGCGATCCGCTCCCTGCTGCGCCTCGCCGCCCCCGGCGAGGGGTTCGCGCCCACGGCGTCCGTGGTGGCCGAGGGGGTCAGCGTGCAGCTCGACACCGCGGCCGCGATCGACGTGGGCGCCGAGCGGCGGCGGCTGGAGAAGGACCTCTCCGCGGCCCAGGCCGACGTCGCGCAGGCCGAACGCAAGCTCTCCAACCAGTCCTTCATCGAGCGGGCCCCCGCCGCCGTGGTGGAGAAGAACCGGGAGCGGCTGCGCGTCGCCCAGGAGGAGATCGCCCGTCTGGAGGGCCGGTCGCCGCCCTGCCCCGCTGACCGTCCGGGACGGCTCGCCGCCCTGCCCCGCTGACCGTCCGGGGGGACGGCTCGCTGCGGTCCCCGCCCCGGGTTTGCTTTCGCCGCCATTGCGTTATTAACTCCGGTTCGGCCGCCAGCGGGTGCGAAATTATGGCTTCTTGGCTTGCTGCCGTTATGTGATAGCGCGGTCGGTAACTGCTCTGTCACGATTACGGAAAACTTGCCGCCGGACGCTTTATCGCCGCGGCGGTAATTCATAGGTTGAGTTGAGCAAAAACCCAGTGGTCAGCCGTGCGGCCCGATTCGCAAACCGTGCACAGGGAAGCCACTGGCGAGCGGGCGCCGCGCCGCCCATGCGGCGCATGAGTGCTAGCAAACGGCATTATTGTTGTCGGAGCGCGCCAGGGCGGCGAATCCGCCCTGGCGGGTTCCCTGTTCCCAAGGAGCGGGAAGAATGGGGCGATCCCCACAACGGCAAGGCAGGATCAGGTCCGCGCTGCGCAGCAAGGCACTGGCGGTCGGGGTCGGCGCGGCGGTGCTCTCGCTCGCCGCCGCGGCGTGCTCGAGCAGCGCGGACAACGGGCCGACGGGCGGCACGCCGGTCAAGGGCGGGGCGGCGGTCTACGCGCTGCAGCCCTCGAGTACGCCGAACTATATCTTCCCGTATGCGAACAGCTCCTACTTCACGGTGCCGAATATCGACTATCTCCAGTTGATGCTGTACCGGCCGCTGTACTGGTTCGGCCAGGACGGCCAGCCTGCGGTGAACTACTCGCTGAGCCTGGCCAAGCCGCCCGTCTTCAACGGCACCAAAGTCACGATCAACCTGAAGCACTATATGTGGTCCAATGGCACCAAGGTGACCGCGCAGGACGTGATGTTCTGGCTCAATATGGAGAAGGCCCAGCCGACTAATTACGGCGCATACACCGTATTCCCGGCGGATGTGGAGAACATCAAGGTGGTCAGCCCAACCAGGCTGACCATGACGATGAAAAAGGCCTACTCGCCGACCTGGTTCCTGTACAACGACCTGAGCCAGATCACGCCGATGCCGGCCAAGTGGGACCGCACGGCTGGCGGGCCGAGCAGCTGCCGGACCAACATCAAGGACTGCACGGCCGTGTACAACTACCTGGACTCGCAGGCCAAGGACACGAGCCGGTATGTGTCCTCGCCGTTGTGGTCGGTGGTGGACGGGCCGTGGAAGCTCAGCGCGTTCAACGCCGATGGCCACATCACGTTCGTTCCGAACAGGTCCTACTCGGGCCCGGTGAAGCCGAAGCTGGCGAAGTTCCAGGAGGTGCCGTTCGCCACCGACACGGCCGAGTACGACGCGCTGCAGTCGCCGAGCGCCGCCAAGATCAACGTGGGTTACCTGCCCGCCCAGGACGCCCCGGTCAAGCCGTCCGGCCAGACAGTGGGGGCCAACCCGATGGGGTCTAAGGGGTATACGCTGTCGCCGCTGTACAACTGGGGCATCAACTACTACACGGTGAACTTCCAGTCGACGGTGTCTGACCACGCTGCGATCATCAAGCGGCTGTACTTCCGGCAGGCGCTGGAGTACATGATGAACCAGGCCGCGGTGATCAGCGGCCCGCTGCGCGGCTACGGCGCCCTCACTGTCGGCCCGGTGGCGGCCACCCCCCAGACCTCGTTCCTGTCGGGCACGGGCAAGGCGGGAGACCCGTTCCCCTACAACCCGGGCAAGGCCAAGAGCCTGCTCACCAGCCACGGCTGGAAGGTGGTCCCCGGCGGGGTCAGCACCTGCGTCAACCCGGCCAAGTGCGGCCCGGGGATCAAGAAGGGCACCGGGCTCACCTTCAACTTCCCTTACGCCAGCGGGGTGTCCTGGCTGACCTCGGAGATGGCCCAGCTGCAGTCCAACGCGGGGGCGATCGGGATCAAGCTGAACCTGCAGCCCAGGCCGCTCAACCAGGTCGCCGCGCTGGCGGCGGGCAACTGCGTGGTAGCCAGGCTCTCCTGCAAGTGGGACATGGCCAACTACGGCGTCGGCTGGTCGTTCACCCCCGACTACCTGCCCACGGGTGACGAGTTGTTCCAGAGCGGTGCGGTGGCCAACGCCGGGGGCTTCAGCAGCAAGACCAACGACGCGCTCATCGAGAAGACCCTGACCAGCGGCGAAAGCCAGGCCATGTACAACTGGGAGGACTACCTGGCCAACCAGCTGCCGATGATGTGGCAGCCCAACGGCGCCTACTCGCTGACCGAGGTCTCCAACAACCTCCGGGGTGTCATCCCGCAGAGCCCGACCCTCAGCATCAACCCGGAGAACTGGTACTTCGTGAAGTGACAGCCGCGACGGCCGGCTTGCCGGCCCGAGCGGATGGCACGCGGGGGTTCCAGGGGGCGAAGCCCCCTGGGCAACATAGGCTGCGTAGGTGACTGTCATCAGCCTGGATGAGCCGTGACGGACCAGCAGGCCCGGCTGCAGCAGGCCGAGCGGGAGATCCTGTCCCGTCGGCCCGAGCACACCATCGAGCCTTCCCTGGACCGGATCGAGGCTCTGACCGCGCTGCTGGGCGACCCGCAGCGGGCCTACCCCGTCATCCACATCACCGGGACCAACGGCAAGACCTCGACCGCCCGGATGATCGATACTCTGCTGCGCGGCCGCGGGCTGCGGACGGGCCTGTTCACCAGCCCGCACCTGTCGTCGATCCGGGAGCGGATCAGCGTGGACGGCGAGCCGCTCAGCGCCGAGCGCTTCGCCGACGCCTACGACGAGGTTCTGCCGTACCTGGCCCTGGTCGACGAGAGCCAGCCCGCCGCGCTGTCGTTCTTCGAGGTGCTTACCGCGATGGCGTTCGCCGTCTTCGCCGACGCGCCGGTCGATGTGGCCGTGATCGAGGTCGGCGTCGGCGGGACGTGGGACTGCACGAACGTCGCCGACGGCGCCGTGGCCGTGGTGACGCCGATCTCGCTCGACCATGAACGCTACCTGGGCAACAGCGTGATCTCCATCGCCGGCGAGAAGGCGGGGATCATCAAGCCGGGCGCGGTCGCCGTGCTGGCCCAGCAGCCGGTCGACGCCGCGGAGGTCCTGCTGCGGCGGGCCGTCGAGGTGGGCGCGACCGTGGCCAGGGAGGGCCTGGAGTTCGGCGTGACCAGCCGGGAGCTGGCCGTGGGCGGGCAGCTGCTGGGGATCCAGGGTCTGCTCGGCCAGTATGACGACCTGTTCCTGCCGCTGTTCGGTGCCCATCAGGCCTCCAACGCCGCCTGCGCCCTGGCCGCGGTCGAGGCCTTCGCCGGGGCGCCCCCCACCGAGCAGGACGGCGAAGCCGGTGCGGGCCGCGAGGGCCTGCCGGAGGCCGTGAAGGGGGAAGGGGAGGCGGGCGGGGGATCGCACGCGGGGGGGTCTGGGGGAGTCGTCCCCCCGAGGCAAACACAGCTCGACAGCGACCTGGTGCGCTCCGCGTTCGCCACCATGTCCTCGCCGGGTCGGCTGGAGGTGGTCCGCCGCAGCCCGGCGGTGATCGTGGACGCGGCGCACAACCCGGCCGGGATGGCGGCCACGGTCGCCGCGCTCGGGGAGGCTTTCGCGTTCAGCGACCTCATCACGATCCTCGCGGTCAGCGAGGACAAGGACGTGCCCGCGATCTTGGACGAGCTCGAGCCGCTCGTGTCCGAGCTCGTGGTGACCTCGAACTCCTCGCCCCGGTCCGCCGATCCCGGCAAGCTGGCCGAGATGGCCACCGCGGTATTCGGCCCGGACCGGGTCCGGGCGGTGCCGCGGCTGGACGACGCCATCGAGATCGGGGTCGCGCTGGCCGACGAAGCCGACGCGCGGGGGGCCGCGCCCGGCACGGCCCTGGTGCTCATCACCGGATCGGTGATCACCGCCGGGGACGCCCGGCTGCTGCTCACCCGCGCCAGCCCGGGGGAATCAGTCCCGGGCCCGGCCGGCCTGGCCGCCGACGATGCAGCCGCCCGACCCGTGACCGATGATGCAACCGCCCGATATGACGACCGCGGGGCCGGGTGAGGCGGTCCGGGGTGAAACGACTCTGCGCCACGGTGCTGATCATGGAGACGGTCGTGATCTGGCTGGCCATCCCGGTGGCCCTGGCCGTGGATCACGCGCCGCCGCGGTCGGCGGCCGTCGCGGGCGCGGTGCTGGCCGTGGCCGCGGTCGTGCTGGCCGTGGTGGCGCGGCGGTGGCTGGGGCTGGCCGTCGTCGGCGGCAGCGTGCTGCAGGCACTGGTGATCGCGACCGGCGTCATTGTCCCGGTCATGTACTTTCTTGGCACCATTTTCGCGGGATTGTGGATTATTGGCATCTGGCTCGGGCACCGCGTGGATGTGGCCTCCTAGCTCAGGCTTTGCGGCATTGCCCGCCCGCGCGTGGCATTAGCGCAGACCGGCGTGCCACCGGCCCGCCCCGCCCCGATGGCCTGTACGCTTTCGGTGACAGGATCAGCGTTCTCGCTGCCCGTAACAGCGGGCAAGCGAGCGGTCGCAGTAGGTCAGGACCGAGCCGTTGCCTGAGCGCGTGACGGGGACCCCGCGGGCACCATCCGCAGGAATCATGCGTTGCACGTTTAGGCGGCCCCGCCCTGGTAGATGAAGGAAACAGGGCCGCGCGCAACGTCGTGACTGGCGGGCCTTGAGAAGTAATACAGAGCATCCGGTAGGACCCTTTTGGAAGGTTCTTGTTCCACATGAGCAACGCGCTGGCGTTCCTGGGCCGCGATATGGCGGTCGATCTTGGCACGGCCAACACCCTGGTCTACGTGCGAGGTCGCGGGATTGTGCTCAACGAGCCATCCGTGGTCGCGCTGAACACCAACACCGGGCAAATTGTTGCTGTCGGGGTCGAGGCCAAACGCATGATCGGCAGGACGCCCGGCAACATCGTGGCGGTCCGGCCGCTCAAAGACGGAGTGATCGCGGACTTCGATGTGACCGAGCGAATGCTCCGGTATTTCATCCAGAAGGTCCACAAACGCAGTCACCTGGCCAAGCCGCGGATCGTCGTCGCGGTGCCGAGCGGCATTACGGGCGTGGAGCAGAGCGCGGTCAAGGAGGCGGGTCACCAGGCCGGGGCGCGGCGCGTCTACATCATCGAGGAGCCGATGGCCGCGGCCATCGGCGCGGGCCTCCCGGTGAACGAGCCGACCGGTAACATGGTGGTCGACATCGGCGGCGGCACCACCGAAGTGGCGGTGATTTCCCTCGGCGGCATCGTGACCTCGCAGTCGATCCGCGTCGGCGGCGACGAGCTGGATCAGGCGATCATCACGTTCAGCAAGAAGGAATACTCGCTCATGCTGGGCGAGCGCACCGCCGAGGAGATCAAGATGGCCCTCGGCTCGGCGTTCCCCGCGGCGGATGAGCCGAACGCCGAGATCCGGGGCCGGGATCTGGTGAGCGGGCTGCCGAAGACGATCGTGATCTCCGCCGAGGAGATCCGGCGCGCGATCGAGGAGCCGCTTGCCGTGATCATCGACGCGGTGAAGACCACGCTGGACAAGTGCCCGCCCGAGCTGGCCGGTGACGTCATGGACCGCGGCATCGCCCTGACCGGCGGCGGGGCCCTGCTCCGCGGGCTGGACGAAAGGCTCAGGGAGGAGACGGGCATGCCGATCCACATGGCCGACAACCCCCTCGACTCGGTAGCGCTCGGTACCGGCAAGTGTGTCGAGGACTTTGACACCCTGCGCCAGGTTCTGGTACCGGAATCCAGGCGTCGTTAAGAACCGCGCACCATCAGCACAGCGCATTCAGGAGCAACTGAGCCGGCTGGCAGCCAGGCCGTGCGGCCGCGCTGACCGCATGACCAGCAGCCGCACGGCGGCACGGACGAGGTGATCGGAGTGCACGACACCCGACGGACCCGGGTGATCCTCGCCGTGCTGCTGGCGGCGGCGTTGGTCCTGATCACCTTCGACTACCGGGACGGGTCCTCGGGGCCGCTGCGCAGCCTGCGGCAGGGCGGCGGTTCGGTGTTCGGCGGCGTAGAGCGCGCGGTCAGCGTCGTCACCGGGCCGGTGATCGGGTTCTTCGACCCGGGCAGCGGGGCGGGCGGAGCCAGCCCGCAGGTGGCTTCGCTGGAGAAGCAGGTTATCCAGCTGCGCGCCCAGCTCAGCAAGGAGCAGCTGAGCAAGGCCGAGTACCGGCAGCTCAGCCAGCTGCTGCAGCTGTCAGGCCGGGGCGGGTACCGGATCGTCGCCGCCACCGTGATCGCGATCGGGCAGGGGTACGGGCAGACGGTCACGCTCGACGCGGGCCGCAAGGACGGCATCAAGCCCGAGGAAACGGTGATGGACGGGCAGGGCCTGGTCGGGACCGTCACCGAGGTGACCGCGCAGACCTGCACGGTGCTGCTGGCCACCGATGCCACCTCCGTGGTCGGCGTGACGCTAGCCGGCAGCGGCCAGATCGGGTGGGTGACAGGCCCTGGCATCAGCCGGTCCGGATCCGGGCTGCTGAAGCTTCAGGTACTGGACGAGAACGCCCAACTCGTCCCCGGTGAGCAGCTGGTGACCTCGGCCTCGGTGCATGACCGGCCTTACGTGCCTGGCGTTCCCGTCGGAGTGATCAGCAAGGTCCAGAACCGGTCCGGCTCGCTGACCGCCTTGGCCCTGGTCCGTCCGTACGTCAACTTCACCTCGCTGGGCGTGGTCGGCATCGTGGTGGCGCCGCCGAGCCACGACCCCCGGTTCTCCGTGTTGCCGCCGGCACCGAAGCCCCGGCCGACCCCGAAGCGCAGCCCGAGCCCTAACGCGTCTGCAACCCCGACGCCAACCCCGTCCACCAGCCTGACCGCCGGGCCGAACCAGGCCGCGGGCGGCTGAGGTGAAGCGCGCGATCCTGTCCGCCGTCTTGCTGGCCGCTGCCCTGGTGCTCCAGCTGACGGTCGTGAACAGGCTGCCGCTGCCCGGCGCGGGCACACCCGACCTGGTGCTGCTCGTGGTGGTAACGCTCGGGCTGTGCGGCAGCCCGGCGGCCGGGGCGGTGACCGGCTTCTGGGCCGGGCTCGGTGTCGACCTCGCACCGCCGGGCAGCTATCTGATCGGCGAGTACGCGCTGGCGTTCTGTGTGGTCGGGTACTTGTGCGGGCGGCTGCGCAGCGTGGTGGATCGCTCCGCGCTACTGACCGTCGTGCTCGCGATGGTGTGCGCAGCGGTCGGCGAGGCTCTGGTGGCGCTGCTCGGGCTGATGCTCAGCGATCCGCAGGTGACGTGGTCGGCGGTGCGGCAGGTGCTGCCATCGGCCATCGCCTACGACATCGTGATCATCCCGTTCCTGCTCTACGTCGTGATGCGGGTGGTGCGCTGGGCCGACAGCCTCGGCGGGTATCGTGCCGCGGCGGAGCAGCCAGCCGACGGGGCCGCGCTCCTCGCCCGGGCCCATGCCGGCGGCGCGGTGTCCCGTGGTTCGCTGCCCGGCGGGGCCGGTCTGGGCGCGATCGGGCTCGGGGGCGCTGTGCTGGGCGGAGCCGGGCTGCTGGGCGGCGCAGGCTGGCTCGCGGGCCCGCAGGGATCCCGTGCCCCCCGGAGCAGGGGGCGCAAAAGCACCGTCCGCGCGCCCCGGCTGCGGGAAGCCGCGGCCCGGCCCGGCGACGGGTGGGTGGGCGGCGGACCGCGCCCCGGGCTGCTGGCGTCACAGCGCCCGGTCCCGGCGCGGCCGCCCCGTCCTGGCCGGCCGCCCCGCCTGCGGCCAGGTTCCGGATCGCCGGGCTCCGCGGTGGCGCGGCCGCCCCGGACGCTGCCGCAGTCGCCGGTGAACTTGCGGATCGGGGCCGCGCGCCGCAAGGACGGAAGCATCGGCCGCGGGCTCGGTTCCCCGGGCGGAGCCGGCCTCGCCGGGTCGGCGCTGCGGGGACGCGGCAAGTCCGGGCCGCCGGGCTCGGCGTTCCGCAGCCGCCGCCCCGATGCGGGGCGCCCGGGCAGCCTGACCCGGCCCGCCGCGGCTTCGGCTGGTTCCCGCTTCCGGCCCGACCCGCGGATGCGCGGCGGCTCGTCCAGCGTCGGGGCCATACAGCGGGCGCCGCTGCCGCCCCGGCGGGCCCCCCGGCGGGCGCCGCTGCGGCTCGGATCGGCGCGGCGTCACGACGGCGTGGTCGCCGGGAGCGGCGGGACCGGCGGGCGCTTGGGCGGCGGCACCGTCGGTCTCCGCGCGCGCCGGGGCCTGGCAGCGCGGCCCGTCAGCCTGCGGCTGGGCTCACCCCGCCGCGGTGACGGTACCGTGGCCGGGCTGGCCATCGGCCGGCGCAGATTCACCGCGGGAGCGCGGCAGGCCGCCCCGCGGTTCCGTTCCGGCCCTCTGGGCAGCGGGCGCTCGGTGCTCGGCAGGCGCGCCGGCCTCGGAGGGAAGCGGGCCAGGTTGGGAGCGGGCCGGAGATCGTTCCTGGCCGGCCTGACCCGCGGCCGGACGGGCGGCCGGTCCGCGGTGTGGCGGATTGGCAGCCGGCGGACAGGAGGGCTGCGATGATCCCGGCGTCCCGGCGCCGTCTGGCCGTGCTGCACGTGGTGGTGGCCTCGCTGCTGATCGGGCTCGGCGCGCGGGTCTGGGTCGTGCAGGTGATGTCCGGCACCGCCTATGCTAGCCAGGCCAAGCTGGAGCAGACCGAGCACGTGATCGTGCCCTCGGTGCGCGGGGAGATCCTGGACGACACCGGCAGCCCGATCGTGGACAACCGCAGCGCGCTCGTGGTCTCGGTCAACATGGCGACGCTGACCCAGCAGCGGGACGGCGGCACGGCCGAACTGCACCGGCTGGCCACGCTGCTCGGCGTGAAATACCAGCTGCTCCGCAACGAGGTGCGGATCTGCACCGCCAAGGTGCGCCAGCCCTGCTGGCAGGGATCGCCGTACCAGCCGATCCCGGTGGCGCAGAACGTACCCGACCAGGTGGCCCTGCAGGTCCTGGAGAGCCAGCGCGACTTCCCCGGGGTGACCGCCCAGGTTCAGCCGGTCACCCGGTACGTCCAGCCGGTCGCCACCGCCATGTCCCAGGTGCTCGGGTACCTGCAGCCGATCACCTCGGAGGAGATGAAGAAGCGCGGCCTGCCGGAGACCGGGTTCTCCGGCGTGGACCTGGTGGGCCAGGCCGGCCTCGAGGGGCAGTACGACCAGCAGCTCCGCGGCACCATCGGCGACAAGATGGTGTCGGTCAACGCCGCGGGCCAGGTCACCGGCACGGTCAGGCAGACCGACGCGAAGGCCGGCAACGACCTGGTGACCAGCATCAACGCACAGGTGCAGCAGGTCACCCAGAACGCGCTCGCGAACGCGATCCACAAGACCCAGGCCGAGGGCAACACCGCAGCCAAGACCGGCGCGGCCGTGGTGATGACCACCACCGGCCGGGTCGTTGCGATGGCGAGCTACCCGACCTACAACCCGAGCATCTGGACCGGCGGGATCTCCGAGAAGGAGTTCAAGGCGCTGTTCGGGAGCGGTAACTCCGAGCCGATCCTAAACCGCGCGACCCAGGGCCAGTACGCCCCCGGCTCGACCTGGAAGGTGACCTCGACCGCCGCCGCGGTCGCGGCCGGCTACTCGCTGAACGGCCAGTACGCCTGCCCGGCCTCGGTGACGATCGACGGCCGCGCGTACTCCAACGATGGCAACCCGAACGAGGGCCTGATGAGCATGGACCAGGCGCTCGTGCAGTCCTGCGACACGGTGTTCTACCAGCTGGCCTACGACATCTGGCTGCGGGACCACCGCGCGGCCGACTACGTGACCAGCCCGAACGCCCCGGTCCAGCAGATGCAGAAGATCGAGCTGGGCTGGGGGTTCGGCAAGAACACCGGCATCGACCTGCCGGAGGAGAGCATCGGCACCGTGCCGACCCGGGAGTGGCTGTACTACTTCTGGAAGGACAACGCGCACGCCGGACAGAACTGGTGCAAGTACGGCAAGGCGAACGGCACCTACATCCAGCAGATCGAGTACGACGACTGCAAGTCCGGGAACATCTGGACGCCAGGCCAGTCCGTGATCGCCTCCATCGGCCAGGGCTACGTGACCGTCACCCCGCTGCAGCTGGCCCGGGCCTACGCCGCGCTGGCCAACGGCGGCACGCTGTACAGCCCGCGAATCGGTGAGGAGCTGCTGAGCCCGGACGGCAAGGTGGCGCAGAAGATCAACCCGCCGGTGGTCGGTCATCTGCCGGCGGCCAAGTCCACGCTCGCCTACATCAGGAACGCGCTGCAGGGCGTGGTGACGTCCGGCACGGCGGCGGGCGCGTTCGGCGGCTTCCCGCTGAACAAGGTGTGCGTGGCGGGCAAGACCGGTACCGCCCAGGCCTACGGCAAGCTGGCCACCTCGGTGTTCGCCTCGTTCGGCCCGTGTGATCACCCCAAGTACGTGGTGGTCATGATGATCCCTGACTCCGGGTTCGGGGCAGACGTCTCCGCGCCGGCGGTGCGCCAGATCTGGGCGGGCATCTACGGCCTGAACGGCCAGAAGGCGGCCCTGCCCGGCGGCCAGCTGCCCGCGCCGCCGCACATCAACCAGGCAGGCCAGATCGTGAAGTCGGTGGTGGCCACGGGAAGGCGGAAAGGATGAGTGTCGTGCCGGAGGCGCGCGAATGAGCGCTCGCGGCTGGGTCGGCCAACGGTCATCCTCGGGCGCGCCGTCGCTGCCGAGAACGATGCTGCGGCGAGCGGTCGCCAGGGAGTCGAAGCTGCGGCATCTCGACTGGGTGCTGCTGGCGACGGTCCTGACGCTGAGCCTGCTCGGCACGCTGCTGGTCTGGTCCGCGACGCAGCCCGCACTGATCGCGTCGGGTGCGGATCCGCGCACCTACCTGCTGAAGCAGCTGCTGAACATCGCCATCGGGCTCGCGCTCATGATAGGCGTGAGCCTGCTGGACTACCGGCAGCTCCGGCTGTACGCGCCGGTGCTCTACGCCGTGTCTTTCCTCGGGCTCGTGGCGGTGCTCAGCCCGCTGGGCGCCCGGGTCAACGGGTCCAAGTCCTGGATCGCGGTGCCGGGGGGCTTCCAGATCGAGCCGTCCGAGTTCGGCAAGATCTCCATCATCCTGATCTCCGCCATCTTCCTCAGCCAGCTACGCCAGGCCGAGACCCGGCCGCGGATCCGGTCGGTCGGCGCGGCGGTCGCGGTCGCGGTGGTGCCCATCGTGCTGGTGGTGCTCGAGCCTGATCTCGGGGTAGCGATCATCATGCTGCTGGTGCTGGTCGGGCTGATCGCGCTGTCCGGGATCCGGCTGCGCTGGCTGGTGGGCCTGGGTCTGACCGGGACGCTGGCGGTGCTCGCGGTGCTGAACCTGCACCTGCTGCACGCCTACCAGCTGAGCCGGCTCACCTCGTTCCTCAACCCCACCGCCGACCCGCAGGGGAGCGGCTACAACGCCGCGCAGGCCAAGATCGCGGTCGGCTCCGGCGGGGTGTTCGGCCAGGGCCTGTTCCATGGCCAGCTGATCTCCGGCAACTTCGTCCCTGAGCAGCACACCGACTTCATCTTCGCGGTCGCCGGGGAGGAGCTCGGCTTCATCGGCGCCGCCGGGATCATCGCGCTGCTGGCCGTGCTCCTGCTGCGGGCGCTGCGGATCGCGGCCCGGGCCGACGACCAGTTCGGGATGCTGGTGGCCTGCGGGATCGTGATCTGGTTCTCGGTCCAGTCGTTCATCAACATCGGCATGGCGGTAGGCATCATGCCGGTGACCGGGCTCCCGCTCCCGTTCGTGTCTTACGGCGGGTCTGCCATGTTCGCCGACATGGTGGCCATGGGCATGCTCCAGGCCGTGCACCGGCACCGGTCGATGTTCAACTGACCGGACTGGGCGGAGCACCAGATGGTGCTCTTTGCCTGAGCGGCCCGGGCACCGCCGCGGCGTCAGCCCGGCGGTTCGGTGTTGTCGTGCCCGGGCACGAGGCCTGGCCGCCTGCGCCAGCCGGAGCGGCTGGAACGGCCCGGCGGTGTGCGCGGCCACCGGCTCGGTGACCACGATCAGCGGGGCGTTCAGGGACGACATGATGTCGTCGAACGCGCCGCCCGCAGCAGCCTCGCCCATGGCGAAAGCCTGCCTCCTCCGGTTGTGATCCGTCAGCACCGGGCGGCCCGGGGCCGGCGTCGCTGGCTTACCCGACGGGAAGGTGGCTGCTGGCCCGGCCCGCCCTGGCCCCGGCTTTCCCTGACACCTTCGCGGTGCGCGCCGCCAGCTTTACCTCGCGCCGGGCGGTATGGGCGGCGTGGCGGCCGCGCCAGGCCAGGGACGGGTTCCCGGCGGTGTCCGCGGTGGCGATCAGGAGACCGCCGAGCATGGAGGCGTTCTTGAGGAAGTGGATCCGCTGCTGCAGACGCTCCTGGTCACTCTCGGCTTCCCAGAACCGGTGCCCGGCCAGGGTGGTCGGCACCAGGGTCGCGGCCAGGGCGAGCGCGGAAAGCCGCGGCCAGCGGCCCAGCGCCAGCAGCGAGCCGGCCACGACCTGAACGGCACCGCTGATGCGCACGGCCTGCTCGGTCTCGTCGGGCACGAACGGCAGGCGCTCGGCGAGCGGTCGCACCACCGGCTCGGCGCGCGCGGCCGCCCGCTCCGGCCGGCGGAAGGTCTCAAAGCCCTGGACAATGAAGATTGACGCCAGCAGCGGGCGGGCGGCAGCTCTCAGCAATGGCATGAGCGATCCCTGCCCAGCAGCGCGGGCTTGTAACGCACCTCGCCGGTGCACACGGCGCGCGCCATTCTCGTGAGCGCCAATCGCACCACAACGTGCCAGGTCACACCGGAGCCCCGCACATCAGATCCCGGCCGACGATCGCGACGGTCGCTGCGCTATCGTGACCGATCTCCCCAACAGCACGAACAGAAGATCTTGGGGATTAGAGCTTGACGTAAAGCACTGGTAATAGGGCTATAGAAATGAGGGGTAACCGGGCCAGACCGCGCCGCGGCCTGACCTGACGGCACCCGTCGTTGTCCACCCGCCAGTCCCCGAGCTTGCCACCTGAAGGGCGTCACCCCGAGAAAGAGGCATCACGCCGTGAGTAACCGTATCGACGCTGCCACCGAAGCGGTCAGCGAGCACATCGGCGCCTGGGCGCCTGAGAACGCTCTGGACCTGGACTCGTTCCTGTCCGGCCTGCCCGGCTTGTTCGAGGCGCTGGCCGCGGCGGTCGCCCGTGTCGCCGAGCGGCTTGGCTCGGAGTTCCCCGTTCACCCCTCCGTCCCCGAGCACCTGCAGGAGATCGCCGCGACCACGGCCGGGATGGGCGAGTTCGCCGGGGAGGCGCACGCCATCCACCGGACCGCCCACGCCAGCGAGATGGAACGGATCGAGAACCCGCGCCCGAACGAGGAGCTTTGGGATGTCGGCGAGAACCAGTGACCGCCCGGCCGACACGGCCGCGCCCCCGCCGGCCCGCGCGCCCGCAGCACGGCGGCAGGCGCTCGCGTTCGGCCCGCTGATCGCCGGTGCGCTGTACCTGGCCGGGTCGCTGGCCAGCACGGCCAGGCTGCCCCACCTCGCGGTCATGGTCATCTGCGTCATCCTCGGCGGCGGGGTGGTCATCGCCGCCCTGATCACGGTGGGGACCGGGCTGTCCGCGATCTTCATCTCGGCCTGCGGGATCGCGGGCGCGGCCTGGCTGGCCTACGCCTGCGTGTCCGCCCCGTGGTCCTGGTTCATGGCCGTGGCGCTCGCGGTGCCCGCCGCCGCGGCGATCCTGCTGTATCCCGTAATGCGGGAGCGCGAATACCGCGCGGCCGAGAAGGCGCGCCTGGCCGCCGAGGCCGCCGCGCTCGCCCAGCAGCAGCGCAAGTGGCCGGACCTGCTCGCGCGGATCGGGCACAAGGGCGTGTTGTTCGCCGGCCAGGAGAAGACCCGTGCCGGGTACCTGGTGCACCTGCGGCTGCCCGGATCCGGCCGCGTCACCTACTCCACCCTGGCCCCAGCCACCGAGCAGCTCGAGGTGGCCGCCCGGCTGCGGCACGGCTCGCTGCGGTTCGAGCGCGGCGACCAGGCGCATAAGGTGACCCTGCACGTCGCCGAGCGCGATGTCCTCGCCGAGACCATGCCGTTCCCCGACGACCAGGGCCCGCTGAGCATCCTCCGCCCGCTGCCGCTGGGCCTGTTCGAGGACGGCCACGTCTGCGCCGTCACCCTGCGCGAGATGGCGACGCTCATAGTAGGTTTGCGCGGCTCAGGCAAGTCAAACCTGCTCAATGTGCTGCTAGCACAGCTGGCCCGGTGCGCCGACGTGCTGATCTTCGCGATCGACCTCAAGGGCGGGCGGATGGCCGCGCCCTGGATCGAGCCGTGGCTGGCCGGCCGCACCCCCAGGCCCGTGGTCGACTGGCTGGCCACCGACCGGGAAGAGGCGGAGCGGATGCTGCGTGCGCTGCTGCGGGCCGTGGACGCGAGATCCCGGTCCGGCAGCGGCGGCGAGAAGATCATCCCGTCGCCCCGCCAGCCCGCGATCCTGCTCGTGTGCGACGAGATCGCTGTCATCCTCGGCGTCGGCATGGGCGGGCCACGCTACTCGGCCGAAGGCGTCACCAACGCCACCCTGGCCGGCCTGGCCACGCGGCTGGTGATGACCGGCCGCTCGGAGGCGATCGACCCGATCATGGCCACGCAGCGCGGCACGGTCACGATGACCGGATCGGCCGACCTGAAGTCGCAGTGCGCGCTGCGGATCGGGCTGGGCGTGGCCTCCGAGGCCGACGCCCGGCTCATCATCCCCGACGACGTGCGGATCGCCGCCGACCTCGCGCGGCTGCGCTACCCCGGCACCGGGATCGTGCAGATGGGCAAGCAGGGCCGGGTGCTGCCGGTCAAGTTCTACCGGATCGAGTACGACGAGATCGGCCAGATCGCGGAGCGGTACGGGCTGATCCGGCCCGCCCCGGACAGGCTCCTGGGAGGCACTGGGCGAGGACTACGCCACCCGCTGGTCACGGATCGCGCCGCCAGGATCCCCGGCGTCAGCAGCCGCCCGGTGATCCCCGCGGGCGTCCCGGCGGACATCCCCGCCCGCGCGTGCCCGCAGACGACGGGCATCCCGCCCGCCGGCGGACCATCGGCATGCTCCGGTCGGCCGGGGTCAAGGGCATGACCGTCCGCGCGATCGCCGAGCAGCTCGCCGCGGACGGCCGGGAGGTGGCCCACCAGACCATCCACCGCTGGCTCACCGAGGAAGCCGCCGCGGGCCGTGTGGAGAACGCCTCCTACGGCCGGTGGAAATGGCGGGGCGACCGGCCCGTGTGAGCCAGCGCGGGCTTGACCCGGGACGGGCCCGGCGCGCTCTGCTCCGGCGCGGCCACCGCCACGTGGCCCGCGTTCGGCCTGATCAGCAACGACGTCGCGGTCAGCCACAGCGCGGCGAACACGAGGCTGCCCAGGATGTCGGTCGGGTGGTGCTCGCCCCGGTACATGCGCGACAGCGCGACCAGCACCGGCATGGCGATCGCCGGGATCAGGAACAGCCAGCGCCACCAGCCGCGCGCGTGGCCGATGACCAGGATCGCGATCGCGATGTACAGGCAGGTGGTGGCGGCCTCGTGCCCGGACGGGTACGCCGAGGTGGGCAGGTGCGAGTCGAGCTGCGTGACGCCGACCGGCCGGGGCCGCTTGACCACGGCCGCGGCCGTGAGGAACGTGGCCAGCTCCCCGAACATCACCACCGCGATGAAGACGACCGGCCGCCAGTGCCGGGTCACGGCCAGGAACACCACGCAGGTGGCCAGGGCCACGATGAGGATGGCCGCGGTGGCCCCGAGGGTGCTGAAGACCTCGCTCCACCGGGTCAGGACCGGCGTGCGGTGCGCGGCGAGCCAGTGCGGGATCGTCCGGTCACCGAGCACGTTGCCGTTCCCGCCCTTGGTGACCAGCTCGCCCAGACCCACGACCACGCCGAGGATCAGCACCCAGGCCACCAGCACTTCAGCGGCGATGCGGCCGCGGTGGAGCCCGCCCGGGTGGGCCGCGGCGGGCTCCGGCTCGGCCGGCCTGAGGTCGGGCCGGGCCTCGGGTTCCAGCCCCTCGGTCACCGGGTCGGTCACCGGCTGGCCTTCCGCCTGCCGGGTCAGCTCGAAGGCGAACGCCGTGATCCCGAGCCAGGCGATGCCGAGCGCCCACGCGCCCACGACGTCGGACACGTAGTGCACGCCGAGCAGCACCCGGCTGATCCCGATCAGGGCCACCAGCACGGCGATGACGGTGATGAACGCGGTGCGCCAGCGGCCCCGCGCGGCGGGCAGGAACACCAGCAGCAGCGCCCCGTAGCAGACGATCGAGCCGAGCGAGTGCCCGCTGGGGAAGCTGTTCCCCTGGCCGTGCGCGACCGGGTGCGCCACCACCGGGCGCAGCCGCCCGACCAGCGACTTCAGGACCGGGTCCAGCACCAGCGCACCCGCGCCGGTGACCAGCAGGTAGATCGCCAGCCGCCACCGCTTCCGCAGCGCGAGGATGACCGCGGAGGCACCGATGACCGTCCACAGGACCCCGCCGCTGCCCAGCCAGGTAACTGCTTTGAGTGCCTTAACGAAACTTCCGTTGCTGGCGGTCGCGCTGTTGAGATCCGTGGCCGCGCCGTGGTCAACGGACTCTAACGGGGAGAACTGCAGGCGCACACCGATGAGCAGCACCGTGAAGACCAGCGCCGCGCCGGTCACGGCGAGCAGCGGGGTCAGGCTCCGGCGCTGATGAGGAACGGTCGGCATGGATGATCACTCCCCGCGGCGCGGTGATTCACACGTGTCTCCGGACGCGCCCGGCTTGGCCGCGGTCGGCACGCAGATCCTGACCGAGCCCGGATGAACCTTGATCCGCAGCTTCTTGACCGCCGGGCGCGCACCGCCGTCGAGCTGGTAGGGCGTCTTCTTGTCGAACGTGACCTGGAACTCCGCACCGCGCGTGACCTCGACGAACGGGGAATGCTCGGCCCGGCCGAGCGCGAGCCGGCCGAAGGTGCGCAGCCACTCCAACGCGTTCTGGGCGGTGACCACGCCGAGTTCCAGCTGCCCGTCGTCCGGCTGCGCCCCGGCGAACGCCTCGATCCCGCCCAGGATCTTGCCCACGTTGCCCGCCAGCACGCAGGAGGCCCGTCCTTTAAAGAACGGCTCGCCGTCCACCTCCACGGCGGTCTCCACCCGGCGCGCCCTGAGGTTCTTCGCCCCGGTGTAGAGGTAGGCCGCACGGCCCAGGCGGTCCTTGAGGCCCCGGTCGGCGTCGGCGATCATGCGCGCGTCGAACCCCGCGCCCGCCATCACCGCGAAGTGCTCGCCGTTCACCGACCCGGTGTCCAGCCGCCGCCGGTCCCCGTGCAGCCCGACCCGCACCGCACCGGGTGAGGTCGGGCGGGATGTGCAGGTTCGTGGCCAGGAGGTTCGCGGTGCCCGCGGGCAGTATCGCGACCACGGCACCGCTCCCGGCCACCGCGTCGATGCAGCGCTGGACCGTGCCGTCACCGCCCCAGACGAACAGGACGTCGGCGCCCTCGGCCAGAGCCTTCTGGGCGTATTGGGGCGATTTGCGGCTCTTCTTCACCTCATACCAGAGCGGATCGGTCACGCCTTCCTGCGCGAGCACCTTCCGCAGCTCGGGCAGGCCGCCGCCGAAGCTCTTGCGGCGGTGCGCCACCACGGCGACGTTGGTCATGTGCCTGGCCCCTCCGTTTCTGGTCCGCTCGGTCGGTCCCGCAGGTATGCCACTGCGGGACCCGGACTCAAACCTTCCGCCAGCGGGCCTCGCACAGGCCGTAAACGCCGAAGATGACCAGGCCGAGCGCGGCCAGCACCAGCAGG
>CAVUBM010000024.1:0-8512 GCA_963739645.1 uncultured Actinomycetota bacterium
CTAGGGAAGGCGGCTCGCGGAAGGACACGCGATGCAAGACACTGCGAAGATGCCCCGCAATTCTGATGGCGGCCCGGCGGCCCGGAAGCCGCTGGTCGATGAGGAGCTGGCCGATCAGCTGCTGGGCCGGGCCCAGGCCGAGGGCGCAGAGCTGCTCGGCCCGGACGGGCTGTTGTCCCAGGTGACCAGGGCGGTGCTGGAACGGGCGCTGGCCGAGGAGATGACCGGCCACTTGGGCTATGAGAAACACGATCCGGCCGGGCGCGGCAGCGGCAACAGCCGCAACGGGTCGACTGCCAAGACTGTGCTCACCGATGTGGGGGCGGTGGACCTGGCGGTCCCCCGGGACCGGGCTGGCAGCTTCGAGCCGCGGATCGTCCGGAAGGGCCAGACCCGCCTCGAGGGGTTCAACAACCGGATCATCGCGCTGTATGCGCGCGGGATGACGACCCGCGACATCCGCGCGCACCTGCGTGAGATGTATGACGTCGAGGTCTCACCGGATCTGATCTCCCGGGTCACCGACGGGGTGGTGGAAGAACTCCAGGAATGGCAGGCCCGGCCACTGGATGCCGTCTACCCGGTGATCTTCATAGACGCGCTGATGATCAAGGTCAGGGACGGGGTGGTCACCAACCGCCCTGTCTACCTGGCCATCGGCATCGACTGCGAAGGCGCCAAGCAGGTCCTGGGCCTGTGGATCGGCCCCACCACCGGCGAGTCGGCCAAGTTCTGGCTCACCGTGCTGTCCGAGCTCAGGAGCCGGGGCGTGGCCGATGTGTGCATCGTGTGCTGCGACGGGCTGACCGGCCTGCCCGATGCCATCTCGGTGACCTGGCCGCAGGCGGTGGTGCAGCTGTGTGTGGTGCACCTGATCCGCGCCTCGCTGCGGTATGCCTCCCGCAAGTACTGGGCGCCGCTGGCCCGTGACCTGCGCCCCGTCTACACCGCCGCCGACGAGGCCGCCGCGGCCGCAGCGCTGGAGGCCTTCGCCGCGGCCTGGCAGGACCGGTACCCAGCGATCGTGAAGCTGTGGCGGGCGCACTGGCAGGAATTCGTGCCGTTCCTGGCCTTCCCGCCCGAGGTCAGGCGCGTCATCTACACGACAAATCTGATCGAGTCGATGAACGCCCGGCTGCGCAAGGTCACCCGCAACCGCGGCCAGTTCCCCTCCGAGCAGGCCGCCCTCAAAGTCCTCTACCTGGCCGTGCGCAACCTCGAGGAATTCCGCAGCCCCAATACAGGGATCCGCAGCTCCGGGTGGAAACAGGCACTGCAAGCGTTCACGATCTACTTCGAGGGCCGGATCCCAATCCCATGAAACCCGCCACGATCACTTACACAGACGATCGGACGCTCCCGGTGATTCCTCGTCAAGTTGATCATGGCTTGTTCCGGTAGCGGCGGGCCGCTGTCGCGGCGGGCGCAGGGGCGGGTGGTTCATGAGGCGTCCTGGTCGATCTGGGCGAGCAGCGAGGCGAACAGCTGCCCGCGGTGGGTTTGCTGCTTGGCGATGGCGTCGTCGTGCTGGGCGTGAGGGTGGGCCGGAACTCGATGCTGGTCTGGAAGAACGTGCAGGTTTCACAGATCGACTCGAAGGCGCAGTCCAGCTCGGTGGGCCGGGTGCAGTAGCCGTTGCCGAGCATCCGGTGGTGCTCGCGGCGCAGCCGGGCCATCTTGGGCCCGATGGCGTCGGCGGGCAGCACGGGGGCCTGGCCGTAGAGGGCCTCGACTTTGCCGGTGACGGCGAAGTACTCGTCAGCGACGGTGCGGCTGGCGATCTTGGCGTAGCGCAGGGTCATGTCCAGGCTGCGGTGGCCGAGCATCGCGGCGATCGCTTCCAGGCTCATGCCGCGGTTGATGGCCTGGGTGGCCAGGGTGTGCCGCAGCTGGTGAGGGTGGATGTGGGGCAGCCCGGCGGCGGCGCCGGCCTTGTTGAGGAAGCGGGTGACGGTGTGACGGTCCAGGGCGCGGCCGTTCTCGCGGGGCAGCAGTAGCGGGTTGGACGGATCGACGTGGCGGGTGCGGTAGTCGTCGATGAGGGCGACCAGGTTGGGGTGCAGCGGCAGGTAGCGGTCTTCGCGGAGCTTGCCGACCGGGACGTGCAGCCACGGGCCGGCGCCGATGTGCACGACCGCGCCGGCGCGCAGGCAGGTGTATTCGCTGACCCGCAGCCCGGTGCGCAGCAGCATTTCCACGGTCACGCGCACCAGCAGGCGCTTGTCGTTGCAGGCGGCGCGCAGCAGTTTCGCGGCGGCAGCGTCGTCGAGGGCCCTGGGCAGGGGGTGGTCCTGGCGGGGCAGGTCGCCGGGGAACATCGGCACCCGGGGCGGGGCCTCGTCCCAGCCCCATTCATCCAGGCGGACGAAGAACATCCGCAGCGTGCCCAGCCGGTGCGCGATGGTCGCGGTGGTCACCCTGGGCTTGTTTTGCCCGGGCCGGCGGGCGAGCCAGGGCTTGTAGTCCTCGATGTGGTGGCGGGTCACCTGGGCGGTGCTGGTCACCCCGGGGGCGGTCTGGGCCAGGAAGGCGGCGAACGAGCGCAGCGCCAGGTCGGCTCCGCTGACGCTGCCCGGGCGCAGCACGCAGCTGATCTGGGTCAGGTAGCGGCGCATGGTGGCCGTGATCTGCGGAATGGCGGGCTCGAGGCCGGCCCAGCCTGGCAGCTGGCCCATCCCGTTGGCGCCCCGCAGCGGCGGCCCGCTCACCGCCGGCCCGCTCACCGCCGGCTCCCAGGCATGGTTCCCGGTCCGGCGGGCTGGCCGGCGAAGACCTGCGCGTCGATCACCTCCGCGGCCTTGCGGTACTGCGCCGCGAGCCAGTCATCGGCCAGGTGCAGGTAGATGCGGGTGGACTCGATCGAGGCGTGACCGGCCTGGGCCTGCACCGCCTCCAGCGCCATCCCGGCCTCCCGCAGCCGGGTCAGGCAGGTATGCCGCAACTCGTGACAGGTCGCGTGAGCCAGGCCAGCCCGCCGCCGCGCCGCGATGAGGATCTCGTCCAGCCCCTTGGCGGACAGCGGCTGCCCGCGCCGTGGTCCCTTGAGCACCACGAAGACCCGGCCGGTGCGGGCACCCGGTAGCCGTTCGGCGTTCAGGTAGGCGGCCACCGCGGTGAAGAACCGGCCCGAGACCGGGATCAGCCGCTGCTTGCCGCCCTTGCCCTCGGCGATGAATACCCGCCGCTCCGCGGCGTGCAGGTCCTCCAGCCGCAGCCCGAGCACCTCGCAGCGCCGCAGCCCGCCGAGCACCATCGCCGCAACCATCGCCCGGTCCCGGTGCGTGCGCAGCGCCGCGGTCAGCGCATCCACCTCAGCCGGGGACAAGATCCGTGGTAGCCGGCGAGTGACGCGCACCAGCGGCACGCCCTGCCGCGGGCGCGACCGCTCCCGGCGGGTCGGCAGCCCCCGCGGCACCGGGTTAGCCGCCACATCACCGCGGGCCTGCAAGAACGCGAAGAAACCCGACACGATCGACAGGCGCCGGCGCACGGTAGCGGCCGACACCCCGCCCGGTTCGTCCCCCAGATCCACCGGCTGCAGCACACTGCCCTCACCGGCACGGCCGGTCCGCTGGGCAGTGATGAACGCCAGCACATCGACGGCCCTGACCTGCTCCGGCGGCTTGGCGACCACCGTGAAGAACACCCTCAGGTCAGACGCCGCCGCCAGCACCGTGTTCGGCCGGCACCGCCCGCCCAGGAACTCCAGATACACCTCGGCCAGCGGCACCCCGGCCCCGGCAACCAGCCCGCCAGCGCCGTCATCCGAACCGGCCAAGCCCGAACCCCCAGCATGCACAGCAAGCTCCCAACATCACAGACGACTCAATCGTCAAGACTGGCCGAAATGACACAGAAGATCACCGGCATAACATGCAGATCCGTGCGTTGCCGCCCGTCATGTGATCGGCAGGCTTCTAGACCTGTCGCACATCAGCTGGCAGACATGTGTCGCGGATCTGTAGGCGGATCGCAGCGTGGCCATCAGTCTGCTGCGCTTGGACGGCCAGGCCAGCATCGCCGCCGCTAACCGCCACCACGCCCGCGACCCGCAGCGAACGCTAAAGCTGCTTCAAACTGCATGAGCGGCTTTGCCGTGTCCCTGGCGGCTGGCCTGCCGCTGTGAGAAGCCCGCTCAGGGCGCTGCCGCGCCGAGACCAGGACACCCGGCTCAGCCGCGGTCGTGGAGGGTCACCTGGTAGCCGTCGGGGTCCGCGAACGTGAAAGTGCGGCCGAACGGCCCGTTCAACGGGCGCTGAGACGATCGTCGTGCCGGCGGCGGCGAGGGCGTCGTGGATGTCCTGCGCGTCGGGGGCGTGCAGCCACAGCGCCATCCCCTGGCCCGGCTGCGCGATCGCGTCCAGGTCGGTGCCCGCGACGACGTCGCGGACGGCGAACGCGATCGGCTTGGTGCCGAACACGACGGCGTGCGGCGGTCCTGCGTCGGAGCGCTTCAGCCCCAGGTACCGCTCGTAGAAAGCGGCGGAACGCTCCAGATCGCGCACCTGCAGTGAAATGAAGTCGGGTCCGGTAACGGCCACGATCCTTGCCTCCTCATCGTATGTCAGTCTTCTGACACACCCAATGTATGTCAGACTACTGACATGAGTCAAGGCGAGCCCGGAGTCGAGCTGGACACATCGCTGGGGTACATGCTGAAGGCGGCCGCGAGCGCCCTGCACTCTGCCCTGGAGACCGTGCTGAGGCCGCTTGGCATGACGATCACCCACTACGCCTGCCTGGAGCTGCTCGCCCAGCGACCGGGCCTGTCGAACTCCGAGCTTGCCCGCGGCACCTTCGTCACCCGGCAGTCGATGAACGTGCTCCTGCAAGCCCTCGAACACCAAGGACTCGTCGTCCGCCCAGCACGGGCACCCGTAGGCAGGGCCCTGCCGACCGAGCTGACCGCCCGCGGTCGCCGCCAGCTCAAGACGGCCAGCGCCGCGGTTCGCCGCGTCGAGCAAGACATGCTCGCCAATCTGGATGCCAGCGAACAAGATCAGATGCGGCGTCTGCTCACCGCGTGCATCGCCTCACTGACCGAACCGCCCGCACCGGCGACGTAACTGCTCCGGAATTTACGACTTTGCCGTGTCCCTGGAGACTGCCGCAACCTGCCTCGATCGGAACGGCGGGATAGGTGGCACAATTCAGGCCCATCACAGATGAGGGTGTAGCGGGCGGCGGCGCGTTCGACAGCGACACGGCAACCGGCATGATGCCGATGGCGCACCGCGTCGCGGGCGTGCTAGCGTTCTAGTGAACGTGATCTATCGGCAGGAGGTGAGTCCCATGAACGCAGTATCCGCAATGGGTGCTCCCTTGCAGTTCACGATCGCGCGACTGAGGTAGTCGCCATCGGGAGCGCCTGACAGGCAATTCGCGAAAGGCGACTCCCATGAACACAACACCTTCTTCACCTCTGCGCTCCATTTCGACGACGGCCTCCGACCTGCCGAGGTCCGACCAGGATCAGCCGCAGGTCGACGCCACAAGGCGGGTAGGCGCCGCGGGTGAGCGAGCGTTGGTCCTCGGTGGTGGCGGATCGGCAGGCAATGCGTGGCTGATCGGAGTCATCGCCGGCCTTTTCGATGCCGGGTTGGATGTGACCGAGGCCGATCTGATCATCGGCACGTCGGCCGGATCGACGGCCGCGGCCCAGATAACCGGCGCGAGCCCGACCCAACTGCTTGCCGACGTCCTTTCCGCTGCGCCCCAGCAACGGACTGGTCCGGTCGGATCAGACCGTGGACGCGTTCCATTGGGGCCGTCGGCCGACCATATGGAGAGAACGAGCGGAATCATCGCCGCCGCTGAGGATCCGGCCGATATGCGCCGCAGAATGGGTGCGGCGGCGCTCGAAATGGATGCGGCGTCGGACGGCTCCGGGCAAACCCAGTGGCGCGCTACCGTCGCCGCCCGGCTGCCCAGCCAGCACTGGCCGGAACGAACGGTGCTCATCACGGCGGTCGATGCCCATACCGGTGAACCGGTCGTGTTCGACCGCCACACCGGAGTCGACCTGGTGGACGCCGTCGCCGCCAGTACCTCTAGTGGCTTCGGTGTCCCTCCCTGCAGTATCGGCGACAACCGATACATCGACGGCGGCTACCGACGCAACGAGAATGCCGATCTGGCAGCCGGATACGGGCGGGTGCTGGTGCTGTCACCACTTGGCGGCAGAACACGGCACCCGTTGGACTGGGGCATGCAACTTGCAGCGCAGATCGACGAACTCCGCGCAGGCGGCAGCAGAGTCGAAACCATCTTGCCGGATAGTGACTCCCGCAACGCATTCGGCACCAATCTGATGGGTCTGTCAACGCGTCCGCCCGCCGCTCGAGCGGGTTACGAGCAAGGCAGAGCCCTTGCCGAGCAGCTCACCGAATTCTGGCGCTGACGCCCACGAACCCAATCGACTCTCTAGGCGTGACGACACCTGCCCATGCCTCGGACGGCGGATGGGCGCGACATGCCCCCTACCGTCGTGCGCCCTGACCTGGGCCCGTTCTGCCGGCTTAGCCCTCGGCTTCCGCAACCTCACCAACTGCCAGATCGCTTCTGGAGACCGGTGGGTTCAGACCCCGACTACACCCTCGATCATGAAGAGCCACAATTCAGCCCGGAGCCCCAGTTGCGCCCACCGGGCAAAATTCCGAGGTGGCCGCCAGTTTTCCGGAATTTTATTGCTAGTTTTCTATAACAAGCGTAGCGTCGTCGGCAGGCACCGGGGAATCAGCCGCCGACCAGCCGCCTGGGGGTCAACACTGACTACCTCATGGTCAAAGGATCAAGCCCTCTCCCATCCTGTCCGGCACAACCGGAGATGCCGTAGCGGGCGAGCGCTCGCCGGCCCCTGCGGCGGCGGCCGGGCAGCTCCAACGCGGCTGACCCTGGCCCACGACGACCTGGGGACCTGGCGGGATCGGTGTACCACGAACTGCAAGAAGCAGGCGCAGCCCACGCAGGCTGAAACGCCATGCAAGAACTGCGGATACGACACGAAAAGCCGCCCGCGTACGCGGGATCGACCCGGCTCGCTGGAAGATCGGCTGTCTAACTGCCTGGAGAATTAAATGGGTAATGCCATTCGGATACGTCAGCGGATACTGGCCGTTTTCCTGCCCATCACCGCCGTGCTTTACGCCAGCGCCGTGGCCCTGAACCCCAAGGGCACCGATCAGGTGATCGACACCACAGCTACCGCGTTCAAGGTCCTGCCCATCGCGGCCAGCCACTCAGCTCAGCTGTACCTGTCGGGGTCGGTGACTGTTCTCGCGCTCGGGGGCCTGGCCGTGTCGTATGCGGCGATCGCGATGCTGGTCACCGGGCGCGGCTGGGTGATCGCCACCGTGGCTGCGCTACTGGGTGGTGTGGGTGCCTTCAGCGGCGCGATGCTCAACGTCCTGGTCGGGGTCAACCTGGCGGCTGCTGCGTCGGCGCACATGACGCAGCAGGCCGCCGCGCTCTTCCTGGTGACCAGCTTCCACTCCGTGCCCGCCCAGGTGGCCACGGACGTCTATTTCCTCAGCGAGTTCGCCGCGCCGGTCGTCATGGGGGTTGCTCTGTGGCGCAGCCAGAGCGTCCCACGCTGGCTAGCCGTCCTGTTCGTAGTCGGACTCGGAATCGCTGAGTCCCTGCCATCGTGGGGACCCATCGCGCTGCTGCTTGCGCTGCCGTTCGTGGCCGCGATGGTCCTGCTGGCTGCCCGGATCTGGCAGGCCGCCAGCCCCGCCAGCCACACTCAGGAGCGAGTCCGCATACCAACGGAGCTGAGGCCGCTGGCGTAGGGCACGTGTCCAGCTTTGGCCTCGGGCGGGGCTTACAAGTCAGTCTTCGGGCTCGTACCGCACCGGGAGCGTCCCGTCGCGGGCGTCGAGGAAGTAACGCACGAAGTCGAGGTAGGCGGTGGTGATCCTGCGCCGGGTCCAGGCGGCATTGCTGCGGTGATGCAGATGGGCATGCAGCGGGTCCCACCAGACGCTGCGGCCGACGGCGAAACCGGTGAAGCCCGGAATTGGGGCCGCGACCTGCAGCCAGTGGTCAAGCTGGTCGCGACTTGCATGCCGGCCGAGGACCAGGCAGTCGGCGGCTCGCCCGCCGCGTCTGGCGACCGCGGCGATCGTGACAGCGTCGTCGTGGCGGCCGAGGCCCGCTACCCCCCCACAACGCTGGCGTCACTCCGCGGTCTTGCAAGTACTCGATGACCTGCGCGGTGTGCTCTGGCCGCAGCGGGATGTCATCACTTGTGACGGCGCCGCCGACCGCAGCGAGGTCGGCGGCGCTGGCCGACACGAGCAGTTCCACGATCAGCGCGCGATCGTAAGCGGCCGCCCAGTCCGAAACCTTGGCCGCCCGTTCGGCCCGGCTCCAGGCCAGGGTTATCGCGGATGAGGATCTTGGCGTAGTCAGTGGTGAAGAGGCCGGCATGGGCCTGCCAGTCGCCGTACGCGTAATGGAACCATTGCTCGCCGCTGGCCTCGACCGGCATCGCCAGGCTGATCGCATTGCC
>CAVUBM010000025.1:0-13102 GCA_963739645.1 uncultured Actinomycetota bacterium
GAAAGCTGACGTCGCGGGCCTGACTCTGCGTAGCCCGCGCGGACAAGGAGCCATCCGGACACCAGCGCGCGCCCGCCGCCAAGCCGTGAGCCCACGCCGCCACTCCTAAGCTCGTCCTGGTCCGGTGCTTTTCGGTTCTGTCAGCTCGACGCATGGACAGGCCGATGGCGGGTAGCTGTCTCGGGTTGTAACGGTGGCAAGCAACGGAGGCTCGGCGGGCAAGCGGCCCGGCGTTCTCGGCGCCGCCATCGCCGGGAAGTGCTTTGCTTGTGAGCCAATATGCAGGGCCTGAAGGTCAGGAGCATGCGTACCGGATTGGCTCAGCAGGACGCCCGCGACGATTTCGATCGTGCGCGGCGTCGGGCGATCTGGGCCTGGCTGGCCGGCTGGCTGCGCGGCCGTCCAGCCAGCCGTAACCGCTTGCTGGTGCTGGGCGAGGTAGCGACTGTTCCGGGCGCGGCAGCGCCGTCCGGGCGACTGCTGGAGTGGGAGCGGGTAGGCCACCTCGGGCCGGCCAGTGAGGCCATGATGCCGATCGACCAGATCGTTGGCACGGTAGAGCCGACGAGGTGTTTTGACCGTCGTTTCCGGCCTACCTCCGATCACGCGCGGTCACGGTTTGAGCGGGTAGCCACCGAGGTCCGGTCTGGCCGCGGGATGGAGCCTGTCGAGCTCTACCACTGTGACGGCTGTTACTACGTCCTCGACGGACACCACCGCATCGCCGTGGCCCGGGCACTCGGCCAGCGCTCGGTCTGGGCAAGAACCACCGAGGTTCGGCTGAACCAGCCAGCCTCGTCTGCCGGCCACCGATCCGGCCCCGGTCTTCGTGGCGGGCTGTCCTGAGCCGCGTCGGGATTAGTGCGATCGCTCGTCCTCCATCGTCTCACGCGGTGAGACGGGTAAGTTCACCCGTCCGGGAATCGGAGATAACCCAGCCGGGTGGCACTACTGACGGGTTGGCACCAAGCAGTGCGCCTGTGAGTAATTAGAGCTGGGTACCCAGCCCAGAGGACCCGGGCCCGCTCAACCCGGACTGCCTCGGAAAGGATTCCTCGTGCCCTTTGTCAACATCTCACTGGCCCGCGGCAAGTCGGACAAGTACCTCGAAGCCGTCTCGCGGGCAGTACACGACGCGCTGGTCGCGGAGCTCCACATGAACCCGGAGGACGAGTTCCAGCTCATCCACCAGCATGAACCGGGTGAAATGGTGTTCAACCGTAACTTCCGGGGCGGCCCACGGTCCGACGACTGGATCGTATTCACGATCACCGACGGCCTGGAGCGCGGCGAGCAGGCGAAGCGCCGCTTCTACAAGACCCTGGTCCGGCTGCTCGAAGAAGGCCCAGGTGTCCGGTCGGCCGACGTCTTCGTCATGATGACCGTGACGCCGCCGGAAAACTTCTCCTTCGCCGGCGGGGTGACCGGCACCGACGTTGCGGCCGCCGAGGCGCTCGACGCAGCCGCGAGGGCCCCCGGCAGCCGGGGGACTTACACGAAGGCCGAGATGGCCTACGCCATCACCGAGCTGCTCGGGCACCGTGACAGCAGCCGCATCCTGCCGATGCTGCGCCCGGACTTCGTTCTCAAGATCCCTGCCACGCTGCCTTACGGCGGGGAGTTCACCGGCCCCGAGGCCTTCGCCAAGTTCTTCGCGGGGACCCCCGGCGGCGCAGCGGTGTGGGAGTCCTTCGACGTCCACGTCGATCAGGTCATCGAGTCTGCTGACTACCTCGTCGCACAGCTCACCAACACGGCCGTCCTTAAAGCGACCGGCAACACGGTGGTGTTCCAGAACGCCTGGCTCTTCGAGGTCGCCAGCGGCTGCCTGGTCAGCGCCCAGCTCTACGCGGACACGGCCGCCGTCCGCAGCAGTGCGGGCTGACTGGCTTCAAGCGCTCCGCAGGCCCCGCGGACCCGCCCCGCACCGCACCGACGGGATCCGGGGTCTGCGTGACGGCCGCCGGACTCAGGCACGCTGGACGGCCGGGGATTCAGCGGTCCCGGCGGCGGATGAGGGCGCGGACGATTGCGCCGGCGGCTACCAGGCCGAGGACGACGGCACGGCTGCCCGGGCCTGGGCTACCGGAGGCTGGCTGCTGGCTTGGTCGTCCCGCGGGCGGCCGCGTCGCGCCGCCCGGCACACCGGCCAGCGCTAGTCCCGCATCGTCGGCATACAGCAGGCGGCGGCCCTGCAGGGCGAACAGCAACGCGAAGGCGGGCCCGACGAGCAGCACGGCGGCGACGAACAGCCAGATGATCGCGACCAGGGTGGTGTGCGGGGCGCCCGCGTTGGTCAGGGTCACCGCCGTGCCGGGCAGCAGCACCGGGTACTGGGCCACGCCCCATCCCCATACCACGGCGGCGACACCAAGCGCGGCGATGACCCGGGCGCCGGTGACCCAGACACGGTTGCGCCAAGAAGCGGTGAGGAGGGCGAGGACGGCCAGGCCGCACAACCCGGCGATGATCACTAGCGGGAGCGCGCGCCCGGTGAGGCGGCTGAAGAGTGCCGGATTCGAGCTGTGCAATTCGGCCAGGGTGGCGAGCGACAGCGCGCCGGCCACTATTCCGGCGGCCTGGGCGCGGAGGGTGAAGTAGGCCTGCATGCGCCGGTCGCCACGGCGTGCAGCCTCGCCGGTGAGGTAGACGGCGGCGAGGTAGCCGCAGGCGCCGACGAACAGGAAACCGGTCAGCAGCGATGTCGGGCTGGTCCAGGCGGGCTGGCTGGCGTGGCTGGCGCTGGCGGGGATGCTCCCGGTCGCGATGGCCCCGATCACGGTGCCCATGAAGAACGGGGTCAGCAGCGAAGAGAACGCGAAGGTCGCGCCGAGGAACCGCTGCAGGCTGAGCCGGCTCACTTCCTTACGGAACGCAAAGCCGGTGCCGCGCAGCACGATGCCGAGCAGCGCGAGCCACAGTGGCAGCGCGGCCGCGGTCATCACCGCGGCGAACGCGTGCGGGAACGCGGTCCAGAAGATGACCAGGGCGAAGACGAGCCAGACGTGGTTGGCCTCCCACACCGGCGTGATCGACTCGTCGATCAGCCGGCGCGGCGCGCGGCCGCGCTGGTCGCCGCCGGCCAGCAGGTCCCACAGGCCACCGCCAAAATCGGCCCCGCCCAAGATCGCATACAGGCTGACCGAGGCCAGCAGGATGGCCCCGACAGCTGCGGCCGCGGTCATAACCGTGCCCGGCCCGCCGCCTGGTCCTGCGGCCCGGGGGGGCCCGTAGGGGACGGTGGCCTCCTGGGCGCCGGTGCGGCGCCACCGGCGGGCCAGCAATCGCAGGATCAGGATCGTCGCAGCGCCGAGCACCGCGTACAAGACGATGACCAGGGTCAAGCTGGCGATGACCCCCCCGTTGGTGGTCGCCGCCGCCGCGGTGGTCAGCAGCCGGTAGACCACCCACGGCTGACGGCCGACCTCGGTGATCACCCAGCCGCACTCCATGGCCACGATCGCGGCCACCCCGCTCACCGCCCCCAGCAGCCAGAACAGCCGCTGCGGCGGCAGCCGGCGGCGGCGCCACCACTCATAGGCCGCCCACAGCCCCGCCAGCAGGAGCAGGAACCCCAGGGCCACCATCACGTCGAAGCACAGGTGGATCAGCCACACCACCGGCGGCCGCTCAGCCGGCGGCACGGTGTCCCAGCCCGTAACCTTCGTGCCGGGGCCGAACCCGACCAGCAGCGAATCCATGTACGGAATCTTCAGGCCGGCGTAGATGTGCCCGTTGGCGTAGACGCCGCCGAGCCATTCGGGCACCTGCCGCGACGTGCGCGCGACGTACTCCATGGACGCGAACTTCACCGGCTGGTCGTGCGCGATGGCCCGGGCCGCGGTGTCGCCGACGAAGATCTGGAACGGGGTCAGCACCGCCGCCGGGACGAACCCGAGGGCGAACCCGGTGTAGTGGTAGCGGTCCCGCCGGCCGCGCAAGATGCCCGCCGCGTACACCCCGGCGACGGCGAACCCGGTGACCATGTAGGCGGCCAGGATCATGTGCGGCATCTCATAGATGGCCGCATGGTTGAAAAACACCTCCCAGGTATTGACCGAGGTGATCCGGCCGCCGCTGGCAGTGAATCCGCCTGGCTGGTTCATCCACGAGTTCACAGCGATCACCGACATCGCCCCGAAGATCCCGCTCACCGCGATCGGCACCCCGGTCCAGAAATGCGCCCAGCCCGGAAGCCGCCGCCAGCCGTACAGGTAAATCGCGGTGAAGATGGCCTCCAGGAAGAAAAACAGGCCCTCGATACCGAACGGCAACCCGAGCACCGCCCCGTACCGGCGCATCAGGCCCGGCCACAGCAGGCCCATCTCGAACGACAGCACCGTGCCGGTGACCGCGCCAACGGCGATCAGCACTCCCATGGCCAGCGACCAGCGCCGCGCCAGCACAAGCGCCACCTCGTTGGAACGCCGCAGGCCGATGAACTCGGCCAGCAGCACGATCGTCGGGAACGCGATCCCCAGGCAGGCCAGGATGATGTGGAACCCGAGAGTCGTCGCCATCTGAGCTCGGGCTGGGACCACCTCGGTACCGGTCCGGGCAGCAGCGGCCACCGCTACGTCGGCGAAGCGCATCACTATTCTCCCTGGCTACGTCGCCGCCACGCGAGCCTGGGCCGCAGCGATCATCGTGGTGGCGCGGTGCACCAGCAGGAATGGCGGAACCACGCCAAAAACGCCGACCCTGACCGCCGCTAGCACCCGCTCCGGATCAGCGCGCTGGCCGAGCGCCCTCAGCTGACGGCTGACGTCCCACCACCGGTACCCAGACAGCGACCTGGTCACCAGTGACAGCACCGCGTCGCGCATCGGGCCGCGCGGGCGGGCGGTCACCGGCAGCAGCTGCCAGCCACCAGGCGATCGCGAGCCTTGGTGCTCGGTGTTGGCCACCAGGATCGCCTCCTCCGGCCAGGCCTGCAACGCTCTCCGCTAACCGGCGTACCCTCCGGGCCCGCGGCTAGACTCCTAACCCGAAGACCCCGCTGGCCAGCTCGGGGCAGGATCGTCGTCGCGCTGGCCCGGCGGCAAGGCAAATCGCCGCGAAGTTCCTCTCCCGCGGATGGGTGCTGCTCGTCCAGCGGCATGTGATCGTCCCACCATAGCGACGGGCCCACGGCCATGAAGCGGCCATCTTCCGCCGGCCAGCCCCGGCGACGTATGCTGCACGCCGGCCGAGGCGTCTGGATGGCTTGGGCTGGCAGTGGCGGCTTATGCGACCGTTGGTTGCAACAGTTTTCGCCCATCGTTCTTGGCGGCGCTCAGGTGGTCGTGACCCCTGCCAAGGGATACTGGTAGCGGCGGACAGGTGATGAGGGGACGCACGGAGATGGCCGGCCAACCCACACCAAGATTCGCTGGGCTGGGCAGCTGTGCGCCGAGCTGAATACGCGACGGTTTGATACGCGAGGATGCCAGTAAACCGTCGCCAATTGCATCGGCGCACCTTCATCAGCGAAGGACCGGACACAGCCATGCGGGCCGGCCAAGGTGAGCGTTTCGGCCTGCGCGTTTACCGCGCGGTCGGCATCGCCCGCGGCTGCCAGTGCCAGCGCCGCCGGTCACGGCGGTCCATGGCGCGGCCGACTGCCTGATGGCCGGATGCGTTTCGGACATGGCAGTTATCTCTGATCCAGGCGTTCGCCGCTCAGCTGGGCGCCAGTTCAAGCCGACCCCGAGGATCAGGCAGAGCAGAGGTCTCTGAGTTACTGGCCGGAGGCCTTCTCCGGTGGATCATTAGGCCGGGTTCCGAGCCGGGGCTATCGCGAGCGGGGGTGCGCTTGGTCTACCTGATGGCGAACAGCGATCGCAGATGCTTGCCGTTGACGGTAACGGCGACGCCGATCAACAGGAGCCCGCAGATACCCTGCTCCATCTTCATCCATAGCGGGAAGGTGCCGGGAAGGGCGATGATGACCGCGATGGCCGCCACCATGACGGCGGTGATGATCCGCAGCCGCAGATAGGCGCGACGAGAGCCGCGGGCGGAGCGGGCGGTGAGGGCATACGTCAGCAGGGCGCTGGCGGCGACGATGGTCCCGCGTGTCCAGACGGCGGCGTTCACTGCCGCGTGGTCGTTGCGCAGCACGACGATGGCCATGAGGGCGAGCACGCTGATGGCTAGGTAGCCGCCCGCTAGAAGCTTCATGCTCCGGAATGCAGTCAGGCTGCGCGGATGAGCCAGGTGCTCATGGGCGATGCTCCGGGTGTTCATGCTGATCCTTTCGTTCCAGCGGGGCACCGAAGGTGGCCCGGCTGGTTGTGCCGACGCGAGCTGAAGCTCACATCGCCGGCCGTGGTTGTGGTCACCTGGCGGGACAGCCGGCTGAATACTGCTGGTGAACTCGGTGAGCTGGCTGGCGGCCTGGGGTACGGATTCGGTGGTGTGGACCGGGATGCGGAGCATGATTACTGCTGGGTGGTTTCAGAATCCGATGGCTTCGCGGAGCAGCAGGACGGTGCCGCGCCCGGGTTGAAATTCTGCGTTGAGGATGAGCAGGCGGGTGATGGCGCTGGGCCACCCGTAGGCCGCCTGGGTGCGGGCGCTTTCCAGTGGGAGGCAGTGGTCTTCGACGCGGCGCAGCGCGGCGGGCAGGTCGGGTACCACCTTTTGCGCCCCCACGATCCAGATCGCGCGGGCGGCGCCGCCGGCGTAGCCGGGTAGCTGGCTTCCGCTGCCCGAAGCCACCACGAGGGAGCCGGTTTCGGTGACGGCGTGGACGCTGCCCACGGCGACGTCGGGGCTGGCGCGCAGCCGCCGGATGTCGTCGGCGCGGGTGACACGGTCCATGGCCAGGACACGTGGCTTGACGGCCTGGTACTGCCCGCTGGTGTTGATGTCCGCATCGATGCCGGACAGGCGGAGGGTCTCGCTGGCGCCGGTGAACACGCTGGCGCCCGCGGGTATCAGGTCTTTGATGCGGGTGCGCGCGGCGGCGGCGTCGTCGAGGATTTCGACGGTGAACCCGTGCGCGGTCAGCGCACTGGCCGCCCGCTCCAGGCGCCGCGCGGGTGCCGGCTCGGCGAACAGTGCCGCTGGAATCGAGGTAGTCATGGTGCCTCCTGGACTGGTCGTGGTGTGGCGGGCGTAGGGCGCAGGTGGTGCCGGATCGGCGTCGCCCGGGTCCGCGGCGTGGCGACGGTGGCCTGGGGTGTCAGCCAAAGCTCATCGTCATGTGGCTGCCGGCCAGCTTGCTCAACGTTGGCGTCGGGGATCCGCGGTCGGTGGCTGTCGCGCGGACAGGCCGAGAGCAGCGCGAACGTGGTCTGCGACGTCGGCCGCGACGTCGGCGGGAGGCACGGTCAGCCGGCTGTGGGTGAACGCGAAGGAGAACCCCGTGGCGGGATCGGCGAACCCGATGCTGCCGCCGCTGCCCTTGCAGCCGAATGCCGTGCCGCTTTCGGCCATCTCGGGAAGACGCATGAAGTAGCCCAGCCCTTTGGCGACCGGGACACCGAGCACGCGATCGGTGGCGCAGGTGCGCACCGACGCGATCGTGGTCGTGCGCTGGGCACAGATCAGGCGGCGGCCATCCACCTTGGTGACGAGCGCGGCGTACATCCGGGCCAGTGCGCGAGCGGACATGGTGCCGGCACAGGGGACGTCGACGGTCAGGTACTCGGCCCGGTTGCCGAGCTCAGCGCCCGCCTGGACCGCCCGTGGCGCGGCGGCGAAGAACAGCGAGTCATCAGGTCTGCGGGCAAGCGCGCTCGACCAGTTCCCGTCCTCCAGCCGCACGACCCGGTCCAAGTCCGAACTAGGAACGGCGAAGTGGAGGTCATCGGCGATGCCGAGCGGACCGGTGACCCGTTCACGCAGCACCGCCGAGAGCGGAAGCCCTGTCACCCGGCGGACCACCTCACCCAGGACGTAGCCGTAGGTCACCGCGTGGTAGCCGGTGGCCGCACCGGGCGGCCACAGCGGGGTGAGCTCGGCGATGCGGGCACACATCGCTGCCCAGTCGCCCAGGTCGCGGACGCGGAGCCCAGCCGGCGCCTGGGGTATTCCGGCCGAGTGGGTCAGCATGTGCTCGATGGTGATGGCGTGCTTTCCGTGCGCGCCGAAGCCGGGCCAGTACTGGGCGACCGGCGCGTCGTAGTCGATCAGCCCCTCTTCGGCGAGCACATGCACGACCGTCAACGTCGAACCCTTGCCAGCCGACCAGCAGTTGAACAGTGTGCGCTCGTCGACCGGCCGGCGGGTGGTCGCATCGGCCCATCCGGCGCATGCGCTGACCACCTGCTCGCCGCGCAGGTAAGCGGCCACCTGGATGGCCGTCTCCTGACCCGATGCGACCAGCCTTTGCAGGAACTGCTCGGTCGTCTTCTGCGCATCGGTCACAATACTTTCTCCTGTCCGGTGTAACGATGCCGTGCTGTGAGTGGTTACTCGAAACGACGGTAGGAGCGGGCGTCGCCGCGGCCGTCACCCGAAGGTGTCTGTGCGGGTGGAATATTGCGCGCCGCCGACAGCTGGCACCTTCGTGCAGGGGGGCTTCTGCCGGGCGCCTGCCGGCCCAGGGGCGTTAGGGAATCAGGTCTAGCCCGCGCGCCCGGGCGACGGCTTCGGTCCGGTTGGCCGCGCCGAGCTTGGCCAGAACGTGGCTGACGTGCTTTTTGACGGTGTCGAGCGCGACCACAAGTTCGCGGGCGATGCGCTGATTCGATTTGCCCGCGGCGAGCAGCCGCAGCACCTCCAGTTCGCGGTCGGTCAGCGGCTCGATGAGCCGGGACGAAGCTGCACGGGTGCCCGTTCCGGCGCCCGGCGCGACGTGCTTATGCTCGAACGCCTCCAGGACCCGGGCCAGGCAGCCCGGCGGAACGCCGTGGGCTTCGGCTGGCTCGGCCCGCTGGGCAGCGGCCAGCCGACCGAGCAGGGCGCTCATCGGCGCACCCTCGTCAGCGAAGACGCGGACGTAACCTTGCGGGCAGGCCAGCTCCAGCGCCTCAGCTAGAACCCTCAGCGCCCCGGCCTGGTCCCCGCTGGCCGCCAGCGCCAGCGCCAGCAGCGCCCGGAGTTGCACGATGCTGCCCGTGCGGCCTGCGGCGACCGCCGCGGCGAGCCAGCGCTCCAAGAGTGGGAGCGCCCGGTCGGGGCGATCTTGTGCGAGCAGCAGCCGCGCCAGCAGGAGATGCTCCGGCTCGCTGGGGTAGCTCGGCTCGTCATCCGCGCTCAGGCCGCGCTGCTGTGCCCACCGGGCGGCCGCGGCTACGTCGCCGTGGGCCAGCAGGAGACGCGCTCGTTGCGCCGGGACGGGGTTGAGCAGGCCCGCCGCGCCCGGGCCGGGTGCGACCCGCTCGGCCTCGGCCATCACCTCCAGCGCGCCATCCGGGTCGCCCTGGGCGTGCCGGATCCAGGCCAGCGTGGCGAGGCCGGTGGCCAGCGGCTGGGTGTAGGCGAGCTGCCGGCCCAACGCGACGCCTTCGGTGGCGTGCCGCGCGGCGGTGTCCAGGTCGTCTCGCTCATAGAGCACTTCGGCTATGCCCAGGTGCGCCATGCCAGCCGCCGGCGGCCGATAACCAGCCTCGCTGGCGATCTCGAGGGCCTGCTCGTAGACGTGCAGTGCCGCATCCAGGTGGCCCCGGGCCTGCCGGACCTGACCGAGGTCGCAGGCAGAGCGCACAGCAAGGTAGCGCGCACCGGCCGCCCGCTGTTCGGCGACGAATCTCACCAGGAAGGCCTCGGCCTCCGCCAGCCGGCCGCGCAGCCAGTCGGCCACGGCAAGGTACCAGCCGACGTGCGGACGCAAAGCCCGGTCGCCCTCCCTCAGATGGGCCCGGGCCTGCTGGGTGAACGCGTCCATCGCTGCGGCGTCCCCACGCTGCCGCGCGATGTCGGCGCGCACCAGCGCGATCGACGCGGGCACGTTCGCCAGTACCCAGCCCGCTGGCGGCTCGTCCGGCTCATCGCCACCAGCCTCCAGGGCGCGGTCGGCGTCGGTGAGCAGCCGCTCGGCTTCGTCCATACGTCCCCGCATCAGCGCCCACATCCCCTGTGCCAGGCGCAGCCGTGGCCGGGAGTGGACCAGTTCGGCGGGCAGCGCCGCCATCCACCGGTCGACCGTGGCACCCTCGGCGCGTACCAGCAGCGCGTCGAAGTGCCGCTCGATCAGCCGGGCGGCCCAGGCGGCATCCCCGGCGGCCAGCGCGTGGGAGATTGCCTCGTCAGCCTGCCCGTGAGCCTCACACCACGCAGCCGCGGCACGGTGCAGCCCGGGCAGCCTGCCCGGTTGTTCCTGGCGCAGGCGGGCGCGGAGCAGGTCGGCGAATAGGTGGTGGTAGCGCCACCAGCCGCGCACCTCGTCCAGCGGCATCAGGAACAGGTTGGCCCCTTCGATCGCCTCCAGCATCGCCTGGCTGTCGGTGCCGCCGGTGACCGCGTCGCACAGCTCCCCGGACAGCCGGTCAAGCACCGACGTCTCCAGCAGGAACGCCCGCACGTGCTCCGGCTGGCGCTCCAGCACCTCCCCGGCCAGGTAGTCGAGAACGTAGCGGTGGCTGCCGCTGAATGCCGCTATGAAACCAGCGGCATCGGGTTGTCCCCGCAGCGACAGGGCGGCTAGTTGCAGGCCAGCGGCCCACCCTTCGGTCCGCGCCGCCAGCGCCGCCACCGACGCGCCGGGCAGATCTGCACCAGTCGCCTGATACAGCAGCGCCGCCGCCTCATCCGTGGTGAACCGCAGCTCGGCGGCGCGCAACTCGGTCAGCTGGCCCCGGGCCCGCAGCCGCGCCAGCGGTAGGGGCGGATCGGCGCGGGTGGCCAGCACCAGATGCAGGCCCGGCGGCCGGTGCTCCAGCAAGAACCCAAGCGACGCGTGCACCGGCTCGGCCTCGATCACGTGGTAGTCGTCGAGGACCAGCAGCACGTCATCCTCACCGGGCCGGTTGGCTAGCTCGTTGATCAGGGCCGTCACCAGCCCCTCGAAGGAACGCGGTGCGGGCGGCCCCAGCAGGAGGCCGATCCGCTCGCCGATTCCCGGGCACACCCGGTCCAGCGCGGCGGCGGCGTGTCGCCAGAACCGGGCCGGGTCGTTGTCGCCGGAGTCCAGCGATAGCCACGCACTGGGCTTGCCTTCCCGCGGGATCCAGTCGGCCAGCAGGGCGGTCTTGCCGAATCCGGCCGGGGCGCACACCAGGATCAGCGCGCACGCCAGCCCTTCGCCGACCGTCTCCACCAGGCGCGGCCGGGGTATGTGACCTGGCCGTGGGCGGGGCAGGTGCAGCTTGGTCGCCAGCAGGACATCCTGCCCGGTGGCGGCAACCCCAAGCGGTCCCGCCGTCCGCGGCCCAGCCATCGGCGACCTACCGCTCAGCGCCACCAGCGATCCTCCGTTCCGCCGCTGGGTAAGCCCATCCTAAGACCGGTGTGCCCGGCCCGGCCGCGGCAGCTGTACGTCAGGTATCCGGCCAGCGCGGCAGGCTCCACCTTCGTGCGCGACGCCGCTCCGGCAAGATTCCACCCCATATGCACCTTCAGGTGACGCGCCGGGCCGCGCGGTCTTCATACCGTTCAGGGCAATGGACATGGTCATTGGGCGGCCTGGTTCGAAAACCTCCAGGCCCAAACGACTGAGGTGCTGTTCGGGATCGTGCGAGGGATCAGCCGGATGCGCCGCCGCGGCGCGCGCAGAGAGGAAATCATGACAACGAGCAAGACGAAGCTGACCTATTACAACGGCATCTTGTGGAGCACGGTCATCCTGTCCGATGGAACCCGGCTGGTGCAGCCGTTCCGCATGGTCAGCGGCGCGCCAACAACTCGCGCGGCGGTCCGCCGCTACCGCAAGCCCGCTCGGAAGCACTGCGCCTGAGCCCACGGCCGACGCCCGTGGACGAATATGTCTTCGCCATGACCGGGTGGCATGTGAACATGATCTGCAAAAAAGGATCTGATCATCATCGGCGGGTTCAGTCCGCTGGTACGGCGAGTCCATGACCAGCCAGCGTCGCAGGACAGTCAGCAAGCGATAACGACTCTTGGAAGGAGCCCGTGATGAGCATCACGGTGATCGAGGGCATCAGCCTCGACGGGGTGATGCAGGCCCCAGCCCGGCCCGACGAGGACACCCGCGGCGGGTTCCGCCACGGCGGCTGGGGCGTGCCATACAGCGACGAGGCCATAACCGCCGCCTGGGGCGAGCACATCGCCAGGGCCACCGCAGGCGGCGCGTTCCTGCTTGGCCGGCGGACCTACCTTGACTTCATCGAAGCCTGGCCGAAACGGCGCCCTGGCCACCAATACACCACAACGCTCACCGACACGCCCAAGTACGTCGCCTCCACCACGCTCACCGAGCCGCTGCCATGGGAAAACTCCACCCTGCTGACCGACCCGGCGCAGCAGCTACCCGGCCTGAAACAGGAAAAGGACCTTGTCATCATGGGCAGCGGCGCGCTGGTGCGGTCGCTGATGCAGGCCGGCCTGATCGACGAGTTCCTGCTCACCATCTCCCCGCTGGTGCTCGGCCAAGGCCAGCGCCTGTTCCCGCAAGACGGCCCCCACGCTGCGCTCACACTGGCGGAGGCCAAGCCGGCCGCCAACGGCGTGATCATCGCGGCCTACCGCCCGGCGGCCTGAAAACCCCGCGCTGGCGGCACCCCCGCGCGCGGTGCCGCCGCCAGCCGAACCTTCCCGAGCCACAGCGGTGACCTCAGCGAAGGGCGTGTCCCTACCAGCTGTGTAAGTGACGTGGCCTGACGCCAGGCCGCCAGGTGGGCGGCTCGCGGAAGGACTCGCGATGTCAGACACTGCGGAGATGGGCCGCAAACGTGAGGGCGCGCCGGGCCGCCGGCCGCTGGTCGATGAGCAGCTGGCCGATCAGCTGCTGGGCCGCGCCCAGGCCGAGGGCACGGAGCTGCTCGGCCCGGATGGGCTGTTGTCCCAGGTGACCAAGGCGGTGCTGGAACGGGCGCTGGCGGAGGAGATGACTGGCCACCTGGGCTATGAGAAACACGATCCCGCCGGGCGCGGGCGCGGGAACAGCCGCAACGGCATGACCGCCAAGACGGTGCTCACCGAGGTGGGGGCGGTGGACCTGGCGGCTGCCGCGGGATCGCAACGGGACCTTCGAGCCGCAGATTGCGTGAGA
>CAVUBM010000026.1:0-7205 GCA_963739645.1 uncultured Actinomycetota bacterium
GTTCCGGTATGTCCGATAGTTCCGACTGCGGGTGCCCCCAACGGTGCCGATTATGCGCGGATATCGGTAGTTACGCACCGGCTTGTGCCAACCCAGGCCGCCCGCCAGAACCCGCCGCCCGGTTCCCGCCTGTTGGACAGCGAAGTGACCGACGGCGGTTAGCGCGGCAACGAACAGCAGCAGTGGGCCAGGTACGTGTGGCAGTGGCCAGGTGCGCAGCACGGTCATCCCGGTCGCGGCACGCTTGGCCCGGGAAAATCACCGGTCCCACGCCCGGCATGGTCTGCGCCTGGGCCCGCGCGATCAGTGCTGCTGCTGCCTGCGGGGCGCTCTCTCCCGTCTCGGACATGCGAGCGGCGATGAGACCGGACACGAGCGGCGTGGAAAAGGACGTCCCGCTCCACCGGGCCATGCCCTGGAAGGTCCGCAGCTCTCCGACATGCGGCGGCTCGGTGCACTGGTATGTGCCGGTGGCGAACGCGTTCACCAGGCCCTCACCGGGCGCGTAGACGTCCACCCAAGGCCCGTAGTTGGTGAAGTAAGCCCGGCTGCGCCAGTTCGCACTGAGCGCACCCACACCCACCGCCCAGCCGAAGGCGGCCGGCCAGAACTTCTGCCGTGACGAATCGTTCCCGGCGGCAGCCACCAGCGCGACGCCCGGGTGCCGGTGCAGGATCTCTCCCACGACGTCGAAACCCAGCGAATGGATGTCGCTCCTGGTGTTGCTGCCGAAATCCAGCGAGATAATATCCGCGCCGCTCTTGACCGCATCGGATACCTTCCTGACCAGGTCAGACTCGTATTCCGCACCGACCTTCCGGAACGTCCGGGCCACCCACATGTCGGCTTTCGGTGCCATGGCCCGCGCGATGCCGGCCACAAAGGTCCCATGGCCTGCGTAGGGCAGGATGCGCGGTGGGTTGCCGCCCATCGGGTCCTCTGCCTCCCCACGCACATCGGCCAGCCAGCTGTGCTGCGCCTCGGCGGCGGGCAGCCAGCCGCTGTCCAGCACGGCCACCAGCACGCCCGCGCCGTCGCACCGCTCCGTGGACACGCCCGGTTCAGGCGGGGCAGCGTGCCGGACCTCCTCCGGCTCCGTGGCGGGGCAGACGCCGCCCGGGCAGAGGTAGAAGATGTGGTCGGGGGTGACCACTCCCTCGCCAAGCACCTCGTCGGCCCGGGCACATACCGCGTCCACGGTCTGGCGTTCGTCCTTGGTGAACTCCAGGCGGGTCACGCCGCGCACATTGTTCTCGTGCCGCACGACCCTGGCCCGCACGATGGGCTCCTCGCCTCCGATAACGCGCTGCACATCCTCGTCGCGAACGAGGACGGTGCGCTCCCGGTAGAGGTATTCGACGCCGCGCTCGGTCCAATCGGGTGGCCAGACGGCCGCGCCTTCCAGGCCCTCCACCACGCCACGAATACCGTGGAGAATTAGTGCGATTTGCGCTTCAAGAGGCGTTTGTGGGCCATCGGGCTTTTTGTTACGGATTGGCATGGCCAGCCTCATCTCATGAGCTTTGAATGCCGTGAGGATCTGTTTTAGCATCATTTGAGTGACGTCGGGAGGTCCTGATACGGCAAGTCCGCCGTCCGATCCAGCCCAGCTCCTGCCGCTCGCCTTGTCCCGGCCGGGGGATGCCATGCGCGCGGCGCGTGCCCTGCTGGCCGGCCAGCCCGGTTCCTATGACGCCTCACTGGCCCACCAGGCGATCGGGATCGTCCTCCGCGATCATGGGGACCTCCCCGGGGCGGTCGCCGAGCTGAGGAAGGCACTCCGGCTGGCCCGCGGATCAGGACGGCCAGAGCGGGAGGCCGATGTTCGGGCCAGCCTGGGCGTCGCGCTGGCATGGCGGGGCCGGAGCCAGCAAGGCCTAACCATGCTGGACCAGGCGGTGGCCGCCACGCACGGCAACGCGGCCGGGCGCGTGCTCATGCGGCGCGCGAATGTCCGGTGGGACCTGGGCCGCTTCCGCGACGCCTACCAGGACCTGTGCCGTGCGCTGCCGTACTTCCGCCGGGCGGGCGACTCGGTGTGGGAGGCACGCTCACTGACCTGGCGGGGCTTTGTCTTCCTCAGTCTTGGCCTCCCCGGGCGGGCAGCTGCAGACTTCGCCCGCGCTGAGGACCTGTTCGCCACCAGCGGGCAGGACCTCGAGTACGCATATGCCCGGCATAACCGCGGGCTGGCCCCGCTGAGCTCGCGGCGACCTCCCCGAGGCCCTGGCCTGTTTCGACGAAGCCGAGAGCCGCTACCGCGCGCTAGGCCAGGCTGTCCCGGAGCTCGCCATCGACCGCTGCTCGGCGCTGCTGACGGCTGGGCTGGCCAGGGAAGCAGCCCTGGAGACCGAAACCGCGCTCAGCCGGATACCAGCAGCGGGAGGGAACGCGTTCAAGCGCGCGGAACTGGTCTTCTCCGCGGCTACCGCGGCCCTGGCTGCGGGCGACCCGGCCCGCGCGCGGGAGCGGGCCAGCCAAGCTGGTCGGCTGTTCCGGGCCCAACAGCGGCCGGTCTGGGCGCAGCGCGCCGACCTGGTCCGTGCCCAGGCCAGGTACGCGGCCAAGGACCGCTCGGCCGCCCTGTTCCGCGACGTCGAGCGGGCCGCGGCGAGCCTGGACGCGGCCCGGGCCGATGCGGCCCTGCAGGCGCATCTGCTGGCCGGGCGGCTGGCGCTGAGCCGGGGGCACAGCGCCGAAGCGGACCAGCATCTCGAGCGGGCCGCGAGGTCACGCCGCCGCAAGCCGCCGCTGACCCGTAGCGTGGCCTGGCTCGCCCGGGCCCTGCAGGCCCAAGCGCGCGGCGACGCCCGGGCCACTCGTGCCGCCTGCGGGCGTGGGCTCGATGCCCTCGACGAGCACCAGATGACGCTCGGGGCGACCGAGCTGCGTGCGTATGGCACGGCGCACGGCGCCGAGCTGGCCCTGCTGGCCCAGCGTGATGCGCTCACCCGTGGCGACGTCTCGTCGGCTGCTGTTCTGGAGCGAGCGCTGGCGGGCGATCAACGGTGGCCGACCGGAGTGCCCCGCTGCGGCATGACCGGGAGCTGGCGGCCGAGCTGGCCGCGCTGCGCAACGTGACCCGGCTGCTGGGCACGGGTGACCTGGCGGCCCCGCGCCGGAATGCCCTCGAGCGTGAGCGGCGGCGGCTCGAGACGGCGGTGCAGGCCCGGACCCGCCGGCTGCCGGGTACCCGCACCCAGGAAGCAGGAGGGTTCGACCTCGGCGAGCTGTTCGACGAGCTCGGCCAGGGCACGCTGATCGAGCTCATCGAGATCGACAGCGTGCTTCATGCCATTGTTGTCGCGGGCCGGCGAGTGCGCCTGCACACGGTCGGCAGCGGTCGCGAACGGGCGGTCGAGCTGAGCCGCTTCGCGCTGCGCCGCATCGCGCACCGCCCGGCACAGTCCGGCGGCCAGCATGAGCTGGCCTACCGCGGCGCTGAGCTGGAAGCCTCGCTGCTCGGGTCCGCCGCAGCGGAGCTGCGGGACGGCCCGGTCACCGTCATACCGCCGGGACGTCTCCAGGCGGTGCCGTGGACGCTCATGCCATCGCTGCGCGACCGGATCGTGACCGTGGCCCCGTCCGCGTCGATCTGGATGCGGGCCCGCCATAGGCGGCCCCCAGCCGGGCGGGACGTTGCCCTCGTCACCGGGCCCGGGCTGACCACGGGCGGCGCGGAAGTGGCGCAGCTGGGAGCCCGCTACCCCGGCGCGGTGCGGCTCGGCCAGGGCAGCGCTACGGCCGAGCACGTGCTCCGCGCGCTGGACGGCGCCTGGCTCGCGCACATCGCCGCGCACGGCACGTTCCGCGCGGACAACCCGATGTTCTCATCGCTGCAGCTCGACGATGGACCGCTCACCGTGCATGACTTCGAGCGCCTGGGCCGCGCGCCATACCGGCTGATCTTGTCCAGCTGCGATTCCGGGGTAGCCGCGTCAGTAGGCGCCGACGAGCTCCTGGGCCTCGCCAGCAGCCTGGTCCCGCTGGGCGCGGCCGAGATCGTAGCCAGTGTGGTGCCCGTCAACGACATGGCGGCCGTGCCCCTCATGCTGGCCTTGCATGGGTCGCTGCGCGAAAGCACGACACTGGCCGAGGCGCTGCTGGCGGCGCGCCAGGCGGCCGGTGACGGCCCGCTGGCCCAGGCAACCGCGCACTCCTTCGTGGCTCTCGGCGCCTGAACACCGCTTCGCGGCCTGATGCAGAAAACCCGGCGGCGGGATGTATCAGCCGCTAACCAGCGGGCTCTGTCCGGATGAACCACGCATCCGGCCCCAGGCCGCGCCGCGCGGGGCCAGTGGTTCGCAGCACGCCAGTTTGGGTCGTTCCGGTCGGCGGAGAGGCAGCTCATGGAGACAGTGCCTGGCCCAGGGTATCCCGGTACAATAGGGCAATCCGGGCCTGCGGCGCGCTTGCGGCTAGCGTCGCGAGGGGGGTTGACCGCGATGCGCGATGACCCGTCCGTTGACACCCTGGTCGCCTGGGCCCGGGATGGCGACAAGCAGGCGTGGGACACCATAGTCGAGCGGTACTCCCCGTTGATCTGGTCGATCTGCCGCCGCTACCGGCTGGATCGGGCCGACGCCGACGACGTCGGGCAGAGCGTCTGGCTGCGTCTGGTGGACCAGCTGGCGGCGATCCGCGATCCGGCGGCGCTGCCCGGCTGGCTGGCGACCACCACCCGGCGGGAGTGCGGTCGGATGCTTAGCGCGGCCCGTAAGCGGGAGGTCCTCGGCTACGGGCAGGACGTCGCGGAGATCCCGGACACCCACCCCGAGGAGGCCGAGCTCGAGGTGCTCATAGCGGAGCGCAACGCGGCGCTGCGGGAGGCGTTCCACCAGCTGCCGCCACGCTGCCAGGAGCTGATCGGCCTGCTCATCGCCGACCCGCCGATCCCCTACGCCGAGATCAGTGACAAGCTCGGTATCCCGATGGGCAGCATCGGGCCGACCCGGTCCCGGTGCCTGGAGCGGCTGCGCCGGTACCCGGCCGTGGCTGCGCTGATCATGCCGGAACCGGTGCCCCCGGAGGTGAGCTGAATGGGCCGCCAGCCGTGGGCAGACGACGATGCCCTGCTAGCCGAGCTCGGCAAGGCCATGCGAGCCGAACGCGAGGTGCCCCGCGACTTCATCGAAGCGGGAAAGACCGCATTCACCTGGCACAGCATCGACGCCGAGCTGGCCGCGCTCACCTTCGACTCGGCCGCGCCGGCCGCAGTCGCCGCCGTGCGCGCGGAGCAGGCGAGCCCACGTTTTCTCACCTTCACCTCGGCCGATCTCACTATCGAGCTGGAAATCGGCACCGACGCCATCATCGGCCAGATCGTGCCGCCACTAGCCGGCCACGCGGACGCGTGCCCAGCCCGGGGAGCCGCGGTCAGCGCGGTCACCGATGAGATCGGCTGCTTCATCATCCGGCCCCGGCCGGCATCCCCGTTCCGGCTGCACTTCCACACCGACAACGGGGTCAGCGTGCTGACCACCTGGATCACGCTCTAGGAGGCCGGGAGAGCGGCCGCGCCGAACACCCACGGCGTGTTGTCCTGGATGAACGTGGCCGGGAAGCCGAGGTCGATCCTGGCCGCCGCATCGAGCCGCGTCGCTACCTCCGGGGGCAGGCGGAGCTGGGCCGCGCCGAGGTTGTCCTGCAGCTGGGCCAGCCGCCGCGCGCCGATGATCGGGTGGATGGCCGGGGACCGGGCCCGGGTCCAGGCGATGGCTACCTGCGACGCGGTAGCGCCGAGATCGTCCGCGGCCGACTGGACCGCCCGCGCGACCGCCCGCTGCTGGGCGGTGATACTGGCCGGGTCGATCCGGGTGCCCGGCTCACTGCCCTGCGGCTGGGTGAACTTGCCGGACAGCACCCCGCCGGCCAGTGGGCTCCACGCCGCCACGGCCAGGCCCAGGCTTTCCGCCATCGGCAGCAGCTCCCGCTCAATGTCCCGCTGCAGCAGGCTGTAGGGCACCTGCAGGCCCGCGAACGGGGTCCAGCCGTGGCACCGGGCCAGCGTGTCGGCCTGGGCCACCACCCAGGCTGGAGTGTCGGAGATCCCGGTGTAGAGGATCCGCCCGGCGCGTACCTCGTCGTCGAGCGCGCGCAGCGTCTCCTCCACCGGGGTGTGCCGGTCCCACATGTGCACCCAGTAGACGTCCAGGTAGTCGGTGCGCAGCCGGCGCAGGCTGGTGTCCAGGGACAGCCGCAGGTTCTTGCGGTGGTTGCCAGCCCCGTTCGGGTCGTCCCGGTCCCGGGACACGGTGTACTTGGTGGCCAGCACGAACTGGTCCCGGCGGCCGGCCAGCAGCTCGCCGAGGATCTCCTCACTGGCCCCGCCGCGGTAGTTGATCGCGGTGTCGATGACGTTCCCGCCCGCGTCGGCGTAGGCATCCACGATCCGGCGGCACTCCTCGGGCGGTGCGCCCACGCCGCCCTGCTCGCCGAACGTCATCGCGCCCAGGAACAGCTCTGACACCCGCAGCCCGGTCCGGCCGAGCAGCCCATATCGCATGACCGTTACTATACAGAGTGTCTATACGAGACGTCTATACACATTGACTGGTACGGTGAGCCGGTGCCATCACCACCCCGGCCGCGGGGCCGGCGCGCCGCCCAGGCCGGGTCAGGCCCTGAGCTGCGCGAGTCGATCCTGGCCGCCACGGCCGCCCTGCTGGCCGGGCGGTCCTTCGGTGAGCTGGCAGTCAGCGACATCCTCAGCGCGGCCAGGGTCTCCCGGGGCACCTTCTACTTCTACTTCGACAGCAAGCACGACGTGCTGGCCGAACTGGTCCGGCGCGCCGTGGCCCAAGGGCATGCCGCGGCCAGCCCGTGGCTGGCCCGCCCGGCCGACCCGGTGGCCGCGCTGCGCGCCGGGATCACCGCGGGCGCCGAGCTCTGGCAGGCCAACGCGCCGGTGCTGCGGGCCATCGTGGAGAACTGGCGCACCGACCCGCGGCTGACCGCGCTGTGGCTGGAGCAGATGCAGACGTTCACCGACGCCACTGTGACCCAGATCAGCGCGGACCCGGAGGTACTGGGCCGGCTCGGCGGGCTTGACATCACGGCCGTGGCCAGCTCACTGACCTGGCTCGGGGAGCGGCTGTACTACCTGGCCGCCACCGGCACCCCGCCATTCGACGACCGGGACACGCTGGTCAGCACCATGCTGCGGATCTGGACCGGCACCCTGTACGGCTGCTGACCCCGGCACC
>CAVUBM010000027.1:0-5173 GCA_963739645.1 uncultured Actinomycetota bacterium
GTGCCGGCGGGCTGTGCGGGCCCGGTCGAGGATCACCGCTGCGGCGGCGGTGAGGATCGCGGCTGTCGGCGGCGATGAGGGTGATCTGCCAGCCGGGCATGCCGCCGGTGATGATGGTGTGGATCTGGGCTGGGGCTGGCAGGTGCCAGGCACGGTTGGGGCTCAAGGATGCCGGGCTGCCGCCGACCGGCCCGATGCCGGCCGGGGCGGCGAGAGCGGCGGGTGCGGCGCTGCAGGCCAGCACGACGGCGGCCGCCAGCCCGGTCAGGATGCTGGCGGCGCGGCGGATCGAGTGGATGGGTTTCATGACGGCCTTCTTGGGGTCGTTGCTGAATGTCATCGTTTCCACTGTCGCCAGCGGCGGGGGTGAGGACCACACGGTCCGGCTCACAGGAGACCCACGGGATCTGCCCGCGGCCGGCGTTCCTGGCGGTGGCTGCCGACGGGCTTTAGGCTTGCTGGCAGGAGGTCTTCCGCGAGGCGGGTCTTGTGGCCGGGTTGGGATGCGGCGCCTGAGCCGGGGGGTTGGTGAAGGGGCGAGGGCGTGATGGCCGAGCAGCCAGTGGCGGGTTTCGGCGGCTTATTGCGGCAGTTGCGGGCCGAGGCCGGGCTGACGCAGGAGGAGCTGGCCGAGGCGGCGACGCTGAGCCCGCGGTCGGTCAGTGACCTGGAGCGGGGCATCAGTGCCACTGCCCGCAAGGACACCGCCCGGCTGCTGGCCGGTGCGCTGCACCTGGACGGCCATGCCCGGGCACTGTTCGAAGCGGCGGCGCGGGGACGGGTCCCGGCGGAGGAGGCGCTGGCCGCTGCGCGAGGGGATAAGGCGGGCGGGTCGGCGGCGGCCACGCGGACGCTGCCGCGGGATATCGCCAGCTTCACCGGACGCCAGGATGAACTGGGGCAGCTGGTAGCGCAGTGGGCGGGCGCGGCGGCGGTCGGCGGGGTGGTGTCGATTCATGCGATCGGCGGGATGGCCGGGGTCGGCAAGACCGCGTTTGCGGTGCACGCGGCGCACCAGCTGGGCGCCGACTTCCCCGACGGGCAGTTTTTCCTGCCGCTGCACGCCCATACGCCCGGGCAGCAGCCGGTCGGCCCCGCCGATGGGCTGGCCAGCTTGCTGCTGACCGCCGGGGTGCCCGCCATCCAGATCCCGCCGGGCGTGGATGCCCGGGCGGCGCGCTGGCGTGATCATGTGGCGGGCAAGAAGATCCTGTTGCTGCTGGACGACGCGGCCGGGCATGAGCAGGTCCGCCCTCTGCTGCCGGGCACGCCGGGGAGCCTGGTGCTGATCACGAGCCGGCGCAGGCTGGCCGCGCTAGAAGACGCCGCGGTGCTCAGCCTGGATACCCTGCCGCCGGATGAGGCTGCGGCGCTGCTGGCCCGGCTGGCCGGGCGCCCGGATCTGGGTTTGCCCGGCGGCCCGGGCGGCCAGATCACCCGGCTGTGCGGGTACCTGCCGCTGGCGATCGGGATGCTCGGCCGGCAGCTGGCCCATCACCCGGCCTGGACACCAGGCGGCCTGGCTGGCGACCTGGCCGCGTCCCGGGACCGGCTGCAGCTGATGGCGGCCGAGAACCTGTCCGTCGCGGCCGCGTTCGACCTCTCTTACCAGGACCTGACCGGCCCCCAGCAGCAGCTGTTTCGCCGCCTCGGCCTGCATCCGGGGCCCGACATCGACGCCCACGCGGCCGCCGCGCTGGATGACACCAGCCCTGGCCAGGCCCGCCGCCGCCTTGAGGATCTTTACGATCAGCACCTGATCACCCAGCCCGACCCCGGCCGGTACCGTTTCCACGACCTGATCCGCGAGCACGCCCGGGTCGTGGCCGACGCCGAACCCGCCGACTCCGGCGCCGCGGCCGGGCGGCTGCTGGACTATTACCTGCACACCGCCCAGGCCGCCAGCGCGCACATCACGGCGCGCGTGCATGGCACCCGCCCCCAGGCGCCCGGCGCGCCGCCGCGTTGCGCGCCGCCGCTGTCCACCCCCGCGCAGGCGACCCAGTGGCTAGAAACAGAGCGCGCCAACCTGCACGCGGCAGCCGAGTACGCCGCCGCCCACGGGCATCCCCAGCATGCTGTTCAGATCCCCGCCGCGGTCAGCGGCTTCCTGCGCAGCCGGGGTTACTGGGATCAGGCCGCTGCGCTGCACCGGACCGCCCTGACTGCGGCGCGCCGGGCAGGTGACCGCCGCGGCCAAGCCGACGCACTGTATTGCCTGGCCGACGTGCACTCGGGGGCCGACAACTATCCCGCCTTCATCGCGGCCGCACGGCAGGCGCTGGCGCTGTACCGCGACCTCGGGATCCGGCTCAGTCAGGGCGATACGCTCAACAACCTGGGCTGGGCGCAACAACTGACCGGCGACTACCCGGCCGCCGCCGACAGCTTCCAGCAAGCCCTGGATTTGTTCCGCGACCTCGGCGACCAGCTCGGCCAGGCCACGGTCCTCGAAGGCCTGGCCGAGCTGCGCATTGAGACCGGCGAGTACCCGGCCGCCGCCGACAGCCTCCAGCAAGCCCTCGAGCTCTACGACGACCTCGGCGATCAAGACAGCCGGGCTTTCGCCATCCACATGGTCGCTACCGTGCAGCGGCTGACCGGCGACTACCAGGCCGCCGCCGCCAACTGTCGCCGGGCCCTGGACCTGTTCCGCAAGGTCGGTGACCCCTTCAACCAGGGATTCACCCTCGATGAGATCGGTATCCTGCAGCAGCTGACCGGAGACTACCCGGCCGCCGCCGCCAGCCTTCACCAAGCGCTAGACCTGTTCCGCGATCTCGGCGCGCCCTATGGCCAGGCCCAAGTGCACAACAGCCTCGGCGCCCTGCACATGGAGACCAGCGACTATCCGGCCGCCGCGGCCAGCCTCAACCAGGCCCTGGACCTGTACTGCAACCTCGGCGCCCCCCACGGCCAGGCTGCGGCACTCAACAACCTGGGCGAACTGCTCTCCCGATCCTCGGCCAGCCGCCAGGCCCGCGAACACCACATCCGGGCGCTGGCCATCGCCCGCAACATCGGCGCACCCCTAGAGGAAGCACGCGCACTGGAAGGCATCGGCCAATCCCACATCCACGACGGCAACCCCGCCGACGGCGCCACGCAACTGCGCAAAGCGGTCACCATCTACGAGCGCATCGGAGCCCCCGCCGCCCAGCGAGTCCAGCAGACCTTCCTCAAACTCAGCATCTAACTGAACCGCCCCGGAGTTTCCGGAGGCTCTGACTCACCGGGCCGATCCACCCAGATCACGCGGCCCCGACACGATCAACACGCGGTTGCTGCGGGTCAGCGTGGTGGTAGCGGCCCGCGGTTTCCGTTTGGCTGATGTCCCTCACTCGGCCCGCAGCAGCTTGGCTGGGCGTGATCGCGCGGCCAGCAGGGCGGGGAAGAAGGCCAGCACGTTGGCGGCGGCGAGCACCCCGAAGGCGAGTGCGGCCACGGGGAGCGCCTCCACCACTGTTAGCGGCACTACTCCGACGTTCGTGGCGAACACGCGCCAGACGACGTTGCCGGCCGCGATCCCCAGCGGCACCCCGGCCGCGATCCCGACCAGCGCCACCGCGGTGGCCTGCCAGCTGACCACCGCCGCGACCTGATACCGGACGAACCCGAGCACTTTGAGCAGGCCAGCCTCGGCGCGCCTGCGGGACACGCTGACCAGCAGCAGGTGCACCATCGTCGCCGCCGCGAACAGCGCCAGCATCCCGCCGAACAGCAGCGGGAAGTTCACCGACTCGCCGAAGTTGACCAGCTCGACCGGCTCCTGGCCCGCGCCTGTGAACTGGCGGTATCTGCTGACGTGCCGGGCCAGCGCCGCAGCCGCGGCCGGCCCCGGAGCGGCGCGGGCCAGCACGTAGTAGATAGTGCCCCGCTGCACCTGGCGCTGGCAGGCGTGCCTGCCGGCGCCAGGCGGGCATTGCGCATCCGTCAGCGCGCTCGAGGTCATCGCGGCCCCGGTCCCCAGCCCGCCGGTGCCGAAGCCCGGCGCGAGCGACGCGCGGCCAACGACACGGAACTGAGCCTTGTGCCGAGCGCCTTCCGGGTCGGTGACGGTCACCTGGACCAGCCCACCCGGCCGCGCGCCGACGCCGCGCATGGTCGCGGCGCCCAGCATGATCTCGTGGTCACCGCTGGGCAGCCGGCCGTCCACTATCGAGATCAGCGCGGGACCACGGACAGCGGTCGCGGCGAGCGAGCGGACCTGATGGCCGTTGACGTCGATATCGGCGACGGCCGCCACGGTGATCCGCTCAATCGCCCGGTCCTTGCGAAGGCTGGCCAGGACGGGCCCGGTGATGGCGGCCCCGGATCCCGTCCCTTCATTGGTGAACTCAGCCTGGAACGGTACGCCATACAGGGCGGGCGAGGAGATCAGCCGGGTCATGCTGGCGCCGAACACGGCCGTCGCGCACAGCGCGGCGACCGCCAGCACCATGCCCAGCAGCGCAGTCCCCACCGGGACCGGCTGCCGGCCGCGGCCCCGTTCCAGCGCGTACCGGACCCCGATCAGCGCGCTCGGCGGCGCCCCGGTCCAGGCCACGGCCCGGACCAGCGCCACCGGCACCGGCCGCCGGGGCGGGGCGCCGCGCAGCAGCCGCGCATGGCGCACCGCCTGCGAGGCCGACAGCGCCACGACGATAGCTACCGTGGCCAGCGCGCCGACCAGCGTGACGAGTGGGTCAATGACCACGGCGCCTGCCGAGCTGGCGGCCAGTCGCGCCTCGCCCACCGGGGTCAGCGGGGAGAGCGCAGCGGCCAGCGCCACGGCCCCGACCGCGCCCACCGCGCCGATGATGGCCGCGCGGGCCAGGCCGAGCACCACGAACTGCCGCACCTGCAAGCCCACCGCGGACAGGGCCTGATGATCATCTTGATCGGTGACGAACTGCCGGGCGGCGGCCTGCCCGATGACAGCCAGCCCGGCCAGCGCGGCCAGGCCAGCCAGCACCCACCATCCCACCGCCTGCGGCCTGATCGCGCGCTGCACCGCGGCAGCGTCGATATCCAGGGGGTCGGGGCCGCCGGCCGATTCCAGTGGGCGGAGCCGGCTTTCGAAGGCGGGCAGGTCGGCCGCACCGTGGCGGAGCTGCACATAGTAGAACGGCACAGCCACTCCATGGTGATTCACTGCCGTCGCGAACGCCTTTGTCGAGAACAGTGCGCAGGC
>CAVUBM010000028.1:0-77622 GCA_963739645.1 uncultured Actinomycetota bacterium
CCTTTTCATCCTCCGATTTCGCGGTTTGCAGGACGTGGATGGCTTTCATGAGCTGCCCGGCGCGCCGGGGGCAGCAGCGGAGCTTGCGCAAGGTGTGCCGGGTCTTGAGCTGGGGGTTGGCGCGCTCGCCGGGAGCGCCCAGCCGTGCGTTGTGCGGCCCGCCTCGCACTGCTCGTCGTCAGGTAATCAGTATGCTCATGGCATGATCAGCGGACGGAGATGATCGTGGCCGGGAACGCACGGCCTCCGGTCGATGACGGCGCTGCGCTGATCACCGGCGCCTCGGCGGGCATCGGTCGTGAGCTCGCGGCTCAGCTCGCGCCCGGGCAGGGACCTTAGTCGTCCGGCCCGCCGGGCCGGGCGTCTCGAAGAGCTGCGCGCCGAGCCTGCTGGCCAGGCGCCCACGGCTGCAGGTGTAGCTCTCTCCGTCGATCTGTCCGACGAGCGCGACGTGGACCGGGCGTGGCCGCGCAGCGTGAGCAGGCCGGCGCGGTGGATGTCTTGGTGAACAACGCTGGCGTCGGCGATCAGGCCCTGGCCGACCAGGCAGACTGGACGCGAGTCCGGAACATGTTGCGCACGAACGTCCTGGCGGTCGCGCAGCTGACTACGGCCCTGGTGCCCGCGATGGTGAAACGCGGGCGAGGGGGAGTGCTGAGACATGGGCTCGGGGGCCGGGCTGACGGTCATGCCCGCGGCCGCGGCGTATTCAGCCAGCAAGCATTTCGTCGACGGTTTCAGCGAGGCGCTGCGCGCGGATCTGGCACGGGCACCGGGGTGGTCGTCACCCGGGTGACCCGGGTCCGGTGGACAGTGAGTTCGATCAGTCGCCGGGCTACCGCCGGGGGCATGACCGGCGGTCCGCCGCAATTCCTGCGCATCAGCGCGGCGCGTGCGCGCGCGAAGCACCGGCGGGCTTTGCCACGCCGGCGATGCCGCTGGTCTTTCCGCGGCCGGGCCTACCGGATCGCCATGCGGGCGCTCCCGCTGCTACCCCGCTAGCTGTCACGTCGCCAGGCCGCCCCGTCCGCCGCCCGCCTTCGCCGCCAGGCACCGCCGCAGCGGCGCAGCCCCTCTAGGGCACACGAGACATCCGGGCGCACGAAGATATCGCAGGTGGAGACACCGACATGAGGATCAGCCGTCTGGTGCTCAGCGGCGCGGCTATCGGCACGATCATCGGCACCGGGCGCGCCGATCTCGAACTCCGCCCACGTGTTCAACCCGGCCTGGCCGCCGCACGCCCGGTTCCATAACGCCACCGGATGGGGAACGGTGGCCGGGTCCCAGCTCCTTGCGCTCTGGCTGCTGTGGCGGCCCGGCCAGCAGGCAAGTGACCACGACACGGCCGTGACCACCGCCGCGCTGTTGTCCGCGGCCGCTTGGGTGCCGTTCTTCCCCGCTCGGCCATCTCCGGCGCCGACGTCGAAGACGAGCCGGGCTACCTCCCCCTGCGTCGCCGGGGTGCCCATCAATCTGGTGCCCGCCGCGCTGATTCCCGTCAGCTGCGCAGTCGGCTACCTCCTGCACCGCCACGGACGATAGCGCGCTCAGGCTGGGTGTCTTCGTCCTCCGATTTCGCGGGTCTGCAGGACATGGATGGCCTTGGCCAGCTGACCGGCGCGCCAGGGGCAGGAGTGGAGCTTGCGCAAGATGCGCCAGGATTTGAGCTGGGCATTGGCGCGCTCGCCGGGGCCGCGGAGCCGGGCGTGAGCCCGGTTGGCGTCCTTCTGCGAGGCGGGCTTGTTCCGGCCCCGGTACGGGGTGCGGATGTGCTCCTCGCCGAGGTAGCCCTTATCGCCCAGCGCGAGCAGGGCGCAGGCGGCCAGCTCGGCGATGATGCCCCAGATCCGGGCGGCGGTCAGGTCATGCACAGCGCCGGGCAGCGGCCGGACCGGGCAGCCAGCAGCGCCACCGTCTCGGTGGCGTACCGCCAGGCGGTGGCGGTGCCGACGCCGAACCCGGCGGCCAGCTCGGCGAAGGTTTCGCCTTTGCGCAGGTAGGCCAGCACCAGCAGGGCCTGCCGCCCCGGGTTCAGCTTGCGCCAGGGTGAGCCGATCTGCCTGCGGTGGCGACGGATGATTCTGGCGGTGTAATCCAGGGTCTGGCGGGTCAACGGCAGCGCGGCAGGGTAGAAAAGCATCGGAGCCCCTCGGTGGCAGATGCGGATCTTGGTCGATCGCTTCATCTACCAGGGGCTTCACTATGCGCCAAGGCGACACGCCATACCTGATCGTAGGGAACATACGCCCTGAGATCCCCAGATCAGGATGAAAAACGTTCACTGTCTGTGATCTTCGTGCCCTTGACGGCCCAGTTGCTTGGCGTCATCTATTTTGAGCATGGCCGGGAACGTAATCTTCTAATCGGTGGCGTCAGCTTCGTGAACATGCCGCTCGGCAGGACACCCGGTGACAACCCTCAAGCCCGGCCAGTGGCTGTTGCGGAAAGCGAAGGTCCGTCGTAGGCGCAATCAGATATTAAGTGCATAACGCCGAATCCGGCGTCGATCGAGGCTCAGATTCGGGTGTGGAGGTCGAGGCGCGGATCGGCAGGTATGTTCGGTCGAGTCGTTGCCGCGGCGGCCGGTGGGCACGGCCGGGCACGGTTGTGCAGGTGATGCCTGGCTCGCGAGTGCCGGCGAGCGCAGCGGGCGGAAGGCGGCGCGCAACTCTTCGGAGAAAAGCCCCGGTTCCTCCCAGGCGGCGAAGTGGCCGCCCTTGTCCACCTCGTTGAAGTAGATGACGTTGGGGTAGGCCTTCTCGACCCAGCTGCGGGGGGTCCGCCAGCATCCCCGGGGAACGTCGTGAAGCCGGCCGGGATCGTGACCGGCCGGGGAGGCTGGCCTGCTGCGCGAGCATTTTCGTCCTTCTTCCCAGTACGAGCGCGCAGCCGACGCCCCGGTGCCTGTCAGCCAGTACAGGCTGATGTTGTCGACGATGTGGTCGCGGGTGAGATTGCCCGACGGCTGCCCGCCGGTAAAAACGCGGGCGATCTTCAGGTAGCTGTCCGTATCGTGATCGATCATCCACGCCGCCAGCGCGGCGGGTGAATCCAGCAGGGCGTAGCCAATCGTCTGCGGCCGCGTCGCCTGCTCCACGAAGTACCCGGCGCCGGTCGCATGGAAGCCGGCGAGCGCGTCGAGGGCGGCACGTTCTTCTGCCTGAGGGCGGCGACGCGCTCAGGGCCTCGGCGTCGCCCAGCGCCGGCGTGAGAAGGTTGAGCATAGAGCCGAAGACTCCATCAAGCGAGAGGCGGCGCACGGCTCACGGCCCGTTAGCGATCGGCAATGACTCCCGACGAAGCTTTGCTCGGACACCGGGCCCCGCCGAGCTCCGATCATCACGGCCAAGACGTAGCGAGCGCTCAGATTGCCCGATTCTGTCGTCACCATGGGCCGCATCACCAAGCGCCAGTCAGCGCGCATGACGGCGGCGATGCGCGCGCCGCAGATGTCGAGGCAGAATCACTGGCTGTGACGGCTCGCTCAGAACAAGACCAATTCGGTGCGCGGGTCAAATATGGGTGAGGCCCCTGGGGCACAGGGCCTCCCTGTCCGTGCCGCCAGGGGCGGGGTCAGGGCGCAGGGCAGCGAAAACAGCCCTGGCCCCGGCTTGTGACGGGGCTTTGCATTGGCGGCGTCCGGTATACCGCAATGGTGAGACAACCCGCCGGTGGCAGGTGTCGTTATACTTGATGTGGGTGCTGAAGAGAGCAGCGGGAGATGGCGGGCGCGGACGAGGCGGAGTTCGAGGCTTACGCGGCTCGCGATGGCGGGCGGCTGCTGGGCTTCGCTGTGCTGCTGGCCGGCGATCGGCAGGACGCTGAGGATCTCGTCCAGCTGGCGTTGCTGCGCTCGGCTGGCCGCTGGTCAGCGGCCCGGCAGCACCCGGAGGCATACACCCGCACTGTGCTGGTGAACCTGGCCCGGGATCGGTGGCGGGTCAGGCGGCGGCGTCACCTGGAAGTCTTGCCGGGGACCTGGTGCCGCTTTCCGCCTGCTGCTGCTGGCGACGCTGCGGCGGCCGTGCTCGACCGGCAGTTGCTGCTGCGTGCCTGCCGGGTGCTGCCGGTGCAGCAGCGTGCGGTGCTGGTGCTGCGGTTCTGGGAGGACCGTTCGGTCCAGGAGACTGCGGCCGTGCTGGGGTGCACCGAGGGCACGGTGAAATCCCATACCCACCGCGCGCTGGCCCGCTTGCGCCTCGCCTTGCAGGACGGGCCGACCCTGGTGGCGGGCACCGACCGGAACGAAGTACCGCGCCGACCGACCATGACTTGCAGACCGAGCTCGCCGCGGCCTTCCGCGAACAGGCTGATCCAGTCACCCAGGCGGCGGTCGATTCCGCCGGGGTCTTCCGGCTGGGCGTGCGCAGCAGGCGGCGCCGGGTGGCAGTGCGCGCAGCCTCGGTACTGGCCGTCGTCGCGGTAGCGGCGGGCGCGTCTGTGGTGAGCCGGACTTTGCGGCCGGAGCCCAACCCTGCCGGTCAGCCGCCTGGTCTTCTCCTCGATGCTGCCGTCGCTGCCCCGCCGCCTGCCCGGGCCGCCGTCTCGGGTATGCCGCGGTACTACGTCACTGCCGATCATGGCCGCCCGGTTGGCGAGGTCCGTGAGTCAGCGTCAGGGAAGACGCTCAGTTCGGTCCTGCCGCCGAATGGACGACCCGAAGTTGTCCCAGGCCGCCGCGGTGGCAATGACCACACCTTCGTCCTCGCCCTTTTCACCTTCCCGCGGACCCGGTTTTACCTGATGCATGTCGCGGCCGGAGGCCGTTCCGCCGAGCTCGTCGCACTGGCCATCCCCCTGCTGCCTGCAGGGGCAGCAGCGGATGCGATCGCGGTCGACGCCGATGGCCGCAAGCTCGCGGTATCTGTCCAGTTCAGCGGCGGCCAGCGTGGGGCGGTTGAGGTCGTGTCGCTGGCCACCGGTGCCGTGCGCAGGTGGACCACAGGCAGGGCCGGCGTGCCCTGGGACCTGTCCTGGGCCGATGACGGCCGTGAGCTAGGGTTCTTCTGGCAGGACTCCGGGCCGGGCAGCGGATCGCCGCGGGCGTCACGTTTTGGACTGTGGCTGCTGGACACCACCGCGCCGGGATACAACCTGATGGCAGGCAGACGATCCTCCCGGCCCAGCGGGAAGCGACACAGTCCAGTCGGCCATACTCACCCCAAACGGCAGCAGGATAATCGCCTCGGTTGTCTACGACGGCATTTACCACGTTAGCCGGGGCACGGTGGTCGGAGGCGTTGTCGAACTGTCCGCGCGAACCGGGCGCCCGCTGCGCACACTGCTCGCCGAGCGGGCCGCGCATTCGGCGGACCCGGGTAACCCGGGCGCATATATCACCTCGCCCATCTTGATAGCAGCCGACGCCACGGGGAACCATCTGCTGGTGAGCGGCGACAGGTTCGGCAGGCTCGATCATGGGCGCTTCACCTCACTGCCCGGAGTTGCCCCCCAGTCGGCGATCGCAGCCGCCTGGTGACGGACACCCTTAGGCGCCTGCCGGCGCCCCGCCACATCGCCGGGCGGAAGTCAGCTGGACTGCGCCCGTGCTGACCGCCTGACAACCAGGTGGCCCGTCGGACCTGCCAGGAACCAGACAAGCGATGCCGGGCAATTGCGCCTCATCCACGCTACAGAACACCCTGATCTGCACCGCGACCGCCATCAGCAATCGCGGCCCGCGACACATACAGATCGGTGGCACAGCGCGCGGTTATCCCTTCGACATCTGACCTGCCAATCGCGGGATGAGTGGTCGACCTTGGCAGTCGGCATCCTGCCTGCCTGTGCTCAGCGTGTCTGGGAACTCCACGAGGTGGAACTCCACCCGGTAGAGCAGTGTGCCGTCGGCGGTCGGGCTGGCATGGGCAGCCCGCTGGCGCGGGGATTCCGGTTCCTTTCCCGGATAGGCGGATGCGGGCTCGTCACCCAACTGCTGTAATGTCGCGGCGCGAACCGCCAAACCCGCCAGAACCCCCGCGCTGGCTACCAGCCCGCAGTCATGCGGAACGCCCAGATATGCACAGCTGCTGGCCCACGGAAGTTGATCTCTACGTCACGCCGAACGGCGGCTCGCGAGCGGCTGCTGAGGTGACCTTCGGTGATGACGGATGCGCCGTGATCCGCCTGGAGCAGCAGCATGGCGACGCCGGGCACGCTGTCGAGGGGGTGTAGGCGGCGGCCCGGTCGGCCAGCGTGGCGATCTGTTCGCAAAACTTGGCACAAACGTCCCAGAACCTCGCGACAAAGATCGTTAGTCATGGTTCGGCAAAATCGTCCGTTGACAGCCGCCGTCCGGCAAGCTTAGATGCCTCATCCCCAGACGCGTTCAATGTTCCGTTTCCCGCTGAAGCTTGTCGGCCCACGGCGTGCCGGGCAGGAGGACTGATGAGCGATCAGAGCGCTGGCACGCCTGGCGAATTTGGCGCTCCGGGCGGGTTCCGGCCCGGCTCGCATATCGCCAGCTATCAGCTGGAGGAACGGCTTGGCCAGGGCGGCATGGCCGTCGTCTTCCGCGCCTACGACAGCCGGCTGGACCGCAGGGTCGCGCTCAAGCTCATGGCCCCCGGATTCTCCGATGACGATGCCTTCCGGCAGCGGTTCATGCAGGAATCGCGGGCTGCTGCCGCCGTCGACCATCCGCACATCATCCCGGTGTTCGAAGCGGGCGAGGCGAATGGCGTGCTGTTCCTCGCCATGCGCATGGTCCGGGGCGGTGACGTCCGGTCCCTGATCGACCGCAACGGCCCGCTGCCCCCCGCCCGGGCGGCGGAGATCGTCGCGCAGGTCGCGTCGGCACTCGACGCCGCGCACGCCCGCGGCCTGGTGCACCGCGACGTCAAGCCCGCCAACATGCTGCTGGAGGCCCGGCCCGGGAGCGGACCGGCCTGACCACGTCTACCTCTCGGACTTCGGCCTCACCAAGACCTCGCTCGCGGCCAGCGGCCTGACGGCGACCGGCCAGTTCATGGGCACCGTGGAGTACGTCGCGCCGGAACAGATCGAAAGCCGTCCGCTGGACGGCCGGTGCGACCAGTACGCGCTGGCCTGCTCCGCCTTCGAAATGCTCTGCGGCGAGCCGCCATTCCACCGCGAGCAGAGCATCTCGGTCCTTTACGCGCACTTGTCCGAGCCCCCGCCCCAGGTCCGGCTGCGCCGGTCAGAACTGCCCGATGACATCGACGCGGTGCTGGCGAAGGCGCTGTCCAAGGCGCCCGCGGATCGGTACGCCACCTGCGGGGAGTTCGCGACGGCGCTGCGTGCGGCGCTGGGCAGCGCGGGCAGCGGGGCGGGCGGCGCTCGGGCCGACCGCCAGGCCACCGAGATCGCGATGCCGGGCGACGGCGCGCGCGGGCCTGCGGCCCCGGATGCCGTCGCCGCCCAGCCGCCGGCGGCCGAGCCGGCCGCCGGGCCGACACAGGCGGCCGACTATCCGGCCCGCGCCGGGCCCACCGATCCTTCCGCCGGCCAGCGGGATGACACGACGCGGCCGGCCTCATCAGCCGCTGCGCGGACCGATCCGCACCGCGGCGCCGGGCCCGACGGTGCTGGCATCGAGCCGAGGCAGCCGCGGCGGCCGTGGTGGCGCGGGCCGGTGCCCGTCGCGGGGATCGCCGTGCTGGCACTGCTGCTGGGCGGCGGCGGTTACGTCCTGGCCAGCGGCGGGAATAAGGCGGACGGCAGCCACAAGGTCAGCGGCCACAGCAGCGCGCCCGGCTCCTCGGGCAGGACCGCGGCCGCGCTGCCCCTGCCGCCGTGCAGTACGGCGACGGCCACGGCGACCAGCCAGCCGATCACCGCCGCGAGCGTCGCGATCGGCGGCAAGCCGTTCGGCCTGGGCGTGACGCCCGACGGCCAGTACTCGTTCGTCTCGACGGGCAGCGGACTGGCAATACTGCGCAACGACAGTTCGACCGGGCCAGTGCTGCTGCGGACCATAGCGGCGGCGGGCGCCAACGGAGAGGTCGCGGTGACGCCGGACGGGCGTTTCGCCGTCGCCGCCGCGGGCAGCGGCGCCGTTGTCGTCAACGTTTCCGACGCCGTTGCGGGCCAGGCCGTTGTCGCGACGCTGACCAGCCGGACCGGCAAAGGCTCCGACGCCGTCCTGGTCACGGCCGATGGTTACGCGTTCGTGACGATGCAGAAGACCGACGACGTCGCTGTGTTCAAGCTCGCCGGCGCCACCGGATCCGGGGACTTCATCGGCTTCGTGCCCACGGGCAAGCAACCGGTCGGGCTGACGGCTGGCGGCAGCACGCTGTACGTGACCAACCTGCAGGGCAACACCATCACCCTGGTCGACCTGAACAAGGCCAAGTCGAGCCCGGCAGGCTCGGTCCTGGCGACAGTACCGGTGGGCTGCGGGCCGGCCCGGGCGCTGGTGTCGCCCGACGGCAAGGTGCTGTGGGTCACCAGCCGGCTGAGCAACACGCTGCTCGGCTTCAGCGTGCCCGGGCTGCGGTCTGATCCGGGGCATGCGCTGATAGCGAAGGTGGCCGTGGGCGCGCAACCCATCGCGGAGGCGTTCATCGACCGCGGTGCCAAGATCGTAGTGGGGGACTCGAACCTGGGCGCGCCAACCGGCCCGGCGTCGAACCTGGCGGTGATCAGCACCGCACAGGCGCTGGCACGCAAGCCGGCCCTGCTCGGCTATGTACCGACCGGTGAGGTGCCGCGCCGCATGACGGTCTTGCCCGACGGCAAGACGCTGCAGGTAACCGAGACCTATTCGCATGAGCTGCAAGCCTTCAGCGTCGCGGACCTGCCATGAGGCGGGCACGGCAAGCCCTCCCGGTCCGCGGGCTTAGTCGCATACGGTCAGGCGGTTGAGGCACCAGCGATGACTCCTATGGCAGCAACGCGCGTTCTGCGCCGCGGCACTTTGCGTGGCCGCCGTGCCCGGCGCTGGATTATCACGATCGCGGCCATCGTCGTGGCTCGATGATTGGAGCCGAGAAGGTAATTAACGAAGCTCGAAGCGGCGGGTCGAAGGCGCGCACCTTTCGGTCGAGGCTGATCAAAGCGGGGACCTGGACGGCGCCGGATGTCGCGCGGCCGAAGCGATCACCATCACCCCCCCCCGCGGCTTGGTGCCCGCCCCACTGTGCCGCCCTGGCCGCACGCGCCCGCATCCGCGCCGCCCATGCCACCGCCACCCCGGACCGCAGACGAACAAGCCAAAGGCACCGGCCACGACTGGAGTGAGGAATGATGGCATCGTCGTGGACGAGCCTGCAGATCGCCACCCTGCCCGTCGAGGCCCCAACCTGTTCTGCAAGAGGGTTGGTTATGGCACACGGATGGCGCAGCGGAGCTTGCGCCAGGCTGTGACAGGTTCCGGCGCCTTGTATGGTGCGCCCCGCTGACCTGCGTGGATTGCGTCAGGAGAGGTCGGGCTGCGACCGTTTTTGCGGTGGCGAAGGGACCACGAACGCCAATCCTCGGTCCGCTCGATCGGGCCGCCGTGGTGGGTGGCGAACACCAGGTCATGGTCGGTCAACACGTCACCCGCTTTCAGCCGCTCTGCGGCTTGCTTCCTGCGGTGCTCTCTTAGCAGCTCAAGCAGCGCAGACGGGCACTGGAGCGTGAGCTTGCCCGTTCCTTTCCGTTGCCGAAAGACGAGGCCGCCACCGACTCGATCCGGGCACTTATCGGCGTGGCCAGTGCAATCCGCCGGGCACGGCCGCTTGTAACAGACATGGCCCTTGCGCGAGACGGTCAGGTGCCTTGCGCAAGGCTCCGTTACAAGCGACGGGTCAGGTGTTCGTGGCTGGAGGCCTGGCCCTTGTTAGAACTGGGCCTTGAGTTGGTCGATGTCGCGCACTCGTTCCTGGAGCTGGGCGTATGCCGGGTGCTCGCGGATGCGGCCCACGGCCCAGCGCAGGACCTCCGCGCGGCTATTCGCGATGCCTGCGGTGATCAGGGTGTCCACGGTCGCCAGATCGGCAGGGCCGAGCCGGGTCATAACCGGGGTGAGTTCCTCCGATAGCTCCTCCGGTGTCCTCGCCCGTACCCCGCGGCCTGCGAGCTTGATGACGGAGAGGCTATGAGGCCTGGGCGCCCCCCTTGGCCGGTCAGGCAGGAACTCGATCCACCCGATGAAGGGGGGCAGCTCGTCGCGCAGCTTCATGAGCACCGAGTGGTTGGACTCCTGGAATGCGGTCACGGTCTCCTTGTCGGCCTCCTCGCCCTCGGGTCGGCCTGCCCGGGCGATAAAGGCCCGGACCGCGGTCTCTCCTGGCTCGATCTCCGGGTCGTCCCCGTACTCCAGCACCTGAACCCGCTCGATAGCGCCCGCGGGAAAGGCCGACTTCAGCCGCTCCTCGAAGCGGTCAGTCACTGTTTGATCCATGTCATCCCCCGGGTGTTGCTCGTCATTCGTGTGTTGCTTGTATAAGAAGCGTAACATGTGTTAGCCGTAGTGCCGACGTAAGGCGGATGCATGGGCGAGTGCCTGGTGGATGAGACGCGGGAGTACGGGACCTGGGCTGACGGTCCGGGTTGCAGTTTGGGTTGCAGTTCACCACCGTCCAGTACCGTCTCCCAAGGACCGATCAAGGGCGGCGGTCCAGCTTGAACTGATCCGGACGGCGGCGACCCGAGCTGCTAATGCGGTTTGGGTTCGCGCCCATCGGGGTCAAATCCCCGAGCCTCCGCTCTTGAGCAGGCACTTTGCCGAACAAGCAAGGTGCCTGATCTCTATTTCAAAGATCATTAAGGCCCGTGCTGTTCCCACACTGTCCCCAGCGGGCACTCAGCCGGAATCATCGGTATTCGTGGGTGGTCGCAGGCAGGTGTAGACCTCGACCAGAGCAGATCATCTGTCACGCCGACACGAACCCCCCGCTCATCGGCCCCGCCGCGCCCGATGATCACAGGGCGATCCGCACCGCCCTCACCCGCGGCTACGTGGCGCGCAACATTGCCGCCTTGGTTGACGCACCCTCGGACTCTGCAACATGGATGCCTTGAGCTGGTTTGCTGCTGCAAATGACCTGGGAGGCTATTTGCGGCCCAACTCCTGGGATCTGCTCGAGCCGGAACCTACCTGCAGACGGCGCAAAGAGGGTGATGGCAAGAAACGCCAAAGACGTTGCCGTCATCTCGTGAACAGCAGCTGTCCGGAGAAAGGCAGCGAGCAGCAAGAGGGAGGGATCCAGCAAAAGAAGGGAGTATAACCATGGCCGACCTCACCATCCGCCCTTTGGAGGTCCACGTGCCGGATGAGGACTTGGCCGAGCTCCGGCGGCGCGTCGCGGCCACGCGCTGGCCAGGTAAGGAGCTGGTCGAAGATCGGTCGCAGGGTGTGCAGCTGGCGACGATCCAGGCTCTGGTGACCTACTGGGGTACCGGCTACGACTGGCGCATGTGCGAGGCGAGGCTGAACGCGCTCCCGCAATTTGTGACCGAGATCGACGGGCTTGATATCCACTTCATCCACGTCAAGTCGCGCCACGACAACGCGTTGCCGTTGATCATCACACACGGCTGGCCGGGCTCGGTCATCGAGATGCTTGGGGTCGTCGGCCCGCTAACGGACCCGACCGCGCATGGCGGCTTCGCCGGGGACGCGTTCGACCTCGTGGTGCCGTCGCTGCCTGGCTACGGTTTGTCGGCCGAGCCAACCGAGACTGGCTGGGATCCCGGCCGCATCGCGCGCGCCTGGGTGGAGCTGATGCGCCGCCTCGGCTACAGCCGGTACGTGGCACAGGGCGGCGACCAGGGTGCCGCGGTCACCGATACGATGGGCCGGCTGGGCCCCGACGGGCTGGCCGGCGTCCACCTGAACTTCCTCAGGAATGCGCTGGGCGATGTCAGCGCCCTGCCCGCGGACTCCGCCGATGAACGCGCCGCGGCCGCGGCGATCAGCACCTTCCGGACGAGCGGCTCGGGTTACTTCCTGGAGCAGGCCACGCGGCCGCAGACTATCGGCTACGCCCTGCTGGATTCACCGGTCGCGCTGGCGGCCTGGATGCTCGACCACGACACCGACAGCTATTACAAGATCTCCCGCGCGTTTACGGGTGAGCAACCCGCAGGCAATCTGACGCGGGACCACATTCTCGACAACATCACGCTGTACTGGCTTACTGGCAGCGGGGCCTCGGCCGCCCGGCTGTACTGGGAGGGCGGGCAGGCCGCAGCTCACGCGGCCGGGCAGGCGCCTCCCGAGCTCACCCTTCCAGTCGCCTTTACCACCTTCCCGGGCGAGATCTTCCAGGCCCCGCGCAGCTGGGTCCAGAAGATCTACCCCCACGTCAGCTACTTTCACGAGGCCGAACGGGGCGGTCACTTTGCCGCCTGGGAAGAGCCGCAACTCTTTTCCGAAGAAGTCCGCGCTGGCTTCCGGCCGGTCCGGTAGCTGACCCAGGGAAGGCATGTCCCAGCGGGAGGAAGGGCAGCTGACATGAGCGTTGTCGTCGTCACGGCCTTTCCGGTGCCCGAGCACCGGGCCGAGGTGGTCGCGGCCTTCGAGGAGGCGATCGCCCGGGTTCATGACGAGCCGGGCGTTGAACTGTATGCGCTGCACGAGGGGCCGGACCGGCTGGTCATGATCGAGAAATACGAGTCAGCGGAGCTGCGTGCGGAGCACCTCAGGGGCGCGGCCCTGGCTGACCTGCGGTCGGCGTTGCAGGGCAAGCTGCGCGGCGGTCTGGACGCGCAGGTCCTCGTGCCGCACCCGGCCGGAAACGCACACAAGGGCGCGCTGTGACTGCACGTCAGTGCCCTGACCCAATCCTGAGGCGGCCTCCCTGCCGACTCGGTACCGCTTGCAGGTGGTGGTCGTATGGCGGTTGAGCGGCACAGAACAACCGGTTACGCGCCGGGCGGCGCATCCTGGGCCGACTCGCTCGGGTCCGGTGACGTAACGTCGTTGGGGCCACCTCTCCAACCCCAAGGAGAACCCCGTGCCTGGTCCCACCGTCGTCCTCGTCCACGGCGCCTTTGCCGACGCATCCGGGTTCGCGGGAGTGATCCGCGAGCTCGAGAGCGCCGGCCACACGGCGCTCGCCCCGCCGAACCCGTTGCGAGGCGTCGCCTTCGACGCCAGCGTCGTCAGCGACGTAGTCAAGGCCATCGACGGCCCGGTCGTGCTGGTCGGGCATTCCTACGGAGGCGCCGTGATCACCCAGGCGTCCGCCGGCCTGGAGAACGTGACCGGCCTGGTCTTTCTCGCGGCGTTCGGGCTGGAGGTGGGCGAGAGCTGCGCGACCGTGCAGCAGCCGTTCCCGCCACCCCTGCTCGCCAAGACGGTCGCCCCGACCCCCTACGACGCGCCCGGCGCCGCGGGCGGTCCCGACCTGTACGTCCAGAAGGACGGGTTCCGGGAGACGTTCTGCGCCGACGTGCCGGTGGACGTGGCCGATGTCATGTTCGCGACCCAGCGCCCGCTCGCGGTCGCGGCGCTCAACGAGAAGGCCACCGCGGCGGGCTGGAAGAGCAAGCCGTCCTGGTTCCTGGTCTCCGGGCACGACAACGCGATCTCGCCGGACGCGGAACGGTTCATGGCGCAGCGGATGGGCGCCACGACCGACACCATTGACGGCTCGCACACCGCGTTCATCGCGAAGCCGGTCGCCGTGGCCACGTTCATCCGGCAGGCGCTGCGGTGACCTCGTAGACCGAGATGTGGTCCTGGCTCTCCCCGGTGAACGGGCCGCGGTCCCAGTCCTGGTAGCGCTCCCGCAGCCGCAGGCCGGTCATCTGGACCGTGAGGTCCAGCTCACTCGCCCTGCAGTAGCGCAGCCGTAGCGGCCGCCCCCCCGCATTGACCGGTGGCTAGCAGGTCGTGACCGGTGATCTGCTAGCCGCAGCTTGGACAGCTGCCGACCCTCTGGGCGGCGGCCACCGCCCAAGACGGAACTCCGACGAGCCCCGCGCCGGCATGAGTAAACATGGCGCACCGGAACACTGACAGCCTGTTCGGGCTCGACGTTCCGTAATGACCATCGCCGCAGGTGAAGGCTGGCACCGTAGGCTGCGGCAATCCGGGGTGGCGTAGCCGCCAGGGGCGGGGCCGGAGCCGCTGTCCAGGCCAACCTCTCCGGCTTCTCCAGCTGGGTCACGCTGATCCCGTAGATCAGGTCAGCTTCGCTCGGCTCGTTGTCGGCGACGTTGGCGAACGTCGCGCAGATGCGCTTCGCGCCCGCCACGACTTGGGCCTGAGGCGACGGGTAAGCACCAGGGCGCATGCGGTGGCCGCGATAAACACGAGCAGGGTGAGCACGTAGTAGTTGCCGACGATCAATTCCAGCCCACGCCAGGTGAACTCGACTGCCGCCCGGCTGTTACCGCGGTTCGGCGCGAGAAGCAGCAACCCGCGCGGCAGCAGCTGGGCCTTAGGGTCGTAGCCGCCCTGGTTGCCAATAGGCAGGGGCCACCAGCCAAACAAGCCCACCACCAGCGCGGCGCCGAGGATCCGGTAGCCGAGGCGCCGTGGCCCGTACGCGGCGAGGACAAGTGCCGGTATCACGTAAACGTAGTGGTGCGACCAGCTGATCGGGGACACCAGCAGGCCGGTCGCGGCGCACGCAACCAGGCCGAGTAGCTCGTGGCCACGCCGGCTCGCCAGTATCGAGGTGGCGAGCCCGGCGATGCCGACGACGACCGCCGCGACCAGCCAGTACGCGTGCGCGTCGGGTCCGGCGTGGGTAAGGCGCAGTATGACGCCGTTAAGGGACTGGTTGTCCAGGTGGAAGGGTCTGCTGCCCGGCCGGGTGATCTTGCCGCCCCAATAGACCGCGGAGGCGTGCGGCAGCAGCGCGAACCCAAGTCCTACCGTGACCGCGAAGGTCAGCGCGCTGACCGCTGCGGCCTTTACTCGCCGCGTGAACAGCAGGTACGGAATGAAGATCAACGGCGTGAGCTTGATCCCCGCCGCCACCCCGATTCCGATGCCCTTGCCCTTGATGCGGTCCGGCAGCGCGAGATCGCCCACCACCAGGGCCAGCAGTACGAGGTTGATCTGCCCGAAGAACAATGTCATCGCAACCGGTTCGAGCCAGAGGCCCACCGCGGCGATCGCAAACGCCGCCGCCGCCCTGGCCAGGCCGGCGGGCCGCCCGGCGAGTCCCAGCGAAAGGTACGCCGCCACCGGCAGCAGCCCGATCGTGAGCACCGCCAGCCCGACCTGCCAGGTCGCGAACGACGCACCGCTCCCTGCAGCGAACAGGAGCGCGGCGAACGGCGTGTAGGTGAACGGCAGCTTCGCCGCCCCGAGTTCCAGCGCGTAGAGCATCGCCTGGCTGGTTCCGCACAGCGATGCCGCCATCCCGGTAGACGGCCGTGTCGATCTGCGTCCAGTAGTACTGCGGGGACGCGTGGACGAGCAGGGCATAACCGGCCACGGCCAGCAGGAACAGTGCGACGGCGGCGATGAACCAGGCGGCTGGCCGTATTCGAGTCACCGCTCCGTCTTCCTCAGCCTTGAACCGGCCTAGTCATGTTCGCTGACCATGATGTCAAACCGGGGCCGCTTGCGTATCGACCCGGACCCGGCCGCTTGGTAAGCAGACATCAATACCGGGTCGTTTCTCGGCTGCCCGCCGGTGAGGTCGGCGCGGTGCGACAGGTCGTCGACCAGTTGGCTGACCACGAAACTTTCGTCGAACTAGGGCGCTATGGCGGACATGGAGGCCGGGCAGTGAGCGCGCGAGACCGCGCGGACGCCGAGCGCGCCCAGCTTCACGAGATGATCACGGTCGGCGAGGCCGAGCGCACAGCGGCCAAGGTTCGTATGAGCGACCTCAAGGCCGCGCAGGACACGGCCCGGCGCCAAGCATCTGAAGCGACATCTGCGGCTGTTCCTCGATCCAGCTCCGCGCCCTATCGTGCCGGGTGCAGGCGTCATCCCAGTGGGCCGCTGCTTCTGCCTGGTCCGCCATGTTCCCATCCTGCGCCCAGGGATCGCGGCTTAACCAGCTTCCATCTTCTGCTTGAGCGCGGCCATGTTGTCGGGCATCTCCTTGCGTGCTTCCCGGCGGACCATCAGCGGCACCAGGATCTTTCCGATGCCATGGCCGGTGAAGTCGACGCTGATGGTCAGCCGGGAGCGGGAGCCGGCGACGGGCTCGACCAGGACGCCGACAGCCGCCCGGACCGGGCCGTCTGTGCCCTCCACGCGCCAGGACCGGGGCGGGTCAATATGCACCAGCTCGGATGTCGAGGACCGGTCTGCACCGGCAATACGCCGGGTTGTCATGCACTTTGCGCCGACCGCTGGCGGTTGAGTGCCGTCGCCCGCCCCATCCATGTGCCCGTCCACCACACCCTTCTGCCACTCGCTGAACCGGGCCGGGTCGGTGGCGTAAGCGAAGACCTCGGCGGCCGGCCGGTCGATCTCGGCGCTGGTGACGATGGGCGGCATGTCAGCTGGCTTCCTTCACCAGCGCGGCGTACCGGTCCAGGTACAGCGGCCAGCCCTGGGCGCCGTCCACGCCGTCCGTGACCGCTTCCCATCCGGGCCCGTGCCGGTCGATGTGCCGGTGCTCCAGCTCCACCCGCGTGCGGGTCGGTGACTCGGCGTAGAACCGCACTTCGACCTCGCTGGTCTGAGCCTGATCGGTCTCGATCGTCCACCGCGGGCTGATATCCCAGCTGAACACCACCCGCTCCGGCGGGTCAAAAACCAGGATCCGCGCCCACCGGCACTCGCTGCCGTCGGCTGCCCGGTCCACGATGCCGCCGCCGACCCGAGGCTCGAACACCGTCTCGGTGATCGGCGCGCCGAGCATGTTGTGCTCCGGCGGCTTGAAGTCCCCGAACTGGTCGGTGAACACCGTGAAAGCACGCTCGATCGGCGCGTCCACGACGATGTTCTTGCGCACCGTCGGCGCCTCGGTCTGAGCCATCAGGCCTCCCTGCCGTCCTTGGTCGGCGCTCCTGCGGCCTCGGCATACTTGGCCAGCGCCCGCTGCCAATACGTGTCGAGCTGATCCCGGAGCGCCGCGAGGGCGACCGGGTTGAGCCGGTAGATCCGGCGCGTCCCCTCGGCCACGTCTTCCACCAGCCCGGCGTTCTTGAGGATCTTCAGATGCTGAGACACCGCCGACCGGCTCACCGGCAGCCCGGCCGCCAGCTTCCCCACAGCCCGCGGCCCCTCAGCCAGGCGTGCCACGATGGCCAGGCGCGTGCCGTCAGCCAGCGCACCCCACTGGTCAGCATCTCGGTTAGCATCCACTAACCGTTAGGATTCTCTAACCGATACGTCCTTGTCAAGGTAGGAAGCGTTCCCCCAGGCAAACCGCCGATTTGCGGGCAGGTATTTGACGCAGGTCACGCTGCTTCGCGCAGATCAGCCAGGACGCGTGTCCGGAGGAGGTCAAGGCTGACCCCGGCGCCTTCGATGACCTGCCGCGCCGGGCTTGGGCTGCCCGCCGGAGGCCGAGGTGCGCTGGCGCTGCGGCTGAGCCCGGTACCCAGCGGGTCTTGTGCATCGCGCAGCACTCCCCACAGCAGATGCTCGGTGGTCACGTCATGCTGGTCCAGCCTGCCAATCTGCTGCCGGGCCAGCTCGGACGCCCGTTTGGCCAGCAGCGCCTTGCCAGACAGAGGGTTAACCGGACCAGCAGAAATCACCGGGGTAGCCCGCAGCCAGGACCGGCTCCGGGCCCGGCGGGCCGCCGCGCACACAGCCTCAGCGCCGAAGGACTCCTCAGCGGCCCTTTGCACCGCGCCCAGGTCGATACCCATGCTCCTGAGCAGATCAGCCTGGTTACGCCACGGGCCAGGCAGCACGTCCGCGGTGACGAGGCGGTCAAGCCCGGCGGCGATGGTGTCCGGTCCCAGGCGCGACCCCGCCAAAATCGCTGCCGCGCGGCTGTTTTCCTGCTGGGCAAGACCGGCCAGAACATGCTCGGGACCCACGTAGTCATGACGCAGACGTTCGGACTCCTCATACGCTCGCGGTCCTCGTCGCGGCGGCGGCAGGTACCCTGTTCGCTCACCGTGTTGCTTCCGGTAGGACCGTATGAACGCGGCAGTGGCCATCTCATCACCGGCTGTGCCAGACTGGAAAACTGGCACCCAGTCTGGAAAACCTTGGTGAACGCGGCCCTCATATTGATCCTCGTGCTCGCGGCCGGGTTCGTGGTGTTCTGCGAGGTCGACCTTGCCCGGGCCGAGCAAGTGCGCTACCTGCCCAAATGGGGATGGGCGATCCTCTGCATGGGCATCGGGCTCACGATTCCGTTTGGCGGGATTGCTTACCTGGTGTTCGGGAAGGTCCGCCGCCCGCGCCTTGGGTAACGATCAAGGAATCCCGAGGTACGGGCTGGTCAGAGCGCTACCCTTCGGCCTGGAGCGCGTCGAGGATCTGACCGGCATCATCGGGCCTGGCCTGATCCGCTGGTGGCCCGCTGACACGGAGCAATACCGCACGGGCGACGCGATGATCTGGCCGAGCGGCCCCAGCCCAGCGGCAAGGGGGACGGAGGGAGCCGGCCGTGGAGACGTTCGATACGACGAGGCCGAATATCGCCCGGGTCTGGGACTACTGGCTGGGCGGGAAGGACAACTTCGCCGCGGACCGGGAATTGGCGCGCAAGATGCTGGAGGTCTATCCCCTGTCAGCGGAGATGGCCAGGGAGAACAGGCAGTTCCTGGGCAAGGCCGTCACCTATGTGGCCGGCCAGGGTATCGGGCAGTTCATCGATGTGGGCGCGGGGCTGCCGACGGCGGTTAACACCCATGACGTCGCCTGCCGGGTCACCCCGGGCGCGAAGGTGGCCTATGTGGACAATGACCCGGTGGTGTTGGCTCACGCCCAGGCGCTGCTGGCCACTGCTCCCGGCGTGGTCGCGCTGCCCGGTGATGTGCGTGACCCGCAGGCCATCCTGACCGATCCTGGCCTGGTCCGGCTGATCAACTGGGCCGAGCCGGTATGCGTGCTGCTGTGCGGGGTGCTGCATTTCCTGGACACTCGCCAGGCGCGGCGGGTGGCCGCCGCATTTGCCCTCGCGATCCCGCCGGGCAGCTATGTCATCATCTCGGTGGGATCCGGGGAGGAAAACGCGCTGGCCGCCGACTTCAAAGCGGCGTACACGGCCGCGCCGCTGCACTTCCACAGCCCCGGCCAGATACTCACATTCTTCGGCGGCCTCGAGCTGGTGCCACCAGGGGTCGTGCCGGCCCGTGGCTGGGAAGCAGGCACCCCGCCGCCGCAGCTGGAACCGCGCCAGGGAACCTTCTACTCCGGCGTAGGGCGCAAGAAGCCCTAACCACAGACGGGTCTGATCGGTTTAGATGCCGAGCTGGGATGCTCGCCGGGTGAGTTCGAGCCTGGAGCTGACGTCTAGTTTGGTGTAGGCGTTGCGCAGGTGTGTTTCGATGGTCCGTTCGCTGAGGAACAGGTGCCGGGCGATGTCCGGCGTTGACTGGCCTGCGACGGCAAGCAGGACGATCTCGTGCTCACGGCGGCTGAGCGCCTGCACACCGAGCGAAGAACTGGCGTGGCGGGGGCGGCGGAGCCTGCCGCAGACGGCGGCCTGCACCTGATCGAGCACGGCGTCGGCGTCTTCGACCCAAGGGCGATGATCAGCGCCGGGCAGTTCGACAAACTTGGCGCCCACGATGTGGTCCGCGAGGTAGCGGCCGTTGCCGACCTCGACCCAACGGTCATCGCGGCGGTGCAACACTAGTGCCGGGGAACGGATTCCAGGCAGCAGATCCCGAACGTCGATCTGCGCGTTCATCAGCATCAGGTCGCGGGCCATGCTGGGGCTGGCACCCACGCGCAGGTAGCGCGCCCACCAGCGCTGGGTATCTGGGTCAGGAGGCAGGTCCGGGTTGACAATGTCCCACCATGCCCCGCTGGCCCACGCCTCGTCGAATCGATCGAGGAACCGGGCGACGGTCTGACGCGCCACGCCCCACGGGTAGTCGGCGGTCGCGACCTTGCGCGGGTAGGACCCGTAAAGAATCAGCGATTCGACCCGGTGCGGGTACCGGGCGGCGAAGGCAATGCTCAACGCGCCGCCCTCGGAGACTCCGAACAGGTGCGCTCGCTCAACGCCGACCGCGTCCATCACCGCCCGGATGTCGTCGACCCGCTCGGCCAAGGTCGGCGGGCGTTTCATTGGATCGGAGAGGCCGGTGCCGCGCTTATCGAACAGCACCAGCCGACCGAACGATCCCAGCCGGTGCAGGAACCGGGCCAGATACGGCCAGTCCCAGGCGGCCTCGACGTGCGACACAAACCCCGGCACCAGTACCAGATCCGGCGGCCCCGAACCAAGAACCTGGTGGGCGAGGTGCACCTGCCCGCTGCGCGCGTACCTGGTGGCCGGACCCATCCCAATCACATTAGCTGTCGTACTCACGAGAAAACCACCCGCTGGAGGCGCCGTCCTGGGCCGGCTGCTGCGCCCGGCAGCGGGCAGGAAACCTCTTCTGCGGCCCGGCGGCCGCGGGCTCTCAATCGACGCCGCGGCCGCCCGTCTCGGTCCCCGGTTCAGCCGACCGCGGCGCCGACTGCGGCGTCAGCCGCAGGGGCGGCGGCGAGGGCCTGCACGTCCTGGGTGGTCAGCGCGTTCCCGCCGATCGCCCAATCGCCGCTATGTACCTCTTCCAGCACACACCAGGTCACCCCGCGCATGTTCTCACCCTCGATCGACACCATCGCATCGGTGAGTTTCTGTACAATCTCCCGGCGCTGCGAGCTGGAGAAAACGCCCTCAATCACCTTCACATTAATTAGCGGCATCCCGTATGCCCTTTCCGTTTTGTTCCTGCGCTGCGCCGGTCCGCGCCTACTGTCGTCAACCGGCCTGGTCCCTTTACGCTAGGAACACTCCTCCGCCGCTACATCCGTACCACTACGGATTCCAGCAAGTTGAGTACCGACCATCCGAAGCAAACGCCGTCAACAGTTGACGCCGAGGCCTTGTCTCAGGCGGCGGAGCGCTCGGCGTGCGGGCGGCGGCGCAGTTCCGTCTTCTGGATCGCCGGCGGCACGTATGCCTGGTCGAGGGTGCCGATGTCGGTTCCTGGCGGGACGATCTCATCGATCTGGTCGAGGACGTCGTCGGAAAGGACGACGTCCACCCCCGCGAGAAGGTCGTCGAGTTGCTCCATGGTGCGGGCACCGAGCAGCGCGCTCGTGACACCCGGGTGCGAGATCGCGAACGCCATCGCGAGGTGGGGCATCGACAGTCCCGCTTCTTCGGCGAGCGGGATCAACCGCTCCACCGCGTCTAGGCGCCGTTCATCACTGAACGCCGTGAAGAGTTTCGCGCGGGTGACGTCGTTGTCTTGCCCGCGACGGACCCGGCCGGTGAGCATGCCCTGGCCGAGTGGTCCCCAGGTAAGAATGCCCATGCCGTACTGCTGCGCGACCGGAAGGACCTCACGCTCGATGCTGCGGTTCAGGATCGAGTACGGCGGCTGGTCGGTACGGAACCGCTCCAGGCCGCGCCGTTCCGCTACCCAGTGCGCCTCCACGAGGTTCGATGCCGGCATCGCCGAGGTTCCGAACACGCGGATCTTGCCACTGCGGACGAGGTCTGTCAGCGCGGAAAGTGTTTCCTCGATATCCGTGTCGGGATCGGGGCGGTGGATCTGATACACGTCGATGTGGTCGGTCTGGAGGCGGCGCAGCGAGTTCTCGACTGCCGTGATGATCCACCGCCGGGAGGCACCCTGCTGGTTCGGGTCGGTACCGATGGGGCGGCCGACCTTCGTCGTGAGGACCACGTTGTCACGGCGGCCCTTAAGCGCCCGGCCGACAACCTCCTCCGAGTCGCCGTACGCGTCAGCGGTGTCGACGAGGTTGATGCCTGCGTCGAGCGCCTTGTGGATGATCCGGATCGAGTCCTCGGGGTCGGGGTTGCCGACCTGAGTGGCGAGCATGAGCGCGCCGAGGGCGTAGGGGCTGACCTTGATGCCTGTTCGGCCAAGGTTTCGGTACTGCATGAGGATTCTCCAGACGTGAGCGTGACGTGTGTAGACGCCTCCGTCGACGTACACTGACAGTAAGCGGAAGCTCTTTCCGGAACTATACGGAATAGCTTTCCGGTTAGCAACAGGAGGACCATGGCACCCGAGTCGGTCAGGACGACGGCTCCGTCGACGGGGCGCAGTATCGACCCGTCCCGGCGTCAGCGCTCTGACGCAAAGCGGAATGTCGTCTCACTGGTGGAGGCCGCAAAGACCGTGTTCGCGGGCAGCGGTGTGGACGCGCCTGCGAAGGAGATCACGGATCTTGCGGGAGTGGGCGTTGGGACGCTCTACCGGCATTTCCCTCGCCGGTCCGACCTCATCGTCGCCGTGTTGCAACACGAGATCGACGAGTGCGTCGAAGCTGCGGAAGAGCTCGGGAATACGCTCAGTCCGTGGGAAGCGCTCATGGGCTGGATCGAGCGCTTCACAGACTTTGTGGGCACCAAACGCGGGCTCGCCTCGGCGCTGCACTCCGGTGACCCGGCCTACGATGACCTCCCGCAGCACCTCATGGACCGGCTCGAACCGGCGCTCCAGACGCTCCTCGCCCGAGCGGTGGATGGCGGGTACGCGCGCGACGACGTTACGGCCCGGGAAGTCCTCATGACCATCGCCCTCATTTGCCAGCCGGTCCGCGGCGAGCAACCGAGCTTCAATCGGCGCATGACACGAGTGTTCATGGAGGGACTGCGCCGTGGTGCCAGGTGGTGTTGAGCTGCAGACCGCAAAGCCCAGGAACGCGGCGTCAAGCCGGTTCACGGGCGGGCCCGGACGCTGGCGGTTTGGCAGCGATCGCATCGGCCAGGCTGTCAAAGATCCGGAACAGTCGGTCCAGGCCAGTGACCTTGAACACCCGGTGCAAAGTTGCGCCGCCCATCACGAGGCGGATCTCACCCCCGCCTGCCCGAGCCCGCTTATATGCCCAGACCAGCACACTGATCCCGCTGGAATCGCAGAACCTGTTGCCCGTCATGTCCACCACAATGGTGGCGTCCTCCGGACCTGCCGACTCCAGCGCCTCCTGCAACTGGCCGGCGTTGGCCAGGTCAATCTCAGCCGGCGGGATTACCACCCGTAGGCCACCCACCGACCCGACCCGGCACTCCGGCGCAGGCGCGCCTTCCGTCAAGAATCACCACCCCCATTAGTTGCTCGGACCGCCGCGGCCCGGTTCCCTAATGGCCATGATTTAGCGCTGCTACCCGCCGCTGGCACGCCAAACCCTGCCCCCATGTCGGGCGCTTTCCGGTCAAGGACGGCCCTCCCCATACCCCGGCGGTCTGGGGGTATCCGGCTGGGCGCGATATCCCGCAGACTCCCCACGGTGCCAGCTTCCCGCCGCAGCTCCTGTGGCGGGAGGCGCTAGTTCTCGTCGTGAGCTGCGGCTGCCTCGCGGAGTCTGTTCAGCGCGGCGGTCACACTGCTCGGCGGGTGGCCTGGCGAAGCGTGCTCATTATCTGGGGGCCGGGCGGCCCCGTCAGCGTTGCTGCGACCTGACACCTGCCGCTGGCGATCTTCGTTCTCTCCCGGGCTCCGTGATCCCCGACCCTGGTCCCGGTCTCTGCTGCCCGCATCAGTCATGGGTCGAGTTCCTCACCTCCGGAAATACGCATGCGCTGACTACCCTCGCATCCAGGACCAAACCGCTGGCTGTGCCCATCGTGGTTATCTGCTCGCCCTGCGGTGGGCTTCGAGAGCGCCACCGTCGGCTGATTTGACCGTAAATCCGCGGAAGGCGTGTGACCGTCGTAGCTGGCCAGGGCCAGGTCGTATGTGGTAGCTGGTAACCCAGGTCGTGCCCGCGTACGTAAGCGCCGCGTGGCAGGACTCCCAAGACGCCGAGCCCCAGCGCGCTCGTCTTGTGCAGCGGGCTGACCGCCACGACCTGGGGCCTGATCAGCATCTCCGGTTATCTCGGGCGTCAACCCAGGCATGAATCCCGTCACCGGGGTAGCTGAGGATGTTCCGGTTCAACCGAAAAGGGGGGCCTGCGAATCATGGCAGGTAGCAGTTTCAGTGTCGATGAGGTCATCTCGGTCCTCGACGAGGTGCTGGCCACCGAACTCGGCGGGGATCCCGAGTTCGATCCGGCCACGCACCGCGTCATGGAGAAGATCCTCCAGGAAGAAGAGCACGCCGGCGACATCGTTGACCTCCTCGCCACATGACCCGCCTGGGTACCGCGTCGGCCGGCCTCGCCGGTCAGGCGCCACACGAGGAACGCCTGGTCACCCCCGCCTGGCAGCAGGCCGCGCACGCCTTTGCCGGAGCCGTCGAGTCAGGGCGGCTGGATCTGCCTCGGCCTGGCAGTGGCCGCACCCGGGAGCGCTGGGCGGCGTTCGCGGATCTGGCCGGCGAGGACTTGTCACTGGTCAGGCTCGCTGAGGGGCACGCCGACGCGGTCGCGATCCTGGCCGAGCTGGGCGTTTCCCGAGTCCCGGCCGGTAGTCGGTGGGGGGTGTGGGCCGCGAATCCTCCCGGTCCTTCCCTGGAGGCCGCCAGAACCGGCAGCGGCTGGCGGCTGCAGGGGGTCAAGCAGTACTGCTCCGGGGCGCGAACCTGCACGCACGCGCTGGTCACGGCGGCGGCCGAGGACGGCATGCGGATGTTCGCCGTGACCACAGACGCGCTGGCACCCCGGCGGGACAGCTGGCCGGCCACCGGCATGGCCGGGAGCGATACCCTCGACGTCGCGTTCGACGCTATCGCCGCCACAACAGTCGGGCCACCTGACGCCTACATCAACCGGCCCGGCTTCGCACACGGCGGGGTCGGCGTCGCCGCCTGCTGGTATGGGGGAGCCCGGGCCATAGGCCGCACCCTGCTCAGCGCGGCCATGAAGCGCGACATCGGGCCGCACGCGCTGGCTCACCTGGGCGCGGTGGACATCGCGCTCGGCACAGCGCGCGCCGCCCTGGATCGGGCCGCAGACGACATCGACGGTGACCCGGACGACCGCAGGAAGGCAGGCTGGGCGCGTGCCCTGCGGGTGCGGACCCTGGTCGAGTCGGTCGCCACCGACGTCATGGACCGGGTCGGCCGGGCGCTGGTGCCGGCCCGCTGAGCCACGACGAGACCCACGGCCGCCTGGTCGCTGACCTCACGGTTTACCTCAGACAGCACCATGCAGAACGGGACCTGGCGGCGCTGGGCGCGCTGGTTGCGGAGCAGGAGACCGACTGGTGACCCCGGTCGCGAGCAATCCCATCGACGCGCCCGGCACCGACGAGGAGATCTGGCGCACCTGGATTGAGCTGGAGCACCTGCCCGCCATCGACATCTCGGCCTGGCGGAGCGCGGTGGTGATCGCGGCGCACCCCGACGACGAGGTGCTCGGGGCGGGCGGGACCATGTGCCTGCTGGCTGCGGCGGGCGCCCGGCTCCGGCTGGTCTCCATCACCGATGGTGAGGCCTCTCATCCGGGCATCGCCGAGCCCTTTGTGCTGGCGCAGCGCCGACTGTCTGAAACAGCGGCCGCGCTGCGTGTGCTGGGCGCGCACGGGTCTGAGGTGGTCCGGCTACGCCTGCCCGACACGGGCCTGGCCGGGCGCGAAAGCGAGATTACCGCGCTGCTGCGGAGCCTTACCGCCGGTTTCGACGTTGTCCTCGCTCCCTGGGACCAGGACATGCACGCCGACCATGAGGCGGTCGGCCGTGCCGCCCGTGTGGCCAGCCAGCGCACCCTGTTCTATCCCGTCTGGATGTGGCACTGGGCCTTCCCCGGTGAACCCAGTGTGCCGTGGGACCAGGCGGTGCGGGTCCCCCTGACGCCGTGGGTGGCGGGCCTGAAGCGACGGGCGATCAGCTGCTTCGCCAGCCAGCTGGAGGACAGGCCCGCCGGTGCCGGGCCGGTGCTGGCTCCCGGCACCGTGGCGCACTTCACCCGCGCCCAGGAGGTGTTCTTGCGGTGAGACGCCTGTGACCCTGTCCCAGGGCTACTTCGACGATCTTTACGCCGCCTCGCCCGACCCGTGGGAGTTCGAGACCCGCTGGTACGAAGCCCGCAAGTACGCACTCAGCCTGGCCCTGCTGCCGGCCGAGCGCTACGGCGCCGCGTTCGAGCCCGGCTGCTCGATAGGGGTGCTCACCGAGCAGCTCGCCCCACGCTGTGGCCACCTGCTGTCCTGCGACGGGGCGGCCGCAGCCGTGCGCCTGGCCGCCCAGCGGACCGCCTCGCTGGGAAACGTCACGGTGGAGCGCCTGCTGCATCCCGCGTGACTGGCCCCCGGGCGGATTCGATCTGATCGTCTTCTCCGAGTTCTTGTACTACTTCGCCGGCAACGACCTGGACCGGGTCCTCGACCACGGCGCCGCCGCCTTGCGCCCGGGCGGGAACCTGCTCGCGGTGCACTGGAGGCACCCGGTCGCCGAGTACCCGCGCAGCGGCGACGACGTCCACCAGGCCCTGCGCCGCCACGCCGGCCTGACCCGGGTCGTCGATCACCACGAGCCGGACTTCCTCGCCGAGATATATACACGCGCCGGTGACCGGACGGTGTCGGTGGCCGCGGCCGAGGGACTCGTGTGATCAAGGCGGCCGGTGTGGTGATACCCGCGCACAACGAGGAGGACCTGCTGCCCTCCTGCCTGGCCGCCGTCCGGCAGGCCGTCCGGATGCTCACCGGCCTGCGGGTCTACATCATCGTGGTCGCCGACGCCTGCGCCGATCGGACCGCGGACCGGGCCAGAGAGAACGGGGCGGCGGTCCTGGAGATCGGCGCGCACAGCGTCGGCGCGGCGCGGGAAGCGGGCGTGCAGGAGGTGCTCAGGCGGACCCGGCCGCTGGACCCTGTAGAGGTATGGCTGGCCACCACCGACGCTGACACGCTAGTCCCGGCCGACTGGCTGGTCCGCCACCTCCGTCACGCCGCCGCTGGCTGGGATGCGGTTGTCGGCACCATCACGGTCACCGGCTGGGCCGACCACCCGCCCGAGGTACCACTCCTTTTTTACGAGCATTACGCTACGGGCCGGGGCACCCATTCGCACGTGCATGGGGCCAACCTCGGCTTCCGCGCCGACGCGTATCTGGCAGCTGGAGGGTTCAGCCCGAGCCGGACCGCCGAGGATCACGCGCTGGTCGATTCGCTCACCGCCGCGGGCTGCCGGGTGCTGCGCACCACCGAGGTCAACGTAGTGACCTCCGCGCGTCGCCGTGCGCGGGCGCCGCACGGGTTCAGCCACCTGCTGTCCATGCTGGGTGTGGCCAAGCCAGACCTGGTGGCCCAGCCTGACCCGTGAGCACGCGCCAGCGAGCTTCATGCACCACCGGCCGCCCGGTCACACCCAGGGTTCAGGCCGCCCGCCTGGGGTAGCGGCAACGCCGATGCTGCGGCGACGTGACTCTCGCCGCGTATCCGAATGTGCGGAGGCTGTTGTGGCGGACAATCCTGGGGACGGCGGCCGGGTGGCTGCGCCCTCCGACTGGCAGGCCTGGCAGCGGTGGGTGACCGGCGTCGACTGGGCGGACTGGCGCGGCTGGCTGCAGCGCCTGGCCGCAACGGACTGGGTACCAGGACCCCAGCCTGGCCTGCCGTGGCAGGAGACACCGCCAGCCGCCGCGGTCAGCCTCGAATTGCGCGCATTTGAGGAAGACCTGCCAGGCCGCCGGATCCGCGAGCACCTGACCGCAGCCTGGCCAGCGTTCCGCAACTGGTGGCGCGACGGCGCGAACTCCCGGCCCGATGCCGCCGAGGCGCGGGCGCGGCTCGGGGAGCATATGCCGGAACTCGTGCCCACCTGGGAACGCCTGACGGCCATGATCCCCGGCGACGCTGACGCGGCCGCCGCGCTGGCGCTGTGGAATCCGCCGCCGTTTCTCACCGGCTGCTCGCAGGCGGCGGTCCTCGACGGCGGCCCGGCGCTGATCCGCAACTACGACTGGGACTACCGCTTCTTCGACGGCGTCGTGGCCAGCACTGGCTATACCGGTCGCCGGGTGCTCGGCATGCTGGACTGCCTGTGGGGGCTGCTAGACGGAGTCAACGACGCCGGCCTGGCGCTCTCGCTGACCTTCGGTGGCCGCCCACAGATCGGCGACGGCTTCGGCATCCCGCTGGTGATCCGTTACGTTCTGGAGATCTGCGGGACCGTTGAGGAAGCGATGCAGGTGCTATCCAGGGTGCCGGTCCACATGTCCTACAACGTGACCGCCTTGGACCGCGGCGGCAGCTGGGCCACGGTCTACCTCGCCCCAGACCGGCCGGCCCGCGTCACCAGCCGGGCCGTGACGACCAATCACCAGGGAAGCGTCGAATGGGAACCGTATGCTGCGGCGATCCGCAGCGTCGAGCGGGCAGAACGCCTCGAGCAACTGCTGGCCGACGGCGCCGACGCAGCCGGCATCACCTCAGCCTGCCTGCACTCCCCCCTCTACGCCAGCCGCTTCAGCGAAGGCTTCGGGACCCTCTACACCGCCGAGTACCGGCCCGAAGAGGGCGCCGTGCGCTACCACTGGCCAGACCGTACCTGGGAGCACTCGCTGGACAAGATCGGCTCACAGAACCTCCAGCTTCACCTCACATCGCCGAGCGCCGGGCCACTGGAGCACTAGCGCGCGGGCACGGTCCGGTCAGCCGACCGGCGCACTTGCGCGGGGAAGATGTTACGGCTGAAACTTAACGGCTATCTTCTCGCCCGGTCGCCCCTGAGCAGTCTTGAAAAGCTGGAAATGCTGCGGCTGGGCGTGGAGGGCAAGGGCCGCGGGCTGCCTCCTCAGGCACGGCTTATGCATCGACGGACGTATCAGCTCTGACCCACGCGGCTCCGACCCGGGAGGTGCCGCGCGCTCGGAAACTGCCTACTTTCGGATCGCTGGGCTGGTTCCCGGCGCCCCCAGGAGACACCGGCAAGTGCCCCTAGCCCTTCGTCTGCTCTTTCTGTTCTTTCTTGCTCAGCTTGCGGTCATCTCGTAGTTCTGAGAACGGCTCCTGGCCGGCCGGATGCCCACCAGCGATGGCGCGGCCGCGCTCAAGCTCGGCGTTGAATTCGGCGCCGAGCAGGATGGCGACGTTGGAGATCCACATCCAGATCAGGAAGACGATGACGCCGGCGAGGCTGCCGTAGACCTTGTTGTAATGGGCGAAATTAGCGATGTACAGGGCGAACGCGGCGGAGGCAATCAGCCAGAGCGCGACAGCGATGAAACCGCCGGGGCTGACCCACTGAAAGCCGTGCTTCGCGTTGGGACTGGCCCAGAACAAGATGGCGAGAATGAGGCCGATGATGATCAGCAGCACCGGCCACTTCGCGATGTCCCAGACGGTGACTGCTGTCGAGCCGACGCCGAGCACGTTCCCGACCTTCTGCGCCAGGCCGCCGGTCACGACCACGATGACAGCCGCCGCCACAAGCAAGATCATCGTCACCACGGTGACGCCCACCCGGATAGGTGCGGTCTTCCAGATCGGGCGGCCCTCGGGCACGTCATAGATGATGTTGGAGGCACGCATGAAGGCCGCGACATAGTTGGATGCCGACCACAACGCGAGCGCGATTCCAGCAATGCCGATAATTCCCGAGGCTGCGTGGTTGTGCTGCAGATGGGTGATGTCGGTCATGATGATCTTCCGCACCGATGACGGGACTGCGTTGCCCAGGTTCGTGATCAGCGGCTGAGTGGCGGACTTGCCGACAATGCCGAGCAGGGAGACCAGGACTAGAAGGCCCGGGAAGATCGACTGGATACCGAAATACGTTAGCGCCGCCGCGCGGTCTTGCAGGTCGTCGGCCTTGTATTCCTTCAGGGCCCGCTTGGCCGCCGCGAGCCAGGAGCCACCACTCAAGTCGGTCGGGTCGTTCGGCACATCGTGGTAGATGCGGCGATCGGCGTGCTGCGATCTGGGCATCGGCGTTGACTCCCTCGAAGCGGTCACTGGCGGCCGTCGGTCACGGCGTCGCGGGCTGTCTGTGCCTGGTCCCGGACGCCGCTCGCCGCGCTGGCGCTTTCGTCCTTGACCGTGGTGGCAGCGGCGACCGTGGTGGCCTTGACCGACTCGGCGGCCTGCTGCGCGGAGTCCTGCAGGCTGGTCGCCGCCTCCTTGGCGGCGCTGGTGACGGCGGGTACAGCGGCTTCCTTGACCTTGGCCGCGGCCTGCTCCTCGCTGCTGCTGGCCGGCAGGAGCGAACCCACAAGCCAGCCAACGCCGACGGCGATCAGGCCGACAGCCAGGGGATTACCCGAAGCCTGGCGGCGCAGCTTTCCCTGAGCCGCCGACGCCTTCTCTCCGGTGGCAGAACTCAGGCCGGAGGCGGACTGCGACGCCGCGCCCATGACCTTGTCCTTTGCGCTCACTACGGCCGAACGTGCACTGGCGGCGGTGCGCCTGGCCGCGTGCGCGGGGTTGACCGTGTCGGCCAGGGTGTTGACGTCCTGGCTGAGGCTGGTGCGTGTTTCCTCGATCTGCTCGCGGATCTGATCCGGATCACTGGTCATGACGTGCCCTCGTTTCCTTTTACTGCGTCAGGAATTTGCTTCATCGTCTGCGCGGTCTGTGGCAGACCGGACACAGCGGTGATCTCCCGGCGGCCGATCAGTCCCAAGACCGCAGCGATGATCACCCAGGCGGCCGCCACGATCAGCGCCGACCAGCCATGGCCCGTGGTGTCGCCGATGCCCCACCAGGCCGCGACCGACACGAACAACAACGCCAGGAGGCCGGCCACACCGGCGCCGGCCAGCATCCCGGCGCCCTTGCCCGCCCGGGTGGCGGACTGGCGGACCTCGGCCTTGGCCAGCTCTACCTCCTGGCGCATTAGCGTGCTCAGATCCGCGGCGACCTCCGAGAACACTTCACCCACCGACTGGCGCGAATCAGGTGCCGACGGGGCCGGGCCGACTGGGCTGGTCACCTCAGGTTCCCCCCGTCGGCCTGCTGGCCGGCGAGAACGCCGTGGTCCGACGGCGGGGAGTCACTGCTGGCGGCCTGAATTCCGCGGGTGAGCCGGCCAGCTACCAGGCCCGCCGCTGCCGCCAGGACCAGGAAGGCTCCCGGCCTGCGGCGGGCGAAGGACTGTACCTCGTCCACGACCTGCGCCGGCTTGCGCTCGCCCAGCCACTGCCCGGCGTCACGGGCCCGCGACGCCGCATGACGGGTCAGGTCCGCTGCTACACCGGCCCGGGCTGAACCATCAGCCATCGAGCTGAGTTCCTCACTGAGGGAAAGTAGTTCAGTGGCCAGCCGCTGCTGTCCCTGGGCCGCCTGCTCGCCCAGCTGGTCCTGTGCGTGGCCCAAAAGGTCCCTGCCCTGACGGCCTACCTCCCCCGCCACGCCCGACGCCTGCTCCCGTGCCACGTCGGCCGCGTGCTTTCCTGCCTGAATGCCGCTGTGACTCAGGTCAGCAGCCTGATCCTTAACAACGCCAGCGGTGTCCTGCTGCTGCGCGGGGAGGGGCGTCAACGGGTCGCCATGCTGCGGTGGCATGGACGTGGGCGAATAGCTCTCAGTCATCGGGTCATCTCCCTCGATAAGCACCATCGCGGCGGCCGCAGTCAGGGCACGCCACCGGCGATGGCGCGAACTCGTTCTCCTGCGAGCAGACGGATCAGAGCCGGCGCATGCCGGGTGCTTCAGCTCGTCCCCGGGCATCACTCAATGACCAGGGCTGTTATCTCCATGTGTGGTGCAGTCGGCCGGGCGGCGCGCCGCGTGCCGCGAATGGCTTACAAGATAAGCTTACATAGAAAGCTTACATGAAAAGCTTACGTTGTCCACTTGGACGGCGCATAGTCTGGGAAAGCAAGCAGACGGCGTGGAACGGCTCGCCGCGGCCTCTAGATCAAGCTCGCCTGAGTTCCGACCCCTCGGCTACGAACGCCGCAACCCGGTCGAGCATGTTGACCAGGCCCGTTTCGAATTCCTCGTCCCAGCGGTCCTCCGCGAGCCCTCCCGCCAGGAGGTGAACCGTCGGGAAACGCCTGGCGTCGATCTCGTCCATGGGGTCGATCAGCTCGCGCGCGCTGTCGGCGTCCTCGACCGCCTCCCGCTGATTAGCAGAGCGGGCAGGGCTCAGGCCGCCGGGAACCGGATCGGCGGCCGCTTGCCCGCCAGGCCCTGCCCCGTCGCCCGAGGCGATATCGGTGCCGGTGAAGGATCCGTCACCCGGCTTCGGATCCCGTAGCGCCATGGCGCTGGTTTCCAGCAGCAGGTAACCGAGCAGGAAGCCGTTGAACGTGCGGTAAGTGAACAGGACCTGCTCGTCGCTGAACCCCTCTGCGGACAGTCCGCTCAGCATCGCCTCGACCCAGCGCAGCGAACGGAGCGGCGGATTAACCCACGGAGCCGTCGGCGGCCGGGTGGCGACCAGCGGGAAAGCATGCGGATGCGCCCGGGCGTAGCGGCGCACTCCGTGCGCCATGCCGGTGAGATACGGACGCCACCCGTCCACCGGCCGCAACTGGACCTCTGGATCGTCAGCGAGCTCGTTGACGATCCGCTCCACGACCGCGTCAAAGAGCTCATCGCGGTCCTGCACATACCGGTACAGCGACATCGAGCGGACCTCCAGCCGCGACGACACCGCCCGCATTGTCGCCGCCCCGATGCCTTGCTCATCCACCAGTTCCAGCGTGGTCGCGACGATCCGGTCCAGCGACAGGCCACGGCCCGGCCGACCACGACGGCCGTGCGCGCTCTGTGGTCGTGCCACCGGAACCTCACCTCGAGACGACTGCTGTGATGCTAGCGGTCAGCTGCCATCGGCACCCGCTGGCAGCCTGGCGCTATGATCATTCTAAGGTCCCTTTCCGGATGACCGGCCGCATCGGCCGGTCGCCTTCACCGGCCCTGCCGCCCACACCTGCGGAAATGTGCGAGGCCGGGCTGCGGCCCGGAATGCAACACACGTTGCGCCGTGCAGCATCTCCATGTCATGCCTCGGCTTGGGACAGGCCCCGCGGCGCATAACTCAATGCCGCCGCACGCAAGTGGCACGGCCGCCCTCACGGGTTCCGGGTAGACAATGGCGGTCGCGCGAGAGCCTCTTCCACGCTGGAGAATTGGGGGATCACGCGGTCGATGCCGGCGATGGCAAAGATGCGCAGGATGTGGGGGCTGGAGATGACCAGCCGCAGCTGGCCGTCTTCGGCCACTGCCCGATTGTGTGCGCTCACGAGGACCTGGATTCCGGCGGTATCGCAGAATTGCGTGGCGGTCATGTCGACCACGACCGTCGCATACCCCTGGGCGGCTGCTTCGAGCAGGGCCGCGCGCAGCCCGTCGGCGTTCGTGATATCGATCTCCTCGGGTGCCATCACCACGGGCACGCCCTTACCCGCCTCGATCGGGTATCTGCTGTCAGGCATTCGTGTCAGCCTCCGTTAGTGGCCGCGAGTGCCGGGTGGATCAGACTGTCTGCGTGGCCAGCGGGCCCTGTGCGGTGCACCGGGGACCACGGTATGTCACGGCTGAGAGGGGTCTGGTGGCTCGCGGCGGAACATGAGCACGGCGGTGTCGTCGCGGGCGGGCTGGTTGCCGATCATGGCTGCCATCACTGCGGCGCAGGCAGCCTCCGGCGGCTGGGCTGTCACGGCCTGGCAGAGCCGGGTCAGGCCGTCATCAACCGGCCGTCCGGGGCGCTCGATGAGGCCGTCGGTGTAAAAGCACAGCAGCGTGCCCGGCGGGATCTTCACGACACTCGCCCGCCGGCGTTCCCCGGGGGCGATGCCGATCATCAGGCCCAGCGCGATGTCGGTCAGTTCCGCGGGCTGTCCCGGGCGCGCGATGATCGGGGGAAAATGACCGGCCAGGCAGACGTGCATCCGGTCCAGCGCTGGATCGATGACGGCGTACACCACTGTGGCCATGGCGTTGGGCTCGAAGTGCTGCATCTTGCGGTCCAGCCGGTCCAGGACCTCGGCCGGATCGCGGGTTTCCAGGGCGTAGGCGCGCAGTGCGCTGCGCATCCGGCCCATGATCACCGCCGCAGGCAGGCCCGATCCGGCCACATCGCCCATCACCACGCCCAGCTCCCCGGACGGCAGGGTGAACACGTCGTACCAGTCCCCGCCCACCACGCCGCTGCCCGGCGTGTAGCGGGCGGCCAGCTGCGCCCCGGCGATGACCGGCAGCGCGGACGGGACCAGGCTGCGCTGCAGCGCAGCCGCCGCGAGGCGGTCATCCTGCGTCATGCTGGATTGCACCGCTGTGGCCGCCCGGTCGGCGGCCAGCTGGAGCAGCTCAACATCGGCGCCGGTGAACTGGCGGGGGGTCAGCGAGCCGACGTGCAGCACGCCGATCACCCGGCCGCCAGCTACCAGTGGCACGCCCATCATGGACCGGATCCCTTTTTCCCACAGGATCGGGTTGAGCACGGTGGTGTGATCCACATGATCGAGGATCACCGGCTTGCGCTCGGCGGCGATCCGCCCGGCGAAACCCCGGCCCACCGGGATCCGCACGCCTTGCCGGACTTCCTCCTCCAGCCCGGCGGCCGCGGTGGCGGTCAGCTGCCCGGCAGCAGAATCCAGCAGCAGCACCGCTGCGGTATCGGCCTGCAAGATGTCTTTGACACGGTCCAGCAGCTCGGCCAGGAAATCGTGATCATCCAGACGCGACATGGCAGCATCGGTGATCGACTGAACATCCCGCAGCCGGTCCTCTACGGGCGGGGGCTCTGGCGGTGCTGTCACCTTGATGCCTCCTCGCTGGAGGAGCCTGGGCCATGCTGCACTCTACGGTTGCACCCGGCACGGTTGCCACCCGAGCGTCACACGACTGCCAGCAGGAGGCTGGTGGCGGCGAGCCTGGCCAGCGCCGTCAGCAGCGCAGCTGGCCCTGCCACGTACCATGACAGCAGAATTCCGATCGCGCTTGGACGGAGACGCAGTGGCTACCGGGACTGAGGTCCTTGATGCTGGCCGCAGCGGGCATGCCGTTTTGTTCTATCGCGACGAGCGGGAACTCGCCGAACGGGTGAGTGAATATCTCCTGTCAGCCGTCCGGGACGGCGGGTTGGCGGTCGTGGTCGCCACGTCCGATCACTGCCGGTCCTTCGAGCAACGCCTGGCCGACGCCGGGATCGACGTGACGGCAGCCCTGGAACGGGGCTCCTATGTGGCGCTGGACGCAAGCGAGGCGATGCGCGGTTTCATGGTCTCCGGCTGGCCCGATCCCGCTAGTTTCGGGCGGGTGATCAGCCCGTTGATCCGGCAGGCCGCCAAAGCCGAGCAGCCGGTTTGCGTCTTCGGCGAGATGGTCTGGCTGTTGTGGGATGCCGGTCAGGTCAATGCTGCCATCGAGGTGGAGACGCTGTGGAATGAGCTGGGCCACCGGTACCCGTTCTCGCTGCTTTGCGCCTATCCGGCGCAGCCGGTTAGTGCTGGCCCACACCTTGACGCTTTGACCGAGGTGTGCAGCCTTCACACAGAGGTCATCGGCGGCCCGCCCAAGCCAGTTGACAGGGAGCGTGAGCGGCCGCTGAGCAGCCCTCCGGGCAGTGCTGACGTGCTGCAGTACCGGGCGGATCTGGCCGGTGTCCGCAGCTTTGTCGCTGCCCGGGCTCGCCGGGCAGGGCTGCCATCACGCCGGGTTGGCGATCTCGTCATCGCAGTCAGCGAGCTGGCCGCTAACACGCTGGCTCACACCAGCGGGCCAGGCTCGCTGGCGCTATGGGTCACTGGCAGCGAGGTCATCTGCCAGGTTCATGACCCGGGCGAGATCACCGATCCGCTGGCGGGAAAGCTGCGGCCCGATCCGGCTGCGGATGGCGGCGGGCGCGGCCTATGGGTCGTTCACCAGCTTTGCGATCTCGTCGAGATCGGCACTGGGTCAGCTCATCCCACGATCCGCGTGCACATGCAGCTCAGCACCCCAGATGGTCCCTACACAATGACAGCCCTGGGCGCGCAATGACCCCAGCATGTGCAGGGTCGTGGTCATCGTGCCTCGCCCCGATGCGCTGAGCGGAGTGAAATGATCGCCACATGCCGGTTGCGTATAGCCGTGTCGCTTTGGTGACAGGCAGCTCGCGGGGTCTGGGCGCCGCGATCGCGCGGCGGCTGGCTCATGACGGCCTCGCCGTCGCGGTCAATGGCCGCCGCGGCGACCGGCAGGCATCGCAGGTCGCCCGCAGCATCGGTGACGATGGCGGCATCGCCGAGGCGTTCTGCGCCGACGTCACCGACCAGCAGCAGGTTGCTAAGCTGGTCGCCGCGATTGCCGGCCGTTTCGGCCCGGTTGATGTGCTAGTACTCAACGCCACCGGCCCGCAGCCCGAAGCCGCGGTGACCGAGGTGGCCTGGGCCGACCACCTCGCCCAGCTGAATTTCTTGGTCAAGAGCCCGGTGCTTCTCGGCGGCGTGGTGCTGCCCGGGATGGTGGCCCGGCGGTACGGCCGCATCGTGCACATCGACTCCGAGGTCGCCGACCAGCCGCCTCCTGGCAGGTCCGCGTATGCCACGGCCAAGAGCGCACAGCTGACAACCGGCCCCCAGCAGCCTCGTGACCAGTCACCGACCGTGACCTCCCTAGATCAACTACTGGAGAGCCAGTAGGCGCTTGGGGACCCTGGCGCGACGGCTGGCGGCCGTCGTCACTCGGTGAACGTGCAGAACTCGTTTCCCTCTGGGTCGGCGAGCACGTGCCAGCGGATGTCGCCGCCCGGCTCACGCAGTACCGTGGCCCCGGCCTCGACGAGCGGTGCCACGCCGGGAGCCGTGACATCCCAGTGGATTCGGTTCTTCGCGGTCTTCGGCTCGGGCACCGGAACGAAGTCCATGGTCTCGATCGGCATGCCAGGCACGCGCTCCAGCGTGAACCAGCCGTCGTTCTCGGTGACACTGACCCCGTAAACCCCGGCCCACCAGCGGGCCTGCGCCTGCGGGTCAGCGCTGTCCACCACCAGGCCGTGCAGCCGCTCCGCCGGGATCTCCGGACGCAGGAACGCGCAGAACTCGCCGCCCTCGGGATCGGACATGACCGTCCAGGCGCGCGCGCCGTGCTGCGGCTCCACGATGGTCGCGCCGAGCGCCTCCAGGTTCGCCAGATTCCGGGCGTAGATGTCCAGGTGCACCCGGTGCTTGACGGTCTTGGCCTCGGGCACCCGATTGACCCAGATCGTGTGCCCAGGCGTCGGCCCTTTCAGAAGCCCATCGCCGTTATCCTGTGCCTCCCAGGCGCGGCCGAGCACCGCCGCCCAGAACGTGCCGAGCCGGGCCGGATCGCCCGCGTCCAGGCACAAATCTTTAAATCGCGCGACCGCCATGGGATGAACCTAGCCCCCGGCACCGACACCTGGCTGACGACGGTGGGCAGACGCGGTTACTGCGCCCGGCCCCGTCGTTTCGCCCAGGTAAGTGGTGCCGGGACGGACGTCTAGCGTGCCGGGCTCAGTTCGAACCCGTGGGTGTTGCCGCTGCTGTCGATGTAGAAGCCGACGACCACGCCGAGGTTGCTGATTCCCGTTAGATCCGTGCCTTCGGTGCCGGCCGGGTCCTCGACCGGAGTGAACGTCCCGCGCAGCTCGGTGAACCCGTGGACCACGGCGCTGGTGTCAAAGTATTCGCCGGCGACCACCCCGGCGTCGTTGATGGCCGCGGTGAGCGTGCTGAACGCCGGCGCGAGCGGATCACTGACCGTGGTGAGCCTGCCGAGGGGCCCGGCAAAGGCGACAGTATTGTCGTTGCTCTCGGTGTAGCTCCCGGTGACCTGGCCGAGGTCGTTGATGTAGCCCACGCTTGTGCCCTGCCCCGATGCGGTGCCAGCGTTCGGCTCGTTGATCGTGGTGAAACTGCCGTCCCGGTCGATGAACCCGTGCTGCGCGCCGTTGGAGTCGATGGAGAACCCCGCGATCACGCCAAGGTTGTTCATGTTCGCGACAAACGTGCCCTGCCCCGATGCCGGGCCGGCGCCGGGGCGTCGACCGTGGTGAAATGACCGCCCCGGTCGACGAACCCATGAGAGTCGCCGCTGCTGTCGATGTAGTAACCGACCACTACCCCGAGGTCGTTGATAACGGTCGCCACCGTATCGGCAGCGCCGGGCACATTGATCGTGGTGAACGTGCCTTTCCGGTCGAGGAACCCATGGTCGTTTCCGCTGCTGTCCTCGTAGAACCCGGACACCACACCTGAGTCGTTGATACCAACTGCGGCGGTGTCCGCGGCGCCGGGCACGTCGATCGTCGTGTACCGCGCGGGCGCGGCCGCTGCCGAGGCGACGGCTGGCACCAGGGCCAGCGCCGACGCGGCGCCTGCGATCAGCAGCAGTCGATGCGGCGATCTGAGCGACATCAGGCATCCTCGCCTTCCGGTCCGGCTCGGACGGCGGTACCCGGCGGCCGGATCCGGCTTCACCGGTCCGCGCGGGTCGCCAGCCGCCATGCCACGTTTGCGTGCCATGGCCGGTTAGTCTTCCTTGTGGTAGTAGCAATCTGGTAGCGAACATGTAGCGCTAGCTCGGGATACCGAAGCCGGGCGGAGGTCGCATGACGCCGAAGCTGGAGTTCTGCCTGCTCGGACCGTTAGTGGTGCGCTGCGGCGGGGTGGTGTTGCCGGTGCCGCGGGGCAGGCAGCGGGCGGTGCTCGCGGTGCTGTTGCTGAATGCCGGCCGGGTGGTGTCAATCGGCGAGATTGCCGAGACGCTCTGGGGGCCCGCGCCGCTGCCATCAGCCTCGGTGACCGTACGGAACTACGTGAAGAGGCTGCGTCGTGTGCTGGGGGATGCAGACCAGGCCCGGATCGTCACCCGGTCCCCCGGGTATGTGATCCGGGTTGATCCCGGGGAACTGGATGTGGCCCGGTTTGAAGCCCTGCTCGAGGGCGCGCGCAACGCTGCGCGAGGCGGTTCCTGGGAGGCTGCGGCTGATCACGCACGGGCGGCACTGGCGCTGTGGCGGGGCGAGGCGCTGGCCGACGTGGAGTCGGAGATGCTGGCGCTGCGCGAGGTTCCGCGGCTGGCGGAGCTGCGGCTGCAGGCGGCGGAGTTGCGGATCGATGCTGAGCTAGGCCTGGGCCATCACGGCGTGGTCATCGCCGAGCTCGAACGCATGGCCGCGGCCCACCCGCTGCGCGAGCACCTGCACGCCCTGCTGATGCTTGTCCTGTACCGCGACGGCCGCCAGGCCGAAGCACTGGCCGCCTATCAGCACGCGCGGCGGGTGCTCGTAGCTGAGCTGGGCGCCGAGCCGGGAGCCGAACTGCGCGAGCTGCACCGGCAAATCCTCACCACCGGCCCGGGCCTGGAGGGTCCTGAGTCCGGGCAACTGCCGCCGGGTGGGGCCCGGCCAGCGGGCGCCAGGCCGGCACCGGTGGTGCCACGGGAGCTGCCTAGCCCGGTGCCGCAGTTCGTAGGCCGGGCAGCCGAGCTGGCGGACCTGACCGGGATGCTGGAGCGGGCCAGCGCGCAGCGGCCGCGGACCCTGGTGATCTCGGCGATCGCCGGGATGGCCGGGGTGGGTAAGACGGCGCTGGCGATGCAGTGGGCGCATCAGGTGGCGGACCGGTTCCCGGACGGGCAGCTGCATGTGAACCTGCGTGGCTATGACCCTGGCCAGCCCGTGTCCGCAGCTGACGCCCTGGCCGGGTTCCTGCGCAGCCTGGGCGTGGCCGAACAGGACATCCCGGCCGAGACCGGAGAGCGCGCGGCCCGGTACCGGAGCCTGCTGGCCAGCCGGCGGATGCTGATCATGATCGACAACGCCGGGGATGCGGAGCAGGTCCGGCCACTGCTGCCAGGTAGCCCGTCGTGTCTGGCGGTGGTGACCAGTCGCGATGCGCTGGCTGGGCTGGTGGCCAGGGAGGGTGCCCGCCGACTGGACTTGGGCCTGCTGCCGCCAGCCGAGGCGGTGGGGTTGCTGCGGGCGCTGATCGGCGAGCGGGTGGAGTCCGAGCCTGAAGCGACCATGACGCTGGCCGGGTACTGTGCCCGGCTGCCGCTGGCGCTGCGGGTGGCCGCCGAGCGAGCCGCCGCCTCACCTGATGTCTCGCTGGCGGATGTTACGTCGGAGCTGGCTGATGAGCAGGAGCGGCTGGACCGGCTGGACGCTGCCGGGGATCGGCTGACGGCGGTGCGGGCCGTGTTCTCGTGGTCGGTCCGGCACCTGGATGACGAAGCCGCGCGCGCCTTCCGGCTGCTTGGGCTGCACCCCGGCGCCGACTTTGACGCCTACGCCGCCGCCGCGCTCACTGGCACCACGCTCCGGCAGGCTCGCTGGCTGCTGGGCCGGCTGGCCCGCGCCCACCTGATCCAGCCCGCCGGGACGGGCCGTTACGGCATGCACGACCTGCTCCGCGCCTATGCCGCCGATCAGGCTTCCGACCAGGACAGCGAGCAGGAGCGGGGGGCGGCCCTGAGCCGCCTGTTCGACCAATACCTGGCCACCGCCGCCGTCGCGGCCGGCACCTTGTTCCGCGCCGACCCTGACCAGCCAGCGCTACCCCAGGTCGCCGGCCCTGTGCCGCCGGTCACCAGCCCTGCCGCAGCGCTGGCATGGCTAGACGCGCAGCGGTCTACCCTTGTTGCGGTCGCCGCGCATGCCGCCGACCACGGATGGCCAGGCCACGCCATCGGTCTGGCCGCCACCATCTTCCGTTACCTGGATGTCGGCCACTTCACCGACGCCGCCGCTATGCACCGTCATGCCCGCCGCGCCGCCGCGCAGGCCGGCGACCGGACCGCCGAAGCGGCGGCACTGACGATGCTCGGTGCTGCCGACGCTGCACAGGGCCGTCTCCACCAGGCCACCAGCTACCTCGAGAAGGCCCTGGCCCTATCTCGTGAGGACGGTAATCGGATCGGCGAGGCCCGCGCGCTTGGCAACCTCGGCATGACCGATTATTGCCAGGGCCGTTACCAGCAATCGGCTGGGTGCCACCGAAGGGCGCTAGCCATCTACCTGGAGGTCGGCGACCACGCCGGTGAGGCCCGTGAGCTGCACGGTCTGGGAGTCGTTGACCTGCGGCAGGGCCATTACGAGCAGGCCGCCGGACACTTGCGGCGGTCACTGGCGCTCTTCCGTGACGTCGGCCTCCGGTCGGGCGAGGCCCTGGTGCTGGGCAACCTCGGCGAACTCGAGCTGCGGCAAGGCCGGTACGTGCACGCCGCCGGCCATCTCCGGCGGTCCCTCGGGCTGGGCCGCGAGATCGGTAGCCGGATGTGCCAAGCCCGGGCCCTGGCTTGTCTGGGCATTTCCGAGCTGCGGCAGGGCCGCCGCCAGCAGGCCATCGGCCATCTGCGGCAGTCGCTGGCCCTCCACAGCCAGGCCGGCAATTGCTCTGGTCAGGCCGAGGCGCTCAACGGTCTTGGCGAAGCATTCCTCGCCGCAAGCCAGGTCGGCCAAGCCAGCGCCCGGCACGCCGCCGCGCTGGCCCTGGCGATCCAGTGCGGTGACAAGCACGAACAGGCACGGGCCCATAGCGGCCTGGCCAGCACCTGCCAGGCCACCGGCGACAGGGGGCAGGCTCACAGCCACTGGCAAGCCCTCGCCCGCGACACCGATCTCGCCACCCCGGAGGCCGAGCAGGTTCGCGCCCAGATCGCCGTGGCAGCCGAAGGCCAACACGAGACACTCGCTCAGTCCCGCCCGCCCGGCGCCAGGGAACGCGCAGGTCGGTTTCGTTGATGCCAGAGGTCTTCCGGCGTGTGGTCCGCTTCCACAGCCGGACACGGTCAGCTGCGGTCCGGGCCGCTGGCGTACCGCAGATAACCCCAGGCCAGCACCGGCGGCCGGGGTTGTGAAACCGCATTGAGCCAGGGTTGACCCTGATGCGGCCGGGATGCATCTGCGGGTCGGGCCGGGGCTGATCCCGATCGACGCGGGCCGCCGGCGGCGGCAGCCTTGAGATATCAGCCCTGCCACTGCGACATCAATGGAGACCGATCACCATGCTCGTCCTCATCGCCCTCGTCCTCATCGCCCTCGTGGCTCTGGCCGTCCTCAGCTTCGCTGTGCACGTCCTGTTCTCCCCGTGGCTCCTGCTGGTGGCCATTGGCATCGTGGCCTGGATCAAGTTCCGTCCGCGACACTCGCACCAGTAGCCGGAGTCCCTTCCCGATGACTTTGAGCTCGCCATCTGGTCATACCTAATGTGGGCTGGGGCACCGGACCATGCCATGAACGCAAAGGAGACTGTGATGAGCCTTCCCCGGATCGCTACCAGGCAGGCGTGGCTGACCGCCCGCAAGGAGCTGCTCGCCAAGGAGAAGGACTTGACCAGGCTGCGGGATGAGCTAAACGCCGAGCGCCGCGACCTGCCCATGGTCGAACTCGAGAAGGACTACGTCTTCGACGGCCCCAATGGCCCGGTGCGCCTCATCGACATGTTCGAGGGCCGGTCCCAGCTGATCATCTACCACTTCATGTTCGATCCCGGATGGGAGGACGGCTGCGCGAGTTGCACCGCCGGCACCGACGAGCTGTCGGCAGGCTTCTTCGCGCACCTGCACACCCGCGACTCCAGCTACGCCATGGTGTCGCGGGCGCCACTGGCCAAGCTGGAGCGGTGGAAGGCCAAGAAGGGCTGGGACGTGCCCTGGTATTCCTCGCTCGGGACCGACTTCAACTACGACTTCGGGGTCACGATCGATGAGTCGGTCGCGCCCGGCGAGTACAACTTCCGCACCAGGGCCGAGTTCGAGGCTATGGGGTCGGACTTCTTCGCCTCAGACCAGCCCTTCGAGATGCCGGGCCGGAGCTGCTTCCTCCAAGTCGGCGGGCGCGTGTTCCACACATACTCCCAGTACGCTCGTGGTCTGGAGTCCACCGGCGGCTCCTACTACTTCCTCGACCTCACCGCGCTCGGCCGGCAAGAGGAGTGGGAGATACCCAAGGGACGCAGTGAGTCCGCAAGGTCGGCCACGCCCGACTTCGCGTCGTAACCACCCACCTCGCCAGTCTCCGCGGAGGGTGCTGTTCCTGCCCACGTTGCCGGCAGGCGGCGCGCTCGTCCCGCGGCTGCTTCTCAGTCGTCTCCCGGTGAGGGAATCTCCGCGTTGGAGTAGTACGCCGCCGGGAACGGGAAAGCGGTGGCGATCCAGTGGCGGAGCGCGCTGTATAGCTTGGTGTAATAGCCGCGTTCGTAGGCGTCTGGGGTCACCCACCAGCTCACGTCAACGTCGAAGCCGAGTAGATCCTCGGTGAGCGGTGTGCGCCGGCCCATCGGATACAGGTAGCAGCAGCCGAGGTACTGACCGCCGGCGTCGTACGCGGCGTATGTGAACGAGTCGCCCTCGCGGAACTCACATTCGTGCCAGACGAGGTCAACGTAGTTGAAGTCGTTGCTGACCGGCTCGGTCGGCCAGGGCCCACCGCGCGTTCGACGGATCAGGTCGAGGCTGGCGTTGATGCCCCGGACGTCGTCGTGCAGGTGGTTCCGGGTGAGCGCGCTGGCGTGGATGTCCTTGTAGGTGAGCTCCGAGGGCGCGGCCCACCCGGTGGGCAGGTTGAGGCGTTTGACGAGCCCGTGATAGTCCACGACTTGCTCCCTTCCGTCAGGGTGCCGAGGTCCGGTAGGTGAGGCCAGGACTGTGCAGACCCGGCATAGCGGCATTTCTCATCGGCCAGCCGGACCATCAGCGTCAGACCGCGGCTGTGGCCCGGCTCAGCGCGGTCACCCGCGCGGTGGCGGTGGCGGTCGTGATGACCGCTGCTTCGGCGTCGAGCAAGGAGGCCTCCAGGAACGCCAGGTCCCCAGCGCGGTGGACGATCCGGCCCTTCGCAACGATCCGGCCGGGTCGAACCGGCCGCAGGAAGCTCACATTGAGCTGCACCGTCGACTGGAACTGGCCGGGCTCCAGGGTCGCCAGCAGGGCCGGCCCGACCGTGTCGTACAGCATTGCCGCCAGGAACGCCCCTAGCACGTTGCCGGCCGGGTTGGTGAACGCCTCGGTCGCCGAGAACGCCACCTCGATCGTGCCCGCCTCGATATCGGCGTCGATGAACTCGAAGCCCAGCGTCGCCGCCGCTGCAGGCACCGGTACCCGCCCTTCGACCCCGTCCCAGAACGGCCCTGTCCGTCCGCTCATCGCTACTCCTTTGCCCTGTCACCAGCAAGGTGTCGGGACCAGGTTAGGAAGCGGCGGCCATCGCGTCTTGAACCGAATTAACCTCGGGCGCGCCATCGTGCCGCTCGCATGACGGGTCAACCAGGGCCGCACCGCGCTCGGTGCTCACCTCTTCAACTCGGCCAGCCGTCGGCCGGCCGCGGCCACGACGGCGAGGCCGGTGAACCTGCCGACCGGGATGAGCCAGCCAGCCGGCTCGGCGAGGAAGTACGCCGGACACAGCATGCCGGCGCTGGCGGAGACCAATCCCACCCTGGCCGCGCCCGGGCCGAGGACCCCGGCCTGGCGACCGGCGAGGGCGAGCGCGCCGGTCATCAGTCCGAAGCCGACGCCGTGTACCGGGCCGCCGGCCACGAAGGAGCGCCGGGCTAGCCGAGCTGCCCTGGCGGGGTCGTGCCGGGCGGGGCCGCGCAGCTGCGCTGTGGTGACGCCGGAGGCGGCGAGCCCAGCCACGGCCACGGCGGCACCCGCGGCGTTCGCTATCCGCAGCCACGGAGAGCCGACCCGCCGAGCCAGGTGGTTCACGGTCAGAGCGAACTGGGCCAGGCAGGCGGTCGAAGCCAGTTGCCCGGCCGCGCTCATCACCGCCGAGGAGGGGTTCCGCTCGTAGTAGTCGCGGAAGGCTGAGTTGGGCGAGCCCGGGCGGGGGAACGGTGAGTCGGCCAGGACGATGCCCCCGAACACTCCCGTCAGGAAGGTCGCACCCGTCAGCGGCCCGGACCAGGCGGCAAAACCGAAACTACGGCTCGCTGGCACCTCGGGTTCCTCCTCAAGCCTGGGCCGCCTCGGGCGCGACCGCGGTGTATTGGATGGCGGTGAGCCGCCAGGCGGCGTCGTGCCGGACCCACACGCTGAGCACCCGGAACAGGCCGGTGATGGTCTCGTCTCGGAACAGGCACTCCGAGCGCTGCAGGTCGCAGCGGACCACGGTGTCGTCGTAATGCTGGACCTGCGAATCGACCACCTCGAGGAGCACCTGCTGGTAGACCTGCTCGGAGTGGCTGCTGACCCACTCCTCGGTGCCGATCCGGTACCCCTTGGGGCCGACGATCTGGCAGTCCGGTGCCAGGTGGCGGCGCAGGGCGGAAGCGTCCCCTTCGACGAGCGCGGCGAGCAGCCGACGGTGCGCGTAAGCGACCTCGTTCTCGACCGTGGTGGCGCTCATGCTGCACCCCCGGTCGCGGTCTGATACGTGAGGATGACGATGCCATCGCTCAGCGTCGTGCTGCCGGCCAGCCGGAAGGCCGCAGACGGTGCCTCGCGGGAGATCAGGTCATCCGGGGTGGTGTTCCCGACCAGCAAGGGGTGAATCCAGAGCCGAAGCTCGTCGAGCAGGCCGTGCTTGAGCAGCAGGCTGGAGACCGCCCCGAACCCGTATTGGACGATGTCCTGGCCAGACTTGTTCTTGAGCTTGGTGATCTGCTCGGCCACATCACCGTCGATCACGTGTGTGTTGGCCCACTTCGGGTCCTTCAGCGTTGTCGAGACCACGTACTTCGGCATCGTGTTCATGCGGTCGGACAGCGGATCGCCCGAGCGCGTCGGCCAGACCGGCGCGAACCCGTCGTAGGTGCGCCGGCCCATCAGCACCGCGTCACACGTCAACAGCAGCTCCGTCTGAATCTCCCCGAACCGCGGGTCGCCGGGAAGATCACGAGACGGCCACAGCTGCGGTTGCTCGATTGCGCCATCAAGGGACATGTAGGTGGAATTGATGATCTTGCCCATCTTCGAACCTCCGGTGCTGGTCTGGACTGGCCGGAAACCGACCGCTGCACCTAATGCGAACGGCTGGCTGGAACCACAGCACGACGGTAAGCGCCGGCCGGGCGGCAGCATTGAACGAAATTCACCTGGATCGCTGGTCGCCTCCGCCGCCGAGTGCCCGGTTCACGTAGCCGGTCGGCGTGCTCCCGCAGAACGCCCGGAATTCACGGATCAGGTGCGCCTGGTCGGCATACCCGGCGTCTGCGGCGACCCGCCCCCAGTCCGCGATCCGTCCCGCTCTCGCCTGGCCCACAACCTGCTCGAACCGGGCCAGGCGAGCCACCGTCTTGGGCGTCAGCCCGACCTGCTGGGTGAAGCGGGTGATCAGGTGCTTGTGGCTCCAGCCCACCTCGGCGGCGACCTGGCCGACCCTGACCCCCGGGTCACCGGTCAACAGTTCCTGGGCGCGCAGCACCTCGGGCGACGGCTGCGGGCCGCGGTCGGCGGCGGCGCGAAGGAACCGGTCGACGAGGTCGAACCGCTGGGCCCACGCCGGGGCCTCCCGCATCGCGTCGAGCAGTCGCCGGGCGGGCTTTCCGAGGATGTCCTCGAGGTCAACAATCGCGCCGCCGAGTTCACTGATCGGCAGCCCGAGCAGCCGGTAGGCGCCCAGCGGCGCCATCCGCAGCTGCAGGTAGGACTCCGCGCAACTGCCCGGCTGCACCGAGACCCGGCCGTGTGCACCGAGCAGGAAGGCCGGCGGCCGGAATGGCGAGTCGACCATCTTGAGCAGTACCGGAACCGACGCCGACGCCGGCAGCACAAGCTGGTGAGCCTCAAACTGACCCGTGAACCCCCGGTAATCACCCTCCAGGAGACCACGCAGCATCGGATGCGGGCGGCCAGACTGGTCCGGGCTCGTCCCCCGGTCCGGATCGAGCCGCACCGCACCAACGGCCCCAGCGCGGCGGGTCGCCTCATGGACTACGGCCACCTGTCTGATGTTCCTGAGCACTAGCGATCTCCCAAGCTGCGGTCTGGACTCGCGTGGGCCCACGCTGCGTCATGCGGCGGTCGCTGCTCCGGGGCATGTCCGGCGTTGGCTTGATTCCTGCGATGAGAAGGCAGGAGCAGCGCGGGCACCAGCGCGGTGGCGATCAGGGCGGCGGCGACCCAGAAGGTGGTGCCGAAGGCGCCGGCCAGCGCGGCCGTGGCAGCCACCCCGGCCTGCTGCGACAGCGCGGCGATCGCGGTGGTGCCGCCGTGGTGGCGGGCCAGGTTGGCAGTGATGGCATGCTGCAGGATGATCGCGAACAGGGCGGTGCCGATGGCGCCGGCGATGCGCTGGATCGTGTTGAGCGCGCTGGTTGCCCGCGGTGTTTCGGCGCGTGAGAGCGCCTGGAAGGCGGCCGCCATGGAGGGAACGATCGTGGCCCCGATCCCCATCCCGGTCACCAGCAGAGCACCTGACAGATACAGGTAGGGAGTGCGGGGTCCGACCTGGGTGTAGGCGATCGTACCGAGCATCGCGATGGCCAGTCCTGCTGTGGTCACGTTGCGGGCGCCGACCTTGTCGGTCAGCCAGCCAGCGAACGGCAGCGACAGGGCGGCTCCGATGCCTTGCGGCCCGAGCAGCAGCCCGATCTGCAGCGGGCTGTTGTGGCGGACCAGCTGGTAGTACAGGGGAATCAGGATCAGCGATCCGAACAGTGCGATGCCCACCAGGAAGTTGACCGCAGCCGCGGAGGCGAATCCGCGGCGGCGCAGCAGGGAGACGTCGATCAGGGCGTCTTTGCCCTGGATGGTGGCGTGCCAGAAGAACAGCGCGATCAGCGTAAAGCCGGCCAGCACGGCGATGATCGTGCGCGGGCTGCCGAAACCGCCATGATCGCCTGCCTCGGACAGGCCATAGAGGAAGATGGCGATGCCCGGGGAGAGCAGCAGCAAACCGCGCAGGTCAAGCCGCTGGCCAAGCTGTGGCCTGGCGTCCGGCAGCAGTCGCTGCGCGGCGAACAGGGCGGCGGCGCCGACCGGCAGGTTGATGAAGAAGATCCAGCGCCAGCTCGCGGCATCAATGATCACTCCGCCCAAGACCGGACCGACAACGGGAGCGAGCAGCATCGGCACGCCGATCACGCTCATCACCCGGCCCATCCGCTGCGGGCCTGCGGCCTGGGCCAGGATGGTCTGGCCGATGGGCAGGATCATCCCGGCACCCAGCCCCTGCAGCACCCGGAAGGCGATCAGCGAGCCGATCGACCATGCGGCGCCCGCGAGCACCGACCCGGTCAGGAACAGCACGAGTGCGGTGAGCCAGACCCGCTTGGCGCCGAACCGCTCGGCTGCCCAGCCGGTCAGCGGGATCACGGTCGCGAAGGCGAGCATGTAGCCGGTCAGCACCCACTGAATGGCCGGGATCGATGCACCCAGGTCGCTGCCGAGGGTGGGGATGGCCACGTTGACGACCGTCAGGTCGAGCACGGTCATGATCGTCCCCAGGATGACCACCGCAGCGAGCACGAGAATCTCACGGCTCAGCCGGTCGCTGCGTGCGCTGGCTCGGGCAGTCTGGCTTGTGCTTCTGCCCAGTGTCATCGCGGGCCTCCCGGGATGTAAGCTGGTTCTGCTCTAAAAATAGAGCAGAACCAAACTTAGGGCAACTCTACCTTAGGAAGATGGGCGGATGGGGCTTCGCGAGCTGAAGAAGGAGCAGATGCGGCAGCTGATCGCCGACACCGCGCAGCGGCTGTTCGCAGAGCGCGGCTTCGACCGGGTAACCGTCGCCGAGATTGCGCGGGAGGCGCAGGTCGCGGAGGCGACCGTCTTCAATTACTTTCCCAGCAAGGAAGACCTGTTCTACGGGCGGCTCGAGGCCTTGGGCGCCCGGCTGACGGACGCGGTCAGCACCCGGCCTGCCGGGGAGCCGGCGCTCGCCGCGTTCCGGCGCGCTCTGCTGGCCGAAGACAGCGGCTTGCTCGCCCAGGTTGCGGCGGGCGACCCGGAAGCACTCACGCGGCTGCGCACGGTCAATCGCGTGATTGCTGACAGTCCGGCCCTCCTCGCGCGCGAACAGCAGGCATTCAACCGCATCGCCGACGCCCTCGCCGCCCTGCTCGCCGACGAGACCCGCACCCCCGCCGAGACCACCGGGACACCGGCCGACCTCCGCCCGCAGGTGGCGGCCAACGCGATGCTGGGACTGCACCGGGCGCTGGTCGACTATGTGCGCCGCCGGGTCCTGGGCGAGGGTGACGCCAGAGGGCTCGCGGCCGAAGTCCGCAAGCTCGCGAACGCGGCCTTCGCGCTGCTTGAGCACGGCCTGGGCGACTACGCCGCCAAGCCATCCGGCCCAGCGGCTGGCCCACGCTGACAGCCCGGGACCTCCGCAGAAATTCACCCACTGGATGCATGTGGCGGGTGCCGTGCTCGTTGTGGCAGCAGGTGGCTTGTACGACCGTCCAGGGGATCAGGTGACCGATCGCTAAAAGGCGATCAGGCACTGGCTCCAATGGCACGAATGCTCATCGGCAACGCCCGCGCGGGCGGATCGCCCGCGCAGGTAACGGGGCCCTATCAGCCATAGTGCAAACCGTGCCGCACACGTACACTACTCTCAATCTAATCTCCCGGGGGGGAGCCGGATTTGCGACCCAGCATCGCTGACGGCAACTACGGCATTGACGTTGCCGAACCGCGCCGGTGGCATCTCCTCCCGCCCGCAGCCGACCCCATCGTCGACCCGATCGTTTTTCGGGTTCCGGAGATTATCTGAGCGGAGTGATGTGATGCCCTCACTGCCGATGGTGGGAGATGAGCTGGCGGGTTACCGGCTGCAAGGCGTGTTGGGCCGGGGCGGGATGAGCGTGGTGTATGAGGCGGAGAATCCGCGGCTGGGCAGTACGGTGGCGCTCAAGGTGCTCGCCCCCGAGCTCGCGACCAACGATGCGTTCCGGACCCGGTTTTTGAAGGAGTCGCGGATCGCGGCGTCGCTGAATCATCCGAATGTGATCCCGATCTATGACATGGGCTCGCATGAGGATCTGCTGTTCATCGCGATGCGTTATGTCTCCGGCGCGGACTTGCGCGCGGTGCTCAAGGCCCACCAGGCACTCGAGCCCGATCAGGCGCTGTTGCTGATCAGCCAGGCGGGCCGGGCGCTGGATACCGCGCACCGGCACGGGCTGGTGCACCGCGACGTCAAGCCGGGCAACATCTTGATCGAGCACGGCTCCGATGACGACGACGAGCCCGATCACGTCTACCTGACCGACTTTGGCATCAGCAAGCACGCCGCCTCGCGCAGCGGGCTGACCGCGACCGGTGAGTTCATGGGCACCATCGACTACATTGCCCCCGAACAGATCAAGAGCCAGCCAGCCGATGGCCGGGCCGACATCTACTCGCTGGGGTGTGTGCTGTATGAATGCCTGACCGGCCGGGTGCCTTTCGCCAAAGACATCGACGCTGCCGTCATCTGGGCCCACGTGGAAGAAATGCCCACCCTCCCCAGCTCACTGCAGCCGACCCTGCCCCCCGGCATCGACCAGGTCATGGGCAAAGTCCTGGCCAAAGACCCCGCCGACCGCTACGCCACCTGCCGCGAATTCGTCCACGCCACCCGCGCCGCCCTGCTCGGTACCGCCTCCGCCGTCCCACGCACTGCCACCGTCCTGGCCGCCAGCCCCGCCGTTGCCGAGCCCGCGAGCCCCGCACCCGCCGAGCCCGCCAGCCCCGCTCCGGCCGAGTCCCCCAGCCCGGGACCCGCCGAGCCCGCCACCCCGGCCGCCGCATCCAGCCGCGACATCACCACCCCGGTCGCCGCACCCAGCCGCCACACCACCCCCGCCGCTGCAGCCGGCCACGACACGCCCCTCCAGCCAACCGGCAGCGGCTACTCCCCTTCCGCCCCGGCGAGCCCGGCGCGCGAGCGGCCACCCGGCGGCCCGCCGCCACCCGCCGGCCCGCCACCCGGCGGCCCGCCTCCGTCGGCCCGCCCGGGTCGGCGGCGGCTGCTGGCCGGCCTGGGCGCATTGGTGCTGGTGATCGCCGTCGTTGGCGGCTTGCTGATCTGGCATAACAGCACCACCGGCTCTCCCGCGCCTGTCGCCTCCACACCTGTCTCCTCCAAACCAGCTCAGGCTGCAGACACCTGGGCGCTGGGGCCTTCTTCGCCGTTCGCGGTGCAGCAGCTGCCTGCGGCGGTGCTGGATGGCCGGATCTGGACGGCCGGTGGTCTGACTGGCCCTGATCAGGCCACGAAGAAGACGGAGTATTACGACCCGACGGTCCGTACGTGGGGTCCCGGCCCGGATCTGCCCTTCCTGTTGCATCACGCGATGATGGTGACCTACCGGGACCAGCTGTGGGTGATCGGTGGGTTCTTGCCAGAGGGCAGCAATATGGAGGCGGCCGTCTCGGCTCATGTGCTGATCCTGGACCGGGCCAAAGGCCGCTGGGTCGAGGGTCCTGCGCTTCATCATGCGCGGGCCGCCGGCGCGGCGGCGGTGGTGGGGGGCAAGATCGTCGTTGTGGGCGGGCGGACCGGTGGCAGGTCCGAGCAGCTGGTCAGGCCCACAGAGATTTACGATGGCAGGAGCTGGCACGACGCTCCCGCCATTCCGGTCCCGGGCGATCATGTGGCGGCCGCGACGGATGGAACCTACCTTTACGCCGTCGGCGGGCGCAATCTCAACGTCTCGTTGAATACCAAGGCGGTGCAGCGCTTCGACCCGGCGACCGGCCAGTGGACTCAGCTGGCGCCCCTGCCGACCGCTGACAGTGACCTCGGCGCGGCCATCATCGGCGGCCAGCTGATCACCTTCGGCGGTGAAAACCTGTTCCAGGTCTTCGACACCGTCCGGGCCTACAACCTGGCCACCAAGACCTGGTCGACGATGCCGAGCCTCAGCCAAGCCCGGCACGGAATGGGCGTGGCAGTAATCGGCAGCACCCTCTACGCCATCGACGGGGCATCCGAACCCGGACACCACGGATCCAGCCACATCATGCAGACCTTCGTGGCGCCGGTGCCCGCGCCAGCCCTTCAGGTGGCCAGGAGCTGGTGGCTGGCGCGTAATTCGCCGTTCGCGGTGCAGCAGCTGCCTGCGGCGGTGCTGGATGGCCGGATCTGGACGGCCGGTGGTCTGACTGGCCCTGATCAGGCCACGAAGAAGACGGAGTATTACGACCCGACGGTCCGTACGTGGGGTCCCGGCCCGGATCTGCCCTTCCTGTTGCATCACGCGATGATGGTGACCTACCGGGACCAGCTGTGGGTGATCGGTGGGTTCTTGCCAGAGGGCAGCAATATGGAGGCGGCCGTCTCGGCTCATGTGCTGATCCTGGACCGGGCCAAAGGCCGCTGGGTCGAGGGTCCTGCGCTTCATCATGCGCGGGCCGCCGGCGCGGCGGCGGTGGTGGGGGGCAAGATCGTCGTTGTGGGCGGGCGGACCGGTGGCAGGTCCGAGCAGCTGGTCAGGCCCACAGAGATTTACGATGGCAAGAGCTGGCACGACGCTCCCGCCATTCCGGTCCCGGGCGATCATGTGGCGGCCGCGACGGATGGAACCTACCTTTACGCCGTCGGCGGGCGCAATCTCAACGTCTCGTTGAATACCAAGGCGGTGCAGCGCTTCGACCCGGCGACCGGCCAGTGGACTCAGCTGGCGCCCCTGCCGACCGCTGACAGTGACCTCGGCGCGGCCATCATCGGCGGCCAGCTGATCACCTTCGGCGGTGAAAACCTGTTCCAGGTCTTCGACACCGTCCGGGCCTACAACCTGGCCACCAAGACCTGGTCGACGATGCCGAGCCTCAGCCAAGCCCGGCACGGAATGGGCGTGGCAGTAATCGGCAGCACCCTCTACGCCATCGACGGGGCATCCGAACCCGGACACCACGGATCCAGCCACATCATGCAAGCCATACGCTTTCACAGGTAGGGAAGCCGACGCCACGTAGGAACGTCAGCAGCGTGGGCAGCATCGGTGCGATCATGGGCCGTGTGACGGCGTGGCAGGATGTCGAACAGGCAGAGCCGGAGTTCGCGCAGCGCGTACGAGCGCTGTTCGACGCTCACCGACACAAGACAATTGCCACCTTGCGGGCCGACGGGTCGCCGCGAATCTCGGGGATCGAGACGGTCTTCGAGGACGGCGAACTGCGTTTTGGCTCGATGCCGAACGCGCGCAAGGGCGCGGATCTCCGCCGGGATCCGCGGTTCGCCCTGCACAGCGCCACGGTCGACCCGGTCGAGGGCTCCGAGGCGCAGTGGCCGGGCGAGGCGAAGATCTCCGGCCGGGCGGTCGCTGCCGGGCCGGTCACCGAAGGACCGGAGGGCGACCGCTTCCACGCCGACATCGCCGAGGTCGTGCACACCCACCTCAACCAGGAGGCCACGAAGCTCGTCGTGGAGTGGTGGACGCCCACGCAAGGACTTCGACGGATCGAGCGCGAGTGACCTTCCACCACGCCGGTCCGTAACACCAAAGCTGACCGGCCGCGCGGTCTCCTCGGCTTTCCAGGCTCAGGGGTCACGCATCGCCGGGCACTAAACCGGAAGCGACCGGGCTCGGGGAGGGCTCATAGAGAGCGCAGCAGAGCGCGAACGCTGGCGACTGAGTACCGAATGTGGCGCGCGGTCAGCTGGGCGGCGCGTTCGGCATCTGCGAGCTTCACTGCAGCGAAGATGTGTTCGTGGCCGGCGTGGCTGCGCTGCCGCCACATGGGGGTAGAGGGGAGCAGCAGGGCGGCAAAGTGCAGCTTGGTCCTGGCCTGCTCCAGTGCCTGCTCGAAGAACCGGTTCCTGGCCGCCTGCACGATACCGGTATGGAACCGGGCGTCAAGCTCGGTGAACACAACACCATCATTGGTTGCCGCTGCATCGTCAAGCAACTTGCGCAATGACTTCAGGTCGGCGGCGGAACGACGGCGCGCCGCCAACGCCGCTACTTGCGGCTCGAGTTCCATCCGGCAGTCGAGTGCTTCCTCAATCACCTGGGCCTCTCGGCGCCCCCTGGCCCGCATTTGCCTCATGCTTTCGTCATCGCCTGGGCCAGCGATGACGAAGGTGCCTCCCCCGCGGCCGCGCCTGCTGGTGACCAGAGCCTGGGATTCCAGGTTGCGGATGGCGTGGTGCACGGTCATGACGCCAACTCCGAAGACCGATGCGAGCTCACGCACTGACGGCAGCGAACCCCTGGCGGTAAACAGGCCCAGCGCTATTTCACGGCGCAGTTGCTCGGCCACATATTCATGTGCCAAAGACTCGCGCTGCGCCTGCTGGTCAGTCCGCACTTCGCCTACCACATGAGTGTCCGCACATCTTGCGCATCGCGCAACTCACGTGGCCAAGCCGGCCACGGTGTGCATTAGCGTCTGCTCGGAAGACCTCAGGGTATGCCATTTGGAAGCCTGCTGTCTCACATCAGTGGGCGGCGGCGGACTTCGGATGCCTGATGCTTGCCTCATCGAGCAGCTTCGCGAACAAGGCGGATGCGAGACTGGGCGGCGAGGCCGAGCTGGTCGGCACCCGCAGAAGGGCGGTTGGCATGAGCGCCGGATACGTCGTCCTGACCATCGTTGTCGGCCTGTTCACCGTCTGGACGGCCATCTCCGCCGTTCGGCTGTGGCGCGACCCCTCCCGGGCCGACCAGATCATGGTGGCGTACAGCGTGCTGCCGATCAGTCCGGCCGTACGCCGCGGCACCATCCGTGGCGCCTGGCCGCGTGCGGTCGTGCTGGCCTGCGTTACGGCCATCGTGCCGATCGGCTCCGTGGCGACGGATGCCCAGCTGCAGGCCGGGCCCCTGAGGGTCGCGGCACTGGCCCTCGTCGGGCTGCTGATTTTGGCTGGTCTCGTGCAGCTCTCTATCATCCTGTTCAACCGGCCCCGGTGGATCGTGCCACCCGCGATGCGGGCTGAGCCAGGAACCCTGACCGGTGGAGGCGACACGAAGGGACGGCCGCATGCCAGAGCCCGAGGATGAGGGCCCGGTCCTCCGTACCGGCCGGGCTAACCACCGGCGCGACGGTATCGCCGACGGCGGCCGGTTGACGCTGACCGGAGGGGCCCTGAGCTTCAAGCCGCACCGAGTGAACTTCGACGGAGGCGTAGCCCTCTCGATACCTCTGGCCGAGATCGACCAAGCCAAGCCGGGCGGTCGCCCGTTCGAGCTGCTTATCACGATGCGTGGCGGCGAGCAGGAGACGTTCGCGGTTTACAAGCGCGGTGCGTGGATCGCCGACATCACCGCGCACCGCTCGACGTAGCGGTCCAGATTCAGCTGGTTGCTGTGGGAGCGGCGTCCCAGGCGGCCTTGGGGCGCAGCTGCACGCTGCGCGTCAGGGGCGGAGCTCCAGGGCGGCCAGGACGCCGGGGATCTCGTTGACCGACAGCGCATCGACACCGGCGGCGGCGAGCTTGACCGCGTTCTCCGGGTTGGGCGACCAGGCCAGGACCTCAAGCCCGGCGTGGTGGGCCACCTCGATGACCCGCTCCATGGGGTAGTCGACGGGCGGCGTCTGGGCGAGGCCCAGCCCGAGGGTTCCGGTATGCAGGCAGATCGCGTCCAGCCCCAGGTTCACCGCGGCCGGGATGGCGTGCCAGGCGGGGAACCTGAGCCAGGTGATCAGGCCGAGCGGAATGCCGGGCAGCGTGTCCTTCCGCTCCCGCAGGTACATCAGCAGGCTGGGGTCGAAGGACGAGACAAACAGCCGGCGCTGGCCCGCGTGGGCGCGCAGGGCCGTGGCCACCAGCGCGGCGGTGCGGCGGTGCGGCGGGTCGGTCGCGTCCTCGATGATCGTCTTCACGTCGACGTTGACCGCCAGATCGGGAGGCAGCGCCGCCATGACGTCGTCGAAGCGCGGGATCCCGGCCGCCACGAGCTCGTCGGCCGGCTGGCTGACCACGAAATCCCCGTCCGCGGTGACCGGATCATGCCGGATGACAAGCTGATCATCGAGCGTGCGCTGGACATCAAGCTCGATCCAGGAAAGCCCGTGCTCCACGGCGGCGAGATACGACGCGAGGGTGTTCTCCTGGTAGCCGCCACGTGTCCCGGCCCCGAATCCGCGGTGCCCGACGACCGTGGGCTTGGTCTCAAAGATCACTAGGCCGCTCCAGCGCATCCTGACATTCACCACGCGGTTCCGTGGGTCAAGCGCCCCTAAGGGTAAGCGGGCGGATCAGGTACGGGACATCGGGGGTCCCTGGTCGCGCTCGGCAGTGCGCTGACCGATGTTCGTCAGGCCGATGTTCGTCAGGCCGATGTTCGGCAGGCCGATCTGCGCCGACGGCCTGGGCGGCGAGCGGAGCCGGGCTAAGGTCCGGGGCCGGATCCCGGGCTGCCCTACCCGCCCGATCAGGGCTTCGATGGCGTCGGCGAACCGGGTCAGCGCGTCGGGGTGATCCGGGCCCAGCAGGTACCTTCTGAGCTCCCGCCGTTCCTCCGCGAGCCGGTCATCACCGGGTGCGGCCGCTTGGGCCAGGACGCTGGGCAGCCCGGCGCAGTCCGGGCCGAGCAGGTACGCGGCCGCGGCCGTCGGGTACTTCTCGCGAAACTCCTCCTCATCGAGAGCCTCGGGATTGGTCACGACGTACGGCTTCCCCGAGGCGATGAAGTCGCTGACGACGCTCGAGATGTCGCTGATCAGCAGGTCCGCCTGGTTGAAGCAGTCGTAGAGGACAGGCAGCTGTCCAGTTATCACCCGGTGCTCCCACCAGCCCTGCGATCTCCAGTACGCCGCATGCCAGGCCTTGTTCAGCTGTTCCCATTCCGCGTCGTTCTCGGCGGCAGGCTGGCTGTCGCGCGACAGGGTCGCCTCGTCCTTCCCTGGGCGCGTCCACGAAACCCAGGCACCTGGGCTTGCGTCATCCCCCCGAGTCAGCTCGGCCATGCGCGCGCTGACCCGGGTCAGCTCGGCCGCTGCATTCCGCCGGTCCGCCTCGGCCGCCGCAGCTTCCGCCGACCAGTTGCCCGCATGCCGCTGTTTGTCGTTGGCGCGCTCGATGAGGGCGACGATCGCCTTGTGGACGGCCACCATGCTGCGGTCGCGGCTGCCGGTGAGCGGGTGGGGCTTGTAGAGCACCCGGATCTGCGGGCTGTGATCCAGGAGTTCCTGGATGATCTGCAGGCCCATGGTCTTGAGCGCGACCTGGCTGTCTGTCCACCCTTCCCAGGTCGGTGCGTAGAGCACCGTGAACATCCGGTCCGCAGGGCGTTCGCCGGCCGTGTGGATGCCCGTGAGCTGTGGCCTGCCGACCTCCACGATGTCCTCGTCCCGCACTCCGACCTGGGCGCGCAGGTACCGGTCACGCCCGGCCTTCCCGGCGACCCAGACCTGGTCGTAGGCCTTGCTGAACGGGTTGATGCTCGCCGCCTTGTCACTGTCGCCGTGGCCGATGAACACGTGGCCGACCAGGGGGATCCGGAGCTGCAGGATGTTCTGGGCGGTGTTGGCCGGGAACAGCGTGACCCGGACGGTGGACAGCTCAAAATTCATCAGGTCGACTTGGTTGGCCACACAGACCACGGGCAGGCTGGTCTGGCCGAGCAGCGGCACCAGGTACCGGTCGCGCAAGATGATCATCGTCGGTCTGCGGAGCTGCGCCAGGGTGGAGAGCCACATGTTGATCTGGTAAATCGAATCCCGGGAGCCGCTGAGGTAGGCGACGATCTCAGGCCGGTACGCCAGCACCTGCTTGCGCACGGTCGACAGGACCCACGCCGAATCTCTGCAGGTGCCGGTTGCGGCGGGCGAAAACGGCCACGATCAGGCACGGGATCGCGCTGATCACGAGCGCCAGCACGATTCCGGCCAGCGCCCACGTGAAGCTGGTGGTCAGGGCCGTGACCAGGCCGCCAGCCACCGGAATCACGTCTATGTACAGCAGCTTCTGCACGTCGGTCTGGATCAGCCATGGTGGTGGCGCATCCGGGATCCGCAGCTCGGTCAGGTCCACGTTGCGCGTGGCCACCGGCAGCACGCGGCTGCGCGTGACGTAGAGGGCCAGCGCCGAATAGACGGCGCGCACCGCGTGCAGGAGCAACAGCCCGCCGGCGAAGGCCACCAGCGCGGAACCCGGGGACAGCGCCCGGGCCAGCAGCACGATCAGGGCAAGCTCGCGGAACACCCAGCGCAGCTGCACCCCGACCTGCACCCAGTTGAGCGTGTTCACCAGGTGGGGCACGACGCGGCGCGCCCACACCTCGGCCAGGTAGCTGACGACGGTCACCGCGGTAAACAGCCAGCATCCGGGCAGCCGGCCCGCGGTGCCCGTCGGCACGAAGGCCGCGGCGAACAGCAGCGGGTAGGACGCCAGCAGGACGCCCGCACAGGCCAGGCGCACACCGCGGCTGGCCTCAGAAGACCGGTCGTTCCGCTGCATCTGCCGCTTTGTCATTGGTCCGCCGCCCTCGTGGAAGAAGTCAGCCCTGGTGGCGAGCCGCTCGGGCCAGCGCGCCGGCGCGGGCCGTGGACTCCGGGACGGGCCGGCGGGAACGGCCGGACCGGCCGGGGCAGGCCGTGCGGGAGCCGCGGGAGCCGCGGGAGCCAGGGACTGTGCGGAAACCACGGCTGGCGCCGGACCCGCGACCGGAGGGGCGCTCTCCTGGTCGTGCGGCCCGGTACCGGTGAGCGGGTCGACCAGCCGCACGTCGATCACGTGCCCGGTCAGTTCCGACAGCAGCACGTCGATCGAGGTGAGAGCCACCGCCATCGACGACAGGAGGGTGCCGGGCTCCTCGGCGCCGAACGCGCGCAGGCGCATGGGTGTCTGGGTCCGCTCCGGGTTCACGCAGTTGACCTTGACGCCGATCTCCGACCATTCGTCGGCGAGCGCCTGGGTCAGGTTCACGACCGCGGCCTTAGTGGAGGAGTACAGGCTGTACCCGGCCCGGCCGCGGGTGTAGGAGCTGGAGGTGTACAGCAGCAGGTGCCCCCGGGTCGCCGCCAGGTAGCCGACCGCCGCCTGCGCGATCGTGACCGGGGCCAGGTAGTTCACCCGGATGGTCTCCTCGATCACCGCCTGGTCGGTGTCCGCGAGCTTGCCCATCGACAGCACGCCCGCGGTGTTCACGACGAAGTCAATCCGCCCGGTGGCGTCATGGGCATGCCGCAGGGCGGCCTCGACGTCGGCGGGGCGTTCGACGTTGGTGCCGGTCTGCGTGCGGCTGAACGAGAACACCCGCGCGCCGAACCTCGTGGCGACCTGGCAGATGTCGGCGCCGATCCCGGAGCTTCCCCCGAAGACGACCACGGTCTTGCCGGCCAGCCTGCACCGGTACACATCGGGTGGCACCGGGGGCGGCGCCTCGTGCGAGGCGAGCTGGAAGAGCTTGTCCGCGATGTGCAGGTCGACGGGATGCGTGACCTTGATGTTGTGCTCACTGCCGGTCACGACGTAGATCGGGGTGTCGGGCAGGTACCTGAGCACCACGCCGCAGTCGTCGGTCGGGGGACGGGCCGCGAAGTCCGGGTCGCTGCGGGCGAGTTCGTAAGCGCGCCGGATGACCGACAGCCGGAACCCCTGCGGTGTCTGGCCCCGCCGCAGCCGGCCTCGCGGCGGAATGTCGGTGATGACGTTGGCTTCGTCGACCACGATCACGGTGTCCGCTGAGGGGATGGCGACGTCGATAGCGCGGTAAGTGCCCAGGGCCGCGACGCACTCGGAGATGATCGCCGGCTCGATGAGCGGGCGCACGGCGTCGTGGAACAGCACGTTGCAGTCGGTGGCAGGGCCATAGCGCTCAGCCAGGGCTTCGATGGCCCGTGCCGTCGAGTCGATGCGCTCCGTGCCGCCGTCGAGCACGCGCACCACCTTGCGGTAGCCGCCGCGGTCGATGAGCCGCTGTGCCTGCGCGGTGTGGCCTACGGCCATCATGACCAGGATTTCGTCGATGTCCGGATGCGTCTCAAAGGCATCCAGCGTGTGCTCGATGATGGTCTTCCCGGCGATCTTGAGCAGCTGCTTCGGAATGGCCAGGCCCAGCCGTGCGCCGGTACCGCCCGCTAGCACCACAGCGACGGTACGCAGCCGAGTCTGAGCCACGGTCATGAGCGGCCCCCGTGGGCCTGGAGGTCTTCCTGAGGCAGGTTTCGGACGCTCCCGGGACGAAACATGCTGTGACTTTAGCTTTCCATTACTTCGTGTTTACCTGATTTTCTTCGTTTGCTCAGTGAAAAATTCGACTCCTGCAGCAGCGGGGCAGAGGGAACAGCGGCAGACCGTGGCCCGCCGCCAGGGGACAGAACCGCCCACATCGGTCAGCCGGGCGCTTAACAAAAGCGGCCATAGCCGGGATGGAGACGCAGAGATGGCCAATGAGCTGCTACTGGAGCCGGGTGCCCGGCTGGTCCACGTCGGCGCGCACAAGACCGGCACGACCGCCACCCAGGGCGCCTTCAGCCTGGCTCGCGACAGACTGGCCGAACACGGTGTGAGCTACTTCGGCCCGGCGCCCGGCCAGACCTACCTGGAGGGCGCTCTCGCGGTCTCCGGGGCCAAGCCGCAGCAGGGCATGCCCGTGCCGGACATGTGTCACTGGACCGACCTGGCGGCCGAGGTCGCCGCCCAGGGCGATCACCGTGTGCTGGTGAGCAGCGCGTTCTTCGGGGACGGGGACGCGGCCGCGGCGGCCCGCGTGGTCGAGGACCTGGGCGGGTCCCGGGTGCACGTGGTGGTGACCCTCCGGCCGCTCACGAGAGTCCTGCCGTCGCAGTGGCAGCAGTACGTGCAGAACGGGCTCCGTCTGCCCTACGAGGACTGGCTGGACGGAATCCTCAACCGGCCGCCGGACCAGGCACCCACGCGCACGTTCTGGAGACGGCACCAGCACGACGAGCTTGTCGCCCGGTGGGCCGAAGCGGCCGGCGCGGGCAAGGTGATCGCCGTGGTCGTGGATGAAGGCGACCGGTTCATGCTGCTGCGCACCTTCGAGGAGATGCTGGGCCTGCCCGGCGACTTCCTGGTGCTCGACGACTCGGCGGAGAACCGGTCCCTGACCCTCGGCGAGGCCGAGCTGGTGCGCCTGCTCAACGAGGAGATCAAGCGGCGCGAGTGGCCCGAGACGATCTACGCCATGTTCATGAAGGCCGGGGTCCTCCGGCAATTGAAGGCCGGCTACCAGCCCGGGCCCGATGAACCGCGGGTGACCACCCCGGCCTGGGCCCTGAAGCGGGCGGCCGAGATCGACACGGAGATCGCCGGCCGTATCTCGGCGCTCGGTGTCCGCGTCGTGGGCGACATCTCCTCGCTCTGCGGGCCGCCGGACGCTGGCGCGCAGACCGGAGCCGACGCGCCGGTGACCGCGCCGGTGGTGCCCGCCGCCGCGGCGGCGCAGGCCATCGTCGGGGCCATCACCGGCAGCAAGGTACCCGGCCGGCTGGCCGCCGAGACAGCAGGCCGGCGCGCCTGGAGGACCGGCTGGTCCGCGACGTGGACGCCAGGAGCCTGGCCCGCGTGCTGGCCCAGCGCGGCCAGCGCCGCGCGGCCAGGGCGCTGCGCAGTCGCTGAGCCCTCAGGCCCGGCGTCACCGCTCCTGGCGGACGAAATGGCCATTGGAGGATGATCAAGACACCGGCCGCCGCGAAACGAGGAGTGCTGATGCTGCGATTCGGTCTGTTCGGGGCGGGGAGAATCGGCCGTGTCCACGCCAGCACCCTGGCCACGCACCCGCGGATCAGGCTGGCCGTCGTGCACGACCCGGTCGAGGCCGCGGCGCGCGAGGTCGCCGGGAGCTGCGACGCCACCCCCACCGGGGACGCTGAGGTCATCCTCGGCGATCCGGCCATCGACGCGGTCGTCATCGCCGCGCCCACGCCCACGCACGTCGGCCTGCTGACCGCGGCCGTGCAGGCGGGCAAGGCGGTGCTGTGCGAGAAGCCGATCGACCTGGACCTGGCCCGGGTCGACGCGTGCTGGGCCGACATCAAGGACCTGGACCCCCGGGTCATGGTCGGGTTCAACCGCCGGTTCGACCCGACCTTCACCGAGATCCGCAGCCGGGTCGCCGACGGCGAGATCGGCCGCCTGGAGCAGCTCATCATCACCAGCCGGGATCCCGCCCCGGCGCCGCCCGCCTACATCGCGACCTCCGGCGGGCTGTTCCGGGACATGATGATCCACGACTTCGACATGGCGCGGTTCTTCCTCGGCGAGGTCACCGAGGTCCAGGCCATCGGGGCGAACCTGATCGAGCCGTATATCGCCGAGGCCGGGGACATCGACTCCGCCATGGTGCTGCTGCGCGGGGCCGGCGGTGAGCTGGGCCAGATCGTCAACAGCCGCCGCTGCGCCTTCGGCTACGACCAGCGCCTGGAGGCCTTCGGCGCGCAGGGGATGCTGAGCGCCGGCAACCAGACCCCGACCAGCGTGCGCCACTACGGTGCGTCCGGCACGGGAACCGCCCCGCCGTACCTGAACTTCTTCCTGGACCGCTACCTGTCCTCCTACCGGGCCGAACTCGACCACCTGGTCACGTGCATCGAGCAGGGCACGGCCCCGAGCCCGGGTTTCGCCGACGGCCGGGCGGCCCTGGCCCTGGCGGACGCCGCGAACGAGAGCATGCGGACCGGCCGGGCCGTGCGGATCGGGAATGCTTCACGCTGAGAAAGGTGGAACGGGATGAGCGACCAGGCAGCCGACCGGCAGGCGATCCGTGACCTGATCGAGAACTGGGTGGTGTGGCGCGACGCGGGCGACTGGGAGCGCTTCCGGACCGTCTGGCACGCCGACGGCCGGATGATGGCCACCTGGTTCCAGGGCCCGGCCGAGGAGTTCATCAAGGTCAGCCGCGAGGGAGCGGCGCGGGGCGTGAGCATCCTGCACTTCCTGGGCGGGACGTCGGTCGACGTGTCCGGCGACCGGGCCATCGGCCAGACGAAGATGACGATCTCCCAGCGGGCGGACATCCACGGTGTCCTGTGCGACGTGGTGTGCACGGGGCGGTTCTACGACTTCATCGAGCGCCGCGGCGGGCGCTGGGGCATCGTGCTGCGCCAGCCCATCTACGAGAAGGACCGGATGGACCCGGTCGACCCGGCCGCGCGGGTGGAGCTCGACCGGCAGCTGCTGGACCGGTTCCCTGCGGGCTACCGGCACCTGGCCTACCTGCAGTCGGGCCTCGGCTACCCGGTCAAGCCCGACATGCCGGGGCTGACCGGGCCCGAGGTCGAGGCGCTCTACCAGCGCGGTGCGCGGTGGCTGTCCGGCGGATCGTGCGATTGAGCCGTTACGCAACTGCGCCCCCTGGGGCCACGCCCGCACCGATGGCGTGCGGAGCGGGGATCCCGATGGCCTGATCCCGGGGCGTCGTGATCTCATGGCGGGGTGAATCGACCGCTGCTGAACAGCCGTATGACCGGAATGGGGACGACGATCTTCGCGGAGATGTCGGCGCTCGCCGTCGCCACCGGGTCGATCAACCTGGGCCAGGGCTTCCCCGACACCGACGGTCCGCCGAGATCGCCGCAGGCGGCCGCCGACGCGATCCTGGGCGGGCGCGGCAACCAGTACCCGCCCGGGCCCGGCATCCCCGAGCTGCGCGCGGGCCGTCGCCGAGCACCAGCGGCGGTGCTACGGCCTGGACTTCGACCCGGACACCGAGGTGCTGGTGACCGCGGGCGCGACCGAGGCGATCGCGGCCGCGCTGCTGGCCCTGCTCGAGCCGGGCGACGAGGTCATCGCGTTCGAGCCGTACTACGACTCCTACGCCGCGTGCATCGCGCTGGCCGGCGGCACGCGGGTCCCGGTGACGCTGCGGGCCCCGGACTTCCGGCCCGACCTGGACGCGCTGCGCGCCGCGATCACCCCGCGCACCCGGCTGATCCTGGTCAACTCGCCGCACAACCCGACCGGGACGGTGCTCACCCGCGGCCGAGCTGACCGCGATCGCCGAACTGGCCTTCGAGCACGACCTGCTGGTGATCACCGACGAGGTCTACGAGCACCTGGTGTACGACCGGCGAGCACGTGCCGATCGTCCGCTGCCGGGCATGCGCGAGCGCACGGTGTCGATCTCGCTCGGCGGGCAAGACGTTCTCGTTCACCGGCTGGAAGGTCGGCTGGGTGACGGCGTCGGCCGAGCTGGTGGCGGCCGTGCGCACGGTCAAGCAGTTCCTCACCTTCGTCAGCGCCGGCCCGTTCCAGTACGCGGTCGCCGAGGCGCTGCAGCTGCCCGACGCCTACTTCACCGGGATCCGCGCGGACCTGCGCGGCCAAGCGCGACCTGCTGTGCGGCGGCCTGCGCAGGCCGGCTTCGACGGTGTACCCGCCGGACGGCACCTACTTCGTCACCACCGACATCAGCCCGTCTCGGCGACGACGACGGCGTGGAGTTCTGCCGCGAACCTGCCCGCACCGGCCGGCGTCGTCGCGATCCCCAACGCGGTGTTCTACGACGACCCCGACGCCGGGCGCATGCAGGTCCGCTTCGCGTTCTGCAAGCGGCCCGAGGTGCTGCAGGAGGCACTGACCCGCCTGGAGAAGCTGAAGGGTTGACCCTGGGGTCGTCCCCCGGGCTAACCCTGGGCCGGGGGGATCACGCAGATCATCGTCATCAGCGCCGGGCCGGCGCCGTCGTTGGCGTAGGAGTGCGGCAGGCCGGACGGGAAACCGGGCGCACTGGCCCGCGCCCACCTGGTAGCCGCGGCCCGCCACGGTCAGCGTCATCGTGCCCGACTCGACCCAGATCATCTCCTTGCTGGCCGGGGCGTGCGCATCACCGCCGAACCGCTCGCCGGGCTGCACCGTCCAGCGCCACAGCTCCACCGCCCACGGCGGCTCGGTGGCCGCGATGATCGTCCCGGTCCCGCCGTCCTGCCCGTGCCAGAGCTCCCGGGCCCGGTCCGGGCCGGTGATCCGCACGACCGGCTCATCGGGCACGTCGAGCAGGCGGGTGACCGGCACGCCGAACGAGTCGGCGATCCGGGCCAGGGTGGCCAGGTTCGGGTTGGACCGCTGCTGCTCCAGCGACACCAGCACGCCCTTGCTGACGCCCGACCGGTGCGCGAGCTGATCCAGGGACCAGCCGCGCTCGGTGCGCAGCGACTGCAGGATGCGGGCGAGCGTGCTGCTGAGATCGCTGGGGTCCTCCATCGTGGTCGCCCTCCGCTGGTCGCGCTCCGCCACTGGGGCGGTCGGTATAATGAACTACGGAGAACAATACTCCGACCGACCCCTCCTCTTGACCGGAGCATCTCTGGCCCATGGTGATGGTCTTCGCGCTGGCCGCGGCCCTGCTGTACGGAAGCGCTGATTTCCTCGGCGGTGCCGCCTCGCGGCGCGCTCACGTGCTCTCCGTGCTGCTGGTGTCCGGCAGCGCCGGAATGGCGGTCGTGCTCGCCGCCGCGCTGCTGGCCGGGGGCCCGCCGCAGCCGGCGGGCCTGGCCTGGGGGATCGGCGCGGGAGCGGCGGGCGGCGTGGGCTTCATGTTCTTCTACGCGGGCCTCGCGGCCGGGCCCATGACGGTCGTGGCGCCGATCTCGGCGCTGGTCTCCACCGTGCTCCCGGTCGCTGCGGCGCTCACCATCGGCGAACGGCCCGGCCCCGGTGTCTACGTCGGCGCACTGGCCTGCGTCATCGCGATCGTGCTGGTCAGCTCCGGCAGCAGCGGCGCAGCGCCGGATTCCGCTCCGGCCGCGGCCGGAGCCGCCTGGCCGGACGGCGGCCCGGCCAGGAGCAGGGCCCACCGCGGCGCGGCGCGAGGCATCGGGTACGGGATCGCCTCGGGAGCAGCGTTCGGGATGTTCTATCTGTTCATCCGCAACGGCGGCGAGTCCGGCGCGCTCTGGCCGGTGGCCGTGGCCCGCGTCACGGGAACGCTGATCTTCCTGATGGCCGCGGTCGGGGCGCGGGTCCGCCCGGTGGGCTGGCGGCCCGACGGCCGGGTGTTCCTGGCGGCCCTGGGTGCGGGCGTGTTCGACGCCAGCGCGAACGTCTGCTACGTGCTCGCCACCCGGGCTGGCCTGTTCGGCCTCGCCGTGGTCATCACCGCGCTCTTTCCTGGGGTGACGGTGCTGCTGGCCCGGTTCGTGCTCGGCGAGCGGCTGGGCTGGGTGCAGCGGGGCGGGCTGGCGCTCGCCGCGGCCGGCATCCTGCTGGTCACCGCCACCGGGGCGGCCGGGGGATAGGCTCCTGCGGCCGGACGTCCGCCTGGGTCGTCCGGCCGCACGAACCCCGGGGAAGGGGACGTTCGGTGGGCTCAGTCGTCGGCTGCTTCTGACTCGCCTGGGCTCGCCTGGTCGTCGCTCCCGAAGAGCATCCCACATACCTCTAGATAAAGCTGCTCGGGGTAAGGAATATGGTCAATGTTCCGCAGCGCCTGGTCCTGGCCTGCCGACTCCACGATGAACTCGCCGAAGCCGAGCAAGCGGCCGGCGAACGTGCGCTGGAAGCTCATGTCGGTCACTTTCGTGAGCGGCATCATCGCGACTTTCCTGGTCAGCAGCCCGGACGTGAGCAGGATCCGGTGCGAGGTCACGACGAAGAAATCGACCGCCCAGTTGACCGCTTTCCAGATCATCCGCACGAATAGCACGAGCCACCCGAGCCACACCACCGTGACAAGCGCGCCATTGCCGTGCAACACGGTCGCCGTGAGCACGCCCGCCACGATCAGCCCGCCGAGGGTCAGCAGGCTGGGGCCGATCAGTACGGCTGGATGCCGCCGCACGGTGATGACCTGCTGCTCGTTCGGCAGGAGATACCGGTTAACTGCAGCGCGGTCAGTGGCGCCCGTGGGCAGTCTCATCGGCTAGAGAGAGTTCACGAACTCGGCCATGCTGGTGGCGGCGGAGTGCAGGCCGTTGTAGATCGAGTGGACTATTCCAGCGGCTCCCGAGGGCTCGGTGGCGATGTAGAAAATAATGAAGATGACTATCGCCCACGTAATGATCTTCTTCAGCAACCGAATCACCTCCCAGCGCTCTCGGTGCAGGCGATGCGCAGTGCAGCGGTTACGGGCCGTTGTTCCCAGCATAGCTCAGGGCAATCAACCGACCAATGGTCCCAGCCCGGACGACTCACCATAGTTGATCAGTGGACGGGCTTGCGTGATCTGCGCCGATGACACGCCGACTTCTGCGGGGCTGCCATGCTCGGGGGCGCTCTGGCCCACCTCGACTACATTCGGTGCTGATGCGGCATCCTTCCGTTACAGGCCATAAACTAGATCACGGCCCGGCATCGTGAGGGGCGATCAAGCAACGCAGCCCACAGGAATCTGACACCATTCCCTCCTGGAAGCCGCGCCGTTGGGGTTGGACGATGACTGACGTAAGCAGTGCCGATTTCTCCGTGGTCGTCTACCGGGAGGACGATGCCTGGGAAGTCGAGCTCCTGCCCACCGCCTTGGGGGAGAACCTCGACGGCCTCATCCACGCCCTGCGCCAGCAGCCGAGCATCGGCGGCACCATCGGCCTGACCGCTGTGGGCGACGATTTCTTTGTGGCGCTGCGCGTGATCGGCAGCCAGGTTTCGGTGTTCCTTTCCGACCTCACCGCCTCTGTGGACTGGCCCCTGGCCCGTCAGGTGCTGGACTACCTGGATATACCCGTTCCCGACGAGGATGACGACCTTGACCAGGTCCTCCCGGCCGGGGATCTGTCCATTTTCGCCGACCTGGGCATCGACGAGATGGATCTCGGCGCCCTGTCCGGCAACCTGGACCTGTTCCCGTACGAGGCGCTGGTGGTCATCGCGAGGAAGCTGGGGTTCGGCCACGCGCTGGAGCGTGCGCTGGACGGCGCGCTTGGCCCATGACCTCCGGCTACCTGTCCTCGTTTGAGCCGGCCATGCGGCTGGCGCTCGGCCAGGCAGCGGGCCTGACCGCCAGCGGTGACGACGCCGACGTGCCCGTGGGCGCGGTCGTTCTCGACGCCGAAGGCGAGGTCATCGCCTCGGGGCGCAACCAGCGGGAGGCGGACGGCGACCCCACGGCGCACGCCGAGATCGTGGCCCTCCGCCGGGCCGCGGCGTCCCGGGACCGGTGGCGGCTGGACGGGTGCACGCTGGTGGTCACGCTGGAGCCCTGCACCATGTGCGCGGGCGCGGCGGCCGCGGCCCGGCTGGACCGCCTGGTCTATGGCGCCGCCGACCCCCGGGAAGGGGCCGCGGGCTCGCTGTGGGACGTGCTGCGCGATCGCCGGCTGCCGCACCGCGTCGAGGTGATCGGCGGCGTCCTCGAGGACGAGTGCGCCGACCTCCTCCGCCAGTTCTTCGCCCGCCAGCGCTAGCCCCCCGGGCCAGCACGGTAGGCTCGGCCACGGTGGAGTCGCCTAGTGGCCGAGGGCGCACGCCTCGAAAGCGTGTGAAGGGGCAACCCTTCCGTGGGTTCAAATCCCACCTCCACCGCCAACGCGCCGACGACGGGGTATCGGCGCACCCGGGAGGTGCGCGGCGCGCTATTCGCATACGGAATCAGCCGGGCTTCCGGAGTGTCCTTTTGGAACCGCAGAGCACAGCGTTCTTCCTGCTGCTGATCGGGGTCTTTGCCGCCCTCGTGTGGTGGCTCGTGGTCGCGAAGCAACTGGTCTTCCGCGTACTCGCCGCCTGCCTGGCGTTTATCCCCGCGATGCTGTTCGGCGTGGCGGCGGTCAACAAGTATTACGACTATTACCAGAACTGGAATTCCGCGATCTCGGACATGACCAACTCGACGCGGGAACCGAGGTGCCGGCGGCCGCCAGCGGGGTGGGGGTGCGGCTCAGCACCTTTCACGGTGCCGCGATCGACCGGGCGCTCGCCGCCCGGGACGGGTACACGCTGCACCTGACCGTGCGCGGCCGGCTCAGCCACATCAAGCGCTCCGTCTACGTGTACCTGCCGCCCCAGTACTTCCAGTCGCCGTACCGCAACTACCGGTTCCCGGCCGTCGAACTGCTGCACGGCTTCCCCGGCCAGCCGCAGGACTGGATCACCGTCGTGGGCGTCACCACGACCCTGCAGGACCTGATCGCGGCTAACCTGGCGCAGCCGGCCGTGCTGGTCATGCCGGACGCGAACGGCGGGCGGGCGATCTCGCTGCAGTGCCTCAACCAGGTCCACGGCCCCCAGGACGCGACCTACCTGGCCGAGGATCTCCCCCGTGACATCTCGCAGACACTGCGGGTGCAGCCGCCGGGCCGGACGTGGGGCATCGCGGGCTACTCCGAAGGCGGATTCTGCGCCGCGAACCTCGGGCTCAGGTACGGCACCCGGTTCGGCTACTCCGGCGTGCTCAGCGGGTACTTCCAGCCTTCGGACAACCAGGTGGGTCACCCGGCCCGGCTGGTCAACCCGTTCGGGACGAGCGCCAGGCTCAAGCGCGAGAACACCCCGGCCGACCTGGTGACCTCGCTGCAGGCGGGCACGCCGATCCCGCAGTTCTGGCTGGGGGTCGGCAGCGGTGACCGCTCTGACCTGAAGAACGCCGAGGTCTTCGAGCAGCTGCTGCAGCTCCGCCAGCCCGGGGTGACGCTGAAGCTGGTGCCGGGCGGCGGGCACACGATGTTCACCTGGCGGGCGCTGATGCCCTCGCTGCTGGAGTGGATGACACCGCCGCTGGCCCAGGAGGCAGCCGCTCAGCAGGCCCGGGAGGTGCGCGCGGCCCAGCGGACGGCCCGGGCCAAGCAGGCCAGGACGGCCGCACGGCACCGGCTGACTCCGTCCGCCGTACCGTCCCCCTGATCCAGGACGGGGCTACCTGGGCGGGCGCAGCGTGCGGCTCAGCCGAGTTCGAGGATGCGCACGTGCAGCACGGACCGCTGGTGCAGCGCCGCCCGCAGCGCCCGGTGCAGGCCGTCTTCGAGGTAGAGGTCGCCTTTCCAGCGCACCACGTGCGGGAACAGATCGCCGTAGAACGTTGAGTCCGCGGCCAGAACGGTCTGCAGATCGAGCACGTTCTTCGTGGTTATGAGCTGATCAAGCCGGACGGGGCGCGGCGGTATCTCCGCCCATTCGCGCGCGGTCCGCGCATGGTCGGGATAGGGCCGTCCCTCTCCGACCTGCTTAAAGATCACCTTACGGAGTCTAGATGAGCCGCCGATGTCACGCCGACCAGAATCCGGGCCGCCGGGCGCCCGGCCGCTATTGACGTCGCACCGGATGACATCGGCACATCGCGGCCAGCGCGGCTGACAGCGGTGCGTTATATCCGCTGTTTCTCCGGCACCAATGACACCATTAGCCGCGGGAGAAACATGCGCATCCGGAGCTCCCGTGCGGCGGGTGCCGGGCACATCCGGCCGGTACGCCTCGCTCGCCGGTGCCGCGGGCGCGGTTGCGGCGCCGTCCGGTGATTGCGCCGATGCGGACTGATTGCACCAGCACGGAACGATTGCAACCGTAGGCGCGATTGCGCCCACAGAGAGTGAGCATCACAGGTACCCTGGCTCAGATGTTTATGTTTGCCCACGTTCCGTGGGTTCCCTGAGAGGGACGGTTCGCGGTGCGCGCGGCACTGCGGCCCGGTGGCATAGGTCATCCGCACGGTTGAGTGCCACATGGTGGAACTCAAACTGCGGCAAAAGACGAGAAAATTGGCATAAATAGCACATGAATGTGGCAGTCTGGCGGTGTAGCGCCCTGACTCCGCGTTCAAACCATGCGCGACTCATAGGGGACTTGTCATGATCAAGCGGCTTATGCGGGTACCTATAGCCGCCCTGACCGTCGGCGTGCTCGCCGCGGGCTGCGCCAGCGCCAACCCGACGAGCGGGTCAGCCCCGGCCGCCCCTGGAGAGCTGCACAACCTGACCGTCGCGGCCGTGCCCGCGGGCGACTCCGCCGGCCTTTACATCGCGGAGCAGCGCGGGCTGTTCGCCGCCCAGGGCCTGCACGTGAAGATCGTTCCGGCCATCAGCGGCGCCACCACGATCAGCGGCCAGCTCAGCGGCAAGTACGACGTGACGATGGGGAACTACGTCTCCTATCTCCTCAATGACTCGCAGCAGCTCGCGGGCACCTCCACGGCGCATGATCCGTTCCAGGTGCTGGCCGCGGGATCCATCATGCTGGCGAACAACCAGGTGATGCTGGTCCGGGCCGGGTCACCGATCCACAGCGTCGCCGACCTCAAGGGCAAGAAGATCGGAGTCAACGTACGGGACAACATCGGCTTCCTGCTGATCAGCGCGCTGCTCAAGGCCAACGGGCTGTCCCCGAAACAGGTGGATTTCGTTCCCGTCCAGTTCCCGGACATGGGCACCGCAATCCAGAATCACACGGTGGACGCGGCCTGGATGCCGGACCCGTTCGTCACCCTCAACGAGCAGCAGTTCGGCCAGCAGCCGCTTGCCGACCTCAACCAGGGAGCTGTCGCCGGCCTCCCGATCGCCGGGTACATGGTGACCAGGACCTGGGTCCGCAAAAACCCGAAGACGGCCGCGGCCTTCCGCCGTGCCATCGTCGAGGGCCAGCGGATCGCCGACACCAACCCCACCGCGGTTCAGCAGGGCGTGATGGCCTACGCCCACGTCACGAAGCAGGTGGCGGCGCTGATGGCGAGCGCTGACTATCCGGTCGACACCGATCCGGTACCGATCCAGCGCGTCGCCGACCTGATGCTGGAGTTCGACGTGACCACGACGCGGCTCAACGTCATGCCGTACATCGTCGGCCACTGACAGTTCTTGCCTCGGGGGACGACCCCCCCAGACCCCCCCGCGTGCCATCCGCTCGGGCCGGCAAGCCGGCCGTCGCGGCTGGCACCGGCTGCGCCGTGCTGGTCAGAGGCGGGACGCTAGCGTCTGCTGCCAGACGGGGCTCTCGTCGAAGTGGTTGTCGTAGCGGTCCTGGGTCTCGAGGATGCTCTCCAGCGGAGCCTCCCCGGTCGCGATGCGCTGCAGCTGGCGGAAGTACTCGAACCGCTCCACCCCCGGCGTGATGATGATCAGCAGGTCCGTGTCGCTGGCCGGGGCCGCGGCGAAGGCGTGCGTGGTGCCGGGCGGCACCACGATCAGGTCACCCTGGCCCGCGGTGAGCACGCGCTCCCCGGCCAGCACCTCCATCGCGCCGGACAGGACGTAGAACAGCTCGCTGGCCCCCGTGTGATGGTGCGGGGTGGCGCCCGCCGCGCCCTGGAGCAGGGTTATCCGCTGGCTGCTCAGCGCGCCGCCGGTGGCGCTGCTGTCGGCGTAGAGCCTGCCGGTCACCGGCCCGCCCCCCAGCACCTCGGCCTCGGTTTCGCGCACGACCACCAGGTCATGGGACGGGACGATCTTGGTCATCTCGGTCACCTCGCTCGGTAGCGCGGCCAGGGCGGTACCGCCAGCCCGCCGGGCCCGGGCCGTTACCTCGGCGTGGTGAGGTCCGCGGGACGCAAGCGGTACTGCTGCAGCCGCAGCTTGTGGTACTTCTCGGTCTCGCCGACCCACTCCATCCCGATCCGGTGCACGGTCGCCTCGGCGCGCGAGTTGGCCGGCCGTACCAGGGCGATGACCTGCTCGATGCCCTGATCGAAGGCCCACCGGGCCAGGGCCAGGCCGGTCTCGGTCGCGTACCCGTGACCCCACGCATCCGGGTGCAGCTGCCAGCCGATCTCGAATTCGTCGTCGGGCGGCAGCGGCAGCAGGGTCGCACCCCCGATCAGCTGCCCGCCGTCACGCAGCTCAATCGCCCACCGGCCCGCGGGCGTGATCATGCGGTCGTTCTCGGCCGCCCACTGCTGCAGGACCAGGCGCATGGCCGCCTCATCGTTCACCCGGTCCATCGCCGGGGTCAGCCATCGTGAGACCTCAGCGCTGCCGTAGGCGCCCAGGGCCGCCTCGGCATCGTCGGCAGTCCACGGCCTAAGCACAAGACGCTCGGTGATCAACTGCTGAGCCACTGCTTCACGGTACCCGGACGGCTGGCCCGGCATGACCCTTTCACCTCTCGCTTGACTCATCCGGCGCAGGCCCGCCGCGGTCCCGCAGCATGGCCTTGGACAGCTCACCCAGCTTCCGCAGCGCAGGCGAGGAGCTGGCCACGTAGGAGTCGATCAGCGCGACCACGGCCGCCATGTCGCTGGCCGTCCGCCGGTCCGGCGGCGGCGCGGTCTCCTGATCGTGTTCAGCCGCCCAGTCCGCCATGGATGCGGCGATCTTCTCGAGCCGCGGATCCTCGGGGTCCCAGGCGAGGGCCTGGTCGCCGGCCAGGTACAGGCGCCGGAACTCGGGGTCGGCCATGGCCGCCTTCTTCTCCTCAACCCACCCCCGGGCCAGTTCCGGTGACAGCGCCATGCCCAGGATCCAGCCGTCGCGCTCGAGCTGCACCGCCCGCTCGCTGACGCCGAGCCCGCGCAGATCATCGAGGAGCTCGACGACCTCGCCCGGCAGGAACAGCCGCTCGCCCCCGGCGAGCTCGGCGATCTGGCTCCGGTGCTGCGTGAGCTCGCGGATCTTCCTCTTCAGCGCCTGGTCGATCTCCGAGATGGCCTCGGTGAACTCCGCGGGATCGGCGCTGAGCAGCTCCTGGATGCGGGCCAGGGGCACTCCGGCGTCGGCCAGGGTCTTGATCCGGATCAGGTCGATCACGGCCTGCGCGCCGTACCGCCGGTAACCCGAGGCGTCCCGTTCGGGTTCGGCGAGCAGGCCCCGCTGGTGATAATGCCGGACGGCGCGCACGGTGACCCCGGCATGGGCCGCGAGCTGGCCTATGGTGAGGTCCGGCATGACACCTTCCGCGTGGGGCGATTGAGTGTGCTGGGCATTTAGCGTAAGGGCCCGTCTCTGGGATTAGCGTGCCGGAGCGCGGTTGTACAGCCTCCGCGCCCACAGGTAGCCGACCAGGGTCAGCCCGACGCACCAGACGACCGCGAGGACCGCGCTGTGGCCGATGGGGGTCCCGGTCAGCAGCCCGCGCAGCGTGTCGATGACCGGCGTGAACGGCTGGTTCTCGGCGAACCAGCGCACGCCCGCGGGCATGGAGCCGGTGGGGATGAAGGCGCTGCTGATGAACGGCAGAAAGAGCGGGCAGATCAGCGCGAGGCTGTTGGCACCCGCCGGGGTCTTGGCCAGCAGCCCGAACGACACCGTCAGCCAGGTGAGCGCGAGGCGAGCATCGCGAAGACCCCGGCCGCCGCGATCCACTCGACGGGACTGGCGGTAGGCCGGAAGCCCAGAGCAAGCGCGAACCCGACGACGAGGATGACGCTGATCATCGTGCGGATCGAGCTGCCCGGCGACCTGGCCGGTCAGCACCGAGGCGCGGGAGATCGCCATGGTGCGGAACCTGGCGATGATGCCCTCGCTCATGTCGGTGCAGACGTTGATCGCCGGTCGCCTCGGCCGCGACGCCGACGGTCATCACCAGGATGCCGGGAGCGAGGTAGTCGATGTAGCTGAGTCCGCCTGGCGCGCGCGCCCAGAGCTGGCGGCCAGGGCGTGGCCGAAGACGCCGTCGAACAGCAGCAGCAGGAGGATCGGCAGTCAGCAGCCCGCTGATCGTCATCATGGGGAAGCGCAGCGAGTGCTGGATGTCGCGGCGCAGCATGGTCGTCGAGTCGCGCAGCGGCCAGGGAGAGGGTGCTCATGGCCGGGTTTCCTGCTCGTGCGGGCTGGTGCTGTGCCGGGCTGGCCGTGGCCCGGTGAGGGCGAGGAGAAACACGTCGTCGAGATCGGGGGTGTGCACGGACAGCCCGCGCTCGACCGCGATCGCCTTCCCGGTCCAGCCGGTCAAGCAGGGCCGTTGAGCGGACCGGACGCTGCCGTCGGTCGGGACCTGCAGCGTCAGCGCCTCGTCGTCGCGGGCGCGCCTCGCCGAGGTCGCGGGCGGCCGACGGCCAGCCCGCCGCGTCGGCGAACTGCAGCGGATGTGGCCGCCGGGGATCCGGCGCTTGAGCTCGTCGGGGGTGCCCTCGGCCACCAGCTGGCCGTGATCGAGCACCGCGATCCGGTCGGCCAGCTGGTCGGCCTCCTCCAGGTACTGGGTGGTGAGGAAGATCGTCACGCCGCCGGCGACCAGGTCGCGGATGATCTGCCACATGGTGTGGCGGCTGCGCGGGTCGAGGCCGGTGGTCGGCTCGTCGAGGAAGATGATGCGCGGGTCGCCGACCAGCGTCATCGCCAGGTCGAGCCGGCGCCGCATGCCGCCGGAGTAGGTCAGCGGCGAGTCTTCTCGGCCGCGTCGACCAGGTCGAACGGTCGAGCAGCTCGGCGGCCCGGCTGCGTGCCTTCGGCCCGGCCCAGGTGGTGCAGGTCGGCCATGAGGAGCAGGTTCTCCTGGCCGGTGAGCAGGTTGTCCACCGCGGAGAACTGGCCGGTGACGCCGATCGCGGCGCGGACGGCCGGGCTCTCGGGCCGCAGGTCGTGGCCGGCAACCCGGACCGTGCCGCCATCGGGGCGGAGCAGGGTGGACAGGATCTGGACGGTCGTGGTCTTGCCGGCGCCGTTGGGGCCGAGCAGGGCGAAGATCGTGCCTTCGGCCACGTCGAGGTCGATGCCGTCGAGCACGACGTGGTCGCCGAAGGACTTGCGCAGCCCGGTGACGGCGATCGCCGACGGGGCCCGTGCGGTGGCGAGGTTCCCCTGGGCCGGGGATTCCAGCTGCATCATGGGCCCATGCTGCAACCCTGACGCAGGGTCAAGGTCAACCCGAGTTCTGGGCCTTGGCTACCCGGCGCTGACCAGGACTCCCACCATGACGGCGCGCTCGGCCGAGCGGTTCTGCCAGTCGTGCGGCACGCCCGGCTGCTGCACGACCGAGTCCCCGGGGCCGAGGGTGAGCTCAGTGTCGCCGACGATGAGGGTCACCTGCCCGCTCAGGATCGTGACGTAGTCGAGCGTGTCGGTGGCGTGCGCCTCCTGGAAGCCCTCGTGCTCGGCGCTGAGCTCGTCGTCGCCTGCGCGGCCGGCCTTCCGCCTCGTCGTCAGCACCCGGTGCGATCTCGACGATCCGGAAGCACGCGCCACCCGGCGGCGGCTCAAGCGCCCACTCGCGGGTCGAGGCATCGGCGTCTGTGGCCTTGATCGGCCCCCGGTCCGATACCCAGAGCTCGGTCGTGGTGTAGCGGCCCGCATGGATGACGGTGGGCGGATCACCCTGCCGGATGATCGCGGGGTTCCCGTTCTCGTCGTACCCGGTGACCACTCTGTTCATGGGCGATCCCTCCCCAGCGGGCGCTATGTGCCGGTTGCGGGACCGTACCATGGAGGAGTTGCCCGGTCACGGCCGGAATGCGATCCTCAGCCATGAGCTCAATTCAGGCGTATCGGAGGCAAGCCCCATGATGTACCAGGTAGTCAACCCGGCCACCGGCAAGGTCGAGAGCGAGTTCCCGACGGCGACCGACGCCGAGATCAGCGACGTGCTGGCCCGGGCCGAGCGAGGCTACGTGTCATGGCGGCACACCTCCAAGGCCGAGCGCGCGGCCATGCTGCACCGGGTGGCGCAGATCTACCGCGACCGGGCCGCCGAGCTGGGCCCGATCATCACCCGGGAGATGGGCAAGACCACCGCCGAGGCCCAGGGCGAGCTGGACATCGTCGTCGACATCTACCAGTACTACGCGGACCACGGCGAGGACCTGCTCAAGGACCAGCCGCTGGAGTCCAGCACGCCGGGGAAGGCCTGGGTCCGCAGGTCCCCGATCGGGCCGGTGCTGGGCATCATGCCGTGGAATTTCCCGTACTACCAGGTGGCCAGGTTCGCCGCCCCGAACCTGATGATCGGCAACGTCATCGTGCTCAAGCACGCGCCGCAGTGCCCCGAGTCAGCCCTGGCCATGCAGCAGATCTTCCGCGACGCCGGGCTGCCTGAGGACGCGTACATCAACGTGTTCGCCACCAACGAGCAGGTCGCCACCATGATCGCCGACCCGCGTATCGCCGGGGTGTCGGTGACCGGCAGCGAGCGGGCACGGCCGTGGCCGCCACGGCCGGGCAGAACCTGAAGAAGGTCGTGCTGGAGCTCGGGGGCTCGGACGCGTACCTCGTGCTCGACGGCGCGGACATCACCAACGTGGCCAAGGCCGCGGTGGCCGCCCGGATGGAGAACGGTGGCCAGTCCTGCAACGCCGCCAAGCGCATGATCGTGGTCGACAGCGCCTTCGACGAGTTCACCAAGGAGTTCACCGCGGGCATGGCCGCCCAGGTCACGGGGGACCCCACCGACCCGGCCACGACCTACGGGCCGCTGTCCTCCGAGCTGGCCGCCCAGCGGCTGATGGAGCAGATCGACGACGCGGTCAGCAAGGGCGCGACCGTCCACCTCGGTGGGCACCGCGTGGACCGGCCCGGCGCGTTCGTGGAGGCGACCGTGCTGTCCGGCGTGACCCCGGAGATGCGGGCCTACCGCGAGGAACTGTTCGGGCCCGCAGCCGTGATCTATAAGGTGGCGAACGCCGACGAGGCCGTCGAGCTGGCCAACGGCAGCGCCTACGGGCTCGGCGGCGCGGTGTTCAGCAGCGACGAGGCACTCGCCCTAGACGTGGCGGACCGCCTCGACGTCGGGATGGCGTGGGTCAACCAGGTCGAGGGCGGGGGCGCAGAACTGCCGTTCGGTGGCACCAAGCGATCTGGTGTGGGCCGCGAGCTCGGGCCGCTCGGCATCGACGAGTTCGTGAACAAGAAGCTCATCCACACGTCGCCCGAGTAACGGCCGCCGGTGGCCTTTATGCGAGGTCACCGCGCTGATCCGACGACAGCCAGGGGTTCCGGCCGGGCCCCTGGCTGTTCGGCTTGAACGGTGGGCGGATGCCCGGCCGGCCCATTAGCAGAAGGGTGTTTGTGAAAGTTACCGGAATAAGGCGGCCAGGCGAGGGCAGCGAGTGCCGATTATCTGAAATCGGTAAGGAGCTCAGGCAATGTCCTCGCTCGCTGGGAGCAGCTCAGACATCCGTGCCCACCGGGTCCGCGCCATCGCGGCCAGCACTGTCGGCACCACCATCGAGTGGTACGACTTCTTCCTCTACGGCACCTCCGCGGCTCTGGTCTTCCCGAAGGTGTTCTTTCCTGGCAGTTCGCCGTTCACCGGCATCATGCTGTCGTTCGGCACCCAGTTCGTCGGGTTCGCGGCGCGGCC
>CAVUBM010000029.1:0-30957 GCA_963739645.1 uncultured Actinomycetota bacterium
GGCCCGGACCCCGCCGCCTCGCGGACGGGAGATTCGCCGGGGGCATTGCGTAACGGAACTACGTCACCCTCACCCCGTGCGACGCCGACCGCCTCACCGGCAGCACCCGCGGCGCCCGCCTTCTTCGGCACGCTGCCGCCGGGCGCGGCGCTGCCCTCGGGAGCCCAGTGCGCGCGGTGGGTTCTGGCCCGGCCGTCGCCGGAGAACAAGGGGGCGAACCAGCCCTTCAACCACACCACCGGCCAGCACGTGGGCAGCAGCTTCTTCCCCGCGGGCGACACCCCGCAGGCCGACGCGCTGCTCGCCCCGCGCATCGATGGTGACTTCACCGGCACAACCAGCGAGATCCTGCGCTGGGCCGCGTGCAAATGGGGCATCAACGCCGGACATCGTCTTCGCCCAGGCCGCCGTGGAGAGCTGGTGGAACCAGACCACGCTCGGCGACTGGGACAGCGACGCCTCGGCCTGCCCGCCCGGCCACGGCCTGGGCGCGGACGGCAAGCCAGGCCAGTGCCCGCAGAGCTACGGGATCCTGCAGAACCGGTACCCGTTCGAGCAGGCGAGCTGGCCGGGGATCGGCGACTCCACCGCGATGAACGCGGACACCGCGTACGCGATCTGGCGGTCCTGCTACGACGGGTACGAGACCTGGCTGAACAACGTGCCGCACGGAACCCCGTACGCCGCGGGCGACGCCTGGGGCTGCGTGGGCCGCTGGTTCGCCGGGCGCTGGCACACCGCCGCGGCCGGCCAGTACGTGGCCAAGGTCCAGCAGTACCTGAACGAGCGGATCTGGACCACGCCCGACTTCCAGCAGCCCGGCTGACGGCTGGCCAAAGACCCGGCCGCAGATGATCATCCCCAGCAGGCCGCCGGCGGGGTGATCGCGATCACCCCGGCCTGGCCGACGGCGTAGACCACGTGCGCCGCCGGGTCGGCCGCGAGCAGCTGGTCGCTGGCCCCCATCGCGGGGAGCTGCGTTCGGGCCCGGACCTGACCGGTCTGCGGGCTGAGGCAGGCCACCACCCCGGACCCGGACGCGAGCCACAGCGCCCCGCCGCCGTACACGGTGACCGCGCCCATCGCGTGGTGGAAGATGCCGCCCGCGGGCGGGGCGGCGGACGAGCCGACCCCGGGCAGCGGCGCCGCGGCCAGGCCCGGGCTGCGCAGCAGGAAGGTCAGGCCGAGCAGGCCGGTGCGGATCGAGGCCCAGACCCCGCCGGGCGCGCCGGTGAGATCGGCCCCGGCGACCGAGAACGACACCGGGACCCGGGCCGTGCTGGCCAGCAGCCCGCCTGACCTGGCGCCGTACTCGAGCACCTCCGCGCCGCTGATCCCGCCGCCGGAGATCACCCGGGCGGCGGACACGTACAGGTAGCGCCCGGCCGGGTCCGCGGCCAGGCCGGTGACCGCGAGCCCCGCGGGCAGGCCCACCCGGCCGAGCACGGCGCCGGTCGCCGGGCTGATCCGCAGTACGGCCGGGGAGGCCGCGGCCCACACCGACCCGGCGGGACCCGGCACCACACTGGCCAGCGGCACGCCGGCCGGAGCCGCCGCCGGGAAACGCAGCGTCCTGACCACGGCCAGCGTCCGCGGGTCAAGCTGGACCAGCTCGCGCCGGCCCGCGGGGGCCGACTCGGAGACCCACAGGTAGCCCGCGGCGAGGCTCAGCCGCCCGGCCGCTGGGACCGCCGGGCCACGGCGCACCGAACCGTCTTTCAGGCCGTTACGCTCCACCACGAATGGACCCTGCGCCGCTGCCGCGCCCGGGCCGGGCACCAGCACGTACACCGCGCCCGCCCGCGGGTCGGCGACCTGATCGGCGAATGCCTCGCTGGCGCTCTCCCGCAGCACCGTGCGCGCCGTCCATTGCGTGCCCGCCCGGGGCGATGCCGCCGTCCGCGCCGGGCCGGTCCCGGCAGCCGACGGCGTGTTCCCGCCCGTGGCCGGCCCCGCGGCAGCGCGTCCCCGTGGCCGGTGCCGAGCATCCCGCGGCGCAGGCCAGCGCCAGCAGCGCCAGCGCCGCCGAACCCGCCAGCGCGTTCCGTGTGCCCACCGGCTCCCCCCGCGAATAAACGATCGTTTGCCGGTAAAGACGCCGGAACCGGCCCCCGCGTTGGGATCTATGGCGGAAGATCCGCCGGGCACGTCCTGGCGCGGGCCCTTCCCAGGGGTTGCTCAGGCCAGCCTCCTAGCCTTGCCCTCATGCGCTGGCGGATCCCGGGGACGATCTTCACGTCCTACGCGGTCGCCTGGGTCTACCTGATCGGCTTCATCATCGCCGAGATCGTCTACGGGCTGCTGTCACCGCACGACCAGGACGCGCTCACGGCATGGGCCAGCACCAGCGTGCACAACCTGGCCCACAACCCGATCGGCACGCTGGTCGTCTCGGCCTTCGTCACCGGGGAGTTCACGACCGCCTGGCCGGCCCTGATCGCGCTGGCCATGTTCGGCGCCAACCGGGTGCTCGGCAACTGGCGCACGGTGGTGCTGTGCGCGGCCGGGCAGGTGATCGGCACGCTGGTCAGCGAGGGTCTCGTCGGCTACCGGGTGTCCGCGGGCGTCCTCCCGGCGCTGGACCGGTACCTGATCGACGTCGGCCCGTCGTACGTGGTCGTGTCCGCGATCATGGTGGCCCTGCTGTACGGAACCTGGCTGGCCCGCGCCGCGGCCGCGCTCGACCTCGCGCTGCTGATCGTGGTGGGCAACATCTTCGGCGGGCTGAGCCAGCTCAACTACACGGCCGTCGGGCATCTCACCGCGATGCTGACCGGGATCATCGGCGGCAGCCTCCTGGTCTGGCAGCGGCGCCGACGGCAGGCCCGGGTGCTAGGCGGCGACGGCCCCGCTGGCGCCCGCGCCGGCCAGCCGGGCTGACCGGGTCATCCGGGTCCGGCGCAGCGCCGTCCAGCCGCGCCCGGCCGCGTAGCACGCCGCGCCGATGGCGCCCACGAAGAACCCGACCGGCCAGTTGGACTCGAACGACGCCGCGATCGCGACCCAGACCGTGCCCAGGGCGATGACCACCGACAGGCCCATGGCGGCCAGCGGCCGGTCGGTGAACGACCGCGCGGCGGCGGGCGGCCCGATCATCAGGCTGAAGATCAGCAGCGCGCCGACCACCGGCAGGGTCATGCTCGTGGCGAGGGCCACGATGACGAGGAAGCCCATCTCGATCCGGTAGGCGCGCACGCCGCGGGCCTCGCCGAACTCGGGCATCAGCGAGGAGAGCAGCAGCGGCCGGTACATGACCACGATCGCGACGATGCACACCGCGCCGAGCGCGGCCACCGGGGCGATCTCGTTGACGCTGATCCCGAGCACCTCGCCGAACAGCAGCGCGAAGATCTCCGGCGCGTACTCCACGCTGAAGCTGAGGAACAGCGCGCCGAGCCCGAGCATCGCGACCAGCGTCAGGGCCACGGCCACGTCGTGCCGGGCCCGGCGGCCGAGCCAGCCGATGCCGAGGGCGCCGAGCAGCGAGAACACGCCGAGCCCGATCAGCGTGTTGACCCCGATCAGGCTGGCCCCGGCCGCGCCGGCGAAGGCCCCGGTCGGCACCGCGTCGGCCACGAACGCCGACCCCGCGCAGCACGACAAAGAAGCCGACCACCCCGGCGACCACGGCGACGATCGTGGCGACGACCCAGGTGTTGACCATGAACCCGGAGAACATCCGTTACGCTCCCGCCCGGGCCGCCGCCCCGGTCTGTCTTGGCGACGGCGCCTCCCCGGCGATGGAGCCAGCCGGGCCAGCAGGTAGCCGATGAGGACCAGCGTCACCACGAAGAAGCTCACCGGCCAGCCGTGCCGCTCCGGCGGCCAGTAGTAGCTGTCGTACGCCAGCAGGACGCCCATCCAGGTGACGGCCAGGCTGATCAGCGCCGACCACAGCATGACCAGGCCCGGCGGGCTGGTCAGCCGCAGCGCGATCGCCGCCGGCCCGATCAGCAGCGCGGTGCTGAGGATGGCGCCGATGGTCAGGGCCGACAGCGACACCGCGAGCGCGATCGCGATCAGGCACAGCGCGCCGGTGAGGCGGACCGGTATGCCGCGCACCACGGCCAGGTCGGTGCTGACCGAGCTCAGCAGCAGCGGCCGGTACAGCACGGCCACGATGCCCACGGCGGCCAGGCCGAACAGGGCGATGACCGGGATCAGGGAGCTGTCGATCGTGAAGATGGACCCGAACAGGATCGTGATCGTCGCGCCGCTGGTGGACGTGAACGTGGTGTCCCAGTACAGGAACAGCGCGGCCAGGCCGAGCCCGGCGCCGCGCACGATGCCGGTGGCCAGGTCCCGGCCGCGCGGCCGCCGGATCCCGATCATGTCCATGACCCCGGCCGCGGCCAGGCTGGTGCCCGCGAAGCCCCACAGCGGGCTGATCCCCAGCAGGAACGAGCCGGAGCCGCCGGTCACGCTGATGTCCGCGAGCGCGTGCCCGGCGTACGACTGGCCCCGCATGACCGTGAACGTGCCGACGATGCCGGACACCACCGCGACCAGGCCGCCGGCCAGCAGCGCCACGTGAACCGGCGCGCTGGCGAAGAAGCCGGGCGCGAAGACCGCGCTCACGCGGAATCGGCCACGGGGTCGACGGGGTGCGGTTCCATCGGGATCGCGAGCCCGTCGTCGCGGCCGGCCACGACCAGAACGCGATCGTGCACCCGGATTACGTCGACATGGCGGCCGTAGAGGCGGCTGAGCACCTCGCCGCGGACGACCTCCTCGGTGGTCCCGCTGGCGGCCCGCCCCTCGGCCATGTAGACGATCCGGTCCATGACCGGGAGCAGCGGGTTCATGTCGTGCGCCGAGATCAGCACCGCGATCTGCTGTTCGGTCGCGATGCGGCCCAGCAGCGCGACGACCTCCTGCTCGCTGGCGATGTCGAGGTTGGCCAGCGGCTCGTCCAGGAGCAGCAGCCCGGGGCGGCTGATCAGCGCGTGCGCGATCAGGATCCGCTGCTGCTCGCCGCCGGAGAGATGGCCGACCCGCGCGTCCCCGATGTGCTCGGCGCCCACCGCGGCCAGCATCTCGTCGACGCGCTTCCGCCGGGACCGCGACGGCAGCGGGATGCCGAACCGCTGCCCGTCGAGGCCGAGCCCGACCAGGTCCCTGGCCCGCAGCGGCATCTCAGGGTCCAGCTCTATCTTCTGCGGCACGTAGCCGATCGCCTCGCTGGTCCTGACCTTCCCCGCGGTCTGGGGCCAGCAGGCCGAGGATCACCCGCAGCAGCGTGGTCTTGCCCGCGCCGTTGGAGCCGATCAGGCCGACGAACTCGCCGGGCTTGATGCCGAACCGCACGTCGTGCAGGACCTCGCGGCCGCCGAGCCGCGCGCTGACGCCGTCGACGGTGAGCATGTCCTCTTGCTGCTGGGTCATGGTCATGGCTTCTCGGTCATGGTTCTCGGGGGACGGTTTCTCGGGAGTCATAGTTTCTGGGTCGAGATCTTGCTGGTCACGGCCGAGCGCAGCGCCCGGACCTCGGCGAGCATCCACGACTGGTAGTCGAACCCGGCGGGCATGGTCTCGTACACGCCGACCACGGGAACGCCGTGCTCGCGTGCCTGCCGGAGGAACGACTCCGTGAGCGAGTCCGTTACCTGCCGGTTGTACAGGAACACCTTCACCTTGTGGCCGGAGAAAAGCTGGTTCTGCAGCGAGACGTCCTGCGGCGACGGGTCCACCCCATTCATGATGTCGGCCTGGAAGGTGAACGGCGTGAGGATCTTGGTTCCGGCCGCCTGCAGCATGTAGTCGCTCACGGGCTCGGTGACCGCGACCGGGGTGCCCGGGTACGCGGCCTTGAACTGGGCGAGCGCCTGCAACCAGGGCTGCAGCGAGTGGTCGAACCGGCGCAGGTTGGCGGCGAAATACGCCGCGTGGGACGGCTGCAGCCCCGACAGGTCGTGGGCAATGGCCTTGGCCACGGCGGGCATCGTCGACGGCGAGTACCACAGGTGCGGGTTCGGCGTGCTGTCCGGCAGGCCGAGCAGGTGCTGAACATTGATCACCTTGCGGGACGAACTCGCCGACGCGGCCTCGATCTTGTTCATGTAGTCGTCATAGCCGAGGCCGTTCTGGACCACGAGCTTGGCGCTGCTGACCGCCTGGGCCACGCTCGGGCTGGCCTCGAAGCTGTGCGGGTCGGTGTTGGGGTTGCTCTCGATCGCGGTCACCCGGACGTACCGGCCGCCGATCTGACTGATCACGTTGGCGTACTCGTTCTCGGCGCCGACCGTGGCGATCGCGTCCCCGGACGCCCCGGGGGACGCCATGGTGGTTGCCGCGGTCGACGTGCAAGCCGTGGCGAGCATCCCGGCGATGATGGCCAGCACGGCAACCGTGGTGCCGCGGCGGGTCAGCATGGTCGATCTCCGTTCTGAACCATGATCGTTGATGCGGGAACGCCGGGATCCACGGCTTAATACAAATGAAAACGATAACCAGTATGCCTAGCCCCGGTCAAGCGGCGTGGCCACAACCGCCCCGCCCAGCGCGCTGGCCTCGGCGTAGCGTGGCAAGATGCGGCAAAGCAACGGCGAACAGCGCTGCCGGTGCGCACATCATCGGTTACGCTGCGGCACAGGATTTGCGTGGTTTTCTACCCTGCTGAAGGCGAGCGTCAGATCACGATGAGTGACACGACCGACAGCAGCCCTAACCTCGGCCCGCCGCTTACCGCATCGCCGGGGGCTCCGGGGGGTCGTCTCCCCGGGCTAGCATCGCGGGGGGCTCCGGGGAGTCCCCCCGGGCGAGCCCGGCGTACCTCCGCCGACCGCACTCCCCCGCCGGCCGCCGCCCCTGACCGTACGGGCCGGGGCCTGGCCTGGCTGGCGGCGGCGGGGATCATCGGCTCGGTCCTGATCATGATCGCGGCCTCGGTCATCCGCAACAGCTGGGAGATTCCCAGGCTCATCCTGCCCGCGACCGGGCCGCCCTGGGGCGTGGCGCCGCACGTGCCGCTGAGCGTGGTGAGCGCGGCCCTGTGGGCGGCGGCCCTGGCCGGCGGCGGCGGTGTGATCGCGGGGCTGGCCGCGCTGCGGCGCGGCGCGGTGCTCCCGGTCCGGCTGCTGCTGGCCGTGGCGGTCGCCGCGGTGGCGGCGTTCACCGTGCTGCCCCCGGCCGGGTCCACGGACGCGATCGACTACGCCGTCTACGGCCGGATGGTCGTGCTGCACCACAACCCGTACGTGATGACCCCGAACCAGCTCCGCCGCACGGGTGACCCCGTCGGCCGTGGCCGCCCCCGTCGAATGGGGCCGCCACGTGACCGTCTACGGCCCGCTGGCCACCGCGGAGCAGTACGTGGCGGCCGAGCTGGGCGGAGCGTCCGCGGCGCGGATCATCTTCTGGCTGAAGCTCTGGAACGCGATCGCGTTCGGCGCGGTGGCGCTGGTGCTGGACCGGATGCTGCGCTCGAGCCCCGCCCGGCGGGTCCGGGCCCACCTGCTCTGGACGGCCAACCCGCTGCTGCTGTGGGGACTGGTCGCCACCGGGCACCTGGACGTGGTGGCCGCGGCGGCCGGCTTGTTCGGGCTGCTCATGCTGCGCCAACGGGGGCCGGACGGGCCTGCCGCGAGCAAGCCGACCGCGCTGCAGGGACTGGCCGCTGGCCTGCTGGTCGGGGTGGCGGCCGACATAAAGATCAGCTTCCTGCTGTTCGGCGTGGGGATCGCCTGGGCCTGCCGGAAGTCCCTGGCCGCGTGGCTCAGCGCCGCCGTCGGCGGGGCGGTCGTGCTGGTGCCCACCTATCTCTGGTTCGGTCCCCCGGCGGCCAAGGCGCTGCTCGACCGCAGCACCAAGATCTCGGTGGACAGCTTCTACCAGCTGTTCGTCGGGTCACACGGGAACACGATCCCGTACCAGCTGCCGGTGGGTGCGGCGCTGTTCGTCGCGGTCGCGGTGCTGATGCTGCTCCGGCTTCCTGACGGGACCCCGGCCCTGCCCGCCGTGCAGCCCGCGCTGGCGGTGACCCTCGCCTGGCTGTTCATCTGGCCCTACCAGCTGCCCTGGTACGACTCGATGGCCGTCTGCCTGATCGCGCTCTACCCGGCCTCCCGGCTGGACTGGCTGGTGATGGCCAGGCTGATCGCCCCCACGTTCGCGCTCATGCCGGGCAACGCCGGGCTGCCGCCCCAGCACCTGCTGGCGATCATCACCAACGACAGCCTGTTCTGGTGGGCGCCCGCGGTCCTGCTCGCGGCCGCCATCGCGCTGATCTGGCTGGGCGTGACCGGCGCCTGGAAGATGGACCCGCCGCTGCTCAGCCAGCCGACGGAGGCGCCGCTGCTGGTGTGAGCCGGTCCGCCTCCGCGCTCGCGTCGCTCGGGGGTGTGACCCGCGCGGCGCGGACCGCGAGCACCACCAGCAGCGCGAACAGCACGATCCCGGCCAGGACATACGCGTTCCCGGTGATCAGCTGCAGCCCGTGCCAGTGGTACTCGGCGTACCCGGGCCGGTCCCCGCGCTGGAAGTAGAGCTCCGGGTTCGTGATCGGCGGGATCCAGATGAGCCCCTCGAAGAACCCGCCCGTGTTCGCGGGCAGGTGCCACAGGCTGCCCGGCCACGCGCCGAACACGGCCACGAGGCCGACGGCCAGCGCCCGCCGCGGCCCACCGGCCGGCCGCGCTCGCGGCGCGCACCGCGCAGACCGCGAAGGCCACGGCAGGGCACGATCCACACCCAGTGGTGATCCCAGCTGATCGGCGAGATCGAGCACCCCGGTCAGCGCGCAGCCCAGCACCCCGGCCACGTGGTGCGCCGGCCCGGTCCAGGATGGCCGCGCAGCACCAGCCCGGCCAGCCCGGCCAGCGCGGCGGCCACCAGCCACACCGGCGTCGCGCCCGCCACGCTGCCCGTCCAGCCGGGTGATGAACGCCCTGCAGCGACTGGTTGCCCTCCCAGCCGACGAAGCCCGGTCCTGTCGCCCTGCAGGAACAGCCCGTCCAGCCACCACTGGCCGCGAGTCGGCCGGCAGCACGGCGAACCCGAGCAGGACGGTCGCCGCGAAGGTCCCGGCCGCCACCGCGGCCTGCCGGAACCGCCGGGTCAGCAGCAGGTACGGAATGAAGATCAGCGGCACGAGCTTGATCCCGGCCGCGACGCCGATGCCCGCGCCCTTCCACCACCGCCGGTCCGGCTGGCACATGTCCCACATGACCAGCGCCATCAGGACCAGCTCGATCTGGCCGAGGAACAGCGTCCGCTGCACCGGCTCGGTCCAGAACAGCGCCGCGGCCAGCAGCAGCGTCGCACCGAGCCGGGCCAGCCCGGTCCGGTAGCCGAGCCCGCCGAGGGTCCACCAGATCGTGGCGAGCAGGGCCAGGATGTTGACCCCGACCGAGATCCGCATCAGCGACCAGAACGAGGTCCGGACAGGATGGTGAACACCATCCCGGCGAACGGCGGGTAGGTGAACTTCAGGTTCAGGTACCCCGGCCAGTCGTACAGCGGCGCCGCGAAGTGCGGGTGGTACAGCGGCCTGATCTGCCGGACGATGAGCCCGGCGTCGCGGTACACGCGCAGGTCGACCGGGCGCATCCACTGGGTGGTCGCATGGGTGAGGACGTAGCCGACGTAGACGGCCAGCGCCACGGCGAACGCGGCGACCCCGGCGGCGAGCAGCCGGCGGGCCGGGACGGTTGAACCCACCCGTGCACGATATCCGCAACAGCGGTGCGTCCCCGGGCCAATTCGCCCCGATCATCCATTACGCAACTGACCGCGGCGCTCCCCCGCCCACACTGCCCCTCCCACCGGGCCGAACCAACGGTCAACCTGGGGCATTTGCGGCTATTGTTGGGCGCTGGGGATCAGAGCGGGGGCTCGCCGGGGCGGGCTGCCGACCATGCGGTACGCCCGGAAGGCTCATCCATGCGCCCAGCCACGCGCCACGCCGCGGTGCACCCGGCCCGCCCGCGCCGCCGCAGACGCCGGTGGATCATCGCCGTGACGGTCGCGGTCGTCGTGGTCGTGCTCGTGGCCGCGGCCGCGCGGGGCTACGCTGCTGCTGCGCACCAAGGGCAGCCCGCGGCAGACCGCGGCCGCCTACCTGGCCGGCCTGGCAGCGGGGCAGCTACGCCGCCATGGACAAGGTCAGCGTGAACGTGCCGCGCTCCGGGCTGGCCGGCCCGCTGCGCCAGGCGGACGCCCAGCTCGGCGTCCGCCACATCCGCCTGGTCCCGGCCGGGTGACCACGCAGCGGCGGGTCGGCCCAGGCGCGGTTCACCGCCACCGCCGATCTGGCCAGCGGCCACGTCTGGACCTAGCAGGGCCAGCTGCGGCTGGTCCGGCGGGACCGGCGCTGGTGGGTGAACTGGAGCCCGTCCGCCATCTACCCGGGCCTGCGGGCGGGCCGAGCGGTTCGTGCTCACCGGCGCGTGGCCGGCCCGGGCGCCGGTGCTCGCCGACGACGGCACCGTGCTGAGCTCACCCCAGGCGATCGCGGAGTCCGGCTCCATCTCGCTGCTGGTCGGCAACGTGGTGCACGGCCACGGCGGCTCAGGCCAAGGCGCTCGGCGCCCCTTACCGCGCCGGCGACCTGATCGGCCAGGGCGGTATCGAGCAGGCCTACCAGGCCGCAGCTGGCCGGGCGGCCGTCGCTGATCATCCGGATCGAGGGCCCGGGCCGCCAGGTCGACGCGACGGCCGCGCGGTTCGCGGCCACGCCGGGCACGCCGGTCAAGACCAGCCTGGACCTGCGCGTCCAGCTCGCCGCGTCGCAGGCCGTCGGTCTGCGGCCACGACGAGCAAGCCGGTCGACGTGGTGGCGATCCAGCCGTCCACCGGGCGGGTGCTCGCCGTGGTCGAGCGGCCCGGCGGCTTCGACCGCGCGCTGCAGGGCGATGTTCCCGCCCGGCTCGACCTTCAAGGTGGTGACCGCGTCGGCGCTGGCCAAGACCGGGCTGCGCCCGTCCAGCACGGTGCAGTGCCCCAGCCAGGTGGACATCGGCGGCCGGATCTTCCACAACGACGACAACGAGCACTCGGCACCACCAACCTGCTGACCGCGTTCGCCGTGTCGTGCAACACCACGTTCGCCATGCTCGCCACCCAGCGGCTGAACGGGCCAGCGCTCGCGTCGATGGCCGCGCGTTCGGCTTCAACGCCAAGCCCGCGCTGGGCATCCCGGCCACGCTCGGCCAGTTCACCACGCCCGCACGACGCCGGTCGACCTGGCCGCCGACGCGTTCGGCCAGGGCACCGACCTGGTCAACCCGCTCAGCCAGGCAGTCCGTGGTGGCCGCGATCGAGGACGGCACCTGGCGGCCGCCGCAGCTGGTGATCAGCCCCACGCCCCGGCAGCCCGCCCAGCCGCAGCTGCTCAGCCCGGCGATCCTGGACACGCTGCGCCCGATGATGCGGGCGGTGGTGACCAGCGGCACCGCGGCCGGGGTCGGCTTCCCGCCGGGGTCTACGGGAAGACCGGGACGGCCGAGTACGGCACCGGGCCCGAAGCCGCGTCGCACGGCTGGTTCATCGGGTACCGAGGGTGACCTCGCCTTCGCGGTGCTGGTCGAGGGCGGCGGCCTCGGCGCCGATAGCGCCGGCCCGATCGCGAACGCATTCCTGCGCAAACTCTGATCCGGGGCGGCCGCAGCCGCAGCGCCCGGCAGGTACCGCCTCGCCGACGGCCCCGAATAAGGCCAGGTCAGCGCGGGCTGAGTTGCATGGCCATGGCGTGTTCGACCAGGGAGATCAGGGTCGACTTGGTGGACCGGCGGTCCCGGGCGTCACACTCGATCACCGGCACATGCGGGCTGACCGACAACGCCTCCTGCACATCAGTGACATCATGCGGGAAATCACCATGGAACCCGTTCACCGCCACAATAAACGGCAACCCCGCCGACTCAAAATAATCCACCGCCGGGAACGAATCAGCCAGCCGCCGCGTATCAACCAGCACCACCGCCCCGATCGCCCCATGAATCAGGTCATCCCACATAAACCAGAACCGGTGCTGCCCCGGCGTCCCGAACAAATACAAAATCAGCCCAGCATCCAGCGTCACCCGGCCAAAATCCATCGCCACCGTCGTCGTCGTCTTATCCGGCGTCTGCGACAAATCATCCAGCGCCTCCGACGCCGACGTCATCACCGCCTCCGTCGTCAGCGGCGTAATCTCCGACACCGACCCGACAAACGTCGTCTTCCCCACACCAAAACCACCCGCGACAACAATCTTCACCGACGTCATCGCCGCATCAGCAGTCGCCACGTCCGAGACCGCCTTAGAGCTTGCGAAGTCCACTGAGCACCCTTTCAAGCAGGTTGAGGTCCGGCCGGCCCTGCGCATGATCCAGCTGATGAATCCGCACCAAACCCTCCACTGCCATATCCGCAATCAGGATCCGCGCCACCCCCAGCGGCATCCGCAACACCGCAGAAATCTCCGCCACCGACCGCCAATCCCGGCAAAACCCCAAAATAGCCTGACACTCCGGCGACAGCACCGACAAATCCCGCGCCTCATAATGCGCCGCCGCCACCATCGCCTCAATCTCCAGCTGCGTCCGCGGCTTCGTCCGCCCCCCCGTCACCGCATACGGCCGCACCAGCGAACTTCCCCCACCCCCCACCCGCCCATCACGCCGCCCCCCACCAGCACCCGCACCCCCACCCGGACCACCAGCACCACCCGGGCCGCCGAAACCACCCAGCCCCCCCGCGCCAAACCCCGGCCCCGGCACCCCATTCCCCGGCCGCGACCGAAACCGCACCACCGGCCCCCGATTACCCCGGCCGGACACCAGCACCCACATCCACACTCACAGCTGACCATCCTCCCGCCACGCCACCGAACCCCGCACCTCCGGCGTCAGCGCCGACCCTACCCGCTCCACCAGCAACGCCATCTCATACGCCACCAGCCCCATATCACAATCCGCCGCCGCCAAAACCGCCAGCGACGACCCATCACTAATCGCCATCACAATCAGCAACCCCCGCTGCATCTCCACCACCGTCTGCGTCACCGCACCACCCTCAAACACCCGCGCCGCACCCTGCGTCAACGACGTCAACCCCGACGTCACCGCAGCCAGCTGATCCACCCGATCCGCCGGAAACCCCTGCGAAAACGCCATCGGCAACCCATCCGACGACACCACAATCGCATGCGCAACCGACGCCACCCGCTCCACAAAATTCGTAATCAGCCAGTTCAGATCCTGAGCCGGACGCACCAGCGGACTCACAACCGCTCCCTCCTACCCACACCACCACACACCAGGCCACTGTGCCCCGCACAGCAGCCCGCGCACACGCCAACCCCTAGCATGACCATCCCACCAGCCCATGTCCTCTCACTCCGAAGGCTCCTCCTCCCCGGACTCCGAGGTCGGGTCCGAGTCGGACCCTGCGGCCGCACGTGCCTGCTTCACCCCACGCTGGAAGCTGGCGAAGCGGTCCCGCGTGGCCGCCGCCGACCGAGCCGGCGCCATCGCCGGGGCCGGGGCCGGCGCCGCTACCGCAGCGGCGGTGCCGGGAACGAGGTTCGCCTTGGGCACACGCTTGGGTAGCCCGGCCGGGGTGAGCCCGCCAGAGGATGGGGCGCTCACCGCTTCGGCGGCGCGCCAGCCTTCGTCGGCGGGCGAAGCCCAGCCGTTGCTGCCATCTCCGTCCTGACCGGACGACCGGCCCACAGACTGCCGCCCGCGGCGGAACCAGTCCGACTCGACCGCCTCGAAGATGGGCAGCCGGTGCTCCTCGCCGAGGCCGTCCGCGGAGGGCACGATCACGCCGCGAGACGAGTTCCCGTCAAGGCCGGACGAGTTACCGTCCCAGCCGAGACCGCCGCCACCGAGCGGGCTGGCGTGCTCGGTCTCGGCGGCTGGCGCTGCCGGGGACGGCCCGTCGAGGATGGGCTGCGGGCTGGTGCCGAACGGCGGCGCGCCGACTCCCCCGTCGGCCGGCTGCGGGTCCGACCCAAAGGGCGTGTACGCCGCGGTCGGTGTATCCGCGCCCGCGGCCGCCGGCTCCTGCTCCGCATCCCCGTCTGCGCCCGGCGACGACTGCGGGCCGGTGACGTCGGGCTCCGGCGTGGCTCCGGCGGGCCGGGGCACGGTGCGGAACATCGGCAGCGGCCCGGTGTTGGCCCAGCCGCCAGCGCCGGGCCTGGGCCCCGCCCCGGGCACCCGTCGCGGGCCGAGTCCGGGACCGTTATCTTCTGCGTCCGCCCGGAGGGGCGCGAACCTCGGTGCCCGTGCCGCGGTGACCCCCTGCTCCGCGGCGGTGCGGCTGCCAGGTCGTCTCGCCCCAGATGCCGGACGTGGCTCCGTTGCCCCCGGCAGCCCCGGCTCCGGCCAGGGATTCGGGCTCGGGCCCGGGCTCGGCCGCCGCGCCGATGCGGCGCACACCGGGCGAGCCGTCCGGAGTCTCATGCAGGATTGCCTCGTCGGGCAGCCAGACCAGCGCGATCAGTCCGCCTGTGGCCGCCGGGCGCAGCCGGACCCTGATCCCGTGCCGGGCCGCCAGCCGGGCCACCACGAACAGGCCCATCCGCCGCGACACCGCGACATCCACCACCGGCGGGTTATCCAGCCGCCAGTTAGCGTGGGCCATCTCCTCGGCCCCCATGCCCACACCCTGGTCAGTGATCTCCAGCAGCACACCGCCGCTGCTGAGCAGGTCGCCGGCGATGGTCACCGGGGTGTCGGCGGCCGAGAACGAGGTAGCGTTCTCGACCAGCTCCGCGGTCAAGTGCACGACGTCGCTGACCGCTTGTCCGCGCGCGGCGATCCCTGGCTGCACGTTCAGTGTGACGCGCTCGTACTGCTCAATTTCCGACAACGCCGCGCGAAGCACGTCCACCAGCGCCACGGACTGGTTCCAGCGCCTGGTCTCGTCGTGACCGGCGAGCACCAGCAGGTTCTCCGAGTTGCGCCGCATCCGGGTGGCCAGGTGGTCCATCTGGAAGAGGCTGGACAGCCGCTCCGGGTCCTGCTCACCCTGCTCGAGATCGTCAATCAGGCTGATCTGGCGTTCCACCAGCGACTGGCTGCGGCGGGACAGGTTCACGAACATCGCGTTCACGTTCCCGCGCAGCGCCGCCTCGTTGGCCGCCAGCCGCAGCGCCTCCCGGTGTACCTGATCGAAGGCGCGCGCCACCTCACCGATCTCATCCGACGAATCCACATCGATCGGCTCAACATCCAGCGAGACACCCTCACCATCGGTCTCGCTCATGCGGCGCACCGTCTCAGGCAGCCGCAGGCCTGCCACCTCAAGGGCCCCCGTCCGCAGCTTGCGCAGCGGCCGCACCATCGAGCGCGCCACCACGATCGTGATCATCAGGACCACGATCAGGACGAGGAGCACGATCAGCCCGGTCTGCAGGACCGACCGCGTGGCCGAGGCGTGCAGCGCGCGGCTCTGCGCGATGATCGAGTTGGCCAGGCGCTGCTCCACCGAACGCATCTTGGCGAGGGTCGCCGACATGTTCTGGTGCCACGCGGCCGCGGCGCTGGCGGAGCCGGGCGGTGCGGTCACGGTGAAGTTGCCGTTCGCCGCGCTGCTGTTGAGCGCCTGCAGTTCCATGGCCGCGGCCTGGTCGACCGGTGGCCCGGCCACCGTGTCGCTGTAGGCCTGCTGCTGGGCGATGCTCGAGACGCTCTGGAACTGGGCGAGCTCGGCGGTCTCTGCCGCATTCGCGTTGGCCAGGGCCTGAGCCGCGCCGGGCACGAACTGCCGCGCCAGCAGCGCGGTATACAGGATCCCGCGCTGCTGGGACGCCAGGTCCTGAGCCCGTGAAAGCGCGCCGAGCGCACTGACATTGGTCGCCAGCGTCGGATCGTTGACGCCCTGGGCGATCTGGCTGTTGAGCGTGAACAGGTCATCGATGGCGGCCGAGTACTCGTTGATGATCCGCAGGGCAGGAATATGGGTCTGGGCGGCGGCGGACCGGAAATACCGAACGTCGTTCAGCCTGTCGATGACCGCCGTCACGTCGTCGCGCACCTGCGGGGTGTAGGAGGTGCCGATACCGTCCGCCACGTTGCGGACCTGCACGGCACGCTGGTTGGTCACCCTGTACTGCTTCTGGAGAGCACTCCGCTGGCCGGCCGGCGGCCCATCGCGATATAGCCGGCCGTCTGGTCGCGCTCGTCCTCGAGCGCGTTGGCGAGCCTCGTGACCGAGCTGCCCAGGTTCGCCAGCGTCTCCACCCGCTGGTCGGCTTCGGCGGCACGGGTTGACTGGGCGATGCGCACCGCGCCGAAGCCAATCGCTGTGATGGTGGGGATAGCGATGAGGGCGATGAGCCGCCAGCCCACACGCCAGTTCTTGAGCGCGAACCGGGAGCTCCCGCGCTCATAGTCCCGCGGCTCATCCGCCGTGGGCTCCTCGCCTTCCTCGGCATCTGCTGCGGGCACGAGACTCTCATCGACGGCGGGAGCGTGGTCCTCCTCGGGGAAGTCCTTTATCCCTCGTATGCGCACTGCGCCCTCACCTCGCGCCGGTTGGATGCTTTGGAACACGTGCTGGCCGCCATGTCACTGAGCCGGACGGCATCCGTCCTCCTTCCACGTGGCGGCCTCAACAGCACAGGAGAGCTATGGGCAACCCTAGCCGCACAAAACGGGTTAGGAGATGCAATCATTACTGACCGTGGCTTCGTTCGGTAATCAGCCACACTAGCCTGACCCGCAAGCTTGCCGCGCTGAAAGCTACGGGGTGCGTGGTCATCCGGGACGGTCTTGGCCCAGAATGCCCCGGTGTGCTCCTGCCGCTCGTCGCAGGAAACAGCACCATAGCCCGACAGCGGGTCACCTGAACAGCAGTGACGCGACATTGAGTGGATGCGTGAGCAGGTGCGATCCGAACAGCAGGTCAGCGACTCGCTGTAGCGGCACAGGGTCCAGCACGGTGGGGTACGTGCCGAGGTTGATCAAGGCGGCGACGGCCGGGGTTACGGTCGCGATATAGGTCCGCAGGGCCTTCTCTACTACGGCGCGGTTGACGTCGGCCAGGGCCTGCGCCTTCAGCATGGCCCGCTGGAACGCCGCGGCGGTGCGCGGGTACCGGCGGACGAAGGCATTGGTCGTGAACGTGCCGGAGATCGGCAACGCCTCCGCCGGGCCCGTCAGCTGGTCAACCACAGGGAACGCGCCGTCGCTCAGCTCGGCCTGGGTCAGGAACGGCTCCAGCACGTCGATGGCGTCCACCTGGTGGTTCTTCAGCGCGGCCGCCATCGCCGGGAACGGTATGACCTTGTAGTCGACGGTGGCCGGGTTGACGCCCTCGGCGCTGAGTACCCGGTTGAGGGTGAGCGTCTGGATCCCGTTGGTCAGGTTGACTGCGACCGACCTGTGGGCCAGGCCGGCCGCGTCGGTGATGTGTGAATCAGGCAAGGTCAGGACGTCCATGACGTTGGGTCCGCCCTGGTAGCCCTCAACCAGGATCCGGACCTTGAGCACCCCGCTGGCGTCGTCCTCCAGCATCGTCGGGAAGTTCCCGCCCACCAGGACGTCAGCCTGGCCAGTCTTCAGGGCCTGGATCCCCAGCGGGGTTTTGGCCAGCGGTTTGACGGTCATGCTGAGGCCTGCTGCCCTGAAGAAACCGTCCCGGAGAGCGATCCAGAACGGCGCGTCGTCGACGACCTGCTGCGCCAGCACGTTGAGGTGGGTCTTCTCCAGCCTGTGCGCCCCGGGCCGCGGGGCGGCCGCCCCCGAACCGCAAGCCGCGGTCAGGGAGGCCGCGGACAGGCAGGCGGCCAATAAGGAAGCGGCTGGCCAGAACGCGTGCGCTGGGTGAGCCGACCTGCGGCGGGCCGGGCGCGCGATGAAACCGGGAGGGCGTAACAAAGGATCTCCTTCTTAACGCGCGGACTCGAAGAATGATCTTTTCTTGTGATCATTTGTCGCCGCCCTCCAAGTCATTAAATCATTGGCCAGATATAGCGATAGATGTTTTGGCGCATTTACAGGCCTGCTGAAGCCCCAGGCGCGACCGCCGGGCGGGCGGAGCCGCCGGGCCGGGAGGCAGTCCGGCGCCGCCGGTCATTGAACCCAGCCGCGGCGGCCGAATGGCCGCTGGCCAGCGCACGGTCGAGGATGCACCGGCCGCAGCCCGCGGCCCGGCCCCGGCCCGCCCGGCCCCGCGTACCTCCGAGCCATGTGGGAAATACCGGCAACCACCCCCAGAGCCCAGACGCCCTGACCTGGGACGCGGCCAGGTATACACCGATTCTCCCCATCCGCGCCGTATGGTTTGCACCGTGGGATTAGCGATGAAACAGTTTCCCCAGTGAGCGGGGAGCCCGGACTCGGTCTTCAGCTAGAAACCTTCCGCGAGACGCGCCGGAACCTCGAGACGTCCGTCCTGCCGCTCGCCACGTCGGTCGACGGGCGCCGCTTCTCTTTCCAGGCCTCCCTGCACGGCTTGCAGATGGAAGTCGGCGGTTATGTCGTCCTGGACGGAGGCGGAACTGCCCGCCTGATCGAGCGCTCGGTCACGTTCCGCCCGGGCGAGGGCCTGATCGCGGGAAAGATCTCGCCCCAGCCTGCGCTGCTCCGCTTCGACGCCCGGATCACCCAGGAGGGCGGCGCCGACGTGCCCGCCACGTGGGCCGACGCCCGCTGAGGGCGAGCGCGTCAGCTCTCGAACCTGAACTCGCTGATCCGGGTGCCTGGCGGCAGGTCGCGGACCTGCCGGTGCAGCTGGCCGAGGATGTTGACGCTGACGACGAAGTCGACCACCTGGATGTTGCTGACGCTCAGCTCGCCGCCCAGGATCGGTGCGGCCGTGAACCCGTACACCTGCGCGCCGGCCGGCGTGATGCCCTGGCGCTCGGCGCTGGCCGCGAGCCCGGCGAGGAGGACTCCAGGGCCCGGGTGTACTGGTCCGGGGCGAAGGTCCGAATCAGGTCCACCATGGCATCTAACCGCATGTACTCCGCACTCGTGCCGGGCGTCAGCCGCAGGGATAGCCTGTGGACTATGCGTCAGGTTGGCCAGGCCGTCGGCACCGTTTTCCTGCTCCTGGGCATCTTCTGGGCCGGGCGCGTGAGCGCCCATGGCCTTGCTGCCTTCTGGGAGCACTGGTGGTGCCCGATACCGCTCGCGTTAATACTGCTGGGCCTGGCTGCTGTGCTCGTAGCCCGGCGGCCCTCGCCGAGTACATGAAGGGCATACGACCAGAGTGGTGAGGCGGGTGGGACTCGAACCACGGCCCTAGGCCCTCGGTCAGGGGCCGACGTAGGCCGCGAGGTGTTCGCCGGTGAGGGTGGAGCGGGCGGCGACGAGGTCGGCGGGGGTGCCCTCGAAGACGATCCGGCCGCCGTCGTGGCCGGCGCCGGGACCGAGGTCGATGATCCAGTCGGCGTGCGCCATGACCGCCTGGTGGTGCTCGATGACGATGACCGACTTGCCGGAGTCGACGAGCCGGTCGAGCAGGCCGAGCAGCTGCTCGACGTCGGCGAGGTGGAGGCCGGCGGTCGGCTCGTCGAGGACGTAGACGCCGCCCTTCTCGGCCAGGCGGGTGGCCAGCTTGAGCCGCTGCCGCTCGCCCCCGGACAGCGTAGTGAGCGGCTGGCCGAGGCTGAGGTAGGCGAGCCCGACGTCGGCGAGGCGGCCGAGGATCGCGTGCGCGGCCGGCGTGCGCGCCTCGCCTGCACCGAAGAACTCCCCCGCCTGGGTCACCGACATCGCGAGCACCTCGCTGATGTCGCGATCGCCCAGGTGGTAGTCCAGCACCGAGGCCTGGAACCGCTTCCCCTCGCAGTCCTCACAGATCGAGGTGACGCCGGCCATCATCGCCAGATCGGTGTAGATCACCCCGGCACCGTTGCAAGTCGGGCAGGCGCCCTCGGAGTTGGCGCTGAACAGAGCGGGTTTCACGCCGTTGGCCTTCGCGAACGCGTTGCGGATCGGGTCGAGCAGTCCGGTGTATGTCGCCGGGTTGCTCCGTCGCGAACCGCGGATCGCGCCCTGATCGATGGACACCACGCCCTCGCGGCCGGAGATTGAGCTCCGCACGAGCGAACTCTTGCCGGAGCCAGCGACGCCGGTGATGACGACAAGCACCCCGAGCGGGATGTCGACGTCGACGTCGCGCAGGTTGTGCTCGGTCGCACCACGGATCTCCAGCGCGCCGGCCGGGGTCCGGACCTTCTCCTTGAGTGCGGCCCGGTCGTCGAGATGGCGGCCGGTGATGGTGCTGCTGGCCCGCAGCCCCTCGACGGTGCCCTCGAACATCACCTCGCCACCCTCGGTGCCGGCGCGGGGGCCGAGGTCGACGACGTGGTCGGCGATCGCGATCGCCTCCGGCTTATGCTCCACGACGAGCACCGTGTTGCCCTTGTCGCGCAGCTGCAGCAGCAGGTCGTTCATGCGCTGGATGTCATGGGGGTGCATGCCAATGGTTGGCTCGTCGAAGACGTAGGTGACGTCGGTCAGCGACGACCCGAGCTGTCGGATCATCTTGGTGCGCTGCGCCTCGCCGCCCGAGAGCGTGCCTGACGGGCGGTTGAGGCTGAGGTAGCCCAGGCCAATCCTCACGAATGAGCCAAGGGTTTGCCTGAGCGAGGCGAGCAGCGGTGCCACCGACGGCTCGTCGAGGCCGTCGACCCATTCGGCCAGGTCGCTGATCTCCATGGCGCACGCCTCGGCGATGTTGATGCCCTTGATCCGCGACGAACGGGCCGCCTCGGTGAGCCGGGTGCCGCCGCACTCGGGGCACACGGTGAAGGCGACCGCGCGCTCCACGAAGGTCCGGATGTGCGGCTGCATCGCGTCGGTGTCCTTGGCGAGCATCGACTTCTGGAGCCGCGGGATCAGCCCCTCGTAGGTCATGTTGATGCCCGCGATCTTCATCCTGACCGGCTCGTGGTGGAGGAAGTCGTGCATCTCTTTCTTGGTGAACTTACGGATCGGCTTGTCCGGGTCGAAGAAGCCCGACGCGCTGTAGAGCCGGTAGTTCCAGCCGCCCGCCTTGTAGCCCGGGATGGTGATCGCGCCCTCGGCGAGCGACTTGGAGTCGTCGAAGAGCTGGGTGAGGTCGATATCGGAGACCGTGCCCCGGCCTTCGCAGCGCGGGCACATGCCGCCGGTGATGCTGAAGCTGCGCCGCTCCTTCACGGTCTTCCCGCCGCGCTCGAACGCGACCGCACCCGCTCCTCTGATTGAGGCGACGTTGAAGGAGAACGCCTGGGGCGAGCCGATGTGCGGCTGCCCGAGTCGGCTGAAGAGGATGCGCAGCATCGCGTTGGCATCGGTGGCGGTGCCGACCGTGGAGCGGGGGTCGGCACCCATCCGCTCCTGGTCGACGATGATGGCGGTCGTCAGGCCTTCGAGTACGTCGACCTCGGGCCGCGCCAGCGTCGGCATGAAGCCCTGTACAAAGGTGCTGTACGTCTCGTTGATTAGCCGCTGCGACTCCGCGGCGATCGTGCCGAACACCAGCGAGCTCTTGCCTGAGCCGGAGACACCGGTGAACACCGTCAGCCGGCGCTTCGGGATCTCGACGCTGACGTCCTTGAGGTTGTTCACGCGCGCGCCGTGCACCCGTATCAAATCGTGGCTGTCGCCAACGTGCAGCGCAGGCGACTGCGTGTCCGGCCTCGTGGCCATGCTTATCGTGTCTCCATCTGTTAGGCGGGGCCGCCTTCGCGGTCTCCGTCGGCGTCGCCTGGCTCAGATCAACCAGCGGCCGTCGCGCATCAGCTCGCGGTCGGGCAGCTCGTTCACCTCGCGCCAAGCCTGGATGCGGCGCGGGGAGATGCGGAACCAGCGGTACGGCGTGGCCAGCGCACGCGGGTCGAAGCCGGTGTGCGCGACGAACCGGTCGCCCCGCTCCTGCGGCAGCGCGTCGATCTCAACGACCCCGACGTCGCCCTCGATCATGGACACGTCGCGGGTGTGGCCCAGCCCCAGCCGAACGGTCCCGGTGGCGGCCAGGTTCCTGCCGGTCGGACTGTCCGTCGGCGTGGCCATCAGCAGCGCCTCGCCGTCCCAGTCGAAGGACAGCGGCACGAGGTACGGCGCACCGTCCGCCGAGGCACTGGCCACCCAGACGTCTTTGTCGTGGGTGAGCCGATGCTCGGTGTCGTGACGACGCTGGGCGCGGGAGCGCGGGTCGGCACTCATCGGTCCTGAAGCAGCCCGAGGACGTTGCCATCGGGGTCGGTGACGGCGGCCACCAGGCGGCCGCCACCGACGTCGTGCGCGGGCTCCTTCACGGTGGCACCCGCGGCGGTCACCTCGGACACGGGATGCAGCACGGTCTTGATTCCCTGGGTTGAAGAGTCAGCCATAGTCACTCCTGAAGTCGTGGGTCCCATAGAGTCCATGGCGGTCAGGCTAGTTGCGGCTCCGTGACCCGCGCTTCTCGAATCCTGATCGGTCTGGTCACCTGTGCCCGATCTAGGTGACTCGCTGTCCATCGACCGTCAGCCGTTGATGTCGCTCCTGGTAGCCGGCTGTCCGACCGTGACCGACACCTGATCGGCCGAAGAAGTAGGCAGGTGCCTGGCCGAAAGAGGCGGGAAAGTCCGATACATGTTGGTATTGAACGAGAGCCCTGCATCCAAGCCGGGTGGCAAGATCACGGATCTGCGACGACAAGGCATTGTGCGGCAGGCTCATCACTACCAGACAGGCGTCCTCCAGACCCAGTCCGACGAGCTGTTCCACATCTACAGCGAGATCCTCGAGCATGAATGGCCGGGACAGATCGTATTGATAGGTGCCTCGCCACGGCGGATCGAGATGAACGATCGAGAATCGTCGATCCGTACTGACGGCCGAAGCCAGCGTCACGGGCCCATCGGCCAACCGGTATTCGACGACGCTGGCCAAACCGGCGAGCGCCATGTTGTTCACCGCGATGTCGACCGTCGTGCGATCGTTGTCGACCGCTTGGACGCGGCAGCCCGCTTTCGCGTAGGAGTACGCCATCTGACCAACGCCGGCGAATATGTCAAGCACGCTCCCGTCGTCTTCTTCACGGCCGCCATCAAGACACGACAGGAGCTCAAGGGCTGTGCGGGCAATCTCCTCGGCACAGGCATGTGGAGTCGTCTCCCGCAGTGCACGTTGCGTCATGAGGTACCCCGACAAGAGCGCCTCGTTGACCGGCAAGCCGAAGAGATAGCGCAGATAACCGGGAGAACCGAACTTCGACCCCATGGCGCGGCAGTAGGCGAGAACCGCGTCCGCGTGGTCGCCCGACAGAATGACGCCCCTGCCGGCCTCATCAGGGATCGAGCCGAACGGCAGCATGAGATCCGGTCGCACGTCGTCAGGAAGCGGCGGCCCCGTCATGGCAACACTGACGCTTCTCCGCCCGAGGTGGTGAAGGTACTGGGCGCGCGGCGGAGGCGGCAGCACCTGGCGGCGTCTGGGTGACACGTCACCATGCCTCTCCAACAGCCTCCCGGTCAGAATCCCGCTGTCGTCAACCCACGACAAAGTGTACCTAGACAGGGGCTTATGGCCCGCGGAGGCGGAGTTGTTCCGTCAGATTGCCCGCTTGTGCACCCGTATTGTCTGGGGAATGCGATACTCAAGCGTGCTCAGAACCGCAATTGCCTCTAACCCGGTCGTCAAGGCAGTGTTGCCCGCTGGTAGCCGCAGGCGCGCGGCAGTTGCTAAGCCTTTAAAACGTCTCTGGCCTGCTCCGCAGAGTCTGCCGACGGCAGCGCCACCGAGACTGCGCACAGAGGAGGCCAAGCTGCGCGGTGTCTGGGCCGGATACCGGCAGGACATGCTGGAACGCTACCTGGTCAGCGGCTATCAAGATCCGCGCATCAACGTTCCGAGCATCTTGGCCAGGCACACGTTGGTTCGCGCACTTTTCGGGTCGGAGTTCGATTCGCTGATGCGCGATGAACTCGCCTGGGCTGTCGAGCTGAACGAGGCCATCCGGGTCCGGGCAGCCGAACTCGGGGTCGTGATGAAGCCAACGCTAGATCCTGACCACCATGCGGATGTGCAGCGGGTGAGCGAGGTCATCGCTGATCGTGCGCCGGAATTCGGCAGGCGCTGGCAGGACGCGCTGGCCGACCGGCAGGCGCCAGCGCTGAGCGTGCTCGAATATGCCTGCGGATCTGCCAATGACTACGGCGCATTCGCCGGCTACGGCATCGCGCGGTTCCTCGACTACACCGGCGTCGACCTGAACGAGACCAACATCGCCAACGCCCGGCGAAGGTTCCCTGACGTGAACTTCCGCGTGGGCAGCGTCTTGGACCTGCCGGAGCAGGACCGGAGCATGGACTACGTGATCGGGTTCGACATCATGGAGCACCTGTCTCTTCCGGCCATGCAACACGCTATGGACGCCGCGGTCCGGATCTGCCGCCGGGGCTTGTACTTCGCCTACTTCCGCATGGACGAGGTGCCCGAGCATGTTGACAACCCTCGGGGCAACTACCACTTCAACCTGCTCAGCGCTCCGCAGGTGCGACAGGACATGGCGCGCCGATTCGGCACCGTCCAGCTCATCCAGGTCGCGGACATGCTCAAGGACAACTTCGGCTACGCACACAGTTACAACCGCAAGGCATACGCTCTCATCACCGAAAATCCGAAATAGCGGCGGCTTCCAGCAGCGCGCCGTCGGGAAAGCCTGATACGGCCGCTATCGGTTCGTGATCAGCCTGACGCCGCGGCGGACCGCCCGCTCCAAGCGCAGTGCAGGGTGTCTTTCGATGCGCGCCACCCGCCGCTCGGTTGCGGCCAGCCGCTTCTCCATCGCGTCCAGTCGCTGCAGGAGGTCCTTGTTTCTCTGCCTCAGCCCGGCGGTCGTCCTCGCAAACTCGGCGTCGCGCTGGGCGGCGGCCGAGCGTGCTGCCAGCATCTGCTCCCGGAGCCAGGCGAGCCGGTAGCGCAGCCCGCCATCGTCGGAGCCGTCCCAAACCCCGATGCAAGGCGGGAGGTCGAGCTTGGCGACGTGGGCGTCGAAAGCTGCGCCTCTGTCGCCGTGACAGTAGGTGTTCTCCAGAGAGTTCTTGTCCAGAAAGGCACTCAGGCGGCTGAAGCGCTCGCGGTGACCGGCGAGCATCGGTGCGTAATCGGCCGCGTCGGCAAGCTGCTGTGGATGGATGTCTGCGGGCACATCGCGCAGCATCCGGTGCGGAAGCTCGAAGTAGCGGCTCAGCTCCAGAGTGCGCGAGTCGTGCACGAGCACCACGCTTGGGGTGCCCGCCAGCAGCGCCGCGATGTTCCCGTGAATGCGCGTGCCATAGGCGAAATCGTACGAGCGCAGTTCGCTGATCCATGTCGCAGGATCTACCGGCACCCTCACCTTGCCCTCACCTAGCAGCGGATGGCTCAGCTGCAGCGGGAACGCCTGCCGACTGCCGGATTCCTGCGAGGTGTCGCCCCAGTAGAGCACCTCAGCCTCAACTACATCCTGGGCGTAATACATGAGGCTGGGAAATCGCTCGTAGGCACGGCGAGCGAGGCCGGCTATATCTCCTGTGCCAATCGCGTCTCGGGACAAGTTGATAGCAATACGCGACTCGTCGGTGATTCTGACCGGATGCCGCGGCGCGGGAAGGGTGTCGCCATAAAAGAACATGGACGGGCAGCCGACAATCTCGATGTCGGCGAATCCCAGGGCCTCCAGGTAGCTTGCCGTCAGCTCGCCGCGGACCCCGATGGAGGCCGACCTGTCGAGTACCGCAGCTGCGAATCGCCTGACCGAGCCCTCCATCGGCCGCAGCATCTCTGTGTCATAGTCAGCGCCGACCTGGGCGCCAACTCCGGCCACGACCACCGGGATCGTGAGCTGCTCGATCAGCGTAGTGAGCCGATCCAGCGAGGCCCGGAAGTCAAGCCGGAACGCATTGGCGAGCGGGACGACGAAGACGTCATATTCATCGTTTATTTGCTGTGCCCGCCGCGCCGAGCAGTCGGTCTTGATCCCGTTGGAGATTACCTCGGTTCGTTCGGTCAGCAGCAGCTTATGCATGGCGTCGCTGAAGAGCAGATTGCCAGAATTCGTCCCCGCGAGATCCTGCTGGATGAATTCCTCGTGGCTGACGACCCGGAAGGGGCTCTTCGCGGAGCGAAGGAGTATCCGCTTCATCCTGTCCCAATCCTCGCGCCGCTGAACGCGCCGTCCTGTAGCCCGATGCAGACTCCGGACATACAAGATAGCGTCCGAACCGACCCGGACGCCGGAAAGATCACGGTCAGCGAGTGGATCAACCGGTGGCTGCCAGGTTCGCTAGAAAGCCCAGACGGAAGAATGATCATGGTCGTGTTCGTCCTGACGAGGCTGGTGGTCAGGGGCGAGGTCGAACCGCCGACCTTCGGCTTTCAGGATTAAGGATCACCGTGCAGGACCGGCCACGGAGGTCTCTTTGACTGCTCAGGGGCGTGTCGCGGACGCCGATGGTCGCCGGTGTACGTGGATGTATGAGACTAGAAATGAGACTGCCCAGGCCTGCCTGGCTGGTCTGACAGCTTGCGGTGAGGCGCAGCCTGGAGCTTTGTGATCCCAACCGGCAAGGGACGGGGAGCTAGTGAGAGCAGTTGTCTTCGACAGGTACGGGCCACCGGAGGTCCTGCGGCTCGCCGAGGTCGAGCGGCCGGTACCCAAGGAGAACGAGGTCCTCGTCAAAGTCCGTGCCACGACGGTCAACCGGACCGACACCGGGATTCGCCAGGGCGAGCCGTTCTTCAGTCGCTTCATCAGCGGTTTCCCCCAGCCGCGGTGGAAGATCCTCGGTACCGAGCTGGCTGGCGAGGTCGAAGCAGCCGGACCGGGCGTTACCGAGTTCACAGCTGGTGACCAGGTCTTCGGCGTCAATGCGTGGCGGTTCGGCGCCCACGCGGAGTTCGTCTGCATGCGGGAGAGCGCCGCGCTGGCCCTTAAACCGGCCGGAATGAGCTTCGAGGAAGCCGCCGCGGTCTGCGACGGGGCGATCTTGGCCCTTGGGTGCTTGAGACCAGCAGAGCTGCGGAGGGGGAAGACGATTCTCGTATATGGTGCGTCGGGCTCGATCGGCACCGCCGGGGTTCAGCTGGCCAAGTACTTCGGCGCCGATATCACCGCAGTGTGCAACACCAAGCACGTCGACATCGTCAGATCGCTCGGCGCCGACCAGGTGATCGACTACACCCAAGAAGACTTCACCACCAACGGCCAGACCTATGACGTGATCTTCGACGCGGTCGGCAAGCACTCGTTCCGGCGCAGTAAAGGCTCCCTCAACCGGGGCGGGATGTACCTGGCCACCGACCACTTGCAGAACCTGGCTCTGGCCTTGTGGACCTCGCGGATCGGGGACAAGAGAGTGGTCTTCCCGATACCCCCGCGGTACACCAAGAAGGACATCCTCTTCCTCAGGCAACTCATCGAGGCAGGCAAGTACCGGGCGGTCATCGACCGCTGTTACCCCCTGGAGCAGGTGATCGACGCGACCAGATACGTCGAGACGGGGCAGAAGACCGGCAATGTCGTCCTGACCGTCAGCGGTCGAACCCGATCCGAGGCGATCAGCCACGACAGGTCAACGGAGCCCTGAGCCCGCCAACCCGCGCTTCCTTGCATGAGCTCGGTGGCAGGTACCGCCCTTTCTCAGCACCGGCAGCCTGCCCTGTCCGGCCTGCAGGTGTGAAGGCCGGATCTGCCTGGGTGCGGTGTTCCCGCTGCCGGGTCAGCTTTCCGGCGGCGGGGAGAGGTAGGGGAAGTAGTCGAGGAGCTTCGCGGGCTGAGTAAGGCCGGAGACGAAGTCCTGGTTGAGGATGACTTTGGTGGCGTTGTCGAATGCGTCCTCGGTCAGGCCCTTGCCGTTGTGGCTGCCCTGCCAGGGGTCCCACAGGGCGTTGGTGCCGGGGATGAACGGGATGACCATGGGGAGGAATACGTCTGCCACGTACGCGCCGTAGGCCAGCGCGGTGGGCCGGCCGTGGATCCCCTGGTTGTAGGTTCCACCGAGCCCGACGACGACGGCGGTTTGGTCCCTGATCTGGCCCCAGACTCCGGTGGCTGGGTCGGTGTTGGGGTGGCGGGGCCTGCCCGCTAGGTCGTCCGTCGGGACGGTAGCGTTGATGTTGATCCCAGCGGAACCCGCGGGGAAGTTCCAGAGGGTGGTGCCGTTGGGCCCCCCGGCGCGCTGGAGCTGGACCCAGCCGTGCCCCTGGTCGTGGATCGCGGTGGTGGCCCAGTAGTTCAGCCGCCGCAGGCCGGTGACCTGGGCAGGTGCCTCGACTAGGACGGACCTGACGACTTGATTCATGAAGAAGTCGGTTGGCGGGAACAGGGCCGCTAGGTCCGGGAAGAAGCCTTCATTCAGGGCGTTCGCCAACGTGATGGGGAAGGGAAGGAAGTTGAAGAACGAGTCGGTCCGCGGGCCGGCGAAGATCTTGATGCCGCGCTCGACCTCGAGGACCTCTCCCACGGGCGCGTGGGGTGGCGTGATGATCCTGCCTTTGGCGTTGCGGTCGGTGGCTTGCCTGCCGCGGAGCTCGGCCACGACGACGTGCTGGACGCCGGCGGAGTCGACGGGGAAGGTGAACCGCCAGGTGATGTCCTCGACCAGGTCCTCGTTGGTGTCAACTTTAAGTTCGTAGTAGCCCGCGGGGTCCCACGGACCGGCGTCATTCGGGGAGGCGTTCATCCCGAATACCGTGCGCGGGCCGAAAGCGTCCCTGGGCCCGGCGAAGCAGTAGGCGTCGCTGATGTCCAGCCGCTCGTCGGCCGTGTAGTCGAAGTGGTGAGACATTCTTCTCCTAGAGAATGGTGGTTCTGCGGGTATAGGGATTGCGGGACATTGGCTGCAGCGCGAGCGTGTAGAACCGGTCGCGGAACGGCTCCTCGTCCGTGCCGCCGAATTCGCCGTAGACGAACAGGTAGGGCATCTTGCTGGCATCCCACATCACGCGGTCGGCCCTGCCGTTGGCGTGGGTGAGCTCGTACCAGCCTTCGGTGAACCCGCTCACGATCGCTATACGCGTCGGGGCGCCGCGCTCGGGGATGACCGACGCGTCGATCGTGGTGCCGTCGGCGGCCCTCAGGTGCGGCCACGCGGACGCGGCCGACGCGAGGTGCGGGCGGTGGTAGTAATCCAGGACCGGCACGGCCTTGACGCCGCCCGGCAGCACCAGGCGGGTTCCCGGCGCGAGCAGCGGGGCGTTATAGCGCCGTTCCTCTCCGCGGACCAGGTCGCCGGCGGCCGGCGGGGCGCTGCCCGGCCGCTCGGCCGAGGCCGCCAGAGCGGGGGCGGTCAGAGCAGGGACGGCCGATCCGATGCTGACGAGGGCGGGAAGGGCGGCCAGACCGCCCAGGACGTTGCGCCGGCCTATCGTTCCGCCACGCACGCCGTCCGCGGGCTCCGCTTCCGCATCCTCTCGCTTGCCTCTGATATTCACTCGCGTTCCTCTCTCACTATGGGCGGCGGCCACCGACGCTGTGGACTACCTGACCGGACCATCGGTTACGTCATTCCGGGGCATTGGGTGTCCTTCCTGTAGCGGTAGTGGGTTGATTGGTTCTCGCCTCAGGGTCGCGCCGGGGGACCGCGTATCGCGCCCGTAGTACCCCGGGCCGGAGCCCTGGTCTGGCGGTGTCGCTACCGGCCGCTGGTGGCGAACGCGGGCTCGCCGATGAGCCACGCGCTAGCCCTCATCCGCTCCGCCGATTGTGATCAAGAGACTGCGCCGGTGCTGGGCGATGATTTCGCGCTGCGCAAGAGGCATGTCTACAGCACCATCCGGCTTCGACCGCACTCCTGCCAACCTCGACGCAGCCAACCAGGTCACCCGGCTGGGATGAGACTGGGTCCTGCGCTGGAATTATCCAGAGCGAGTCCAGTCAGCCTGCAGGCTTCTTCACACCAGATGACCTGCGCAGATACCAGCCGACGAGATCACGCTCAACTACATTTGGGCACGTATTTGGCACGATCAAGGTCGCCCAGTATCGACCGCTACCGTTGCGGGCGGTGGTAGATCTCAGAGCGGTGGTCAATATCGAGAACGTGCACGACGCGACTGCTCTCATCGATCCGGTAGACAATGCGATAGGTACCGCGCCGGGCGCCGTGACAACCCGCGAGCGGCCCGAACAGCGGCTTGCCTACCCGCTGCGGGTTCACCGCGAGGGCGGCATCGCAGAACTCCAATACCGCAGCGGCAACGGCCTCCGGGAGCCGGAGGGCAATCGCTCGCCGAGCGGCGGGCTGGAACCGGATCTCGTACCGCTCCGCAGGATCCGTGGTCACGAGCCGGTGGCTCGGCGGCGGGCCAGGTCCTGGCGGACGGTGGCCATGTCAGCACCGGGCTCACCTCTCCCCAAAGCTGCCAGGCTCTCCGAGATGCGCGTAACAGCCTCACTATCGCCAAGGATCTCCAGGGTCATCTCTAGACCCTCAAGATCATCTACCGAAAGCAGGACGGCCTCGGCCTCTCCATTGCGGGTTAGCGTTATCCGCTCATGCTGTTGGCGTACTCGCCTGGCCAGTTCTGAAAGACGGGCCTTGGCTTCAGACAGCGGCACGGGCGTCGAGGCGATGCTCATGGTTCGAAGTATAGACCTTGGTAGTCAACTTTTAGACCAACCGTGAAACGTTGGTCCCCTCGATGCGAACTAGTGCCAGTTTGGTCTATAGCGGTAGTTGGAGCAGGTCAGTCAGCGATGGCGGTCCGATGCAGCCGCTCGCAGTCGATGACGTTGCTGTACTCCAGTGCTGTGTGCGCCACGAGGCGCCGGAATTTCGAGAGGGGTGAGAGACCCTTCCTTTCGGGTCGTCGCAGCGACCTGATAGAAGCTGGGGGCAGCCTGATCCGGGGAACGCCGGGGAGGGCGGGAAGCAGCCCCGACAATGCCGGGACGTGCTGGCACTGCCAGACGGTGCGGGTCCGGCGAGCAAGGCCAGTGTGCGTAACGCGAGTGAATCAGTGGTTGAAGCCTCGTAACGAGTGCCGGCTCAACGGTGGATAGGGGCCGGGGCGCAGTGCGTGTCCGCCGTGGTAGCCGGTCCAGCCGCGCGCAGACGTGGAG
>CAVUBM010000030.1:0-14729 GCA_963739645.1 uncultured Actinomycetota bacterium
TGGCAGCCTGTTTGGTTGATCGGCCACCAATCACGGGAGGGAACATGACGCGCATGTCGCTGCCCACCCCCACGCTGCACACCGCTCGCCTTCGACTGCGCCCCTTTGACGACGCGGATGCGAATGACCTCTTCGCGCTGCACAGCAGCGCCTACGTGTTGCGCTACTGGGACGCGCCGCCGTGGAGCGAACGCGTGCGCTCCGAGCGGTTCATCACGGCTTGCCGGCAGATGGCAGAGGAGGGCACCGGCGCGCGGCTGGCCGTGGATCGTGTCTCCGACGGGGCATTCATCGGCTGGTGCAGTCTGAACCGGTGGAATCCGGACTACCGCAGTGCATCGCTGGGCTACTGCTTCGACGATGCAGCGTGGGGCCACGGCTACGCGACGGAGGCCGCGCGCGTTTTACTGCGGTGGGCATTCGACACGCTGGACCTGAATCGCGTCCAGGCTGAGACCGATACACGCAACGTGGCATCTGCCCGCGTGCTGGAGAAGCTCGGGTTCGTGCGTGAAGGGACGTTGCGGGAAGACTGCGTCGTGAACGGCGAGGTCTCTGACTCGTGGGTCTACGGGCTGATCAGGCGGGAGTGGCGGCCGTCGCCCGAAACGGTTCCCGCCCGCTAAGTCCTTGCTCCCTCGCGAGAAGTCGCCCGGCATCCGGGTGCTTCGCTTCGCCGCGTCGAGGGCCGGCACCGGGCACTCTCATGCCGCTGGTGGTGCGCTTCCGTCGCGGGTCCGATCGAGGCTGGTGCCGCATTTGTTGCCCCTGATCGCCGCTGCAGCCGGCATTAGGGTAGGGGTGTGCGGGTGCAGGTAAGCCAGGAAGCTGCCGAGCTGGTCGCTGCCCAGGGCGGGAGGCTGTGGGTGTGGGCTGCCCACCCGCGCATGTGCTGCGCGGGGACGCCGGCTTACATGCACGCGGCGACTGGCGTACCGCCAGGCCTGTCAGGATTCACCCGTATCCCAGTGGCCGGGCTGGAGTTGTGGTTCCGGGCCCTGGCCGGCGTCCATCCTGATGTTCTGGAGATCGGCGTGCGGGGGAAGCGCCGCCCGCGCGTGGAGGCCTACTGGGACGGATGCCTGTTCGCGCTCGGCGCCTGACACGATTCCGCCAAGCCAGCAAGGCTGATCAGCCTGCGGCAGGCATCCGCGCATGCCGCGGGTCGCGTGAGCCGTCGGAGTAATTGCAGCATGAGGGGCTCGCGCATCGCGCCGCGCGCCACCCATCCGCTCATAGCTCAGCAGCAGGTGGAGGTCTGCTTAGCCTCGACGCCAGCCGCCGCGCCATGCCTATACCGCCTCTGCCCGGCGACGTACCGGGTTGCTCCGCTTAGCTGTGAGCGGTGTCGTAAACGCCCGATACGACCGCCAGCCGGAACTTGGTCTCGTCCCCGGTATCGGGGGCCGCGGTGAGAACGACGATCTTGCGTTCCGCGCCGCCGTCGGTCAGGACGTCGCAGTCCACCGCGATCGGCCCTGCCGCCGGGTGCTGGACGATCTTGTGGTCTTCCCGATGCGCGCCGACCGCACCGGAAGCCCAGAGCTCGGCGAAGCGCTGGCTGCCCGTCGTGAGATCCCGGATCAGGCCGGCCAGGCAGTCGCTGCCCGGGAATCGCCCCGTGGCGCGGCGCAGGTCGGACACGACGGAGGCCTCGACCTCCCGCTGGCTGAGCGAGGTCACCGGCCAGTGCGACAGGCGCGGGTCGGCCCGTCGGCCGGGAAGGTGTCGCGGGCGAAGTTACGCAGCGCCGACGGCGTCGACGACGGGTCGCCCAGCTGGCCAGAAGGAGCCCCAGGTGAACGTCAGGGTTCGGGTTGGCAGCTGGCGGGCTGGTGGGCAGGCAGGGTTGCCTGGAGGCCGTTGAGGAGGATGCGAAGGCTGGCGGTGAATCTTTCGTCGCGGTCGTCGGCCCATACGTGCTCGCCGTAGGCGGTCAGCATGGGGAAACGGTCGGTGGGCAGGGAGCGCAGGAATGCGTGCAGGTCCCGCCGGGTCGTGGTGTCCTGGATGCGCTGCTCGCTGGCGGTGGTGCGGTCGGCGAGCGCGAAGCCGAGGGTGTAGTCGCGGATCAGCCGGTAGGCCAGGGCGGCTTGGGGGCCGGGCAGGCCCGCCGCGTGCAGCGGGCTCAGGAATGCCTCGGCCAGGGTGAGGGAGTGCGGGCTGAGCGGGTCGCGTGTTTTGAGCAGCCCGGCGATGCCGGGATGGTTTTCCAGGACGGTCCGCAGCCGCTGGGCGAGCGCGGTGACCTGCCCGGTCCAGGGAAGGGAGGGATCGAGACGGCAGTCGACCTCGGCCAGCACGCCGTCGAGGATGAGGTCGTGCAGCTGCTCCTTGCTGCGGACGTGGCGGTACAAGGCGCCGGGAACCACGCCGAGGCGGGTGGCCAGGGCGCGCATGCTGAGGGCCCCGGCACCTTCGGCGCTGATGACCGCGAGGGCCTCGGCGACGACGCGTTCGCGGGTGAGCGCGCGGCGGCGGTTCTCCTCTCCGTCTGGAGGGGTGAACCACAGCGGGTGGGTACTCGCGCCGCTGTGGCCGCCCGCGTGGGGCTGGTTGGCCATGCCTGTCTCCTGCCCGAAGTTGACGGTGAACGCTGTTCACTATATGGTGAACAGTGTAGCTCGGAAGCGAATAGTGTTCACACGAGCGGTGTTCTTCCGGGGCCGCCGGGCCGATGGCCCGGCCAGATGCATAAGGGAGAACGACATGACAGTTATGACGAACTGGGACCTGTTCGAAGATCTGCGGGCCGCCCAGGAGGACATGCTGGCGATGGCCAGGGCACGCGCCTGGCGGCCCGGCCAGCAGTATGACGCTGGCACCACCAGCCCGGCCTGGGCACCAGCGGTCGACATCACTGAACGCAAAGACGCCTACCTGGTGGAGGCCGACCTCCCCGGCGTGAAGGCTGGCGACGTGGAAATCACCTTCGAAGACGGCCTGCTGACGATCCAGGGTGAACGGCACCCAGCGCACGATGCCGCCGGGACGAAGACGCACCGGGCCGAGCGTCGTTACGGTGCGTTCCGCCGCTCCATCACCCTGCCCAGCCACGTCCAAGCAGACAAAATCGAGGCCGCCGCGGCCGACGGCGTGCTGGGAGTGCTGATACCCAAGGCACCGGACATGAAGGCCAAGCACATCACGGTGCGCACCGGGCAGGCTCACGCCCTCAAGCCCGGCACAGCAGCCAGCAACGGCAGCTGACGCAAGCCCGGCTGGGCTGCCAGCAGCCCAGCCGGAACCCGTGGCACATGACCCTGCTGCCGCCACCGCTGAACCTAGCGGTGATGGCAGCAGAGCGTGTCCAGCCGACGGCGCCTGGCAGTTCTCCGGGTTCTTCGAAAAGGGCCCTGGCCAACACCGGCATCGCGGCAGTGAAGATGCCGTCCGAAGTCCCGCTTCTTGAGCAGGCCAGCCTTTGATGCGTGCCCTGGCACGAAATGACAGTTTCGTTATGGTCCTTATCGCCCGGCGGGTAAAGCCTGGCTTGATAGCGGGAAGATCACTTACCACGGCGCGAATGTGCATCTCGCGGGTGTCAACGTGCTGCTGGCAGGAGTTCTGGGTTGCTGCTGGCGGTGCTACTACGGGCTCGCTGAACTCGGGTCAACCCGCCGTCGTAACCGCCCCTCGACTCCGACGGCGGGGTCGCCCCCCGGCATCTGCCTCACCAGCCACCAGGTCACGGCGGCGGTGGCCGTGGACGGCGACACGACCGTGCCCGATCTTCAGGCCAGCGCCCGCCTCGGTCAGTCTGTCTCGCCACGGGGACGGCGCCTGGTCTACCGTGTCTTGCATGGCCCCGTCCTTCCGGTTTGGCGGGGGATGGGATCTAGGCCCCGCCGCGCGCTCTCACGCCTCGGCGGGGCCGCTGTCGTAAGGGGTATGTGGAAGCTGACGGCAGGGCCGCCCGTGATGGTGCCGGTGATGCTTCCGTCTGCCGGGCTTGCGGCCACACGCCCGATCCGACCCCGGCGGATCGCGTCGCGGTCGTGGCTGCCGCCGGCCTGTGGCCGGGTCACGGCGGGTGGCGCGCCGTCATCGTCGAGCTGGGCCAGGGGTCAGCCTGTCAGCGGCCTCGACGTTGCGGGAGCTGAAGGTGTTCACGATGTCACCGTCCCGGTATCCGGGCGCTGCCCTGTCCGGCCCTGCGGCTGGCATTGCGCCACCCCGAGCACCAGGAGCGCCATGAGCACGACGGCGATGATGATCAGGCCGATGAAGACCATGAGCCGCTCCCTTCCGGTGACCCGGGATAGCTGGCCGCCGCGGGCGGCTGGTTCCCGGTGCCTACCCCAGCCTGCACAGGGAGTAAAAACTAGAAATCTATTTCTAGAATCTGTGGTAGTCTTTTAGCCATGGGAGGCTGGGATTTCTTAACCAATCACGGCCGGGTCCTGCTGTGCATCGCACATGACCCGGGCGGGCGGCTGTACACATGAGGCCATGGTTGGGTATCACCGCGGAGAGACAGCTGACCAGAGGAAACCAGCCTGAGCCCAGCACTACTGCAACTGAGTCCGGAGGCATCTCGGTATGACCACGACCGCACATCCCGAGCTTGAGGGGCTTGACCGGTATAAGTTCGGCTGGGCCGATTCGGACGTGGCTGGTGAGGCCGCGCGCCGGGGTTTGTCCGAGGACGTTGTCCGGGACATTTCGGCGAAGAAGAATGAGCCGGAGTGGATGCTGGAGCTGCGGCTGAAGGGCCTGAAGCTGTTCGGGCGCAAGCCGCTGCCGGCCTGGGGTGCTGACCTGTCTGGCATCGATTTTGAGAACATCAAGTATTTCGTCCGGTCGACTGAGAAGCAGGCGGCCAGCTGGGACGAGCTGCCCGCGGATATCAAGAACACCTATGACCGGCTGGGTATCCCCGAAGCCGAGAAGCAGCGGCTGATCGCCGGGGTGGCCGCGCAGTATGAGTCCGAGGTCGTGTATCACAAGATCCGTGAGGACCTGGAGGACAAGGGCGTCATCTTCCTGGACACCGACACGGCGCTGCGCGAGCACCCGGGCCTGTTCCGCGAGTACTTCGCCACGGTGATCCCGGCTGGCGACAACAAGTTCGCCGCGCTGAACACCGCGGTGTGGTCGGGCGGCAGTTTCATCTACGTGCCGAAGAACGTGAACGTGGACATCCCGCTGCAGGCCTACTTCCGGATCAACACCGAGAACATGGGCCAGTTCGAGCGCACGCTGATCATCGTGGACGAGGGCTCGTACGTGCATTACGTCGAGGGCTGCACCGCGCCGGTCTACAAGTCGGACTCGCTGCACTCGGCGGTGGTTGAGATCATCGTGAAGCCCGGCGCGCGCTGCCGGTACACCACCATCCAGAACTGGTCGAACAACGTGTACAACCTGGTCACCAAGCGCGCCATCGCGCAGACCGGCGCGAGCATGGAGTGGGTCGACGGGAACATCGGGTCCAAGGTGACCATGAAGTACCCGGCCGTCTACCTGATGGGCGAGCACGCCAGGGGCGAGACGCTGTCGGTGGCGTTCGCCGGTACCGGCCAGCACCAGGACGCCGGGGCCAAGATGGTGCACTGCGCGCCGAACACGTCGTCGCAGATCGTGTCCAAGTCGGTGGCCCGGGCCGGCGGCCGCACGTCCTACCGGGGCCTGATCCAGGTCCAGGAGGGCGCCACGCACTCCAAGTCCACCGTCAAGTGCGACGCGCTGCTGGTGGACGCGGTCAGCCGGTCCGACACCTACCCGTACGTGGACGTGCGCGAGGACGACGTGGAGATGGGCCACGAGGCCAGCGTCTCCAAGATCTCCGAGGATCAGCTGTTTTACCTGATGAGCCGGGGCATGACCGAGGACGAGGCGGCGGCCACCATCGTCCGCGGGTTCGTCGAGCCGATCGCCCGCGAACTGCCCATGGAATACGCGCTCGAGCTGAACCGGCTGATCGAGCTGCAGATGGAGGGGGCAGTCGGCTAATGGCGGCGCTCTCAGGGGCGGTGGAATCCTCCGCCCCGGTTTCCCGGCTGCACTCGCAGCAGTCCTGCGCACGGCGACCAGCCCGCACCCCCGGATCGCTCCGGGCTCGTTCTTGACCGCCTGCGCCCAGATGTAGCTGGAAACAAGCACGCCCTATCGTTCCTGCCGCTGATACCAATTCTATCCACCGAACGAATTTGGCACCCGGCGGGAAGACCACCACACCGGGGCAATCGCCCCGGACTGCCGTGCATGCTTGCGGACCGCGGCAGGGCTTGCTCAGCGCGGCATACAGTCATCTACCTGTCGGCGGATGTCCGTGGTGCAGCTGAAGGAGGGTGGGGGAGATACTGGCTGCATGGTTGACGACAGTGCACGGGACCGGGCCATCTATCATGCGCTGAAGGCGGCCGATGAGGTCGCGGCGGCGCTTCAGGCGCATCTCATCGAGGAGCATGGGGCTGATCCGGATCGGGCCGCTGCGCAGAACCCGGCCACCAACTCGCTGAAGCTTTTGCGGCAGGCCCGCGAACGCCTGGGTGAAGGACTGCGAGCCGTCGGGGCTGGCAGCATCGCCGGGTCTGACCGGATCTCCCTGCGCAACGGCTGACCCCGGCGAGGCCGCGCCATTCAGCATCGCGGCCGGCGGCTGAGAGCACGCTGGTCAGGGACCGGGTGAAGATCTGGTGGCTTCGGGCCCTGCCCAGATGATGTGGACCTCGGCGTCTTTCACCGGGGCCGGGCTGGCCACCGGTCGCGTCAGCGGCGCCCCGGTGGCCTGCGTCTGGGGGTAAGCGGGCTGGCCGCAGCCGGGCCCGGCCGCTCGCCGATGCTGGTCATGGGGCCAGCCTGAAGGGCGGGTACCGGTCGGTGACCAGGGTGAGCGCATAGGCGACGACGCGGTTGTGCCAGCGGAACACGCCTTCCACGAAGCTGAACAGGCCTGGTGGGTAGCGGCCGGTGAACAAGATCGCGAACCAGGTCACGATCAGCACGAAGAACACCGCGATGTCCAGGAAGAACAGCACGATGTAATGCGGGATGGCCAGCAGCCATTTCACCAGTGGCAGCCACCGGTTAAGGTCAGCGGCCGCGTCAGGATAGGGGTAGTCCAGCTGGACCCACTGATGGTCATCAGCCGACGGGTAGCGGTCGTTCATCAGGGCCAGGTAGGTCCATACCCGGTTGACGAAACGCTGCAGTTCCAGGTTCCACTCGAACCACCACCGGGGATACTTCTGCCTGAACAAGATCATCAGCAGCGGGCCAAGGAACAGCAGCCCGCCGGCGCCCGCACCCCCGTAGGCCATGCTGGAATGACCTCCCGTCCACTGCCAGGTCCCGCCGGCGACGGTGCCGAGCACGATCGAGATCGGGATGATCACGAAGATACGGAAGAACGACGTCAGCCGGCTGAGCGGCCGATCCGGGTACTCAACCGCGAACTGAACTGGATACGGGCCCTGGCCCGCAGTCATCGTGCTAGCCACCGTGCCTCCTTCTGGCCAGGCCCGGCCAGCGGCAGGCACGCCGCCTGGCCGAGCGCATCACACCGGCATACTTCTGCCTGAGTGAATCCTGTGCCGCATGCGTACCCGTTCTGGGCATCCCCAAGGATCCGTTCGCCCCGATTCGGCCAGACCGGGCCCACCGTCGAATACCTCGCTGCGGCTAGTAGGAAGCGATACCGACGGCTCAGGCGCACTGCTGCACGCTGGCGGAGACGCTCGTATACACAGGGCCGACGGTGGCGGCGGCCGGGTCAGGCGCCTTCAGGCGGGCCGAGCCGGGCAGGGCCCGCCACCGCATCGCCAGGCCCCGGCCGTCGCGTCGCGTCGGCTCACCGCTGCACGGCAGAGTGGCCGGCCAGACTTCCTGCGATGTTGGCTTACTGGCCTGGTGTCAGGTCGCGGTACCGGGCCTCGAGCAGGCAGTACAGGCCGTAGCAGAACAGGCCGGAGGCGAGCAGCGCCAGTAGCCACGGACCGTATGCGGTGCTGGCCACCGAACGGAAGACCGCGTCCAGGCCCTTCGCCTGGCCCGCTCTGGACAACACCGCAGCCCTGATCAGGAAGACACCGGTCAAGACAAATACCACAGCGCGCGCGACGCAACCGAGCGCGCCGAGGGCCCGCGTGACCACGGCCAGCGCCCGGGACATGTGCCCGGCGGTAAACCGCTCCCGGAAGTTGAGCCGGACCGCCCGCCGGGCCGCCTCCAGGCCGCCCGCCACGACCAGAATCCCGGCCAGGACGAGCACCGCCTGGCCCCATCCCGTGTGCAGCAACTCCGCGGTCATGCCCGCGTCCTGCCGCTGCTCGGACTGTGCCGTCTGCTCCATGGGGGTTTCCGCCAGGAGCCGCGCGGTGCTCAGGCAGAAAACCGAGTACAGCAAGAACCCCCACGACGACACCGCACGCTGCCGCCACGCGCCCATCGTGCCGGTGGCGTGGGCAGGCCGGAACACGGCCTCCACCAGCTGGGTAAGGGCGTACGCGCCGAGCCCAGCGACGAGCAGCACCAGCGGGACACGGCCCCACGCAGGCGCGACGGCCGCCTGTACGGCCCCGGCGCCGCTCGCCGGCGCGCCCGCCCGCCCGTGCGAGGCCAGCGCCAGACGGAACGCGAGATAGCCGACGAGGAGGTACACCGTGCCGCGGCAGGCCAGACCAAACCGCGACCCTGCGCGCAGCCAGAACCCGGACGCGCCCCGCGCCAACCACGCCGCAGCCGCGTCCAGGGCCGTTCGCGCTGTCCTGCCCTGCCCCTGGGAGTCTTCCACCGGTTCGGTCGCCTCGCTAACCAGTATGCGCGGTCCCGGCCCCGCTGGAGAGACAGTCACAGCGACCCGCTGCCTCTGGGCGATGCGGCAGGCCCAGCGGCCCGGCCAGGGCTCAGGCGACCTGGCTGTCGCCCATCGTCTTCGCATCGAGCCCCTCGCCACGGTCGACCCGACGTGATCAAGACCCAGTGCTTGCGCCGGCAGGTCGTTTGGCATGATGCAACCCCGCCGCCAATTCGCCGGGACAACCCCACGCCCGGTTCCGGGTTTCCGGCGCACATCCTGGCCGTGCGTGCCAATGTGCCGACTGGCATGGGCGGCGCGGAATCTGTTATTGGCTGCGGAATGGCCTATGCGCAGAAGCCCAGAAATGGTAAAGTGAGGATCACCGCTCCGGACCCAGGCAGGTGCGCCCGCAAAAAATCTGCGGACGCATAGCAGGGCCCGGATTTTTTTCGTGCACGGAACCGATGCCGGCAAGACGCCACGAACCAGGATGGTGAGTACTCAAGGGAGGTTTCCTCTCCCGCCGCGATCTGCCTGAGCATGATCGGATCACCGCGTGCGTGACTTCGTCACTGGCTAAAGGAGTCGGTTATGGGCATCATCGCTTGGATTATTCTCGGTCTGGCCGCAGGCTTGCTCGCCAACATGCTGATCCCCGGCAGGAGATCACAGGGCCTTATCCTCACCTGCCTGATCGGCGTTGCCGGGGCGCTGCTCGGTGGCTGGGTCGCCACCAAGCTGTTCCACATCCACAGCCTGCAAGGGTTCTTCAACCTTTCCACCTGGATCACCGCGATCATTGGCGCAGCCGTCCTGCTGCTCGCCTTCCACCTGATCACGGGGCGGTCCTCCAGCCGGTCCGGCCGGTCCCGCTGGTTCGCGCACCGCTAAGACACTCCAGGCGCCCCGGCAGGCTGATCGAGCTCTGGACCTGGCCGGCTTCGTCACGGTGATGATCGTGCCGGGTGGTGAGCCCGGCTCACCACCCGGCACGCGGTGCCGACAGCTGCCGGCCGGCACCGGCAGGTCACGACCGGCGAGCCCCTTCAGCGCCTGTTCGCCGCACTCGCGCTGACTGTATGGAGCTTCGTCGTGCTGGCACCGGATGACGCCACGGGCTCTATGGACTGGATGTCCCAGGGGCCTGCCAGCGTGAGGATCCTGAACTGTTCTTCCCCCTCGTGTTGGAAGGGCCTGCACTGGAGCAGATCAGCGCAGCCAAAAGAATCTGCCTCCGCTGCACAGTACGCGCCGCATGCCTGTCCTTCGGCCTGACCACCCAGAAGGGCATCTGGAGAGGAACCACTCCAGGGGAACGCCGTGAAATCCGGAGGCACCCCACCTCGCCCACCTCCGCTGAAGGAGCTGTCCTTGCCCATGTTGCCGGCAGGCGGCGCACTCATCCTGGCAGTCGCTAGTGCTATGCACCATGCCACCGCCAACTGCGTCCGAGGTTTCCCGAGCTCTTGTGATGAGCCAGCTGCCGGTCTCGCGGGGATCGGCTGAACGCCGGGCCGCGGGCGTCGCCCAGTAGGGTGAGTGTGTGTGCGGGGCCGGTGGGAACATCGCTCGCGGTGCGCTCTTGACGCTGCTGCTGCTGCTGGCGCCGCTCGTCGTGGTTCTGGATCGGCTCGGCGCCGTCGGCGAGCTGGCTTTGTTCGTGCTTGCCGGCGCGGCGCTGATCCCTCTTTCCTGGCTCATCGGCGAGGCGACGGACAACCTGGCCCGCCATACCGGTCCCGGGATCGGCGGCTTCCTGAACGCGACGTTCGGTAACGCGCCGGAGCTGATCATCGCGATCATCGCCGTGTCCGGGGGTCTGGCCGCGATCGTCAGGGCGTCGCTCGTAGGCTCGATCGCCAGCAACCTCCTCCTGGTCCTCGGCTTCACGCTTCTCGTCGGCCAGAGGGGCTCCATCGATCGCCGATCTGCCTACATTTCACTCGGCCTAGTCGGATTCACCACCGTTCTCGTGCTCGTCGCCGCCGCACCAGGGTTCCACGGCGATCCGGAACGCCGCTCGCTCGCCGGGCTCTCGGTTCCTGTTGCCATCCTGCTCCTGGTCGTCTGCGTGATCGTGACCCGGTACGCGCTGCGCCGCCAGTGGCAGCTCTTCAGGTCCGCTGAACCCGAAAGCACCGGCTGGTCGTTGCCTGCCGCCCTCGTGGTGCTCGGCGTTGCCACGATCGCTACCGCCTTCGTCAGCGAAACGCTCGTCAGCACGCTACGAGCCTTCGCCTACACCGCGCACCTCTCGGAGTTCTTTGTCGCGTTTGTGATCGTTGCAATCATCGGAAACGCGACGGAGCACGGAAGCGCGGTGCTGCTGGCGCGACGCGGCCGGGTCAAGCTGGCAACCGAGATCCCGCTGGCCTCAAGCGCCCAGATCGCCGGATTGGTGATACCCCTGGTAGCTCTCATCTCGTGGGGCTTCACGCCGCTTGCCCTCAGCTTCCGGCCGGTCGAACTCGCAGCCATGGCAGTAGCGGCTGCTCTTCCGGCGCTCGTTCTGCGGACCGGCAGAACGAGCCGGCTTAGCGGAGCGATCCTCCTGGCCGCCTACTCGGCTCTCGCCGTTGCCTCCTACCTGTCCGGCGACGGATGACACGTGCGGGGATGTCAAGCCTGGTTCGCCAGCAAGGCCTCGGACTGACGACCCGGTCATGGCATGTCAATGCCGTCCCCCAGGGCGAACCGGATACCTCTTCCCGGCACGGGAGACGCTCTACTGCGCTCCACCTCCAGGAAAACGGCTGCTAAGCCGACCTCGGCAGAATCACGAGTGCCACTCGAGTTGCGCTTTTCGCCGACACCGGTCTGGTGTTCTGCCACGAAGACGGTACCCAGTACACGAGACACGCGCTCAATTGGCGGTTCGGCCAGATCACCCGCCGGGTCGGCATCGGCCACTGGCACGCCCACGAAGGCCGCCACACGCCCGTGTCCATCATGAGCAGCAACGGGGTCCCGGCCCAGGAGCTTTCCGACACCGTGGGCCACAAGTCCACCCACGTCACCGAGACCATCTGCCGGCACGTGATCGTGCCCGCGATCAGGAGCGGGGCCGCAGTCATGGACGAGGTGTTCGGAACGGCCTCAGAAGCGTAGTCACTAGATAAGTCACTATTGTTCGAACAGAGACCCGGAAAACCAGTGGAGCTAAGGAGATTCGAACTCCTGACCTCTTGCATGCCATCACCAGGCAGCACGTCCACCCGCGTCTATCTGTGCAGGCGACCGTCCTCCTGCGTCCCCGCGTGGCCGCCCGCGTCCCTGCCAGTTGCGGTACTTCTGTGCTGTACCGATTCTGGTCTTTCCACCCGGCCCGTCACTCACGGCAGTGAGCGTTCGATGTCAGAGTGCACCAGCAGTAAACCATGTGCTAGCCGACCCGTATCACCCAGGTCAGCGAGATCGTATCTGTTGCCTGGCGAATGGTGTTCACAATTGCCGTGGGCGGTAGATGTCTGAGCGGTGCTCAATGGCTACCACATCCACCCGGCGGCGGTTGTCATCGATGCGGTAAATCACCCGGTAGTCGCCACGGCGGGCACTGCGCAGCCCCTCGAGCCCTAATTTGAGCGGCTTGCCGACCCGGTGGGGGTTAGCGGCCAGAGAGCCATACAAGAATTCCACCACGGCTGTGGCGACCTTCTCGGGCAGCCGGGCCAGCGCCCGGCGGGACGGGGACGTCCAGGCGATCGCATATCCGGGCTCCCTCACTGGCTGCGGTTCAGATTCAGCGCTTCATCCTTGCTCAGCACCGGCGCATCAGCGGCAGTAAGTTCAGCCAGGGCCTCCCGGATGTCGGCCAGCAGCGCCTCGCTGCCCAGCACGTCGAGGGTTTCCTCTAGCGACTCCAGATCCTCCACGCTCATGACCACCGCGGCGGGATGGCCATGTTTAGTGATCACCACCCGGCCATGCTCACGCTCCAGCCGGTCCACGACTTCCGAAAGCCGGTTCTTCACATCCGCCAGCGGCATCTGCTCACTCACCGTCATAGCCATAAGTATAGCTATTTTCTCGCCGGCACGTCGCCCAGGGCAGTTCTCTAGCGGGCGAGAATCTGCCCAAGCTTGCCGCCAGTGATCATGAACGACGCCATAACCAGCGTGTAGAAGGTAATCGCGGTCTGGATCCCGGTCACGGTCGTGTGAACGTCCTTGGCGACAGTCGCGATCGACACATTCATGACCAAGCTGTCCAGCATCATAAGGAACTGTGCCGAAGCAGGCGTCAGCAGAACGATCCCGTCCGCCGTAGGCGCCCGTCTCGTGGCCTGGCCCGCACGGCCTATCGACTCAGACTCCTACCACTGGCTCAAGCCAGACGAAGGATATCCAAGGCACACACCGTCGCACCCGGCGCGAGGCTGCAAATCACCCTTGCCTGGTGATCGCAGCTGGGATGCCGAGGCGCATTCTGGCCGGTTGCTTGCGCCGCGCCGGGCAGCAACTCCCAGAAGGTCCCTGGTGCCGGGTCCGCCGCTGCACCGATGGCATTGCATTACCGGGCCGGAGAGGCCGCGATCATGCGCGGTCATCACGGCAGTCTTGGGGCGTTAGCTGGTCCGCGAGCGTGTCGCGCCGGTCGGGTGGAAGGCTGGAGGGTGTGGAGCTGCTGATCGCCCGCAACCCGGACCCCGATTCCAGGCTGCCGTATCTGCTGTTGCTGCCGCTGGCCGGGGGTATGGTGTTCCGGACTTCGGGGACCTGGCCGCGCACCAGCGCCCTGTATTGCTATCCGGTGTCGCCCGACGAGTGGCCCGATGACCCCGACATCGTGGAACGGGCAGCCCTTCGGGTGTGTATCCGGCGGGGTGCCGCGATCGACCTCGTCTTGGACAGAGGACGGGAGAATCGCTCGCAGATCGTCTTCACCCGGGCCCGCGGCCGCGACGCGGTCTTCTGGCAGTCCCCGCGCACCCGCAAGCAGGCCCGCCCGAACGTGACTACCCCCACGGCCCGGGCTGCCGGGATCGCTGAGCTGGAGATCGTGGTCAACTCCCACGAGCAATACGCCTACCGGTTCAGCGGCCAGCAGGTCGCTACGGTCAAGCGGGCGCTGCCCTGCGGTGATTACGGCCTGGTCACCGACGGACGGCTCATCGCCTCCGTCGAGCGCAAGTCCCTCACCGACCTGGTGGCCAGTCTGACCAGCGGGAAGCTCCGCTACGCGCTGGCCGAGCTCGCTGCGCTGCCCCGCGCCGCGGTCGTGGTCGAGGACCGCTACTCCCAGGTGTTCAAGCTGGAGCGGGTCCGGCCCGCGCTGGTCGCCGACGGCCTCGCTGAGATGAATATCCGCTGGCCCAGCGTCCCGGTGGTCTTCTGCGAGACCCGTCAGCTGGCCGAGGAATGGACCTACCGGTTCCTGGCCGCCGCCCGCGCCTGGGCCGACACCGAAACCGCCTCGATCCAGCGGCTCGCACCATTGACCGCAGCCGCCGCCACGACCGAACTAACCCAGGCGCCGGACGCACCCGAGCCCCGCACCGCCGAAGTCCGGGCATGGGCGCGCGCCGCCGGTCTGGCCATCCCTGCCCGCGGCAAACTCGCGGCCGAGACCTGGGCCGCCTGGCGCGCCGCGCACCGCAGCTGAGGATCCCGGGCAGAATGCCGCCCTGCGGGCCGCCTGGCCGACTCCTCGGTGATGGACCGCAGCCCGCGGCACGCCAGGCCATCGGCCTGATCATCACGCGGACAGCGATGGGATGCTCAAGCTATGCGATGCCCCCACCGAATGCCGGCGAAGGAGTCGATCATCTCCGCCGCACCCCTGTGCATCGTCGCAGCGCTGTCGGGATGCGCTGCGGCGTCGCCGGCAGCGGTGCGCCGGAATCATCGCATGGCTATGGTCATAATCGGGCTGGCCCTTCTGCGTAGCCGCCAGCTCCATGTGCGCAAAGCCACGAACCGACCAGCCTGAGCAATCCTTGGTGGTCCGGCGCGGGGCGCGGGCACCAGCGCAGCGGGAAGGTGGCATG
>CAVUBM010000031.1:0-13969 GCA_963739645.1 uncultured Actinomycetota bacterium
CTAGGCAATACACCGGGCCGGTCATGCCTTCGGCTTGGGTGCTGTTGCAGTTGTGGATGCCCACTGGACATTGCCGCTCTGAGCGGACCAGGTCACTGCCGTGGCCGTCACGATAGGTGAGCAGCGATTGCGCCGGGTGCCCAACGCACATCGCTTAATACACCGGTGATCTGTGGCTTCCGCGGGCTTGCGAGCTGTGCTGGGAGGGTGCTGAGATGAGCACCTTCCCTTGTCTTGTTCGCAGCGTGTCGGGTCAGGGCAGGCCGGTATTGGCTGAGTGACTGGTTGGTGGACCGGTATCTGGGGTTCGTGGCAGACCGGTGCCGGCCGAATACGCTGCGGGCGGTGGCCTTCGATCTGAAGGCGTTCTTCACGGTGACCGGTAGGGATCCCGGTGGAGATCACCGCGGCGGATGTCTTCGATTTCCTCGCACACCAGCGCGGGGACCGGCGTGTGGTGCGGCTGGCGGACCGGGAGTCGGGGTTATCAGCGCGGACGATCGCGCGCCGTTGCCACGGAAGATCAACGACCTGAGCCCATCCGGCGCGGATGCTGGCTGCAGAACTTGTGGAGATCATGTGGAGAATCCGCTATCAGTGCTGGTGGACGGGTTGCAGCGGGCCAGCTGTTCAGTTGCCGTAGCTATCGTTGGCCTGAGTGCCGCCGGCATGGGGGCAGGTTGGCGTGCCGCTGCGTCTGGACGCGGGCCGCACCGCGAGCTGACCCCAAGCCGGGCCCAAGCGCTAAGGGGGTATGTAAATGTCGAAGGAACACCCGATTGAGGTGCGCGACATGGCGATCGTCCACCGCCTCTTCCGGCAGGCTTACGACGAAGCCGCACGGCTGGTGCGCGCCGGCCCGACGCCGTCACCAGGGCGGGTTACGTTCCTGGCCGATCACATCGATCTCGTCCTTGGGGGGCTGCACAGCCATCACCAAGACGAAGACGAGTTGCTGTACCCCAAACTCATCGAGCGGGTGCCCGAGCAGGCCCCGATGACGGAGCACGTCGAGCACGAGCACCAGGTCATCGCGACGGCACTGGACGCCGCGTCGGCCGCGTGCGCGACCTGGCGCCAGCGGCCCTCGGCCGAGACCGGCGAGGCACTGGCGGCAGCGCTCGACCACCTCAACGAGGTCGTCCAGCCCCACCTCGACGACGAGGAGCAAAAGGTCGTCCCACTCGCCGCCGTGACGCTCACGCAGCAGGAGTGGGACGCCATGGGCAAGCGCGGGATGAACTCGGTTCCGCGTAACAAGAGGGCCATCGCAGCGGGGATGATGCTCGAACCGCTCGACGCGGCTGACCGCGCCTACATGATGAAGCACGTGCCCGCCCCGCTACGGATGCTTTTCCCGATCATGGTCGAACGGCCCTGGAAGAAGTACGCGTCCACGCTGCGCACCGGGATCTGAGCTGCCGGCGGCACCGCGGGTGATCGGCGCCGTCGATCTCCGCGACATCGGCGCTGCAGGGCGCTGACGACTTGCGCTCAGCTGGCGGGCCGCTGGCTGGTGCGGCTGAACGCCTCGCAGATCGAGCAGCGCTCCGGCAGCCCGTTCTGCCCTCCCGGCCTGATCTGCTGGGTGCTGCTGGCCGCGCGGGGTCCGGCGGTCTCGGCTGTACCGTCCCGGGGCACCCATCCGACACGCGGCCAGGTGGGAGGCCGCAGCTGGTGAGGTGGTGCAGCTGGATGTGCCGACTGTGTGAGCCCGACAGCGCACTTGCACGGCCGTGCGTGATAACTCGGCGGGCCCTCTCGTTTCCGCTGGCAGTGAAGCGGGCGCAGATCACCCCGCTGCCGGATCGCTTGAGTTCAGCGGCTCGGGGGAAGGCCAGGGCAGTGCCTGACTCGGCTCGCTGTCAGCCCTAGAGGGCGGGAAAACGATCCGAGCGTTCCCTGGCCGCTCGCGGCAGTCCCCTGGGTTGCGTCCCCATCAGGTCGTGACGGAAACTGGCCGTCGATGCCGCCTGACACGAAGTATGCCAAGAGCGGGGATGTCCGTATCGCCTATCAGGTCACGGGTGAGGGTCCGGTCGATCTGGTCCTGGCGCCGGGTACTGCCTCTCATCTTGATCTGGACTGGGAGTGGCCGGAAAAGGCCAGCTTCCTGGACCGGCTTGGCTCTTTTTGCCGGCTGATCCGTTTCGACAAGCGCGGAACGGGCCTGTCGGATCGTCCAACCGACGCCGCAACGCCGGAGGAGCGGATGGACGACATCAGGGCGGTGATGGATGCAGCCGGGAGCGACCGGGCTGTCGTATTCGGGTACTCAGAAGGAGCCAACCTGGGTGCCCTTTTTGCGTCAACGTTCCCTCAGCGGACTCGCGCGCTGTTGGTGTGGGGCGCTCAGGCCCGCTGGATCAGGGCCGATGATTACCCTTGGGGGCCAACCCGGGAGGAAGCCGACCAAGAGATTGCCTATCTCGCCGAGAATGGCGTCACCGTTGAGTACCTGACGGGGCCTGGCGCTGGCATTCCAAAGGATTTGACTTACGTCAGGTTTTTCATGCGTTATCTGAAGGCATCGGCCAGTCCGTCGGCTTTGGCGGCCCTCGAACGCATGAACTGCTTGATCGATATGCGCGATATCCTGCCAAGCGTTCGCGTCCCTGCGCTGGTGATGAACCGCACAGGAGATCCGGTCGCCAACATCGAGGCGGCCCGCGACTTTGCTGCCCGCATCCCGGGTGCCCGATTCGTTGAGTTCCCAGGAGACACTCACCCGTTCTTCACCGGCCCGGCCAGCGGGGAGATCCTCGCCGAGATCGAGGCGTTCGTCACCGGAGTCCGGCTTCCCCCGGCAGCGGACCGCGTGCTTGCCACCGTGCTGTTCACCGACATCGTGGGTTCCACCCAGAAGCTCGAGGCAATCGGCGACCACCGTTGGCGGCAGCTGCTCGACAGCCACCACGCCCGAGTCCGCCAGCTCCTGCAGCGTTATGGCGGAACCGAGATCGACACCGCTGGCGACGGCTTCTTCGCGACCTTCGACGGGCCGACACGGGCCATCCGTTGCGCTTGCGCTATCCGCGATGCGGTCCGGGAGATCGGCCTGGAGATCCGTGCCGGTCTGCACACCGGCGAGATCGAATGCCAAGGGACCAAGGCCACCGGCATCGCGGTACATGTCGGCGCAAGGGTCGCCGCCCTTGCCCAGCCCAGTGAAGTGCTCGTCACTTCGACCGTCAAGCAGCTCGTGGCCGGATCTGAGATCCACTTCGCCGGCCGGGGAGCGTACACGCTCAAAGGCGTCGCCGACCAATGGCAGCTGTTTGCCGTGGCGGCCTAACAATTCCATCTCGCCGCTCACCCCGCCAGCGAAGCAACGCTCTGCACCAGAACCCGGGCCAGGCCGGCTCCTGCTATCCCCTACCGCCGCCACCACGATGGCCGCCATCATCACGGCACTGGCCGTCCGCCCCGCCGGCTGAGCTTGTCTGCGGGTGCGGTCGCTCTCGGTAGTCCTCGAAAATCCCGGAGGCGGTGTCGGATCGGGGCGGAGGTGTTCGTAGCAGGGGTGAGAGGCCGCCCACGAGGGGCGCCCTCAGGAGAAGGGAACCGCGATCATGAAACTGACGACTACCACACAGGTCTCCGTCGATGGAGTGATGCAGGGAAACGGCGGCGCTTCGGATGAGGACCGCAGAAGTGGATTCGAGCGCGGTGGATGGGCCCTGGGGGCGGGCGATAACGAGACACGGGCGTCCATCAACCAGACCTACCAGAGTGCCGACGCGTTCCTGTTCGGCCGGCGGACCTACGAGCTCTTCGCCGGGTACTGGGGGGTGATGGATCCGGGCAGCGGCCCCATCGCGGATGCCTTGAACACACGGCCCAAGTACGTCGTATCGAGCACGCTCACCGACGCGCCATGGGCAGACACGACCGTTCTGTCCGGTGACATCGCAGCGGCCATCGGCGAGCTGAAGGCCAGGCCGGGCGGTGAGCTGCAGGTGCACGGCAGCGGTGCCCTGATCCGGTGGCTGCTCGCCAACGAGCTCGTGGACGAGATGAACCTGCTCATTGTCCCGGTGGTCGTCGGCCAGGGCACGCGGCTGTTCCCCGGCAACGGCCCGGACATAGCGCTTGACCTGGTCGACTCACGAGCCGACTCGAAGGGCGTAATGCTTCAGGTCTACCGGCCCGCGGGGCGCCCGCAGTATGCCACCGGCTGAAGCGGGGAGGCGATCACCCGGGACTGGCCCGCCTCAAGCCGGCCGTGCTCCGCGCGCCCGGTCTGGCTTCCGGGGCTCAGCCGATGCGCTCGGCCAGCGAAACGATAATCCCCTCCGGACCCCGGACATAAGCCATCCGCCAAGTGCCCTCGTACTCGCCGATGCCGCCGACCAACCGGTAGCCGTCTGTGGCCGCCCGATCAGCGGCCGCCTGCAGGTCATGAACCTCGAAGGCCACGTTGCGCAATCCCAGCTCGTTGGCGGGGGCGTCCGGCGAACCGGGCAGGTGGTCTGGCCGGGCGAAGCTTGAGAGCTCCAGCCGCGTGCCCCCGTCAGGCGGTTGCAGCATCACGATCTCGGTCCGGGGGCCGCGCACGCTCATCGGCTACCGCGCGCTGGGGCTCGAGCTGCACGCAGACCCGGCGGCGCCGCGAGAAGGCGGCGCAGTCACTGCGGTGTCCCGAACCAGCAGGAGAGCGCTTGCCGCAGCGCGAGCGTGGCGGTGCCAGCGGGTTCGTCGATGCTGGCGGCCCAGGCGATGTGGGCGTCCGGGCGGATCAGCAGGGCGTCGGCTGGCCGCTGATGAGTTTCCGCGCTGTGGATGTCGACGCGATGCTGCCAGCCTCTGGCGGTCTCGCGGAGATCTGGGCGGCCAGCCAGGTCGAGGAGGACGGGCCGGGCGGCGTGCATGAGTTCCGCGACGCTGGTTGTGCCCTGGCCGGTGCGCAGGGTGAGGTCGGGTGTGAAGGTGCCGGCCAGGGCGTGCTGGCCGGGCCCGGGCATCGGGTAGCGGATGCTGGTACCGGCGATAAGGGCCCCCAAACGGCGCAATGGCTGCTCGTCGGCGAGTAGTTCCAGGAAGAGCCCCCGAAGAGCCTCGGCGGCTGGGTCCTGCCCGCGCCGCAGTGCGACCTGAGCCTGGGTCTGCAGCAGTGCCCGGGCCCCGGCGAAGTGGCGTTCGTGGTGATAGGTGTCCAGCAGGCCCGCTGGCGCCCAGCCAATGATGACGGCGGCCAGCTTCCAGGCCAGGTTGACCGCGTCGAGCATGCCGAAATTGATGCCTATACCGGTGGCGGGGAACTGATGAGCCGCGTCGCCGGCCAGCAGGACCCGTCCGTGGCGGTACCGCTGCGCCTGCCGGGCCTGAAACCCGTAGCGCGACAGCCGGATCACGTCTACCACGGGAAAATCTCCGCCGAGCACGCGGCGGATGCTGTCCTGGAACTCGACCAGGGTCATTGCCTCGTCATCGCCGGCTTCGGCGGGTTCGGCAGGCTCGTCCTCGGTGGTCTGAACGAGCAGAGCCCCAGAGGTGAGCGTCCCGAACCCGAAGACACCGTGGTCAGTCCGGGTGAAACCGGCACGGATCCGACCCAGCCCAGGGACGTCGAGGTCGCCGCTGTCCAGCCGGGTCACCGAATCGGGCACGGTGACCTGGCCCAGCCGGTTGACCTCTGGATAGGTGGTGCCGGGGAACGGGATCCCGGCCGTGTCGCGGACCCTGCTGTGCGCGCCGTCGCAGCCCACCAGGTACCGGGCGGTCACCTGGTAGCGGCCGTCCGGGCCGCGCACGTCTGCGGTCACCGTCGCATCGTCCTGGCTGACCCTGGCCACCTCGTGTCCGCGACGTAGGCCGGCGCCGAGTTCGCGGGCGTGTTCGTCGAGCAGGCGCTCCAGCCGCGGTTGCGGGAGAGGCACCGCCCATATCGGAGGATCCGCCAGGTGTGAGAAGTCCAGCTGCACACCGCCGAACGGGGCCGCAGGAGCCGGGCAGATGGGGCGGGCACTGGCCGCTTCGACCCGGTCCAGCAGGCCCCGGTAGCGCAGCAGTTCCACGATCTGCCCGTTGAAACCATTGGCCTTCGGGGTCTCTCGCAGCCGTGGCTGCCGTTCCAGTACCAGCGGCCGCACTCCGGCCAGGCAAAGTTCACCGGCCAGCATCAGGCCGGCCGGGCCAGCGCCCACGATGAGCACGTCGGTGTCCATCACCCGCCACTTCCCTCGAAGTCCTCAGCTCATCCCGGGCTGGTGGGAGCTGCGGGGATAGCAGGCAGCGCGTGCAGCGCGGCGTCATCGAGTGGCGCGCCGGCCAGCGTCGCGGCATAGAGCGCAGCGCCGATCACTGGCGCATAGCGGGGCCTGCGGACGCGGTAGCCCGCAGACAGAGCGCTGATGCCGGCCAGGAAGGCCGCCAGCACTTCTGGCATGGCGAAGATCCCGCCGGAGTAGGACACCGGGACGGCCTCGCCGGACTTGAACCCGAGCCGGCGCCGGGTAGCGCCGACGAGCCCGACGAGCTCGGCTGCGGCGGCGGCCAGGATCGCCTGCGCGCAGCGGTCGCCGGAGATGGCGGCCTCGCGGACAGCAGGTGCGAGTGCGGCGATCTGCTGCCGCGCGCCCTGCCACTGATGCAGCACCAGCCCGACGAGGTCGATGTCCGCGTCCAGTGCCATGTCGCGGCGGAGCACGTCGTACAGCGGGCCGCGCTCGGCCCGGCCATCGCTCGCCTTGGTAAATGCGCGCAGCGCCCGGATGCCGATCCAGTAGCCAGACCCTTCGTCGCCGAAAAGCTCACCCCAGCCGCCGACGCGAACGCCGACTCCGGCCCGCCGGCCGTAGGTCATCGAGCCAGTGCCGGCGATGACGTTAATGCCGTCTGCGCCGGCCAGCGATCCGGCCCAGCCGCACAGCATGTCGTTGTCGCAGCGGAACCGGCTGTGCTGAAGCGCCCGGGCCACCGCAGCGTCCAGGCGCGGCACGTCCGCCCGCACCTCGCCGTAGCCCGGCAAGCCGAAGAACGCGAACCGGACGCCGCCTGGCCCGATCCCTGCCTGCGAGCAGACAGCAGGCACTGCCTCATCGAGTACCTCGCTGACGAGCTGGCTATCCCGCGAGCGAGACGACAGGTAGTAGGTACTCGGGGCGTGCAGGGAAGCGGCCAGGCGGCCCTCGCCGGTGACGACGACGAGATCCGTCTTCGTCCCCCCGCCGTCACAGCCCAGGAAGAAGTCCGTCACGTCTGCCCACGCAGCGGGTAGATGCCCACGCCGCGCACGACCCGGCTGAGCTCGCCGGACGGGAACGGATTGTCTGGGGTGAGACCGAGCTCCAGCGAGGCGAGCAACGCGAATTGCTGGGCGACGACGGCGTACGGCAAGGCGACCAGCGGGTCGGGAACGTCGCCGAGGTCACCTATGTACCAGGCGGGCCGGCCGTCGGCGGCCTGCGCGGAGACTTCGACGACGTGCTCGTCGCCGAGGGCGCGGCGCAGTTCGTTGGCGATGTCCTGGTCGTAGCGCCGGGAGTAGGGATCGGTGGAGACGAACACGACGCAGAGCGTTCCCTGCTCCAGTACCGCCTTCGGCCCGTGCCGGAAGCCGAGCGGGGAATCCCAGTAGCTGATGACCTGGCCTGCTGTGAGTTCCAGCAGCTTGAGTGCTGCCTCACGAGCCAGCCCGGTGAGCGCGCCGCTGCCGAGATAGACCACACGGCGGTAACGGCGGCCGGCGAGCCCGGCAAGCTGGCCGGTCCGCTCGGTGAGCAGCTGACTGGCGGCTGTGCCCAGCCGGTCCACGTACCTGCCACCCGAGCTGTCTGGGTCGAGGACCAGCTGCGCGGCCAGCAGCATGCTGGTGAAACTCGACGTCATGGCGAAGCCGCGGTCATTGGCCGCGGGCGGCATGAATAGCACGAGCGAGTCGGCTCGTTCCGAGTGCGCCTTCGCCAGCTGGCCGTGCCTGTTGCAGGTAATGACAACGTGGCGGACATCCGACAGCAGTTCGTCGGCGAAGGCAGTAGTTGCGGTACTTTCCGGGCTGTCGCCCGACCGGGCCAGCGAGACCAGCAGCGTCGGCACGTCCTCGCCAAGGACCTCGCGCGGGCTGGTCACGATGTCGGTGGTCGCGGCTGCGTCGACGCGTCGACGCAGCCGGCCGGTAAGCGCGGGGGCCAGCACCTGTCCTGCGAACGCGGACGTGCCTGCGCCTGTGAGGATGACCCGGGCCCGCTGCTCGCTCAGCAGCGGCCGCAGGAAGGCGCCCGTTGAGCTGCGACGTAGCTCCGCCTCGGCCGCCACGAGCTTCCACAGCTGCGGCTGCTGACGGATCTCTGCCGCCGTGGCCGGGTTGTTGGCTTCCCTGCCATCGGTGGTGCCGGCGGTCATGCCGCGCTCCTTTGCAGTAGGCAGGCAGCCGGGTAATCCGGCAGCACATCACGGACGGGATCGATGGCCACGGCGGCGGGCCAGGCCGGCCGCAGGCGAGCGTACTGCCCGGCAGCACGGCGCTGATCAGCGGCCGTCGGGCTCACGGCAGCGGAGCCGCAAAGCGGCTCATGGTGCCGCCGTGGACGCCGATGGCGTCATCGAGGATCGCCGTGGCGGTGTGCGGATCGGGCACCAGCGGATCGAGGGCAAGCGCCTGGACGGCCTGGGCGCGACTGCCGGACAGCGCGGCGCGCACGGTCAGTTCCTGCTGCTGCATGCGCGCTGTCAGCACCGCGGCGATCGCCTCGGGCAGTGGGCCCACGGCCAGTCCGGTGACCCCGGCGGCGCCGACGACGGCCGGGACCTCGACTACCGCATCCGATGGCAGGTTGGAGATCTTCCCCTGGTTGGGCAGGTTGACTGCGAGCTCGACCGTGTCACGCCCGGTGACGATCGCGGCAGCGATCGCGACGAGCCGCTCGGCTTCCTGTTTCTCGGTCCCGTCCAGCGGCAGCGCCCCGTCAGCCTGGCCGTGCAGCCGGTCCCACAGGTCGTGCTTTGCGCTGATGTACTCCATCGTCATGTCGCGCCCGCCCTGTAGCCCCCAGGGCAGGGCATCGCCGTCGGTGCCGCGCAGGTACCAGCTGAAGAACTCGGAAACGTGCCGGTCACCCGGCGCCGGGTAGCGGCCGAACGTCCGCAGCAGGTCGGCGGAGACCGGCAGGTGCACGCCCTCCCGCCGGGTCGAGGGTGCGTCCGCTCCGCCTGCGTGCTCGCTGACCAGCGCGCGCAGCCGCGGGTAGAGGTCTTCCGAGCCGCGGCGCAGGTCGAGGAGCCAGCACAGGTGGTTGAGGCCGGCGAAGACGGCATGCACCTCGTCGCGAGGTACGCCAAGGTCGCCGGCCAGTGCAGTGAGGGTGTGCATGGTCCCGTGACAGAGCCCGATCACGCGCACCGGCGTCTGCGACGCGATGGCGCGAACATTGGCCGTCAGCGGGTTGCTGTAATTGACCAGGAGGGCGCCGGGTGCCAGCTCGGCGACGTCCCTCGCGATCGCGACCAGCTCGGGCACGTGCCGCAGCGCTCGCAGCACGCCACCTGGCCCTACGCTGTCGCCCACAGTCTGCGTGACACCGTGCCGGGCTGGCACCTCGACGTCGTGCAGCCAGCCGGCCGCGGCGCCGACGGCGATCGTCGTGGTGACGAATCTTGCGCCGGGCAGCGCCGCACGCCGGTCGGTGTGCGCGACGAAGTTCAGGTCAGCGCTGCGCTCCTTCGCGATCCGGCGGCCAAGCCGGGCCATGGTGCCGGCCGCCTCGGCCGACAGGTCCACCAGGTGGATGGTCCAGCCAGCAAAGACCGGCGAGGAGGCCAGATCGGTCATCAAGCCGGGGGTGAATACCGTGCTGCCCGCGCCGATGAGCACGAGCGAGTTCTCTGGCACGTGGCTCCTTTGCGGGACGCTGGGACGGCGGGGGTTACCTGCTGCTGCCAGCGAGCAGCCCGTTGACGATGTAGCGGTTAAACGCGAGAGCGAGCACCGCGGGGACGGCGATGGCGAGCACCCCGGCCGCGTTGAGCAGCGTTGAGGGGACGACGTGGCGGCCTTGCAGCGCAGCGATCACTACGGTCAGTGGCTGCGTCGAGGAGTCCGTCGACAGCACCAACGGGAACAGGAACTGGGCCCAGGCGAACAGGAACGTGATAAGGGCAACCGAGACGATTCCTGGCATGGCCAGCGGCAGCACGATGTAGCGCAGTACCCGCAGCCTGCTCGCGCCATCGATGAGGGCGGCCTCCTCCAGGCCGATCGGCATGTTGACGAAGTAGTTATGCAGCACCCAGGTGGCCAGCGGCAGGAACCCGGACACATAGACGAGCACGATGCCGGTATAGGTGTTCACCAGCTGGAAGTCGCTCATGATCTTGTACAGCGGGATCAGGGTCGTGTACGCCGGGAACGCCAGCGTGGCGAGCACCGCGTAGAAGAGCACGTCCCGGCCGCGGAATTTCATCCGCGCGAACGCGTAGGCGGCCAGGGTGGCCAGCACGACCGTAACGATCGTGGCGGCGCCGCACTCGATGACCATATTGAGCGCGGCGCGGCGGATCTGGCCGGGCAGGTCCCCGGGCCGGGTCAGCAGCGCCGCGTAGTTGCCCAGCGTGGGATGGAGGGGCACGTAGTTCTGGGCACGTGCATTGCCCTCGGTTTCCAGGCTCGTCTTGAGCGACCAGTAGATCGGCACGAGCGACCAGATCAGCAGAAGAGCCAAGCCGACGGGCCGCGCGATGCTCCCTCTTTGCCTCAATACTCAACCCTCCGGTACACGGCACGGACGATGACCAGCGAGACGACCAGAGTGATCAGGGTGATCAGCAGGGAGAGCGCGTAGCCGCCGCCGAAGTCCAGGTCCTGGAAGCTGATGAAGTACGTCTGCTCGGTGATTGACGATCCGGTTGTCGCGGCGCCGTTGAGCACGTAGGGCTGGTCGAAGACATTAAGCGTGACGATCAGTGCCTGCACGACCGCCACCGCGATTCCCGGCCGGGCCAGCGGCAGGGTGATGCGCCAGAAACGACTTCCACGCACCGCAACCGTCGATCGCGGCCGCCTCGAACAGCTCCCCCGGCATGAGCTGCATGGATGCCAGCACGAGCAGCGTGGACAGCGGCGTGATCTGCCACACCTGCACCAGCTCGATGAGGAAGATCGTCAGCCAGCGGTTGTCGCCGAGCAGCACCGAACCCTGACTGGCCAGGTGCAGCGACGACAGCACCCCGTTCAGCAGGCCGGTGCTGGGGTCGTAGATGCCCGTCCACAGAATGCCCTCGACGACACCTGGCAGGGCCCAGGGCAGGATTAGCACCGCGATCACGAAGCCGCGCCCGCGGAACGGCCTCCGCAGCACGACTGCGAAAAAGATGCCGAGCACGGTCGACAGCACCACGCCGACCAGGACGTACACGGCCGTATTGCCGAAGCTGGTCAGGACAGCGCTGTTGGCGAACAGCCGCCGGAAGTTGCCGAGGCCGTCGAACCGGGTCGGCGGGTCGAGCGGATTGACCCGGTAGAACGACGCGATGATGGTAAATGCGGCCGGGACCAGCGCGAGCCCGATGATGAACACCGCCAGCGGCGTGACCAGCAGGTACGGCAGGCCTTTCGCGGCGTATCGGCGGCCTTCCGGCGGCCGGCCACCCGGCTGCCGCCGGACCAGCCGCCGTCCGGCGGCCAGTCGCCGGGCAGGCGGCCCGGCCGCCGGGGCGGCTTGTGTCTCGTCGGGTGGCGACGAGGCTTTCACCATCAGCTACTCAGCCCGCGAGCCCGTTCGCCGTGTTTGCGATGGTCTTGATGGCCTGTGCGACCGTCTCGGAGCCGGCCGCGGCGGCGTGCAGGTTTGTGTAGACGGAGTTGGAGAACTGCGGGTACCAGGGCGGCGCACCGCCCGGGAACACTGGCTTGGACGTGGCCAGCATGGCACTCAACTGGTCGCCGCCGACCAGGTTGCCTTTCGCGGCCATGGCCTTGACGGCGCTGAGGTGCGACGGCAGTGCGTAGGCCGACCAGGCCTTCGATGGGCCGTTGACGCCGGCGAAGTCAACCTGCTGCTGCTCACTGGTGAACCACTGGATGAACTTCGCGGCTGCCTTCGGGTACTTCGCCTGCTTGGGAATGCCGATGCCGTCCGGGTTGCTCCAGTTGGCCGCGGTGCCGGTCGCGCCGGGCGTCGAAAGGTATTCGACCTGATTGACGACCGACGACGAGCTGGGCACGTTGTACAGCGTGCCGAGGTTGCCGGAGTAGTCGGAGAAGATGCTCGCGACCTGGCCCTTGGCCATCAGCGTCTGCATGCCCTGGCTGTCGGTGACATTGATGTTGCCCTTCGGCACCAGGCCGGTCTTGATCGCGTTGATCATCCACGTGGCTGCCTTGTAACCGGGCGAGTCCGGGCTGGTGAACTGCGGCTTGTACTGCTGGTTCAGCACGGTGCCGCCGAGGGCCCCGGTCGTCTCGTACCAGTATGTTGACAGGCCCTCGGCGGCCGAGAACGGGATATCCAGCGGGTGCGCCGAGACACCCGAGGTCTGGAGCTTCTTGAGGTCGCTGGTGTACGCGTTCAGCGTGGTCGGCATCGTGGTGATGCCTGCCTTGGCGAACATTTTCTTGTTCACCGTCGTCACCATGAACGACGCGTCGTAGGGAATGCCGATGACGTGGCCGCCGACGGTGAATGACTTGATCTGCGGCATGTCCGGGGCCATCGTCTTGGTGTTGACGAACTGCTCCATCGGGTAGAACCAGCCGAGCTTGCCCAGCTGGCCGACCCGGGACCAGTTGACGTCGGTCGCGTCGGCGAAATAGGTGTTGGCGGCCGCGGCGGCCGAGATCTTCGTCTGCAGGCTGTCCCAGTCGATGTTGACCCACTTGACCTTGATGCCGGTCTGCTTGGTGAAGGCAGCTAGCGCAGCCTTCGGCGGGGGGGTGGCCGCAAGCGCGACCGTGATCGTTGCGCCCGACGTCTTGTTCGATGCGGTGGAGCTGCCTGAACTGCTGCCACCGCAGGCAGCGAGCGCGAGGGCAGCCGCCGCGGCGACCGTCGTCGTTAGGCTCAGGCGGCCTCGTGTACTGCTCAGCGTCCTAGCCAATGTGCCTCTCCTTCGTTACGCCGCCATCGCGGGGGTCGGGTACCGGGGCAGTGTCCTGGCACGTGCACAGTCGGCTGCGCGATCAGGTGCTCATTTGTGTGTAAGTTGTTCAACTGACCATAGAACCGGCATATTACAGATCAGGTCACGATCAGGACAAGAATTAGCACGACACTCTTATCTGGGCAGGAAACGATCATATGTGCATAACTGATCACCTGCCTGGTAGCATCCCAGGGTGCGAAAGCAGGAGCGGCTCAGTGTGATCTTGGATCGCGTAGCCGAGCGCGGGTCCGTCAATGTCAACGACCTCGCCGGCGCACTCGGTGTGTCGGGTGCGACCGTGCGGCGGGACCTGCAGGCACTGAGCTCCGGCAAGCTGCTGGTGCGCACTCACGGCGGCGCGGTGGCCAGGCTGGTCGATGCTGCGGACGGGGCCAGTCATCTGGCCGAGAAGCAGCGTATCGGCGCGGCCGCTGCCAGCCTGGTCGACCGGGGTGCAGTGGTTGGCTTGACCGGCGGCACTACTGCACTGGAGGTGGCGCGTGCGCTCGCGTACCGCAGCGACTTCACATTCGTGACCAATGCGATCAACATCGCGTCGGAACTCGTCGGCCGGCCTGGCCTGCGGCTGGTCGTGATCGGCGGCATTGTGCGCAGCTCGTTCGAGCTGGTCGGGCCCGCGGCCGAGGCGATGCTCGCTAACTACCACCTCGACATCGCGTTCATCGGCGTCGATGGCCTCACCCCACAGGACGGCTGCACTACCCACGACGAGATGGAGGCGCAGACCGACCTGGCTTTCCTTCGCCGCGCTCGCCGCAGCATCGTGATCGCAGACAGTTCCAAGATCGGCAAGGTGACGTTTGCGCGGATCTGCAAGGTGACCGACGTTGACGAGATCATCACCGACCGCGGCGTCTCCCGCGAGCAACTG